>DASQFI010000077.1:0-17131 GCA_035633215.1 Vicinamibacterales bacterium | reverse complement strand
CACGCGTTGGGGCCAAGAAAAACGCCAGGATTAGAGAATGCCCTGCGACCACAACGCGTTTCAACGGTGCAGGCTCGTGGACTCCCTGTCTCTCAGCCTGCGAACGGAATGTGAATTGTCTGCCACGCTTGTAGCGGATTTGTAGCTACTTTCTGCCTCATCGGCCCACAACCGCCCACAAGCTCCTACAATCGCGCGATTTCTGGCCCGAAAGAAATGCTAGGATTTCGCGCGATCATCGGCTCTGCCTTGGGCGCAGGGGGTCCCGAGTTCGAATCTCGGCGCCCCGACCAAAAATTGGTCGCGTGATTGCTTACGGCGACTTCGGTAGGTAGACGATTCGGTCGATCCAATTCCAGGCCTGACCTTCAGCAGCCCAGAAGTCCGTCAGCAGCCGCGCTTGGTGGCCATAGTCCGTGGCGCGGACGCTGCGGCGGAACAGGATGAGGCCCCCGTGATTCTCACCCGCGCGGACCACCTGACCTGCGTGCCAAGGGAGCGTCGCCCGATCGAACGCGACCAGCACCAACCCAGCGTCAGCGCAAGCGATCAACAGCGCTGCATCGTCGACGCCCAGCCATGCCCCATCCTGCCACCGTGCGATGTGGACAATTGGGAACCCACTAACCAGCCGCCGGCAGGCCGATACCAATCGATGAGAGGTGTTTTCGTCAGCCAACAACCGATGCTGTGTCTGTTTCGCTGCCACGCGCTCTCATGATCTCGTCGGGGAAGGCTTTGGCATAGGCCAGAGCGCGCTTGACGAGTACGCGTGGCCATCGGAAATGGCTCGCCGTCTTCTCTACCGAGTTGGTCTCCTCGTGTACGGCGAGGACTTCCCACACGGCGACGCGATGGCCGGTCAGGTACGCTTCGCGGCCGGAAAGCGAATCGCGAAAGGAGATCCCGGGAAACTCGGTCTCGAGACACTTTTCGATAACGTATCGCGCGACGAGATCGCTCTTTGAGGTCCGGGCTGCGCGTGCCTGTTTGGTCACCAACCGCTCGTAACGCGCAGGCACGCGACCGGATACGTAGGCCGAGCTCATGTCTTCAAGTGTGTGCACACTGTGCACAACAGTCAAGATGATTCCGCTTTGCACGGCACGCCGGCCCCGATCACCGCAGAATCGCGAGGCCGCGTAAATGCTGCGGCGGAGTCGCATAGCCGTCGGCGCGACCGCGGCACGTATAGATCTCGCAGTGTTGCAGGAAGCGGCCGTCATTACGATCGTAAGATCCATATCCGGCCTCCTGACTCCGCCCTTCGGGCATTCGTCACTCGCTGACTAACGCGACGCTCTCCCGTTCGAGGACTCAGGAAACGAGCGTCATGCATATTCAGAGCCTGATTGAGGTACACTCCTTCCAATCACCAAATGTTTACCTCAGCGCCCCTCTTCGCACTCGCGGGATGGGCGACAGCGTTAGCGGGCCTGGCGGCGTGCGGGGGAAAATCCGCCGGACCTAGTCCGACGCCACCGGTGGGGCTGCCCGCTCCTGGTGCTGTCCGTCTCGGCGCGATCTCGATGGTCCAGAGAACCGTCGAAATGACCTGGACCCCGTCAGCCGGCGCCACGGCCTATGTGGTTGAGATCGGCTCGGCCTCTGGCGCGTCGGATGTCGCGACGACCACGGTCACCGCGCCGTCCTTTCTGTGGCAGGACGCTCGTATCGGCCAGTCGTTTCTTCGAGTCAAAGCTCGAAATGCGGAGGGGACCAGCGGCGCGTCGGTAGAGACCCCGGTCGTCGTTCCAGATTGGCGCGACTATGTCGAGGGGATCTTCCTGGGGGCGGGACCCTTGCGAACGCCTGAAGCCGATGACAACTGCGCCCAAGGCTTCGACATCAATCCTGAGATCATGGCAGGGTTTGCGAGAGGGACGACCGTCGTCAACAAGATCTCAACCGCGATCGATCCTCGCTGGCGTGAGGTCATGCGCCAGACGTTGGCCCAAGTGTCGGAGGCGTCCGATGGCGCCATCCAGACCGTGGTCGAGATCACGGATGACACAGTGCCGGCGGTCGGTTCCGCAGAGGTCGGTCACGCGGTTTCTCCCACGCTGATCGCGGAGTGCTCGCCCATTGGCTGTTGCAGCGCCTCGGCCCTCGCTTGCTACACTCCGTTCTTCGTGCAAGGGCGCGCCGGTAGATTCCATTCGGGGCGTGCGCTCTTTCGAGATGGCGTCCTGGCCAATACTGGCGAGGGCGTCCCATTTGCCCATGAAATTGGTCACATCGTTCTCGGTTTCTGTCATGTGAATGCGCAACCGCTGGGCCGCCAGTCCGACGGGACCTTAGTTTCCCTGATGGGTTTCGGGACCGCTCCATTGCCCAATCGGCTGACGCCGTTCGACATCGAGGCGGCTCGAGCCGTGTATCGTGCTGGACTGACGGCCGGCGCGACTCGCAGCGATTTTCAGGCCGCAGGCGTCATCAAATAACCTGGCTCAGTGTTTCGCCTTCGATGGGCCCACGCTCAGTTCGTCGTCGGCGTATTGAATCTCCGTTACCGCCAATCACCGACCAGGTGGAAGGCTGCCCACGCGGCTGTGCCGAATCGACCTGAAGACTCCCACTCTCCATGCCAGGTTTTGGAGCGGTTTCGCGGCGCTGTAGCGGATTTGTAGCTACGTTTTGCCACATCGGCCCACATCCGGCCACAAGGCTCAACAATCGCGCGATTTCTGGCCCGAAAGAAACGCCAGGATTTCGCCCGATCTCCAGCTCTGCCTTGGGCGCAGGGGGTCCCGAGTTCGAATCTCGGCGCCCCGACCAGTTTTCGGTCGGTAGGTCACGTATAGGTCACAACTGAACGCGATGTCGGCACGCCCGCGGCGCCAGTTCACCCGCCCCTCCGCGCGCAGTTGGGAATGGGTGCTGGCCAGGGTTCTCGAGAGTTGCAACGGCAGGTTCATCGGTGGGCGCACGACTGGCTCATGGAGAAGTTCTCGCGGTCACTCGAGCTTCGCGAGGCAGTTCCCGGGCTGGACAACTACCCGACCGAAGTCTTCTCCGAGTGGCGCGGGAAGGCGTTCTATCTCTGCGCGCGGTATCGGGCGCGCAGCAGGATGCTCGAGGATGACTTCCTGGTCCGCAGCGCGGATGACAATGACCGGCTTCGGCCGATTCGAGCTGGCGCACTTGCGCCACACGGGACACTGGTTCACGGCCTGCCAAGGGCTGACGGCCGCAGAGTGTTTCAGGGAGATCGAGGGAAACTAGGGGCCGGTGACGTGATCGTGGGCCAGCGGGCTGTTCAGCGGCTACTGATTGCCGTCGTTCGAGCGATCGAGATCCTCGGGCCGCGCGGCCAGCCCGGACGAAGAGCCAGTGATCGGATTGCCGGGAGCTCCGACAGGCGCGGCGCCAGCACGCGGCGGCGCGGAGCCAACGGGCGCGGCGCCAGCGGCCGCGGCGGGCGCCAACGGCACGCGCTGCTGGCAGTAAGGCGCTGTGGGAGAGGGCCTGTGGACGCATGACGATGTTGTCATCCACAGACAGAATCGTCGTTGTGGAGCCTCGACTGGCGCCTGCACGAACACCCGGGACGTTGAGAAAACTCAGCTGAGCAGCTGACAGCCGCGACAATCTCCGGCCACGTAACGCGTCAGCCTTGGATCGCGGCTGGATCGCGGCTGGATCGCGGCTGGATCGCGACGTGCACACGAACCTGCCGGTATGCCCAGGCTTCCGGCAGTACGGGGTCCCTCAGAGCCGCCCTCCGTGCGCCGCACGCAACTGAGGGCCGCATGCACGACGCCGCGTCGATAAGACCGCTCGGAGGGCTCGGACCCCGTCACGGAGCGGCCTCGAGCTCCGAGGCCGGGGGCGTGCCGTGGATCGAGTACGAACGCCTCTCACTCGCCGCCCGGGTACGGGCGGACGCGCGCCGCCACGGTGGCGTCCTGAACGCCGTCTCGACGCTCGGCTTCTGGGCCATCTTCACGTATCGTGTCGCCCACGCGCTGCGCGCACGCGGGCTCGATCTGCCGGCGCGCGGCCTTCAGCTCCTGTCGCAGATTTATTTCCGCTGCGACATCTCTCGTAAGGCCCTGATTGGCCCTGGTGCGCGGGTGTTCCACGCGTCAGGCATCTTCATCGGTCCCCACGTGCGTATCGGCCGCGACTGCACGCTCGGTCCGGAGATCTTCATCGGAGCCAACACCCCGATGAAGTGGGACGATCCGCGCGACTACCCCGTCATCGGCGACGGCGTCGACCTGGCGCCAGGCGCCAAGATCATCGGCCGTCTCAGTATTGGAGCCGGCACGCGCGTCGGACCGAATGCGGTCGTGATGCGCACGGTGCCGCCGAACTCGATTGTCGCGGCGGCGCCGTGCCGCGTGATCTCGGCGGACTTGTGGCGCGCCTCGGCGACGGTCGAGGATCGATCCGCCGCCGCAGCTGACGCCCACGGGGCGCCTGAGACACCCATCCCGTGATCGCAGCGCGCCGCGGGCCTCGCCAGGCGGAGAAACGTCGGTGTGCGGCGTAGCGGGCATCGTGCCGCTCGACGGGCGGCCGGCCGACGCGGCGACGCTCGCACGGATGATCGCCACGCTTCGCCACCGCGGGCCCGATCAGACGGCCTCTGTCTGCCGGGCGGACGCCGGGCTGGCGCACAGCCGTCTCGCCATCATCGACGTCGAGGGCGGCGCGCAGCCAATGGCGAACGCCGAAGACACGCTGCTTCTGACCTTCAACGGCGAGATCTTCAACTACGTCGAACTGCGTGAGGAGCTGAAAGCGCGCGGATGCCGCTTCCGCACGGCGTCGGACACCGAGGTCCTCCTGCATCTCTACGAGACCGAGGGGGACGCCTGCGTGCAGCGTCTGAACGGCCAGTGGGCATTCGCCCTGTGGGATCGAAGACGCAGGCGTCTGCTCATGTCGAGAGATCGACTCGGCGTGCGGCCGCTCTTCTACACCGTCGCCGGCGGCGCGCTGCTGTTCGCGTCGGAAATCAAGGCCCTGTTGACCTGCCCCGGCGTGTCCCGCGACATCGATCTGGCCGCACTGGACCAGGCGTTCACGTTCTGGAGTCCGTTGGCCCCGCGGACGATGTTCGCGCACATCCATGCGCTGCCACCTGCCCATGTGCTGACCGTCGAGCATGGTGTCGTGGCGGTGCGACGGTACTGGCAGGTCGACTACTCCCCATCCTCCACGACCGAGCGGTCCGAGCGCGAGCACATCGAGCACGCGCTCGAGCTCCTCGACGATGCCACGCGGCTTCGCCTGCGGGCTGACGTGCCGGTCGCCGCCTATCTCAGTGGCGGCCTTGACTCGACGCTCACCGCCGCGCTCGCGCGCCGCGCGGCCGGCCAGCGCCTCCGCACGTTCTCGATCACGTTTGACGACCCCGAGCTCGATGAGCGGACCGCGCAGGAGGCGGCCGCGCGGTTTCTCGACGTCGATCACTCGTCGATCCACTGCACGGCCGCCGACGTCGCGCAGGTGTTTCCCGACGTGATCCGGCATACCGAGACGCCTCTCCTGCGTACGGGTCCCGCGCCGATGTACCTCCTCTCGCGTCACGTTCGCGAGGCGGGCTTCAAGGTCGCGCTGACAGGCGAAGGCGCCGACGAGCTGTTCGGCGGCTACGACATTTTCAAGGAACTGAAGGTGCGTTTGTTCTGCGCCGCCGACCCGGCCTCGCGCCGTCGTCCGCTCCTGTTCCGTCGGCTCTATCCGTATCTGCCGCGCCTCCAGCGCCAGTCGGATGCGTACCGCGCGGCGTTCTTTGACGCGTCCGTGCCCGCGGCGTCCGACCCGCTGTACTCGCACCGGCCGCGGTGGCGCGCGGCCGCGAAGCTCAGGGGATTCCTCTCCAATGACGTGCGCGCCGCGCTCGCCGGCCGGGACGCCTGCGCCGACTTGATCGACACGCTTCCCGCGGCCTACGCGGGGTGGGAACCGTTCGCTCAGGCGTCGTTCCTCGAAACGACCCAGCTCCTGCCCGGCTACATTCTCGCGTCGCAGGGAGATCGCGTCGGTCTGGCGCATGGCGTGGAAACCCGCTTCCCGTTTCTCGACACCCGGGTCGTAGAGTTCGCTGCGGCCCTGCCCTCGCGGCTGAAGATGCGCGGGCTGACGGAAAAGTATCTGCTGAAGCGGGCCGCCGAAGGCCTCGTGCCGACGGCCGTGCGCGAGCGCCCCAAGCAGCCCTATCGCTCGCCAGGCGTGCGCGCCTTCTTCCATCCGGCGGCGCCGGACTACGTCGAGGAGCTGCTCTCCGAGCGCGAGATCAGCCGGCATGGCCTGTTCCGTCCCGCCGCGGTCGCGGCGCTCGTGCGCAAGTGCCGGGCGGGCGAGGTGGTCGGCAACAGCGACGAGATGGCTCTGGTGGGCATCCTCTCGACGCAGTTGTTCAGCCACATTTTCATTCAGGGTTCCCCGTCAGGAGTTTCTGGTGCAGACGACCACGTTCGCGCTCCGGCGCTTCATCGTTGAGAACTTTCTGTTCGGCCGCGAGGATCCGCCGTTGGGCGAAGACGATTCGCTCCTGGGCCGGGGCATCGTCGATTCGACCGGCGTGCTCGAGTTGGTGGCCTTCATCGAGCGGACCTTCGGTGTCGATGTGCTCGATCACGAGATCGTTCCCGCGAACCTGGACTCGCTGGCCAGCCTGACGCGCTTCGTGGAAGGCAAGCGCCGGCAGCGGCCGGTACCAGGCTGACGCCATGCAGGTCGAAGCGTTTCTCGAGCAGAGTGCGGCGCGCGTTCCGCACAAGACCGCGCTCGTCGTGGGCGACCGCCGGTGGACGTACCGGCAACTGGACGTCTCGGCGAACGCGCAGGCCCGGCACCTGCAGGCTGACGGCCTCGCCCGGTGGGACCGTGTGGTCATTCAGCTCGAGAACGGTGTCGAGGCGGTCACGTCGGTGTTTGCGGCGCTCAAGGCGGGCGGGGTGTTCGTCGTGGTGAACCCGCAGGTCAAGCCGGACAAGCTGGTGTTCCTGCTGAACGACTGCCGCGCCACGGCACTTGTGACCGATGCGTCCCGGGCGAATGCGCTGGCCGCGTCGCTGTCGAATCTCCCGCATCTGCGCCACGTGTACGTCACCGGATCACCATCATCGGATTGGCCGCCCTCATTCGTCCCGCTCGATGAGGTGATCGGACACGCCGATCAGGACGCGGGACCTCCGCCGGCGCGGTGCATCGACATCGACCTCGCCGCGCTGATCTACACCTCGGGATCGACCGGACGGCCTAAGGGCGTGATGCTCACGCACCGGAACATCACGTCTGCGACCGCATCGATTGCGGCCTATCTGAAGAGCCGCGGCTCCGACGTCATCCTGAACGTGCTGCCGCTGGCCTTCGACTACGGCCTGTATCAGGTGTTCCTGGCGTTCACGGCCGGCGCGACGCTGGTGCTCGAACGTTCGTTCACCTTCCCCCATCCGGTGCTCGAGCAACTGACTCGCGAGCGCGTGACGGGGTTTCCGATCGTCCCGACCATCGCGACGCTGCTGCTGCAGATGGATTTGTCGCGCTACGACCTGTCCAGCCTGCGCTACATCACCAACACTGCCGCCGCGCTGTCACCGGCGCGCATCGCGGCGCTGCGGCGGGCCTGTCCTCACGTGCAGATCTACTCGATGTACGGATTGACCGAGTGCAAGCGGGTCTCGTACCTGCCGCCCGATCAGATCGACATCCGCCCCGGCTCGGTCGGTCGCGGGATGCCCAACGAAGAGGTGTACATCGTCGACGAGCTGGGGAATCGCGTGGCCCCAGGCGCGGTGGGCGAGCTGGTGGTGCGCGGCGCGAACGTCATGAAGGGCTACTGGGAACGGCCCGAGGAGACCGCTCGGGTGCTCAGGCCGGGGGTGTTGCCGGACGAGAAGGTGCTCTACACAGGCGACCTGTTCACGGCCGACGATGAGGGCTACCTATATTTCGTCGGTCGTCGCGACGACATGATCAAGACGCGCGGCGAGAAGGTCAGCCCACGCGAAGTCGAGGACGTCATCCTCGAGCTCGATGGTGTCGCCGAAGTGTCGGTCACCGGGATGCCCGATGAGCTCCTGGGGCAGGCCATCAAGGCCGTCATTCAGCCGAAGCGCGGTGCCGCGCTGACGTTGCAGGACGTGCGCCGGCATTGCGCGACTCGCCTGGAGGACTATATGAGACCGCAAATCGTCGAGTTCACAACAGCGCTGCCGACAACGGGGACCGGGAAGATCAGCCGCCGGGCGCTCACCACCACAGGAGAGCCGGCGTGACCAGCGCCGACGCGCGTCTCGAGGCGAAGGGCCTCCAGATCGACGCCGCGCAGGTCGCCGCGGACATCGCCGGCCGCATCGTCGGCTGGCTGCGCCGCCTCAGGCGGCGCGGGGCGATCGTCGGGCTGTCCGGCGGCATCGACAGCAGCGTGACGGCGGCACTCTGCGTGCGCGCGCTCGGCCCCGATCGCGTGATCGGGCTGCTCATGCCCGAGCGGGAGTCTTTACCGGACAGCGTGGTGCTCGGGCAACTCGTGGCGCAGTCGCTGGGAGTCCGAACATATGTGGAAGACGTGACGCCGCTGCTCGTCGCCTCGGGCTGTTACGCGAGGCGGGACGCGGCGATCCGGACTCTCGTCCCCGAGTACGGCGACGGCTGGCGCTGCAAGGTCGTGGTGCCCAGTCTCACGGCCGAAGGCCGACTGCCCACGTCGACCCTGGTCGTCAGGCCGCCGGCGGGCGAGGAACAGCGCGTGAGGCTGACCGCGGACGCGCTGCTGTCCATCCAGGCCGCGAGCAGCCTGAAGCAGCGGACCCGGAAGATGCTGGAGTACTACTACGCCGATCGGTTTCAGTTCGCGGTGGCGGGCACGCCGAATCGCCTGGAGTTCGAGCAGGGCTTCTTCGTGAAGAACGGCGACGGCGCCGCAGACTTCAAACCGATCGCGCACCTCTACAAGGCCCAGGTGTACCAGTTGGCCGCGCACCTGGGCGTGCCCGATGAGGTCCGTACACGTCCGCCGACCACCGACACGTACTCGCTGGAGCAGTCCCAGGAGGAGTTCTACTTCACGCTGCCTCTCGAGCAGATGGACCTGTGCCTGTTGGGATTCACGGCAGGCGATCCGCCCGAAGCCGTGGCGCCAGCCGCCGGGCTGACGCCTGCGCACGTCGCGCAGGTATACGCGCTCATCGCACGGCGAAAGCTGGCGGCCTCGTACCTGCACGAACCACCTTTGACCGCGCTCTCCGACGGCGCCTGACGGCGGCGCCGCCGTGAAAGCTCGTGCCAGCGCCAGCGGTGCTCGAGTGACTTGTCGACGAGCTTGAAACATGGAGGACATGGAGAAGATACGGTCGGTCGTCAGTTGGACGGGATGACGAAGGCGCGAGGCGAGATCGAGATGAACGCGGACTCTTGACGGCCTCAGACGGATTCTGAGGGCTTCTGACCGAACGAGGAATTCGGATTTGCTGAAGGATTCCGCGAGGTTGGCGCGCCCGGCAGGAATCGAACCTGCGACCCTCGGCTCAGAAGGCCAAAGGTTGCCGTCACAAGACGAAATGCTGTAGCGGATTTGTAGCTACGTTCTGCCGTATCGGCCCACAATCGCCCAAAAGCTTCTACAACCTCGCAACTTCCGACCGGAAAGAAATGCCAGGATTTCGCGCGATCGCCGGCTCTGCCTTGGGCGCAGGGGGTCCCGAGTTCGAATCTCGGCGCCCCGACCAGTTCTCACCGTCACGTCAACGCTCCGTCACCGCCAAGGCCGCGTCCTCGGCGGCATAGTCGAACGTCTGCGGATTGACAGGTGCTGGATTCGCGCGCTCCCACTCAATCGTTGCGCGCATTGCATCCTCTCGTGCAACCACTTCTCTGTACCCGAGCTCTTCGCGGATCCTGGACGTGTCGGTCACCCAGTGTTGGTCCAGGTTGCCCGGCGACCGCAGATGCGGCGGCGTGCGAGCGGCGGGAAGGACGACGAATCTGCCAGTCCATCCGACGATGCGCGCGATGTGCCGGGCCCACTCGACCTCTGAGAGGCTTTCGACCTCCCCGACGTTGTACGTCTGCCTGGCGGCGCGATCGTCGATTGCCGTGATGGCGATCGCCTCGCCTACATTGCTGACAAACCCACGCGGCGATCGCCATGCGGCATGTTTCTCCTCGAACAGGATCGCAGGGCGGCAATCATCCATTCGCTTCAGAACCGTCGACAGTCGATGCAGCGGATCGCCCGGACCGTACACCATCGGAAGTCTCAAGACAGTTCCCGGCAATTCGTGATCCCCCAGAACTTCGCGCTCGACGGGGATTTTGTCGTACTCGTCGTCGAGCCAGCCGAACACCTGCTGCAGCATTCTCAGCCGATCCGGCGGATACGCCTGCAATTTTGTGCGAAGAGGTGACGACTCAGTCAGGGGGATGGACTCCAACGGACCCGGCTCCGATCTGTTGAACACCCCGCACGCTCGATAGACATCACAGCTGCTAAGGGCGACGACGCGACGAACCGCGCCACGACACGTCTTCATCAGCTCGCGAGCCTGCGCGCCGGAGCTCAGAATCAGATCGATGACGACGTCGGGCTGGAGCGAACGCAGTTGGGTGGCATGTAGGGCGAGCTGCCTGCGATCTCCGACGATCTCGCGGCGTTGTGGTGAAGCTGACTTCTTCCGGCGGAAGACGATGACCTCATGGCCGCGCCGTTCCAACGCGCTCGCCACATGGGGTCCAATGAATCCAGCTCCGCCGATCAGTAACACTCGCATCGCCAGGTCAACGATCGCCGTACCTTCCGCCATCAGCTTTCCCGGGCCGAGCATTTTCGGGATCCCGTGCCCGGCGTTGATCGACCTGTACGGGGTATCCTTCGTCAACATCAGCGAGACCCATGATGAAGAGATTCGCTCTCGCAGTCGCGTTCGCCTGCTGTACGACGTTCGGCCTCGCCTCAACGCCGCATGCCCTCTCAGGCGAGCCACAGATCGCACCCTTGCCCGAGTGCGAGTGGTGCGGCACGGCCGAGGCGCCGACGAGCCTTGGAGCGACTCTCATCATGCCCACAAAAGGAGAAGCAGGTGAGCGATTGATCATCGAGGGAACGGTGTACACCTCGGCCGACAGTGAGCCGGACTCGAGCACTTCGTGGAGGCGCCTCGGCGCTTCTCGCGCTGTTCATCGTCGCGCAGTTCGTTCGGCGTCCTGACCTCACAAATCCTCCGCTCGCGTCAGGGCGGGTGTTGCAGGCGCACGTGCACGTCCCGACTGACGTCGACGCGATACTGCGTCGCGCCTGTTACGATTGTCACTCCAACGAGACTCACTGGCCTTTCTACGCGCGGGTGGCACCTGTCTCCTGGCTCGTGGCGCGCGATGTACGCCAGGCACGCTCAGATCTCAACTTCTCGGAGTGGGGCACCGACCCCATCATTGAGCCCACGCCGACTCAACGATTGGGCGGGATCTGCAGCGACTTGCGGAAGGGCATCATGCCGCTTCGTTCGTACCTGCTCATGCACCCGCGTGCTCGCGTCTCGGCTTCTGAGGTGGACCGGGTTTGTCGGTGGACGAAAGCGGCCAGGGAGCAAATCGAGCGGTAAGGTCCCACTCAATCTGCCCGGAGGACCGCCGACGGATTGAGCCTGTTTGCCCGCCGCGCCGGGAGATAGCAGGCGGCGATGCCAACGAGGCCAAGCACGAGGACCACCAGGCCGAACGTCATCGGATCGGTCGGCTCCACACCAAACAGCTGGGCGCCAATCAGGCCGGTCAGCGCAAGGGCGCCCGCGGTTCCGAGCACAACACCCACGATCACGGGAATCAGACCCTGCATCAGGACGAGCCGGATCACTTCGCCCGATCTCGCGCCCAGAGCGAGCCGGATGCCGAACTCGCGCGTGCGCTGCCGCGCCGCGTACGCGACAACGCCGTAGATGCCCGTCGCGGCGAGCACGAGGCCGATCGCGGCGAATCCACCGACCATCCACAGCGCGAATCGTCGCGTCGCGACCGAACGCGTGACGACCTCGTCGAGCGTCCCCAGCGATGTCAGCGGCCGATCGGGATCGAGACGGCGGATCACCTCGCGCGCGGCCGCGAACAAAGGTTCGACCTCTCCAGTGGTACCGACGACGATATTGCCATCGTCGAGCGGGCGTTGGAGGTACGTGACATAGACCATCGGCTGGGGGCCGTCGTCCAAACCGTAGTGCTTCACGTCCGCGACGACACCCACGATCTCCTGGAATCCCTCCATGTCCCAGTTGAATGCCGCGCGCAGGCCAATGGGATCCACACCGTCGAAATGCCGCCGCGCGAAGCTCTCGCTGATGACCATCACCGGCCTCGTGCCCGACCTGTCGCGCTCGGTAAAGCCGCGGCCCCTGATGATCGGAATACCGAGCGCTCTGAAATAGTCGGGGCTGACGATGCGCTTCTCCGGCATCGGAGATTGTCCGGGCGCGAACGTGCGCCCTTCAATCTCCACATTGCCGTTGACACCGCCGCCCCCGAGCGGAAGCTCGTTGACGAGCCCCGCAGCGCGGACATGCGGCAGCGCGGCCAGACCGGCGAGCGCGGCCTGAAAGAACTGCGTGCGCGCTTCAGGGGTGGCGTACTTGGCCGTCGGGGTCGTCAGACCAAACCTGACCACGCGCGCCGCATCGAAGCCCTTGTCTACAAGGATGAGGTTCGCGAAGCTGCGGACGAGCAGTCCGGCGCCGACGAGGAGCACGAGCGTGAGCGCGACTTCGACCACGACGAGCGCCGAACGAAGCGCAGATCGTCCGGTCGCGATGCGAATGGCGCTGCCCATCGTCGTGCCGACCGACTGATGGCCGCTGGTCAGCGCGGGCGCCAGACCGAAGAAGATGCCTGAGACGAGCGAGACCGCGAGCGCGAAGCCCAGCACCGGCAGATTGACCCGCACGTCGTAGGCGCCGGCCGCGCGCACCGCGTTGGCATCCCCGGCCAGCACGACCGCTATCCAGGCCAATGCCACGCCACAGGCCCCCCCGGCGACCGCGAGCACCACGCTCTCGGTCAGCAACTGGCGGACGATCCGCGACCGGGACGCGCCGAGGGCGAGGCGGATGCCGATCTCCTGCCGTCGGCTTGTGGCACGCGCCAGCAGCAGATTCGCCAGATTCGCGCAGCCGATGCACAGCAGAAATCCGACGGCGCCGAGCAGCGGCCATAACACCCGCGCGGAGTCGCCCGCGACCACGGTGCGCACCGGGACGACCGTGACGGTCGGCGCCGGCCGCGCGTCGGGATGAAGACGGCGGACCAACGCCTGCAGCTCGTCGCGAGCACGCTCCGGGGTCTGACCGGCCTTGAGCCGGCCGGCGACACCGATGAAGTTGAGCGAGGCCGGAGCGGTCTGCGGCGTCAAGCGGAGCGGGCCGACGATCTCGGGCGGATCGTCGGTCGGCCTCAAGCGGAACGACTCCGGTAGAACGCCGATGATCGTGTAGCTCACGGCATTGAGCACGATTCGGCGGCCAAGCACGTCGCCGCCTCCACCGAACCGTCGCCGCCACAGCCCCTCCCCGATCAGCACCTTCGCCTCAGCAGCGCGCGGCTCATCGGCGAGGGTGAAGATCGTGCCGATCATCGGGCGGACGCCGAGAACCTCGAACAGCGACGCCGACGTTCTCAGACCCTCCAACTCTTCCGGCTCCCCGTCACCGGACATCGTCGCGCCCCAGTTGAAGTACGCGCCCGTGTGCTGAAAGACCGCACCGTCTCGCCATTCGAGGAACGCTGGGTACGATACCGGCGTGCTGTCCTGCAGGGTGGGGCCGTTCCTCGCGATCACGAGCCGGTCGGCGTCTGTGAACGGCAGCGGCGCCAACAGGACGGCATCGACCACACTGAAGATCGCGGTGGTGGCGCCGACGCCGAGCGCCAGTGTGACCATCGCGGTGAAAGCGAACCCCGGTGCGCGGCGGAGCATTCTGAGCGCGAATCGAACGTCCTGAATGAAGTGCGGCACGATTGCCCCTCGTTTCGATGGGAAGACGTCGGATGGTGGATGCCGTGTCAACAGATTGCGCATCGCCTGTCGCCAATACCAGCGCCTGGCGGCACCAACGCCGCGCGTGGCGGCGATCTCGTGGAAGTCCTCGTCGAGATCTCCGAGGAGGAACTCTCGGTGCTCCGCCCGGACGCGTGCGGTCGCGAGCGCGCGTGCCCACCGCGGAGGCGCGCCGGGCCGAACCGGCGTGCTCACCGGCCCTCGAACTGGCGTTCCAGACCTTCGACCATGCCCATGAAACTGCGATAGGTTTCTGCGAGCGCGCGACTGCCTGCCGACAGCACGGCGTAGTGCTTCCGACGCCGGCCGCCCCGCTGCGGTGTGGGCTCGCCCACCCGCGACCGCACGAACCCCTTGCGTTCGAGGCGGTCCAGCGTGATGTAGACAGCGCTGATCGCGAGCTGGCGGCCGGTCCGCGCTTCAATCTCGCGACGGATCGTGGCGCCGTACGCGTCGGGACCCAGCCGCGCGAGGGCCAACAGCACCATGGCCTCGAACTCGCCGAGGGGCGAGACGGCGGCGCGTTTCATTTGCTTCACATTGTAAAGTATATAGACGGCGGCCAGAGTCCGGAGGTTGGCGGCGGGGTTTAGAGAATGCCCTGCGACAACAACGCGTCGAGGATCACGGCCGAGACGTAGCAGAGGCAAAACCCTCCGACGAGCGCCAGCTCGATCACGCGGTGCGGCACGCGCGCGCCATTCGCGGAGCGCGCCTGCCTGCGTTGCCGCCGTGCGAGGACAGCGTGGCATCGCGCGCGCACACGCTCGGACCGAGAGGCCTGTCGCCCGATCCGTGCCTGGATCCAGGCACGCCGAAGGTCTGGACGGACTGACGCCTGGCGAGAGCCCACCCGAGCCGCAGGCGCTGACCATCCTGCTCGCAGAAGCGGGCGCCGATCTGGTGACGCTGAGCGTCCGGACGTGGCAACGCGAAGACGTCCGGCCGATCGTCGAGCACATCGTCGGATCGTTGGAAATCACGCCGACGTGAGCGGGCGCCCTCGGCGGTCCCGATTCTTCAGCCAAACTGAGCCTGACCCAATGGTCGATTCCCCCGGCGACGACCTGACCTTCGACACCTCTTACCGTTGACGGAAAAGGAGTTGGGGGAAGGGCTCGGCCTGTTTCTTGCGCTCGTCTTCCGGGCCGTACCCGCCTGGCCGTACTTCGCGCTCCTGGAGTCCTCCCGGGCCCAGGCCACGCTCGGAAAGCGGCTCTTTGGCCTGCGCGTGACCGACCAGTCGGGTCGTCGCCTCGAGTTGGGCCGGGCCAGCCTGCGCCACTTCTCGAAGCTGCTCTCGGTGCTGCCCTTCTGTCTGGGCTTCATCGTGATCGCCTTCAGCACACGCAAGCGAGGCTGGCACGACATGGTCGCGGGCACGGTGGTTATCTGGAAACAGTAACGAGAAAATGCCTATGAATCCCGTCAAAATCAGGCCAACGCAGGTTACACTAGCACCGCATCGAGTTCGGAAGCACATCCACACCACAATCCACGAGAGGCACTGATCAATGGCAAAGACCGCAAAAAAGAAGGCGTACAAGGCAGCAGCGTCCACCTCGCGCCGCACCCGAGGTGACGTCGTCCGCGAGGTCGCGACCGCGACGGAGCTGAAACCGCGTCAGGTGAAAGACGTGTTCGAGGCGCTCGGCAGCTTGATGGCGGCCGATCTCAGCAAGAAAGGCTGCGGCGAATTCAACTTCAACGGGCTGATGAAGCTGAAGACGGTGAACAAGCCGGCGTCGCCGGCGCGCAAAGGCAAGAACCCGTTCACCGGCGAAGAGATGATGTTCAAGGCCAAGCCGGCCAGCCGCAAGGTGCGCGTGCGCGCGCTGCGGAACTTGAACGCGATGATCTGAACGATTCGGGTTCGACCGGCTGGCATGGTCCAGCCGCGGCGGTGGTGGATAACGGCTGGCGTGAACTCCTCGCCGGCTGTTATCGCCACCCCAATTGAATCACCTCGAAGTCCCCCGCCGTCAGTCCGTGAAACGCCGGGTTCAGCTGGCTGTTGTTCCACCGGCTGTCCATCGCGCCCGTGATGTACATGTCCGATCCGTTGTCGGCGACGATGAGCCCGTAGACCTGCATGGCACGGAAGATGCGCTGAATGTAGGGCGGATAGCTGGAGAGATCCTTCGACGCTTTCAGGCGCAGACGCGCGCCCATCGGCAAGGCGCCGCTCGTGGAGCCGGCGCGGTGTGATGCCGGCCACACGTAGTCGTTCGTCGCGCGCACCGTGACGCGATACGCGTGACGGATGTCGCGCCCACTCATGGCCTCCTCGAACCGCACGAGTCCGGGAAGAATCGCGAGGCCGGCCGCATCCGCCGACGTCCACCCCTCGGGGCGGCGATTGAACGTGTTCATGTCGAAGATCGCGCCTGACCCAGCCTCCCATCGTCCGGCGCCGGCGTTCCAGCGAGTCGCGAAGAGCTCGTCGAGCAGCCAGCGATCGCGATCGACCACGAGCAGGTGCCGGTCTCCGCTGTTTCCGCCTCCGGGCACGCCGCCTTCAATGAAATTCGGCTGCGTCTTGGCCTCTTCCGGAATCGGATAACCGGCCAGGCCGCCAATCCCGGAGTCGCTCTCGCTGCCGTACGCCGTGAACGTGACCGGAAGTCTCGGCTGCGTGCCGCCGACGCTGACATACGGAATGCCGTACGGCGGCGGACCGAAGTCCGGATGCAGGCCGCGCGTCCGGCCGATGAAGTTGATAAACGCGTCGGAGTTCGGATCGACCGGCGCACTCCGGATGTCCAGACTCCACCAGTGACCTGGCGGAAAGAGATCGCGTCCGCCGAAGTCGTCATTCAGTAGCACCGGCCCCGTCGGCAGAGGCGGCGGTGGTGGAGGCGGCGGTGGCGGTGGAGGCGGTGGTGGAGGCGGCGGTGGCGGATCTGGCGCGGGCGCGGGCGCCGGATTCGGCGACGGCGCCGGACCAGGTGTCGGCGCTGGAGCGGGCGTCGGTTCCGGCGCTGGTGTCGGACTGGGCGTCGGCGTGGACGGGGCCGACGGCAAGCTGTCCGACGGCTCGAGCGCGGAGCGCTGCGCGCGCTCACACGCAATCGCGGCCACGACCGCCACGGCCACCAACCAAATTCGTGCAGGCACGGTGCCGCGTATCCG
>DASQFI010000076.1:0-6075 GCA_035633215.1 Vicinamibacterales bacterium | reverse complement strand
TGCGAGCGAGGCGTTCCTTTATCGCCGGCTGGAGACTCTCGAGGTCACCCGACGGCGCTTTCGGCTGAATGCCACGCTGGCGATCCCATTCGATGGCCAAGGTCGAATGGAGGTCGATCTCTTGTGTGAGGATTCGCGTGTCGCCATTGAGGTCGATGGCGCCATGCATTTGGGCGATGCCGAGGCGTACCGAAGGGATCGGCGCAAGGATCGCCTGCTACAGGAGAACGGGTACACCGTGTTGCGTTTTCTCGCGGAGGATCTCGCGAAGGATCTGGACACGGTGCTCGACGCAGTTCTCCGATCGCTCACGGGCAGCCATTCTGCCCGCTCCGCCACCAGGCTCGTATGAAGATCGCGTTTCATCATCACGCGAAGGACAGGCTGGCAGAGCGCGGGCGCAACGGAAGCTGAAGTGTCAGGCACCGTCGAGCTCGGCGAGCAGTTCCCGGCGAAGTTCGGCCGGACGGGCTTCCGGCGGAACTTCGCGTTTGACGGGCAATGGCGGGGCCGGCAATACGCCTCGAAGCAGGTGGAAGCCTATGCCGTCAAAGAAGGCGATGCCTGGTTGGTGATTACGGTGATTGTGAAGTACTTTGGACAAGAGGGGATCTGACTGATGCAGCTCAGCTACGACCCGAAGCACAACATCGCGTATCTACGGCTCCAGGAGCGGGTGCCCGAAGTGGAGACCATTCGGATCAGCGATTCTGTGAACATCGATCTCACGCCAGACGGCACGGTTTACGGGATCGAGCTGCTCAATGCGAACCAGCAGTTGCAGGCCGGCGACGCCGGCAAACTGATTGTGATCAACGAGGCTCGTGGTGACCGCCACGAGGTACCGCTCGGCAAGTAACGGGGCTGCTGACCTCTTGACGTTGCCCTTTTCTTTCCCTTTGCGCGCAACAACGGGCGGCCAACGGCAGCAAACTCCGGTCAAGACTCGCGTCGAAATAGCCCAGCGTTTCTCGGGTCTCACGCCACTTTCAGCAAGCCGCGGCAATCGAACGCAACGTGCGGCACATCACCTGATTTTCCCCTGTTAACCGGAGGGTTGCTGGTTCGAATCCAGCCCGAGGAGCCAAATTCTTTCAGCACAATGATTAGTGAGCGCCAGTTTTGGCGCAATTAAGTCCCTGGATGACTTTGCCCTTTTCTTGCTCTTTTCGACCTCTGATTCGGTCTCGCCAAACGTCGATTCTCCTTCGTCCTCCAGAGGGAAATCCGTGGCGATCGATCTAGAAGGGAACATCCTTCCGGCGCATACCGGAAGGTCGCAGCTTCGTCCCGCATGGTTGTGGGGCTGGTCGACGTGAGGAAACCTTTCCGCGCACGCCGTCAGGACCTGGCAGGCGTAGGCATGCGGAATCGAATAGAGCGCCTTGGCGGCTTGTGCGAGTGGATCGCGCACCTTCGGATCGCGCCACTACCTTAGAGCCGCGTACGCCTGCTTCGCGCGAACTAGAACGGGCAGCTCCGGATCGGCATCCTTCCAGATCGCGAAGAAATCCTCGTAGGCTTTCCGCGCTTTCGCCGTGTCGCCGGCCAGTGCGGCGGCGTCAGCCAGGCCGGCGTAGGCAAGGGGATACAGCGGCGACAGCGGATCGACGCCCGGATGGTCGAGAATGCGCTGGAACTCAGACGCGGCCTCCGCCGCACGCTTCAGGCGCACGTACGCGAGCCCGCGCAGATACTGCGGCTGGAACTTCGCGAGAAAGGAACGGTCGTAGGGACGAGCCGCATCGAGATGGAAGAGCGCTCGCTCCGGGTCGCGGTTGAGTTCGGCGGCGGCGCGAAGGATCGGAGCGAACAGCCCCTTCTCGAACGTGCCATTCGGAAATCGGTTGAGCAACTCGTTCGCGATGCTCTCGGCGCGCGCGCGGTCGCCGCACCAGGCGATGGCGGTGCCGGCGTCGGCCGGCTCCGGGCCGCCCGCCGCCTCTGGCGGCGCCGCCAGGGCTTTTTCCGCGTTGGCGCGCGCCGCAGCGCAATCGCCGAAGGCGGCGAATCGGACAGCGGACTCGGCGATGAACTCCGTACTCCGGAATTTGCCCGCCGCCGCGACCTCCGCCGCTTGGGTCGCGAGCGCGTGCGCCTGCCGCGCGCGTCCTTCGAAGCCAGCGGCCCGAGACTGCCACGCCAGCGCAAAGCGGCGCAGCGGCGCCTGCGCATTCAGCAGATCGATCGCCCCCTGCATACCGGCCTGGTCGCGTTCGATGTACGCGATGGCGAACCGCGTGCCGAGCGAGCCGAAATCGCGCAACTGCCGGTCGTCGATGACGGCCTTCGCTTCGGCGAACCTGCCGAGCGCTCGCAGCGCCTGCGCCAGGTGTAAGGCGGCAATTCTGTTGTCGTTGTCGAGGCGGAGCGATTCGCGGGCGGGCTCCAGCGCGTTCTCGGGTTGACCAAGACGCCGATACACGAACGCCAAGTTGACCCACGGGCCAGGGTCCCGCGTGTACGTCGACAGGTATTGCCGATAGGCCGCCAGCGCCGCCTCGTGGTTCTGCTCGACGATGAACTGGAACGTCGCCTCCATCTCCATCCGCTCGCGCGCGCTGGCACGGTCTCTTAAAGACAGGAACCGCTCCGTCATCTTGCGGCCGGGTCCAGCGCGCCCGCTGTTGAAGAGCGCCGCACCTAACGCCCGATAGGCCCCCGCAAACTCGGGATCCAGTTCGGTCGCGCGCGTCAGCACCGGGATGGCGTCGTCGTAGCGGGAGGCGAGGAGATGGCGGTTGCCGATGACCAGCAGGCGCAGCGCCTCGAGCGACGAGGTCGTCGCCATCGGCAGTGGCGCGTCGTACTGCTGAATCGACGCCAGCGGCTCGCCGAGTCGCGACCGCATGCGCGCGGCGGCGCTGCCTACCGCCGCCACCACCTCTTCCTTCGCGGCCGCCTCCACCTGCTCGCGAGCAAGTACCTCGCCGGAATTGCCCTGAACCGCCTCCAAGCCGATGACGTACCGGCGGCCGACCGGCGCGATCGAGCCGGCGATGAACGCCTTGAGTCCGCGCCGCTGGCAGATCTCGCGGGCGATTGCGTGCGTGATGCGTTCGTCTGGCGGCCGACTCATGAGCCGCAGTGTCTCTTGGGTTTCCGCGGCCGACAGCACGTGCATGAACGGCGACTGCTCGATCGCGATCGCCAGCGCGTGCTTCAAGGCGTCGTCGAAGACCGCGTCGTTGGTGCTGTTGGCGAAGTCGGCGATGACGATGGTGTCGCGGTTGGTCAGAATCGGCGCGCGCGGCCAGAACTGCCACGCCGCCGCGAAACTCCCGAGCACGACCAACGCCGCGACAGCCAGCCAGACGCGGCGCCGCGGTCGCGCCGCCGTCATGGGCACCGCCGGTGACGACGACGTCGCGGTGACGCTGTCGCGCCGCAGACGCTTGAGGTCCGCGAGCACGTCGGCCGCCGACTGATATCGCAGCGCGCGGTCTTTCTCCAGTAGCCGGCCGATGATCGCGTCGAGCGCCGCCGGCGTCTCCGGCACTACGCGCGACGTCGGGAGCGGCGCTCGATTGAGAATGCCGTCGAACACCACGCCCGACGTCGATCCCGTGAACGCCTGGCGGCCGGTCGCCATTTCGTAGAGCACGAGGCCGAGCGAGAAGAGATCCGTGCGCACGTCGAGCGTCTCGCCTCGCACCTGCTCGGGCGACATGTAGGACACCGTGCCGATGGCGGCGCCCGGATCGGTGTGGGGATTGACCGACCGAGTCTCCGCAACCGACGCGGCATCGACTGTCGGCAGGAGCTTGGCCAGGCCGAAGTCGAGGATCTTGGCCTGGCCGCGGCGCGTGACGAAGAGATTGGCCGGCTTGATATCGCGATGAACGATCCCTCGGGCATGTGCGGCCTCCAGTCCATCGACGACCTGGATGGCGATGTCGATCGTCTCGTCGAACGATCGCGCGCCGCTCGCGAGACGCTGCTTGAGGGTCTGACCCTCCAACAGCTCCATGACGATGAACGGCTGCCCGTCGGTGGCCGTGCCGATGTCATAGACCGTGCAGATGTTCGGATGATTGAGGGCGGACGCCGCGCGCGCCTCGCGCTCGAAGCGCTCGACCGCGAGCGGCTCCAGCGGCTCGCCCGGGCCCCGCGCCGGCAGAAATTTCAGCACCACTCGTCGTGCCAGTCGCGTGTCCTCGGCGAGGTAGACGATGCCCATGCCGCCTTCGCCCAGCTTTGAGAGCAGCTTGTAGGGACCGAGTACCGTTCCGGCGGGCAGCGACATCACTCGAGTACTGGCGTCATTCTACCGACGAGCGGCCGGCAGCGCGTCCAAGCTCCGGCCGTACTGGCGCGTGGCCACGCCCACGAGCATCTGCTCGACGATGCGGCGATCCAGCGGATCCCGCTGCGCCATGGTCTGGAACGTCGGCAGGGGCACTTCCCCCGCGGCCGTCCGGACCCGGGGCCGCTGGATCGCCACCTTGCGACCGCCGAGGACGACCTCGCTGCGCACCGTGCCGGCCCGACTCGCCGGCCGATCGGGTTCATGCGCGTACCGCGGGCCACACAAGGCCGTGCGGTCCTCTTCGAGCATCACGGTCAGGACCTGCAGCCCGGATCGTGTGACGAGCTCGAGCAGCTCGGTCCGCGTGTCGACCAGCAGATCAACCAAGGGAAGATGACGCAACAAGGATTCGTCTTGGGGAACGGAACGGGCTATGTGAGACTGCTTCATGGCGGCTCCTTCTGTGAGGCTCTCGCCTCAGGCTTTGTCACCACTCGTCGTATCACGAGCAGTGGGAGCCGCCGCTTTCAATTTTCAACAACTACCGGGAGTGCGCCGGAGTACTGACGAATGACAGGCGGGTGAGAGTCCCGCCCGGCTAAGGTCGTAGCGGACCGGCCGGAACCAAGTCTTGCGGGCGTCGCGGTAACGCGAGGTCCGAAGCGTAGACAGGGGTCACGTGGGATGCAGGACGATAGCCCCGAAAGAGTGAATGTTGTGGAGGCCGAGACCGTTCCCGTTGTCGAAGGCCATGTGTACGCCCTCATCAGGCGAGAGGACGACGCTCCACCGGGGTCGCTGACGGCATCACGCGTGAAAGGTCAACCTCGGGACCCGGGAGATCCGACCGGGGCCGTCGGCATCGTCGCCGACGGGGATGCGTTGCGAGGGAAGACCGAAGCGACGCGTCGAGCTGAGGTCGGAAGTCGGACCTGCTCATAGTACTGAGGATGCCGCCGAAGGATACGAGGCGTGCGGAGGGAAGGAGCGGGCCTGAGAACGGACTCGGCGAGGGAGCGGAGGACCGGACGCAGAGCCGGAGCATGCTTCCATCACCCCTCGTGCGAGTCCGCGAAGCCGCCAGCAAGGACAAGAAGACCCGATTCACGGCGCTGTTGCATCACGTGAATGTCGAAGCGCTCACGCGAGCGTTCGGTCGACTGAAGCGCAATGCGGCAGCGGGAGTTGACGGGGAAACGGTTGCGACCTACGAACAGGGCTTGCCGGAGAAGCTGCAAGACCTGGGTGACCGCGTGCATCGTGGGCGATTCCGGCCGTTGCCGGTTCGTCGCGTGCAAATCCCGAAATCCGACGGTGGCCAGAGACCGCTGGGCATACCAGCCCTGGAGGACAAAATTGTCCAGGGTGCGGTGGCCGAGGTGCTGAGTGCCATCTACGAAGTCGACTTCGTGGGTTTCTCCTATGGATTCCGGCCGCATCGGAATCCGCACCAAGCGTTGCGGGCGCTGCACACGGCGCTCATGACGCAATACGTGAACTGGGTTCTCGATGCGGACATCCGCCGCTTCTTCGACTCGGTCAATCACGAGTGGCTGTTGCGGATGCTCGCACATCGAGTCGCCGACCCCAGAATCCTCGGGCTCATCCGCGGATGGCTGAGCGCCGGTGTGCTCGAAGGGAAAGTCTGGTCCGAGACGACGGAAGGGACGCCGCAGGGAGCGGGCATCACGCCCCGAACGCAAAAGGTAACTTCGGTTGACTCCGGGATCCTCAGGGTGGACGGGCGGCGGATCGCTCCCGTCCGGCGGGGCCGGGGGAACCGGGATGCAGTGGCGGATCACGATCGTGTCATCGCCGACGAGCAC
>DASQFI010000075.1:0-62593 GCA_035633215.1 Vicinamibacterales bacterium | reverse complement strand
CTCGATAGCGAGCACGTTCAGCTGCTCTCGACTTTTCAGCGCCGCGGCCAGCTCAACGGCGTTTCCCTTTCGTGGAGGCTGGGGACCGAGAACTCGAGGTATGAGCGCATTCAGAGCAGTGTGTGGAGTTGGGCGTTTGCAATCGTCGAGGCTGATCTATTCGAGATTTCGATCTGTGCTGGCGATTATCGCCCGGCGATTCCTGGCACCTGGCTGCAGGTGAAAGACGCCACCGTGAGCGGGAGGCAACCACGTTCAAGCGGCGGTCGGCGCGAGCTCCGCCGGATCGGTGGCGTGCTCGTCGAGATTGAGTACCACGACTTCGCGGATAGGTCGATCCCGGCGACCATCCGCACAGTGCCCAACAGCGGTATCCCCGGCATCTTTGTCAGAGAGTGTGGAGGCTGAACCCAAATGGCGGCCAGCTTCAATCTCGGGACGATCTTCACCGTGCTGCAGATGCAGGATCAGATCACCGGTCCGTATACGGCGATTGCACGCACGGTCGCGACGAAGTCCGGCGAGATCGAGAAGCACTTCGAAGGCGTCGCGGTCCGCATCGGGAAGGTCAACGATCTCGTTCGGGAGTTCAGTGGGCTCCCGGCGATGCGCGCGGCCGAGGAATACGCCGCCGCGGTCCAGAAGATTGGCGGCGCCGCGCAGCTCACCGAGCGCGAACAGGCCAAAGTCAACGCCGTCGTCCAGGAAGCGATCAACAAGTACCGTGCGCTCGGCCAGGAGGCGCCACCGCACCTGGTCGAACTCGAGAAGGCGACGCGGAAGGTGACGCAGGCCACCACCGACGGCGCGGCGCCGACATCAACGCTCACCGGACGCGTCAAGGAAATGGCGCTCGGGTATGTCGCCGGCATGGTCTCGTTGCAGGCGTTCGAGCGAGTCGGTCGGATGGCGCTCGAGTTCGTGACGGACTCGATCAATGAATATCTCCAAGCTGAAAAAGCGCAACGTCAACTGACGGCGGCGCTGACGGCGCAAGGCGCCGCGATCCCGCCCGTGTTGAAGCTCTACAGCGATCTGGCCGAACGGTACCAGCGCACGACGGTCCACAGTGACGACCTGATCCGAGAGATGCAGGCTCTTCTTGTGCAGGTCGGTGGGGTGCTTCCGAGCGAGATGGACAAGGCGCTCGATGCCGTGACGAATCTCTCGGCGGGACTCGGGATCGATCTGCGCGGCGCGACGATGATGGTCGCAAAGTCCTTCGAGGACAACTTCGGGGCGCTGAAAAAGGCCGGCGTCGTCATCGACGAGACGCGCGCGAAAACGGAGGGCATGACGTATGTGCTCGGCCGGATTCAGGAGAAGTTCGGTGGCCAAGCGCAAGCCGAGGTCGAGAGCTATGCCGGCCAACTGAAGAACCTGACAAATCAGTGGAACGAGTTCAAGGAAGAATTAGGCCGGACGATTGTGACCAGCGGCGCGTTGGATGTGGCGATTCTCGCGCTGCGCCTCGGGCTCACCTATCTCAACGCGCAGCTTCAACAGACGGTTGTCTGGCTCAAGACGATGCCGTCGGTGACTGATCTGATCGCGAATCCGTTCGTGGCGGCCACCACGTGGACACGAGCAGCGGCGCAGGAGTTCGGGAAACTGAATGTGAAAGTGCAAGAACTCAAGCCCGTGGCCAGCCACGGGAGTCAGGCCATGACCGATCTGGAACGGGCCATTCGAAAACAGCGTGACGAAGCCGCGAAAGCCACAGAAGCGGCAAAGGCTCATCAAAAGGCGCTCAGCGAATCTGCAAAAGCCGCGCAACAGGCGGCGAAGGATTACCGGGCCTGGGCGGATGCCGCCACCGGCGCCGTGCTCCTCCGAGACCTCGCGATTCTGGAAACCAGGCTGAAGCAGCTGACGCGTGACGGCGAACTCAACGCGCACGCCATGCGAGCCGTGGCCGATGAAGCGGAGGGGCTGCACAAACGCGGCGCGATTCTCTCTGGCGACCTCCTCACGTTGCACAACCGATTCCACGGCCTCGACGGCATCATCGCCAAATCGGGCACGGTGACTGTGCCGACCCTTGGGCGCGCGTACACCCTGACCGGGGATCAGATCCGATCGCTCGCGAAGGACTACCAGGACATCAACAAGAAGGTCGAAGACTTCAACAAGCTGATCACCGATCCGAAAATTTCGGGCGGCTTGACCGGCAAGGACCTGGAAGCCGAACGTCTTCGGATCTTGACCGCAGAGCAAGAGAGCTTCAACAGGGTCTTTACGGCGAGCGTCCAATTGTTAGGGCTCTTTGGTGACGAAGGCGCTGACGCTCTTCAGGCGTTATCGTCTGGAATACATCAGTTAAACGAGGCCGCTGAGACGTTCGCGAAAGGCGGGCTCGCCAACATGACGGCCGGGTGGATTCAGGCCGGCCTGGCGGCGTCGCATGTGTTCTTCATGATCGGCGAGGACATCGCCCGCCAGAACGCGTGGTCTCGAGCGTACCAAGAGCGCATTCGATTGCTGGAAATGTTGCAGCGGGACTTTGCCTCGTTCGGGCAGCAACTCAGCGGCACGGTTCGAGCGAAAGGCGGCGGCAGCTTCGGGTTTGAGTTACCCGGCGTCGATAGTGGTCTCCTCCAGGAGATCCAGCGGGATTACGACGTCTTTCTCAACCAACTCGCCCGTGCGGTGAGCCTCACGCGCGAACAGAAAGAAGCTCAAGCGCTAGCAAATGCGGAAGCCCTGAATCTCGCAGACATCTTCAAACATCTCGGGGCGCTCTCTGGGCGCATTCTGACCCAGGACCAACTCGCTGTCATTGTCAAAAAAGCGGAACCGTTGTTCGACCTCGCACAACGTGGGGGTGAAACTGGCGAGCGCGCCATCAGTGAACTGAACGAAGTCACCCAGATTTTCGCTGAACGTGCGGAACGTGCTGGCGGACTCTGGGAAGACGCGTTTCTGGACTTCATCGCGGGCGCGCGTGCGTCAGGCGTCGAAATCTCGGCGTTGAATGACCTGATGCGAGGGCAATTCGACGCCGTGGCCACGGGCCTGACCGGATTCCTCACGACCGGAGCGACGGCCTTCGACACGCTCCGAAACAAACAGCAAGAGCTGGCGGATCTGCAGTCGCGCGCCGCCGACGCGGGCCACGGCGAGCGCGAGCGTCTATTGAAGGAGATCGCCCAGGTCACGGCGGAAATCGACAAGCAGAAGGACATCATCGAGGCGGCTGGGATCTCGTCGCAGCAGTCGGCCGAAGCGTTCGGATCGTCCATTGCCGGCGTCTTCGCGGGCCTCCTCGACAGCGGGTTGCCGATCGAGGACGTGCTCGAGCAGATCACGCCGGCGGTCGAGGCGCTCGAGACGCAGCTCAGGGAGACCGGCCTGACCGGTGGCGCCGCGTTCGACTCCGTCCGCGAACTCGTGGCGCTGCTGGCCGACGACGTGTCTGGGCCGGTCCTCCAGGGCGTGCTCAACCTGGACGATGTCCTGATCGGGCTGCACAACACCAGCCTGTTGAACCAGGAGGGCTTCGCGGGCCTGACGGGGCAGATCACGCAGGCCATCACGTCGCTCGAGGCGCAGGGCAAGAACGCCGATCAGGTCATGCGGATCCTGAAGGGCCCGCTGCAGGCCGTGTGGGAACTCCAGAAGGACTACAACTTCGAAGTCGACGAATCGACACAGCTGCTGCTCGACCAGGCCGAGGCCGCCGGGATTGTCGGCGAGAAGAGCCGAGATCCGATGGAGCGCATGATCAACGCGCTCGATCGGATGAACACGACGCTGGACAATATCGCGAGGAAGTTCGGGGCGCTGCCCGCTGATGCCGACCAGGCGGCGACCGGGATCGAGAACGCGTTTCGCGGCAGGCACGTCCGGATTCCGGTCAGTTTCGATGTCGATGCGGTACCGGATCTCCCGCGCGCCGCGCGTGGGGGCATCATCACGCGGCGAACGGTACTGGTCGCCGGCGAAGAGGGTCCCGAGGCGATTGTCCCGCTCGATCGGCCCGGGTCGCCTGGCGTCCCGGGGACGGGCGGCATCACCTTCAACATCACATTTCACGCGGTCGACGGCGCCAGCGTGGAGCGGTTCGTCGGAAGCCGCGAGTTTGCCGAATCGTTCGAGCGAGCGGTTGCGCTGAACACAAACGGCGTCGCCTCGGCCGTGCGGCGAGGCGTCAGCACCGGTGGCTAACACCCTCATCGTCCCAACGTCGATCGGCCCGGTCACGATCCGCCGACTGGTGCAGAGCGAACTTGACCTGGCCTTCGCGGCGCATCCGGACTACCGCCGTCGCAGCGACGCTCTTCTGCTCGAGGTGCTCCACGCGGACACGACCGAGGAGCTGATGGAAGCGACCGAGGCGCAAATGCGCGATCCAGCGAACTATCACTGGCCGACGCTGGCGAACCTCGCGATCGTTCAACCGCCGGGTGCGCCGGATGGGCGGACGCAGCTCTCCATGATGGTTCCTGACAGCCAGAGGCGAGTGACGCTGGCGATCGTCGAGTTCGCCCGCGAAGGGCGCGACGCTGCCTTAAGGGTAGGCCATGATGTCTGAGCCCGGCGCCCTGCTGCATGACTTTACGATCATCTGTCTTGCCTGCGACAGCCGTTACACGATCACCGTTCACGAACAGAAGTGGCTCGCGGCGCGCGGGTTTGGTTGGCCGAAACGCTGCTGGCGGTGTCGCGAGATCAGGCGCCGCGCCTTACGAGCTCTCGAGTCAGGATCGGTGATTCATCGTGAGTGCGAAACGTGCCACGGTGCTTTTCGGCTGACTCCGAAGGAACAGGAGTGGTTTCTTTCGCGTGGGTGGCGCCTGCCGACGAACTGTTTCGAGTGTCGAGAGTCGCGGCGGCGGTTGCGAGTTGCTTCTCCAGAATCGGCTGCGGTCAATCGATCGCCTGTTGGGCGGTGACGTAGGACGACGGTCGTCGCTGGCGGGTCTTTCCATCGCGGCGCCATCGTGACAGCCCAGGGGCGGCTGATTGACAGGGATGTCAATGTATGTATACTGATAGGCCGATGTCGCCTCGCCGGCGTTATGGATTTTGGATTGATGACGACCTGTTGGCTGGGTTGCGGCTGGTGAAAGATCGCGACGGGATTCTCGAGAGCGAGCAGATCCGGCGAGCGATCAAGACCTGGCTGCAATCGAAGGGGGCGATAAAGACGGACCGCAAGCGGGCGAGCACCCGCAAGCGGCCCTGACCGAAGCAGCACGCGATAACCGTGCCGGATCGGCTGTTTCAAATGGTAGCAGCCCGCCCGGCCTCGTTTCTGGAGGCCCATCATGTCCACTGCAGTGTTGTCAACTCCGCTGACTGACCTTATTCGCCGGCACGCGAAGGAAGACGACGAAAAAGGCGTCGTGAAGAAACTCGAGGCCGCGGAACGGGAGGCGGCGGCGTTGATTCTGACCGATGGAGCTCTATGCGGGTTCGGTTGTTTCAGCGATCGCTTTCACACGGCCGTGGGTGCTGTGGATATTGAGAACCCCGGCGAGCGGCAAATGACGGAGTTATTAGCAGGAGCGGCCTCGAATGGACTCCTGAGCCAGGTGGATTCCATTCACAACGACGCGATGCTCGAACGGACTGAGAGTGCATATCTCCTCGGGCTGGCGGTCGGCGCGCGCATCGGGAAAGGCGGTGCGTGAATGGTGATTCCATCCATCGAAGATCGCGTGCTCCAGATCAAGACCTCGCTGGCGCTCGCCGCATGCGCGATGTCTGCAGGGGCCACGGGCCTTGAGGACGGCGAGCGCGAAGATGCTGCGATCGACGCAGTCAACGAGGCGCTCGATCAGGTCCGTAACCTGTTTCTCAGGGTGACACGCGAAACGGTGGTGCGTCGATGAGCGCGGACCTGGCACGTTCTCGCGTCGTCCGTCGGGCGCTGCTCGTCGCGCGGCTCCTGGCCGAAGAGCCGCTGTCGCTGGCGGAGCTCGGCGCACGGATGGGCGCCGATCAGCGAACCGCTCGGCGCTACGTCTTATGCTCTGCGCGCGGCCGGCGTCGATGTTCATGTCGCCGGCGTCGACGATGAGACGGACGAGCGGGCATCAGGCGAGCCGATGGCGTTTCGCTATCAGCTCGATCCGCGCGCGTGGGCGGGGCTGCTCTGGCTGCCACGGGACTGAAGGGACCAATTCCTAATGGAGGCTTCCCGAATTTCTACTCATCGGTTGTCCAGCTGGAGCGATGTCGTGGAGGCTGCTGCATATCTGAGTGGTCGTAGTTGGGTCTTCCGCGGCCACGAACGGGCCGAATGGGATCTTCAGACAAGCTTGGAGAGAGAGTTCGGTCGTCGCGGCGAGAAGATTGAGCAGGCGCTTTATTGGCGATTCGTCCGTGCGGCGCCACGTCTCTTACCACACGGCTTGATTCCTCATCACACCGACGCCGCTGCTTGGCTCGGGCTGATTCAGCACTATGGAGGTCCAACCCGCCTGCTCGATGTTACGCGGTCACTCTATGTCGCTCTGTTTTTCACCTTCGAGGCGACCGGAGAGGGCGAACGAGTTGTTTGGGCCATCAATGAGGCTTGGTGCCAGAACTCATGTGCCGTAATCATGGCTGATGCTGAGAACCAGCCGTTCGAGTTGATGCATGAACGAACGATGGTCGCCCAATTCCAGATCGTCTATAGCTTGGTACATCGACGACCGCCACCTGATCACCCTTCGTTCGCTACGTTTCAACCATTCACAGGTGTCTTTCCGCTTGAACCTTGGCAACCGGAAGTACGCCAGAGCGCTCAGCAGGCATTGTTTCTTTGTTCGGCGGATCCAAAGTCGAGTTTTCTTGAAAACCTAGCGGCTCATAAATATCCGGAGTCCACAGTCGTCTATCGTTTTCTTTTACCTTCGGGTTTGAGGGCGGAAGCGCTGGAGCAGCTCTCGATGATGAACGTGACGGCTGCGACGCTGTTCCCGGATCTTGGCGGTCTCGCCCGTTCGCTTCGCACGCAGAGCATTCGACGAGATACCACCACGTCAGCGCGTCCGCCCTGGGAGAACATGTAATGATTGCCGCTATCTACGCTCGCAAATCCACCGATCAATCCGCGGTCGCCGACGATCAGAAATCCGTCGCGCGCCAGGTCGAGCACGCCAGGGCCTACGCTGTGCGGAAAGGCTGGACGGTCAGCGACGAGCATGTCTTCGTTGACGATGGTGTTTCCGGCGCCGAGTTCGCCGCGCGGCCGGGGTTCGTCCGGCTGATGAACGCGCTGAAACCGCGGCCGACCTTTCAAGTCCTCGTGATGAGCGAGGAATCCAGGCTCGGCCGCGAAGCGATCGAGACGGCCTACGCGCTCAAGCAGCTCGTCACGGCCGGCGTTCGAGTCTTTTTCTACCTCGAGGATCGCGAGCGGACGCTCGACTCCCCGACCGACAAGATCATGCTCAGCCTGACGGCCTTCGCCGACGAGCTCGAGCGCGTGAAGGCTCGGCAACGGACCCACGACGCCATGCACCGGAAGGCGCGGGCCGGGCATGTCACGGGCGGGCGTACGTTTGGGTACGACAATCTCGACGTGGCCGGGCCGAACGGCACGCGGGCCTACGTCGTGCAACAGATCAACGACGCGGAAGCCGCGATCGTGCGGCGGATCTTCGATCTGGCGACGACTGGCGCCGGCCTCAAGACGATCGCCAAGCGACTGAACGCGGAAGGTGTCCGCTCGCCACGCGCGCAACGCGGCCGATCGCATAGCTGGGCGCCGTCGTCCGTGCGGGAAGTGCTCCACCGCGAGACCTACCGCGGTCGGCGGATCTGGAACCGGACGAAGAAACGCGATACCTGGGGCCAGCAGCGGCAACACGATCGGCCCGCGTCCGAATGGCTCGCCGTCGAGCAGGAACACTTGCGGATCGTGCCTGAGACGCTGTGGCAGGCGGCGCACGAGCGGATCTCGGCGCGGAGAGCCGCGTATGGGCGCTGGCAGCGTGGCGAATCCGGCGGGCAACCGGACGGCCGGGGCGTCAGGCGGCACTACTTCCTGACCGGCTTCGGCCGTTGCGAAGCCTGCGGCGGTTCGATGCAAGCGGTCTCGCGGGCCTCGGGACCGGGCCGGCTTCGTCGGTACGTCTGCGGCATGTACTGGAACCGCGGCTGCTCTGTCTGTGCGAACGGGCGCATGGTCGAGATGCCGATTGCCGATCGCGCGGTTCACGACCTGATCCGAGAGGAAGTGCTCAGACCACGGGTAATTGAGTGGGCGCTTGACCGCGTGCTGGAACTACTCGAGGACGACCACGCTGGCCCGGATCTGCGAGCGGACCTAACCCGCCGGCTGATAGCCGTCGAGACGGAACTGGCGAACCTGACCGAGACGGCAGCCAAGGGCGGCGCGGTACCGATCGTTCTCGACGCGATTACAAGACGAGACGATGAACGGCGGCGGCTTACGGTCGAGATCGCCGCGCTTGGAAAGGCGCAAATTTGCGCAATTTCCCCGCGCGCGTCACGGGACGAGCTTCGCGGCTTCCTGGCCGATTGGAGCGGACTTCTCACCGAGAACGTAACTGAGGCGCGGCCGGTACTCGATCTCGTGCTGGCAGGGCAGCGGATCGGTTTCTCCCCTACTGCTGACGGCCAGTACGAACTGCACGTACCGATCGCACTCGATCGCGTGCTGTCGGCCGCGGTTCCGAGCCTGCGCGGTTTACAAGATAGGGTAACGTCCCCAACGGGATTCGAACCCGTGTTTTGGCCTTGAAAGGGCCACGTCCTGGGCCTCTGGACGATGGGGACGCAGGTCGGACGACCTCCCACGATAACAGATCGCCCGCTGCGGTATCCTGATCCTCCCCCAGCGAGACCGAGGAGGCCTCGCATGCGATCCAGAACCGTTCTGACCCTAGCGATTTCCACGCTCATTGTCGCCACCACAACCGCATTCGGCACCGCCAAGGGCACGATGCTCTACACGGGCCAGGACAAGCCGATCACGACCACTTTCACGCACGCGTTTCTCATCAAAGGGCCGGACGTCGTCGATCAAAAGAAGATGCTGCGTCGTGTGCTGCTGACGACCGCCGACATCGGCGCCAAGCTGAAGGCGTGCGAGACCATGGCGTGCGTGGACGATGCGTTCGCGCAGGGCCTGCAGGTGGACTGGGACGCGGGGCCGCGGCTGAATTACTGGCTGACGCTGAACGATCAACTCGTGCAGTTTTCGGGCACACTCGAGCCCAGGATGTTCGTTTCCAAGGAGGACTCGCCGAAGCGGATCGCGGGCAAGCTGACCTTCGACGGCACGCCGGCCAGCGGGCCCAAGGTGGACGTCGAGTTCGACGCGCCCTTGGTGAAAGAAATCGTGAAGGTTCGCTAACGCTGCAAGGAGGACCTATGTCACGCAGGCTAATCGTATCGCTCGCCGTCGTCGTTGCGCTGGCCGGAAGCGTCTCAGCAGGAGACGTCAGGCGCCACGATCCGAAGATGGACCAGGCCGACGACCATCTCGAAAAAGCACGCGTGCTCATTGGAGCAACGGAGTGTGGCCTTCCAGGCGACAAGCGCACGGCCGAATGTGAGAAGCACTTGAAAAAAGTCCTGCACAATATCGAGGCCGCGCGAGACGCAGTCGCGGCGGCCATGGTGGCAGCGGATGGCGGAATGAGGTAAGCGGGGCACTCCGCGAACCTTGACAGCGGGCGCGCGCCGGTTGAGGATCCTTCCGTTCACCCCGTTCCGCGACCTGCGAGGTCTTCAATAGATCGATCGATCAATAGATCGATTCGCGATGGATAGTGGGAGGCCCTATGCAGCGGACAATCAGCGTGCTCTGCGCCGCGCTCGTCGTCTTCGTCGGCGTGCCCATCGTGACGGCCATGATTCAAGACCCTGAGACCTCCGAGAATCCGCGCGCGACGTCCACGACCCGGCCGGTCATCATGGGCCGCCATCACGCGGTCAGTTCCATGAAGCCGCAGGCGACCGACGCCGCGGTGCGGATTCTCGAAGCGGGCGGCAACGCGTTCGATGCGACCGTCGCCGGCCACGCGGTGCTCGCGCTCGTGGACCCGGCCATGAACGGCTACGGCGCGGATGCCGTCGCGCTCATCTACGACGCAAAGACGAGGAAAGTCGTCTCGATCAACGCTGAGGGCCCCGCGCCTCGCCTCGCGACCATCGACTGGTACAAGAAACACCAGAACGGCCGGATTCCGTCCAACGACTCGCTGCTGTCGGCGATCGTGCCGGGCGCCATCGACGCGTGGTACACGATGCTCGATCGTTGGGGCACGATGACCTTCGACCAGGTCCTCCAGCCGGCGATCGAGATCGCCGAGCAGGGTTTCCCGCTCACGCGCGGCCTCGCCAACTCGATGAACAACGCCGCCAAGCTCAAGAAGTATCCGACGAGCGTGAAGCTTTATCAGCCGGGCACGCCGTGGCACGAAGGCGACCTGTTCAAGAACCCGGATGCGGGCAGGATGCTGCGCAAGCTGATCGAAGCCGAGAAAGGCGCCGCGGCGAAAGGCCGGCGCGCGGGGCTCCTCGCCGCGCGCGACCGCTTCTACAAGGGCGACATCGCGAAGACGATGGCCTCGTTTGCCGAAGAGCAGGGCGCGCTGTTCCGCTACGACGACTTCGCCACCTACGCGGTGCAGGTCGAAGAGCCGGTCAAGTTCAATTACCGCGGCTACGACGTGTACAAAAATCCCTCCGCCAGCCAGGGACCGGCCGAGCTGTTCGCGCTGAACATCCTGGAGGGTTACGACCTCAAGAAGATGGGCCTGAACGGCGCCGAGTACATCCACACGACCGCCGAGGCGCTGAAACTCGCGATGGGCGACCGCGAGAAATTCCTGGGCGACTGGAACTTCATCAAGATCCCGTACGAGGGCCTGCTGTCGAAGCCGTACGGCGCCGAACGACGGAAGCTGATCGACGCGGACAAAGCCTCGATGGAACTGCGGCCAGGCGATCCGTCGAAGTTCATGCCCGGCAACGAGTCGTTCGACTACCCCTGGTCCGTCACCTATGACGGCGCCGCGAGCCATGAAGGCGACACGAGCTACATCGCCGTCGTGGACAAAGACCGCAACATGGTGAGCTTCGAGCCGAGCAATCACAGCGCGTGGGGCACGGGCGTCGTCATCGCCGATCTCGGCATCATCTTCACGTGCCGCGGCGACTACTTCACGCTCGAGCCCGGCAAGCCCTACACGCTCGAGCCCGGCAAACGCCCGCGCTCGACCTTGCAGAGCACGCTCGTCATGAAAGACGGACTGCCCTTCCTGATCACCGGCAGCCCCGGCGGCGACGATCAGATCATGCGGACGATGCAGACGCTGCTGAACGTGATCGACTTCGGCATGAACGTGCAGGAAGCGATCGAAGCGCCGCGGTGGTCGTCGGCGGCCTTCCCCGCCTCGTCAGGCCAGTTCACGATGCGGCCGGGAACGTTGAGCGTCGAGTCACGCATTCCCGTTGCGGTGCAGGAGGCGCTCAAAGCCAAAGGCCATCGCCTCACGCAATCGGGACCGTGGACGCTCGGGTCGAACGCCGCCATCTCGATCGATTTGAAGACAGGCGTCGTGAAGGCCGGAGCCGATCCGCGGGTGGATGCGTACGCCTGGGCACGGTAAGAAGGGCAAAGGGCAAAGGGCAGAGGGCAAAAACAAGGTACGAAGGGACGAAGGGGCGAAGGGGATAAAACCGATGACCATCGTGAGCAGGGTTTTCACCTTTGCCTTTTGCCTTCTGCCCTTTGCCTTGTCAGGGTTCCAGACATTCAACGTCCAGGAAGCCACCATCGCCGACATTCACGCGGCGATGCGGGCGAAGCGGCTGACCTGCCGGGCGCTCGTTGAGGCGTACCTGAAGCGCATCGAGATGTACGACAAGCAAGGTCCCGCGGTGAACGCGATCGTCGTCGTGAATCCCAATGCGGTGAAGGAAGCCGACGAGCTGGATCGGCGATTCGCGCAAGGCGGGCTGACGGGACCGCTGCACTGCATCCCGACGATCGTGAAGGACAACTTCGAGACGATCGGGCTCCAGAGCGCCGCGGGGTCGGTCACGATGCAGGGCTTCGTGTCGGAGAAAGACGCGTTCCAGGTGAAGCAGATCAAGGCGGCCGGCGCGATCGTGATCGCCAAGTCGGCCATGGGCGAGTTCGCGTTCAGTCCGTACGAGACGCTGAACTCGCTTCAGGGCCAGACGAAGAACCCGTACGCGCTCGATCGGGTGCCGGCCGGCTCGAGCGGAGGCACGGCGGCGTCCGTGGCAGCGAGCTTCGGCGCCGTCGGGCTCGGGAGCGACACGGGCAATTCCATTCGTGGGCCGTCGTCTCACACCGCGCTCGTCGGCATCCGATCGACGATGGGCTTGACGAGCCGGGCGGGCGTGATTCCGCTCAGTTATCTGGCCGACGTCGCCGGGCCGATGGCGCGCACGGTCGCCGACGCCGTCGCCCTGTTTCAAGTCATCGTCAGCGAGGATCCCGAGGATGCGATGACCGAGCGCAGCCGCGGGCGGCCGATTCCCAACTACGCGGCCGCGCTCGATCGCAACGGCCTCAAGGGCGCGCGTCTGGGGGTGCTGCGCCAGGCGTACGAACGTCCGAACCAGCCGGTTGACGACGACATCGTGAAGGTCTTCAACAAAGCGATCGACGACCTGAAAGCCGCGGGCGCCGAGATCGTCGATCCGGCCAACGTGGAGCGCCCGCAGCGCGCGCAAGCCGGCGGCGGTGGCGGCTGCCGCGGATTCAAGTACGACCTCAACGAGTATCTGGCGACGCGTGGTCAGCGCGCGCCCGTACACAGCCTTGATGAGATCATCGCGTCGCCGCTCTTCGAGAAGATTCCGGCGTCGGCGCAGTCGCGGCTGAAGTCGGCGCAGGGCGGCGCGCCACCGCAGGGGCCGGATAGTAACGCGTGCAAGGCCGAAATGGCGTTTCGCGAGGCGTTTGGCGCAGCGGTGACCAAGGCGATGGACGACATGAAACTCGACGCGTTCGTCTATCCGACCTGGAGCTTTCCGCCGCGTGTGATTGGCGACCTCACGTCGCCACACGGCGACAACAGCCAGCAGTTCTCGCCGACATCGGGCTTCCCCGCCATCAACGTGCCGATGGGCTACACACGCGACGGCCAGCTCCCGGCGGGGATGACGATCTTCGGCCGCGCGTGGGACGAGGCGCGGCTGATCAAGCTCGCGTACGCCTACGAGCAGGCGACCAAACATCGACGACCGCCGGCCGCAACGAAGTAGCGTAGGGCCGGTTGCATTCCAAATCCGCCGAGACGTAGGGCGGACTGGGCTCTAAGTCCGCCGTCGGAGGGCGGATTTCGAGTTCAATCCGCCCTACGTACCGCTGGTCAGTACACGCACTTGTTACAAGCTCGTCGCATCCCCTACACAGCCACCCGACAGACTCCTCCGTGGACGGAGGTGTCTCAGTGAAAAGTTTCAAGATTGCAGGACTGATGTTCGCGATGCTGGCGCTGGCCGCGTTTCCGGCGGCGGCCCAGAGCACATCGACGGGCACGCTGACGGGCCTGGTCAAGGATGCGGCAGGCGGTGTTCTGCCGGGCGTTACGGTCACCGCGGCTCAGCCGCAAGCCGGCGTGACCCGAACGGTCACCACCGGCAGCCAGGGCGAATGGACGGTGGCCACGCTCCCGCCAGGCGAGTACACGCTTACGTTCGAGCTGGCGGCCTTCAAGCGGCAGGTCCGGCCGAACGTCGTCGTCGAAGCCGGCGTCCCGAGGAGTGTGAATGTCACGCTCGAGATCGGCGCCATCAGCGAGTCGATCACCGTGCAGGGAGGCGTCGAGCTGCTCACGCCGACGACGGCGACCGCCTTCCGCCGCTTGAGCGCCGACGAGCTCACGCTCGTGCCGACGACGACGCGGAGCTTCACGCATCTGCTGTCGTCGGAGGCCGGGGTGAGCGCCGAGCTGCCTCCAGTTCTCGTGAACGGCACGGGGAACATCTCGCCGTCGGTCAACGGCACACGCACGACGAGCACCAGCCTGTTCTTCAACGGCATCGACGCGACGAACTTCACGTCGAACGAGGGATCGCTCACCGACAACATCAACCCCGCGCCCGAGACACTCGAAGAAGTGAAGCTCCAGACGAGCCTCTACGACGCGGCCACGGGGCGCTCGGGCGGCGGCAACTTCCAGCTCATCACGAAGAGCGGATCGAACCTCTTCAAAGGCGTCGGGTACTACAACTTCCAGCACGAAAAAATGAACGCCAACGAGTTCTTCTACGAGCTCGACGGCATCGAGAAGCCGAAGGCGCGGCGGGACGAGGGCGGCTTCACCATCGGCGGTCCGATCCGCCGGAACCGGTTCTTCTTCTTCGGCGGTTATCAGCGGACCCAGGCGGATACCGGGTTCGTGCCGACGGCGAGCAGCATCACCGTGCTGCCGGCCGCGCTCGGCCTGATCCAGGGCGCGCGCACCAAGGAGAGCCTGCACGCGGCATTTACGCAGCTCAACCCGAACTTCGCGACGTCCGTTCCGAGAGTGCAGTGCGCAAGCGCGTCGGACAACGGCTGCATCTCTGACGTCGCGCTGGCGCTCTTCAATTTGCGGAACCCGGTGACCGGCGACTACGTCATCCCCGCACCGCGCGCCGGCCTCAGCGCGACGCTCGTCGACGCAACCTCTGCCGGCGGGCAGGGCGGCAACCCGCTCGTCCGTCAACGCAACGTGGTGCCCGCCGAGTTTCAGCAGGATCAGTACAACGCCCGTGTCGACAGCCAGGTGACTCGCGATCAGCGCCTGTCGGTCACCGGGTTCTATGCCGACTTCCCGGCGCTCGATCCGTTCCCCGATCCGTCGAGCCTGGCCTCCCCGTTCACGCTGCGCCGGGCCGACAAGAACGCCACGCTTGCCCTCTCGGACACGATGCTGCTGAACGATCGGACGATCAACGAAGTGCGGGCCGGCGTGTTTGCGCTCACCAACACGCGGCGGCTCGACGATCCGTTCCTGTCGATCACGAATGCGAGTGTGGGCATTCCCAACCCGGCGAACAACTTCGACAACTCGGCGGCCACCACGCGGCTCGGGCACTACGTCGGCCGGCCCGGGACGGCGATGGAACGCTTCTCGTTCGGCGGCCCGAATGACACGTTCAACCGGCGGCGGCAGCGCACCTACACGATTGGCGACACGCTCACCTGGACGACCGGGCGCCATGCCGTGCGCTTCGGCGGCGAGTACCGCCGGAACGAGTTCGACACGAACCTCCCGGAGGAGCAGGCGACCGAGTTCGAGAAGTTCGACAACTTCACGCAACTGCTCCGCGGTCTGGGGTCCGAGGGTGACACGCAGTTCGGCGTCACGGACAAGCGGTTCCGGTTCCAGGACTTCAACGGGTTCCTGTCGGACGACTGGCGCCTGTCGAACCGCTTCACGCTGAACGTCGGCCTTCGCTACGAGTTCTTCGGGTGGCCCGAGGAGCTCGACGGCCGCATCGGCAACGTGGATTTCGCAGCCATCACCGACACCGAGAATCCCGCGAACGCCTTCATCGTGCCGAACAACGTGAATATGACCGGCTTTGCGGCCATCGACGAGGCGATCGGGGCCACCCGGAAAGCGAACAACGGGCACACGCTGAAAGGCCAGGACTGGGACAACGTGGCGCCGCGGCTGGGCTTCGCGTGGACGGCCGACGCCGACGGCAAGACCGTCGTGCGCGGCGGCTACGGCATCTTCTACGACCGGCCGTCGTCGGCCTTCATCAACACGGTGTTCAGCAACTACCCGTTCCTCCGCGAGATTGAAGTCACGGCTCCCAGCCGTCTGGTGCCGCTCGCGACCGCGTTCTCCCAGCAGAATCCGCTGCTCGGTCTGAACCACTACCTCCCGAACCGGGTCGCGCGCGCGACCGGCCCGAACGGCGTGTATGAGATTCGCGACGCCACGGGCGTCACGCGCGGCGCCGACGGGACGGCCAACCGGACCGATCCGGTCACGGGGCTGCCGATTCTCGGCAACGTCGCCGAGACGTTCGAATTCCGCGCCATCTCGCGCGATCTGGAGACGCCCTGGGTCGAGCAGTACGGCATCGGCATCCAGCGCCAGCTGGGCAGCAATCTGATGCTCGAAGCGCGCTACGTCGGCAGCCGGGGCCACAAGCTGCTCGAGTCGCGCGCGTTCAATCAGGGCTTCGATCTCAACGATCCGTCGACGCCCGACTACATTTTCGAGCGGTTCAACAAGGCCTATCTCGAGGCGAACTCGCCGAACGGGCCGCTCAACGCCGGTGCGACCGCCCGGGAACGCGGTTTCGGCAAGGCATTCGGGTTCCTCAACTCGGCGACCGGCCGGGTCGACTACAACCTGAGCACGGCGGCGACCACCGTCAACAACGTCATTCCATTCGAGGCGCGGGCGCCGATCCTCGGGTTCAACATTCCCGAGGCCGTGCTCCTCGACAACACCGCGCACTCGCTCTACCACTCGCTGCAGCTCAACCTGCTGAAGCGGCTGTCGAACGGACTGCAGTTCAATCTGTCCTACACGTACTCGCGGTCGAAGGACACGAGCTCGGCCGACCCGGGCAGCACGGCCGGCGCCGGGAAACCAGACGTGCCGAACGTCGGCTTCGCGGCGCAGGGCGATCAGCGCAACCTCGAGGCCAACTACGCGCTGTCCGACTTTGATCGGCCGCACCGCTTCAGCGGCAGCTTCGTCTACGAGCTGCCGTGGGGCGGCGTGGTGCGCGGCGTGCGCGTGTCGGGCTTCGTTCAGCTGCAGTCCGGACTGCCCTACTCGATCTTCTCGGCGGAACCGGAATCCCAGAACGCGACGCAGTTCACGAGCGTGCGGCTGGGATCCGGCGGGTTGTATCGCGCGGCCTTCGGACGGCCCAGCCTCTGCGGCACGGTCGACGAGCTCCGCCGGTCGGCGAACGATCCATGGGAAGGCGCGTTCAATGCGTCGGTGCTCTGCTCGCCGCAAACGGCCGCGGGCGGATACCCGGACAACCTCGGATTCGGGAACCTCGGCCGCAACGTCCTGCGCGGTCTGTGGCAGCGCCGAGTCGATCTCAGCCTGTCGAAGACGTTGAAGGCCGGCCGCACCGACATCGAAGTCAAGTGGGACATTTTCAATCTCCTCAACACCGTGAACTTCGCGCTGCCGAACAACGTGATCGGCGACGCGGGCACGGACTTCGGACTGATTACGGAGACCATCGGCGGGCCGCGCGTCATGCAGCTCGGCCTGAAAGTGCGCTTCTGAGCAAGACCGGCCGGTGGGTGGGCCGGGCGGAGGGCCCGGTCCCGCTCACGGGCCAGTTTTCCGGCCCGATCGCCGCCTACAGGGCCGCCACGCGGCAATTTAACGCCCGTGTAACGTCACGGTTGCGTCCGTGTAACGCCGCGTTGGTACTTTGCGGCTGAGGGAGACTTTGATGCGCGTGTTTCTGGGTTGGCACCGCCAAATGGCGATTGTCGCGCTGCTTGTGGCCGCAACGGCATCACCGGTCTTTGGCCAGGGCTTCTACTACAAGGAGATCACGCGCGAGGGGCGCATCTACGTCTTCAACATCGCCGCCGAAGCCGAGCGGTTCGAGAAGACCGGCGAGATGGGACGAGGCCTGACTCGTCCTGGCGCCGGACCGAACGGCGAAACCGTCGTCGGCGACTCCGAGCGCGCACTGCAGCTCTTCTTCTTCAAGCACGGGATCTCCGAAGTCGTGATCGAACCACCGGCCCCGATTCAGACGATGGAGTGGCGCGACGGCAAGACGCGCATCACGACCAACCTGGCCTACCTGGAGATCTCGAATCGTATTCAGGTGCGGTACACGCACGAGTTCCCCGACGAGCTTTCGCCGGTCCTGGCCGGCACCGCCGCCGCGGGCGACTCGCGCGGGTCGTTCCGGATTCGCCGGGCCAAGCTCAAGCTCGAGGGCTGGTTCTGGCGCCCGCCGGATGTCGCGCCGGCCCCCGCCATCATGCCGCGGCTCTCCTACGAACTGCAGCTCAACTGGCCGGACGTCACGGCGGCCAACTCGCCGGGCAACATGCTCGAGGATGCCAACATCGCCTGGGATCCCCAGGGCCGGGGCAAGTTTCGAGTGCTCGCCGGACAGTTCAAGGTGCCGTTCGGCCGGCAGGAGATGACGTCGTCCGGCAATCAGCAGTTCGTCGATCGGTCGCTCGTGTCGAACGAGTACGCCCGCGGCCGCGATACGGGGTTTGCGGTGCAGGGCGCCGTCTGGAGCAACAAGCTGGAGTACCGCGCCGGCTTCTTCAACGGCGCGGGACGGACGCGCACGACGAACGACAACGACTCGCTCCAGGTGAACGCGCGGCTCATGTGGCAGCCCAACGGAAACCAGGTCCTCGCCCAGCGCGCCTGGATCAGCGGCGCGCTTTACTCCGAATCCGACTTCGAGTCGACGACCGTGCCGCTGTATGCGCTTGCTGTCGAGTTCGAGCACAACGATTTCCATCGCACCACGACGGGCAACGATACGAAGTCCAACGTTATCGGCGTCGACGGGATCTTCAAGTACAAGGGGTTCTCGGCGACGGGCGAGTACTTCGTGCGGCGGCGGACGCCGGAGACAGGCGAGAAATTCGACTCGAATGGCGGCTATGTGCAGGTCGGCCAGATGCTCAACCAGTTCCGCACATGGGAAGCGGCGTTCCGGTACGGGCAGCGTGAAGTGTCCGATCTCGTCGCCGACGATACCCATAAGGAAATGCGCGGCGCATTCAGCTACTACTATCGCCGGCATACGCTCAAATTCCAGGTGGATTTCGGCCGCGTTGAAATACCCAGGAACCCGGGCCAGTCAGCCCGGAAGGACCACGAGGTCCGGCTGCAGACGCAGTTCATCTTTTAAGGTCAGGATTTGCGACGCGATCGCAGAATTCGTGGAGGCAGGACAATGAAACGAACACTCATGATTGGCGCCGGGATGCTGGCCATGGCAGCCGGCGTCACCGCGATGCAGGTCATCAAAGTGGATTCCGGCATCGCCGCGTATCAGAAGACCAGCGGCGTCTCCGGCAGTGTCAGCAGCATCGGCTCCGACTCGATGAACAATCTCATGACGCTCTGGGCCGAGACGTTCCGGAAGTTCTATCCAAACGTCAAAGTCCAGGTCGAGGGCAAGGGATCCTCGACCGCCCCGCCGGCGCTGATCGCGGGCACCGCGCAGTTCGGTCCGATGTCGAGGACGATGCGATCGACCGAGATCGATCAGTTCCAGCAGAAACACGGCTACCGGCCGACCGAGCTGCGCACCAGCTACGACGCGCTGTCGGTCTACGTGCATCGTGATAACCCCATCAAGCAGCTCTCGCTGGCGCAGGTCGAAGCCATCTTTGGCAAGTCGCGGCGCCGCGGCTTCAAGCAGAACGTCACCACGTGGGGCCAGCTCGGGCTCACGGGCGACTGGGCGAATCGTCCGATCGGCCTCTACGGCCGCAATTCCGCGAGCGGGACGTACGGGTTCTTCAAGGAACACGTCCTCATGAACGGCGACTACAAGGACACGGTCAAGGAGCAGCCGGGATCGGCGTCCGTCGTCCAGGGCGTCACAGAGGATCGGTTCGGTATCGGCTACAGCGGCAGTGGCTATCGGACGTCAGGCGTCCGCGCCGTCCCGCTTGCCGAGAAAGACGCCGGGCCGTACCTCGAAGGCACCTACGAAGAGGTGACGAGCGGCAAATACCCGCTCAGCCGCTTCCTCTACCTCTATGTGAACAAGAACCCGAGCAAGCCGCTGGATCCGCTGCAGCTCGAGTTCCTGAAGCTGATCCTGAGCAAAGAAGGCCAGGAAGTGGTCGTCAAGGACGGCTACATGCCGCTGACGGCGGCGCAGGTCAAGGAAGAACTCGCCAAGATCGCGAAGTAAGAAGGGGGTCAGGTCTTGTACTGCAACATTGATTCGGACTTCAGCGAATGTTGCAATACAAGACCTGACCCATGACCCGCGCCCGTTCGCCTGACCAGCGCCTGACATGAGCGTTTCAACCCCGACGGCAAACGACCTCCAGGGCGGCGAATCGGCGGTCCGCCGCCAGATGGCGGCGGCCAAACGCCGCATTGGCAGGCTCAAGAAGATCGACCGGGCGGCGGTCGGCATCATCACGCTCGGCGGCGTGGCCGTCATCATCAGCGTCATTGGCATTCTGATTTTCATTGGCGCCGAGGCGCTGCCCTTGTTCAAGTCCGCCCGAGCGTCGCAGCTGGGCACGATTCGGCTGGCGGGAACCCTCGAGCCCGCCTCGCCCGCGCACGCCGTCATGGGCACCGACGAGTCCGGACGGTACCTGTACGACGTCACGCCCTCGGGCACCCTGACTTTTTTCGCGACCGACACCGGCGCGCGGGCCTTCGATCTCACGCCGCCAACACTCTCCGGCGCGACCATCACGACGGGATCGCGCTCGTTGTCGGGCGACTTCATCGCCTTCGGAACGTCCGACGGGCGCGTCGCGATGCTCATGGTCAGCTTCCTGCCCGTCTACGAGGGCGGGGTGCTCAAGAACGTCACCGCGCAGCTGGTAGAGCGCGGCATCATCGCCTTCGATCCCGAGAAGCGGCCGCTCCGGCGGGTCAGCTACCTGGAAGAGGGCGACAACAAGATTCTGGCCGGCCAGGTCGTGGACAACGAGATCAAGTTCTGGTGGTCCGATCCCGCGGGACAGGCCAGGGAAGCCGTCGTTCAAGTGGAGGCTGGCCAGAAAGTGACGGCGCTGCGCGTCGGACGCTCCGGGACCGTCATCGCCGGCACCGACCGCGGGACCGTGTACCACTGGGAGCTTGGCGACACGCCGACGTTGACCGACGTCTCGAAAACCGGATCGGCGGCCATTACGGCGCTGAGCTATGTGATTGGAAGCCACACGTTCGTCGTCGGAACGGCAGATGGAAACCTCAGCGCGTGGTTTCGCGCGCCAGTGGGCGCTGACGGCGCGCTGGGTCTGGTCCGAGCCGTGGAGTTCGGGTTCCAGGGTTCGGCCATTACCGACATCGCCGCGTCCACGCGCGATCGTACCTTTGCCGCGGCGAGTGCCGACGGGCGGATCGTGCTCCGCCATCAGACATCGGGAAGAGTCCTGCTCACGCTGCCGGGCACTACGCCGGCGACCCATGTCGTGCTGACGCCGAGAAGCGACGGTCTGGTGGCCGTGCGGAGCACGGGCGAGATCGATCGATTCGCCGTGGCCAACCCGCACCCGGAGATCAGCTGGCGGACGCTCTTCGGCAAGGTCTGGTACGAGGGGTACGCCGCGCCGGAGTACGTGTGGCAATCGTCGGGCGGGACCGACGATGCCGAGCCGAAGCTCAGCCTCGTGCCGCTCATCTTCGGCACCATAAAGGGCACGGTTTACGCGCTGATCTTTGCGATTCCGCTCGCCGTCTTCGGCGCGCTCTACACGTCGCAGTTCGTCCACCCGTCGATCCGCGCGCGCATCAAGCCGACGGTCGAGATCATGGCGGCGCTGCCGAGCGTCGTCATCGGGTTCATCGCCGGCCTCTACCTGGCGCCTGTCGTGGAACGCAACCTGGTTGGCGTCATTTTGCTGATGCTGGTCCTGCCGATCGTCGGGACGTCGGCGATGTTCGTCTGGAACGTGCTCCCGACGGCCCTGCGCCGCCGCGTGCGCGTGGGCGGCGAGCTCGTCCTGATCATCCCCCTCGTGCTGTTCGGGGGCTGGCTGGCGCTGGCGCTCGCGCCGACGGTCGAAGCGGTCGCCTTTGGCGGCGACGCGCGCCAATGGCTCGCCAACCTTGGGATCACCTACGACCAGCGGAACAGCCTCGTGGTCGGTGTGGCCATGGGCTTCGCGGTGATTCCGATCATTTTCACGATTTCGGAGGATGCGTTTTCGAGCGTGCCCTCAAACCTGGGCGCGGCGTCGCTGGCGCTGGGCGCCAGCCGCTGGCAGACCGCGATCCGGGTCGTCGTGCCGACGGCCAGCCCGGGCGTGTTCTCGGCGGTCATGGTTGGTTTTGGCCGCGCCGTCGGCGAGACGATGATCGTGCTCATGGCGACCGGGAACACGCCCGTGATGGACTGGTCGATCTTCAACGGATTCCGCACGTTGTCGGCCAACATCGCGGTGGAGATCCCCGAGGCGCCGCAGGGTGGGACGCTGTACCGGACGCTCTTTCTCTCGGCCGCGCTGCTGTTCGTCATGACGTTCACGCTCAACACGATTGCCGAAGTGATCCGGCAGCGGCTGCGCGAGCGGTACAAGGCCATCTGATGCGCGTTCGAGAGCTCATCCGGCGCGGCGATCCGGCGATCTGGTTCACGGGGACCGGTCTGGCGGTCAGCCTGCTGATGATCACCGGGATGATCGGGCTCATTCTCGTCAACGGTCTGGGGTTTTTCTGGCCGCGGCCGCTGACGCGCGTCACGCTCAAGGACGGCGCCGTCCTGCTCGGGGAGGTCGTCGCCCGGGAAGGGATTCCGGCGCCGGGCACGCCGCAGCATCTCAAGGCGACTCGCCTGCAGCTCAAGGTGGGTAACCGCGATCTGGTCGGCGCCGATTTTCGCTGGATGGACGATACCGAGATTGTGGAGCAGACGCACCCGCGCGATGCGATCTACGTCGAGCGCCGGGAGTACGGGCCATTTCTCGGCACGCCCGTGCGGCTGGTCGAGGGCGAGCGCGTGCTCGCGCAGGGGGCCGATCCGGTCTTCCAGGCGCTGCCGCCGCTCATCGCCCAGGCGGACAGGGATCGCGACCGGATTCGCGAGATCGAGCGCGACGAGATTGGCCTCATCAACGCCTCGATCGAGGCCGCACGGCTCGAGTTGCGCCGCGTCGAGCTGAAGGGTCAGGGGGATGTCGCGGCGGCCCGGGCCGCGATCGAGAAGCGCGTCGCCGAGCTCAATACCGAATATGCCGCGGCCGAGCGGCGACTCGCCGAGACGATCGCCCAGGCATCCAAAACCCATCTCGTGCTCGCCGCCGCCGACGGCACCGAAAAGGATCTGTCGACGCTCGATGTGTTCCGCGCGTATCGCGCGAACGAGCTGTCGTTCGGCGGACGGGTGTCCGTCTACGCAGGACGGTTGTGGGAGTTCCTGTCGGGGGACCCGCGCGAGTCGAACACCGAGGGCGGCATCCTCCCCGCCATCTTCGGGACCGTCATGATGGTCATCCTCATGAGCATGCTCGCCGTGCCATTCGGCGTGCTGGCGGCCCTGTATCTGCGCGAGTACGCACATCAGGGCATCCTGGTCCGGCTGGTCAGGATCGCCGTCAATAATCTTGCGGGCGTGCCTTCCATTGTCTTTGGCGTCTTCGGGCTGGGCTTCTTCGTGTACTTCATGGGAGGGGCGATCGATCAGGCGTTTTTCGCCGAGCGCCTGCCAACGCCGACGTTCGGCACCGGCGGTATCCTGTGGGCCTCGCTCACGCTCGGCCTCTTGACCGTGCCCGTCGTCATCGTCGCCTCGGAGGAGGCGCTTGGCGCGGTGCCGCGGTCGATGCGGGAGGCCTCGCTCGCCACGGGCGCGACGAAGTTCCAGACGATCCTGCGCGTCGTGCTGCCGGCGGCCGCGCCGGGCATCCTGACGGGATTGATTCTGGCGATGGCGCGCGGCGCCGGCGAGGTCGCACCACTGATGATCACCGGGGTCGTGAAGCTGGCCCCGGATCTGCCGGTCGACGGGGTGAGCCCGTTCATCCATTTCGAACGCAAGTTCATGCACTTGGGGTATCACATCTACGACGTCGGATTTCAGAGCCCGAACGTCGAAGCCGCCAAACCGATGGTGTACGCGACCGCGATCCTGCTGCTCGTGATTGTCGTCGCGCTGAATCTGACCGCGATCGTCGTCCGGAATCACCTCCGGAAGCGGTACCAGACGTCGGCCTTCTAGGAGTTCTGATTAAATGTCTCAGGTGACGGCGAAAACCAACGGCGAGGGCCCGCGGCTCAAGACGAACGTGCAGTTCACGCGGCCGCCGGTCGGCGCGCCAGAGCTCCCACCGGCGATCGTGATTCGGGACGTCAACCTGTTTTACGGCGAGAAGCAGGCGCTGCACGACATCTCGATGGACATCGGCGAACGGAGGGTCACCGCGTTCATCGGCCCATCCGGCTGTGGGAAGTCGACGCTCATACGATGTCTCAATCGGATGAACGACCTCATCGACAACGTGAAGATCACGGGCAGCTTCACGGTGCACGGACAGGATCTGTACGCCCCGGCGACGGACGTCATCGAAGTGCGCCGGCGGATCGGCATGGTGTTCCAGAAATCGAACCCGCTGCCCAAGTCGATTTTTGAGAATGTGGTGTACGGACTGCGCATCGCGGGCATCAAGAACCGGGCGACGCTCCAGGAGGCGTGCGAAAAGAGCCTCACCGGGGCGGCGCTCTGGGACGAGGTCAAGGACCGGCTGCACGAGAGCGGTCTGTCGCTCTCGGGCGGCCAGCAGCAGCGGCTCTGCATCGCGCGCGCGATCGCCATCGAGCCGGAGATCATCCTCATGGACGAGCCGTGCTCGGCGCTTGACCCGATCGCGACCGCCAAGGTCGAAGAGCTGATTTACCAGCTCAAGAACCGCTACACGATCGTCATCGTCACGCATAACCTGCAGCAGGCCGCGCGCGTGTCCGACATGACGGCCTTCTTCTGGCTGGGGCGGCTGATCGAGTACAGCCCCACCGAGCAGATCTTCACGAACCCGAAGGAATCGCACACGAACGACTACGTCACGGGGCGGTTCGGATAATGCAACGCCACTTTCACGAAGAGCTGCGGACGCTCGAAGACCGGCTTGCCGAGATGGGCGCCCTCGTCGAGGCGCGGACCCGCGACGCGATCACGGCGCTGCGCGAGCAGCGCCCCGACCTGGCAGCTGCCGTCGCGTCAGGCGACGGGCCCGTCAACGACCTCGAGCTCGTCATCGACGACTTGTGTCTGAGAGTTCTTGCTCTGCAGCACCCGGTCGGCTCGGACCTGAGGACGGTGCGCTCCATTCTCAAAGCCAATACCGATCTGGAACGCGTCGGGGATCAGGCGGTCAACATCGCCCAGGCGGCGATGAAGCTCGTCCAGCTCCCGACAATCGAGCCTGCCCGGGACATCGACCCGCTCGCCAACCTGGCGCTCGCGATGCTGCACGATACCCTTCAGGCCTTCGTCGAGCGGGATGTCGATCGCGCCCTGTCGGTCCTCCGGCGCGATGACGCGGCGGACGCGACCCGTGACGCCATCCTTCGCGCCCGGCTCTCGCGGATGAGTGTTGATCCCGGTACCGCCGAGCGTGGCGTCGCCCTCATTCTCATAGCGCGCTGCCTGGAACGTATTGCGGACCACGCGACGAACATCGCCGAAGATCTGATTTTCCTCGTCGAGGGCCGGGACATTCGGCACCAGGGGCAGACATGAAGAGAATGAAGGGATGAAGTTCATGAAGGGAAGTTCATGAAGAGAAGTTCATGAAGAAAGGCTCTTCTTCATGGTCTTCACCCCTTCACTTCCTTCATGTTCCGTGTGCGCCTCTTCCTCCTGACTGCTGCGACCCTCCTCTGCTTCGCCTCGAATTCCCTGCTCACCCGCGGCGCCCTCGCTACCGACCGGCTGGACTGGGCGTCGTTCACGCTCATCCGCCTGGTGACCGGTGCCCTGACGCTCGCGCTGCTGGTCCGGCTGCGTCGAGCGCCTTCAGGCTCGGGAGGGTCCTGGCTGGCGGGCGCGGCGCTGGCCGGCTATGCCGTGGCATTCACGCTGGCGTACACGCTGATCGGTGCCGCCGTGGGCGCGTTGCTGCTCTTCGGCGCCGTCCAGGCGACCATGATCGGCGTTGGGCTGGTGCGGGGTGAGCGCCCGGCGCGCCTCGATTGGGTGGGCGTCGCGCTGGCGATTTCGGGACTGCTGGCGCTGACGGTGCCCGGCGTCACGGCACCGCATCCAGCAGGCGCCGTGCTGATGATCGCCGCCGGCGTGTGCTGGGGCGGCTACTCGCTCGCCGGACGCGGCAGCCTTAATCCGCTCGTGGATACGACCCGAAATTTCGTCCGCGCGACGGTGCTGGCCGTTGTTCCCGTCGCGTTTCTCGCGAGCGGTCGCCGCTATTCCACGGTTGGCGTGCTGCTCGCGGCCGCCTCGGGGTCGATTGCGTCCGGTGTCGGCTACACGCTGTGGTACTCCGTTCTTCCTGCGCTGGCCGCCTGGCGCGCCGCGATCGTTCAGCTCATCGTGCCCGTGCTCACCGCCCTGCTTGCGGCGGTTCTGCTCGGCGAGACCATCACGCCGCGTCTTCTGATCGCGACCGCTCTCATCGCATGCGGGGTCTGGCTAACCACCACCTCGGGGGCCTTTTCGAGGACTCAAAAAGATCCCCGCGGTCCTCGGTAGAATGTGCTCATGTCGGAGAAGACGGCCCCGGCCCTCGAGAAACTCGACGCGCTGCTTCCGGCGCTCGAGCGCCTCCCCGAGAGTGCGAACCAACGCCAGCTCGTTCATGAAGCCGAATGGCTGCGCCGGGCGGTGGCGGCGTTCCACATGGAAGCGATCCGTTTTCGCATGTTCGCCGTCGATCGCCTGCTGAAGCTGGAGGGCGACGCCGCGACGCGCGCGATGTTCGACGAGTTAAGACATTTGCTCGAGGCCGCCGGGTTTCACACGCGGTCGCATGCGGCGCCGGGGACGTAGGGAGCGTTGCGAACTGTAGGCCGGCCCGTCAGGGCCGGCGCGTTGGCCGGGCTGAAGCCCCGCCCTACAGCTGGCTCGCGACAATCAGGCGCAGCGCGGCATCGGTTGGCACCAGAGCGTTCAGCTCGGCGACGGTCGGGTCGACAGAAACTGCACCAAAGCGATTGAGCCACACCGGGCGCACGCCGGCGGCGCGGGCGCCTTCGATGTCGGTGGCCCAGGTGTCTCCTACCATCACCGCTTCGGCGGGTTCCGCGCCGACTGATCCAAGCGCGGCGTGAAAGATTCTCGGATCCGGTTTCTGGACGCCGATCTCTTCGGACGTCACGAGCGCATCGACGAGATCTGTGAGCCCGCAGTGACGCAGCTTGGTTTGCTGTTCGACGACGATGTTGTTGGTGACGATCGCGATTCGGATGGCCTGCTGCCTGATTGCCGTGAGAAGCGGCAATGCGCCCGCGACAGGTTGCCACGAGGTCTCGTAGGCGCGCCGGTACGTGCCGGCGAGGCCCGGAGCGATCTGGTCGGCATCCCTGCAGGCCGCCGCGACGAGCAGTCGTCGAAACCGCTCGATGCGGGCGTCGGAGATCGTCAGGCGGCCCGCCAGGACCTCGATGTGCAAGGTATCGAGGACGTCACGATGACGCGCCGCGAATTCGTCGATCGACCAGCAGTTGAAGTCCGGAACCGCACGCTGCAGCTCGGCGACCGCGCAACGGCTGGCGTGCGTGTGATCGAACAGCGTGTCGTCGAGGTCGCACAGAACGGCCCGGACCGGCACGGGCATCAGAGGTTCAGTATGAAGTCGAAGGTGAACGTCCCGGCCGCGCGCCTCATCACCAGCTTCGGGGCGAATTGCGGATCGCGCGCGTTCCTGGGCTCGTCTGGAAAAAACAGCATCGTCGTGAGCGGCGGTTGTCCCGGCGGCGTGAGCCGCACGCCGAGGCTTGGCGCGCGGTTGCCAGCCGCGCCTGGCATCAGCGTTTCGAGTCGATATCGCCCCTCGCCATCGGTGAGCTGGTGACCGCGAAAACGGAATCCCTGCTGGTCGAACGCGCCACGCGAGTCCGCGTGCCAGAAATCCAGACGCGCGCCCTTCACGCGCCCGCACTTGAGCCCGATTACAAAACCAGCGATCACGGCTTTCGAGCCGGTCAATCCAGTTTCTAGGAGCGACGTCCGTGCGGGTGAGCCGGCCTTGAAGCCTGCCGCGTCGGCCACGGCGGGCGTCAAATCCGCTTCGGTGCAGCCCGGCGACGGAATAACGAACTGGTCGAGACCACGTTGCGCGTCCAATTGTGCGATCGCGAGGACGCCGGTGAGACCGCCCACTTCGGCCAGAAACCGGCGCCGGCTGCAGAAGGCCATATAATCGATAGTAGCAGCGTCGAGTAATCGACACGCTGGAGGAGAAAATCGATGCCGTATCCCGAATATCTAATCGCGCCGATGCGTCAGGAACTGACCGAGATTGGCGCGCGCGAGTGCCGGACACCCGAACAAGTCGACGAGGTGCTGAAGTCCCCGGGCGTGGTGATGATGGTCGTCAACTCGGTGTGCGGTTGTGCCGCTGGCAAGGCCAGACCCGGAATCGCGATGGCGCTCTCGCACCCGCACAAGCCGGAGACGCTGGCGACCGTGTTCGCCGGCGCGGACATCGAAGCCACGGATCGCGCGCGGCAGTATCTGGAGGGGTTCGCCCCGTCCTCGCCCGCGATCGCGCTCCTGCGCGACGGCAAGGTGCTGTACATGATCGAGCGGCGCGACATCGAGGTGCGGTCCGCGCCGGCGATCGCCGACATGCTCACGCTGGCGTTCGACAAGTACTGCGCGCAGCCGGCGACGGCGTAAGGGGAATCCAAGAAAAGCGAGACGGCTGGAAAACGTAGTCGTCTCGCTCCAGACTCACCTAAACCCTGACGACGGCCCATCTCTGGCCGTGGCCTTCGCCTAAAATACCGCCAGGTCCCTTTCCTCGAGCACCAGGAGCGTGTACATGTCCAGGGTCTCTCCGGTCGGCGTCGCGCGTTTGCTCCGGCTGTCGGTCGTGCTCGCGGCGTGCGTGGTCGCGGCCTCGGGTCTGTCGATCACCGCCCAGCAGCCTCCTGATTTTTTCCGGCAGGTCGTGTTTCGCGAAGTCGGCCCGACGCGTCAGGGCGGGCGATTCGTCGAATTCGCCGTCGTCGAGGCCACGCCACGGATTTTCTACGCGGCCACGGCATCCGGCGGCCTCTGGAAGACGGAGAACAACGGCATGACGTTCGTGCCGGTCTTCGACACCCAGCCGGTCGTGTCGATTGGCGCGGTCGCCGTGTCGCAATCCAGTCCGAATGTCGTCTATGTCGGCACGGGCGAAGGCAACAACTCGCGGAGCGCGTACTGGGGAGACGGCGTCTATGTCTCGACCAACGCCGGTCAGTCCTGGACGAACACGGGCCTGCGTGACTCGCATCACATTGGCCGCATCGTCGTCCATCCCACCGACCCGAACACGGCATATGTCTCCGCGCTCGGCCGTCTCTACTCGGCAAACGAGGAACGCGGCCTGTACAAGACCATCGACGGCGGCAAGACCTGGACGAAGTCGCTTGCCGTCAAGGCTGAAGGCAAAGACATCGGCGTCGTGGACGTCGCCATGGATCCGAAGAATCCGCTGGTGCTGTACGCCGCGACGTACGACAAGGTGCGTCTCCCCTGGTCATTCGCGGAAGGTGGGCCTGGGAGCGCGATCCACAAGACGACGGACGCCGGAAAGACCTGGGCGAAGCTCGCCGGCGGCCTCCCGACCGGGATGCTCGGCCGGATCGGCCTCTCGATCTTCCGACAGGATCCGAACGTCGTCTATGCGGTCATCGAGAACGCGAACTCGAGTACGATGCCGGCCGCTGAGCGCCAGAAGCGGCTCGCACAGGGATTCGGCGACGGGTCGATCGGCGATCAGTTGTTCCGGACCGATGACGCCGGCAAGACGTGGCGGCAGGTCGCCGGGCCGGTTGAAGCTCCGCCTGTCGCACCAGCCGCAGGGGAGGCCGGCGCGCCGCCCGCGCAAGCGGGGCGTGGCGCTCCGCCCGCTGGTCGAGGCGCTCCCCCACTCCCACCGGCCGGCGGTGGCCGCGGAGGTGGCGGATTCGGCGGCGGGAGTCCTCCCTACTACTACGGCCAGGTGCGCGTCGATCCAAACGACAAGGATCACGTCTACGTCATGAGTGCCGGCTCGCAGGAGACGCGCGACGGCGGCAAGACGTGGACGGGTGCGGGGCTCGGCGGCGACAGCCACGCCCTCTGGATCAATCCTAAAGACAGCCTGCACATGCTGAACGGCTACGACCACGGCATGACGATCACCTTCGACGGCGGCCGGAGCTGGTACCACCCCGACAACCTGCCGTTGGCGCAGTTCTACGCGGTCGGGATCGACATGGACGTGCCGTACAACGTCTATGGCGGGCTGCAGGACAACGGATCGAAGAAGGGGCCGAGCACGCGCCGAGGCGGCGGCAACATTCCGTTCGAGGACTGGACGGGTGTCGGCGGCGGCGACGGGATGTACAACGTCGTCTCGTGGGCCGACAGCCGCTGGCTCTACAACGAAAGTCAGTTCGGCGTCATTCAGCGCGTCGATCAGCGCACGGGCCAGAGTCAATCCATCCAGGCCAACCGGCCCGCCCGGCCGGCTGACGATCCGTATCGCTGGAACTGGAATGCGCCGATCCTCGTGTCGCCGCACAATCCGGACGTCATCTTCCACGCCGCCCAGGTCGTCCTGCGGTCGCCGTTCCGCGGCAATACGTGGGAGGCGATCAGTCCGGACCTGACCGTGAACGACAAATCGAAGCGCGCCGTTCCAGGGCCCTGTACCACCTGCGGCAGCGGCAACATCACCTACGCGACGATCACGGCGCTCGACGAATCGCCCATCGTGCCCGGCCTCCTCTGGGTCGGCACCGATGACGGCAACGTGCAGGTGACGCGCGACGGCGGACAGACGTGGACGAACGTGCGCGATCGGATCACGGGCCATCCCGGCTACTGGGTCAGCCGCGTCGTCGCCTCGCACGCGGCTGCGGGCACGGCCTACGTGACGGTGACCGGTCTGCGCAACGACGACTTCAAGCCTTTCATCTGGAAGACCACCGACTTCGGTCAGACCTGGACGTCGATTGCCGGCAATCTGCCTCAAGAGGCGGTCAATGTGGTGCGCGAGAGTCCGCGCAACGCGAACGTGCTGTTCGTCGGCACCGATCTCGGCGCCTACGCGACGATCAACGGCGGCCAGAGCTGGACGAAGATGCGCGGCACGGCGGTGCAGGTCGCTGGCGGCGGGCGCGGTGGCGGTGGCGGGGCCGGTGGGCCCGGCGCTGGACGGCCGCGCGGTTTGCTGCCGACGCAACCGGTCTACGACATGAAGATCCACCCGCGCGATCGCGAGCTCGTGCTCGCCACGCATGGCCGCGGGATCTTCATCGCCGACATCTCCGAAATCGAAGAGCTCAACCCGGCCGTGCTCGCGGCCGACGCGCATCTGTTCGAAATCGATCCCGTCATCGATTGGGTGGCGGGCCAGCGGACGGAAACGAGCTCGGTGAACTTCGGCGGGATGAGCCGGCCGACCGACATGGGCATCAGCTACTACCTCCGCTCCGACGTGACGGGAGACCTCAAGGTGCGGGTCTACAACGGCTCACGTCTGATCGCGGAGATGGACGGACCGAAGACCGCGGGGATCAACACGGTGCGATGGAACCTCGAAGCGCGCCGCGAGCGCGTGCAAGGTGAACCGGTCCCAGCCGGTGGACGAGGAGGCCGCGGGGGCGGCGGCGGCGCCGCGCAGCCTGCGGGCGGTGGATTCGTGTCCACCCCCGTCGAGCCGGGCCAGTATCGGGTGATCCTCTCGGTTGGTGGCCGCGACTACACGCAAACCGGCGTCGTCATGGCCGACCCGAATGGGAAATGAGAGAAGAGCACACCCATTGATCTATTGATTGATCGCGCTATCGATCTATTGAAAGAACAGTTTCGGAGCACGGGTCCGGCGTCCAGCCGGACGCGTGGGCTTCTAAATAGGATCGATAGCGCGATCGATCAATAAAGCAATGCATGCTCTTTTCTAATAATTGTGTGATCGCGCTCTGAGCCGGTCGAGATGATCGCCGCGGGCACGCCGCTGGTCTCTTCGATTCGTCGGACATAGGCCCGCGCCTCGGGTGGCAACAGATTGAAGTCGGTGATGCCTTTCGTCGGCGTTTTCCAGCCAGGCAACGTCTCATAGACGGGCTCGCAGCCGGCGAGCTGGGCGGTATCGCCCGGCATTTCCGTCACCAGGCCGCCGTTGTAGCGATACGCGGTGCAGACGTCGAGCTTCTCCAGGCCGTCGAGCACGTCGAGCTTGGTGATCGCGAGCGCGTCGAGGCCGTTCACACGCACCGCGTACCGCACCGCCACCGCGTCGTACCAGCCGCATCGCCGCGGCCGTCCGGTGGACGCGCCGTATTCCTGCCCCGTCTCGCGCAGGCGCTCGCCGATTTCTCCGAGCTGTTCGGTCGGCAGCGGGCCGGCACCGACGCGCGTCGTGTAGGCCTTCGCGACGCCAATCACCGCGCCGATCGTGCGCGGACCAAGCCCCAGTCCCGTCGCCGCGCCGCCGGCGGTCGCGTTTGACGACGTGACGAATGGATACGTGCCGTGGTCGATGTCGAGCAGTGTGCCCTGCGCGCCCTCGAACATCACGCGCTGGCCGGCGACGATGGCGCGGTGGAGATAGAGCGAGACGTCGGTGACGAGTGGCTGCAGCCGCGGCCAGAGGCGCCGCACGTCGGCGAGCACCTGCTCGGCCTTCATGTCGGCGTTCCCCATCAGCCGGTTCCGCGCGGCGACGTTCTCGCGCACCGCGCTCGAGAGCGGCCCGTCGTTCGATGGATCCGCCAGGTCGCCCACGCGAATGCCCCGCCGGCCGATCTTGTCCTCGTAGGCCGGACCGATGCCGCGCGACGTCGTGCCAATCTTCCGCTCGCCTCGGCGCGCTTCGGACAGCACGTCCAGCTCGCGGTGATACGGCAGGATCACGTGCGCCTTGTCGCTCACCAGGAGCCGCCCGGTCGCGTCCACTCCCATGCCGGCGATCTCGTCGAGCTCCGTGAAGAGCGCAACCGGATCGACGACGACGCCGTTGCCGATGACGCAGCTGATGCCGGGGTGCAGAATGCCGGACGGAATCAGGTGCAGGACGAACTTCTTGCCGCGGACGTAGACCGTGTGTCCCGCGTTGTGCCCGCCCTGATAGCGCGCGACGATCGAAAAGTGCGGCGTCAGCAGGTCGACGATCTTGCCTTTGCCTTCATCACCCCATTGGGCGCCGAGCACACACAGATTCATGCGGCTAGAATGATATGCGGAATCTGCAATCTGGAATCTGGAAGGTGCAACCTGATCTGAAATCTGAGAACTGAAGTCTGCAATCTCTCGGGAATCTCGGATCGAGGTTGCCCGCCGGCCTCATGTTCAGCCGATGGCCCATGGATTGCCGATGCCCAGTAGATTGTCGATTGCCAATAGATGACAGATTGCCGATAGATGACAGATTGCCAATTTCCCGATCTCCGATCAGTTCACAGATCCGAGAGTGGAGATTTCAGATCGACACCGATCACCCCATGATTCTCCTCGATGGCTCTAACCTGACCCTCGACGCCCTCGAGCGCATCGTTCGCGATCGTGAGGCCGTAGGAATTGCGCCGGACGCGGCGGCGCGCGTGCGCGCGTCGCGCGAGGTGATCGTCCAGCATCTCGAACGCGGCACGCCCGTTTATGGTGTCAACACCGGCTTTGGCGCGCTGGCCGACGTCGCCATTCCGCCGGACCAGCTGGCCGCGCTTCAACTCAATCTGCTGCGCAGTCATGCCGCCGGCGTCGGCGAGCCGCTGCCGGTGCCCGCCGTGCGCGCGCTGATGGCGCTCCGCGCCAACGTCCTGGCGAAGGGATTCTCCGGAATTCGACTCGAGACGCTCGAAGCGCTCGTCGCGCTGCTCAACGCCGGCGTGCACCCGCGCGTGCCGGCGAGAGGATCGGTTGGGGCCAGTGGAGATCTGGCTCCGCTCGCGCATCTCTCCCTCGTGCTTGTTGGCGAGGGTGAAGTGTTGGAGGAGGAAAGACCTCGGGGGTCGCCGTCGACCGGTCGGCGATTGCCGACAGGAGTCTTGCCGACCCCCGACGTCCTGACGGCCGCCGGCCTCACACCCGTCATCCTGGAGCCGAAAGAAGGCATCGCCCTCATCAACGGCACTCAGGCGAGTGCCGCGGTCCTGGCGCTCGCCTGCACGGCGGCGCAGCGGCTGGCTCGCGTGGCCGATATCGCCGCGGCCATGTCGATAGACGCCCTGCGGGGCTCGATTCACCCGTTCGAGGCGCGCCTGCACGCGGTCCGGCCGGTGCCGGGTCAGGTGGCGTCAGCGGCCAATCTCTGGGCGCTCGTCGAAGGCAGCGGTCTGAATCAGTCGCACGAGAACTGCGGGAAGATCCAGGACGCGTACGCGCTGCGCTGTGCGCCCCAGGTGCACGGCGCCGCGCGCGAGGCGCTCGATTTTGCCCGGCGGCTCGTGGAAATCGAGGCCAATGCCGCCACGGACAACCCGATGGTCTTTGCCGAGACGGGCGAGGTCGTGTCGGGGGGTAATTTTCACGGCGCGCCGGTCGCGCTCGCCTCCGACACGCTTGCGATTGGCGTCGCGCAACTGGCGACGATCAGCGAGCGCCGGACGGATCGCCTCATGACAGCCAGCGAGAGCGGCCTGCCGCCGTTTCTCGTGCGCGAGTCGGGGCTCCACTCGGGTCTGATGATGGCGCACGTCACGGCCGCGGCACTCACGGCTGAAATCAAGACGCTCGCGCATCCGGCCTCGGTCGACACGATTCCGACGTCGGCGGGCCGTGAAGATCACGTCAGCATGAGCATGGGCGCCGCGCTCAAAGCCGCGGAGATCGTCGAGCGCGTGCGCGTGGTGCTGGCGATCGAGCTGCTGGCCGGCTGTCAAGCGCTTGATTTGCTTGCGCCGCTCGCGACATCCGCCGCGTTGGAGCGCGTGCGCGCGGCGATTCGAAAAATCGTGCCAACGATCTCCGTGGATCGTCCGCCGGCCCCGGATATCGAAAAAATCTCTGAAATGATCGCGTCGGGCGAAATCGATCGCGCGTGCGGAATCGATCTGCGGTAAGGTGTCAATTGTTGACACGCGTTCGCGACGTTCTTTAGAGTGTCGCGAATCGCCGTTCGCCATGACTGCTTCACATTGATGAGTGATCAAAGGATCTGATCCGCGTCACACACGCGGCGTCGGTCCGTGCCATTCATGCGTACCACCGTTCCCGCCGTCCGAGCCCCTCGCGGCACGACTCTCTCGTGCAAGGGCTGGCCGCAAGAAGCGGCGCTCCGGATGCTGATGAACAATCTCGATCCGGAGGTGGCCGAACGCCCCGAGGATCTCGTCGTGTACGGCGGGTCGGGCAAGGCCGCGCGTAACTGGGAGGCGTTCGACGCGATCGTCCGCTCGCTCAAGGCACTCGGGCACGACGAGACGCTGCTCGTGCAGTCCGGCAAGCCCGTCGGCGTCTTCCGGACGCATCCCTGGGCGCCGCGCGTCCTCATTGCGAACTCGCTGCTCGTGCCGGCCTGGGCGACCTGGAAGAACTTCCGCGATCTCGAGGACCGGGGTCTGACCATGTACGGCCAGATGACGGCCGGATCGTGGATTTACATCGGGACCCAGGGGATTTTGCAGGGCACCTACGAGACCCTGGCGGCCCTCGCCCGCCGGCATTTTGGCGGCTCCCTACGGGGCCGGCTGACCGTGACCGCCGGGCTCGGCGGCATGGGCGGCGCCCAGCCGCTCGCCGTGACCATGAATGACGGGGTCGCGCTCGTGGTGGAGGTTGACCCGGCGCGAATCAAGCGGCGGCTGGAGACGAAGTATCTCGACGAAGCCACGGGCTCGCTCGACGAAGCGCTCGCGCGGGCACAGGACTATTGCCGGCGTGGGGCGGCGCGTTCGATCGGCCTCGAAGGCAACGCCGCCGATGTGATTCCCGCGCTCGTCGCGCGCGGGGTGACGCCGGACGTCGTGACCGATCAAACGTCCGCCCACGACGCGCTGGTCGGCTATGTCCCGAACGGGATGTCGCTTGCCGAAGCTGTTCGGCTGCGCGAGCGTTCGCCCGACGAGTACGTCCGCCAGTCGATGGCGGCCATGGCCGCGCATGTTCGCGGCATGCTCGAGCTGCAGGCGCGCGGCGCGGTGACGTTCGACTACGGCAACAACATCCGCGCCCAGGCCGAGCAGGCCGGCGTGGATCGCGCGTTCGACATTCCCGGCTTCGTGCCCGAGTTCGTCCGGCCGCTGTTCTGTGAGGGCAAGGGACCGTTCAGGTGGGCGGCGTTGTCCGGGGAGCCCGGCGACATCCGCGAGACCGACGCCCTCGCGCTCGAGATGTTCGCCGACAACGAGCCGCTGTGCCGCTGGATTCGGATAGCGGGCGAGCGCGTCGCGTTCCAGGGGCTGCCGGCGCGCATCTGCTGGCTCGGCTACGGCGAGCGCGCGCGCTTCGGGCTGGCGCTGAACGATCTCGTGCGCGCGGGTCGTGTGTCGGCGCCAATCGTCATCGGTCGCGATCATCTCGATTCAGGATCGGTCGCGTCGCCGAACCGCGAGACGGAAGGCATGCGCGACGGCAGCGATGCCATCGCGGACTGGCCGGTGCTCAACGCGCTCCTCAACACGTCATCCGGCGCGACCTGGGTGTCACTGCATCACGGCGGCGGTGTCGGCATCGGCTACTCCATCCACGCCGGCATGGTCGTCGTCGCCGACGGATCGCCGGAAGCGGCGGCCAAGCTGGAACGTGTGCTCACGTGCGACCCCGGGATCGGCGTTGCACGCCATGCTGACGCCGGATATCCGGAAGCGATCGCGGCCGCGCGCCGGCACGGCCTGCAGATTCCGGGTCTCTCCGGCTCGTCGGAGTCTTTGTCGTGATTATCGAGCGTCCCTCGTTCGAGCGCCGGGTCGTCGCGTCTCTCGACGCCGATCGCATTCCTGTGGTGCTGGGTTCGTGCGCCACGGGGCGGACCTCCCTGCTGCTCCGCCTCGAGCGCCTGATTGGCCACACTCGGGCCCAGTATCTCGATTTCGCCGCCGCGGCGACGACGCCGGAGAGCTGCCTGGCTGCCGTCCTGAAAGCCAGCCGGCTCGGGGCGACTGACCTGGTCCCGCCGCCGTCGTCGCCGCGGGATGCGTTCGACGCGCTGATGGGCTTTCTCGACAGCGCCAGCACCGAGCAGCCGGTCACGTTTTTCATCGACGAAGTGCTCGACATTCGCACGTTCGAGAGCTTCCCGGGGCTGCGCCACGTGCAGCGCGAGCTGATCGCCCGGCTGGCCGCAAGTCCCTCGCGTTTTGTGCTGGCGTCACGGTTCACGGCGCGGACACATCGGTGGCTGCGCGATGCGCCGGCGCGTTTCGAAGTCGTCCACGTGCCGGCTCTCGACGCGCAGGAAGTCCTGTCGCTCGCGCTGCTCTTCGACGGCGGCCGGCGTGAGTGGGCCGCGCAGATCGCGCCCGCGGTCGCGGCGCTTACGGCCGGCCGCGCCGGCTACGTGCACCTCGTCGTCGAATCGCTCTCGACGATGGGCCAGGCCATCGATCCGGTCGCCGCGGTCGCCGCGCAGTTCGCCCCCGCCGGGCGGCTCACGGCGCGCTGCCGCGAAAGCTACGAGTTCCGTCTGCACCGCGCTCGCGGTTACGGCGCGCTCAAAGCCATCCTGGGCATTCTGGCGGCGCACGAGCCGCAGAACCTCACCGAGATCGCGCACCACCTGCACCGCACACCCGGCTCGACGAAGGACTACCTGTCGTGGCTCGAGGACGTGGATCTCGTGACGTGCCGAAGCAAGCGGTACTCGTTCGAGGATCCGCTGCTGCGCCTCTACGTCCGGCTCTACGGCCGTCCCCTGCCGCCAACCGACGATGAGATCGTGAGAGAAGTGCAGGCCTATGCGCAGGCGCGCCTCGCGCAGATCGCGCCGAGGTCGTCTCCGGAGCCGGCCGGGGTTACCTACGAGCGGATGGCTGACGGCCGTCGGGATTCAGGGATCGTCGAGATCGACTGAGTCGTCAATCGTGTCTCGTGTCAATCTGGAATGTGCAATCTCACGCGATCGGTAATCTTCATCCGCAATCGGGGAATCTTCGAATCTGACATCTATCCGAAAATCTCAGATCTATCGTTGAATCTTGAATCTATCGAATCGAGAATCGGACTGGGTGCGAACTAACGTCGATTCCCCGGTCCCCCGGTTCCCGATTCCCGATTCAAGATAGATTTCCGATTCCCCGATAGATTGCAGATTGCCAGATTCGCCGATGACGGATGAAAGATTCCAGATCGCGCAAGATTCCAAATTTCAGATTGACAAGCAACACAATTACTTGCCCGCTTTCAGCTTCGCGAGCGCTTCCTTGGCCGCCTGCTGCTCGGCGTCCTTCTTCGATCGCCCCATCGCCCGGCCGACGACGACGCCGCCCACCATCACTTCGATGTCGAAGCGTTTGCGATGGTCGGGCCCTTCGGCTGACGCAAGTCGATAGACCGGCAGGCCCCGGCCGGCCGACTGCAGCCATTCCTGGAGCGCGGATTTCCAGTCTTCGGTGAATGCCGCTTCGGCGGCGCGGTCGCCGGCGGCGATGACGAGCGGGGCGAGTCGCGAGAGGATGAAGTCGCGCGCCGGGTCGATGCCGCCGTCCAGGTAAATCGCGGCAATCAACGCCTCGAAGCTGTCGGCGAGAATCGCGTGTTTCTGCCGGCCGCCGGTCTTCTCTTCTCCACGGCCGAGAAGGACGTACCGTCCGAGATCGATCTCCTCGGCGAGCCGCGCGAGCGCGGCCGACGAGACGATCCCCGCCTTGACTTTCGATTTGTAGCCTTCGCTGTGGGTCGGGAACTGCGTGAACAAGAGGTCGGCGATGACGAAGCCGAGCACGGCGTCGCCGAGGAACTCGAGCGACTCGTTGTCGATGACGCCGCCCGAGGCGTCTTCGTGGGCGCGCGATCGATGCGTGAGCGCGTGCTCGAGCAGGCCGAGGTCGCTGAAGTGGTAGCTGATCCGCTCCTCGAGCGGGCCGAGCGTTTCGCTCAACCGCCTGACTTCGACCGCGGCGGCTTCGTCGAGGTGCCCCGCGATGAGTTCGCGGGCGCGGCCGGCGGCGGCGCTTGCCACGGTGATGCGGAATTCGGCCTGCCCGAACCGCATCGGAAACAACGACGGCGAGAGCGCGGATCCGACACTGGCGTCGATGCCGTGGGCGTCGAGCAATCCGCGGACGACCTCGGCCTCGACGGACGAGTGGGTCCGCAGCACCTCGACAGGGTCGACGCTGCCCGCCCTGCGCTGGCTCATCCGCCCCTCAGGCCGCGGTGCCGACATCGCCAATCTTGATCACAACCATCGTCATGTCGTCGTGCGGCTCGGCGTCCCCGACGAACGCCTTCACCTCGCGCAGCACGCGTTCGCGGATACCCGCGGCGTCGAGATGCTGCTGGCTGGCGAGGACGTGCGCGAGCGCCGTGTCCCCGAACAGCTCACCGTCGCCATCCATGGCCTCGGTGATGCCATCTGTATACAGCACGATCACGTCTCCCGTCGCGATCGGCTGGGTGTGCTCGCGCAGCATCTGCTCGAACCGCTCGCCGGCGCCCGGGAGGCGCAGGCCGAGCACCATCCCTTCCGGCGTGATGAGGTGGCTCGCGCCGCCCGAGACGACGATCGTGGGCGTGTGGCCGGCCCGCGCCAGGGTGAGCGTCGCCGCCTCGAGGTCGATGATCGCGTAAGTCATCGTGATGAAGCTGCGATTGTCGAGATGTGCGGCCAGCAGGCGGTTCACGTCAATCAGGAGCTTGCGCGGCGATCGCTCCTGGTGGCTCAGGGCGAGCATCAGCCCCTTGAGCTCGGCCATATAGAGGGCCGCCGAGGTGCCCTTGCCTGAGACATCGGCGATGAGCACGCCGATCTGCCGCGGTCCGAGCTCGAAAAAGTCGTAGTAGTCGCCGCCCACTTCGCGCGCCGGCTCGCAGAGATCCGCAATGGAGACGCCGGCGATGCGAGGCGGCTCGACCGGCAGGAGCGACTTCTGGATGTCGCGCGCGATGCGCAGCTCGTCGTCGAGGCGCTGCTTCTCGCGCTGCACGTGGAGCAGGTGCTCGATGCTGGCGCTCATGCGGTTGAACGAGCCCGACAGATCACCCAGCTGATCGCGCGATTCGATCGCAATGCGGTGGCCGAAGTCGCCCTGCTGGACGCGCGCCGTGCCGACGAACAACTCGTGCACCGCCGACGTGATGGAGCGCGCCAGCACGACCCCGAAGAACAGCGCCGAACCCTGGATGATGAGAAACAGAACAGCGAGCACGCCCAGGACTCCGAGAAACAGTTCCCAGCGCACCCCCCTGCCCTGCGCCGAAGCCAGGCGCGTGTAGAGGCGGCCAAGCGGCGCGTCGAGGGCGATCGACACACGGCCCGTACGCCCGAACTCCCAGTCCGTGCAATCCATGAAGAAGACGCTGCGTCGAAACAACGTCAGCATCCGGCCGGTCGAGCCGACGGAATCCTGAACCGGGCGGCCGCCGCACACCTCGTCAACCGCCATCTCACCCATGCGCGCGCCGGTCCGGTCGTCGAGCCTGGCGACGAGATCGGTATCGACGGGCAGGTCCGCGACGACCATTCTGGCGCCGTCCGGTGTCGCCGCCACGGCTCGTATGACGAGCTGGTCTTCGTCGGTCTGGCTCCTGCCGGCGTGGGCCAGCACGCCGCGGAAGCCGCCCGCGAGAGCGACCCACTGCGGCACCTCGGCCGGAGGCGGCGCGTGCGACCACGCGCCGGCGTGAACGGCGGCGTCGGCCCCGCCGTTGACCACGCGCCCGTCGGCGGCGGCGGTGGTCCGGACGACGGCCAACGACAGCGCCGGATACTGCGCGGAGAGATTCGCGACCTTCCGGTCGATCGCCGGCTGGACGCCCTTCGGATTCCGGCCGAGCTCGATCGCCGTCGTCTCGGCGATCTGCTGCACGTCTTCCTGAAAGTCTCGGAACCCCTCGTTGAAAACGTATGCGGCGATGTTCGTGTACAGGAGGAAGCCGCCCGTCAACGCGAAGACCGCGACCAGGACGACGGGCACGAACCCGAGCAGCACGTACGAGAGGATCAGCTTGCGGCGTACGCGCCAGAGCAGCAGCCGCCGATTGTGGATGAACGCGAGCGTGCCGAGCCAGCCGCTGGCGATGAGGAACGCGAGCGAGACGACCTTGCGGAAGATGTCGACAATCTCTGGAAGGGTGACGAACAGCCGCACCACAAACAGCACGAGCACGAGCGCCCCGGAGAGCAGGAACAGCCGTCCCGGGAGCGTTTCGAAATACTTGAAGTCGCGGGAGGACGGCGGCGCGCCGGGCACGGCGGCGTTGGAGGTTGAGGGCACGTGGCCGCGATCGTCACCGACGCCGCGTGTTCTCAGGCGTGTCAGCCACCGTGTCACGGGGTTCTGCAAATTGCAAAACGCATGATAACAGACTATCGTTAGGCCCCGCCGCTGCATGAAGCTCACGACGCGCGCACGGTTCTCCACGATTTGCATTCACGCCGGTCAGGAACCCGACCCGTCGACCGGCGCGATCATCACGCCGATTTTCCAGACCGCGACGTACGTCCAGGACGCGCTCGGCGAGCACAAAGGCTTCGAGTACGCGCGCACGCAGAATCCGACCCGCAGCGCGCTCGAAGGCAACCTCGCGGCGATTGAAGGCGGGCGCGCGGCATTCGCCTTCGCGTCCGGCATGGCCGCGATCGGCGCGATCGCCTCGCGGCTCGCGACCGGCGATCACGTGGTGGTCACCGACAACACCTACGGCGGGACGTTCCGGCTCTTCGACAAGGTGCTCACACGATACGGCCTGACGTTCAGCTTCGTGGACACGTCGAAGCACGCCGAGATCGAGCGCGCGCTGACGCCGAAGACGAAGCTGCTGTTCCTCGAGACCCCGACCAATCCGGTATTGCGGCTGACCGACATCGCCGCGGCCGTCGATCTCGCGCATCGTCATGGCGCCCTCGTGGTGGTCGACAACACGTTCGCGAGCCCCTGTCTCCAGCGGCCGCTCGAGCTCGGCGCCGATCTCGTCGTCCACAGCACGACCAAGTATCTGAACGGTCACAGCGACTCGGTGGGAGGCGTCGTCATCGCCAACCGGGACGAGGACGTCGAGTGGCTGAAGTTCATCCAGAACGCGGCGGGCGCGATCCTCAGTCCGTTCGACTGCTGGCTCGTCCTGCGCGGCACCAAGACGCTGCGCCTCCGGATGGCGCAGCACTCGACGAACGGCCAGGCGATCGCCGAGTACCTCACACAACACAAGAAGGTCACGCGAGTCCTCTACCCGGGCCTTCCGGACCACCCGCAGCACGACCTGGCGAAGCGGCAGATGCCCAACGGCTTCGGCGGCATGCTCACCTTCGAGGTCGGATCATTCGAGCAGGCCAGGGAGGTGCTCAATCGCTTCAAACTCATGTCGCTCGCCGAGAGCCTCGGCGGGGTCGAGACGCTCGTGTGCCACCCCGCGTCAATGACGCATGCGTCAGTCCCGGCCGATCGGCGCGCCGCCATCGGGATCACCGACAGCATGATCCGGATTTCAACGGGGATCGAAGATATCGATGATTTGAAAGAGGATCTGGATCAGGCATTGGGGACATGAAGGAAATGAAGGGGTGAAGATCATGAAGACAAGCGCTTGTCTTCATGGTCTTCACCTCTTCACTTCCTTCATGACTCTGATTTTGGCCCCACGCTCCGCTCCACCCACCTCAAGTAATCTTCGCTTCCATCGACGACGGGAATGACGAGGAACTCCGGAACGTCGTACGGATGCCGGCTCTTGAGGACTTCCCAGAGGGCGTCGACCTGATCGGTCGTCGTCTTGATGAACAGCTGCTGTTCCTGGTCCACCTGCGGGACCCCTTCCCACGTGTAGATCGATTTGATTCCCGGCACGATGTTCACGCACGCCGCGAGTCCCGCTCCCACCAGGTCCTGGGCCAGAGAGGTGGAGTCGAAGTCGCCGGGCAGCGTCGTGAACGCCATCACGAATTCGCTCATGGGCCCTATTTTCCACTTGTACAGGGGTCGAAAACCTGATAGAAAGGTGTCGCTCATGAATTCGTCTTCGCCGGTCGACTACGAGGCGCCTCGACGCCGGCCTCGTGCCCGGCGCGAGCTCCACAACATCCCGGACACGAAGCAGCGGCGACGGCGATGGGTCACGTACGGCCTGTTCATGGGGTCGTGCGCGTTGATGGTGAACGCGCTGATCGGTGAGAACGGCTACCTGGCGACGCTGCGCGAGCGCCAGGAACACGTCGCCCTCATCGCCGCCCTGACGAAGGTCCGGCTCGAGAATCAGCAACTTCGCGAGGACGCCCGTCGTATCCGCGAAGAACCCGCGGCCGCGATGGAAGAAGCGGCCCGGCGCGAGCTGGGCTACATCAAGCCCGGCGAGACCCTGGTCATCATTCGCGATGCGCGCCCGTCCTCGTCCGCCCAAGTTCCCCGCTGACATCACTAGGGCCGTTCTCACTTTCCTGTAGCGATCTCGTTGCCGGAATTGGGCAGAATGTCTCGCGATACTTGCCGATTTGCTCTACGAGGAAGTGAGGACGGCCCTAGGGCCGTGCGCCGCGCCCGCTCGCCGAGAGAGGTGCGTGACGCCGTGTGCCCGACCTGACGATGCCCGAACTAGTCGACTACGTCATCCACTTCGACCGGCACCTGGCCGAGCTGGTCAACGCGTACGGCCCCTGGGTCTACGGGCTGCTTTTCGTCATCATCTTCGCGGAAACCGGCCTGGTCGTGACGCCGTTTCTCCCCGGCGACTCGCTGCTCTTTGCCGCCGGGGCGCTCGCGGCCACCGGGGCGTTCGACCCGTGGATCCTGACCGGCCTGCTGTTCCTGGCGGCATTCACGGGCAACGCCGTGAACTATTCGATTGGCCGCGCCATCGGGCCGCGGGTGTTCCGGCAGACCGACCAGCCCGGGTTGATGCAGAAGCTGCTCAACCGCCGGCATCTGGAGCGCGCGCACGCCTTCTTCGAGGAGTACGGCGGCAAGGCGGTGATTCTCGGCCGGTTCGTGCCGATCGTGCGGACGTTCGTGCCGTTCGTCGCGGGTGCCGCCCAGATGACGCCCCGGTCGTTCGCCCTCTACAACTTCGTCGGGGCCAGCGCGTGGGTGGGCGTCTGCGTCGGGGCGGGCCTGCTCTTCGGGAACGTGCCGATCGTCAAGAACAACTTCCCGCTCGTCGCGCTTGGGATCGTGATCGTCTCGCTGCTGCCGGCGGTGTACGAGTACATGAAGCACCGCAAGAAGAAAACAGCCGAGTCAATCTGAAATCTGCAGTCTGGAATCTGCAATCTAGTCGGGGAATCTGAGAATCTGGCAATCTGCAATCTATCTGGGAATCTGGAATCTATCGGAGATCTGTAAACCGGCGATTTGAAATCGGCGTCGATAGCCGATTCCCGATTTCCGATAACCAATTACAGATAGATTGCAGATTCCAGGATAGATACCAGATTCCCCGTTCGTAGATCGCACCGATCAGATTCCAGACTCCCAGATTGCAAAATTCAGATTGACACGCTCATTATTAACTAGGCCTACGATTCCCGGTTGAGCAATCGCTTCTTCCGTCCGGCGCCCCATCGATATCCACCCGGCCCGTTCGTCGCGGGAACCACGCGATGGCACGGAACGACGACCGCCAGGGGGTTCGTCGCGCAGGCCCGCGCCACCGCACGGGCTGAGCCGGGCTGTCCAATCGACTTCGCAACCGCGGCATACGTTCGCGTCTCGCCGTACGGGATCCGTTGCAGCGCGCGCCAGACCCGTCGCTGAAACGCCGTCGCGGCGACGTCGGCCGGCACCGAAAGCCGCGGCTGGCGGCCCGCCAGGTGCGAGAGGATGGCGTCGATCCACCCGAGAAAGCGCTCGTCATCAGCCGTTCGGCGAGCCGTCACCTGCCGCCGATTCGCGAGCGGGAACTCCCGCTCGAGGTTCGATTCGAGCGCCGGCGCGGAATCGCCGATGGCAACCGCGCACAGACCGCGCGGGGTGGTCGCCACCATCAAGACCCCGAATTCCGTCTCGCGGAAGGCGTAGTGAATGTCCGCGCCTCGTCCGCCGTTGCGGTAAGCGCTCGCCGGCATGCCGAAGTGCGCGACCGCGCCCGCCTGCGCGCGGCTGGGCGCGCTGTACCCGGCGTCGTACTGGGCGTCCGTTACCCTGGCGTTCCGGCGAAGAGAGGTCTTGAACCGCGCCGCACGACGTTCCAGGACGTACTGCTTCGGCGAGAGGCCGAACGCGCTCCTGAACGTGCGCTGCAGGTGCGCCGGGCTGAGGCCGACGTCGCGCGCGAGTGTCCGGAGCGCCGGCGGCGCGTCCAGTTGCGCGTCGAGCCGCGCCCGGGCGCGCTCGAGTGTCGCGATCGCCGGCACGACGGCCTCCGCTGGCCGGCAACGCGCGCACGCGCGGTAGCCCGCACGGGCGGCGGCCGCCGGCGTGGCGAAGAACTCGACGTTCTCGCGACGCGGCCGCCGCGATGGACACCCCGGCCGGCAGTACACGCCGGTTGTCCGGACGGCGTACACGAACTCGCCGTCGCGGCGGCGGTCGCGTGAAGTGACCGCCTTCCAGGCGGTCTCGGCGGGAATCGGGGCGGAACGGTCCACGGCAGGTATGCGATCGAGTGTACGTGCGGTCATTGACATGAAGTCAATGATAAGAACCGGCTGAATCGGCCGCGACCCGGATCCTGCGGTCAAATCCGGGCCGGCGCCCTACCAGCCGGTGACGTTCCCGAACGAATGAGGAATCAACTCAGGGCGCGGATCGTACAGGACGAGCTGCATTTCCCCCCGGATCAAGGCGTACCGATCCTCATGGTCGCGATGCAGATTCCAGCCTTTGGCGACACCCGGCCGGATGGTGAAGCAGTATGCCGAGCGGATCGCGGGACATTCGGCCGAATTCCAACCAGTTGCCCGCCAGAGGAACGTGAGAACGGCTCTCGAAGGCATGAAATCGGCCCGCTCTTGGGGGCGCCGGTATTCTACGTCAACGTAGACGCGCTTCAGTCACCGGGCGGCGCGCCGCTTGACCAGACGTCGTAGGCGAACACCACGCCAAAGACGATGCTCGCCACACCGGCGATCAGGCCGAGGCGCCGGCTGGCGGTCTCCGACCGCGCGCCCGCGAATCGAAGCGCCGACGCGAGACTCATGGTGATGAGCGTCATCCCGACGATCGTGCCCAGGCCGAACACGAGCAGGTAGGCGATCGCCGACGCGGCATCGCGAACGGCGGCTACGACCAGCAGCGTCACCGCGGCCGATCCTGCCAGACCGTGCACGACGCCAACGACAATCGGGCGCGCGCGGCTGTAAAAGCGGGATTCCCCGAACCGCCGATCGATGGCGGAGAGCGGCGTCTGGTCCGCCCGATGCGGATGCGCGTCCGGCGCGTGTCCATGGGGATGGCTGTGCACGTAATCGCCATGGCTGTGCGCGTGCGAGTGCACCACTTCGGACGAGCCGGTGCCCGCACCGCGCCAGACACCAGGCCGAAGATTGAAGAACGCCGCGAGGTTGTACAACCCCAGGAGGACCAGCATCAGGCCGACGGAAAGCTCCATCCCCATGCCGACCCAGTTGGGGATCACCAGATTGAACAGGATGATTCCCGAGCCAACCACGATGACGGTCAGCGTGTGGCCGAGGCCCCACAACAGGCCGGTCACGGCGGCGGCGAGGATGTCGCGCTGTCGGGTGACGATCGTCGTCACGGCAACGACGTGATCGGCGTCCGTCGCGTGCCGCACGCCAAGAGAAAAACCGAGAGCGAGGATGACGAGAATATCGGGCATGTCCGCAACCAGCTATTCTACGTGACACACTCACTGTTCGATGAGCGACGCGCTCGACCACATTGCGGCCAGCCGGCTGCGCAATCAGAAACTGCTGAGAACGGACACACGCGCGCCCGAGGCCGTCGTCTCCTGGCTGGGCGCTGTGCAGGCGCAGGACTATCCAGGCGCGCGGTGGGCGCTCGGACGGCGCGCCACGGGCAGCACGGACGCCGGCATTGCGCGGGCCTGTGACGAGGGTCGGATCCTGCGCATCCACATCCTGCGGCCCACCTGGCATTTCGTCTCGCCCGCCGACATTCGCTGGATGCTGTCGATTTCCGGTCCCCGGGTGAACGCGATCAACGCCCATTACTACAAGAAGACCGGACTCGACGCGCCGGTCTTCGCGCGCAGCCGCCGAATCATCGAGAAGGCGCTCGGTGCAGGCACGCACCTCACGCGCCTCGAGCTCGCGGCGGCGCTGGAGAGGTCTGGCATCCAGGCCGAAGGTCAGCGGCTGGCCTATCTGATGATGCGCGGCGAGCTCGACGGCGTCATCTGCAGCGGCGCGTGCCGGGGCAAGCAGTTCACCTATGCGTTGCTCGACCAGCGCGCGCCGTTAACTCGGACTCCGTCGATGAAACGAGACGAGGCGCTTGCCGCGCTCGCGACGCGCTACTTCACGAGCCACGGCCCGGCCACGCTGCCCGACTACGTCTGGTGGTCCGGTCTGATGGTCAAGGACGCCAGGGGCGGCATCGACGCGGCCGGCGGCGCCCTCCGCCAGGAGACGATCGACGGCCGGGTGCACTGGCTTGCGGACTCGGGTCCGGCGAGAACGAAACCGTCCTCGTCTCTCCATCTCCTGCCCAACTACGACGAGTATCTGATTGCGTACAAGGACCGTCAGAGCATCAGGGATCGTAGGGCCGCTCCCGCCAATCCGCTCGAATTCCCGTACTACCTCGTGATCGACGGCAAGCTGCGCGGCACCTGGAAACGGTCTGCTCGGGCCGGCCGGGTCGTGATCGAGCTCAGGCTCTACCGGCCGCTCGCGCCAGGCGAACGGCGGGCGCTCGATGCCGAGGCGGCCAGATATGCAAAGTTCGTGGGATCGGAGGTCGAGGTGGACACAAAATAGCCACGTTCAGTTCTTGACCCTCCGCCAGCCACCTGGCCCGCGAGTTGCCTCATGACCGACGTGCGCACGGCGACGATCCTCCTCGCGGTCTACATCGCGCTGCTTGCCGTCGGCAGCGACCAGCCATCCACTCGTCCGCCCGACGAATTGCCGGCGTCCGCCACGTCGCAGCTGGCGCAGAGCCTCCGCAAGGCCAAACCGCTGGCCAGGAGCATCTGGCGGCCGGCCGGCGCGACGCCGACGATCGTGAGTGTGGCTCGCTTGATTCTGAAGCTTTTTCCGACGACGTCGGGACGGCCGTTGAAACGCTGCTGCCAGTAGTCGTAGCTGATCACGGCGTGGCCGGTCGCCGCCTGGTCCTCCGCCGTCGTGAACAACCTGCCGATGGCGGGATGCACGCCGAGCACGTCGAAGAAGCCGCCCGAGACGAGACGTCCGCGCGCGTCTTCCTCGGCCTCGGCGCTTCCCTCGAATTGGACCTGCCAGGTATTGAGACTGCTCTGCGAGGCCATGACGCCAGAGAAGGACCCGGCGTGATTCCGCATCTCCTCGAATTCTTCGTAGGTCAGCCACGCGCGCGGTCCGTCGGTGCGGCCATCCCATCTGCCATTCCACGAGCCAGAGGCATCCGGATTGGTCAGCATCAAGAGCTGATGAGGATCGCGGACGCCCGGCAGCGACGCGTACAGCATGCCGTGCCACAAACTGAAGATCGCGGTGTTCGCGCCGATGCCGAACGCCAGCGACAGCACCGCGACGATGGTGAAGGTCGGCCGTGCCAGCATGATCCGGAGCGCGTAACGCAGGTCCTGGCGGATGACGTGCGCATGTTCCCTGGGGGCGACGAGGCACGCATCGCCGACCGCGCGTCCCCACAGCGCCGCCTGGGCGAGACGACGGCCGGTTCGCCGCGCGTCGCCGAGCTGCTCGGCGAACATCAGGGACATCTGATCGCCGTACTCTTCCCGGAACGCGGCCGGGTAGCACCGCAGCAGTGCCCGGTAGGGCGCTGGCGCACGGCTCATGCGCCGGGCACCAGTCCCGTGGCCCGCGCCTGCTGGACCAGCGTGTTCAGGCGTCCCACTTCCGCCGCGGCGACGCGCTTGCCGAACCGCGTGAGCCGGTAATAGCGGCGGCGTTCGTCCGTGCTCGACGGATCCGGGCTCCGGTCGAGCTCTTCAATCAGGCCTTGTTCGAGCATGCGGCGGATGGAGCTGTAGAGCGTGCCCGCGCTGAGCTGGACCTTGCCATCGGTCCTGGCGGCGACGTCCTGCATGATCGCGTAGCCGTGACGATCGCGGTCGGCGAGCGCGATCAGGATGTGAAAGACGGCCGTCTGGAGCGGCAGCAAGGACTCGGGTTTCGGGTCAGGCATGTGGCAACTATAGCGTAAGCGAGTATAGCGTAGTCAAGTATAATGACGGGTGGTAGACAGGAAAGGTTCACGGCAATTCATCGTCCGGGGGGCGACATCTGCGTTCCCAGGAGCCCCTCGATAAAGAGACCATCGGTAGACTGCACGAAGCTCCTCACCGGCCGCAGATGAAGCGCGAGCGCGGCTGAGGGCAGGATCTGTCGGAACAGCTCGACCAGCGCGGTCGTCGCCCGCTGCCGACGGCTGCGGTCGAGCAGCCACCAGAGGATGATGCCGAGGTGCAGGAGGTACAGCAACCGCCCGACTGCCTCAGCGAGCGTTCTCGGCGGCGCGTCCGAGGCCCCGGTCACGGCCCTTTCGAAAGCCGTCTGGATTCGGCGTCGAGAAAACGCCGTCCGTTCGGCAAACACCCCCTCTTCTGCGTCGCCTACCAGAATGGGCGCGAGCGCCCGCATCGTCACGCGATGCGGGCCGAGGACCTGCAGGCTGAGTTCCAGCGCGAACATGAACCGGTCGCGCCATTTGCCTGCAGGCATGGCGGCCGCCTGGTGCGCGAACTTCTCGGAGAGGTCGTCATAGAGCGCCAGGACGACCGATCGCTTGCTGGGAAAGTAGCGATACAGCAATCCCGGGCTCACGCCTGCCCGTGTGGCGACGTCCCGCATCGTCGTCGCTTCGTACCCACGTTCGGCGATTAGTTCGATTGCCGTCTCGTACAAGCGAGCGCGCGTGGCCTCGCCTTCCGGCGTCCGCCCGGGCGGACGGCCCCGCTTGCGAGGGATGCTCAAGGTCGGCGCGGTCTTCATGCAGACCGAAACGGAACTGGTGCTGAAGAGCCGGCGCCTGGTGCCGGGGCGGTTGCTCGATGGCGGGGTTGGCTTCAGATATCCACGCTGGCCGGAAGCAGCTGCCGACCTCTACCGGCGGTGGGTGATCGCCCACGAGAGAGGATCGACCGCCGCCTGATCGCAGGCGCACCTCCGCAGTCGTCACGCGGGCGGCAACTCAACGCCCCGACGCAGCGGGAATCCACACGCCGCGAGCGCGACGATCAACCGCGCCAGGCTCTGCTGCACGGCCAGCTTTTCTGGCCCCGAGGGCAGTGCTCCCACTGCCGCATCGAGAATTGCGATTTCCCGTACGACGTCTTTTCATTCGAAGCGGACGCAAATTAGAGCGTGTAAGGTGCGGAGAATTGGTCACGCCGCCAGGATGAAACGACAACGGGGGTCTCGGCTCTCGCCGAAACCCCCGCAAAACTTTGGTTGCGGGGCTCGCAACCAGCGTTATTTGCCGTTCTGCCGGGCGGCGGCGTGACCGTGCGGTCGCCCGACAACTGGTTCACCGAGCCGCCTCGGCGTCAACGCCACCTCACCTGTTCAGGGTGATGTATCCATCGAATGATCCGGTTAGAGACGACGTTCCAGACGCAAAATCAATCCTGCCGGTAAAACGGACCGTAAACGTTCCGGTGGCCGCAGCGAAACGACCGGTCCCACCGACGATCGTGGCAATCAGCGTGACGCGCGAGATATTCGGCGGAATGAACTCGTCTTCTGAACCAGTTGTTTCGGTAAGCAACTGGTCTCCATTCGCTGCCGTGAACCTGAAGGTCCCGATGCTCGCCGTACTGGCCAGATTAACCTCATCCACGGACGTGGCCGTGAACCGACCGAGGTGGGTCGCTTCACCCGTGTAGCTCCCTCTCACTCTGAGGAGCGTGGGCGGGCACGTCGGAGGACAGTTCACCGCGCCCGTGGTCTCTCCAATGTATGAGCCGCGGAACGGCAGCTGTGTACCGCTTTGCGCCTGCGTTTGAACCGGCGCGGCAGTCGCCGCAGTTGGCGACGTTGGTGAATCCAGAGCTTGGCCGCTGCAGCCGGCCGTGAACACACACACACCGAGAATGATCGCTCGCATTGGGATCCCCTTCCGTTGAAGAAACGGCGCGAATAACGGCCGCGGGCTGGTGCCCGGGCCTCGAGTTCACGCGCCGACGGCAGAAGGTACGTCGCCGGTAATCGCGGCGTCTTTAGAAACACGTTTGAAAAACGCTTGGATATTCATTTGAGCGTCTTCGAGCAGTGTTTGGGGGGTTGCCAAGCGCTTCGCCGGGGGTGGCCGGCGTCCGTGCCTGTGCCGGGCACCGGTTCCCGGTGGACGCGGTTAGAGCTACACAATCGCAGTTTGGGAGGCTTGGCATGCCTCGGACACGGAACGTGGTACCCTCGGGGCCCTCGGCACGGGTCTAAATGGCGGGAGCGCAAGCGGTTGGAGAACCTTTCACAGAGCCGATTCGGGCCGTTCCTGATTGACGTACGAGAGCGGGTGTTGTTGCGGGATGGCCAGCCTGTGCCCCTGACACCCAAGGCATTCGATCTGCTGGCGGCGTTGGTCGCGCAGCCTGGGCGACTGATCTCCAAAGAGGATCTCCTACAGAAGGTGTGGCCGGAAACCTTCGTTGAGGAAGCGAACCTGGCCTACAACGTGTTCGCACTCCGCAAGGCGCTTGGCGACCCTGCTGAGAACGGGCGGTACATCGGGACGGTCCCAAAGCGAGGGTACCGGTTCACGGCGACGGTGACGCCCGTGAATCCTGCGAATGGCGGACAGCCGTCGTCGGAGGGTACCGCAGAGATCGGACGCGAGGCCTTTACCGGCGAATTCCGGCTCTCGATTTTGGCGGGGGTCAATCAGGAACCAGCGCCTCCGAGGCGTCTCACCACATCGGTTCCGCCCGACGTCGAAAAAACGGTTCTGCCTTTCCTCCGGAAAGATCCCGCGCGTCGCTCTCAGACGATGGCAGATGCGAAAGTGGCGCTCGAAGATCTCGAATCCGACTCGAGCGGCACCGCGCAGAGACACGTCCCGCCGCGCTCCTTCGCGTTCTCGCGACGAGGGGCCGCCTTGTTCGCGCTCGCCGCGGTTTTAGCGGTGGCGGTGTATTTCGCCGTGCAGTCGCGACGCGTGTCAACCGAGCCGCTGCGCGCCCTTCCGCTGACGTCGCTCCAGGGAGTCATGCGCTCTCCATCGCTGTCTCCCGATGGCAACTTCGTGGTTTTCACTTGGACGGGTCCGAAGCAGGACAACCCCGATATCTACGTTCAGCAGATCGGCGCCGGTTCTCCTCATCGGCTGACCAGCGATCCGAGCAATGACTACAGCCCGAGCTGGTCGCCTGATGGGCGCACGATTGCATTTCTTCGCCGCGAGCCTTCCGGAGGCAAGAGTGGCGTGTGGCGCATTGCGCCGTTGGGAGGCACCGAACGTAAGGTGGCGGAGATCCAGACACGCTTGGCGATGTACCGCCCGATCTCACTCGCGTGGTGCCCAGACTCCAGGTGCGTGCTCGTCACCGATTCGCCAGGCGAAGGAAAGTGGGACGCCGTGTTTCTGATTGCTCTCGACACGGGCGAGAAGCGGCAGTTGACGTACCCGGAAGGCCAAGTCCTTGATGTCGATCCGGCGATCTCACCTGACGGTCGTTCGTTGATCTTCCGTCGCGACACGACGCCGTTCAGCGGGGCGTTTTACCGCGTGTCATTGAAAGCCAACGCGGTTCCCGACGGCGAACCAGTGCGCCTGACGTCGACGCTCAGCGCAGGCAGACCCGCGTGGATGCCTGACAGCCGCGAGATTCTGTTCGCCGCCCGCGGCGCGCTATGGAGGCTCGATGCGCGAAGGCGTGGCACGCCAACGCGTCTGCCTTTTGTTGGTCAGGACGGTCTGACCCCGATCGTCTCACGAACCCCTGACGGACGGCAACGTCTGGTATATGTGCGCAGTTTTGCAGACGGGAATGTGTGGCGCGTTGACACATCAGCGGCAGGCGTTCCGGCTTCCACACCGCCGGTTGCCGCCATCGCTTCCACGCGGAGCGATCAGATTCCCAACCTCTCGCCGAACGGGCTTCAAGTGGCTTTCTTGTCGAACCGCTCGGGCGAAAGCGAAATCTGGGTTGCCGCTCCCGATGGATCGAATGCGGACCAGCTCACATCGCTGGGCATGACGCCGGGTTTCCCACGCTGGTCTCCCGACGGCAAGCTGATCGCGTTCCACGGCGATCCGGAGGGACGCCCCGACATTCTCCTGGTGTCGTCCCGTGGCGGCAAGCCGCGAAACCTGACGACGAATATGCCCAATGGTGGCTTTCCCAGCTTTTCCCGAGACAGTCAATGGATCTACTTCACCGTGGTTCAGTCGGGGGAGGCGCGCATTTGGAAGATGCCGGCATCGGGCGGTGCCGCCGTTCAAGTCACGAACAATATCGGAACGATTGCCATCGAGTCCCCTGACGGCCGCGACCTCTATTACGTCGAGAGAGCGGAGCGGCCGAGCGCGGTGTGGCGCCTGCCCCTGAGCGGTGGAGCGCCTGTCAAGGTGCTGGACGGCGTGGTTCTTGGCAATTTCGATGTGATCAAAGGCGGCATCTACTATATCGACCGGCTGTCGGGTGAAGCGGGCGTGCCATTCACCAACCGGCCGTCAGGCGAGACACGTCTGCAGTACTTTGACTTTGCGACTGGCCAGTCAACGACAGTTGCACGTAACCTCGGGACCGTAGGCTTTGGCCTGAGTGCGTCTCCAGACGGCCGCACGGTTTTCTTCTCGCGTGTTGACTCGTCAGTCGACGAACTCATGCTGGTGGACAACTTTCGATAAGGCAACTGCGCGTGTGGCGGCGCGTTGTATTTCCGCGTAGGCACTCACCGAAATAGCTTCAAAGGCAGGAGATGAAGCGCGGGACCGTGATGAGCCATCCAGTCGGAGCGTCTGCCTGCAGGCGGACTTACTGCGGGCGCAAGGTGATGGTGAATTCCTTCCGGTACTTCACGGCAATCCCATTGCGCATGGCCGGCTCAAACCGCCACTGCTTGGTGGATGCGAGGAGCGGCGCGTTGTAGAACGGGAAGACCGGTCTCTTCAGGACCGCCGATTCGACCGTGCCTCGCTCGTCAATGACGACCTCGAGCAGGCCTTGGAATGTCGTGTTCCTCGTCGCCGGATCCGGAGGATTCCAGGCGGGAATTTTTCGCTCGAGCTCCACAGGTGGAGACACGTCCACGTCAAGCGCTGAGTAAACCGTCGGAGCACCAGTCGACCCATCTGGGGCCTTCCCGGGCTGGGGGCTGACCCTACGAGCAGCAGGCTCGGCGTTCGACAGGCTGAGAAATCCTTCGGCCAGCATCTTGAGATCTGCCAGACCCACGTCGTCGTCCGGTACTCCGGCGTCGGCGAGAACTGCGAGGAGGTCCTTGAGTTCGGCTGTCGCCGCGTCGAACCGCTTGTCGTCGAAACTCGCCTTTGCCTGGACGTACAGCTCGCGGGCTGCAGCCGGGAGCGTTCGTTTGCGTACGTCCTTGAACAGTGCGACGAGCCTCGGCGGCGTTTCCGATTCTTCGAGCTTGTAAAGCGGTTTGCGAAGGACGATCCTCGCGAGCGATCGTTCCGCCTCTCCAGTCCTGCCGAGCGCGAGCAGGCAGAGCGCCCGATACAGCTCGGTTTGCTCGAGCGCATCAGGCTTGTCCACCGCTGAGAGCAGCTCGAGCGCCGCTTCGTACGACGCCGACTCATACAGTGCCTTCGCCGTCGCAAGGGCGTTCGAATCGGCATCGATGCGGACGAAGATCGGAGGTGCGCCACCGCGTCCCTGCGAGAGCAGCGCACTCGAGATCAGGCTCACGATCAAAGACGCTGTGGCGATCATTTGCGCAAATCCATCGCGATGCGGACCGGAGCCTTGGCAGTGACCGTGACGGACTGTCGTCGCTCGCCGAGCTCCGGATGCTTCCAGACGATCTCATGGGTGCCGATGGGCACCGACACGTTGCCGATCGGTGTCGTTCCAAGGCCGCGACCATCCAGCCAGACCTCGGCCCATGGCACCGCATTGATCGACAGTGATCCGTTTGGAAGCGTGACCGACGTCTTGACGGTCTTGCCGGGTGGGATCGTCACGCTTGATTCCGTGCGGAAGTCGAGCGGCCGACTCACGAACTCGAAATGATGAAGACCGGCGGGCAGCATGAGGAGGCCGGCGATCGTCGTGCCAACGATTTGGCCGTCCTCCCACACCTGAAGCTCGATCGGCGAGTCGACTGCAAGCCAACCCGCGGAAGCACGTGCCTGAACGAGTGACGCGACGACCGTTGCGGTTACGCCTGGGTTGACAGATACGGTGCGGCTGATCGTGGCGTCGCTATTCGAGATGACCACGCGGTGCTGGCCGGGAACGACGTCAGTAAGAACGAGAGGGGTGACGCCACGCGGGGCGCCGTCAACCGTTACTTGCGCACCAACGGGTTCAGACGTCACGTCGAGCCTGCCCGCGGCGGCGCCAATCGCAGGGGCGAGATCGATGTAATAGGCGGATGTCGCGCCAGCCTCAACCGTGAGTTGCAGGGATCGCCGGGCCCGTCCGTCCTGAAGCTCGAGCGCGTGCGGTCCTGCAGAAAGCGAGACTCTGACAGGCGTTTTGCCTTGCGCAACGCCGTCGATTGTGACCTGCGCCCCCTCCGGTCGCGAGCTGATCGTCGCCACGCCTACCGGCGGGACGGGAGAGGCGGGCGCAGTGACAGCCGGAGGGGAGGCTTCCTGACGCCGGTCCTGAAACAAGTAGGTCGCAGCGATCGCCGCCCCTACGGCCAGACTCAGCATGGCGACAATGGCCAAGGCAGGGTTCAGCGGCCGGGGTCGCCTGTGATCTGCCTCAGGCCCCGCGGCGCGGTGGACGAGATCCTCCTCAGAATGAAACGCCGACAGTGAATCCAGTTCGGCACCGCTGTCGGCTGGTGTGGGTGGCGTTCGGCTGTCGAGGCCGTGCAGCTGGCGCGCAGGAACCGAGGACATGCTGGGGTGCGCGCAATATATGCGAACGCCGGGCCACAAACTTGTAAGGTTTCCCGCGAGAGTTGGGCCGGCTCGGCTACAAAGGTCCTTTCAGAGGAAGACAATTGTCTCAGTCTCGCGAGAAATAAGCCTCGTAGCGGGCAGCTTCTTTTGCCGTCGGCTGCGATTGCGCGGTGGAAGAGACGGGCTGTTCGGCGATGCCGGCGCAGGCTTTGGTCTGAATGCTCTTTCAGGGCGTCGGGACCGCAGATGTTAGATGGCTGTTAGATACAACGACAACGGGCGTCTCGGCTAGTGCCGAAACGCCCGTAAAAGGTGGTTGCGGGGGCTCGCAACCGCCGTGACTTGGCGAGCTGGTGGACGGCCGCATGAGCGCCTACCATCACTCCCCTCCCCCCAAGCTTGACGCGGCGTGTGATCGCGACGTCCAGGCGTTACCAGGCGTTACGGCGGGCCCGTTCTGCCGGGGCTGCGACCGACCCTTCACGCCCGTCAGGACCACTCAGCGACATTGCAGGTCGTCGTGCAGGGTGGCAGCTTTTCGATGACGCAGAGCGGCGGCTCAGGAGGAGCTGCGCGACGGGCGTTGAGACGGCCAGCCAAGGTAAGACGTCCTCGGCCCAGAGGAGTTTCGGGGTTTGCTTGAAAACAGGAGAGCCGTGATGACCAGAAACAAAGGTTTGACGAAGAGTGAACTTGAGATGGCGTTTTCAGCTCGTTTCCGATCCATCAGCACCAGATTTCCTCGCCGCGTAGCCGAAGCCTACGACGGCGACATCAAGCGAGCAATGATCTCCACCGATGAGGCGGTCGCTGCCACCGTTGCAAAATGGGAGCGGCGGCAAGGTCTGGTCCCCCAAGACTGGTATGCGATTGGTCTTGCCGAAACAGACCCTGCGTACGACAACGAGCGTTACTACGTTCACGACAATCCCGAGATCTCCGACGCCGAATTCGATCCGGAGGAGCGGCCAAGATTGGTGAACGCGCCCCGTTTGCGGCGCAGAGTGGGTGTGTCCGCGCGCACTGGGCGCGCGGCCCGGCTGCGGGATCGCGCCTGAGTCGGTGGACACCTCGCCCCTGGTGGCCGGTTTTGGTCGATCCGAGTCGGTGGACACGGCTCCCGTGGTGGCCGGGTTTGATGGCGCCGAGTCGGTGGACACCCCCGGCGTGGTGCCGGATTTGGCGGCCAGACGCGCGGCCGCCCACCGCGCGCCCGCACCGGAATCCCGGCAGCCTTCAGGTAGGGACCGATCGTTTTCCCGACGGACGCCGGTCGCCTGCTCAATCTATCGCAGCGATCGGCCCAGGGAGCCAAGCGCGCGGATCTGCTGCTGTTTCTGGTCGTCCAAAACGTTGCTCATGCCCGCGTAGGAACATGCGTTCCTCGCCCGGCGTCAACGTCTCGGTCGTCAGCCGTGGTGGCCGGTTTTCAGGTGTCGATCAATGGCCGGTTTTGGGTGTCGCCCGAGGGTGGGAGAGGGATGAAGCCACTTTTTACAGTCCATGCTGGCGAGTACTTGGTCGGGGCGTTCCTGGAGAAGACGTTCAAGCGCGCGAATGTCTGGATCCCTCTGAAGGACACTGGCGTCGATCTCTTGGTGTCGGATCGGCTAAACCGCGCGACGGTCTCACTGCAGGTCAAGTTCTCGAAGGACTTTCTTGTCACGCACATGAAGCCAGCCTTCCAGCAGCAGTTGCGCGCATGCGGTTGGTGGAGTCTCAATCGAGACAAACTGGCGAAGTCGGCGGCCGATTATTGGGTGTTTGTTCTTCAGGGGTTTGCCAGCCGCAGCACAGACTTCGTCGTGATTCCCCGTCAGCGGCTTCTCGAAACCCTCAGTGCGGTCCATGGTTCTCGGACGACGACGCAGTCGTATATCTGGGTCACGCAAGGCAAGCGGTGTTGGGAAACCCGGGGTTTGAAGGGGCCCGACCAATTGAAGGTAGCTGCTGGGGACTACCAGCATCAGCATCGCGATTTGACCCAGTGGCTCAACAACTGGGAACCAATTGAGAAGCTCGATCGAGAGAAATAGCCATTGTGGCAGGTGCAAATTCCGCTCACCCCCCCCACGCATCTGCTGGGGTTCACTCGAAGAGCAGCCCTCCGCGTCGTTAGGGGGGAGCTACCTCCGCCAATGGAGCATCGGCCTTCTAAACCGAGGGTCGCAGGTTCGATTCCTGCCGGGCGCGCAATGCTTTCAATAACTTACGAGTATCCCCGACCGACGCCCTATTGCCTTGTAGATGACTCTGTTTGATTGGCCGCACACGGGTGGCGATCAGGCGGGCTATCCTATCGCCTGAAACAGCAGCAAGTGCAGAACTCGCTATGTGCTATGGACGTTAGGCGCAGCGTGTTTTGTGGAAAGCACCTGCGCCTCACGAGAGCGCGGAACTTCGAGAGATCCTGGAAGTCGCTGCGGAGGATGCGGAAGTTCTGCCCTGTTCAATGACTCCAGATGCGAAGCAAGCGCATCGGCGCGATGCGGATCATCAAACGATTCAGCGTATCGTGGCCCCCTACGCAATTATTAGCGCGGCCATCAAACGGCTCTCCGGCGGCGCTTTTTGTTCGCTTTCAGGCGAGCGTAGACCACGCCCGCAATGCTCTTTCCGAGAGCTGTGTCGTGCCGGATTTCTTGTTTGGCATAGATGCCAAGGCGCATGATCAGCCGCAGAACGTCACGCCGGTACCCACCTCTGAGGCCGTTGCATTCCCGGCAAATGGGCAAGAAATTGCTGAGGGTCGCCGCGCCCTCAAGGTAATGGGGCACCACATGGTCCACGCGCCACCGTTTCCGGAGAACTCCGGCGCAGAGATGGCACCGTCCTCCCGTTTTTGCTAGGACCTCTGCGCGCTCGGCTTTACTGAGCGGTCTCTCTCGGGGAATGTGCTTGGAGGGTGTCCCGCGCCTTGCACAAAGCTTACGTATGCGGTCGTATTTCACCCCAAGCCTCCACCGTTGCTTCGGGACCCTGGGCGCCGAGCGGATCCCGCTACCGACCGCCCTCCAGAACAAGCGCCACGCTCTCGGTCGGCGCGGAGACCGGCCTTCGGGAGCGACCTAGCCGCAGACGACATAGTACCTCCGAGTGCGAACCGTGACCGTCACCGATAGTCGCGCCAGGGAATCGCCTCAGAGGCGGCCCGTTCCGCAAGCAGACGGAACGTCTCTTCGCTAAGGACCGGCACAGAGAAGGGTTCGACGACTGCTTCCGCGGGCCAGATCTGAAGGGGCGTTACCCCAGGGATGTGCTTGACAGTGAGCCTCAGGGGCTCGGGTGCCGCTGGATGCGCTCGCAGAAAAAGCGCCTGCATAGCTATCGAACCAGCGCGAGCTGTAAAGCAATGAAGATCGGCGACATGGACTTTACTGGGCTGGTAGTACGGGGCACTCCAGTTGACAAACGCCCCCGGGACATCTGAGCGCGCACAGGGAACCAGGAATATACGGAGGAACGACGTGGGACGCCGCGTGTCCATGAAGGTGCCGCGCTCCACCGCCGTGAAGAAAGGTGGCGTTGACGCATGATCCGCGACGAGCGCGAGCTTCCAGACCCAGGTCGCGACAGCGGCTTGGGCGATTACGGTGAGGGCTCCCGGTTGGCCGAGAGCCATCGGACCGACTAGTGGCCTTGCCATTTCCTCGATGTCGTGCATCCACCCGTTGTTACAAGGCTTGCAGACCGCTTTTAGCACGAAGTCGAAGCTGCCACGGACCGCTCTCTTGCGCGCTTCTCCCCGGAGCGGATGCGTCCAAACGTATCCGTCTACGCCCACCAATTTCGCCAGCCACTCAGGCAGCACGTGCTCTCGGCTGACTGGACGCCCGCCGCAAAAAATGCACGCTCGCATCCCGGTGCTACCGTCAGCAACAAATGTACTCGTCGTCAGTTAGAATCATTCGCCGAACGCCAGCAGTTCAAGCGCTGTCCCCAGGCGTCTCCCGCTTCCACTCACCGGTTCTGACCGGGTCTGGGAGATACCTCCTCAGGCCAGCAGACCCCCTCCTCGGTAGCCGCGGAACATGCGTACCCCTTCGCCCTCTTTTTTTTCGAAAATGAGCTGACACCGCGAGAACTGACGGTTGGCGAGTCCCGGTCTGCGGCTTTCTTGCAACCAACCCAGCTCGGCTCGGTGCTCCGTTCAACTTGTCTCGCGCGCGCAAGCTCGCCAGCGACCTGGTGTCGCGCCGGGCGGGGTTCTGTCGGGGCTCGCGTTCGCGCCCCTCACCGCCCTGCACACGTTTTTGGGACGCCGTCTGACCGGAGGCGGGGTCTCCGGGACGCTGTAACGTCTGCCTGGAGGCCGGGTTGTCGACCCTCCTCGCGCGGTCAGCCGAGAGATCCGTCCCCTCACGAGGGAGCAGGCGAAACGGCTCCTCAAGTCCGTAAATGGTCACCCGCTTCAGCCGTTCGTCACGGTCGCCCTGAGCTGCGGGCTGCGCGTTGGGGAAGCCCTGGGTCTGCGGTGGAGCGATGTCGATCTTCAGGCAGGCACATTGACTGTCAGGCAGGCACTACAGCGTTCCGGCGGAGATCCGGCGGCCCGGCGCTCGCTACTGGTCGACCGGGCCAGGTTAGGGGCGGCCCTCGAGAAGGCCCGTGCCGATGGCGCCACAACGGCTGACCGAATGCCGCTTGAGGAGTCCCTACGCGGTGTCCGCCAGCGCCTGGCGAGTGTCAAGACGTCCATTCAGATGGTCGAACCCAAGTCGGCCCGCAGCCGAAGGACAATCGCGCTGCCAGAAGTCACCGTGGCCACGCTGAGAGCACATCGCCGGGAACAGCTTGAATCACGGCTTGCCGCTGGGAGCGAATGGAGAGACGCGGGTCTGGTGTTCACGACGAGCATCGGCACGCCGATCGAACAAAGCAACCTTTCGAAGTCGTTCAAGGCGCTGCTGAAAGACGCCGGGCTGCCACCAATCCGCCTACATGATCTGCGGCACACTGCGGCGACCTTGCTCCTGACCCAAGGCGTGAGCCCCCGCGTCATCATGGAAACGCTGGGGCACTCGCAGATCAGCCTGACGATGAACACCTACAGCCACGTCCTACCTGAACTGCAGCGCGAGGCGGCTGCCAAGATGGACGCCGCGCTCGGTCGTTAGGTGAGCGGCACCCCGTCTCCCAGTCACTCACGCTAAGGAATCAGAGCAGCCCGACTTGAAGTTGCTGCGGCCGACGTGGCACTGAGCCGCGGTTGGGTGTCAGTTAGGGTGTCAAACGGCCCATCGAGGCTTCGCAATCCGGATCGAACGAGGTTTTTGTTAGGAAAAGTGGTGAGCCCGCTCGGAGTCGAACCGAGAACCAACAGATTAAGAGAAACCCGACTACGCCCGCCACGTGAGAGAACATGACAGCGTGCTCGCGCTACAGCGCAACGTCGAGGCTCGCACCGCACAGGTGGCGCACGTGCCGGCCGCGGCGATCATCACGACCGAGGCGCGCGTCGAGGACGTCTCGCCCGTGCTCGCGGCATCCCGACCAAACTTCCTGGAATTGAATCAGTGGCCAACTCCGGATCGCCGATAGGGCCAATTCGGACAGACGGAAGGGGAATTGGACGGTCCGAGAAATTTAGGGCCGGGGCCTGACAGATCGAAGAACTGGGTAAGGGTCTTTGCCTCGGGCAGTTCCCGGCCGGATCCTCGGTCGCGTCGAAACGCTGACCAGATAGCAGCAAGAACGTTGAAATAGAAAAGCGGCGGGACCTGTGACCGTCCCGCCGCTCCTCCGTTCTACGCGTTGTACGTCAGCCTCGCCGATTCGAGAGCCGCGCTACTTGTGCGGCTGGTCGAAATGCGCCTGCAGGTTGCCTTGCGTGATCGTCGTCAACACCAGATTGAGAACGGGCGCTTGGCCAGTCCGGAAGATCTTCAACGCCACTTTGTCCTGGTCGCCAGGCTCGCCGTAGTCAATGAGTGTGAATTCGACGGTATAGCCATCGACGTTGTTGAACCTACCGACGCCCGTGCCGATCAAGGTGTCGAGCGGCGCCGCCGGGGGTGCCTGAATAATCGCCGGGTTATCGGAGCACTCAACGGTCGTCAGGTGCTCCTCCATCTTGAAATTGTTGCCTCCTGGCCAATTGATTTCGAGGTTGTTCGACAGGATCTTGTCGCAGTGAATGGTCAGACCCTGACTGATCCGGAACTCGCCGATTCTAATCTGACCGCCTCCGGTGAACCGCCCATTACCCAGCGGGGGCGGCGGTGGGGGTACGTTGTTGGTAAAGGTGATCGTGTATCCATGGAAACTGTTCAGGAACAACGTCTGTCCGTTCGTGAACGTGAATGACGAAATCGTGCCGGCGGGGGCGTCGATCCGCTGTGCTGAAATGCTCTGCAGCCCCGCTGAGGTTTCCGTGACGGTGATGTTCCCCCCCACGCCCGTTGCGGTGTCGAAGTCTTCGGCGACGATACGACATTGTCCGGCGGCGACGGTAATGGGCGACAACACCGTCGGGCTTCCACCGCCGGCGGGGGCCGCCGACACGGTGAACGTCCCGCTGACGTTGCCGACCTTGCAGACCTTCAATCGACTGAAGGCCGGCGTCGAGGTCGTCGTGTCGCCCACGGCATTCGTCGTGCCGGACGATACTGATTGGG
>DASQFI010000074.1:0-81550 GCA_035633215.1 Vicinamibacterales bacterium | reverse complement strand
TCCGCACGCCGCACCGAACAGGGCGGATATCAGGCCGATGCCGAGAACAGCAACACGGGTCGAGCGAGGCATAAGCGTCTCCCCGCTATTGAGAGCAACTCCGCGGCCATGTGCAGGCCGGCATTGGGCCCCCGGCAGCCGATCGAAGGCCGTCATTGAGCGCGGACGATTTCGCAGAGCCGCGGAAAAAGACCCGTACTATCGGGTTGCTTGTCTGGCGCGCGTTGGGGCGATTCCCGTCGCCATGGCACGCACGCTGCATTACTGTGTCCAGGCGGCCGTTTCGCCGATTCTGAGGAGGCGCCCATGCACATCAAAGAGCTCATGAGCCAACCTGCGGTCACCTGCACCGAACGGGACCATCTCGATGTTCCCGCCCGGCTGATGTGGGAATACGATTGCGGTGTCATACCCGTCGTCGACGACGATGGCCGGCTGTGCGGCGTCGTCACGGACCGGGACATTTGCATGGCGGCGTACACGCAAGGTCAGCCGCTGCACGCCATTTCCGTCACGACAGCGATGGCGCGCGACGTCATGTCCTGTCACCCCGACGATGCCATCGAAGACGCCGAGCGGCTGATGCGCGACGGGCAAATCCGTCGTGTGCCGGTCGTCGACGCGGCCGGCCGCCCGCAAGGGGTCGTGTCTCTCAACGACGTCGCTCGCGCGACCGCGCGCGGGAAAAAGAGCAGCATCGACCGGGAACTGGTGACGACGATGGCGGCGATTTGTGAGCCGCGGCGGCGGCCCGACGGCGCGGTGGCGGGGGCCCGGCCCACGCTGACCAGGAGCCTCGCGTCATAGAGCCGACGGACGAGGCGGCATGATCACGCTGGAAGCTATCCTGTGTCCGGTTGACGTCTCGGATATCTCGCGTGGCGCGCTCGGATACGCCATCGCGCTCGCGACCCAGTATTCGGCGCGGCTCCGTGTCCTCGAAGTCGTCTCCCATCCGTCGCTGCCGGCGGCGGTGGCCCCGGCCGCCGTGACCGGGCTGACCATCGAAATGCGAAAGACGCTCGCGGAGGAGCTCGAGAAACTCGTGCAGCCCGCGCTTGCGGCCGGCGTGGCCACCGACGTCCGTCTCGAGGAGGGCTACGTCGTGGCTGAGATCCTCGAAGGCGCGCGCGCCTTCGCGGCTGATCTGATCGTGATGGGGACACACGGACGAAGTGGCTTCGATCGAATCGTGCTCGGATCGGTGACCGAGAAGGTCCTGCGGAAGGCGGACTGTCCGGTGCTGACGGTGCCGCCCCTGTCCCGACATGCCGCGGACAGGCCCATTCGTTTCCGCGCCATCCTCTGCGCGGTGGATTTCTCCGAACCCTCCACGAAAGCCGTCGACTACGCGGCATCGTTGGCGACCCACGCCGGCGCGCGCCTGGTGCTCGTCAGTGTCCTCGATTGGCCGGTGACGGACACCGGACCGGCGCGTGCGCGGGTGGCGATGCTCGACACCTTCCGTCGCGAATGGGAAGTCAAGGCAGCCGAGGAGCTTCGGAAGGCCGTGCCGGCGGAAACTCGCCGCGGCTCGCAGGTTGAGGAGATGGTCGCGGTCGGCAAGCCCTCTCGCGAAATCCTTCGGGTCGCCGCCGAGGTGGGCGCCGACCTGATCGTAATGGGCGAACACGGACGGGGCGCTCTCGAACGCGCCATGCTCGGATCGACGGCCCACTATGTGGTCCGGCATGCCGTCTGTCCGGTATTGACAGTTCGCGTGAGAACCTAGACCGACCGGTCGCGCGCGCCCGCGGATTTCCCCGCGCCGCCTCGAGATCTTCCCCAGGGCCAACACCCTCTCGTGCAGCATCCCGGCCGTGTCGCGTGGCATAGGCCTTGCTCCATCGCTAGACGGAGCTTGGAGGCCTCGAGCGGAGGTTCTGTGCGGCGGCTCATCTGCGGATTGGCGGTCGTCGTTCTCACATCGGGCTGCGCGTCCTTTTCGCCGCCGATTCGACTGGACACCACGCCTGCCGATGCGGAAATCCTCGCAGGCGAGTGGCATGGCAACTACCTGGCCGAGGATCCCCCCGGCAGGCGCGGGACGATCGTGTTCAAGCTCGTCGCGGGTGAAGACCACGCGCACGGCAGCGTCCTGATGATTCCGGAAGGTTCGACAAGGGCCTACGAGCGGTATCACGGCGATGCGCCGGTCAGCTCACGGCAGGCGGCGGCGCCGTCCCAGGTTCTCACGATCCGGTTCGTGCGCGCGGCTGACGGCGAGGTGACGGGTCAACTGGATCCCTACTGGGATCCGGATCGCGAGTGTCCCGCAACGACGACGTTTCGGGGGGCGATCGGCGATGGCGTCATCGCGGGCACGTTCACGACGAGATTGGGTACGGGCGTCACCGAGGCGACCGGCCGATGGAGGGTCGTCCGCTCTGCGCCGCGTCCACCGAGTTTCTGAACCGGCGATCAGCTGTCAAGAACGTCGCGAGTGCGCGGTCGCATGCCGCCGCCGAGAGAGGTATCCGTGACTGAGCTGTTGAATCGAGAGATCCAGGGCCCGTGGGCAACGCCATCTCACCTGACCCAGTTTCTGGTCGCCCTGCTCGTCGCAGGTGTGCTCGGCTGCGCGCTCGGCGTGGTCCGCCCGGTCCGCCGGGAGATCGCGCCGCGGTCCTTGCACGTGGTGCACACGCAGATCCTGCTGGCGATTGTCGGCGCGATGATCATGGTCATCGTCGCCGAGAGCCTCGCCCGTGCGTTTGCCATCGTCGGCGCGGCGGGACTCATTCGCTACCGGGCGCGGATCAACGACCCGAAAGACGCCGGTGTGATGCTCGTCGCCCTGACGGTCGGACTCGCCACGGGGGCGGGTCTGATCAGCGTCGCGGTGGTCGCCACGCTGTTCGTCATCGGTGTCCTCTGGCTGCTCGACTCGTTCGAGCCCCCGGCGAGGGATCGGTTCGATCTCAGGATTTCGACAGGGGAGCCCGGCGCGCTACGTCCGCAGATCGAAGGCGCGTTCCAACATCGCGGTGTGGCATTCGAGCTGCTGGGCGCGACGCACAGCGAGTTGCATTACGAGGTTACGATGCCGCTCGCTCAGAGGATGCGTGAGGTGTCCAGGGTCATCAAGGATCTCGACGACGAGGGCCGCGCCTCGGTCGAATGGCAGATCAAACGGCAGAAAGACGGTTGAGGTGCGACCATGACTACGAGCTTCCGTACCATCGGCTTCGGCATCCTGGCCTGGATGGCCGTGGTGGCAGTCGCGCCCGCCGAACAGCTGTTCCTGACGTCGCAGGACACCGCCGCCCTTCAACAGTGGACACTCAACATCGAAGGCTATCTGGTCATTCGCGATCAGGCGGCGCAGGCCGCGCCGCCGCCCCAGCTGCCGATGTCAGCCGCCGAACTGCTCCGAGCGGAGGCCGCGTTTGCCGCCGAGCTTCGGGCTCGCCGAAGCAGCGCACAGGCCGGCGATCTGTTCACGCTGGAGGTGCAACGCACGTTCCGCAAGCTGATCGCGCGCGCGATCACCGATCATCAAGTCGTGGCGGCCGATCTCGTGTGCAGTCTGCTGTTGGACATCCTGCCGCGCTCGGCACGGCCGACCGTCAATCAGCGGTTCCCCTGGCAGCTTGGCACCGCGATGCCCGCGTGCCTGGTCGCGGTCCTGCCCGAACTGCCGAAGGGGATCCAATACCGGCTCGTGGGCCGCGATCTGATCCTGCTCGACCTTGACGCGAATCTCGTTATCGACATCCTGCCCGAGGCGCTGCCGCGGCCGGCGGTCGCGAAGCCCGCGGACGCGGGTGCGTTGCAGGAGTGGGCGCTCGAGATCGAGGAGTACCTGGTCGTCCGGGAGCAGGCGGCCCGCACCGTGCCGTTGCCGCGCGTCTCGCCCGATTCACGCCAGGTTCTGGAGGCGAGAGGGGCGCTCGCCTCCGCGATCCGGGATCGGCGCGCGGGCGCGAAGATCGGTGACCTCTTCACGTTCGCCGTCCGCCGCACGTTTCGAACGCTGATCGCGCGCAGTCTGATCGAACACCAGATCGTCATCGGCGAGCTGCTGGCCGAGCTGCGGAGGCAAATCGGTCCGGGGTCGTTTGTCATCGGCGTCAACGAGCCATTTCCCTGGCAGCTTGGCGCTGCGATGCCGTCGTGCGTGCTGGACGTGCTGCCGCCGCTTCCGTGGGAGCTGGAGTACCGGATCATCGATCGCGATGTGGTGCTCATCGATCTGGGTTCCGGGCTCGTCATCGACATCCTGCCCGACGCGTTGCCGCGGCCGGTGACTGCCGCTCAGGACGAGAACAGCTCCCGCGCTCGCTGAACCGCGCGTTGCAGGTGGGACGACCGGTCGTGGGATGGACAGGCGAGCTCCAACATGAGCCATCCGTCGTAGTTCACCTCACGTAAACTTCGCGCAACATCCCGCCAATCGATGATGCCATCGCCGGGCGTCAGGTGATCGTCCCACTGCCCGCGATTGTCGTGGACGTGCACGTGCGCGAGGCGCGCCCCGGCCACCTCGACGAACCGACGCCAGTGTCTTCCCAGCGCGGTGTGTCCTGTGTCGAGGCACACGCGGACGCCGTTGTCCAGTTGACCGAGCAGCCACTCGAACTCGTCGGGATGACCGCCGATCAGGTGCGGCAAGGGAGACTCCACGGCCACCGTGACGCCTTCAGCAGCACAATTCGCGGCGAGAAGCCGGAGACTGACCGCGCAATCGGCCAACCGCGCACGCGCGTCGCGGCCATGCCGCTCGAGATCGCTCGGATGCACGATGACCAGCCGGCCGCCGAGACGTGCGATGGCGCTGCCCGCCGTCAGCGCCGCGCCGACGGCCGCATGTCGATGGTGCGGATTGGGGTCAGCCAGGTCGAGGAGTCCGCCGAAAGGCGCGTGGATCGAAACCGGCTCGAGTGCCACGCTCGCGAGTGCATCGGCGAGCGACGCGACCTGCGCTTCTTGAAGAGGATCGAAATGCCGCGGCGGGGTGCCGACTTCCACGCCCGCCGCGCCGCTCGATGCCAGGTCCGCGATGACGTCGAGAATCGGACTGTCCAGGCAGCCGCCAGTCGAGAGCCCTAGGCGCCAGGTCATGCGGAGGCGGCGCGCGCGAGACGGTCGCGGTCGACGCGAAGATCGAATTGGCAGCCGGCGCGGGGACAGACGTCCTTTTCCTGCGCGGAGACGCAGTTGAAGTCGACGAGCGAATCCAGTCCCGTCGCAATCATGCCTGCAAAGACTCGTACGTCGAAGTCGGCGCGGGTGCGCGGGTCCATGCGCAACCATCGATCACCCCACTGGTGATCGGTTTCGTAGGCTGACTGCACGAGCGCGGCGATGGCCGCCGCGCTCGCCCCTCGTGCCATGAGCACGCGCACGAGATGCTGGATGTGCTCCGGCTTGAGCAGTCGATCATTGGGCCAGGTGAGCGCGGCCGTCGCGCACGGCGGCAGCGTCGCCGGATCCTCGACGAACGCCGTTGGACTCGCCCCCGATCGATCCGCGTCGAACTCGCGGTGAAATGCGGCGAGCCGCGAACCTGAGTAGCGGGTGAGCAGCGTGTCGATGCCGGTCGCGACGTTCGGAAGGCGCCCGTCGGCGTTGCGGGCGGCTTTGATGCCGGCCCGTAGCCCGCGACCAACGGTCAGCCTCGTGAACAGCAACTGCTGTCCCTGTGGAAGCGCGGCCAGCGCCGGCAGGCTCGCGGTCTGAAGACCAAAGATGTCGGGCCGCAGCCGGTGCCACTGGTACGTGCTGAAGGGCAGCCGCATGAGCCGCACGTCGAGCGGATCGCCGACGTGCGAGGAATCAATCGACACGCACTCGCGGCCAACACGGCCCGAGCCGACAACCGTGCCGTTGAACACCACGGGAATCTCGCTCGTGCGTACCGCCCGTGCGAGCACGCGCTGGGCCGTGTACTCGATCAGCCGGCCGAGACCTTCAGCCGCGGCTGCCTGCCGTGCGCTCATCGGCGTCCTCACGCCAGGTGGACGCCGGCGATCGACCCCAGCGAACCAGGACGGCGTCCCGGCGAGCGCGGCCAGACGGTCGACAACCGGGTGGTCGAGCGGCACCGCTCCGGCGAACTGGTAACCGCGGCCGGTCATGATCGTCCGTGGTGTAAGGTCAAGCAGGCGGAACTCCTGTTTTGCCGCGCGGTACGTCGGCTCGAGTTTGAAGAACACTTCGGCGGGCCTGAGAAAAGGCTCCGCCGGCTGGTCCACGTTCAAGTAGTCGAGCTCGAACATGAACACCAGGTGCGTCTCGTCCCAGAGCGACCGGGAGATGTCGAGGCCGCGTGCCCAGAGGGTGGGTATTTGATCGGCTGGCGTTCCGACTGCCTCAATCCAGGTTTGGAGAGGCGGTCCGCCTTCACCGAGTCCGGCGACGTACGCCGCCGAGGGCCGGCCGCCGGCCTCGGCGCCGCAGCCTTCGAGCATCCGCGCGCGAACCGCCCGATCGCGGTAGTAGTCGACGCTGGACAGAACCCGCGCGCCCGAATCCTGACCCTCTTCCTCATGGACACGATCGGCTGACAGCATGGTCTTAGCTCGCGCGGGCGCCGCACAGACAGCGGATGTCGGCCTGGCACGTCACGCAGTCGCCGAGCATCCTGCAGATCGGCGATTGGCTCACCGACTCGCGGAGGAGGCTCTGGATCTCAGGCGCCGAAGAACCTTCAGCCGCGACCACGTAGCAGCGAATCACGACCTGGGCCGGCCCGGTGCCCTTCGGCGACTCGACGTGCGCTGCGGATGCGTAGCTGAGAATCGGAACCCGGACTTCCTCGGCACGCCGAAGAAACGTCCGCATCAGGCAGCCGGCCGCGGCTGTCGCCGCGAGGTCGTCGGGAGAGAAGTCGGAGGCATCGCCGACGGTAATCGATGCGCCGCCCGGTGGCGTCGCCGTGCCGGAGCGTCCGCGATCCCAGATGAGCTCAATCATGGGTCCTCAGGCGACTCGTGCCTCGGCGGACGCATGGAGGACGTTGCCGGCCGGCTGTCTGTCGAAGTAGTTCATCAGGTCGCGTCGCAGCCACCGTGCCAGCCGCTCGGGCGTGCCGAGGTCGGACCAGCCGAGGGTGGCGGGCCAGGTGTACACGGCCAGCCCCTCGGCCGGAGTCAGAACGTCTCGTGAAAAGTCCGTGGAGGGCAGGACTGGATAGATCTCGGTGATAAACCGTGCGCGACGGTCCGCAGGCAGGCGAGACACGGAGATGAAGACATCCGCCAGCTCGGGCAAATGGCGGCGATAGAGATCGAACAGCGCGCCGGCTCGGGCCACGAGCACCATGGAGTTCCAGACGGCGCCCGACGACAGGAGTCGCGCGGCCTCCGTCGGCGACGGCTTTTCGACGAAGCCGGCGACCGGCAGAATCTGATTGCCCCCAGCCAGTCGCGGTGACGTGACTGGCGTGATCCACCCATAGTCGCTGGAGGCGACGTCGGGCGTGACGCCGAAGAGCACAATGTCCGTCCGGCCCGCTCGCACAGTCGCGGCGACGTCGAAAACGGTCTGCTCGAACAGGTCCGTCCGCGCGATGCCGTGATCAGAAGGCGTCAGGAGGACGAGGTCATCGGGCGAGCCCAGCGCGATTGGCGCCAGCCCGATCAGGACGCCGGTCGCCGTGCCCCGGTCGGCGGGCTGGATCACGAGGTGGCCGAGCGACAACGCGTCCCTGAGATGCTCGACGTGCGCCAGATGCGAGGCGCCGACAACGGTCAGCGTCCGGGCCAGTGACGCGAGCGGTCCAAGACGAGCGATCGTCTGCTCCACGAGCGACGGGCCACCGTCGATCGACCAGAACTGCTTGGGAATCCCGCCGGTGACAGCCGCCAGGCGTCGCCCGGCACCGGCGGCCAACACCAGGGTCCACATATGCTCCGACATGCTCGAGGCACAGTGCAGAAGCCTTGCCAGTGATGTCGGCGTAGAAATCTCCGTCAGTTGCTGCCATCACAGGTGAAACCCCGGAAGACCGCTGAAGATTCCCCACTGCGATCGGGCGCCGCGGGCCGATCGAGCCCGATCGCACCCGCGCCGCACCCCGGACACTTCGGCAGGCTGGTTGCAGGGAGAGGTCATGTGGCGCGGGTGCAGGAGCTCGAAAAAGCCAAAGGACGGCAGATGGCAATCGAGCACGCCACAAGGCGCGTGCCCATTGCGTCGCCGGATGATCTCGCCGGTTCGGTCCGTGCCGCCCTGCTCGGCCGCGAGTTCGACTGCGCGACGCACGTGGTCGTCTGTGACACCAACCGCTTCGTGGGCATCCTGCGAATCGAAACCCTGCTGGCCGCGCCTGCCGCGGCGACCGTGGCCTCGGTCATGGATTCCGACCCGCCCGTCGTCGAGCCTGGAGTGGACCAGGAAGTCGCTGCCTGGCGCGCCGTCCGGCAACAGCGGGCAGCGTTGTCTGTGGTTGACGGCGATCGGCGGTTCGTCGGTCTGATCCCGGCGCATCGTCTCATGGCGGTGCTGGCAGCGGAGCACGAGGAGGACCTGGCGCATCTCGCCGGATTTCGCCAGGGGCAAGAGACCGCGCGCACGACCAGTGAGGAGCCAGTGCCGCGTCGGTTCCTGCACCGCGCGCCGTGGCTCCTGCTCGGTCTGGCTGGCGCCCTGATTGCCGCCGACCTGGTGGGATGGTTCGAGGCGCAGCTCAAGGAAGGCCTTGCCCTGATGTTCTTCATCCCGGGCATCGTCTACATCGCCGACGCGGTCGGGACGCAGACGGAAACGATCGTCATTCGTGGGCTGTCGCTCGGAATTCCGATGCGCCGGATGGTGGGACGAGAGCTGCTCACGGGTCTGGCGGTCGGGCTTGCGCTTGCCGCCGTGGCTACGCCGATCGTCTGGTGGCATTGGCATGATCGCGCGCTGGCGATGTCAGTCGGCCTGTCGATGCTCGCAACTTGCTCGACCGCGACAATGGCGGCGATGGCGCTCCCGTGGCTGTTCGACCTGATGGGGATCGACCCCGCCTTCGGCAGCGGCCCTCTGGCCACCGTGGTACAGGATCTCCTTTCGATCTGGATTTACCTGCTCGTCGCCACGGCGGGAATTCTCTGACTTGCCGCTAGTCGGAAACGGCATGGCTCAGAAGCCCAAGCGGATCGCGATCATTCAGGGCCACCCGGACCGTGGAGGTGGTCATTTCGCGCATGCGCTCGCGGACTCGTACGCCTCCGGCGCGCGGGAATCCGGCCACGAGGTCACGCTCATCGATGTCGCGAAGCTCGAGTTCCCCTCATCCGCGGCCGGACGGACCTCGAGCGCGGTCAACTTCCCGAGCATATTCGGCAGACCCAGGCCGTCATGCTCCGGTCGGACCACATCGTGCTGGTTTACCCAGTCTGGAACGGCGGCGTGCCTGCGCTCGTGCGCGCATTTCTCGAGCAGACGTTCCGGCCGGCGTTCATTTTTCCAGATGCACTTCCGAATCACTCACTTGGATTCGTCGAGGCTCTCAAGCAGCGCAAGGCACTCTCGGGCAAGACCGGCCGAATCGTCGCGACGATGCAGATGCCCGCGTTCGTGTATCGCCGGTACTTCCATCCACATCCGGAGCGGAATACCCTGCGGCTGGCCGGGGTCCGGCCGGTCAAAGAGAGCCTGATCGGACTCGTCGACACAACGAATTCCCGAAGGCGCACGCGGTGGCTCGGCAGGATGCGCGCCTTGGGCGGGAGGGCCGCGTAGCGACACCGGCTTCTATCGGCGCGCAGCAGGAAATGAACCGGCCGCCGCGTTCTGTCTACTGCGAACGAGCTTCACGCTCTGCCCGATCACGGCGGGTAGTAGTGCCAGCGTGACGATGACGATCCAGTCGGCCGCGCCAAGCGGCGTCAGATGCAGCAGGGCGGCGAGCGGCGGCACCAGCGCGGCCGTGAGTTGGAGTGCGACGGAAATCGCGGCACCGCCCAGCGCAAATCGATTGGCGGCCGCGCGTCCCGGACGCAGCACGGGGCGCTCGCTCCGGGCGTTGCCCAGATGCGCTGTCTGCGCCAGCCCAAGCGTCATGAACGCGACCGTCGAGGCATGGGCCGCGGACGTCTGGAGCGCCCACAGGAACGCCGCGAGCGTCGAGATCGTGATCAGCGATGCGTAGGCGAAGACACTCGTCAGAAACGGCCCTGACAGGATGGCCTCTTGCGGTTGACGCGGCGGACGCGTCATGACGTCGGACTCGGCCGGTTCCATGGCAAGCGCGAGGGCCGGGAACGTGTCGGTCACGAGGTTGAGCCAGAGCAGTTGCAGCGGCAGCAGCGGCAACGGCAGCCCGGCAAGACCGGCGCACAGCAGGACCAGGATCTCGGCGACGTTGCAGCTGAACAGGTAGAACACGAACTTCCGAATGTTGTCGAAGATGATGCGGCCTTCTTCGACCGCGGCGGCGATGGTCTCGAACCGATCGTCGCCGAGCACGATGGAGGCCGCCTGCTTGGCCACGTCTGTGCCCCGGACGCCCATCGCGACGCCGACGTTGGCCTGCTTGAGCGCGGCCGCGTCGTTCACGCCATCGCCGAGCATCGCGACGATCTCGCCGCGGGCCTGGAGCGATTGCACGATTCGCAGCTTGTGCTCCGGAGTGATCCGGCTGAACGCGGCGACCTGCGCCACCGCGGCGCTCAGTTCATCCGGTGACATTCGATCGAGCGCGCGTCCGTCGATCGCGCGTTGGTCCGGATCGAGCAACCCCAGCTTGCGGCCGATCGCCTCGGCCGTCAGCTGCTGATCGCCCGTGAGCATCACCGTTCGAAGGCCGGCCCCGCGGAGGCGTGCGATGGTCTGTCTCACGTTCGCCGCCGGCGGGTCTTCGAGCCCTACCAGGCCGTTGAACGTGAGATCCGTAAGCGACGCCTCGGCCGTGCTGGTCACCGGGCCGGAGGCGACTGCGAGCACGCGCAGGCCCTCACGCGCCAGTCGATTGTTGCCATCGACGAGTTCGGCTCGGCCCGCATCGTCGAGGTCCCGTTCGATGTCTGGTCCGGCGATTCGGCGGCTAATCGCGAGGATCGCCCGCGGTGCGCCCTTGACGTACGCGACGGTCTCGTTTCCCTGCCGATGGAAGCTCGCCATCAGCTTGCGCTCGCTCGAGAACGGCAGCTCGCCGACCTTCGGCCGATCGGCGATGAGCCGCGGCAGGTCAATCCCGGCCGCGTCGGCCGCCCGGAGCATCGCGATGTCAACCGGATCGCCTCCTGCCGCTCGAGGCTGGCTTCCTGCCTCCGCCGCCGGGCGGCTGGCAAGCGCTGCCGCTTCGAGCAGGTGCACGACGGCGGCGTCCCGGATCGCGTTCGTGTCCGATCCGTCGAGCGACACATCGCGGTCCGCGGTCCAGACCCGGACGACCGTCATCTCGCCCGACGTGAGCGTTCGCGTCTTGTCGGTGCAGACCACGGTCGTCGATCCAAGCGACTCGACCGCGGGCAGCCGCCTCACGAGCGCCTGTCGCCTGGCCATGCGATGGACGCCTACGGCCAACGCGATCGTCGCGACGGCGGGCAGCGCCTCCGGGACCGCGGCCACCGCGAGAGCGATGGCGGTCTCGATGACGACGTGGACCGGCATGCCCTGCAGGGCGCCGAGTCCCGCCACGAGCGCGGCCACGCCGCAGGCGATCCAGACCAGATGGCCCCCGAGCGTGTCGAGCCGCCGTTCGAGCGGCGTTTTCTCGATCCGGACCGAGCCGACGAGCGTGCCGATTCGCCCGACTTCGGTCGCCGCGCCCGTCGCCGTCACGAGGGCGCGTCCAAGCCCGCTCAGGACCACGGTGCCCTTGTAGATCATGTTCACGCGCTCGGCGAGGAGCGCGTCGTCGGTCAGGATCGGCTCGGGGGTTTTCTCGACCGGGAACGACTCGCCGGTCAACGGGGCCTCGTCGGCCCGCAGGTCCACGCTGTGAATCAGACGCGCGTCGGCGGGAACCTGTCGGCCCGCGCTGAGCTCGATCACGTCACCAGGAACCAGGTCGATCGCGTTGATGACACGGAGGTGTCCGTCACGAATGGCCGACGCGTACGGGACGTCGAGCGCGAGCAGGCCTTCGATGGCCCGCCTTGCGCGTAACTCCGTGACGACGCCGAGAACCGTGTTGATGACGAGCACGGCGGCGATGGCCGCCGCCTCCACTCGATCGCCGAACAGGAGCGAGACGACCACCGCGCCCAGCAGCAGGAACACGATCACGCTTCGAAGCTGTCCGGCGACAATCTCCGTGAGGGAGGCGGGCTGCTGCAGCGTGAGGCGGTTCGGACCGTACCGGGCCTGCCTTGCCGAGGCTTCGGCGTTCGAGAGCCCCTCGGCGCTCGTGTCGAGCGCGGCGAGGACGCGATCGACGGCCAGGGCATGCCACGGCGCACCGTCAGGACGATTCCGATCACCGGGCATGGCAGCATCCGACCGGAACGACGCCGATGAGCGGACCGGCCGGTGAGATCGTCTGTGCCGGCTCAGGCGCGCGTAACCGTCTGCAGGGCGTCGGGCAGGACGAACTCATGCTCGGGGTGGCGGACCGTCAGCACGGGACACGGCGCGTGACGGACGACTTTCTCGGCCACACTGCCCATGAAGAGCTGCGCCAGCTTGCCGCGGCCGTGGGTCCCGAGCAGCAGCGCGTCGACGCGCACGTCTCGAGCGTATTCCAGAATGGTACGCGCCGGCCACTGAGACACGAGCACGATACTCTTCGCCCGGAGCATGCTGCGATCCTCGTCAGACAGGAGCGCCTCGAGCTGCTTGCGGGCCGCCGCGACTGCCTCGGCTTGCAGCCCGACGAGGTTCGGGGCGTACTCGGGGAACCCGACCGCACGGGCGGCCAGGTCATCGACCACGTGCAACACGTGGAGCGTCGACCCGAAATTCCTGGCGAGCTCGCGACCGTACCTTAGTGCCACCGCGGCGGCTTCGCCGAAGTCCGTGGCGACCAGAATGTTCTTGAGGACAATCATCGGGACCTCCAATGCCCGCGGGAGCAGGATGCATGCCAGTGGTCGGCGCCCCGCGTGCTAAGACCACCGGGAAACACAGCCGTCACCGTCAACACGGCGCCAGCCCCAAACAGCATCAGATCGGGGACCACGCTTAGGAGCAGCGCCCCGCTGCCGCCGATCACCGACCAGATGATCGGGACCAGGGAGAGCCACCGTGGTACCGGCGGCGTGGTCGCCAGCAAAAGGCCGGCAGTGAACAGCGCGAGCGGGCACGGTACGCCGAAGATCGGCGCGCGCGGGAATTCATGCGGGCCGATCGCGACGAGGACTGGATAGACCAGCGCGTACACCAGGAACGCGGCGGCAAACACGTGCCTGGGAGTCCACCTCAGTTCGAACGTCAGGCGGCGACGCAGGATGCCGAACCAGAAGCATCCGACGGCCTGTCCTCGACATGCCCGACGATCTGATGCCCGAGGATCCGCGGCAGTGCAGACGGCCGGAGCCGTCCTTCGACTTCGTCCAGCTCGGTGTGGCAGACGCCGCAGGCGGCGACGCGGATCAGTACGTGTCCAGCGGCGGGATCGGGACGCGGAACTTCGCGCGCGGCCAGCGGGCGAGGGTTCTCGACAAGGCTGCCGAGCTGCTCGAGGACCATCGCGCGCATCCGGACGCTCCAGCGTCCTCATCCTAGAGCCGTTCTCACTTCGGCGAAGAGCAAAATCGACAAGGACCGCGAGACTTTCGGCTGAATTGAGCAATTAGCCCGCGTTCGCGGAGATTTCCGCCAGGCGATCCTCCACCACCGGCTGGTCCCAGCTTTCCTTTGCCTGGCGCCAAGGGACCGATGGCATCGGTCGTGCTGATCCGCAAGCGGAGCGATCTCCATGACTCCCCAACTGGCGCTGCACATCCGCTCTGCGATGCTCTGTCTCCTCGCGCCGATCGTGACGGGCGCCTGCGCGCCGGTATTCAGCGACGCGCGGCTCGTCGGCAAGGGCCAGTTCGAAATCACCCCGAACCTCAGTGCCGCGGGGTTTTCCGCCGAGGGAGAGTCGGAGCACGTGGTGAATAATTTCGGCGTGCACGGGCTCGTCGGGCTTCACGAACGCGCAGATGTGGACGTCGGGTACATGCGTGCACAGATCGCGAATGAAGACAGCGGTGTCAACATCCTCGAGTTCGGTCCCAAGTTCAGCCTGGTGCGCGATCGCGCGGCCTTTGCGCTGCCGATGGGATTCGTGTTTGGCGAGAATACTGATGTCGGCGAATAAATGGCATTTCTATCCAACCGCGCTCTTCACGGTCCCCGCAAGCCCGCGCGTGGATATCAATCCCGCCGTGCGAGTCCTCATTCCGACCTGTGATGACTGCACCTGCTCCTCGGGTTCAATCTCGGCGCCGGCATCACCTTCGCGCGAGCCCGCGCGATTCTGCGGCCGGAATTCGGCATCCTGATCAATCCCGGCGAGGACGGCATCGTCTGGCACTTCGGGGTGGCCGTGTCCATCCGATCGGGCACACGTTGACCGTTCCCTCTCACCGCCACGCCACTTCGGTGCCGCTGATCAGCCCGCCGGTTCGGGCAGCGTGAGGATGGCGACCGTGCCTCCGTGCGGAGGGCTTTCGAGCTCGAGCGTCCCATTGTGCGACTCGAGGATTCGCCGCGCCGTGACCAAGCCGAGACCCGTGCCCCGGTGTTTGGTCGTGAAGAACGGCTCGAAGAGCCGCTCGCGCGCTTCCTGGTTCAGTCCAGGTCCTTCGTCCGCGATCCGCAGTTCCAGCCCCTTCGGCACCGGCGCCGCCGTGACCCGAATCCGGCCCTGGCCGTGCATGGCCTGAACGCTGTTGACGAACAGATTGAGCAGCACGAGCCGGAGCTGTTCCGGATCCGCGTGGCAGGTGACGTCGGCCAGCTCCACCTGCGTCGTGACACCGGCAAACTGCGGATCGGTGCGAAGCAGATCGACGGTCTCGCTGACGAGCGCCGCCAGTGAGACCGTGCGCACCACCGGATCGCGCGGGCGCGCGAAGAGCAGCAGGTCGTGCACGATGTCGCTGAGCGCGTCGATCCGCCCCACGACGTCGCCAAGCACCGCTCGGTCCTCGTTCGTCGCGGTCTGCCGCCCGCTCAAGACCTGCAGAGCGCCGCGCATGGCGGCGAGCGGATTACGCACCTCGTGCGCCACGACCGCAGCCATCTTGCCGAGCTGCGCGAGCGACGTCTGCGCGCGGAGCGCCGCTTCGGATTTCTTGCGCTCGGTGATGTCGTAGCGAATGGCGATGTACTGGTACGGCAGTCCGCGGGTGTCGAGAAACGGGACAATGGTCGTGTCCACCCAATAGAAGGATCCGTCCTTGGCGCGGTTACGGATTTCGCCGCGCCAGACGGTTCCGGTCGAGATCGTGGTCCAGAGGTGGGCGAAGAACTCCGGCGGGTGAAGCCCGGAGTTGATGATTCGGTGCGTCCGGCCCAGCAATTCCTGGCGCGAGTACTTCGAGATCTCGCAGAACTTGTCGTTGGCGTACGTAATCCGGCCGTCGGTGTCCGTCGTCGCCACGATGGCCGCCTGGTCGAGCGCGTACTTCGTGTCCTCGAGGCTCTTCACCGATCGTCGTTCGCGCTCCAGGGTCTGGCGGTACATCGTCACTCCGCCGGCGGTGACCCAGAGCACCAGGATGGCCAGCAGGCGATTGAACAGTCCTGCGGAGACGTCGTTCTCCGCACGGAACGCGATGAATTCAACGAGCGTGAGTCCTGTCGCCACGACCGCGATGGCGGGCGCGATGCGCCTGTGTGGCGCCCAAAGCGTCAGCAGAAGCACGGGCGTGTACAGCAGGGGGATCGCGTATCCCGCCGGCTCGTACAGATCCACGACAAAGATTGCTGCCGTGAGCAGCCAGGCCGCCCATTCGAACGGCCGACTGATCTGGCGTCCCGCTCCGAGGCGACGGAATGACGTCACGACCGGTTCTGCGGACTGCCGGACAATTCCCAGCCGTTGCGGACAATCCCGCGGTCTCGAGGGGGCGGCGTCGCGGCATGCCGAACCTGCCGCGGATCCTCGCGATCGCCCATCGGCAGGCTTGTTGCGTCCCTGGGGTAGGTATGGCGATTACCACTGTTCGTTGCCCCGTCATCAGCGAGACGGTCGTGCGCGTCTCCGACTTCGAAGGCGCGGTCGTCCGGATCAGCTGTCCGTTTCTCGAGCCTGGCACCGACATCTGCCGCGCCAAGCGCGGCACGCATGACTCCGGCCGGCTTGGTGAGTTCCTGGAACGAGTCGGAGAACACACGCTCTGCTCCAGAGGAGACCGCTGCGAATTGATCTGACGATTGTTCGCGCGTGCCGATCCCGAGCGTTCCTGGTACTCGACGAGCGCACTTGCAGGCGCCTGGCCGGCCTCCGTGAATCCGCAGACGCGATGAGCGGATCATCGACGACGTTCCAGGTGTGACTCTGCGCCCCGCAGCGTCACGTCGATGGGCGCGCCCTGTCGGGCACGCAGGACCGAGCGCACGATCTGCCAGTCCATGTCGGCCTCGAATTCCTCCTGACCGGCCAGTTCGCGAACAGTCGCCAGGGCATCTGGCGAGCGGCGGTAAACATCGGGATGGGCCTCGAGCCAGATCGTTCCGTCGTCAGACCGGGCCAACAGAATGGGCTGGTAGACGATCTCGCCGGTCGTGCCCACGGCGACCGCTCGAAACAGCAGCGCGACGTCGTCAGGATGTAGCCGAATGCACCCATGCGTCTGAAAGTGATAGATGCTCGCCGGCGCGTTCGTGCCGTGGATGCCATACCCGGGCCGATCGAGGCCGATCCAGAACGCGCCCAGTGGATTGTTCGGACCGGGGGCGACGTGCGTGACCACGGGTTTGCCGGATCGGCGCAGTTCCTCCTGGATCGAACGCGGGACGTCCCAGACGGGATCCGTTTCGAGTGACGCGATCTGGAACGTGCCGACGAACGTCGGCCACGTCGGCCGGCCGAGCCCAACCGGATAAGCGCTGACTTCGCCATCGGTGTCCGTGTGGAACAAAAGACGCTGCGGAATGTTGATCACGATCGCGGTCTGGTGACGATCGGGAATCAGGTGGCGGTTGTCGATGAGGATCGTCTGCCCGACGCGCAGCCGCGCGTTCAGGTCGATCTGATTGAGCGCGGCCAGGGTGAGGGCATCCACGCCGAGACGCGCGCCGACGAGCCAGAGCGAATCACCCGGCTGACCGGTGTAAGCGAACCGGCCGCCCGTCATGACGGCGACGGCACCCGCGCGTGCGGCGGTGGCGCGTGACGCAGGGATCATGCCGAGGACCATCGCCCCCGCTGCGAGCGACCCGATGACACGTGCAAGCCGGTATCGCTTCATGGCCGTTCCTGCGCGTAGACCTCAACCTCATTCGAGCAAGCCGTGTGCCACGGAAGTGTCGGCGTATCGGTTTCGGCGCGTCCGACCGACTGTGAATTCCTCCCCGTCGCCGCGCGGTTTTCAGCGGTGGCTGGCGGCTCACCGAAGCCGGACCTCGGAGACCGGGCGCAATCCGGCCCGTGTGTGCCTTGGCCGCAACGGCCCGCGATTGGTCTCAAAGCTGCATCATCAGCGGGTGCCTGGAGGGCACTCCATGACGACCGGTGCCGTCGGCTTCCGCGTCCTTGTTCTGATCGGCGTCCTGACGTTGATCCTGGGGGCGTTCCTGGTGCACGTGCGGCCCTGGTACTTGCGATGGGGCGCGACCGATGCCGAGGTCGGACGGGCGCTGCCTGGGGACGACATCGTTCCCGCCGCCATCTCGCAGCAGACGCGCGCGATCACGATCGACGCCCCCGTCGAGCGCGTGTGGCCATGGCTCGCGCAGCTCGGCCAGGATCGCGGCGGGTTCTACAGCTTCGATCTGCTCGAGAACGCCGTCGGCGCACGGATGCCGACCGACGACGTCCTTCGCCCCAATCGGCAGACCTGGGTGCTCGGCGACCGGCTGTGGATGTACCCGCCCGATAGAGCAGGCGGCACGGGGTTCGCCACCTTACGCGTCTACGTCCCTGGCCGGGTGCTGGGCTTCGCGACGCGTGCAGTCGGGACGCGTCTGAGCGAGCCCGAGAACGGCAGCTGGTCCTTCGTGCTCGAACCGGTCGGTCCGGATGCGACGCGCCTCCTCATCCGCGGCCGCCTCGCGCCCGGGCGTCCGGCGGCCGGTGTCGCGTTCGATCGACTGGTCTTTGAGCCCATCCACTTCTTCATGGAACGACGAATGATGCTTGGCCTCAGGGAACTGGCCGAACGCCGGGCGCGGAGCCGTGGCGCCAACCACGCGCAGGTCGGGCTGTCGGTGGCGGCATTTCTGTTGATGATCGGCATGGCCGTGATGGTGTTGCGGCGGCGCGACTGCATCGCCCCGGCCGGTGCCTTCATCGGCACAGCGATGTTGTTCCAGGTCCTGACGCTCGGTCAGCCGCCGCTCGCGCTGGGCGCGTTACTGCTCACCTTGACGAGCGTGTCGTTTGCGGCCCTACGGCGTGAGGGGCCGCCGCCGGAAGTGGGGGGGCGATGACTCGACGGGCTCTCGTCATCTGGTGCGCGATGGTTCCGATCGCGATTGCGAACGGCGCCGTCCGCGATCTGCTCATCGTGCCGAGGATCGGACCAGAGGCTGGACACGTGATCAGCACCATCGCGCTGTGCCTCGCGATTCTGGCCCTGACCTGGCTGACCATCTTGTGGATTCGGCCGCTCGGTGCGCACGACGCCGTTCGGATCGGTGCGCTGTGGCTCATCCTGACGCTGGCTTTTGAATTCCTGGCTGGTCACTTCCTCTTTGGCACTCCCTGGCGCCGTCTGCTTGCCGACTACAACGTCGCGCAGGGACGCATCTGGATCCTCGTGCCGCTCACGACGGCGGTCGCGCCCTGGCTCGCCGGCCGCCTCCGTGATGTGCTGGGGGGAGCGCCGGATCGACCGCGCTCGAGCGGCGGTCACATGCGTCCGCACGCCGGAGGTGCGTCATGACCGAACAGCAGATGTTCTATGCCCACTGGGGATCGATCGTCGTGGCGTTGGCGCTGGTGCTGATGTGCTGGCGATGGCGGCCGGTCGGCCGACTGTTTTTTGTCCTGCTGTTCCTTGTCGCGGCCCAGTTCAATTTCCGGCTGGCGCTGACGCATCCCGAGGTATACGTGGGCTTCGCGCCGTTGGCCTATCTCGAGTCGTACCGGGATTTCATCCTCGGCTCTTTCGCCCGACATACCACCGTGATCGTCTGGGCCATTGCCGTCGGACAGGTGGTCATCGGCGTTCTGGTGCTGCTCAGCGGCCGCCCGCTCAAGCTGGGACTGGTCGGCGCGATCGTCTTTCTCATCGCCGTCGCGCCTCTCGGAACGGGTGCCGGGTTTCCCGCGACGCTCATCCTGGCGTGGGCGGCGGCCCTGCTGCTGATGGGCCGGGATCGGCCGCTCCATGCCGAGCTCGCCGGGTTCTGGCAGGGCAGGGTGCCGCTGCGGCCGCCGACCTCGGGCCTGCCGGTGCGGTAGTGCGGACTGATCGGAGCGAGGGGGTCACATGACTCATCCAATCAACGCGAAATGGGTCGCCATCATCTGCGTGCTCCTAGTGATGTCGCTCGGCGTGGCGATCGTCGCCGCCCATCTCCTCGCGCCGGCGTTCTTTGGCGGATGGACTTTCTAGGCGCCGACGGGGTCGTACAACTGGTACTACGAGACTGACGAGCAGCGGTACTACAAGGGACCGGAGCTGTGGAACGAGATCCGGCCCGGCTACACGTTTGATTTCCGGATCGGTCGGAGGCCGGTGTTCGTGAACGTCCAGTACTTGATTGGATTCGGCCTGTACGGCGGAAACAAGCCGCAGAGCTTCAAGGATCAAGCCGAGGAAGAGGGTGTCTTCATGGCGCCGATGTTCTTCCTTGGCTGGCGATTCTAATAACTGACGCGCCTCGATGGCGGCCGAGGCTGGGGACGCTCGATTCGGATCCGCACGTCGAGCGCCCGTACGCCGCGCTCGAGCACGACGAGCGGATTCACGTCGAGCTCCCGGATTTCCGGGCAGAGCTCGACGAGCGTCGAGAGCCGGAGCAGCGCATCACGCAGCGCCCGTTCGTCGGCGCATGGAGCGCCTCGATAGCCACGGAGCAGTCGCGCGCCACGCAATCCGTCGATCATCGCCGCGGCATCGAGATCGTTCAGCGGATGCAGGCGAAACTGCATGTCGGCCAGGAGCTCGGCGAGCGTGCCGCCGGTTGCGCACGCGAGGACCGCGCCGAACGTCGGATCCTCGACCGCGCCGACGAGCATCTCGACCCCGCCCACGACCATTTCCTGGACCAGCGCGCCCGTCATCGCGTCGCCGAGCCGGCGGGTCAAATCACGCCACGCCTCGCGGACGTCATCCGCCGTGTGCAGCCGCAGCCGCACGGCGCCGATTTCTGTCTTGTGGAGAATCTCCGGACCGATGGCTTTGAGGACGACCGGGTAGCCGATCTTCTCGGCTGCCTCAACGGCGCGGTCCTCGCTCGTGACGCCGCGACTGGCTGCGGCCGGAATCCTGACGGCGGACAAGAGCGCCTGGGCATCGTCGGGCGTCAGCCAGCCGCCGCCGGTCTGCAGCCCGCGATCGACGATCGCCCGCGCGCCGTCCCGATCCACGTCGGTGAAGGTCGCCGGCGCGGTTTCCGGCTGTCGGCGCCACTCGCCGTACGCGCTGGCGCGGGCGAGCGCGACGGCCGCCGCTTCCGGAAAGCTGAAACAGGGGATCGGATCGAGCATCGGGCCGGCCGACTGCGCCGACATGAAAATGGCGAGCACGGGCTTCGCCGGCCGGGACCGGGCCACGCGCCGGACAGCCGCCGCGACGTCCTCGCCTTTGGTGACGAGCGGCGGAATGAAAATCACGAGCACGCTGTCCACCTCATCGTCGTCGAGCAGCGTGGCGAGCGCGCGTTCGTACTGATCGGCCGTTGCCGACGCAATCATGTCGACTGGATTGCCGATGGCCGCGGCCGCCGGCAGGAACGAACGCAGATCAGCGACCGACGCCGTCGAGAGCGCCGGCAGCGTGAGCCCGGACGCCTCGCACGCGTCGGCGGCCAGGATGCCCGGGCCGCCCGCGTTAGTCAGGATCGCGACGCGGCGCCCCTGCGGAACCGGCTGCGTCGCGAGCAGCCGCGCCACGTCGAACATCTCTTCGAGCGTGGTGGTCCGGATAACGCCGGCCTGACGAAACAGCGCGTCGACGATCGCGTCACTCGACGCGAGCGCGCCAGTGTGCGACGACGCCGCGCGCGCGCCGGCCGGCGATCGACCCGACTTGACAGCAACGATCGGCTTGCGGCGGCCGACGCGCCGCGCGATCTGGCTGAACTTGCGCGGGTTGCCGAAGCTTTCGACGTACAGGAGGATCACGCCCGTGTTCGGATCGTTGACCCAGTACTGGATGAGATCGTTGCTCGAGACGTCCGCTTTATTGCCGACCGAGACGAAGGTCGAGAGGCCGATGCCGAGATCGCGTGCGTAGTCGAGCACCGCGAGGCCCAGCGCGCCGCTCTGCGTGGACATCGCCACGCGTCCGGCCGGCGGATAGACCGGCGCGAAGGTCGCGTTCAGCCGCACGTCCGTCGCGGTGTTGAGCACGCCCATGCAGTTCGGGCCGACGAGCCGCATGCCGGCCTCGCGAATGCGCGCGACGATGGACGATTCGAGCGCGCGGCCCTCCGCGCCGGTTTCGCCGAATCCCGCACTGATGATTACCAGGGCCCGCACGCGCTTGGCGACGCAGGCATCCACGACGTCACTCACGTGCCGCGCCGGCACGCAGATCATGGCGAGGTCGATGTCGTCGGGGATCTCGGCAAGGCTGCGAAACGCCGGCACGCCGTCGATGGCAGCCGCGCGCGGGTGGACCGCGAACAGGCGTCCCGTGAATCCCGCGCTGACGAGGTTGTGCAGGATTTCCGATCCGATCTTGCCGCGCTCCCGGCTGGCGCCGATGACGGCGACCGACCGCGGGGCGAGGAAGGCCTGCACCGAAGCGGTAGCGGCGGTCTCGGATCGCGCAGCGGCCTGCGCCTCGAATCCCGCAGTCCGATCGAGATCCAGAACGACGTGAAAAACGCCCGCCTCGAGCTGTTGTTCGATCGCAAAGCCGGAATCCACAAAGACCCCCATCATGCGGTCGTTGTTCGCCAGCACGTAAGCGTCGAACTGCCGGATCCGGTGCGCGCGCGCGAGGTCGGCGAGCGCCTCGAGCATCCGTGTGCCGATGCCGCGGCCCTGGAGCGCGTCGCTGGTCACGAACGCGACCTCGGCCCGCTCCGGCATCCGGGGATCGCGCATGTAGCCGGCGAGCGCGCACGCTTCGCCTCGGGATTCGGCCACGAGCGTGAACGCCCGATCGGGATCGGCATGGAGCAGGCCCGACACGTCGAGATTCGGCAGCTTGGGAATCCGGAAGAAACGCGAGTACAGGCTCTCGGGCGACAGCCGGCTGAACATCGCCCGGACAGCGGTCTCATCGGCCGGCTGCGCGGGCCGCAGACGAACGGTGGAGCCGTCGCGCAGGACGACGTCGGACTGGTCGACGGTCATTGCGTGGGCATCGTCACATCTAAAGCGTCTTTCTGGCGTCCGATCCGGGTGACGCGGCGGTAAATGGCGCCGAATATCGTCCCGGGGAGTCGGTCCGACCAGGCAGGACCGCCCCCCGTCCGGAGCGACCGATGACATATCCCACGCCCCGCACCGCCTGAAGGAGCCGCCTGTCGCCGGGCAAGTCCACTTTCTTTCTGAGATGGCTGATGAACACATCGATCACATTCGTGAGGCGATCCCAGCGGACTCCCCACACGTGCTCGGCAATCATCGAGCGGCTCAACGGCTGGCCCGCGTGGCGCATCAGGTACTCGAGCAGCGCAAATTCCTTGGAGGTCAGGTCGATCCGACGCCGGCCGCGGCTGACCTGCCTGGTGACGGGATCGAGCCGAAGGTCGCCGACGACGATGGGGTGGATGGCCGGGCCGCCATTTCGGCGCAGCAGCGCCCGGACGTGAGCGGTGAGCTCGCTTGTCGCAAGGGGTTTCGTCAGATAGTCGTCCGCGCCCGCATCCAGCCCCTTGACGCGATCGGCGACGCGCCGACGCGATGAAAGCACGAGGATGGGTACCGTGATTCCGGCCGTCCTGACGTTTCGACAGATCATCAGACTCGCTCGATCAGGGGCATCCAGAATCAGCAGGTCATACACGCCGGCTCGCAACGCTTCCATCGTCGCCGCGTCGGAGGTCACCTCCACGTCAAATCCCTGGGTTTGCAGCACCCGCTTCACGCGTCGAGCTGCCGCCGGTTCGTCCCTGACAAGTAGTATGCGCACGTCTACGATCCTGGCCTCGGCCGACGCACTCGCGCCGGACTGTTTCGAGCGAATGATTAAAACACGTTCATAAACACGCGTCAGTCCTGGGGCCGTGTTATGAAATGTCGATCGTGTCGGCCCCTGTCGTACTGAACCGCGCCGTCGTTCGTCTCCCCACAACAGCAACGCGCGTGCCGGACCCGGACCGTTGTCCTTCTGTCCCTGGCACGGCGCTTGCTGATAAGAATCGTCCAGCTGCACCTCGCCGACAAATTCAAAGCCGACCATGACAACCGCGATGCACCGAATTACTCAGCGAATTCAGCCGTGGATCTGGGTCGTAGTCGCAGGTGTGGTGTGGCTGATCGCCTTGGCCCGCGTGCAAGCTGGCGAGCACGTTGGACCACAGGCGATCCTCCCTGCGCAGAATTCCCCGGCGCCGCAGAATCCTTCCCAGACGCCGCCGAAGCCAGCCCCGGTGCCGCAGAAGCCTCCCCAGGCGCCAGCGGCGGCGGGCGCGACGTACGTCGGCGAGACCACGTGCCTCACCTGCCACGACGAGAAGAAGCAGGGTTATTTCAGCAGCCCGCATCACCGCGCGATCGACCCGCGTTCGCCGGCCGCCAAGCAGGGCTGTGAGAGTTGCCACGGCCCCGGCAGCCTGCACGTCAGCGATCCCGTCACCAATCCGGTCAAGCGCTTCTCGAAGCTGCCGCCCGACCAGGTGAACGCCACCTGCACGACGTGCCACAACCGCGGCGATCACGCGCTTTGGGAAGGCAGCCAGCACGAGAACCGGGGCCTGGCCTGCACGACGTGCCACAGCATCCACGCGCCGAAGAACGAGTTCAAGCAATTGAAGGAACCGACGCAGATCAAGCTCTGCGGCAGCTGCCACCGTGACAAGGTGGCCAAGCTCGATCGGTCCGGCCACATGCCGGTGCGCGAGGGCAAGATGGAGTGCTCCACCTGCCACAACCCGCACGGCTCGACGAGCGTCAGGCTGCTGCGCAAAGGCGATTCGGTGGCCGAGATGTGCACGTCCTGTCACGCCGACAAGCGCGGGCCGTTCCTCTGGGAGCACGCGCCCACGCGCGACGGGTGCGCGACCTGCCATGATCCCCACGGCTCGTCCAATGAGCGGATGCTCGTCGCCAAGCCGCCGATTCTCTGTCAGCGGTGCCACGTTGCCACGCGGCACCCGAGCACGATCTACGACGGCAAACTCGTGGGGGCCGGCATCAGCGGATCTGGCGTGAGTCCGAGCATCCGGGTCTTCGCACGTTCGTGTGTCGCTTGCCACTCCGCGATTCACGGGTCGAATCACCCAAGTGGACAGCGCTTCATCAGGTGAGGGAGGGCACCATGCGCAGGATCAGCGTTCTCGTGACGTTGGCGCTTGGGCTCGTCCCAATCGCCGCTGAGGCTCAGTCTTCCAATCCTCCCGCGACCACCGGCGCGATCGACTTCGGCCTCCGGGGGACGAGCGTCTCCGGCGACGGCGCGCGTTACGAGCGATACCGCGATCTCGGCGACGGCCTGGCGATCGAAGGCGTCCGGCTGAGCCGCGAGCGTTTGGGATGGGTGTTCGACTTCATGGCCGATCATGCCGGCCGTCGCGACCAGCGCTATCGCGGTGACTTCGTCAATCCAGGCAAGTTCAAGGGGTGGGTGACCTGGGACCAGATCCCCATGCTCATGAGCCGGACGACGAAGACGCTCTTTGGATGCACGCTGGAGGACGGACGGTGCGAGAGCTTCGCCCAGCCGGGCACGCTCGCGATTGACGACGCGATCCAGCGGCAGGTGCAGGCCTCGCCGAGCGCGAGCGCGCTCCCGGGTCTGTTCGAGACCAACAGCGTCGAATTCGATACGCGGTCCCGCCGGCATATCTTCGAGGGCGGCTTCCAGTATCTGGCGACCCCCGAGCTGACGGTGAATGCGAACGTTCGCCGCACCGACCGCTCTGGCATGATCCCGTACGGCGGCAACTTCGGTCACAGCAGTCTCGTCGAGTTGCCGGCGCCGGTCGAGCACAACCTGACGGACGTGAACGCCGGCGCGGAGTTCCAGCGCGATCGTCTGCTGCTGCGGGGCGGCTACACCGGCTCCTTCTTCCACAACGACGTGACGTCGGTGACCTTTGACAACCCGTTCCGGTGCAGCGCGGCGTCGGCGACGGCATCGTGCGGCACGCTCGACATCCCCGGCACGCCGTCAGCCGGCCGGTTGTCGCTTCCGCCGAGCAACTCGTTCATCGGCGTGAACGGGCTCGCGTCGGTCAGGCTGCCGTATCGCTCCCGGGCGACCGCGCACGTGTCGCTGGGCACGTTGAAGGACGCCGGCGACCCGCTGATGCCGCAGACCATCAACCCGGCGATCACGCCGGGCACCCTCGAGCGGGGACTCGTCGAAGGCAAGGCCCGGACGACCGCCCTGAACCTCAATTTTGTGTCGCGGCCGAACCGGTACGCCGACGTCAGCGTGCGCTTTCGATCGTACGACTACGACAATCAGACGCCTGACTTCACGCTGCCTCAGCGCGTGTCGTACGACAATTCGAGCTCCGCGACACCCGGACCCGCCACGTACAGTTCGCTGGGGGGGCAGGCTTCGGCCTTGAACCTGGTGAAGACGGAGCCGTTCGGCGTGCTGCGCCACACGTTCGACGCCGACTTCAAAGCCACGCCGGTCACGGGGGCGACCGCCGGCGTTGGCTACTCCTGGATCCAGGAGGAGCGCAGCCATCGCTTCTTCGAGGCCACGACGGACAACGTGTTCCGGCTGTCGTTCGATGCCGTCGGCAACCGCTGGTTCGCCATCCGGACCAAGTACGAGCACGCGCAGAAGAGAGACAGCGCAACCGAGGAAGAGCTCGACGAGTCGCAGCGTGAGCTGTTCATGATCGGCGAGCAGCCGGGCATCCGCCACTTCGACATCGCCTCGCGCAATCGCAATCGCATCACGATTCTGGGCGGGGTGACGCCGATGGACACGGTGTCGCTGAACGCGTCGATCGCCGTCGGCAAAGACGATTATCTCGAGAGCTTGTTTGGCCTGCGCGACAACACGCATCGCGTCTTCAGCGTGGGGACCGACCTGGCGCCGTCAGACCTCGTCACCGTCAGTGGGTCGTATTCGTACGAGAAATACAACGCGCTGTCCAGATCGCGGCAGGCGAGCCCGCCGAGTGGCAGCGCGGTGTTCTCTTACGACACCTTCCTGACCTTGCCGCAGGATTCGAATCTCAGCCCGGAGGTCGCCAGGGCCTCCCGCAACTGGGCCAGCGACGGCACCGACCGCGTCCACTCGTTCATCGTGACGGCGGGTGTGGCCAAGATCGCGGAGAAGGTCGGGCTGCAGTTCAGTTACGACTTCAACCGGGCCCATGCGCTGTATGAGTACATCACCGGTCCGGTGGTCGATCGCACCCTGCCCGAAGAGGTCATCGTGGAAGGCACGCTCGACGCCCCCACGCCGCTGCCGCTCGTCAAGAGCCGGCTGCAGCGCGGCACGCTGGATGCGACCTACGCGCTCACCTCACGTGTCTCCCTCGGGCTGTCGTACTGGCACGAGCGCTACGACGTCACAGACTTCACGCTCGACGCGGAGGCAAACCCGAACCTGGCACGGGGCTCGGCGCTCTTGCTGGGATACCTGTATCGCCCGTACAGAGCCAACACCGTCTGGGGACGACTGATCTACTCCTGGTAAGAGGGTTGACTCGGTCCCGCCGGATCCTGCTCTCGGGCGAGTGAACAGGGTCTTGGCGGAGCTGCCAGGTGCGCCCGCTTCACGGCTCGATCGGTGGGAGCCGCCGGATCTTCACCCACAACGTCACGAGAAACCCCACGATGAGGACGGTCGCGACGGCCAGGCCTTTGCGGCGGAACTGCAGTTCCTGAAGCGCTCCGGTGCCGATCGCCTCGGCGCGCGCGGCCTCGGCGACGCCAGGCGTCGCCGTCTCGGTGAAGGGCTTCGCCGCAAACGCGTGAACCGTGACGCGCGCCAGAATCTGACGCTCGTGCGCGTCGCGGAGCACGAGTCGACCTTCGTCGACGAGCATGCCGGCCTGTTCGGCGCGATCCAGCACGCGCTGGGCGCGATCGATGCCAACGGAGAGACGCTGGAGTCCCTCCTGCACGGCGACGATGTCGGCCGCGCCTTTGACGCTGTCGTCATGACAGGTCGAGCAGAGCGCGGGGTCCTTCAGGCCGATCCAACTATCCGCCGGCGCTTCGATCTCGTGGTTGCTGTGACACGTGAGGCATTCGGCCTGCCCCAGGCTCTCGAAGAGCGCTTTCTTGGGACTCTTCCTGAACAGCTCCGCCTCTCGCACGTGGCACTGCGAACAAATGAGCGCGACGGAGGTCACGCCCGGCGGAACGGCCCCATGGCTGCCGTGGCACGTACTGCACGTAGGCGCCGATGTGTCGCCGCGCTCGAGCAAGGCCTTCGCGTGAACGCTCTTGCCCCAGTCGGCTGGCGGGTTGTCCTGGTGGCCGAACGCCGACATCCTGGCCGCGTCCGAATGGCACCGCGCACAGGTCGTCGCGACGCGCGGCGGCGCGACCGGTGACCGCGCATCCTGGACCGGACGGATGCCGTGCCCGCCATGGCAGTCGCTGCAGGTCGCGACGCGCGTCTCGCCGCTCGACATCCGCTTGCCGTGCGTGCTGGTCAGATACTGGGCGTACTGGTCCACACGAAGCTGCGGCCTGAACCGTCGCATGTAGGCCGCATCGCTGTGACAGCGCGAGCACAGCGGCGCGATCTCCGTCCGCGCGATCGACCGGTACTCGCCGCCGGTGGCCTTGCCGTGGCAACTGTCGCACGTGAGGCCTGCCTGCGCATGCACGTCGTCGCGAAACAGATCGGACGGCGTCCCGCTCGGGATTTGCGCCCACGACGGCCCGGCTGTCGCGAGGCCGACGGCCAGCATGATGAGACAGAGACCGAAGCCTCTCGTCATGAGCTTCCCTCGAGCAGCGCGAGGACGGTCATCGTCGTCATGAGCGCGAGGGCGAGTCCCGCCAGCGTCTTCACGATTCGGCGCGAGCGCGGCGTGTCCGGGTCGAGAAAGGGCAGCAGGGTCAGGGCGAGCGCGCCAACAGACACGGGCACCAGCACGAGCAGCTCCCCACTCATGCCGAACACGGTCGCGGGCATGTATTTCAGCGCCTGAAACATCCAGAGGAAATACCACTCGGGCCGGATCCCGGCTGGCGCGGCCGCGAAGATGTCGGCCTTCTTCCCGAGCTCCCAGGGGAAATACGCGGACAGGCCCGCCAGCAGCGCCAGCGCCACGGTCCAGCCGAAGAGATCCCGGAGCGCGAAATGGGGAATGAATGGCATCGCCGGGAGCGGCCGCCCGTGCTTTCGCTGGGCCGCTTCGATCGACGGCGGCACGCTCATGCCGTGGTGCTGGATGAGCAGCAGATGCGCGGCCAGGAGCGCGGTGATCAGGGCCGGCAAAATGGCCACATGCACGCCGAAGAACCGCGTGAGCGTAGCGCCCGAGACGTCCTTGCCGCCGCGCATGAAGTGGACAACCGCCTCGCCGATTCCCGGCACGGCGCCGGCCATGTCCGTGCCGACGCGGGTGGCGAAGAACGCCAGCTCATTCCAGGGGAGCAGGTAGCCGCTGAATCCGAAGGCGAAGGTGATGAAGAAGACGAGCACGCCGGAGAGCCAGGTGACCTCGCGCGGCCGCCGGTACGCGTGCAAGAAGACGACGCTGAACAGATGCGCGAAGGCGGCGGCAATCATCAGATTGGCCGACCACGCGTGGATCGACCGCACGAGCCAGCCGAACGGCACCCGCGTCATTACGAACGCCACGCTCTCGTACGCTTCCGACGCACTCGGCCGGTAGTACAGGAGGAGCAGTGCGCCGGTCACGACCTGCACGAAAAAAAAGAACAACGTCATGCCGCCGAAGAAGTACCACAGCGAGAAGCGGTGCTGCGGCACCGTCTTGTGCCGAACCGCCTCGACGAATCGGGCGATCGGCATGCGCTCTTCGAGCCACGCCTGGAGGCGCATCATGCCTTCCGGGAAATCACGATCTCGTCGCCCTGGACATTCACGTCGTACGGTTGAAGCGGTCGCGGCGGCGGGCCCGAGATGTTGCGTCCGTTCAGGTCATAGTGCCCGTTGTGGCACGCGCACCAGATGTGGTGAAGATCCTGCCGGTATTGGACCGTGCACGACAGGTGGGTACACACCCCGGAGAACGCTCGCAGCTCGCCGCCGGCCAATCGCACGACGATGGCCGGTTCAGCACCGAAGGGCACGAGCCGGCCGCTGTTGGGCAGCAGGGCAGAAGCCTTTCCCGCGCTGACCGTGAGGGTTGGGGATTCTGGGATTTCCGGTGGCGCCAGGAAGCGCAGGACCGGATAGAAGACCGCTCCGACTACGCCCGCCCCCCACGTTCCAAGCAGCCAATCGAGTACGTCGCGCCGACGGGGCGTGGGAGGTTTCCGGCCCGCGCCAGAAGAGTGATCGGAGGACATCGTGTCGGTGTCGGACGGTTCGGTGTCTTGACGTGCGGTATCCTACTCAATCGGCGCGGAAAGTTTACCACCTCCAGCCAATGTTCGCCCAGACCATCGCATCCTGATGGTCGGCAGGAGATTTGCGTGCTGAATCCCTGGTGGTGATGAGAGAAGGAGCAGGACTCATGAGGAGACTCGTCGGAGGCTTAGTCGGGTTGGCGTTGCTCGGGGGCGTCGCGGGAGCCCAGACACCAGATCCGAAACAGGTCGCCGCAGGCAAGGTTCTGTACGATAAGTTGAAGTGCGGTACGTGTCACGAGGCTGAAGGGAAGGGGAACAAGAAGCTGCCGCTCGACGGCATCAGTAAGAAACTGACGACTCCTCAAATCCGGATGTGGATCGCGTCGCCGGCCGAGATGGAGGCGAAGCTCGCGAAGAAACCGACCGTCAAGATGTCGAGCATGATGAAGACGAAGCTGAGCGATCCCGATGTCGATGCCCTTGTCGCGTACGTCCACAGCCTGAAATGACGACGGTCACCAAAGGAACGGGTCCATCATGAAGTTCATACTGACAACGCTGGTGAGTGGGATGTTCCTGGCGAGCGCCACAACGCTGGCGGCCCAGGATGCCAAGAAGATCGAAGCCGGCAAGAAAATCTACGAAACGCAGAAGTGCGCGACGTGTCACATGATCGCCGGGAAGGGCAACAAGATGTTCCCGCTCGACGGGGTCGGCGCCAAGCTGTCGGCGGCCGACATCAAGCGATGGTTCACCCACACGGCTGAGATGGAAGCCGCGCTGCCCAAGAAGCCGACCTTGAAGATGTCGTCGAAGAAGTACGACCTCAAGGATGCGGATCTCGACGCGCTGGTCGCCTACATGCAGTCGCTGAAGTAGGCCAGGGCCGTTCTCACTTCCACGTAGTGCCAGACCGCACGAATCACGGACAGATGGGCAGAATTCTGCCCGGCGGGTCGCTAGAGCCGTTCTCATTTTCCTGTAGCGAGCTGGTTGCCGGAATTGGGCCGAATGTCTCGCGATACTTGCCGGTTTTGCTCTATGAGGAAATGAGAACGGCTCTAGAGGAAAGTGAGAACGGCTCCAGGCCAAGGCTCAACAGATCCGCGGCAACTGCTCGCCGCTCAACATGTCCACGACGCGCGTCGCCCCGATGCGGCTCTTCATCGTGACAAGACTGCGCGGCGCCTCCTCGACCGTCCCGATCAGGACGGCTTCATGACTGACGGCGCAGGCCCGGAGCACGCCGAGCGCGCGATCGGCGGCGTCGGCCGGAACGAAGGCGATGAAGCGCCCCTCGTTGGCGACATAGAGCGGATCGAATCCGAGGATCTCGCACGCGCCCCGGACGTCTTCCCGAATCGGAATGAGCGCCTCTGTCAGTCGAATGTGCAGGCCGGTGGCCTCGGCGATTTCGACGGTCGCGCTCGCGACGCCGCCGCGCGTGAGATCCCGGAGGCAATGCACGTCGATGCCTGCATCGAGGAGAGCCAGCACCGGCGCCACCAATGGCGCGCAGTCGCTCTCGATGGCCGACTCGAATTGCAGGCCTTCGCGCGCGGCCATCACGGCCATCCCGTGACGCCCGATGTCTCCGGACAGCAGCACGGCATCGCCCGGCCGAACGCTTGCCGGCGCAATCATCCCGCGATGTTCAATCAGACCGACGCCCGCCGTATTCACGTACACGCCATCGCCTTTCCCGCGGTCCACGACCTTGGTGTCGCCCGTGACGACTGTGACACCCGCGGCCTGCGCGGCCGACCGCATCGACATCACGATGCGCCTCAGGCTCTCCATCGGCAGGCCTTCCTCGATGACGAAGCCGGCGCTCAGGAACTGCGGCCTTGCGCCGCACATCGCCAGGTCGTTCACGGTGCCGTTCACGGCGAGAGAGCCGATGTCACCGCCGGGGAAGAACATCGGCCGGACGACATAGGAGTCGGTCGAGAAGGCCAGTCGCGCGCCGCCGAGATTGAGGTGCGCGCCATCATGACGCGCGTGAAGCTCCGGGCTGCCGAACGCTGGCACGAAGAGCTGCTCGATGAGCTGGTTCGTCAGCCGGCCGCCGCCGCCGTGGGCCAGCAGCACCTGCACGTGGTCGCCGATCGGAACCGCGCAGGTCAGCCCCGATTCCAGATCAGTTGCCACGGGTCACCACCCTTGCCTCCTGCAGCGGCACCTGCAGGCGCCGGTACCGGTAATACGCGGCGCACGCCCCTTCCGAGGACACCATCGTGGCGCCCAGCGGATGGTCGGGGGTGCATCGCCGGCCGAACGCCGGACAGTCGTGCGGTTTCATCAAGCCCTGCATGATCTGGCCGCTGCAGCATTCGGTCGGCTCGTCGGCCGTGTGGCCGGCGATCCCGAATCGCAACTCGGCATCGAAGGCCTCATAGGGACCGGCCAGCGCCAGGCCGCTCTGCGGAATCTCGCCGACGCCGCGCCACTTGCGAGGCACGACACGGAAGACCTCACGGACGAGTTGTTGCGCCGCCACATTGCCGCCGCGGCGAACCGCGCGTACGTACTGGTTTTCGACCTCGGCGCGGCCTTCCTCGAGCTGCTTGACGCACATGTAGACGCCTTGCAGGATGTCGAGCGGTTCGAAACCAGTGACGACAATCGGCGCGCCATACTTGGCGACCAGGGGCTCGTACTCCGTATAGCCCATCACCGTGCAGACGTGACCGGCCGCCAGAAACCCCTGCACTCGCCTCTGTGGCGACGCCAGAATGGCCTCCATCGCCGGCGGCACGAGCACGTGCGAGACGAGCATCGAGAAGTTCGTCAGGCCGCTCCGCGCCGCCTGGTACACCGCCATCGCATTGGCCGGCGCCGTGGTCTCGAACCCCACCGCGAAGAACACGACGTCCCGGTCCGGGTGTGCGCGCGCGATGGCGACCGCGTCGAGCGGCGAGTAGACGATCCGCACGTCGCCGCCCCGGGCCTTCACGGTCAACAGGTCGTGCGTGCGGCCCGGCACGCGCAGCATGTCGCCGAATGAACAGAAGATCACCCCGGGCGCCGAGGCGATCTCGATCGCCTTTTCGATCAACTCGAGCGGCGTGACGCACACGGGACACCCCGGGCCATGCACCAGCGTCACCTCCGGCGGCAGCAGCTCATCGACGCCGAATTTGACAATCGCATGCGTCTGCCCGCCGCAGACCTCCATGAGGATCCAAGGCCGCGTCGTGATCCGCCGAAGCGCCCGCGCGTACCCTGCCGCGGCCTCCGGATCCCGGTATTCGTCGATGAACTTCACGGCGTCTCTCCGTCTTCGAGCTCGGCCAGCTCGCCCATGCCGGCGAGATAGTCGAACACCTGCCTGGCCTCGGCCTCATCAACCGTCGAAATGGCGAAGCCCACGTGCACCAGGACGAAGTCGCCGACGCGGGCGTCGGGCACGTAGCTCAGATTCACGTGCTTGATGACGCCGGCAAAGTCGACTCTGCCGCTGCGAAGCACGGGATCCCCGGCTTCAATGGTGAGGATGCGTCCGGGAATGGCGAGGCACATCGACGATTCCCCCTGTTCAATCAACGAAGCGCGAGCAACGACTCGTCTTCGCGGCGTGTCGGTCCTTCAGCCGGGGCAGTCCGGTTCGCTCGAACGTACGCGGCGATCTGTCCCAGCGAGATGCCGCCGTCGTTCGGAGGGATCCGCTGGTGCCAATACGGCCGAAACCCGGCGTGTCGCAGCCTGGCCACGGCACGCTCCGTGAGGTAACGGTTCTGGAAACATCCACCCGTCAGCACGACCGCGGGCTCGTTGCAGCGCTCCGCGGCGGTCACGATCATCTCGACCAGCGTGTTGTGTACGCGTCCGGCGATGACGCCCGTGGCCACTCCCGCGCCCACGTCGCCGACGACCGCGCGCACGGTCGGCTCCCAGTCGATTACGAGCGGCGGGGCCTGCCAGGAACCGACCGCGAATTGCTCGCCGGCCGTCGACACCGCGAAGGGATAGGCGTCGGCGACGCCGGGCGTGATCGCGAACTCCAGCTCCATCGCCGCCTGCCCTTCAAAGCTCGCCTGCTGCCGGAGGCCGACGAGGGACGCCACCGCATCGCACAGGCGACCGGCGCTTGTCGTCACGGGCGAATTCACGCCGCGCGCAAGGGCGTCGATCAGGAGCGCCCGTTCGGCGTCGGTGAAGGCCCGGATCGCGGGCGAGGGGATCGCAACCGCATCCCTGCCGGCCATCGCATGCAGGAGTCCGAGAGCCGCCCGCCGCGGCTCCCTGATCGCCCGATCACCACCAGGCAGTCGAAACGGCCGGAGGCATGCGACCCGGGCGAACGACGCCGTGCCGACCGCCAGGAACTCGCCGCCCCAGACCGTACCGTCCGGGCCATACCCGGTGCCGTCCCACGACACGCCGAGCGCGGGGCCCTCGAGATCGTTCTCCGCCAGGCAAGCCGCGACATGAGCGAAATGGTGCTGCACGTGCGTCACCGGCACACCGAGCGACCGCGCGTGCCTGGTCGATCGATAGTCGGGATGGAGATCCGCGACGACGGCTGCCGGCGTCAGCTCATAGAGCGTCTGAAAATCAGCGATGACCTTGACGAACGCCTCGCAGGCTTCGGCGGATTCGAGATCGCCGATGTGCTGGCTCACGAACACATTCGACCCGGAGGTTGCGGCAACCGTGTTCTTGAGGTGCGCGCCGACGGCCAGGAGCGTTGGTGCCGGCCGCCTCAGCGGAATGGGCAGAGGCGCATACCCGCGTGCCCGCCGCAGGACCAGCTCGCGGTCGAGCATCATCCGGACGATCGAGTCGTCAACATGGCGGACGATGGGCCGGTCGTGGACGAGAAACAGGTCGGCGATGTGACCAAGCCGACCGATCGCTTCCCGTTCGTCGGTGCAGATCGGTTCGTCAGACAGATTGCCACTCGTCGCCACCACCGGACCGCCGATGTCGCGCATGAGCACGAGGTGCAGCGGCGTGTACGGCAGCATCACGCCAAGATTCGGGTTCCCAGGCGCCACCGACGCGGCCAGCTCCGCCTGCGTCCCCCGACGCCGCTCGCACAGCACAATCGGCGACTCCGGCGAGGCCAGCACGCGGGCCTCCGCCGTCGAGACCACGCAGTGTCGATTGATGGAGTCCATGTCGGGATACATCAACGCGAGGGGCTTCTCCTCCCGGTGCTTGCGTTCACGAAGGCGCCTGACGGCGCCGTCGTTTCGCGCATCCGTCATGAGATGAAAGCCGCCGAGGCCCTTCACCGCGACAATGCGTCCGGCCTGAATGGCGCCGGCCGCGGCGCGAAGCGCGTCGTCCTGCCGAGCGAGGACGTGACCGGCGCCGTGCCAGAGCGCGACCTGCGGGCCGCAGGCCGGGCAGGCATTGGGCTGCGCGTGAAACCGGCGGTCGAGCGGGCTGTCGTACTCGCGCTGGCACGCCGGGCACATTTCAAAGCGCCTCATCGACGTGTTGGCCCGGTCATAGGGCAGCGCCTCGATGATGCTGAAGCGTGGCCCGCAGTTCGTGCAATTCGTGAACGGGTACCGGTACCGCCGATTCGAGCGGTCAGCGATCTCCCGCCGGCAGTCCTCGCAAATCGCGATGTCAGGCAGCACGAGCGCCGAGATCGCACCGTCATGAGCGCTCTCGAGGATCTGGAAGCCGGAGTGACCGGCCGCGTCGAGCCACGAGGCTTCGAGGCTCTGAATCACCGCGCGCGGCGGGCGATCGGACGCCAGCCGGACGCGAAACGCCTCGAGCTGGTCGTGCTGGCCTTCCACCTCGATGAAGACGCCGGCTGTCGAGTTGCGGACCCAGCCGTCGAGGCCCAGGTCATGGGCCAGGCGGTACACGAACGGCCGAAAGCCCACGCCCTGGACGGCACCGCGCACCGCGAAGCGGAGACGCTCACGCATGGCGGGCGGCCACCTCGGCCGCCAGCCAGTCACACCAGGCCGCCACGCCCGTGCGCGTCGTGGCCGCCATTTCGAACACGACCAGCGCCGGGTTGATTTGCCTGGCGTGACGCTTGATCATGTCGACGTCGGCGTTGACATACGGGAGCAGATCGACCTTGTTGATGATGAGCACCGAGGCGCGGCGGAACATCCCCGGATACTTGAGAGGCTTATCGTCCCCCTCGGCGGTGCTGAGCACGACAACCTTCATGGCTTCGCCGAGATCGTAGTTGGCTGGGCAGACCAGATTACCGACGTTCTCAATGATCAGGAGGTCGAGGACGCCGAGGTCGAGGCGGTCAAGGGCCTGCGCCACGAGCCCCGCCTCGAGATGGCACCCGCCGTTGGTGACGATCTGGACGACCGGCACACGGTACCGCGCCACGCGCTGGGCATCGAGATCCGTCTGGACATCTCCTTCGACCACGGCGATGCGCAGCCGGTCCTTGAGATGCTCGATCGTGGCTTCGAGCAACGTCGTCTTGCCGGCACCCGGCGAACTGACCACGTTCACGGCCAGCAGCCGGTGACGATCGAACGCCGCGCGGTTAATGGCCGCGAGGGCGTCATTTTTTTCGAGAACCTTGCGTTCGATCGTGACGACACTCATAACGCCACCTCAACGGTGTCATCGAGCTCGACGTCCGCGACGTGCAGCTCATCGCCCGATGTCACGGTCAGGCCCAGGCCCCCGCACCAGGGGCACACCCACTGCATCCGCGACACCTCAACGAGGCGTCCGCAGCCGCCGCATCTGCCGCGCGCCGGCACGCGCTCGATCGCCAGGAACGCGGACGCATAGGGGGTCCCAGCCACGATGGCGCCGAAACAGAAGTCGAGCGAGTCGGGCACGACGCCGGCAATCTCACCCAGGCGCACTCGGACGGCGCGCACACGACGAGCGTCCGAAACCGGAACGTGCTGCCGCACGATGTCGAGAATCCCAGCCGCCACGCCGAGCTCGTGCATGGTGGCCTCCTACCGGGCCGCGAGACGACCCAGATCCAGGGTTCGCGTGGCGATGGGCACCGTTTCGATCCCGCGTGGATGGAACGTGAGCCCGAGCGCACCGGCCTCGTCGGCCACCCGCGCGACGAGGTCCGGCAGCGCCCTCGCGACCCGAGGGGACAGCCCAATCGCCAGATCCATCGACTCCGGCACGAGACCGAGCAGGACCACGTGCCGGGGAGATCGGTCGAGCCAGCGGGCGCCATCGAGGAGGTCGGCCACGCCAATCTGGTGGGGCGACAGGCGCGTCGCCACGGCGGGAGGCACGTCATCGCCTTCCAGCCGGACGAAGGTGCCCGGCGGTCCATCGGCTCGAATCGCATCGACGAGGATCAGCGCGTCCGCGTCTTCGAGATACGGGAGGAGCGACAAACCGAGCGTCCCCCCGTCAAGGACCCGGACGCCGGCGGGGAGCCGATAGCGATCGTGAAGCAATGCCACGGCCGCGGAGCCCACGCCGTCATCCTCGAGCAGCACGTTCCCGAGACCCAGCACAAGAAGAGGTGTTCGCTTACTCATCGAGTTCTCCGCGATGGCTCCAGCGGTACGGTCCGGGCTCGAGCTCCTGCTTCCGCACCCATTTGTAGCCGGTGAAGATCGAATCCATGATCCCGGTCTTCTCCACGGACGCCATCAGGACCGCGCTGTAGACGTGATGCACAGCGAAGCCGAGCAAGAACCACATCACGGCGTGATGGATCCAGCGGACAGTCTGGAGGCCGCCGAAAATGGGGGCCAGCGATCCGAACCAGTGCAGCGGCGAGTTCACGGCAGCGCTCGACCCACGCAAGGTGAGGCCGGTCGCGATGGCCAGCAGGTACAGGCCGAAGACGGCAACGTAGGCGAGCCCGGCCAGCGGGTTGTGGCCGACGTACCTTGGCGACGTGTCGCGGAGGAACGTATAGAACGAGACCGTCGGCAGCAGGGCTCTCTGCCGTGTCCGACGTACCGGCACGAGCTTGTCCCAGCGCGCGTAGTTGTTCCCCGTGAACATCCAGATGATCCGGACGATGACGGCGCCGATGAACACGTAGGCGGTATAGCCGTGAACGACCTTCACCCAGCCCATGAAAAAGGACTGGCCCGCGGGTCCCGACACGGTGACGAACGGGCGCCCGATGTAGAAGCCGGTGGCTGACAGCACGACGATCGACAGCGCGATCAGCCAGTGCGTGATACGCACGGGCGTCTGCCAGACGTAGACCGGCACGATTTCAGCCGACGGCGCGTTGCTCATACGACCCTCACGCTCACGAGCTCACGCCGGGTTGCGTCCACGACGTGGACGCCGCAGGCCATGCAGGGATCGAAGCTGTGGACCGTGCGCAGGATCTCGATCGGCCGCTGGGGATCGGCCACGGGAGTGCCGATGAGAGCCTCCTCGTACGGACCGCGCCTGCCCTTGGCATCTCGTGGGCCGGCGTTCCACGTGCTCGGCACGACGCACTGATAGTTCGTGATCAGCCCGTCGCGAATGTGGACCCAATGTCCAAGCGAGCCCCGCGGCGCCTCGTGGAAGCCGGCGCCCATGGCGTCGGCGGGCCAGGTGGCGGGCTCCCACTTGTCGTTGTCGTGAATCCGCAGCTCGCCGGCAGCCATGTTGGCCGCGAGCGCGTCGACCCAGTCTTCCATCTTCTCGGCGAGCAGCTGCGTTTCGATCCCACGCGCGCCGACGCGCCCGAGCGTGGAAAACAGCGCCTCGGGCCCGACGTTCAGGGCCTTCAGGACCCCGTCAACGAGGGTTTTCACGCGGGGATGACCGGAGACGTACGACACGAGCATGCGCGCGAGCGGACCTACTTCCATGGGCTCGTCGGCGTACCGCGGCGATTTCAGCCAGGAGTATTTCTTGTCCGTGTCAAGGCGTTCGTACGGCGGCGCTGGCCCCGTATAGTTCGGCGCGGTCTCGCCCTGGAACGGGTGCAGCGACACGGCGTCTCCCTGCTGGTAGTCGTACCAGGAGTGGGCGACGTACTCGGTCACCTTGGCGGGATCGAACGGATCGACCTTCGACAAGTCGCGACCGCGGATGACGCCCGCCTTCAGGAACAGACTGGGCTTTGCCGAATCATCCTCGGGATATTCCCCATAGGCGAGGTAATTGCCGACGCCCTTTCCATGCGCGGCCCAGTCCTTGTAGGCGGCGGCGACCGCCAGCAGGTCGGGAATGTAGACGCGGACTACGAAATCCCGGGCCCTCGCCACGAGCTGCTTCAGCTCGGCGATCGTCCCGGCGTTGAGCGCCGCCTGACTGTTCGGATCAATCGGCGTGGACATGCCGCCCACGAGGAAGCTCTGCAGGTGCGGGTTCTTGCCGCCGAGCACGGCGTGCAGCTTGATGAACTCCCGCTGCCAGTCGAGCGCCTCGAGGTAATGCGCCACTGCCATCAGGTTGGCTTCGGGCGGCAGCCGATAGGCCGGATGCCCCCAATACGCGTTCGCGAAGGGCCCGAGCTGGCCGCGATCGACGAAGCCCTTGATGCGATCGCGCACGCCCGCGAAGTATTTCTGGCTGGACAACGGCCAGTCGGAGATCGACTGTGCCAGAGACGACGTCTTGGCGGGATCGGCCGAGAGCGCCGAGACGATGTCCACCCAGTCGAGCGCGTGCAGATGGTAGAAGTGCACGACGTGATCCTGCACGCACTGGGCCGCGATGATGAGGTTGCGCAAGAGCCGCGCGTTGGGCGGCGGCGCCGCTCCGATGGCGTTCTCGACGGCCCGGATCGAAGCGATGGCGTGCACCGTCGTGCACACACCGCAAATCCGCTGGGTGAATGCCCACGCATCTCGCGGATCACGGCCTTTGAGAATCAGCTCGATGCCGCGAAACATCGTGGACGACGACCAGGCGTCGCGGACAGCGCCGCCTTCAACCTCCGCTTCGATCCGAAGATGCCCCTCGATTCGAGTCACGGGATCGACGATCACTCGGCTCATGATGCGCCTCCGTCTTTCGTCGTTTTGGGCGCCACGGGTTCGTATTTGCGACCGACCCGCTTGGCGACTTGAATCAGTCCATGAGCCGCGAACGCCGCGCCGACGCCAACCGTCGCGTAGAGGCCAACCTTGTCGATGTCCGACGCGACGCCGAAGCCGGGCACGCCCGGAAGGTGCTTGTAGAAGGGCGTCATCGTGTCCCAGAAGTTGGGTTCGGAACAGCCGATGCAGGGATGCCCGCAGCCGATCGGCCAGTTGGTCCCGCTGTTCCACTTGATGTGGGGGCAGTTCTGGAACGCCACGGGCCCCTTGCAGCCCATCTTGTAGAGGCAGTAGCCGGCGCGGTGCCCTGCATCGCCCCACTGTTCGACGTACTGGCCGGCATCGTAGTGCGCCCGCCGTTCGCAACCGTCGTGAATCGACTTGCCGTAGGCAAATAGCGGTCGGCGATAGTGATCGAGCGCCGGCCACTGCTTGAAGGTGATGTAGTGAACGAGCAGCGCGGTGAGATTCTCGACGTTGGCGGGACAGGCGGACAGATTGATGAGGTTCCTGACGCCAGGCACGGCGTCGGCGACACCGAGCGCGCCGGTCGGGTTCGGCGCTGCGGCAGGGAGCCCGCCATAGGTCGCGCAGGTGCCGATGGCGATTGTGGCCATCGCCTTGCCGCACACCTCGCGCGCAATGTCGAGGGCCGCGCGGCCGCCGATCGTGCAGTAGGCGCCGTTGGCGCCGGTCGGAATCGAGCCTTCGACGACCGCGATGTAGCCGCCGGCTCTCTCCTTCACGGTCCGATCGCGGTTCTGTTCGGCCTGAGAGCCGGCGGCCGCCATGATCGTCTCGTGGTAGTCGACCGACAGGATGTCGAGGATCACTTCGGCCGCGGTCGGCCGGCTGGCGCGCAGGAACGACTCCGTGTTGCCCGCGCAATCCTGAAACTCGAGCCAGATGAGCACCGGCTTCTCGGCCTTGAGCATGGCGCGCGCGATCTGCGCCGCCGCCTTATCCGGCAGCGCGAGCGCTGACGCCATCGTCACGCAAAACCCCAGGAACTCGCGCCGCGATACGCCGTGGCGCTCGAGCTCAGCCGCCAGCCATCCGTGTTGGTTCCTCATCGGTCACCTCTCGGGCTCTCCTGGCGTCCGTCACCGCTTGCGTGCTTCTTGCGCCACCCCTTGAGACGTACCCACAGCGCGATGCTTATTGGAACGAGCGCCGACAGCGCCGGCACGAGTAATGGTGCCGCCGCAAGCTCCTCGTGGTGTCGTCTCATCCGAATGACTCCGCGTGACGACGCGCGGGGAAACTCCCTCGTCGCGTCAGTTCACTGCCACGGTCAGACCGGAATGCGAGGTGAAGATCCACGCGCCCGCAGGTGCAAGCACCGAGCCAGTCTGGCGCGGGATCTGGCGCGCTACGGGCCCGTACAGCACACCGTCGTTGCTGAGAATTTCGGGGGCTCGTGCGGACTATTCCACAGAGGAGCCCTGCCGCGTCGATGCCTGGGCGGGCCAGTCGCGTGGACGTGACGCTTTCGGCCTCGAGGAGCTCGTGAAAGGCTCCGCGTCCATGACGGCCCACAGCCAACGCAGCGCAGAACGAATACCTGCCGTGTTCATGGACGGTTCGAGCGCGTGGCATGGCACTTGCTCCCGATAAGCAGGGAAAGTCCGCATGTCGAGTAAGCCGTAATCCTTCCGGCCTCCGATCGACGGAGGGGAGTCAGGAATGAGCGCTGAACGACTGGAGGGACGCATGCTCCGGGCTCCGCTGGCCGATCTGGAGCGGGCGCTCATCGACACGTTCGTCCACGCGCGGGGGGTCGACGATCAGAAACTGGCCGAGCTGCCTGAGCGGGAGCGCGAGGCGCTGCTGAAGGAAGCCTCCGTGTACGCGTCGACGAAGCTGGCTGAAGTCGAAATGAGGGCGCACTACCTGCACGACATTCACGAGTAGCGGCGGGATCCTGGTGATCGGCCAGGCAGCCGTGGCTCGATCGTGTGTCCTGGCCCAGCCGAGGCGGAACATCCAGGGAGGATGCCATTGCTCCGGCTGCGAACCGTTCTCTGCTCGGTGGACTCTTCGCCCGCGACGGGCCGCCAGATCACTTTGGCCGTCGATCTCTGCAGGGCGTTCGGCGCTCGCCTTGTACTGCACCGCAATCGTGTCACTGCTCCCGTGGGCGCGAGCGTCGGCTGGATGTGGGCGGCCGAACACCCCACTGACTCCCAGGCTGTCGTCGAACAGGAACTGGGTGAAATCCTGGCCCGCCTGTCGGGCCTGGTGCAGGCGGAAGCGCGCGTGACACACGGGCAACCGTCGGCGGCGGTCCTGTCGGTCGCCGAAGCCGTCGGTGCAGACCTGGTGGTCCTGAGTTCGCACGGCACCACGGACGAAGACCATATTTCCGTCACAGAGCAGGTGCTCGGGCGTGGGAAGCTGGCGGTGATCGCTCTGCACGAACCGCACGCCGAGAGCGACGCGTCGAGTTTTGCCGCGGCCGTCGGCCGGCCCCAGGTCGTCGTCGTGCCGACGGATCTCACGCCAGAGTCACGAGCGGCTGTGGAGCTCGCCTTCGAGCTGGCTCGCGTGCTGCCAATCGAGCTCCACCTGCTGCATTTCCTTCCGCACGGTGCGACGAAGACTGACGAGCGCGCCGGCACCATGAGGGAGACGAGCCGACGGCTACTCGCGCTCATTCCGAACGACCTCATCCAGCGCACGCGCGTTCATGTCGAAGACGGCAACGCCGCACGGGGCATCACGGAGGTTGCATCCCGGCTTGAAGCGGCTTGCATCGTCATGGGTGAACACACCCGAGCGCCGTTGCGCCGCTGGTTCAGCCGCGACACGTCGCGTGCGGTTCTGCACCGGGCGCCGTGCCCCGTCTGGTATGTACCGGGGCAACGCTCCGCCTGAAGCGAGCGGACGACATCCGGCTGAGAAGACACGTGGTCGGCGGGGAACCGGACAAGGCCGTTTCCAGAGGGCGTTTTTTCCTATGTTCGAGTGTTCGAGGCCGGGAGCATGACGAGCTTGCAGATCTTCCGAATCAGCGGATTGAGCCTCTTCGTCGGTGCTGTCGCATTCATTGTCCACATTGTGGCAAGGTCCGTGATCACTGCTGGTCCTGACCCCGCCACCTTCGCGAAAGAACTGCTCTGGGTGCCGATCAACGCGCTCGGCGCGGCGGGTGCCGCGCTGGTGCTCCTGGGACTGCCGGGGATGTATGCGCGAATGGCCGGCGCGACCGGTTGGCTCGGCATGGTTGGAGTCGTGCTCCTCGCCTCGTCATGGATGTTCTTGGGTGTGTTCCTAACTCTTTACAGCGTGCTTGTGCTGCCGTGGTTGGCCGACACAGCGCCTTCCTTGGTCGCCGCCTCTACGCCCCTGCCTTTGGGGTTCGTCGTCGCCTTTGTCGCTGGACCGGTCGCCTGGTTTGTAGGGGCTGTGCTTCTCGCGATCCCATTCATCCGGGGACGTGTGCAGCCGCGCTGGGTCGGTTATGTGTTGCCGACCTCGGGGCTCTGGATGGTTGTCGGAAACGTCTTAATCGCGCCGAGCGGTCCGGCAACCAACCTGGCGATCAACCTGATTTCAAACCTGGGTTCGGTGCTGCTCCTGGTTGGGGTCGGCTATCTCGGCTCCCAGAAGTGGTCGGAGCACGCTCCAACCGACCAAGCCGACTCTACTGCTGTAACGCATGCATGACGGGCTCGTGCTTATTCAAATCCGTAACGATCAACGTCCGCAGCGTTTGGGAACTTTCGCCACGCTCGTTCACCCGTTCCTGCATCATCGCCTGGCATTCGCCCCTCCGAAGTCGTGCGCCCTCGGCTTAGAAGGCCGACGATCCCGATCAGAGACGTGATTTCAGCACACGCGGCGCCAGAATCAGCGCCGCTCCATAGAGCGCGAACGCCACGAACAGGGTCGCTGGACGCGAGGACGCCAGATCCTCCAGAAGAATCTTTAACCCGCCCGCAATGAGCAGCGGATACGTGAGGCGGCTGAGCTCAGCCAGTTGGGACACGCGGCGCGTCCAGGCCAGGAGCACCGCGGCCGCAGCGAGGACGATCGACTTCAGCGTCGCAAGGCCGCCGGCGTCAGGCGCAGCGCCGATGAGTCCAGGGCCTGCCTGCAGGATGAGGACGCTGCAGAGGCCCGCGACAACCAACGCGCCGAAGAGCGTGCGTACGAAAGACACCACCCTGTCCGAGTTGGTCGCGCCGAGACTGGCGATCACAAAGCAGAGAAGCGCCGCTGCCATCACGGTCCAGGCTGGAGTCGGGAGCGGCGGCCATTCGGTGAGGGTCGTCAGCCAGACCGCCGCCATGAGTGAGAACAGGCCGGACGCGTAGCCGGCCGCCACCAAGGTGATCGCGCTATGGACCGTCAGGGTCCGGACGCGCGCGGGTGTTCGCTCGGCCGTGCTGGCGATCGCGCCAGCGCCCAGGGTGATGACAACCGCCGAGCGGGGAAGCAGCAAGAAACCTGCGATGACGGCGAGCACGAGGCCGAGTGAGCTGAAGAAATACCATCCCGAGATTGAGGCTCGCCGCGCAAGCAAGGGCGTAAACGCCGCGGTGTAGGCGGCCACCGCTCCGATCGCCGCCGCCGTCCCAACGACGCTGAACGGCAGCCCGTTGGCGCGCGTGACCATGACGGCGCCCCCCAGTCCGACCGCGAGGGCCAGCGCCGCCTGGGCGAACTCGAACCCTCCGAGCGGCTGCCGGACGACCAGCGATCGCACCGCGAACGACGCCAGGTAGACGCCGACGAACGCGGCTTGCAGGGCGAGCACGGAAATCGCCGGATCCCGCGGCGGAACCACCGACGCGCGCACGGCGAGCGCGACCAGGACGACGTCGATGGCCAGCGCCGTCAGCACCGCGAGCCCCATCCATCTCCGCTGGTACGCGACCCAGAGTGACATCGCCGCGAACCCCAGCAGCACGGCCGCGAATGTCACCGGCTGTCCGACCTGGGCGGCGAGTGCCACCGAGATCACGAAAGTCGCTGCGGCAACCGTGAGCGCCAGCATCCTCAATTGGCGATGCCACGCCACGCCCAACGTGAGGGCGATCACGGCCGCAAGTGTGATCGCGCCGGCGATGGGCGACAGCAACTGGAACCGGGTCGAGCCTTCCCAGACAATGGGCAGTGCGACGAGCACGGCCGCCAGGCCGTAGAACAGCGCGCTCGCGGCCGCCGCGCGATCCGCTGCCGCGAGCCAGACGCCGGCATAGAGCAGTCCGAGGACGACCCCGGCCGGTGTCGAGATCTGGCCCGATTGGGTCAGCGCCCGCAGCAGGTACGCTCCGCCCAACACTATGAGCGTTCGCCCGACCAGCTGCAGTACGACGACATGATCGGCGCGCCGCAGCGATGCTGACGGAAGGGTCGCGGCGGTTGCCGGAGCTGACCCGCCCACGATCGGGGCATCTGCGGGTCGCAGTCTGTCTTCGAGCGCCTCGAGACGCCGCGCCAGACACGCGACGGCCTCATCGACCTGCTGCAGCCGAGCCTCGACGCGGGAAATCCGGTCGGACATGGTGCCCTCACGGCAAGTCAAAAGGCAAAAGTCAGAAGGCAAAGGCAGAAATGGCGGCAGCAGCCTCCCTGGCTTTTGCCTTGTGCCTTCTGCCTTATGCCTTGACAGGTTTCTCTTCGCCGCCCCCCGTCCACGGCGGAAGCACCTTGATCAGGACGGCGAGGATCACGAACGGCAGAATCAGGATCAGAATCGCCGGCAAAAGGCCTTCGCGCGTCGCGAAGCTCATCTTGTACGTCGTGTAGCCGAGGAAGCTCTTCGAGAAGAGCTGACCGCCGATGACGACGTTCCAGCGCATGGCCAGAATGCCGACGAGCGTGAGGGCGCCGGCCGCGGCGTAGATCGCCCGGCGCGTGCGCTCGCTGAAACGCAGTAACTGGACCATGGCGAGCAGGGCAATCGGCAGGAGCGTGCCGAGGAGAATCTGCAGCACGATCTGGGACACGAAGAGCCGGGTCTTCACCATGAAGTCGAGCGCGCGGAGCGATTCATCCGCCTCGTACAGGCGGTGAATCAGGTCGAGCATTTCGAGTGAGAAGTCGATGAGGAACGCGTAAAAGAGGTACCGGGCGATGGTGTCGACGCAAGGCATGTCGATCGCCACGCGTCGAATCCGGCAGAGCGCCATGTAGATCAACAACACGAGCGCGATGCCCGAGACGATCGCCGAAAACAGGAACACCACCGGCATCAGCGGCGTGGACCACCACGGGTTGGCTTTGACCGACCCGAAGATGAAGCCGACGTAGCCGTGGAGCAGGAACGCCGAGGGAATGCCGACAATCGTGATGAACCGGCCAATCCGATCGTCGACGCGCAGCGCCTTCTCGCTGATGTTGTCGGACCAGAGCGTCGCCACGCCGTAGAGCTTGCGCTTCAGGCCCCGGCTCGCGCGCCAGGCCAGGACCAGGTCCTTGCGGTAGTCGAACCAGATCTCGAGCACCAGCACCGCCATGAGGTACCAGAGATAGACAAACCCGAACATGGCCATCGCCGACTCGCGGTGCGGCGTCAAGTACATCGAGAACGACCGCTCGGGATGCCCGAGGTGCATCTGCAAGGGCAGCGGGGCGACGAGCAGGAACGCCAGGGCGGTGAGGAGCGCCAACCGGTAGGTCGGCCGCACCGCGGCGACGTTGAAGACCCGCTCGAGCGACGCCAGGATGAACGCGCCGGCCACCAGTCCCGTGAGGAACGGATACAAGACGATCAGCACGCTCCACTGGAGCTCGACTTCGTTCGGATAGATGAATCCGTCGACGCCAGGCATGAGTGTCCTCTATCTGACCGAGCCGTCGAGCCCGCTGTAGAACGCCTTGGCTCCGGTGGCCAGGTTCGGCTTCAGCACGTGCACCTTGTGCGTGCGCATGAACTCGTGCACCGGGTCCGCGGGGTTTTTGAGGTCGACGAGCTGCCGCGCCCCCGTCGGACACGCCTCGCAGCAGGCCGTCGTGAGGCCCTTGGTAATCCGGTGATAACAGAGCGTGCACTTGTCGACGGTGTGCGTCCGCGGATCGATGTACCGGCAGCCGTAGGGGCATGCCTGAACGCAGTAGCGGCACCCCAGGCACCGGTCCTTGTCGACGAGGACGACGCCGTCGGGGCTCTCGAAGGTCGCGCCGACCGGACAGACCTGCACGCACGGCGAGTGCGCGCAGTGGTTGCAGAGCTTCGGGACGAAGAAGACCTTGACGCCGTCGCCGGGCTTGTCGATCTCGGGAAACCCGTCGTAGGCTCCATTGGGCGAGTCGACGATCGGATGCTCCATGTCGTTCGGCCGGACCTGATAGCGCTCGACCCATGTGCGGTAGCAGCCAGGCTCGTCGGTGGGAACGTCGTTCTCGGCCTTGCACGCGCGCACGCAGTTGCCGCACCCGATGCACTTGTCGATGTCGATGATCATGCCCCACCAGTGATCGGTGGCGACGTAGTTGGGGGCGGCCTGCGGCGTGCCGGCGAGCACGTAGTCCCACGCGAGCGACGCGGCGCCCGTCAGGATGATGAACCGCCCGGCCTGCTCGAGAAACGCGCGCCGGTTTATTTCTTGTCCGGGGGACTTCGTCCCGCCGGACCCCCTCTCGCCGTCGCTCGCGGGGACCCCATGATCCCCGCTCCGCTCCGGCGGGCGCGCCGTCGGCGCGCGGCAATCCTGACCGGGGGACGTCGTCCGGCCCGCCTCCGCCGCGGCTCCGGCGAGGCTTGCCGAAGCGCCTTCGACGCGAAGGCGGCCGCTCGCGCGGCTCACTTGCGATGCTCGTTCGCGGCAGTCCATCACGTGTTCCTAATCGATCTTCGGCCGATGTGGCTTGTGGCACGCGATGCACGGCCCTTCGGGGGCGTGATCGACCGCGACGATCTGGGGCAAGGTTGCGGGCTTGCCCAGCGCTTGCGTGTGGCACTGCAGGCACAGCAGCCGCGGGTTCAGCGCCTTGGGCTTGATCTCGAAGTCGCCGGTCGCGTGACGCGCGAGGGGACCATGGCAGGCTTCGCAGTTGATCCTGGCGTGCCGGCTGTCCTTGCGCGTTTCGGCGACGTCGGCATGGCAGTCGAGGCACGGCGCCTGACCCGCATACCGTAGCGGCAGCGCCTGATTGTCGGCCAGCGCGCCGGCACGATAGAACCCGTACACTCCGAAGTCGGCGGGAACGAGCGCCCAGCGGACAACCAGAAACAGCGCGAAGCCGCCGACAAACAGCAGAGCGGCGCGAAACACGTGCTCGACATGGCGAAACCGTTCACGCACGGCTCCGCCTTGTGCAAGAGCTCTGCCCGTGCTGCCGGACCCTCCGGATAGGAACTCGCCGCAAAACTGCGGAAATCCGAAGGCGCTGCGTGCGCCAGCCGGGGGGTTTTCCCCACAGGCGAGCAGTTTTCAGCGCGCGGGGTCGATGCGCTCGTCCGGCTACCGGGTTTCCCGCAGCGCCATGGACGGCGTGACGCGCGTCGCCCGCCAGGCCGGCACGAGCGTCGCCGTAATGACGGTGACCACCAGGAGCGTCGTCGCACCGCCGAACGCGGTCGCGTCCCACGGCTGGACACCGAACAGCAGCGATCGAATGAGACGCGTCGTCAGGAGCGCCGCCGGCAGCCCGATGACCAGACCGCGAAGCACCAACCGTCCGCCTTCGCCGATCACGAGCCCCAGGACTTGTCGCCGCGTCGCGCCGAGCGCCATACGGAGGCCGATTTCTCTCGTGCGGCGCGTGGTGCGATACGCGATGACGCCATACACGCCCACCGCCGTGAGCAGCAGCCCGACGACTCCGAGCGCCGTCGCCAGCACCGCCGTCGCTTGATAGTCGCTCGCCGAGAAGCGGAGGTACTGATCCATCGTCACGAGCTGCCTGGGCTCGAGCCGCGGGTCGATCTGTTTCAGCGTCTCTCGCACCGCCGTCGCCGCGACCGCCCCGTCTCGCGTCGTGTCGAGCAGGAACGTCAGTTCGCCGTAGGTGCCGCGCCGGTACGGCACGTAGAAATAGGGTTCCGGCGCTTCGCCGATGCGGTTGATCACGGCGTTGCGTGCGACGCCGACGACGCGATGTTCGACGCCCTCCGGACCACCAAGCCGCACGACTTTGCCGAGGCTTCCGTGGCCCGCGAAGAACCTCGCCGCGAACTGCTCGCTGATGACGACCACCGGCTCGCCCGGACGTTCGTCGTCATTCGTGAACGCGCGGCCCTCGGCGATGCGGATCCCCATGATGTCGAAATAGTCGGCGCTCACCGCGCCGTACTTGACGTCGGGGCTTTCTCCGGCGGCCGGCGTGCTTCCTCCCGGAACCTGCACGCGCTGCGCCAGCCCGCCGCCCGAGAGGCTGAGCGGCGCGCGGATCGCGATGGCAACCGCCCTTACGCCGGGCAACGCCGAGAGGCGTTGAACGGCGAGTTCCGTCGTCGCGGGCGGCAGCGATCCGGAAGCGACCCAGGCGGTGAGCAAAGGCCGGCGCGCGAAGCCGAGGTCCGCCCGCCCCGTTTCGACAAAGCTCCGGGCGAGCACCCCGGCTGACGACAGCAATGCGAGCGATACGGCCACCTGCGCCACCACCAGCACGCTGCCGAGCCGGCCTCCACGCCGCCCCGGGCCCGCCATCGTCGGTCCGGTCTTGATGAGCGCCCCGACGTTGCCGCGAGCGATCGCCCAGGCGGGCGCCAGGGCGGCCAACAGCGTGATGGCCATGGCGGCGACGAAGGTGAATGCGAGCACCCGGCCGTCGACGCCGAACCAGAGAAACGATCGGAAACCCGGCGGCTGGACGACCAGCACCGGCAGCAGGCGAATCAGCCACATCGCCACCAGCAGGCCCGCCCCCGTGCCGGCCGCCCCAAGCAGCGCGCTCTCGGCGATCGTCTGGCGCAAGAGCTGCCGCCGTCCCGCGCCGAGCGCCACGCGCACTGCCAACTCGCGGCTCTGGCTTGCCGCGCGCGACAGCATGAGGTTGGCGACGTTGACGCACGTGATCAGTGCGACGAAGAGCACGAGCGCGATGAGCGCCATCGCGTTCGTCCCGCCCGATTCCGTGCGGTAGTCGAAGTCCGAGATGGCCCGCGCCGATCGACCCGCGCTCATGGCGGGGAACTCGCGCGCGAACGCGGCCGCCAGCGCCCGTACCTCCGCATCGGCTGCGCCCACGCTGACGTCCGCGCGCCTGATGGCGACGACGTCGAACCACCTGAACGCACGGTTCTGGAAATCCTCCGCATTCCCCATGCGCCGCCAAGTGACGGGCGGGACCCAGAGATCGCGGTCGGTCGCAGCGTCCAGCTCGCGGAACGACGCTGGCAGCACGCCGAGGATCGTCACAAGGACGGGCGTGCCGGCGCCGATCCGGACGGTCCGGCCGACAACGGCCGGATCGCCGCCGAAGCGTCGCCGCCAGAACGCATGTCCTAGCACAACGCCGGGCTGTATTTCGAGCGCGGCCTCGTCGCCGGACCCGAACACCCGGCCGTGCGCCGGGACGATGCCGAGTGCCTCAAAGAAATCGAGCGACACGACGTTCAGAAGCGTCAGCTCCTGGCCGCCTGATTCAGTGGGGAAGAACGTGCCGCGGCGCCCGCACGCCGTCACGCCGGAAAACGACGTCGTGCCGTCTCGAAGGGCCAGGTATTCAGGGAACGACCAGCGTCCCTGGCGGCTGGTTTCGGTGGTCGAGAAGATCCGTACGCTGCGATCGACGTTGGTGAAACCTGAGGGACGGAACCAGAGGCCGTCGACGAGGCTGAAGATGGTGGCATTCGCGCCGATGGCGAGGCCGAGCGCGAGCGTGGCTGCCAGCGCAAACGTGGGACTGTGCCGGAGCGATCGAGCGGCGTACCGGAAGTCGCGCCACATGAGGTCCTCCTGAGGGAACACCGGGGGTCGTGCGAGCCTGTCGAGCCGTCCGGTGCATACCGCAAGGAAGGTGCCACGGGGCGACCGCGGCCGTGCCGGGGCCAGCAAGAAGGACGAGTGGCCCGTCGGGAAAATTCACGCGGCCACCCGGGGTCATGTCAGCCGGCTACTGGATGCTGTGGCAGAGCGCGCAGTCCTGCCCGATCGTCTTGCCGTCTTTCGTCTTGTGGCTGTCGTCGTGGCACCGGAAGCAGCCCGGGAAGTCCATGTGGCCGATGTTGTTCGCGTAGGTGCCCCAGGTGATGTTCATCGAGGGAAAGATGTTCCGCCGGTAGAGTTGCTGCGTGCCTGATACCGCACGCTCGACCTCCTGCCGGCGTCCCATGTAGATGTCGGTGTAGTTGAGGCGGTAGAACTCGCGGAGCCTGGCGGCAATCGAGTCGGCCGCTGCCGTCTGCGTCGGGTACGTGGCCTTCAGCGCCGCCGTGGCTTCCCGCTTGATAAACGGCAGCGTCGAGGGCATCTCGCTCATCGAAAGCGCGCGGTTCACCGCCTTGTCGGCCGTGGCGTCGAACCGGTGGCTCGGCCGGTTGTGACAGTCGACGCAGTCCATGCGACGCCGCTCGCCCTTGGCCAGGTCCTCCGGCGTCACGCCGTCAACCTGGTACTCCCGGACGTTGCCGTACCGATCCTTCAGCCTGACCCAGGGAATCACCAGGCGCTTCTCGTCGGTGGCGATGTACTCGATTTCGTTGGCGAGGTTCATGTGCCAGTGAATGCCTGTCGCGATGCCCAGCCGATCGCTTCCTCCGCCGACATGAATCTGCAGCGTCGTCGAGCTTTCGGTGTTCTTCTCGTCCTCGGCGTACTCACGGATGACCTTCACCTTGTCGCCGTGGAACTTCTCCGGCCAGTGGCACTGCTCGCAGGTCTCGCGCGCAGGTCTGAGGTTGTGGACGGGCGACGGTATCGGACGCGAGAACGTGTTCAGCGTGACGGCAAACACCTGGCGCGTGCCCGACAGCTTCGACCGGACGAACCAGGGCGCGCCGGGCCCGATGTGGCAGCCCACGCAGGTCACGCGGGAGTGCGGGCTGTCCTGGTAGGCCGCATACTCGGGCTCCATGACCGTGTGGCAGACCTGACCGCAGAACTCCACCGAGTCCATGTAGTGCACGCCTGAATACGCCGCCAGCGAGACGATGACGATGTTGACGAGCGTCATGACGACGATGAAGAACGCCCAGGTGCGGTGCCGGGAATCGTTGAGATCGAGCCGGGGCCACTGCACCGGTCGGCCGGCCCGCTGCCGCCGCCGGTCGAGCCAGGCGCCAATCGGAATGAGAATCAGCCCCAACGCAAACACCGCGGGCAGGATCAGGAAGAAAACGATCCCCATGTACGGATTCGTGTGCAGGCCGAACAGGTCGAGCAGAAAGACGATCAGGAACAGCACACCGCCCGCCGTCGCGAAGATCGCGCCGACGAGCGAGACGGGATTATGCGGCAACGGCAGACGCATCAGTACGGTCCAAGTCTCCTAAGTTCCGAACACCCGTTCACGTGAGCACAGCATACAGAATGAGCCCCACGAGCGTCAGTCCGATCGAGACCGCCACAGCAGCGATGCCCCGGCCCAGACGGACGAGCCACTCCGGCGGCGGGTCGACGCGCAGCGCGTCGAGCGAGGCGTCGCGCCGCAGCCGCGCGTATTCGTCCGGCCGTTCCTCGCGCATTTCCGCTTCCGTCACGCGTCCGGTGAAGATGACCGGATCCATCGGGAACTTCTCGGGCCGCAGGTGTCCGTTGAAGAAATGGATCGTGAAGATGAAACCGACGGCGAGCAGCGCCTCCTCGCCGTGCACGAGGAGGGCGACGTTGAAGGCCCAGCCCGGCACGAACCGGGCGAAGAACTCCGGAAACCAGAGCAGCAGGCCCGATCCGCCGATGATAGCCATGCCCCAGAAGACGGCCCAGTAGTCGAATTTCTCCCAATACGTGTAGCGGTCGAAGCGTGGGCGCGGTCCGCGCCCGACGAACCAGCGGAGGTGGCCGACGAGATCCCGGAGATCGCGGGGCTGCGGCACCATCGAGCGCGGGCCCCACAGTAGACCGAAATCGCGCTGCCTGATGAGCCGCCGCGCCAGCCGTCCAAGATGCATCAGGAAGACGGCGATGAGGAGCAACGCGGAGACGCGGTGCAGCCAGCCGGCGACTTCGAAACCGCCGAGGACGCGCGACAGCCGGCGCGCCCAGGCTTCGTCGTTGAAAAGCAACGGCAGACCCGTCGCCGCGAGGCCGAGGAAGCTCACCATCAGGAGTCCATGCAGCACGCGGTCGAACGCGTCGAAGCGCCGGAGGTAGACGGGATCGCTCTGCGGCATGCCGATTCAGCCTGACGTCTGATCCGGCCCGGCGTCTGGCGACGATTCGGAGGATCGCTTTTGCCGTCGCGCGATGACGCCGCGCGGCAGCCAGAGCAGCGCGTGCAGCCCGAAAAACCCGAACGTGCCGGCCAACAGCCAGGTCATGAACCGCGAGGAATAGAACAGCACCGGATTACGCGCACGGTCGTTCTTGTCGGCATGCGGATCGTACCGGATGAATCCGGACGTGGCCGACACATGGCACTGGCGGCAGGTCTCGAGCAGACGCGCGTCCGACACCGTCGAGCGCGGATCGGTCCTGGGATGGACCGCATGCGCGCCGTGACAGCTGGAACACGTCGCCACCCGCACGAAGCCCAGCGACGTGACCTGCCCGTGGAACGTGTCGCGATACGTCTTGATCTTGTCTGCGTGGCACGTGCCGCACTCGCGAATGACATCGAGCTGCCAGGAGCCGATGTCGCTTCGCTGAATCTGATGCGCCGTGTGGCAATCGGCGCACACGGGCGCCCGCCCGTCGCCCTTGGCGAGCGCCTGACCGTGGACGCCGGCGTCGTACTGCGTCTTGATGCCGGCGTGGCACGCGCCGCAGGTGGACGGGACGTTCGCGCGATGCACGCGGCTCTGCGCGTCGGCCTTGGGCCGGATCTCGTGGCCGCCGTGGCACGACGTGCAGTTGGCCGCGACCAGCAGGCCGCTGCGACTGATCGCCTTCCCGTGAATGCTGTCGCGATAGAGATTGGCGACGTTGCCGGCGCGAATTCCGCCCTGCTGGATGATCGACGGGTCGCCGTGACAACGGCCACACGTGTCCGGCAGGTTCAGCGGATAGGTTCGCGATTCAGGGTCCTTGGCCGACCGGATCTCGTGCGTGGTGTGGCAGTCGACGCACGTCGGCGCCACGCTCCCCGGCGTCTGTCGCCGGGCCTGCGCGTGGATGCTCGTGTCGAACGCGGCCGACGCCTGGTCGTGGCAGGTCGCGCAGGTGACCCGCGCCAGCTTCTCGGCGTGCGGGAACTCGGTCGTCTCTGCGAGATCGGTGTGGCACGCCACGCAGTCGAGGCCGAGGCCGCCGTGGACCGACTGCGCAAATTTCTTTGCATCGACGGCGACGGACTTGCCTGTGCCGGATTTGGCGTCGGCGTCACCGTGACACGCAAGGCAGGTGTCGTTGGGAGGCCCCGCGGCCTTCTGCGCCAGAACCGGCACGGCCGTTCCCATGACGGCAACGAAGGCCGTGCCCAGAATCTGACCGAGCACGAAGCGTGACGTTGCGGGCACGTCCGCGGATTATTTCACAGGCCTGAGGAATCGTCGGCGGCTGGGATTCGGTCCAGTCGAGTGTTCGGAGCAAAGCTCCCGCGGGTGGAGCCCAGGCACGGTTCCTGCACGATGACACGCAGATATCGATCCAGGAGTATCTGTTTCTCTCTGTGCAGGAGGCGAGCGTGCGAGTAGCCTCGTGGGTCGTCACCGAACCCGGTCAGCCGATGGTCCGTCAGAGCCGCGACGAAAGGCCTGGTCCCGGCGAGGTGATCGTCCAAACGGCCGCGTGCGGCGTGTGCCACACAGATCTGGGGTTCTTCTATGAGGGTGTGCCCACGCGACACCCGTTTCCGTTGACGCTCGGCCACGAGATCAGCGGCACCGTCGTCGATGCCGGCGCCGCGGCCGAGCGCTGGCTCGGTCGAGCGGTCGTGGTGCCCGCCGTCCTTCCCTGCGGGGAGTGCGCGGCATGTCGCGCCGGTCGCGGTCAGATCTGTCCGACGCAGGTGTTCCCGGGCAACGACGTCGATGGAGGATTCGGAACGCACGTGCGGGTCCCGGCGCGCGGGCTCTGTCCCGTGCCGGATCTGTCGGATGCTGGTGTCAACCGGGCCGGCGTCGATCTCGCGGCGCTGTCGGTGATCGCCGACGCGGTCTCAACGCCGTATCAAGCTATCGTGCGGAGCGGCCTCGCTAAGGGCGACGTCGCTGTCTGGGTCGGCGCGGGTGGCATCGGCGGGTTTGGCGTGCAGATCTCCGCAGCGCTGGGCGCGGCAGTGGTCGCCATCGACGTCGACGACGAGCGGCTGTCGCACATCTCCAGACATGGGGCCGCGCTGACGCTGAACTCTTCGCAGGCCGATGCCAAGTCCCTTCGCCGCACGATCCGCGCGTTCGCCGACGCGCACCGCACGCCAAGCTGGCGGACGAAGATCTTCGAAGCCTCGGGCCACCCCGCCGGACAGGCGTTGGCATTTGGCCTGCTCGGACCTGGCGGCGCGCTCATGGTGGTCGGGTACACGGCCAAGCCGGTCGAGGTTCGGCTCTCGAACCTGATGGCGTTCGACGCCGTGGCGCAGGGCAACTGGGGCTGCCTTCCCGAACACTATCCCGCCATCGTCGATTTGGTGCTCTCCGGGCGAATCGCGCTCGAGCCCTTCATCGAGCGCCGTCCGCTCGAGGCGATCAACGACGTGTTCGTGGAGCTGCATCACGGCGGGGTTCGACGCCGCATCGTGCTCATTCCGGAGGCCTGAAACCCATGCTGCTCAAGGACCACACGCTCGCGCTCGCCACCGACGTCGAGGGCCTTCGCTACGACGAGCTGCCGCTTGGGGACGGAACCGGCGGCATCGTGCCGGCCTTGCATTGGGTGCGAATCACGCTCGACAACCCGACCCAGCTCAACTCGTACACCACCGACATGATCAAAGGCGTCATCGCGGGAATGCGTCGCGCGTCGGCCGATCGGGCCGCGGTCGCCGTGGTCTTCACCGGATCGGGCACGCGCGCGTTCTGCACCGGCGGCAACACCGCTGAATACGCCGAGTACTACGCGGGCCGTCCGGAGGAGTACCGGCAGTACATGCGGTTGTTCAACGACATGGTCAGCGCGATCCTCGCGTGCGACAAGCCCGTCATCTGCCGCGTGAACGGGATGCGCATCGCCGGCGGCCAGGAGATCGGCATGGCGTGCGATTTCTCCGTCGCCCAGGACCTGGCGATTTTCGGGCAGGCCGGCCCGCGCCACGGGTCGGCGCCCGACGGCGGCAGCACGGATTTCCTGCCGCTCTTCGTCGGCATCGAAGCCGCGATGGAGAGCTGCACGCTCTGTGAGTCCTGGAGCGCCTACAAGGCCCTGCGCCTGGGTCTGGTCAGCAAGGTCGTGCCGGCCCTCCGAATCGACGGCCGGCTGACACCGAATCCACTTGTCGTGACCGACCGGTGGATCGACCAGGGGCAGATTGTGTACGGCGAGTTCAAAACCGGCGTCGAGCGAGAGGCGGGCCGGAAGCTCGTCAGCGCCGGCACGATCGATCTCTCGGAGCTCGACCGCGAGGTGGACGCGCTCGTCTTCAAGCTCGCGAACACCATGCCGGGCTGTCTGTCGAAGACGATCGAAAGCGTCCGCAAGCACAAGCTCGCGCACTGGGATGCCAACCGCGAGAGCAACCGCGCCTGGCTCGCCCTCAACATGATGACGGAAGCGCGCGCCGGGTTCCGTGCGTTCCACGAAGGCACCAAGGCCTGCCGCGAGGCCGACTTCCTCCTCTTGCGCCGTCGTCTCGCGGAGGGGGCCGCCTGGGATGAGGCGTTGATCGAGGACGTGATCGCACGCGCGCACGGCCCGGCCCACGTGTGAGACCGCCATGGGCCATCCCGTCTCGGTCATCGAGCTCGACAGCGGCGCCTGGTGGCGCGTCGTGCTGGGAGGATCGAAGGGCAATATCCTCGACACCCGGCTCACGACGGCGCTGACCGATCTCTTCCACGAGGCCGCGCGGGCTCCCCAGCTCAAAGCGCTCGTCATCGAGGGCGACGGCGCGCACTTCTCGTTTGGCGCGAGCGTTCAGGAACATCTGCCCGATCAGGTGGCCGGCATGCTCGATCGCTTTCATCGCATGCTGTTCGCGCTGCTCGACACCCCCGTCGTCGTTCTGGCGGCCGTGCGCGGGCGATGTTTAGGCGGCGGGCTCGAGCTCGCGACGGTGTGCGACCGCGTCTTTGCCAGCCCAGACGCCACGCTCGGGCAGCCGGAAATCGCGCTTGGCGTGTTCGCGCCCGCTGCCTCGGTCGCGCTGGCGCATCGGGTCGGGCACGCTCACGCGATCGATTTGTGTCTGACCGGCAGAACGGTCGCCGCGACCGAGGCCCGCGCGATCGGCCTCGTCGATGAGATTGTCGATGGGCCTCCGGCGGATGCCGCCCTGGCGTGGGCACGCGCACATCTCTCGGCCAAATCAGCGGCCAGCCTGCGACTGGCCGTGCGGGCGGTCCGCGCGCATCTGGTGACGGCGCTCCGGTCGGAGCTGCCCGCGATCGAGCGGCTCTATCTCGACGAACTGATGCAGACGTCCGATGCGGTCGAAGGTCTCCACGCCTTTCTCGAGAAGCGCGAGCCGCGCTGGAGGCACGCATGACGGCGTCCGACCCCGTGCAAGCGCTCGTGTCCCGCGCGGAGCAGCTGTACCGCGATTACCGGCTGGGATCCGTCCGAGAGTGGAAAGCGCGCACGGGGGGGCTGGCGATTGGTTACATGCCGGTTTACGTGCCGTGTGAGCTGCTGCACGCGCAGGGAGTGCTGCCGGTGGGCCTCCTGGGCGCGCGGGACGACCTCGAGATCATCAAGGGGGACGCCTACTACCAGTCGTACATCTGCCACATTCCGCGCAGCACGATCGAGCTCGGCCTGAACGGCAGTCTCGACGTGCTCGACGGCGTGATCTTTCCGGCGACCTGTGACGTGATTCGAAACCTGTCTGGCATGTGGCAGATGCTGTTTCCGGACAAGCTCGTGCGCTATCTCGACGTGCCCCAGAACTTCGAGCGCGCGATCGGCGGCTGCTTCTACCGCGAGGAGCTCGAACGGCTCTCGGCGGATCTCACGGCCCGCGGCGCGGCGCCGCTCGACGCCGGCGCTCTTCGGGAAGCGATCGCCAGCTACAACGCCTACCGTCGCATCGTGCGAGAGCTCTACACGCTTCGCCACCAGCAGCCATGGAAGGTGCCCACCTCGGAGCTCTACCTGATGTTGCGCGCCACGCTGGTGCTGCCGGTGGACGAAGCGAGCGTCATGCTGCTCGAGTACCGCGACGCGGCGGAGGCCTCGACGTCGCGCAAGCCGATGGATCAAGCGCGCGTCCTCGTGACGGGCTCCTTCTGCGAGCAGCCGCCGATCGGGTTGATCCGGACGCTCGAGCGCGCCGGGTGCTACATCGTCGACGACGACTTCGTGCAGGTCAGCCGATGGATCCGATCGGACATTCCCGTGGATGGCGATCCGCTCGAGAACCTCGTTGTCGCGGGTCTCGAGGATGTCGTCGCCGGTCCGACGCGATACCTCGCCCAGGGCGAGAAAGGCGCGGAGCTGGCGGAGCGCATCGAGGCGAGCGGCGCCGAGGGCGTCATCTTCTGCGCGCCGAGCTTCTGCGATCCGGCGCTGCTCGACCAGCCGATGATGGTGCGCGCCATCGAGCGGCGCGGCGTGCCCTGGACCGCATTCAAGTACTCGGAGAACACCGGACAGTTTCAGGTCATCCGCGAGCAGGCCGGGACGTTCGCCGATTCGATCAAACTCTGGAGCGGCGCATGAAGCCAGTACCTTCGCCGGAAGCGCGGAAGGACGCCAGCCAGGTCCGCCAGAAGGAGATGATCGCGCGGCACTTCGACCGGCTGGCGGCCTCGCCCGACACCGGGGAAAAGAGCGCGTATACGTTCGTGCCGGGCAATCTGACCGAGCTGCTCCTGAGCTTCGACCTCCTGCCGGTCCTGCCCGAGATCAACGCGCTGCAGTCGGCCATGCGCGGCAAGACCGCCGAGTACATCGCCGTGGCCGAGAAGCTCGGACACTCGGAGGACGTGTGCACGTACGTGAAGAGCGACATCGGCATGCTCAAGTCGGGCAACATCGGTCCCACAGGGCAGCGGCTCCCGAACCCTGACATCCTTCTGCTGTCCTACACGGGCTGCTTCACGTTCATGAAGTGGTTCGAGCTTCTCCGTGAGGAGTACCACTGTCCCGTGGCGATGCTGCACGTGCCGTATCAGCCCGAAGGCCGCATCACGGATTCCATGCGCGACTACGTCGTCAAGCAGCTGCGGCACGACGTCATTCCCATGCTTGAGCGCGTGAGCGGCAAGGCCTACGACGAAGATCGGCTCAAGGAGCACCTGCGGTTGTCCGCGCAGGCCGAAGATGATCTCGTCTGGGTGCTGCAATCGGCGAAACATCGCCCGTCGCCCATCGACGCGTATTTCGGCGCCGTCTACTACGTCGGTCCGCTCTTCAGCGCGTTCCGCGGCACCGAGGACGCCGTCGGCTATTACCGCGCCCTGCGCGAGGAGATCTCCCAGCGTATGGCCGAAGGGAAGGGTCCCGTGACCCCTGACGGCGACGTCGAGCGCGAGCGCTTCCGGGTCGTGGTGGAGGGGCCACCGAACTGGACGAACTTCCGGCAGTTCTGGAAGATGTTCGCCGACGAAGGCGCTGTGGCGGTGGCGTCCACGTATACGAAAGTCGGCGGGGTGTACGACCTGGGCTTCCGGCACGATCCGTCGCGGCCGCTCGAGTCGCTGGCCGACTATTGTCTGGGCTGCTACACGAATCTCGGTCTGCCGACACGCATCGAACTGCTGACGCGCTACCTGAAGGACTACAGCGCGGACGGGTTCCTGATCAACTCCGTCAAGAGCTGCAACTCGTTCAGCGCCGGGCAGCTCCACATTCTCCGCGAGGTCGAGGCGCGGTCCGGGCGGCCCGGCGGGTTCATCGAGAGCGACCTGGTCGACCCCCGGTACTTCTCGGCCGCCAACATCAAGAACCGTCTGGAATCCTATTTTCAGATGCTCGAACAGAAACGGCTGGGAGGCGCGGCATGAGGTACGCCGTCGGCATCGATCTGGGCTCGACCACCACCAAAGCGGTCGTGCTCGGCGAGGACGCCGCCGTTCTCGGCCGCGGGATCACCAACAGCCGCAGCAACTACGACGTCGCCTGCCAGGTCGCGCTCGGCGAGGCGCTGATCAACACGCGGTTTTCGCTCATCGGCCGGGAGCTGGCGCAGATGGGGCTCGCGCCGGACGATCTCGCACGCCGTCTCGGAACGCTCGAACGCCTCTTCCGCGCCGAGCAGTATCGCTCGCAGCTCAGAGTCCTCACCCGGGAGCTGAACCGGTTCGCCGGCCGCCTGCTCACCGGCGGTCGCGCGCTCCAGGCGGCGGTCGGGCGCATTACCGCGGCCATGGAAGCCGAAGCCTCGGCGCTCTACGCAGAGGGGTCTCGCCGCAAGAGCGATTTCTTCCGCGATCTGGCGGGCAGCCGTTACGTGAGCTACGCCGAGGCGGAAGCCCGCGCCACCGGCGCCGGCTTCGACCGGCTGGTCGGGCTCTTCGACAAGGCGATCCTCGACGTCGAGAACTCGGCCGAAGCGTCCGGACGCTTCGAGGCGCACATGCAGGCGGCGATGGCCGCCTCGGGCGACGATCAGGCGCTGCTCGCCGAGCCGGTCGAACGGATTGCCGGGATGGCTCTGGAGCAGATCGGATCGGTAGGCACCGGCTACGGCCGGCAGCGCCTGCCGTTTCCCGAAGGGCAGATCAAGTCCGAGATTCTGTGCCACGGGCTCGGCGCGCACGCGATGTTCCCCCGCACCCGGACCGTGCTCGACATCGGCGGCCAGGACACGAAAGCGATTCAGGTCGACGATCAGGGGATCGTGACGTCGTTTCAGATGAACGACCGCTGCGCCGCCGGATGCGGGCGCTACCTGGGCTACATCGCCGACGAGATGAATCTCGGCGTGCACGAGCTCGGTCCGCTGGCCTGTCAGTCGTCGGCCCCCGTGCGCATCAACTCCACCTGCACCGTGTTCGCAGGCGCCGAGCTGCGCGAGCGCTTGTCGCTCGGCGAGCGGCGGGAGGACATCCTCGCTGGCCTGCACCGGGCCATCATCCTCCGCGCTATGTCGCTCATTGCCCGGTCCGGCGGCATCACCAACGAGTTCACGTTCACGGGCGGCGTCGCGCGCAACCCGGCGGCGGTGCGGGCGCTGCGAACCCTCCTCGGCGAGAACTACGGCGAGATGACGATCAACATCTCCGACGACTCGATTTACACTGGCGCGCTCGGCGCGGCGCTGTTCGCCCACCGGGACGCCACTCGGAGTCCGCAGCCGCCGACCGTGCATTGATGGAGCGCCTGACATGCCGTTCACCAACGTCAACCAGCGGAAGATGCTGACCGCCGGCATCGACGTCGGCTCGGCGGTGATCAAAATCGCGGTCACCGAGACCGACGACGCCGGCGGGGAGCGCCTCCTCGCCGGTCGCGCCGAGCGGACCCGGCGCCGCGACGTCGCGAGCGTGGCGACCGGCCTGTTCGACGACCTGCTCCGGGAGGCCGGCGCGACGGCCTCCGATCTGACCTACATCGCCACGACGGGCGAGGGCGAGACATTGCCTTTCCGCACCGGACACTTCTACGGCATGACGACGCACGCGCGCGGCGGGCTCTTTCTGGACCCGGCGGCACGCGGCATCGTGGACATGGGCGCGCTCCACACGCGCGCCGTGGCGATGGACGCCCGGAGCCGTGTGACCGGCTACCGGATGACCAGCCAGTGCGCCTCGGGATCGGGCCAGTTCCTCGAGAACATCGCCCGCTACCTGGGCGTGTCGCTCGAGGAGGTCGGGGCGCTGTCGGTCCAGGCCGACAAGCCGGAGACGTGCTCCTCGATCTGCGCCGTGCTGGCCGAGACGGACGTCATCAATATGGTCTCGCGCGGCATCAGCCTGCCGAACATCCTCAAGGGCATTCACAAGTCGATGGCCGGACGCTGCGTACGCCTGGTGGTCTCGATCGGGTCGCCCTCCGTGCTGCTCATCACCGGAGGGCTGGCCAACGATCAAGGGTTGGTGGCGGCGATGCGCGAGACCGCAGTCGAACAGCACCTGACGGTCGACATTCGCGCGCATCCCCAGTCGATTCTCGCCGGCGCGCTGGGCGCCGCGCTGTGGGGTGCCTTCCGTGCGAGGCGGCTGCAGCAGACCCGCCCACAGGTGGCCTCGTGAGTCTTCCGGACCAGCTGCTGGGACTCGGCGGCTCTGTTGCGCTCGTGGCCGGCGGCGGGGGCGCCATCGGCGGGGCGATCGCGGTACGACTGCGCGATGCCGGCGCCCGCGTGTTCTGTCTCGACCTGCCCGGTCGCGACGGACCGGCGGGCACGACGACAATCGCGTGTGACCTGACGCGTTCCGAGCAGGTGGCCGACGCCGTCACCCGCATCGGCGGCGAGGCGGGCCGGCTCGACGTGGTCGTCCATGCCGCAGGCATCACGCGAGACGCCCGCCTCTGGAAGCTCGCCGACGAGGACTGGAACACGGTGATCGCGACGAACCTCGACTCGGCGTTCTATCTGCTGAAGTGCGCTGTCCCCCTCATGCGCCGTACCGGACCGGGATCGATCGTTTTGGTCTCGTCGATCAATGGCCAGCGCGGCAAGGTGGGTCTGGCCGCGTACTCGGCGAGCAAAGCGGGCCTCGACGCGCTGGCGCGCACGGCCGCGCGCGAGCTTGGCGGATTCGGCATCCGGGTGAATGCGGTGGCGCCGGGATGGATCGACACGCCGATGACCGCGCGCGTGCCCGAAGAAATCCGCCGCCGGGCGGTCGAGGAGGGGGTGCTGGGCCGGCTCGGCGAGCCCGACGAGGTGGCGGACGCCGTGTGGTTCCTCGCGAGCCGTCTCGGCCGGTACGTGACCGGTCAGGTCCTGCGGGTTGACGGCGGCCAGCACATGGGGTGACGGCCGCTCAGGAGAGATGCCATGGAGACCGACGCTCCGCCTCGCGACACCGTCCTCGTTCGCAACCTCCAGCCGGGCGACCGCGAGGCCGTGATCGGCATCGATGCCGCGAGCATCGGCCGTCGCCGCGAGCGGTTCCTCGCCTCGAAGCTGAGTCAGGCGTTCGCCGATACGGGCATCGCCATTTCGCTGGTGGCCGAAATCGACGGCCACGTCGTCGGATTCGTTCTGGCCCGCGTGTACTACGGCGAATTCGGGGTCATGGAACCCGCGGCGGTCCTCGATGTCATTGGCGTCGATCCCGACTTTCGCGGCCGGCATGTTGCCGCCGCGCTCGTGGACCAGCTCCGCACGAACCTCCTGGGTCTCGGGATTGGCCGGCTGCAGACCGAGGTGCCCTGGGACAACCCGGACTTGCTGGCCTTTTTCCACCGTGAGCGGTTCGTGATGGCCCAGCGGGTCTGCCTGGATCTGGATCTCGACCGCACGCGGGGCTGACGACTGCGGAGACTCTTATGGGAAAGCGACTCCACAAGAACGCGCTGTTAAGCGAAGTCCGCCGCGAGCGCACCGCCCTCGACCCCTGATTCGGGCGGGGCGCGCGGAAGAACTGATGCGCGCCATTCGGGCCGAACGCTCCGATTCGTTCGCGTGATCCTGTATCGCTGTGCGGCCTGGAACCGGGCCGAGCCCTCGGGAGCCCGATGGACCGCTCTGGTTCCCACGGGAATTCCAGGGCGAAGGGCGGCACGACAATCCCGGCGTCTACGGCTGTCTCTACCTTGCCGACCGCGCCGTCTCGTGCCTCGTCGAGCAGTTCGCCGCGTTTCGCGGGCAGCGCCTCAGCGCGCCGATGCTGCGGCGCCGCGGCCTTCCGCTCGCGCTGGCCGCCATCGACCTGGACAGTCCTCAGAACACGAGCACGACCACGACGCTCGCGACGGCGACGAACGCGGCGAGCGTGGCGACCACCATCAACGCGCGCACGCGCGCTTCGAGCACCTCGGTGACGGTGGTCATCGCGGCGTTCTGGGCGGTGAGCTGCGCGATGAGCTCGGCCGTTTCACGGTCGCGCTCTTCGAGTGCCGCGATGCGCTCGGCAAGCGTCGCCACGTCGGCTGATGTCGGGCTGCCGCGCTGCGCGCGTGTGTCGGAGACCAACTGGCGGGCCGACTCGGTGAGCGCGGGCGCATTGGCCAGAATGGCGGCCCAGGGGATGGCTTTGAGCGCCAGGCGCCACGGCAGTGCCATGCCTTCAGATTACTCGGCTCAGGCCATCCCGCAAATACGACAGCGGCGGAAGCCGCCATGAGGCAGCTGACGATCAGGAGCACGACGCGTCCGCTGCCCGACCGGGCATGGGCCCAGAGGAGCCGATAGCGCAAGCCGATAAGGGTCGTAAGACCAGTCACGTATGGGCGTAGCCATCCACGTCGCGCTGCAGCTCTGCGTAGCGACGTTCGGCTTCTCTCCTGAGCGGCCCAAGCAAGGCCCATCGAATCACGATGATGCCGGGCGAAAAGAACGACCAGTACCGGCGGAACCGTGCGCGCGAGACCGGATCGGTCGCTACTGCGCGGGTCTCGGTGCGGAAGATCGACTCGACCCCGTTGATCGGGTCGGCGCGGAGGGTCCAGGCGATTTTCACGTAGCCGGGTTCAGAGAACGCCGCAAATCCGTCCGGTGGAAGACTGCGGAACGTGACGTCCGGCTCCCATGGCTGCGTGACGGCGCCGACGACAACCTCGCATCCCGGTGCTTCTGGAAGGACGCGCCATCCCAGGGACTCCATCTGCGCCAGGAGTCCGCGCGGCCGCGGGCGGTCATCGGGCGTGGCGCCGAGGATGAGCTCGCGTCCTTTCACAATCGCGCGCACGAGCGGCGACTGCAGCAGGTTCATCTCGCGCGCGGCGGCGAACGTGATGGCGGCCGGCGCGGCGACGCGGATGTGGTGACGTTCAACCACTTCGTACGCCGGCATGAACCGCCCGAGCAGGTCATCCCGTTCGTCAGGGCGCCGCGCGGGTCGCGGGTGCCCGTAGCGAATCCATGCGACGCCGACATACGTCGCGTACGCGCCGGCGGCGAGTCCGGCACCGGCCGCCACCCATCGCGCCGCCGATCGAATGCGTAGCTCTGTACTCATGAGGTGCTCCTGCTCCTTTTGCGACGCGCGATCGGCCCAGACGATGGCCTGTTGGCTCAACGTCCGAATGGACGCAGGAACCTTGCCGGACTTTGGGTGACGCGGCACGAGGCGTTGGGGACGGATCGTCGAAGATCCGACGTGTGACTGGGAAAAGCACGGAACGGCTTAGGAGTTTTCCGCACAAGCTGAGGCTGCAACGGACGGTCAACCGTCAACGACGGAATGCTTTTCGCACTGCCTCCCTCTTCCTTGGCTGGGCCTGGGATAGATGCGAGTGACCGCTGTCGGAAAGATGGCTGGGGCCGTCAGGGCCGAACGCTCCTGGCGGCGTCGCGGTGGTGCGCGCTGGGGAGTTTTCCCACACTGCTGCGTGTTCTTCCACGCCGGCGCTGTCGGTCGCGGGGTCTTGGGAGTCGTCGGCCGTGGCACCGGAGTTGCACAGTCCTCGCTCCACGAGGAGGGACCTCTCATGAAGAAGGTCTTTTTGCTGGCTGCAGGCTTCGTATCGGTCGTGGGCGTCCTGGCGGCTCAGGACCACAACAACATGACGGAGAAGAAGGCTAAGGACGTCATCGTCCTTTCATCGGACGTCAAGGTCGGAACGCACATGCTGACGGCTGGCGAGTATCGAGTCGTTTGCGACACGCGGAAGGTGACCTTCACCCGACTCGTCGCGGCCAAGGATCAAGAGCGGATAAACGGGGTTGACCCCATCACCCGGCTGCAGCTGATCGGCGCGAACAAGGCGCTCGAAGTCGAGTGCAAGGGCCGGGAACTCGGCGAGGCGCGGAAGGACACGCAGGTCGAAACCGTGGTCGGCGCGGACGGAGTCCGCTACCTCGACAAGCTGTATCTGCGAGGAAGCACGGTCGAGCACGTCTTCAGGTAAACGGCTAAACCGCCGCTCAAAAGACCTCCTGTTGATTTCTAATGGCGCCGGCTCGCACCTGCCGTGCAGGTGTGAGCCGTGGGCTGCGCGGCTATGCTTAGCACCATGTCGAACCGTCTGCGTTGCGGCCGGCTGGCGATCGCCGCCGTCCTCGTCCCGATCCTCGCGCCGTGCCTCAACGGTGCCGTCGCTCAGTCGCTCGCGCCGCACCAGCAGCTCGCGCGCGACGTCTACAAAGAGCTCATCGAGATCAACACAACCCAAAGCGCAGGCGACACGACAGCGGCGGCCGAGACGATGGCCGCGCGGTTTCGATCAGCGGGGTTTCCGGCCAGCGACATCTTCGTCGGCGGCCCGCCGCGCAAAGGCAACCTCGTCGTCCGCTATCGCGGGCGCGGCGCGACGAGCCGCACGCCGATCCTGCTTCTCGCCCACCTCGACGTCGTCGAAGCCAGGAAGGAGGATTGGTCGCCCGATCTGGATCCGTTTCGGTTCATCGAGAAGGACGGCTACTTCTACGGCCGGGGCACGACAGATGACAAGGCGATGGCCGCGATCTTCGTCGCGAATCTCGTTCGCATGAAGCAGCAGGGTCTGGTGCCCGCGCGCGACATCGTGCTCGCGCTCACGGCCGACGAGGAAGGGGGCGACCACAACGGCGTGCAGTGGCTGCTCGCGAATCATCGCGCGCTCGTCGACGCCGAGTTCGGGTTGAACGAGGGCGGCGGCGGGCAATCGAGGGCCGGACGCCGGATCGCCAATCGCGTGCAGGCGAGCGAGAAGGTCTACGTGGACTACACGCTCGAGGCCACCAACAAGGGGGGCCACAGCTCGCAGCCGCAGCCGGAGAACGCGATCTACGAGCTGGCTGACGCGCTCGCGCGTATTGGCAAGTTCGCGTTTCCGGTGAACCTCAATGAGGTCACGCGCGCCTATTTCGACAAGATGGCCGGCATCGAGCAGGGTCAGGCCGCGGCGGACTTCAGGGCGGTCGCGCGGCCGGCACCGGATGCCTCGATAGTGGCGCGCGTCTCGGCGGTGCCGCTCTACAACGCGATGCTGCGCACGACGTGCGTGGCGACGATGGTCGATGCGGGGCACGCGGTGAACGCGCTCCCGCAGCGCGCCGTCGCGAACGTCAACTGCCGGATTCTGCCGGGCGAAGATCCGCAGGCCGTCCAGCAGACGCTCGGGCGCGTCATCGAGAATCCGAAGATCACCATCACGCCCGTCGGTGACGCCAGGCCGAGTCCACCGTCGCCGCTCACCGCGGAGATCATGCAGGCGATCACGCGGGTCACCGAGGAGATGTGGCCCGGCGTGCCTGTGATCCCGTTCATGAGCACGGGCGCGACCGACGGTTTGTACTTCCGGCAGGCGGGCATTCCGATTTACGGCGTCTCGGGCCTGTTCGGCGATATGGACGACGTGCGCGCTCATGGCCGGGACGAGCGGATGGGCGTGAAGGAGTTCTTCGACGGGCAGGAGTTCCTGTGGTGGCTGGTCGGGGCGCTGACGCGATGACGCGGGGCTGGTGGTGCGGCACCGACCCGCTCTACGTCCGCTACCACGACGAAGCGTGGGGATGGCCGCCGGGTGGCCAGGTTTGCCGGTTTTCGTTCGGGCCCACTCGCCCGGAAGGCTCTCACCGCGCGATCGTGCGCGCCCGCTGCCAGGCTTCGGGGCCGCCCAGCACCACCGTCAGTCGGGTCAAGCCCGGGCCAGAATCGGCCGGCTTGATCATCAGGAACCGCTGGCCGCGGCGACACTGTAGCTCGTGAATCCGGGACTGCCCGTAAGTCGGCGATACCGGCGTTCGAAGAGCGTCTCCGCCTTCGACGCGCCCAGCGCCGGCGTAGTTTTGATCGTCACGCGCATGAGGCTGCGGCCCTGGACGTAGAACAGCTCCTTGCTGTCGGGCCCCCAGCGCGGCTCCTCGCCCCCGTCCGAGGACACGGGTATTCGAGCGCCGGGACTCGGGTACGGCCGCACGTAGACCTCGCGGCGCCCCGAAGAATCAGATACATACGCGAGCCACTTGCCGTCAGGCGAGAATGCCGGCTGCAACTCGTTGAACGCGGAGTTCTCGACGATGGACGTCTGACCGTCCTGGCGCGCCCACGTCAGGATGTCCCAATTGCCGACCACGCCGGATGTGCGGGAGAAGGCCAGCACACTCCCGTCCGGTGACCAGTCACTCGGGAAATTGACGGTGCCGCCGGTGACGATCGATTCCGGTTGACCACTGCCATCGGCGGCCGTCCAGAACAACGAGGGTGTCGGCATGCCCGCGGCCGGATGGCTGAACGCGATACGCGTCCCGTCCGGCGTCCAGACCGGAAACTGATTGACGCCCGCGAACGTCAGCCGCCGCCGTGCGCTCGTGCCCAGCTCGTTGATCCAGAGGTCGTTGAGGCTTTGAAACGCGACGCGGCGTCCATCGGGCGACAGTCGCGCGGCTTCGAAGTCGCCGTGGATATCCGGGATGGGCTGTTCACCGCCATTGCGATCCACCCAAACGAGGCGGTCCGCACCGTCCGTGGCGGCCGCCTGGGCGGCATACACCAGCGCTCCGCCGGCCGACAGTGCAAATTGCGCGGTGCCATTGGTCGCGCTGACTTCGACGCCGTCAGCCACCGGCACCGGCGATCCCCTGATCGTGAGCGTGGTCAGATCGAACGGCACTGCCAGCAGGGCGGCGTCCCGTGCGAAGACCAGGTGACCGGTCGAGGCGTACCGCCCGCAGGTTGCCGCCTCGAGCAACTTGTGCCGCGTGCCCGTCGCCGCGGACCAGACCCAGAGCGAGGCATCCGCGAAGCTGCCACCGTTCCACACCGTGAAGATGATGCCTCGGCCGCCGGGCAGCACATGCGGCAACAAGTGGTTCGCGTCGCCCGGGTCGAGGCTGGTCACGGGTGTGAGCGATCCGCCCGAATCAGGGATTCTGAAAATTGATTCGGCAAACGAGGGGGACAGGTAGATCGTGCCATCCGCCGCCCAGCTCGCTCCACGGGTCACAGGCGGTACGGGGCTCAGGACCAACGGCGCGCCGCCGGCCGTGGAAATCTTCTTCAGCCTTTCCCCGGCAATGAAACCGACCCACTCACCGTCGGGTGAAAAGAACGGTGCGCTCGCGCTCTCGGTCCCCGGCAGGGCAACCGGCTCGAGCCGATCGAACGACCGCAGCATGAGCTGCGTCCGCTCGTTACGCTCGACGACGTAAACGAGCTTCGAGCCGTCCGGCGACAGGTCGAGCGATGGTCCGGCACTATGGCCGTCGACGGTCTCCAACGCCTCGCCCGAGCCCAGCGTAATGGGGAAGCGCACGATCGGGAGGGGCGGCGCGCCGCCCGGCGAGTCAAACCAGCGCATCAGGCCCCCGCCCAGAAGCGCGCCGGCGACGAGGAACGCGGTGAAAAGCGTCACCCGCCGCGCGCGCGGCGCGGAGCCGGCGGCCGGAGCGGGTGATGACGCATCGGCCCCGCGATCCGCAATCCACCGCAGCTCGCGGAGTAGATCCAGGGTCGACTGCCATCGGTCTTCGGGCGCCTTCGCGAGGCAGGTCATGATCAGCCGGTCGAGCGCCTGCGGGGTGAGCGGCTGCACCGACGCGGGCGAGGGCGGCGTGGAGTGGAGAATTGCCGCGATCAGGCCGGCAGAGGTGTCCGCGTCAAAGGCCGGCCGGCCCGCGATCATCTCGTACGCCACGGCGCCGAACGCGAAGATGTCGGTGCGCGCGTCCAGTGTTCTTCCCTCCAGTTGCTCCGGCGCCATGTACTGGATCGTGCCGAGGATCGTGCCCTCCGTCGTCAGGGCGACCGAGGTGCTCGCGTCGCTCTGCGGGACGTCGTCGGCGGCGAGTACTTTCGCGATGCCGAAGTCGAGCAGTTTCACGCCCGCCTTCGTCAGCATGATGTTGGCGGGCTTCAGATCGCGATGGACGACGCCGGCGGCATGGGCGCGCGCGAGGGCGTCGGCGGTCTCGACGGCCGCGCGGATGGCCTGGGCGAGCGGCAGCGGACCGCGCGTCAGCTGTGCGGCGAGCGTCTCCCCGTCCACGTATTCCATGACGAGGAAGTCGATGTCGCCCTCGCGCCCGATGTCGTGCAGCGTGCAGATGTGCGGATGGTTGAGGCGGGACACCGCGCGCGCCTCACGATCGAAGCGCTCGCGCAGTCGCGCGCTCCGGGACGAGGCGCCGGGCGACGGGTCGCGATTCCCCGGGAGACCGGCGAGGACTTTGATGGCGACCGTGCGGTCGAGGCGCGTGTCACGGGCCCGGTAGACCTGGCCCATACCGCCCGAACCGACGAGCGCCTGCAGTTCGTATGGCCCGAGCCGTGTGCCCGTCGCGAGTGACATCCGGTCCTCTCGAGACCCGAGTCGGTCGCGGCGCGTGCCGCGCCCCGAGACGAGCCGATCCTACCGCGTGCGCACGCAGGAGTGTGGGATACGTCCCTCCTGGCCGTCCAACCGCCCCGCCAGCCTTCCGCCCGGTTCCCCCCGTCCCGCTGGCGTCGCAGGCTCGACTGACGACGCACTGATGAGAATCCCGCAGTCCTTGAGGGCTATTCAGCACCCGCCACGGGCGAATCGCCCGGTTTTTCCGACGGGTTCTACGCCTGCGGGCTGGTATGCACCGTGCTATTGCGGACTGTCGTGAGTGCGCACGGCAGACGCACGGGTCCGCCGTCGTTCCGAGGAGAGAAAAACATGGCGACTACGACGACTGCCGCACCGGCCGGCACTGTCACGCTCGAGTTCAATGGAATGTCCCTACCTCTGCCCCTGGTAGAAGGCTCGGAAGGGGAAATCGGCATCGACGTCATGCAGCTGCGCGCCAGGACTGGGATGATCACACTCGATCCCGGCTTCGGCAACAGCGGTGCCTGCAAGAGCGCCATCACGTTTATCGACGGCGAGAAGGGCATCCTTCGCTATCGCGGGTACGACATCACGGAGCTGGCCGCGAAGAGCACTTTCCTCGAAGTGGCGTGGCTGCTGGTCAAGGGTGAACTGCCGACCCGCGCCGAGCTCGACGGGTTCCGGCGGGACGTCACGTACCACACGATGCTCCACGAGGATTTCGGCCGGTTCTTCGAGGGATTTCCGAAGGACGCGCATCCGATGCCGGTGTGCTCGGCCGCCGTCGGTGCGCTTGCGACCTTCTACCAGCAACCCGAAACCGGGCAGAGCGTGCGCGACACGGTGACGCGGCTCATCGCCAAGATGCCGACGATCGCCGCCTATTCGTACAAGCACTCGCTCGGCCAGCCTTTCATCTACCCGCAGAACCGGCTCGACTACTGCTCGAACTTCCTGCACATGATGTTCGCGACGCCCTGCGAGACGTTCGACGTGGATCCCGTGCTCGCCCGGGCCGTCGATCTCCTGCTGATCCTGCACGCCGACCACGAACAGAACTGCTCGACGAGCACCGTCCGGGTCGTGGGCAGCTCGCGCGCGAACCTGTTTGCCAGCATCGCGGCCGGCATCAGCGCGCTCTGGGGCCCGCTGCACGGCGGCGCGAACCAGGAAGTGATCGAGATGCTCGATCGCATCGAGAGGGAGGGCGGCGACGTCCAGAAGTTCGTCGATCGCGCGAAGGACAAGAAGGACAACAGCCGGCTGATGGGCTTCGGCCACCGGGTCTACAAGAACTATGACCCGCGTGCGGCCATTCTGAAAGGCGCGTGCCGCGACGTGCTCGAGAAGCTGGGCGTGAGGAGCCGCCAGCTCGAGATCGCCATGACGCTCGAGGAGCTGGCGCTCAAGGACGAGTACTTCATCAGCCACAAGCTTTATCCGAACGTGGATTTCTACTCGGGCATCATCTACCGCGCGCTCGGCATTCCCGTGAACATGTTCACCGTGATGTTCACGCTCGGCCGCCTGCCTGGATGGATCGCTCACTGGCTCGAGATGCGCAGCGACCCCGAGACACGCATCGTCCGGCCGCGGCAGATCTACACGGGGCCGACCCGGCGCGCGTACGTGCCGGTGGAGTCGCGGACATGACGCCCGCGGCCACGACGGGTATCGCCGACTCCCGCAAGCGATTCGAGGAGCGGGTCGATCCGCGCACCGGCGAGAAGTACCGCGCCGTGTTCGCGCGCGGCGAGGCACTCAAAGTCGACCCGCTCCTGAACAAAGGCACCTGCTTCACGCTGGACGAGCGCGATGCGTTCGGTCTGCGCGGCATCCTGCCGCCGGCCGTCTCCTCTCCGGACGAGCAGGCACGGCGCGCCTACGAGAACTACCTCAACGCCGGCGACGACGTCAGCCGCTATGTGTTTTTGGCGGCGCTCCAGGATCGCAACGAGACGCTGTTCTATCGGCTGCTGGTCGATCACCTCGAAGAGATGGTTCCGATCATCTACACGCCGACGGTGGGCCGGATCTGCGAGCAATACAGTCACCTGTATCGCCGGCCCCGAGGTCTGTACGTCTCGAGCCAGGATCGCGGCCGCGTCGCGGAGGTGCTCGCCAACGCCGAGCGCGGGCCGGCGGAGGTTATCGTCGTCACCGACAACGAAGCGATTCTCGGCATCGGTGACCAGGGCATCGGCGGAATGGGCATCGCCATTGGCAAGCTGGCCTTGTACACGGCGGGCGCGGGCATCCATCCCGGCCACAGCTTGCCGCTCACGGTGGACGTCGGCACGGACAACCAGGCCTTGCTTCAGGACCCGTTGTACCTCGGCGTCAGGCATGCTCGGCTCCGCGGCGACGCCTACTTTTCGCTGCTCGACGAGCTGGTCGGGGCCATCGCGGAAGTCTTTCCCGGCGCCATCGTGCAATGGGAGGACTTTGCGAGCCACCGGGCTTTCGAAGTGCTTCGGCGCTATCGCCGTCGGCTTCCCAGCTTCGACGACGATATTCAGGGCACGGGGGCGGTGGTCGAGGCGGGCGTACGCACCGCGCTCGCCCGGATCGGCCGCCGTCTGGCGGACGAACGTGTCGTGTTCTACGGCGCCGGCGCGTCGGGCGCGGGGTGCGCGCTGCAGATACGCCGGGCACTCGCGGCCGAAGGCGCGAGCCAACCGCAGCTCTCCCAGCGCGTGCTCTGTCTCGACTCACGCGGCTTGATCCTCGAGGACCGCGCCGGCCTGACCGGCTACAAGGCCGAAATCGCGGCGGATCCGTCGATCGTCGGCGGGTGGACACCGGGCTCGGATGGGTCTTTCCGATTGCTCGACGTGGTGCGTCAGTTCCGACCGACCATCCTTGTCGGCGTCTCGGGCCAGCCCGGAGCGTTCACCGAAGAAATCGTGCGGACGATGCTTGGCGGCTGCGACCGGCCGATCATCCTGGCGCTGTCGAATCCGACGCCGAAGGTCGAAGCTACGCCGGCCGACCTCCTGCGGTGGACGAACGGCGCGGCGGTGGTCGGCACGGGCAGCCCGTTCCCGCCGGTCCGCCTCAACGACGTGGTTTATCGAATCGGGCAGTGTAACAACGCGCTCGTGTTTCCGGGGATCGGCCTCGGCGCGCGGGTCGTCGGGGCGCGATGGCTGCCGGATGACGTCTTCGCGGCCGCGGCGCGCGCGGTGCACGAGTTTGCGGGATCGGACACACAACCGGGCGCGTCCATTTACCCGCCGATTTCGCGCCTGCGTGAGGTCTCAAGAGATGTCGCCGTGGCCGTCGCCCGGGCGATCGTCGACACCGGCGAGGTGCCAGCGCTCACGACGGACGAGATCGAAGATCGGGTGGCGGCGGCAATGTGGGAGCCGGTGTACCGCCCATATCGAGTGGCCTGATCTTTGACGCACGACGGGGATCGACATGGACCTCTCGACGAAATACCTCGGACTGACCCTCCCTCACCCGCTGATGCCGGGTGCGTCGCCGCTCTGCGACAGCCTTGATGTCTGCAAGCGTCTCGAGGATGCCGGCGCCGCCGCCATCGTCCTGCGGTCTCTGTTCGAGGAGCAGATTACGCGCGAGGAGTTTGGGATCGTGCACGACCTCTTCGTCGACGAGGAATCGGACGCCGCTGCCCTCCGGGATTTTCCCGAGTCGAATGAGTTCGCGTTTTCGCCCGATCGCTATCTCGATCACCTGCGGCGCGTGAAGGCCGCGGTCGGCGTGCCGGTGATTGCGTCGCTGAATGGCACCGAGCGCTCAGGTTGGCTGGCGAGCGCGAAGCAGATGGAGGAGGCCGGTGCCGATGCGATCGAGCTGAACATTTATCACGTCGCGACGGACCCGCGCGAAACCGGCGCGGACGTCGAGCGCCGCCTGCTCAATGCGGTGCGTCACGTGACGTGGGCGGTGCAGATCCCCGTTGCGGTGAAGCTCTCGCCGTTCTTCTCGTCGATGTCGAACCTCGCCTCCGAGCTGGACGCGGTCGGCGCTGACGGCCTCGTGCTGTTCAATCGTTTCTACCAGCCCGACATCGATCCGGAGATGCTCCTGGCGGCTCCTCGCCTGCACCTCTCGACGCCTGATGAACTGCTGCTCCGCGTGCGCTGGCTCGCCATCCTGTACGGGCGCGTCGAAGCATCGCTCGCGGCGACCGGCGGCGTCCATAGCGGCGTGGACGCTCTCAAGGCCGTCATGGCCGGCGCCGACGCGGTGCAGGTCGTGTCCGCGCTGCTCGAACGAGGGATCGCCTATCTCGCGCAGATGAGGCGCGAGCTGGCGCACTGGCTCGAGGAGCACGAGTACAACTCCCTCAGGGAGGCGCAGGGCAAGGTGAGCCTGATCCAGAACCCGAAAGCCGATGCGTTCGAGCGCGGGAACTACATGCGCATCCTGCACAGCTGGCGCCCGCGATCGGCCCCCCATCCCGGCAAGCCGGGTGCGTCATGACAGGCACAGCATCCGCCCGGACATCAAACGATCGACGTCACCCCGGTCGCGAACATCCTGAGGCCACGCTGGCCGTGACGGTCGTGTTCGGCGTAGTCGCGATGGGATGGTTTGTCGTGTGCGTCTGGTTTCTTCTCAACGGCGGCGCGTCGCTGTCGTGATGCGGCCGCGTCGCGCGACTGGCTGTCGTCGCGGGCACGTGGGTGGGCCGGCGGACGAGCGGTGTGCCGGCGTCCGAGCCTCCGCCATCGTGATGGTTCCCGACATCCGCCACGCGGCATGAGGCCTGCGGCGCAGGAGATCGATGATGAAACGCCAGACACCACGAGCATGGGCCGTGAGAACGGGCGTGCTCTCGCTGATCGCCATCGTGGTTGCCCATCTCGCCCTCACGGATATCGCTCACGGAGAAGCGGATCTGACACTCGAATGGAATGTCCTCCGGGCGTCGTTCGTCATCATCATTGCCTTTCACGTCCTCGCCTTGCGTGCGCTGGTGCAGACGAACGGCGCGCCGTCGCCTCAGGACAGCCGGATGACTGCGGGTTCGAGCAGCCAGTCGTCCGCCGGGGCGTCGTAGAACATCCGCTCCAGAGAGCCCCCGATCATCGCGACCGCTTCGGGCGGTGGGACTATCATCGGTGTGATGCTCGCCACGAAGGAGACCGACCCGTGCGATTCCGACCGTCTGGTATCGCGATAGTTCTCGGCATCGCACTGCTGCTCGCCGGCCCCTCAGAAGCCCAGACGTCGGCCACCCTGGCGGGCCTCGTTCACGACACGAACGGAAACGCGTTGGCCGGGACGGCCGTCACCGCCACCCACGTCGAGACGGGTGTGGTTCGCACTGCATCCGCCGGCGCCGACGGCCGGTTCATGTTCTCGGGTCTGCCGCCGGGCGAATACCAATTGCGCGCCGAGCTCGCGGGCTTCCGTCCGCTCGTCCGCACGGGTGTCGTCCTGACGGTGAGCGAGCAGGCCGCGATCAAACTCGTGATGCAGCTGGGAGTTTCAGAGGAGATCACGGTCGCGGCTGGGACGACGGTCGTCGATACCCGCGGCAGCGCGCTGGGCTTCCTGGTCGATGAGCGGTCGATCGAACACGTGCCCGTCAACGGCCGCAACTTCACGGACCTGATGGCGCTCCAGCCGACAGTGAACCCCTTCGTGCACCGGGACAACGGATCGGTCGTCGCGCACGGGCTGGCGATGAGCGTCAATGGGCAGGATCCCCGGGCGAATGTGTACCTACTGGACGGCACCCTGCTCAACGACTTCACGAACGGCCCGGCCGGCAGCGCGGCGGGCACGGCGCTCGGCATGGAGACGGTCCGCGAATTCCGCGTCGAAACGAACAGCTACAGCGCCGAGTTCGGCCGCAACGTCGGCGGCCAGGTGAACGCCATCACGAAGTCCGGGACGAACCGTCTCGCGGGCACGCTGTTCGAGTTCCACCGCAACGACGCGATGGATGCGCGCAACTACTTTGACGTCGGCGACACGCCCGACTTCACGCGCAACCAGTTCGGCGGAACAGCGGGCGGTCCTCTGCGCCGAGATCGTCTGTTCCTCTTCGTCGGATACGAAGCCCTGCGGGAATCCCTGGGCCGGACGATCCTGACGACCGTGCCCGACGACGACGCGCGGCGTGGCGTCGTGTCCGGCACCGTCATCCCCGTCGATCCGGCAGTGCGGCCGTACCTGGAAGAGTTTCCGCGCGCCAACGGGGAGAATCTCGGCGGCGGCCTGGCCCGCTACACCTTTCCATTCGACCAGCGCCTGAGCCAGCACTTCTTCCAGTCGCGTGTCGATGTGGTTCCCGCAAACGGCGTGTCGATCTTCGGCCGCTATACGATCGACGACACTGAACAGCGACTGCCGACCGACTATCCACAGTTCCCGCGCGCCTTCGTCTCGCGGAATCAATTCCTGACCTCGGAGTTTCGCCAAACGCTCGGGGGGTCGCTCCTGCACACGGCGCGAGTGGGATACAGCCGCACGTGGATCGGCCAGACGGTGGAAGCCAACACCTCGCAGCCGCTGCCGGTCTTCGTTCCCGGCCGTGCCTTCATGGGCGCCATCGACATCGGCGGCTTCCCTCGATTCGGGCCGCAGAGCTCTGCGGATGTGCGGCTCGATCAGGACGTGACGAGCATCCAGTACGACGTCGTGCAGGCGCGCGGGCGTCACTTCCTCAAAGCGGGTGCGCTCGTCGAGCGCTACAACGACGTCGAGTACAATCCGACCTTCAGCCTGGGCATTTTTCGATTCGCGAATCTAACCGGGTTCCTGCGGAATCAGCCCCTTCAATTCATCGGCCTGACGCCCGAGGGCGACGTCAACCGCCACTGGCGATGGACCCTGTACGGCGTGTACGTGCAGGACGAATTCCGGATGCACCCGGATCTCACGCTCAATCTCGGTCTCCGGCACGAGGGCGCGACGCTCCCCCTCGACCAGGGCGGCCGCGACGTCAGCATGCCGGATCTGCTCGCGGCCGCGCCGACCGTCGGCCCGCTCTACGAGAACCCGGGTGGCTCGTGGTCCCCCCGGCTGGGCGCGGTGTGGAACGTGGCCGGCCAGGGCCGCACGTCGGTGCGTGGCGGCTACGGTCTGTACTACAACACCAACAACCAGCAGAACCTGATCGTCACGGTCACGAATCCGCCCGCGACGCCGCGCCTGGTGATCGCCAGCCCGACGTTTCCCGTGCCGCCGTTCGAGCGGAGAACCGGAATTTCGGTTCGGCCGATTCAGCACGACATCGCGCTCCCGCGCGTGCATATGTGGAACCTGAACGTCCAGCAGGAGCTCTGGTCGACCTGGATGGTCATGGTCGGCTACGCGGGGTCGCGGGGCCGGCACCTGTGGCGCAACTCCGATCGCAATGTGCCCGCGCCGACGACCCTTGCCGACGGCACGCTGTTCTATCCGACGGGACTGCTGCGGCCCAACCGCAACTTCTCGGCGATCGAGGTCAAGTCGAGCGACGGCGATGCCTGGTACAAGGCGCTTGTCGTCGAGATTCGCCGGCGCTGGCATCGCGGACTGCAGGTGCAGTCATCGTACACGTGGTCGAAGGCCGAGGACACCACGCAGAACGCGACTTTCTTCTCCGATTCGACCACGGCCACGACATCGGCGATGCCGGAGTTCATCCCCGGGTACAACAAGGGCCTCGCGGATTTTCACGCCGCGCACAACTGGGTCATGAACTTCATTTGGGAGCTTCCGCGCGCCAGCGCCCTCGCCGGTCTGCCGGACGCGCTGCTCAACGGATGGCAGATCTCGGGCATTGTGCGGATGCGCAGCGGCAATCCTCTGACGCCATTCCTCCAGAGCAATCGCTCGCGATCGCAGTGGTCGCCGTCGCTCGGTCCCGGCACCGGACCGGATCGGCCCAATTACTCGCCCGGCCGGGGACCCGACGACGCAGTGCTCGGCCGTGCAGATCGCTGGCTGGATCCGACGGCTTTTGTCTTGCCGGCGGCCGGGACATTCGGCGACGTCGGCCGCAACGAGTTGATCGGTCCTGACCTCCGGACCGTCGACCTCGCCTTCAGCCGTCAGGCCGCCTGGCGCGCGCTCGGCTCGCGCGCTCGTGTCGAGCTGCGCGTCGAGGTGTTCAATCTCCTGAACCGCGTCAACCTTGGCCCACCGTCCCTCATTGTCTTCGCCGGTCAGAACGACGGGGAAGCGCCGCTCCCCGCGTTCGGGCAGATTCGGACGACCGTGACGTCCTCCCGGCAGACGCAGCTCGGCGTGCGGCTGACGTTCTGATCCAATGGGGATCCGCCTCCAAGGTTGAGAAAGTTCTGCCGCTGGTCGCCTTTCGGGGCTGCGGACTCTTCTCGAGAATCCTGCGCAATATTCGGCTCCTCTATTAAGTGGCCCTTCGCCGGGTTTCACGTCGACTTTCGAAAGCACTTGGTCTCGCACTTGCATTCCTCTTCCAGCGCGTGGACGCTCGCAACTTTGTCGTCCTTTTGGGCAAGCCGCAGTGCGCCGGTGGATGCTCGGCGCGCGCGTAAGTCCCGGCACGAATCACAGACGGGTGCGAACCATGGCCACGAGGCGTCGGTTCCTGAAGCTGGCTGCGGCGGGTGGGGCAGCGGCCTATTTCACCCCGAAGTTCGGGTTCTGGCCCCGACTTGCGGCGCAGATCCCTGGGGGCACGCTCCCTCCAGACGTCATACCGAAATTCGTCACTCCTCTGGTGATTCCACCCGCGATGCCCACGACGGTGACCACTCCGACCATCGACTACTACTCAATTGCCGTCCGGCAGTTCGTGCAGCGGATTCTTCCCGCGCCGCATCGTCCGACAACGGTTTGGGGCTACGGATCGACGACGGACGCGGCTACGTTCAATTACCCGTCGTTCACGATTGAAGCGACAACGAACCGGCACACCGAAGTGACATGGATGAATCAGCTCATGGACAGCAGCGGGCACTACCTGCCGCATCTGCTGCCGGTCGATCAGACGCTGCATTGGGCGAATCCACCGGGCGGAATCGTGGGTCGAGACGGACTCGGCGACGATCCGACACGGTATCGAGGTCCCGTGCCGATCGTCACGCATTTGCATGGCGGGCATACGACCGATGAAAGCGACGGCTATCCCGAAGCCTGGTATCTCCCTCCAGCCAACGACATTCCCGCGGCCTTCGCAAGGACCGGCACGTGGTATGAGTTCTTCCGCGCCAAGTTCGGTGCCCGCTGGGGCGGCACGTGGGATCCGGGCACCGCCAGGTTCAGGTACACGAACGATCAGCGTGCGACGACGCTTTGGTATCACGATCATGCGCTCGGTATGACGCGGGCGAACGTCTACGCCGGACCGGCGGGCTTCTATCTGCTTCGCGGAGGAGCGGACGATCTTCCCGCGGGGATTCTCCCCGGACCGGCCCCTGCGATCGGCGACTCGCCTGGCCTCAGTTATTACGAGATTCCCATCGTGATTCAGGATCGATCGTTCAACGCCGATGGATCGCTCTTCTACCCGGACAACCGCGCGTTCTTCGAGGGACTGCAGAAGGGGCAGCTGAAGATTCCGTTCATCCCGGAGTCTGGCTGCAGCGGCCCGAGCGATGTCCCGCCGATCTGGAACCCGGAGTTCTTCGGCAACACGATGGTCGTCAACGGCCGGACGTGGCCGTACCTCGACGTCGAGCAGCGCCGCTATCGGTTCCGCTTCTTGAACGGCTGCGACTCCCGCTTTCTCATCTTGAAGCTCTCGAGATCCCAGTTGCCGTTCTGGCAGATTGGCGCGGACGGCGGCTTTCTGCCGGCCCCCGTGAGACTCGATCACTTGCTCATGGGACCCGCCGAGCGGGCCGATGTCATCGTGGATTTCACGGACGTCCCTGTCGGAACCGAGATTGTTCTTCTGAACCTGGGTCCCGACGAGCCGTTCGGCGGCGGACAGCCTGACGACGATTTTGACGTGGCCGATCGGCGAACGACCGGAATGGTCATGCAGTTCAGGGTCAGAGCGGCACGTTCGGTCGATCTGAGCATTCCGCCTGCGGGGCTCGTGCTGCCGCAGTCGCTTCCCCTGCCCGGCGCCGCGGTGACCCGACGGTTGTCGTTGAACGAGGCGGAGTCAGCGACGGTCCTGGTGGACGGACACCCCGGGCATGGGCATCCGGCCCATCAGCCGGCCAATCTCAGGCTGGCGTGCGATGATCCCAGCGCCGTGCCGTTTGGTCCCACTATGGCGCTGCTCGGCACGTTGGCGGCCGACGGAAGTGGGAATCCGCTGCGATGGATGGATGCGATGACTGAGAATCCGGCCGCTGGGGCGACCGAACTCTGGGAGATTCACAACTTCACCGAAGATTCGCATCCGATCCACATTCACATGGTGCAATTCGAGGTCGTCGGCCGCGAAGCCGGCGGAGTCGTCCGGCCGCCGGAAGCCTGGGAGACAGGCACCAAGGATACCGTCATCTCGCACCCACGCGAGATCACGCGCGTGAAGGCAACGTTCGATCTCGAGGGGCAGTTCGTCTGGCACTGCCATATTCTCGAGCACGAGGACAACGAGATGATGCGTGCCTATTCGGTGGGACCGATTCAGACCGCAACGTCCTGAGTCAGCCGACGGAAGAGACCCGTTTCCGCGCATCTGACTCTCAGAAGGGCAGTGCAGATGGCCGGAGACCGCTGAGATCCGCTCCGATCGCTCAGTTCCGATGAAGCGTGCGTGGCGCGCTCTCATCGGCATCCCACTCATCGTCCAATGTGATGGAGTACCGGCATGGAGCGTGTGGGTCAAGAAACGGTTGGCATCTGGCTCGCAATTGACGTGGGATGCCTACGTCGGCCTCGGGACTCTCTTGTTTCCACTCAGCATGCTTCGCCATCCGCGTTTCGGTCGAGTCTTTGCCGGCTCGGGCATCGCGATTGCCCTCCTGCTCCTGGCGCTGAACATGTACACCTTCCCGGAACCGCTGGACCGGAGCGGTTTCTTCGACGTCGGACCGGCAATCGGAATGTGGTACCTCGCCGTCTCGATTCAAGGCTGGCGCTCGATCGCGTGGGCGCGATCGGCCGTGGCCGCCTGATCTTCCGCGGACTGCACATACGGTTTGCATCGAAATGCCACCGGGGCGTGTGATCGTCGTCATACGCGGGTCTGAATCGTCCCGGTAGCATGACGAACGATGCCGCGTGATTCGACCCGACCGCCGCCCGGCACGTCGCCACCGAACATCGTCCTCGATGCCAAGACGGTCGCGGCGATGGTCCGGATCTACTGCCGCGATCTTCATGGGCATGCGTACGGGCATCTGTGCGACGGCTGTGCCGCCCTGCTCGAGTATGCCGACCAGCGGCTGGCTGGGTGCCCCTTCGGCCCCGAGAAGACCACGTGCCGGGAGTGCCGCATCCACTGCTACCGCCCCGCCGAGCGCACGGCGATGAAAGACGTGATGCGCCATGCGGGCCCACGCATGCTGTGG
>DASQFI010000073.1:0-2109 GCA_035633215.1 Vicinamibacterales bacterium | reverse complement strand
CGTCGTCTCCTGGTCGCTGGATGGAACGCTTTCGGTGTGGGATCTTCGCACCCGGCGGGTCGTTGGAACAACACACAGCCGCGCACCGTTCATCGCCGCGCGAGCCGGCGCAGCGGGGCGCATCTATGCGTTCGATGCGCTGGGCCAGGCGTGGGTGATAGAAGTCGCGACGCAACCGCAGGCGCAGGCATGAAACAACGTCCCGCTGTTCCCCACCAGTGGCGTGTAACGGCTGAATGACTAACGAGGCCCTGCCTCAGACCGTCGAGCATGTCGTGGTGTGCGTCGACCGGGTCCGGCCGGTCTGAGGCAGGGCCTCGTTAGGAAAAGAGGAGCCCCGGGAGCATGGCAGGGATTGCGCCCTGCGCCTAAGTATTGGACCCTGTTCGGGTCGTTGGCCATGTGGGCCGCGCTCTCCGGGAGCTCCATCATCATGGTACGCAAAAACGTCGCTGAAATCCTCACGAATCATGTGACCTTCGAGCTGGAAGCCATCGACCGGATGTATCTCAATGCCTACGTGCCGTCGCTGCAGACCGGCGGCGGGCTCGTCTACTTCCTGAAGACGCAGCTCGGTGTGCGGGTGCCCTCCACCGTGATGGTCGCCCCGATGAGTGCGCGGTTCGTCGAGGCGATCGAGCGCTTCGTCGAGCAAAAGGGCATCGACCTGGTGACGTTCGAAAAGGGGCAACGAAAAGACGACGTCGCGCAGCAGTACCGCGCGGCATTCGAGGGGGAGGAGGGCGTGCTCTTCGTCGGGAAGGCCCAGGAGAAAGCGAGCGTGTTCCGCACGGAGAAGCGGCGCGACGCCCAAGGCAAGCAGTATCCCTGGATCATCCGGTCGACCGCGATGCCCAACCATTACTACATCTACATCCTGGACCGCGACTTCGGCCCGCTGTTCATCAAGTTCTGCTCCTACTTTCCGTACGCGGCGAAGCTCTGTCTGAACGGGCACGAGTGGCTGAAACGCCAGTTGGCCCAACGCGGGATCCCCTTCGAACCGTTGGACAATGGTATCCGGTCGAGCGCCGAGGCCGGCCGCGTGCAACGGATCGCGGACACGCTGGACGCCGCCAAGATCGACGCCGTCTTTCGCAAGTGGCTCCGGCGCCTCCCGCATCCCTTCGCGTCCGCGCATCGCGCGGCGGGGTATCGCTATCAGCTTTCGATCCTGCAAAGCGAGTTCGCCCTGACCCAGGTCCTCGATCGTCCGGTCACCGGCCGCTGTTTCTTCGAAGAAGTCATCCGGGAGAATCTCGACATCGGGCGCGCCGATCAGATGCAGTTGGTCTTCAACCGTCGCGTGACCCGCCGCACGCCCGGCCGCTTCCGCACCCGCGTGCTGACCGAGGGGGTCGTGCCCTCGCTGCACGTCGAGTACAAGAAGTCCAAGGTCAAGCAGTACCACAAAGAAGGCCAGGCCCTTCGCACCGAAACCACCATCAACGATACCTACGACTTCGCCATTGGTCGTGCGCTCCGCAATCTGCCCGCCCTGCGGGAGATCGGCTTTGCCGCCAACCGACGGTTGTTACACGTCGAATCTCTGAGCCACGACTGCCTGATCGGTGAAGATGCCCTCGACGCGGTCAGCCACCCCGTCGTCGTCCAGGATCAACGCGCCGCCGGACTGCGCTTCGGCGACCGCCGCGTCCACGCGCTCATGCACGCGCTCTGTCTCTTTGCCCTCGCCCCGACCGGCTTTCGCCACCGGGAGCTGCGCGATCACGTCGCACAGCTCCAGAGTCGAGACCCCGACACCTACTCGGCGGGCGCCATGACCTACGACCTCCGACGCCTGCGGCTGCATGGCCTCATCGAACGGGTGCCGCGCAGCCATCGGTACCGCATCACACCGACCGGCGCCCAGGTCGCCATGTTCTATGCGCGCCTCTATACTCGAGCGCTCCGCCCCGCCAGCTCGTTGCAGCCGGCGGGCTCCACGCGCGCCCAGCACGCCTTTGATCGCCTGGATGTCGCCCTCGCCGCGTTCCTGCAGGAGGTAAAACTTGCGGCCTGAAAAACTTGACTCAAACACTCATACTTCTAGGAGTCAAGACTCCTAGCGGTTGCCCCAACTGCAGCCTTCCGCCTGAAGGCGGAAGA
>DASQFI010000072.1:0-3454 GCA_035633215.1 Vicinamibacterales bacterium | reverse complement strand
GTTCTGGGCATGACCCGAACGCCGCGCGAACTTCCGCATGTCGACCGCGCATTCGGCAAGAGCGATTTGACGCCATGAAGCCCACCACACCCCACATTGCCACCGAGTCGGTGAAAATGAGCGACGCCGTAGTGGATTTCTGGTGCGAAAACCTGCGTCGATTTGCGGAGAACCAGCCGCTGTTGGGAGTGGTGGACCGGCGGGCTGGCTACTGAGACCACAGGGACGCGCGAAAAGTTTACACTGACCCTACTTACCCCATGATCGTTAGGCCGGCTTGAACTTCACCAGCGTCCACTCCACCGAAACGTCGTCGAAGACGGCGACGACGGGCATGTCCACCCGGACGTCTTCCGGCGCGCACTCGACGATGTTCGTTGGGACGCGCACGCCCTCGTCGAGCTGGACGATCGCGTAGGTGTAGGGCGTCTCGCTCTGGAAACCGGGGTGCGCTGGCTGATGGACGATCGTGAAGGTGTAGACCCGGCCGCGACCGCTCACGGGCGCCCACTCCAGCTTCTGCGAGAAGCAGACCGGGCACTGCTCGCGCGGGTAGAAGATCCAACCGGCGCAGGCGGTACAGCGCTGCATGACCAGCTCATGACGCTTCGCCGCTTCCCAGTAGGGCGCGGTCAGCGATTTGAGCTCGGGTCGCGGCAGCGGCTTCGGGGGCGTCTGTCGTGCGCCGTCCGAGGCTGCTGAAGGAGGCGTGCCGGTCGGTGTCGTTGTCATAGCGTTTCTACCTCGTTCGTCGCTGCGTGTGATCTCGGTGCTCGTCCTTCGAGAGCCCCAGGACGGAGTTGGGATCGGCTCAGAGCGCGTTCGCACTCCCTAGGACCATCGTCGCTTCCTGCGAGGGGGAGCCGCCGTTGACGTTGACGACGCAGAGGTCGTGCCGCGCGACCTGACGCTCGCCGGCCATGCCGCGGATCTGGCGCACCGCTTCGGTGACGTGCTGCGTGCCGCTCGATCCAGCGATGAACTGCCCGCAGGAGAGCTGGCCACCGTCGGTGTTGATCGGGAAGCTGCCCTTGAAGGTGGTGTCGGTGCTCTCGAAGAAGGGGCCGATCTCGCCTTTGGGGCAGATGCCGGCGTCCTCGAGCGTCGTTGCGTGCAGGATCGTGTAGCAGTCGTAGAACTCCGCGAACTGGCAGTCCTTCGGTCCGTAACCAGCCATGCGGTAGGCGGCCGGCGCGGAGAACGCCGTTGCGGTCTGGCAGATGTCGGGCGTGAGCCAACTGTTGTCGAAGCCCTGCGCCACCGCCGCGCCGAGGACGTACACCGGCGGCCGGCGGAGCAGCCGCGCCCGTTCCGCGGTCGTCATGATGAAGGCGATGCCGCCTGCGCACGGCATCACGCACTCGAGGATGTGCAGCGGGTAGTTGACATAGCGCGAGTTGAGCACGTCATCCACCGTGATCGGATCGCGCAGGGCGGCGAGCGGGTTAGGGCCGGCGTTGAAGCGCTGGTTGACGCTGATCCGCGCCAGCTGCTCCGGCTTGGTGCCGTACTTGTACATGTGGCGCGTGTAGAGCAGGGCGTAGTTCGTATTCGCGGCGATCGCCGGACCGTAGGGGCTGACGAACTCGCTGATGAAGTCGGGACGGGTGCTTCCGCCGGCTTCCCCGGGCGCACCCGTGAACGAGCCCGGGTTCGCTGGGTCGCGGGCGTTGCCGTTGACGAAGAGGATGTAGTTGCAGACGCCTTCGTCCAGGAGCGCGGCGGCGATCGTTATCGCGGCACCGGGGGTGGCGCCGTTCATGCCGACACCGGCCGCGAAGCCGGTCGGCCGGATGCCGACGTACTCGGCGACGCGCTGCGGCAGGAAGGACATCGAGATCGAGATGAGCCCATCGATGTCCTCACGACGCAGCCCGGCGTCGTTGATCGCCTCGGCCGCGGCTTCGGCGGCGAGGCCGAGCGCCGACCGGTTGGGCCAGGAACGCTTGTGCACCGTCTCGCCTATGCCGACGATGGCCGTCTTCCCGCGAAAGCTCATTCCGTACCTCCCGCAATGGCGTAGTGTTGCGTCCGGTCGTGCACCATGTTACCACCGGCCTGGCGACGACCAGGGCGTTCAAGCCGCGGTGCGGCCATTGCTCGTCACAAAGCGGGCAATGTCGTCGGCGAACACGCGCTCGGAGTCGTCCTGCGGCGCATAACCGATCACTTGCCGGGCGTTGGCGATGCTCCAGCATGAGCGCGTATTGTCGGACACGCCATAGAAGCAGTGCCACGGCACGCCATCGGCGTTGCGGATGTCGGGCGTCTCGATGGATTTCATGTAGAGCTGCTGCAGATCGCGCTCGCTGATGTAGCCCGCCAGATCACGCTTGTAGGTGGTCTGGTTGCTCGCAAGCTTCGCGCCATCGACCGCGCGCGGCACGACGATGCGGATGTGAATGTTTTCGACCGGCCTTCCGAAACGACCGGTGGCGAAGATAAAGCCGAGATTCTCATAGGCGATCTTCGCCCAGCCGTAGAAGTTGTCCGAAAGCGGATAGGTCGTGTGATCGCAAGAATCCATGCGGCCGTCGTGCAGTTTGGTTTCGTACCAGTCGGTGGCGTGGTTCGAGCTCGCCGTTACGACGCGAGTGACGCCTTCCTCCTGGGCGAGGCGAAACACGTGATAAGCCATGTCGAGCGAATCGCGTTCGACGTAGTAACCCTCCAGATCGCCCAACGGCCGGTCCTTGAGCCACTGCCGCGGTGCGCCGGTATTCACGCCCGGGCGAGTGCTGCGCGTGTTGTGAACGATTGCATCGACTCCCTTGAAGTGCTCGCGATAGGTGTCGATGTCGGGATTGACGAGATCGACCTCGATGATGCCGTCGATGTCTTGCGGCTTGCGGCGGTCCAGCAACACAAGGTCATAGCGCTCGCGGAACACGGGCAAGAGCTGGCGCGAGAGGTAGCCGGCTGCGCCGGTGATCAGGACACGTTTGCGAGCCATGGTCGGTCACTCCTCAAGTGAAACGTTCCGATGGGGTTACCCGCGCGCGGCGATCTTGCCTTGCGTTTTCGTCCTGAAATCGCTGGCGTCATGGCGCTCGTGCAATTGTTCTTCAGGCGGCCCGCTGGTGCGGTTGACCATGCGCCCGCGCTTGACGGTCGGGCGCTCGCCGATTTCTTTCGTCCAGCGCGTCAGGTTTTTATATTCGTGCGTCTGCAGGAACTTGCGCGGGTCGTTGTAGGAGGCGCCGTTCAACATGCCGTTGCCGTACCACGGCCAGATCGCCATATCGGCGATCGTGTATTCGTCGCCGGCGATGAATTGATTGTCCGCAAGCTGCCGGTCGAGCACGTCGAGCAGGCGTTTCACCTCCATTGCAAAACGGTCGATGGCGTATTTGATCTTCACCGGAGCATAGGCATAGAAATGCCCGAAGCCGCCGCCGACATAGGGCGTTGAGCCCATCTGCCAGAACAGCCAGTTCAGCGCTTCGGTGCGCTT
>DASQFI010000071.1:0-165254 GCA_035633215.1 Vicinamibacterales bacterium | reverse complement strand
GCGGTCGGCGGTGGCGTCGCGGGTGGCGGCGTCACGGCCGGGGCCGGCGCGGCCGGCGGCGGCGATGGCGGCGACTTCGGTCCGCACGCGACGGCAATCAAGACCCCGAAGGCCAGCGACCATCGGGCGACGGGATGCCGGAATATTTTTTCAAACGTCATCATCTCAGCCTCCAGCGAGCATCTTCTGCATGCGTTCGATTTCAGCGGTCTGGTCGGCGAACACATCCGACGCGAACTTGTAGACGTCGTCGCCCTGCGCGGCGCCGTACGACGCGAACAGCTCTTCCACCATCTTCAAGGCGCCTTCGTGGTGCTTGATCATGAATTTGAGAAACAACTTGTCCCACTCGGCGCCCCGCGCCTTGTCGAGCTCCGCCATCTCCTCGTCGCTCAACATGCCGGGCATCAGCATGTCGTGCTCCATGCCGTTCATCACCATGCGATGACGTGTCGAGTTGGCCGCCGGAACGCGCTGGCCGCGGTCGCGGAGCCAGGTGCGCATCAGCTCGATCTCGTCGCGCTGCGAGACGAGCTGGCGTTCGCACATCAACTTGACGCTCGGACTGGCGGCGTGCGTCGGGGCCATCGTGGCCATCACGACAGCCTGGGCATGATGCGGGATCATTCCCGCCATGAAGTTGACGTCAGCCTCGTTGTACGGCTGGGTGACGAGATCGGGCCGGGCCTTCGGCTCGGCCGGCGGATTGCCCTGTGCCGCCGCGCCGGTCTGCGCCGATGGGGACGCCTGGACGACGAAAGCGAGCACGGCGGCCGCGATCGTCCGCGGGAACACGCTGGTCATGTCGAGTCGCCCTCCTGGTGGGCGGGCCGATACTCCGACCCGGTGTCGCTGACCGCCGATCTGGCCTGGGTCTCGGATCGGGGCGCATCGGCATGGTAAGCCATTTCCTGATGTGTTGGGAAGCGGACGGGGACGAGCCGTGACGCGACGGGGCGGGGCGAGCTAGGATCCCCTGTGCGCGAATTCTGGCAGCGCGTTCAGGAACTGATGCGGCTGATGTGGGTCGAGCCGCCGAGCAGTTGAGGGATCAACGTCCGGTCCCTGGAGGGGATCGCCGCTTCGCCACGTACGCCAGCGCAAACTTCTGAAGCGCCTCGTTCGACAACCCGATAAACTTCGCTTCCTCGAGCGCGCGCGCTTCGTCCCACTTGTCGACGAGCATGCGCTTCGTGAGCCACAGCGCGCTCACGCGATTGGCGCTGCCGCAATTGATGAAGACCGGCTGATTGGCGGGATCAGTGACGACCTTGATGAATTCGTCCACCACGGATTCGTCGGGTTGCGTCGCGTTGAACGGCAGATGAATGAACTTCAGCCCGGCGTCGGACGCCAGGGCGCGAGATTCGGGAATGGCCGCGCCCGTTTCCGTCGCTTCCCGCAGATTCACGATCGACTTGTAGCCGCGCTCCTTGAGGCCACGGAAGACGCGCGCCTCGGTCGCGCCGGCACACGCCACCGTGGCGTCCACGACCGTGAAATTCCGGATGCCCTCGATGGTTTCTTTCCGCGCCTGACCGATCGGCGCGGCAGCGAGAGATGCAAGCGCAATGACTGCTGCAAGCAACGGTCGCATGGCTCGGCTCCCTGGCGGATTATAGGCTGTCTAAGACCTCGGTCAGAACCGCAACTGAAACTGGTGGCAAAGCGCCGCCACACTTTGAAAGTCCACCTGCAGCCCGTACTGATCCGCGAGGCGCTGAACGTCGTCGGCGAGCGGCGCGTCGACGGTCGCAAACAGTCGCGACAGTTCTTCGAAGGAGCCTTCGACCCCGGCCGGCACGAGGAGCTCGATGAACCGCAGCTCTGTGCTGCCGGCGTTCCAGTAGGCGTGCCACTGCCCTCGCGGCTTCAGCACGTAGCTTCCCGCCGTGGCGACGACGACCTCGTCGCCGAGTTTCACGCCGAGTTGGCCCGCGAGCACGATCGTTCCGGCGTTCGGAACTGCGGAACCGGGGAACCCCGCACCGGAACCCCGGAACCTCCGGAGGTCACATCTGTCGCAGCACCTTATTCGGATCGACCCTCGCCGCGCGTATCGCTGGACCGAGCGCGGCGATCGCCACTGACGCGGCGATGCCAAGAACGGCGCCCCCGGTGGTCAGCGGATCCCGTGTCGTCACGCCGTACAGCTGACCCTCGAGAAATCTCGACAGCAAGAACGTCAACGCGAGCCCAGCGGCGATGCCGATCGCCGCGACCGACAACGCGCGCCTCAGCACCAGGCGAAACACGCCGCTGGCAGGCGCGCCGAGCGTCAGCCGGATCGCGACTTCCTTGACTCGTCTCGAGAACGCATGCGAGACGGTCGCATACGTGCCGATCGCCGCGAGGAGCAACCCCACGACCGCGAAGACGGTGAGGAGCGACGCGAGCAAGCGCGTCTGGGCGCTGGTCGCCTCATAGCGGGCGGCGACCGGCTCGATGCGATCCACTGGAACGTCCGGCGCGACCTCGCGCACCATGCGCCGAATATCCTCCGACCTCACGATCGCACCGGCGCGCGGCTGGATCAACAGACCAAGCCGGTTGACGTCGCGCTGCCAGTACGGCAGATAGATCTGCGGTTCGGGATCCCGGACGGGACCGCGCTGCCGCACGTCGCCGACGATGCCGACGACTTCGCGCATCGGCGCGATCGAATCCGGCGCGCCGAGGGCGATCCGCCGGCCGAGCGGACGGTCCACGCCGGGAAAGAAGCGGCGTGCGGCGCTCTCGTTGAGAATCACTTCGAACGGACCGCGTTCGACACGCTCGAACAGTCTGCCCGCGTGCAGCGGAATGCGCAGCACCTCGAAGAATTCGGGACTGACCGCATTGAAGAAGAAGAAATCGGGGCCCGGCGACAGGCCGTACGCGGGAGCTCTGGAGGGTTCCGATCCGCGCGTCGATGGCATGCCGCTGTCGGGGGTCACCCGTGTCCACGCGCCGCCTGGCGTGCCCGGCGCGGAATAGGCCAGGGCCGCGCGCGCGACGCCGGGCAGGGCCGCCGCGCGCTCGAGCAGCTCCGCATGGTAGATTCGCGTGCCTTCCTGGGTCCTCGCCCCGAACGGCGGCCGGACGTCCACGGCGGTGACGTTGGCCGCGTCGAACCCCGGCGGCACGTTCAACAGGTGCCGCACGCTTCCGAGCAGCAGCGCCGCGCTCGTGACCAGCACGAGCGAAATCGCGACTTCGACCGCGACGAGCGTCGCCTGCAGCCGTTGCCCCTGTTTCGACTCGGTCGTCCGTGCGCCGGCCGATCCTTTGGCGGAGGCCTCTCGTGCCGCGCGCAGCGCCGGCAGCACGCCGAACATCACCGCGGTGAGCGCCGTGAGGCCCGCGGCGACCCCGAAAACGCGCAGGTCGAGGCCGAATTCGTGCAGCCGCGGCACGCCCGCGGGCGCCGCCGCGACGAACGCGCGCACGCCGGCGATCCCCAGCAGTCCGCCCACGGCACCCGCGATCACGGCCGTGAGAAGCGTCTCGCTGAAGAGTTGGAACGCCAGTCTCGGACGTGTCGCGCCGAGCGCGCTTCGGACCGCCAGCTCCAACGACCGGCTGACGCCCCGCGCCAGGAACAGGTTCGCCGCGTTCGCGCACGCAAGCATCAGCAACAAGACGACCGCGCCAAGTACGAGCAGGACGCGCTCGCGCGCGCCCGCCACCGTCATCTCATGAAGCGGATGCATCACGAAATCGAGATCGGCGCCGTCGACACGGTTTTCGGCCGGGTAGGCCGCGGCCAGCCTCCGGCCGGCTTGCGTAAGTTCCTGTGCGGCCGAGCCTGCCGTCACCGCGTCGGTCAGGCGACCCAGCACCCGGAACCCATAGTCATCGCGATCCTTGAAATCTCCGGTGCGTGCGGGCACCCACATGCCGGTGGCCGCCCCGGATTCGATTGGCTCCGGATCGCGAAACGCCGGCATCATCACGCCGACGATGGTGTACGGCATGCCGTTCAGCCGGACCGAGTTGCCCAGTACCGACGAATTGCCGCCCCAGCGTCGATGCCAGAGCGCATGACTCACGATGGCGACCCGAGCGGCACCGGCCGCGTAGTCGCGTTCGTTGAATGGCCGGCCCGCGTGTCTACGCGCTCCCAAGGCTGGAAGGTAGCCGTCTGTGACGTCGAGGACGGAGATGCGTTCTGCATCTGCAGCCTCGTCGGCCAACGCCGGGCTCCTGTCACTCGCACCGGCGAGCCAGGACATCGTTTTCACCGATGCCTGAAGATCCCTCAGATTGGGCAACGAATTGGAGCTCAACTCCGTGCTGCCGAAGCGCGCGTGAATCAGGTACAGACGGTGGGCATCGGCAAACGGCAACGGGCGAAACACGATCGCGTCGGCCAGCGTGGCCACGCCGATCGTCGCGCCCACGCCGAGCGCGAGCGTCACAATCGCCAATGCCTGTTGCGACGGCGCGCGCCTGAGCTGCCGCCATGCATGACGGAGCTCGTCGGAGATCGATGGCCACGCCTGTACGCGCTCGAGCAGGCCGTCGAACGCGAACCGCGCCCCCTCGGTCAGCCAGAATCGCAGCCCGCCGATGATCGGATGGCGGCGCCGCGATTCCTGACGCCGGAACAGCGCCGTTTCCACCAGGTCCTCCCCTAACCCGCGGCGGAACGACGGTGGATAGAGGCCCAGCAGCGCGCGGAGCACCCGCCGCGCGCGCGCGTCGCCGTCAACGCCGGCGTTACGCATGATCCGTCTTCGCGTCCTGCGCGAGCTTGCGCACGTGTCCGCTCCGGGCGAGCTCGACGATCCGCGCCGCTTCGGCACGCAGCACGGCTTCGCCTGCCGGCGTGAGCTGGTAGTAGCGCCGGCGCGGATCGTTCCCCCCGTCGTCTGCTTTCGCCTTCGACTCGGCGACCCATCCGTCGTCCATCAGCCGACGGAGTTTTCGATACAGCAAGCTCGCCGGGAGTTTGATCTCGCGCGCCTCGATCACTTTCAGGATGCCGTAGCCGTGTCGAGGGCCGCTCTTCAGCGCGAGCAGGATTTCGAACACATCTGGTTTCAGCGGCAGGGATCGGAGCGTCTGCATGACGCTCATTCTGTTTAGTCTATAGACGTTTTGTCAATAGTATGCCGTGTCGATATTACGCGTCTTTATGTAAAGTATGCTTGACATATTGTCGCTATTAGCGTACTGTTCGCCCTCAGGAGGAACGGGCGATGAAAAAGCTCTCTGACGTCTTGTTGGGCCGCGGCGAGGGCCACGTGGGGCTCGCCGCCGGCCTCTGGCTGGGCCTCTACTTCGGCGCGCGCGCGATGCTCGAGATGGACGGGCTCTCGCCGTGGGTCCGCGCCGCCATCGCGCTCGCGCCGCTGCCGGCGTTCGCCTGGTTCCTGCGCGATTTCATCCGATCGGTGAGCGGAGCGGACGAACTCGAGCGCCGTATTCAACTCGAGGCGCTCGCCGTGGCGTTCCCGCTGACTCTCCTCTTGCTGATGACGCTCGGCCTGCTCCAGATCGCGATCGACCTGAACATGGACGACTGGAGCTATCGCCACATCTGGCCGTTCCTCTACGTGTTCTATTTCATGGGTCTCATGCGCGCGCGGAGGCGGTATCAATGAGAAACCGTCTCAAGGTCTTTCGCGCCGAACGCGACTGGTCGCAGGCGCAGCTGGCCGAGGCGCTCGGCGTCTCGCGCCAGACGATCAACGCGATCGAAACGGGCAAGTACGATCCGAGCCTGCCGCTCGCGATGCAGATTGCACGGCTCGCGGGCCAGCCGGTCGAGGCGCTGTTTTTTCTGGATGAGGGCGAGCAGGAGGCGGCCAAACGCAGCGCGCCTTGAGAACCGGCCTTGACGTATGTACTTCCGCGTGATCCTCCGGCTGCTGCCCTACGCCGCCCCGGGCTCGCTCGTCAGGATTCGCGGCGGGCAGTCGTATCCCGATCTTCAGGACTGGACCAAAGAACTGACCCGCTTCGACGGCTTTGGCGGGTTCCGCGCGCAGTCGTTCGATCGACAGATACCCGATGGGACCCGAGCGTCTGCCGGGGGCGCTCGTCACGGGCGCCCTGTTCGAGGTCCTGGGGACGCGGCCACAGCTCGGACGACTCTTCAACGCCGCCGACGATCGGGCAGGCGGCGAGCACGTCGTGGTCGTGAGTCACGGCTTCTGGAAGCGCGCGCTGGCCGGACGGGCCGATGTGATTGGCCAGCACCTGCAGGTCATCGACGGGACCTATCGGATCATCGGCGTACTGCCGCCGGACTTCGAGCTATGGCTCACGCCCGCGGATGTCTTCGCGCCAATCGCCGCCGAGTCCATCGAGGTTGGCTTCCGCGGCGTGCATAGTCTCGCGGCTGTCGGCCGCCTCGCAGGCGGCAAGCGCTTCGGCGGTCACATTGAATTCGCGAGCCTGCTCACGCCGCAGACGACGAAGTAGGTGAAGATCGCCATGTCCCAGCCGCCGCCCAGCCCGAGCGTGAAGAAGTGCCTGCGCGCAGAGGTCACGGGAGGGCCCGTCGAATCCTCTTTCGTCACGATCCGTCCCACGCGACGTCGAGCTCGCGCGCCACGTGGCCCAGGCGCCGGTCGAACGTCCACAACGGAGTGCGGTCGAGGAGCGCACTCGCGAGGAGATGGACGTCCACCCATCCGATCCCGCGGCCGCCGAGCGCGCGCTGCTGGACGAAGGCGAGCGCGTCTTCGTGATCGACGACCTGTACGACCGGCAGCTCGGCCAGGGGACGCAGGACGGCACGCGGCCTTGTCAGCGCGCCCAGTGCGATTTCGCCGATGACGAATGGATGACACATGACCTGACCCTGATGGAGGAGCTCGGCCAGGCGGTCCTGTCCACGGCGAAGGTGCTCTATCCAGACTGAGGTGTCGACGAGGATCACCGAGACCGCCGCGCCGACCTCGGCGCCGGACGCCGCCGCTGAATCGCCTGGAGGGTCGGCTCACTGCCTCCGAGCGCCGCGAGTCGTCGGGCGCTTTCCCGGGCAATCAGTGCGCGCAGTCCTTCATGCACGAGCGCGGTCTTCTCCTGGACGCCCGTCAGGCCGCGTGCCTTCTCCAGCAGTTCGTCGTTCAAAATGAGTGTGGTTCTCATATGCATCAGTATGTCTGCTAGATGCACATTGTGCAACGCGGCTCGCGCGTCACGGCGTCCCGTCCGGCCCTGGTGGTTCCCGGTCGGTGACAACGAGCGGCGGCGTTTCGTGCAGCTCGCCGCGGAAGGCGACGCCGAACATCTCCCAGACCGTGAGAAACAGCGCGGCGAGGATCGGGCCGAGGATGAACCCCATTGCGCCAAAGGCGAGCAGCCCGCCGAGCGTGGAGAAGAAGATCAGCAGCTCGTGCATCTGCGTGTCGCGCCCGACCAGGATCGGACGGAGCACGTTGTCCACGCTGCCGATGATGAGGGAGCAGAACAGCGCGAGCCCCAGTCCCTGCCAGAACGAGCCGGTCGCCGCGAGGATGATGGCCGCCGGCACCCAGACGAGCGCGCCGCCGACGCCGGGGATGATCGAGAGCACGGTCATCACGGTGCCCCAGAAGATCGCCCCCTCGATTCCCACGACCCGGAATGCGAGGCCGCCGAGCACGCCCTGCGCGAGGCCGATGAGGATGGTGCCCTTGAGCGTCGCGCGCGTGACGGATACGAACTTGTCCAGCATGCGCTCTTTGTCGGCCTCCGCGAGCGGCAGGTAGGCCAGCATCGTGCGCACGAGCCTGGGGCCGTCGGTCAGGAAGAAATACATCGTGTAGAGCATCACCACGAAGTGGAAGAAGAACAGCACCGTGGCCTTGGTCGTGGCCGAGAGCGCGTTGAACACCAGGCCGCCGATGCCGCCGACGAGCTCGCCGGCGCGGGTGAGGATGTGCTCGCGGTACGGCTCGACGTACGCGTAACCCGGCGCCAGCCGCAGCCACCGATCCAGTTCGCCGGGTTGGCGCAGCTGGTCGATGCGCGGACCGATGGTCTCGTTGATGCGCAGCGCCTCGTTGGCGACCGCGCCCGCCACGAGCAGCAGCGGCGTCACCACCAGCGCGAGCAGGAGCAGCAGCGTGAAGATGGCTGCCGGTTTCTCGCGGCCGCCCAGGCCGCGGGCGATCTGCCGGTGGATGCCGTAGACGACGCCCGAAAACAGCGCGGCGAGCAGGATCGTCATCAGGAACGCGCGGATCATCCAGAGGAACGCCAGGGAGATCACGGCGACGAGCAGGATCAGAAATGTGCGGCGGAAGCTCGCGGTCATCGCAGGTTGGATGGGTAGATTCTACGGCGCACTTCGCCAGTTAGAGCGTGAGGTCCGCCTTCGCGGCTTCGCCGCTTCCGCCTCCGCACAGCTTCGGCGGGACAAGTCGGCCAGACAGCCTTCGCATACCAGAGACTCGCCTGCCTAGCCGAAGCTCGCCGAAAGGCGAGCGAAGGCTGAGCTTGCCAACCGTAGCCGCTCCGTAGCGAGCGTTCGGCGAAGGCTGGCGGAGGGAGAGGGATTCGAACCCCCGGTGCGGTTTCCCGCACAGCGGTTTTCAAGACCGCCTGTTTCAACCACTCACACATCCCTCCGATGGGTGATTCGTGCAACTGAGAACTCAGAACTTAGAACTAAGAACTTGATCACTCACTAAGAGCAAATGGCCTGTTGCAGACCTGCTTTGACATTCAGTTTCGAGTTCTAAGTTCTCAGTTCTCAGTTCTAAGTTGCCTGTATTTTGTCCGCCCCCATGTACGTCCGGAGCGCCGCGGGAATGGTGACCGTCCCATCCGCCTGCTGGCAGTTCTCCAGAATCGCGATCAGCGTGCGGCCGACGGCGAGTCCGGATCCGTTCAGCGTGTGGACGAACTGCGCCTTGCCGGTCCCGTCCGGCCGATAGCGAATCTGAGCCCGGCGCGCCTGAAACGCCTCGGTGTTGCTGCAGGACGAAATCTCCCGGTACCCGTCCTGGCTCGGCAGCCAGACCTCGATGTCGTACGTCTTCGCTGACGCGAAGCCGAGATCGCCCGTGCAGAGCGCGACGCGGCGATGCGGCAGCTCCAGCAGCTCGAGGACGCGCTCGGCGTCGCGCGTGAGCTTCTCGAGCTCGTCGTAGGACTGCTCCGGCGTCGTGAACTTCACCAGTTCGACTTTGTCGAACTGGTGTTGCCGGATCAGGCCGCGTACGTCCGCGCCGTGCGAGCCCGCCTCGCTCCGGAAACAGGGCGTGTACGCCGTGTACTTCAGCGGCAGCTGGCGGCCGTCCAGAATCTCCTCGCGGTGGAGATTGGTCAGCGGCACTTCCGCCGTCGGAATCAAATAGAGATCCCACTCCCCCGCTATCCGAAACAGATCCTGCTCGAACTTCGGCAGGTTGCCCGTCCCGGTGAGCGCCGCCGCGTTCACGAGGAACGGCGGCTCCACTTCCTGATAACCGTGCTCGCGCACGTGCAGATCGAGCATGAAATTAATGAGGGCGCGCGCGAGCCGCGCGCCGGCGCCGAGCAGCACCGAGAACCGCGCGCCCGACATCCGCGCCGCCCGCTCGAAATCCAGGATGCCGAGCGCCTGCCCGATCTCCCAGTGCGGCTTCGGCGTGAACCCGAACGTCGGCGGACGTCCCCACCGGCTGATCTCGGCGTTGTCGGCCGAGGTCTTCCCCACCGGCACGCTCTCATGCGGAAGGTTCGGCAGCCGCAGCAGCAGCGACTCGCGTCGGGCCTCGACGTCCGCGAGCTCGGCTTCAAGCGCCTTGATACGGCCGCCGCGCGCTTTGTTCTCCGCGAAAATCGCGCTCGGATCCCGGCCCTCGCGCTTCGCTGTCGCGACCGCCTCGCTCGCCGCGTTCTGCTCGCGCTTGAGCGTCTCCACCGCCGGAATCAGGCGGCGACGCTCGGCCTCGACTGTGGCCAGCTCCGCCAGCTCCTTCGACAGATCGAGCCCGCGCGTGTTGAGGCGCGTCTCGACGTCGGCCAGTCGATCTCTCACGAGCACGGAATCGAGCATGACTGATCCTATCGGGGTCAAAAGACTTCGGGGGTCTTTTTGTTTTGGTCTTCCCAGAAAAGACCTCCGAGGTCTTCGTGGAGTACGATTCCTTCCGTGAAAACCCTCGTGCGCAAAGCCGTTTTCCCCGCCGCCGGCCTCGGCACCCGCTTTCTGCCGGCCACCAAGGCGCAACCCAAGGAAATGCTGCCGCTCGTCGACAAGCCGATCATTCAGTACGGCGTCGAAGAAGCGGTCGCCTCGGGCGTCGCCGACATCATCCTCGTCACTGGCCGCGGCAAGAATGCGATCGAAGATCACTTCGACGTCTCGGTCGAGCTCGAGACGTTCCTCGAATCGCGCGGCAAGAAGGACCTGCTCGCCGAGATTCGTGAGATCTCGAGCCTGATCAGCGTCGCCTACGTCCGCCAGGGCGAGCCGCTCGGTCTCGGCCATGCGGTGCTCGTGACGAGGCACCTCGTTGGCAACGAGCCGTTCGCGGTGATCCTGGCCGACGACGTGATTGATGCGACGCCGCCGGCCCTCGCGCAGATGATCGCGGTCTTCGACGAAGTCGGCGGCCCGGTCATCCTCGTCGAGCGCATCCCGAAGGACCAGATTTCAGGCTACGGCGTGATCGCCGCCGAGCCCTTGCGTCCTGGCGTCTACAAGATTCTCGATCTCGTCGAGAAGCCGCCGCCGGACAAGGCGCCATCCGACCTCGCGATCATCGGCCGGTATCTTCTGACGCCCGATATCTTCGACGCGCTCGAGGACACGGCGCGCGATCGAGCCGGCGAAATCCAGCTCACGAACGGCTTGAAGCGCCTGCTCGCCACCCGCCCGCTGTACGCCTGCGAGGTCACCGGCACGCGTCACGACACCGGCAACAAACTCGGCTTCCTGAAAGCCGTCGTCTATTTCGCCTTGCAGCGGCCGGATCTGGCCGGACCGTTTCGCGACTATCTCAAGTCTTTGAACCCGGCGTAGTCTTTCCCGGCGCGGGCTTGGCGGTTTCTTTCGGCGCGTCCTTCGCCGAGTCTTTGGGCGAGTCCTTCGAGGCTTCTTTCGACGCGTCCTTGCCTTCGGAGCTTGATGCCCCGTCCGTGCTGCCTGCGGACGCGTCAGAGGCGCCAGCGCCAGAATCGGATTTGCCGGCCGAGTCCGACTTCTCCGGCTTTCGGGCGTAATCGGTCACATACCAGCCCGACCCCTTGAACTGAATCGCGGGCGACGAGATCAGCTTCCGGACGGTCCCGCCGCACTCGGGGCACTTGTCGATCGGCGGGTCCGAGAACTTCTGGATGCGTTCGAACCGATGGCCGCAGGCATCACATTGGTATTCGTATAAAGGCATATAGGATCACGTTAGGGCCGTTCTCACTTTTCCTGTAGCGGTCATATTGCCGAGTTGGTGGCCGGCGTTGCTCTGCGAGGAAGTGAGAACGGCCTTAGTTTTCCACAGATCCGAACGATGCCCCTCTTCGTCGTGGCCACCCCCATCGGGAACCTGGAGGACCTGTCGTTCCGGGCCCTCCGGACGCTCAAGGAGGCCGACCTGATCGCCGCGGAGGACACGCGCCGGACGTCGAAGTTGCTGGCGCACTACGAGATCCGGCGCCCAGTCATCAGTCTCCGGGAGCACAACGAGGCACGAGAGACACCTCGAATCATCTCGCGGCTGGAGAAAGGGGAGGCAATTGCCCTAGTTTCTGATGCCGGGACGCCTGGGATTTCCGATCCTGGCGCCAGACTCGTCCGAGCCGTGCGAGAGCGGGGCTTTCAAGTCGTGCCAATCCCGGGCCCCAGCGCCATTAGCGCCGCGCTCTCGGCTTCTGGGTTCCCTGGGGATGAGTTCGTCTTCATGGGTTTCCCGCCGCGAAGCGGCGAGGCGCGTCAGGATTGGCTCACTAGACTGAACGAGGAAACCAGAACGGTGGTGTTCTTCGAGTCACCGCACCGAATCCGGCGTACGTTGAGCGACTTGCAGCCTGATTTGGTCACACGACAGATTGTAGTGGGCCGAGAGTTGACCAAGGTCCACGAAGAATTGGTCGATTCGCCAAATAAGGAGCCCAAGATGGCCGAAGTGGGGGAATTCACGGTCGTGGTCGGTCCTGCAATCGAGTCAGCTCAGGAGCTTGATGCTATCAAGGCGGCTGCTATTGGTGACATGTTCTGTCGTTTAACCAACATGGCAGGGTTGGATGAGCCAACGTCGATTACTCTCACGGCTACGGCACTTGCAGTTCCTTCCAGAGCTGTTGCAAAAATAATCAAGAAGAACAGAATATTGGCCAAAAGACAGAGCGCCGTGCTGCCTTGACCTCGATCTTCGCCTTTGCTAACGTCTCGGCGCTTTTCGCCTCCGCACTGGAGACTTCTTGATGCCCAAACGTCCCCGGCCTCGTCGAGGGACTGCCGATCGGAAGCCACGACCGCCGCAGCGAAAGCTGGCGAGAACGCCAGTCGGATCTGCCGCGGCCGCCGAACGGCCACCGGGGCTGCCGCTGCCGCCGCCGCAAGGCCCGCTGGCGGAAGCGGTGACTGCGTTCGAGGCTGCCATGAAGGCGCTCCAGCGGCATTCCTATCGGCCGGCCGCAGCAGGCTTCCGAAACCTGCTCGAGCAGTACCCATCCGAGCGCGGGCTCCTCGACCGCGCGAGGGTCTACCTCGAGCTTTGCGAGCGGGAACTGCGAACGCAGCCCGTCGTGCCCGGCACCGTCGAAGAACAGCTGACGGCCGCAACCGCTGCCCTGAACAACGGCGACGAGACCGGCGCCGAACGGCTCGCAAAGGCCGTGCTGGCTCAGGATCCGCGCGACGATCTCGCGCTTTATCTGCTCGCCGTCATCGAAGCCCGGCGGGGCGCGGCCGACACGGCGCTGTCTTTTCTCGAAAAAGCGGTCGAAATCTCGCCAGAAGCGGGCGCGCAAGCTCGATTCGACGGTGATTTCGAGTCAATCCGCGACACTGACCGTTTTCGTCGGTTGACCGACCCGCATGCGAACTCGACGCCCTCGAACCACTATCGGCGGGCCCGGCGCCTTCGCGGCGAGAGATAATCCAGAGATTGGTCGATTGAGCGATCGATCTATCGATCGATTGAAAAACCTGCGCCTCGAGAGCAGGCGCGTTTGGACAGGTGTTCAGACAGGCCAACAAGGTTTTCAATAGATCGATAGATCGATCCCTCAATCAATCAATTCCCCCTATGTCTCTCTTCGTCGTCGTACTCGCGGCTGGAAAAGGCACCCGGATGAAGTCCGCGCGAGCCAAAGTGCTGCATTCCCTGGCTGGCCGGCCGCTGATCGAGCACGTTCTCCGGACGGTCGACACGCTCAAAGCGGCCAAGACCGTCCTCGTCATCGGCCACGGGGCCGATGACGTGCGCACGGCGCTGGCGGGCCGTCCGGACCTCGAATTCGCCGTGCAATCGCCGCAGCTCGGGACCGGTCACGCGCTGCTTCAGGCCGAACCGGTCCTGGCAGGGAAGAGGGGTACCGTGCTGCTTCTGTACGCGGATGTCCCGCTGCTCGAAGCGAACACGCTCACCCGGCTTCTCGAAACGCACACGTCCGCGCGCGCGGCCGCAACCGTGCTCACCACCGTCGCGGAAGACCCGTTCGGCTACGGCCGGATCGTTCGGGACCCATCCGGCCAGGTCGTGCGCATTGTCGAGGAGCGCGACGCGTCGGGGGAGGAGCGGGCGATCCAGGAAATCAACAGCGGCATCTACGCGTTCGCTCTCGAGCCGCTGTTCGCCTCACTCCACCTGCTCGCGTCGGATAACGCGCAAGGCGAGTACTACCTGACGGATCTCGTCGCGATGTATCACCAGCGCAAGCTTCGCGTCGAGACGCTCTGTCTTGATCACGCCGAAGAGCTCCGCGGCGTGAACACCCGCATCGACCTGGCGGAGATCTCGGCCGTGCTGCGCGCGCGGAAGAACCGCGCCGCGATGTTGGGAGGGGCGACGCTCGAAGATCCGTCCACGACCATGATCGACGACGAAGTCACGATCGGGCCGGACACGGTCGTGGGCAGGGGAGTCGCGCTCGAGGGCCGGACGACGGTCGGCGCCGGCTGCCGGATTCACGCCAACGTGCGGCTCACGAACGCCACGATCGGCGATCGCGTCACGATTCTCGATCACTCGGTCATCGTGGACTCGACGGTGGCGTCAGGCGCATCCGTCGGGCCTTTTGCCCACGTCCGGCCGGGATCGGAAATCCAGTCGGACGCGCGGGTCGGCAACTTCGTCGAGCTCAAGAAGACGCGGCTCGGGCCGGGCTCGAAGGCCAATCACCTTGCGTATCTCGGGGACGCGACGATCGGCGAGCGCGTCAATGTCGGCGCCGGCACGATCACCTGCAACTACGACGGGCAGGCCAAACATCCGACCGTGATCGAAGACGGCGTCTTCATCGGAAGCGACACGCAGCTCATCGCGCCGGTCACGATTGGGAAGGGCGCCTACGTGGCGGCGGGATCCTCGATCACGAAGGACGTTCCCGCCGGCGCGCTGGGCATCGCGCGCGGCCGCCAGGAGAACAAGCTCGACTGGGTCGCGACGCGCGAGGAGCGCCTGCAAGCGGGAACGAACGCTCCGAATCCTGACCACGCAGAAGCGAACGAGCGGAAGCGAGTGAGCCCCCGCGAACGGAGCGGGGAATCAGGGGCCCCCGCGAGTGAGCGGGTCGGGGGGCCCGCGGGGGCGAAGCCCCCCGGATCAAAGAAAGAGACACCCTGAGCATGTGTGGCATCGTCGGGTACGTCGGACCCAAACCGGTCCTGCCTGTGCTGATGGAAGGGCTGCAGCGCCTCGAGTATCGCGGCTACGACTCGGCCGGCATTGCGCTCGTGCGCGACGGCCAGTTGCAGATTCGGCGGAGCGCCGGCAAGCTCGCGAACCTCCAGGAGGTGCTGGCGCGCGATCCCATCCAGGGCGAGTTCGGTATCGGGCACACACGCTGGGCCACGCATGGCCGGCCGACGGAAGAGAATGCCCATCCGCATCGCGACTGCAAGAACCGCGTCGTCGTCGTGCACAACGGGATCATCGAGAACTACCTCGATCTGAAGCGCGAGCTCAAGGCTGCCGGCCACACGTTCGTGACCGAGACCGACACCGAGGTCGTCGCGCACCTGGTGGAGAAGGAGACTCGCGGCGATGGCCTGGCGGCCGCGGTACGGCGGGCGCTCAAGAGCGTGCGCGGCCTGTTTGCGCTCGTGCTGATCTCCGCCGACGATCCCGAAACCATCGTCGCTGTGCGCAACGGCCCGCCGGTGGTCGTCGGCCTGGGCGACGGTGAGTTCTTCGTCGCGTCGGATATTCCCGCCATCCTGAGTCACACGCGCAAGGTCGTCTTTCTCGACGACCGCGAGATCGCCGTCGTGGGACGCGACGGGGTGACGTTCACCGACTTCGACGGCCGCTCCATCACCAAGACGCCCCAGCACATCAACTGGGATCCCGTGATGGCGGAAAAGGCGGGCTATCCGCATTTCATGCTCAAGGAGATCCACGAGCAGCCGTGGGCCGTGCGCGAGACCGTGCTCGGGCGGACGTCCGTCGAGTCAGGACAAGTCTTTCTCGAAGAAATGCAGATCGATCCGGCCACGTTCGCGGCGATCGAACGGATAGTCATCCTGGCGTGCGGCACGTCGTGGCACGCCGGGCTGGTCGGGAAGTTCCTGATCGAAGAGCTGGCGCGGATTCCGGTCGAGGTCGACTACAGCTCGGAGTTCCGGTACCGCGAGCCGATCGTCAACGACCGCACGCTCGCCGTCGTCATCACTCAGTCGGGCGAAACTGCCGACACGCTCGGCGCGCTGCGGGAAGCCAAGGCGCGGGGCGCCAAGAGCATCGCGATCTGCAACGTCGTCGGCAGCATGGCAACGCGCGAGGCCACCGGGACTGTCTACACGCATGCGGGGCCGGAAATCGGCGTCGCCTCGACCAAGGCGTTCACGTCGCAGCTCGTCGCGCTGCACCTGCTCGCGATTGCGATTGGCCAGGCGCGCGGCACGCTGTCGCCTGATGCGGCGCGGCCGCTCATCCACGAGCTCGATCAGCTTCCGCTGCGTATCGAGGAGGCCCTGAAGCTGGATGGGCGCATCAGGAAGCTTGCGGCCGCCCTGCATCATCATCGGGACTTTCTGTATCTCGGCCGCGGGATCAACTACCCGATCGCGCTCGAGGGCGCGCTGAAGCTCAAGGAAATCTCGTACATCCACGCCGAGGGCTATCCCGCCGGCGAGATGAAGCACGGCCCGATCGCGCTCATCGACGACGACCTGCCGGTCGTCGCGATTGCGGCCGACGACGTCGTATTCGACAAGGCGATCAGCAACATCCAGGAAGCGAAGTCACGGGGCGGGCAGGTGATCGTCGTCACGAACGCCTCGAAGCGCAGCGCGTTTGACGAGATCCTGGATGAGAAGAAAGACGTGATTCTCGAAGTGCCCGACGCGCATCGGCTGATGCTGCCGCTGCTGCTCGTGATCCCGCTGCAGTTACTCGCGTATCACATCGCGGTCAAGCGGGGCTGCGACGTGGACCAGCCGAGGAATCTGGCGAAGAGTGTGACGGTGGAGTGACGTCACACCCCAAACCCGTACCCAGCTTCATGCAGCACCGGATCTCGTCCCCGCTGCGCCCGCGGCGTGCCTGACACCTCCGCCGCGATATCCAGCAGATCGTCGTCCGTGATGTGCTTGGTGCGGTCGGCCTGCGCGACCATCCGGCGATAGACCTCGTCCAGATCGTGCCGTGAGAGCGTGAGTCCGAGCTGCTCGCAGCGCTTCTGCACGGCGTGGCGGCCCGAGTGCCGGCCGAGCACGAGCGTCGTCTGCGGCACGCCGACGTCTTCCGGCCGCATGATCTCGTAGGTCCGGCGATCCTTCAGCATCCCGTCCTGGTGGATGCCCGCTTCGTGCGCAAATGCGTTGCGGCCGACGATCGCTTTGTTGGCCTGGACGAGCTCGCCGGTGAGCTCGCTCAGCATCTGGCTCGCGGCGTAGAGCTCCTTCGTGTTGATCTGGGTCTGCACGGGCACCCGGTCGGGGCGCACCTGACTGATCATCACGATCTCCTCGAGTGACGCGTTGCCCGCGCGCTCGCCGATGCCGTTGATCGTGCACTCGACCTGCCGGGCGCCCGCGCCGATGGCCGCGATCGTGTTCGCGACCGCGAGTCCCAGATCATCGTGACAGTGGGCGCTGAAAATCGCGCGGTCGGCGTTCGACACGCGTTCGATCACAGTCCGGAAGAAGCCGGCGATTTCGTCCGGAGTGGAGTAGCCGACGGTGTCGGGCAGATTGATGGTGCGCGCGCCGGCGTCGATGACCGCTTCGATGAGCCGGCACAGGAAATCCAGATCGCTTCGCGTCGCATCCTCCGCCGAGAACTCGACGTCGTCGGTATACGAGCGCGCGCGCGTGACCGCGTCCACGGCCGCGGCAAAACACGTCTCGCGCGTCATCCGCAGCTTGCGCGTGAGGTGCAGGTCGGACGTCGCGATGAAGGTGTGAATGCGTCCGCGGCGGGCCGGCGCGATGGCCCACGCGGCCCGGTCGATGTCTCCGGGGGCGCAGCGGGCCAGCGCGGCGACCACCGGGCGCTCGAGCGCGAGCGCCACCCGCCGGACGGCCTCGGCGTCGGCCTCCGAAGCGATGGGGAACCCGGCCTCGACGATGTCCACGCCCAGGGCCTCGAGCTGCCGGGCCAGCTGGACCTTTTCCTCGACCCGGAGCGAAAACCCGGGGGCCTGCTCGCCGTCCCGGAGGGTCGTGTCGAACACAATCAGTCGATCCATAGGTCCGCCAGTCTCCTGCGACTGCATCCAAAAGTCAAAGTTATGAAACTTAGATTAGTAGTGTAATAACTTATGGCATGACGTTCGAGGAACTGCGAGTCTTCGTCGCCGTGGCCGGGGAGCGGAGCTTTTCGCGGGCCGCCCGGAAGCTCCGCCGCACGCAGCCGGCCGTGAGCCAGGCCGTCCGCCGTCTCGAGGAGGCGATTGGGGAGCGCCTGGTCGACCGGGCGTCGCGGGACGGCACGCTCACGGACGCCGGCGAGCTGCTGCTCGACTATGCCGGCCGTCTCCTTCGGCTCGCCGACGAGGCCGCCGCCGCGGTCGTCGATTTGCGCGACGTCCAGAAGGGCCGGGTGCTCCTTGGAGCGAACGAGGCCGGCGTGCACGCCGTGCTGCCCATCATCGGCGCGTTCCAGCAGCGGCATCCGGCGATCATCGTGGAGGTGCGGCGGATCCCGTCGCGACAGATGGCGCAGGAGGTGATGCTTCGCTCGGTGGACTTCGGGCTGCTGACGTTCAATCCTTCCGAGCGAGAGCTGTCGTCGCTGCTGCTGGGTACGGACGAGCTGGTGCTGCTCGTCCGGCCGGACCATCCGCTTGCCGGCCGCAGCGAGATCACGATGGAGGAAATGGGACGGCAGACGGTCATCGCGCACAACGATCCCTCGCCGGCGCGCGAGCGCGTCTTGCGGCTGTACGAGCAGCGCCACGCGCCGCTCAACATCCGGATGTCGCTGCCGAGCCTCGACGGCATCAAGCGTGCGGTGGAGATGGGGCTCGGCGTCGCGCTGCTGCCGCGCCGGTGCGCTCAGGGGGAAATCGCGCGCGGCCAGCTCGCCGAGATCCGCGTGCCGGAGCTGCGCTCGCCGCGTCAGTTGCGATTTGTCTACCGGAAGGACGGCGATCGCTCCCACGCCGCGCGGGCGTTTCTCGCCGTCGCGCGCTCGGCCGCGCGAGCGGAGCCGGCCCAGGGCGAAAGGCCCAAGGCCCAAGGCCCAAGTAAGAACTAAAACCCCTGCAGATACGGTAATTTGGCGGCGGCTTGCTCTACATCACTGTAGTTTTCGAGGAGTAGCGCGGTCGCATCCCAGGTGCCGGAAACCAGCGCGTGGCGCGCCGTGTCGGGCAGGGTGATGTCGGCGGACAACGAACCTGACGAGACGCGACCAGCTTTCAAATCGATCGCGATCTCCGCGTCCGTCGAGCCATCCGCGATCGTCATGAGCCGCTCGACGTCGGCGTGCGACGCGGTGACGCACGGCAGGCCGATCGTGAGCGCGTTCGTGAAGAAAATCTCGGCGAACGACTCGCCGACGACCGCGCGGATGCCGCGGCGGAGCAGGGCCTGCGGCGCATGCTCACGCGACGACCCGCAGCCGAAGTTCGCGTTGACGAGCAGCACGTGCGCGTGACGCCGCGCGACATCGTCGAACGGGTGCGTCGCGCCGCGGCCAGCGGCTTCGCGGCGATCGTCCTCGAACAGATGCTCCTCGAGACCTTCGAATGTCACCGCCCGAAGAAAGCGCGCCGGCACGATTCGGTCCGTGTCGATGTCGTTGCCGCGCATGACCAGGGCCGGACCGGCGATGCGTTCGATGCGAGGAAGCTCGGTCATTTCTCAGGCTTGGGACTTGGGGCTTGGGTTGATCCACTGTCGAACGTCCACAACTTCTCCCGCCACCGCGGCCGCCGCCACCATCGCCGGGCTCATCAGCAGCGTCCGTCCCGTAGGGCTGCCCTGGCGGCCCTTGAAGTTGCGATTGGATGACGAGGCGCAAATCTCGCGGCCTTCGAGCTTGTCGGGGTTCATGCCGAGGCACATGGAACACCCCGCGCCGCGCCAGTCGAACCCCGCCCCGCGAAACACATCGTCCAGTCCTTCACGCTCGGCGGCGGCTCGAACGGCCTGGGATCCCGGCACGACGAGCGCCCGCACGTGTGAGGCCACCCGATGGCCGGCCACCACCCGCGCGGCCTCGCGCAAATCGGACAGCCGCGCGTTCGTGCAGGAGCCGATGAAGGCGACGTCGATGCGCGTGCCCGTCATCCGCTGACCCGGCTGCAAGCCCATGAATTGCAGGGCTTCCTTCATCCCCGCGCGGTCGGCGTCCGACGCCGACGCCGGATCGGGCAGCGGAGTGTCGATCGCCACGGACTGGCCCGGGTTGATCCCCCAGGTGATTGTCGGCGCGACCTCCTGCGCATCGAGCCGCACGACGTCGTCCCAGGCCGCGCCGCGATCGGACGCGAGACTTCGCCACCACGCACAGGCACGCTCGAATGCGTCCCCCTGCGGCGCGAACCGGCGCCCCTTCAAGTAGGCGAACGTCGTCTCATCCGGATTGACGTAGCCGATCCGCGCGCCGCCCTCGATCGACATGTTGCAGATGGTCATGCGCTCGTCCATCGACATGCGATCGATCGCGTCGCCGGCGTATTCGTACGCGAAGCCGGTGCCGCCTTTCACGCCGAGCCGGCCGATGATCGTGAGAATCACGTCTTTCGCGTACACGTGCGGCGCGAGACGCCCGTTCACTTCGATGCGCCGGATCTTGAACGGCGACATCGCGAGCGACTGCGACGCGAGGACGTCTCTGACCTGTGACGTGCCGATGCCGAACGCGAGCGAGCCGAACGCGCCGTGCGTGGACGTGTGGCTGTCGCCGCACGTAATCGTCATGCCCGGCTGCGTCAGCCCGAGCTCCGGACCGATCACGTGCACGATGCCCTGGGCCCCGCTTGCCAGGTCGAACAACGGGATGCCGTGCTCCCGGCAATTGCGCTCGAGCGACGACGTCATGGTCTCGGCCATGCCGTCGGCAAACGGCCGTGCCTGGCTCAGCGTCGGGACAATGTGATCGAGCGTGGCGAACGTTCGTTCGGGCGCGCGCACACGCCAGCCGCGCGCGTTGAGCTCGTCGAATGCCTGCGGACTCGTCACTTCGTGCACGAGGTGGAGGCCGACGTAGAGCTGCGTCTGGCCATTCGGGAGCTTCCGGACGGCGTGGAGATCCCAGACCTTCTGAAACAGGGTTGCGGCCATGTGATCGAGCGATCGTATCAGGCCCGCCCTTTGGCTTCGCTCAGGGCGCTGTGCGCGGTGGGCATGCGGGTTGCTTCTGACAAGGTCCGGACAGCGGCGGGTTTGGTGTCAGGCCGAAGGCCAATGGCCAAAGGCCGAAGGGATTCGGACCCGGGGCGCTCAGCGTATTGCAGATTTTGCAAGGGGTACTCATGGCAAAGATCGCAAGTTTTCGAGAGTTGATCGCCCTTGGATCGAACGCTGAGGTGCAAACGCGTCTGGAGTTGTGCCGGCGCCTCTCGTTGATGGAACAGGCCACGATTCGTGAGCTTTTGTCACTCGCCGAAGAGATCGGACGTCTTCTTCACGGGCTGTGGCGAGCTCTCTTCGTTGGCGCCGTCTGCTATTCTTTGACTTTGCTCACCGCGTGCGCGTGTTTGCCGTGGGCCGCATTCCACATTTTGCGTCTCTAGCCGTGAGCTCTTACTTCGGCCTTCGGCCATTGGCCTTCGGCCTGACACCGTCTTCATGGATTTCATGTCATCGCTGAATCCGGCCCAGCAGGCCGCTGTCCTCCACACCGACGGCCCCCTGCTGATCCTCGCCGGCGCGGGCTCAGGCAAGACGCGCGTCATCACCAGCCGCATGGCGCACCTCATCGGCAGCGGTCTCGCACGGCCCGGCCAGGTGCTCGCCGTCACATTCACGAACAAGGCCGCGGAGGAGATGCGCAGCCGCGTGGAGCAACTGCTCGGCGAGGACTGCCGGCAGATCTGGCTCTCGACGTTTCATTCCCTGTGCGCGCGATTGCTGCGTCGTGAGGCGCCGGCGATCAACCTGGAGCGTGATTTCGTCATCTACGACTCGTCCGATCAGCTGTCCGTCGTGCGGCAGGCGATGAAGACGCTCGACATCGACGACAAGCTGATTCCGGCACGCGCGGCCCTGGCGCGCATCAGCCAGGCCAAGAACAAGATGGAATCGCCCGAAGACATGCGGTCGGCCGGCTGGAATCACCGGGAGCAGCAGATCAGCAAGATCTACGAGCTGTACCGGAAGACGCTGTACAACGCCGGGGCGCTCGACTTCGACGACCTGCTGCTCAAGACCGTCGATTTGATCGAGAACAGCCAGAAAACGCGCGAGCTCTACGCGCACAAATTCCGGTACATCCTCGTGGACGAGTACCAGGACACGAATCGGCCGCAGTACCTGCTGATTCGCCGGCTCGCCGAGGGGCATCGCAACCTGTGCGTCGTGGGCGATCCGGACCAGTCGATCTACCGTTGGCGGGGCGCCGACCTGCGGAACATCCTCGACTTCGAGCGCGACTTTCCCGACGTCCAGGTCGTGAAGCTGGAGCAGAACTACCGGTCGACCCAGGTGATCCTGGACGCGGCGACGGCGGTCATCAGCCGCAATCGTCAGCGAAAGGACAAGCGGCTGTGGACCGACCAGGCCGGAGGCGACCGGATTCTCTACGTGCGCGCGCCGGACGAGATCGAGGAAGCCGACTTCATCACCAGGACGATTCGCGAAACGCACGCCACGACCGCCGAGACGACCACGGCCGTGCTGTATCGGACCAACGCCCAGTCGCGCGCGATTGAAGACGCGCTGATGCGGGAGGGCGTGAAGTACCGGATCATCGGCGGCGTCCGGTTCTACGAACGCAAGGAGATCAAGGACGCGCTCGCGTTCATGCGGCTGACCATCAATCCGCATGACGACGTGAGCTTCCGGCGCGTCGCCAACGTGCCGTCACGCGGCATCGGGCGGAGCGTCATGGACGGACTCGACCGCGTCGAGTTTGCGGACGCCGCGGACACGCCGCTGCTCGCCCCTGACGCCGCGGACGAGGCCGGACGGACGCCACGATCGCTCTGGATTCGACTGGGGGAGGCGCTTCGGCAGCGCACGCTCCCGCCCCGGGGGCTGACGGCGCTCAAGACATTTCACGATCTGATCGAGGGCCTGCAGAGCGAGCTGCGCACGTCGAGCGTGTCGATCATCCTCGGAGTCATCCTCGATCGGACCGGCTACCTGAAGGACCTGCGCGAGCAGAAGACCGAGGAAGCCGAAGCGCGGCTCGAGAACCTGATGGAGCTCGTCTCGGCCGCGCGTGAATACGAGGCGCGCGCGGAGGACGCGTCGCTCAACGGCTTCGTCGACCGCCTGTCGCTTTTATCGGAAGCCGAAGAGGCCGACGGCGAATCGCCCGAAGCCGCGCGTGTCTGGCTCATGACGATGCACGCCGCCAAGGGCCTCGAGTTCCCGATGGTCATCGTCGCCGGCATGGAGGAAGGCCTGTTCCCGCACTCGCGCTCGACGGAGGACGAACAGGAAGTCGAGGAGGAACGGCGCGTCTGCTACGTGTGCCTGACGCGGGCGCGCCAGCGGCTCGTGCTCACCGGCGCCGCGCGCCGCCGCGTGTTCGGCGAGTACCAGTCGACCCAGCCGTCCCGCTTTCTGAGCGAGATTCCCGACGAGCTCATTCAGCGTATCGAGCCTGTCGCGCGCCAGCCGCGCTGGCAGGCATCGTCCTCCGAACTGCGCAACCCATATGCTCGCCGGTACGGACAGGGGACTCGCGCCCGCGACGCCGAGACGCGGGGATTCTCGTACGAGACCGAGGATCAGTCAACGGGCGCGGTCCGGACTGGCATGAAGGTCCGGCATCGCCAATTTGGCGTCGGGACCGTCGTCGCCGTCGAGGACCAGGGCGACGACTTCAAAGTGACGGTCAAGTTCGCGGCGGTTGGAACGAAGAAGCTGATGGCGCGCTATGCGGGTTTGGAGCAAGTGTAATCCGCGAAAATGCTCTTTCGTTCGAAGTTCAGAGTTCTAAGTTCTAAGTTTTTCTGCGACAGATTCCTAGTCTTCTGGCTCGGTCAACGACGCCACCGACACGAGCCGATCGCCCTCGGCCAGATCCATCAACCGCACGCCCTGCGTGTCGCGCCCGATGGGACGCAGATCGCCCGCCTTCATGCGGATGATCTGTCCCTGCTCGGTCACGAGCAGCAGCTCGTCCTGATCGGTGACGTTCTCGATGCCGACGACGAGGCCGTTGCGCTCGCTGGTCTGGACGTTCTTGAGGCCGATGCCGCCGCGTGATTGCCGACGGTACTCGCTGACCGCCGTCCGCTTGCCGTAGCCCTTTTCGCAGACGGTGAGGAGGGTCGCATCCTCGCTCACGACCTCCATGGCGACCACCTCGTCCCCCTCGCGGAGCTGCATGCCACGCACGCCGTAGGCCGAGCGGCCCATCGGGCGAGCGTCGGTTTCGGAGAACCGAATGGCCATGCCGTTCCGCGACCCGATGATCAGGTCCTTGGCGCCGTCGGTCTCCGCCACCGCAATCAACCGGTCGTCGTCGTCGATCTGAATCGCGATGATTCCCGCCGACCGCGGATTCGAGAACGCGCCGAGATCGGTCTTCTTGATCGTCCCCTTCCGCGTGCCCATCACGATGAAGCGCTGGCCTTCCTCGGCGGGGAATTCCTGCACGCGCAGCACGGCGGCGATCTTTTCGCCCTCGTTCATGTGCACCAGATTGGCGATCGCCTTGCCCTTCGAGCTGCGGCTGACCTCGGGGATGTCGTACACGCGCAGCCAGTAGCACTTGCCCCGGTCCGTGAAGATGAGGACATACGCATGCGTGTTCGCGACGAAGAGGTGTTTGACGACGTCCTCCTCGCGCGTGGACATGCCGATCAGACCCTTCCCGCCGCGCCGCTGCTTGCGGTACGCGTCGAGCGCGGTCCGCTTGATGTAGCCCGTGTTCGTCGCCGTGATGACGACGTCCTCGTCGGCGATGAGATCTTCGCGCCGGAAGTCGCCGGTTTCTGCGATGAAATCGGTCCTTCGCGCGTCGCCGTACTTGTCGCGAATCCCTTTCAGCTCGTCCACGACAAGACCGATGACCAGCTCATCGCTCGAGAGAATCGCGCGCAGCCGCTCGATGGTCTTCACGAGCTCGGCCAGCTCGTCGAGGATCTTCTGCCGCTCGAGGCCGGTGAGCCGCTGCAGCTGCATGTCGAGAATCGCCTGCGCCTGGATCGACGTCAGGCCGAACTGCGTGACCAACCCAGCCTTGGCTTCGGGCGGATTTTTCGAGCCGCGAATCAGCTTGATAACCGCGTCCAGGTGGTCGAGCGCGATTCTCAAGCCCTCGAGGACGTGCGCGCGGGCCTCGGCTTTGCGCAGCTCGAACTCGGTGCGCCGGCGAACGACTTCGCGACGGAACTCGATGAAGTGCTCGACCATTTCGAGCAGGTTCAGCACGCGCGGGCGTCCGCCCGCGATCGCGAGCAGCGTCACGCCGTAGCTCATCTGGAGCTTCGTGTGCTTGTAGAGGTTGTTGAGGACGACATCGGGCAACTCGCCGCGCTTCAGCTCGATCACGATGCGCATACCGTCCCGATCGGACTCGTCGCGCAGGTCCGAGATGCCCTCGATGCGCTTGTCGCGAACGAGTTCGGCGATCTCGGTGATGAGCGCCGCCTTGTTCACCTGATAGGGAATCTCGGTGACGACAATCGAGACCCGTTCGCCTTTCTTGTGCTCCTCGAACGTCGCCTTTCCACGGACCACGACGTTCCCGCGGCCCTCCCGGTAGGCCCTCTGGATGCCGGCGCCGCCGACAATGGTGCCGCCGGTCGGGAAGTCGGGGCCCTGCACAGCCTGCAGGAGCACGCGGAACCGCTCGTCGCGTGACGCGGTGCGGCGTTCGATGACGGCGATCACGCCGTCAATGACTTCCTGCATGTTGTGCGGCGGAATGCTCGTCGCCATCCCGACCGCGATGCCGGTCGATCCGTTCACCAGCAGGTTTGGAAATGGCGTCGGCAGGACGGTCGGCTCTTCCGTCGTCTCGTCGTAGTTCGGAACGAAATCGACGGTTTCCCTGCCGAGGTCCGCCATCATGGCTTCGGCGAGCGCCTCGGGCCGCGCCTCGCTGTACCGCATCGCCGCCGGTGGATCGCCGTCGACCGACCCGAAGTTGCCTTGGCCGTCCACGAGCGGGTAGCGCATGTTGAAGTCCTGCGCCAGCCGCACCAGCGTGTCGTACGCGGGCACGTCGCCGTGGGGATGGTAGTTGCCGATGACTTCGCCGACGATCTTCGCGCACTTGCGGTACGGGCGGTTGGACGCGAGTCCCATCTGCCGCATCGCAAACAGCACGCGGCGATTGGCCGGTTTCAACCCGTCGCGGACGTCCGGCAGCGCGCGCCCGATGATTACGCTCATCGCGTAATCCATGTACGAGCGCTTCATCTCGTCTTCGATGTTGACGGGGATCTTTGTCTGTGGATTTTGATCCATGTTCCGGGGTTCTGCTTCCGAATTTCAGCGCGAGGCGCGCCTGGCCGGCGTGTCAGATGTCCAGGTTCTTCACATCCAGCGCGTTGTCCTCGATGAACTTCCGCCTGGGCTCCACCTGATCGCCCATGAGCGTCGTGAACATCAGGTCCGCTTCCGTGTGGTCCTCGGCTTTGATCTGCAGCAGCGTCCGCTTCTCGGGATCCATCGTCGTTTCCCAGAGCGTTTCCGGGTTCATCTCGCCGAGGCCCTTGTAGCGGTTGATCGCGAGGCCGCGCCGGCCGGCGATGACGAAGTACTCGACCAACTCATCGAGCGACTCGACGCGTCGATCGGTGTCCGGAGCGGATTTCGCGCCTGCCGGCGTGGCGGGCGCCGCAGGTGGCGGGGTCTCGGGCGCCGCCGTTTCCGCGGCGGCCTCGCCCTCGGCGGACGCCGGTTCTTCCACCTCGGTGGTCGCGGCGGTGGCCGCCGTGCGGATCGTGACGCCGCCGGTCATCAGATCGCGCACGTCCTGATAGGCGTTTGACAGCGTGCGGAATTCCCCGGTCGTCACGAAATCGAGATCCAGCCGGTGGCGCCGTCCATAGCCGGCGGATCGATCCTCGATCGCGAGCGCGTGCGCCTGGTGCTCGGGATCCTCGACCACCGACGTGTGCACGTCGGGGCCGGCCAGATGTTTGGCAAGCGCCTCCACCGCGTCCCGGTTCGACCAGAACGACCGGTCGCCGGCGTCGCCCTCGAGCAGCGCCAGAATGGCGCGGCGCGCCGGGCCGCGGCGTTCGACGACCTGCAGCAGCTTGCGGAACCCCATGAGCTTCTCGAGCCGGCGCTCGAGCGCCTCACCCGAGATCTCTCGTCCGCCGTCGAGCATCACCGTTCGCGACTCGGCCGCACGCCGGATTAGGAACGCCTCGAGGTCGCGCTCGTCCTTGATGAACGTCTCCTGCCGTCCCCGCTTGACGCGGAAGAGCGGCGGCTGCGCGATGTAGATGTGGCCGCGATCCACGAGGTCGCGCATCTGCCGGTAGAAGAACGTGAGCAGGAGCGTGCGGATGTGCGAGCCGTCCACGTCGGCGTCCGTCATGATGATGACGCGGTGGTACCGCAGGCTGCCGGCATCGAATTCGTCCTGGCCGATGCCGCAGCCGAGCGCCGCGATCAGCGTGCGGATTTCCTCGTGGCTCAGCATCTTGTCGAAGCGGGCCTTCTCGACGTTCAGGATCTTGCCTTTGATCGGCAGGATCGCCTGGAACCGGCGGTCGCGGCCCTGCTTGGCGGAGCCGCCGGCCGATTCGCCCTCGACGATGTAGAGCTCGCTTTTCGCCGGGTCGCGCTCCTGGCAGTCGGCGAGCTTGCCGGGCAGTGCCATGTTGTCCAGCGCGCCCTTGCGGCGCACCAGGTCGCGCGCCTTGCGCGCCGCCTCGCGCGCGAGCGCCGCGTCGACCGCCTTCGCGATGATGCGGCGGGAGACGGTCGGCGTCTCCTCGAGGAACCCGCCCAACCGCTCGTTGACGATCGCCTCGACGATGCCCTTGACCTCGGTGTTGCCGAGCTTGGTCTTGGTCTGGCCCTCGAACTGCGGCTGCGGGATCTTCACGGAGATCACGGCGATCATGCCTTCGCGGATGTCCTCGCCGGTGATGCTTTCCGCGAGCTTCTCGGTGAGGTTGTTCTTCGACGCGTAGTGGTTGATCGTCCGGGTGAGTGCGGCGCGGAAGCCGGACAGGTGCGTGCCGCCCTCGGTCGTGTTGATGTTGTTCGCAAAGGCGTACGTCGTCTCGATGTAGCCGTCGTTCCACTGGAGCGCGATCTCGACCAGGATCCCGTCGCGCTCGCCGGTCATCACGATTGGCTTTTCGTTCACCGCCGTCTTGTTCTTGTTCAGGAACTGGACGAACTCGCGGATTCCGCCCTCGTAGACGAACTGATGGCTGCGGCCGTCCCGCTCGTCTTCGATCGAGATCGTGACGCCCGCGTTCAGGAACGCGAGCTCGCGCAGCCGCTGCGACAGCGTCTCGAAGCTCAACTCGGTCGTCTCGAAGACGTCCGGGTCCGGCTTGAACGTGATCTTGGTGCCGCGCTTTTCCGTGCGGCCGGTGACGGACATGTCGGCGGCGGGCTCGCCGCGCTGGTAGCGCTGCTGGTGCACCTCGCCGTTGCGCCAGATTTCGAGCTCGAGCCACTCGGACAGCGCGTTCACGACCGACACGCCGACGCCGTGCAATCCGCCCGAGACCTTGTACGCCGTGTTCTCGAACTTCCCGCCCGAATGGAGGACGGTCAGCACGACCTCGGCGGCCGGCCGGCCGCTCTCGTGCATGTCGACCGGGATTCCGCGGCCGTCGTCAATGACAGTGATCGAGTCGTCGATGTGGATCGTGACGGTGATGTTCCTGCAGAACCCGGCCAGCGCCTCGTCAATCGAGTTGTCGACGACCTCGTAGACGAGGTGGTGGAGCCCGCTGGGTCCGGTGGACCCGATGTACATCGCGGGCCGCTTCCGGACGGCTTCGAGGCCTTCGAGGACCTTGATTTTGTCGGCGCCGTAATCGTCGGCCGCACCATTCGGTCCCGGCAGGCTCGACGCAGGCGTGCCGTGACCGTTCGTTTTGATTTCGGTATTTGCCATTAGATCCGCATCGGCATGATCACGTAGGTGTACTCGTACCCTTCGGCGCCGATTGGTTTGACGACCGCCTGGCTCATCTCGTCCTTGAACTCGAGCTGTACGCCTTCGGTCTCGACCACGCTGAGGAAGTTGTCCACGTAGTCGGCGTTGAAACAGATTTGCATCGAGCCACCGCTGAATTCCACCGGCAGCACTTCGTGCGCTTCCCCGACTTCCGGCGTGCTCGACGTGATTTCGACCTGGTCCTTGCCGATGATGAATTTCACGGCTTTCGACCGCTCGTTCGAGAGCAGCCGCACGCGGCGCACCGCCGCCGCCAGGCGATCGCGATCGAATTCGATCTTCTTGTCGTTCGTTTTGGGAATGACGCGCTCGTACGCCGGGAAGTTCGCGTCAATCTTGCGCGAGATGAGCAGGCGTCCGTCCGCGCGGAAAAAGAGGTGGTTCTCGCCCTGCGAGAATTCGATGCTGCTGCCGCCATCGACGAGACGCGCGACTTCGTTCAGCGTCTTCCTGGGCAGCAATACCTCGGTTTTGGCCGATTTTCCGGGCGATTCATGCACGCTGATGTAGGCCAGCCGGTGGCCGTCGGTCGCCACCATGCTCATCGAATCCGGGCGCAGCACGAGTTGGGCGCCGTTCAGGAAGTAGCGCGTGTCCTCGCTCGTGATGGCAAACCGGGTGTGCGAAATCATGCGCTTGAGCGCCGCGCCCGGGAGCGACGCTTCGGTGGTCCCGCCGTCCTGCGGCGGCGTCGGAAACTCGCTCGCCGGCAGCGTCTGCATCCGCGACTCGAACCGATCCGCCGCGACCGTCACGCTCTTGCCGCCCTTGTCTTCCTCGATGCGAATCTCGGTGTCCGGCAGCGCGTTCACGATCTCGAACAACTTCTTTGCCGGCAGCGTGAGGGTCCCGGGTTTCGAAACCGTCGCCTCGCAGCGGCTTCGCAAGCCGACATCGAGATCCGTGGCGAGCAGCGCGACCTGGTTTTTCGACGCCTCGAGCAGCACGTTCGCGAGAATCGGGATCGTGTTCTTGCGCTCCACGATGCCCTGCAGCAGAGACAGTTCTTTCAGTAGATCGTTCTTTCGAACAACAAGTTCCATGGGTGAGGCGACCTCGCGCTCTACCCGCTCCGCTGCGGGATCCGACACGAGCTACGGAAGATCAGATAGACAAAGAATTATAACAAGAATAAGAGGCTGTTGGACAGCTAAAACAGCCGCATAACCCTAGTTAAATCAATCACTTAGCTTGTGGACGTTTCTGTGCATCGGCAACCTGGCGCACACGCGCAATTGGTGCAAAAACGTGCCGTTTCAGGCCTTCCACAGACGTCCACATCCGGCACTTGTGGAAATCGCGCCACCTCGTCTCCCGAGAGGCGGCGACTCAGCCGAATCTCTTCATCGAACCGACTCGCGGAGGGTGTTGATAAGGCTGTTGAAAGCCGCGTCCGTCTTTCGCATCTCTTCGACTTTGCGAATCGAATGAATCACCGTCGAGTGATGTTTGCCGCCGAAGCTCTTGCCGATCTCCGGCAGCGACGCGCCCGTGAGCGACTTGCAGAGATACATCGCGACCTGGCGGGGCAGGGCGACCGACTTCGAGTTATTGCGCGACTTCAGCTCGGCCATCTTCAACTGGTAGTAGTCGGCGACGAACTTCTGAATCGTGTCAATCGTCACCGCCCGGCCGTCGGGCCGCAGCACGTCCCGCAAGACTTCCTGCGCCAGGGACATCGACAACTCGCGCCCGGTGAGCGACGCGTATGCCAGCAGGCGGATGAGCGACCCTTCGAGCTCGCGGATGTTCGACTTGATGCGTCCGGCGATGTACAGCGACACGTCGTCCGGCAGGGGGACGCCTTCGGCCTCGGCTTTTCGCTTCAAAATCGCGATTTTCGTCTCGAGGTCAGGCGGCTGGATATCCGCGATCAAGCCCCATTCGAAGCGGCTGCGAAGGCGCTCTTCGAGCTCGGTGATCTGGTGCGGCGGCTGATCGCTGCTGATTACGATCTGCTTCTGCGCATCGTGCAGCGCGTTGAACGTGTGGAAGAACTCCGTTTGCGTTCGTTCCTTGCCGACGATGAACTGGATGTCGTCGACGAGCAGGACGTCCACGCCTCGATACCGCTCCCGAAATTCCAGGATGCGATCGTACCGGATCGCGTTGATGACTTCGTTCATGAAGCGCTCGGCCGAGATGTATGTCAGCTTCAGCCCCGGGCTGTGGGTCAGCACGTAGTGGCCGATCGCGTGCATGAGGTGCGTCTTGCCGAGTCCCACGCCGCCATACAGAAACAGCGGGTTGTACGAGCGCGACGGCGCTTCGGCCACTGCGCGGCACGCCGCGTGGGCGAACTGATTGGATGCGCCGACGATGAACGCTTCGAAGGAATAGCGCGGACTGAGTCCGGCGATTTCCCCGGCGGCCGCCGGGGTGGACGGCGGCTCGGGCATCGGGGTGGCCGGAACGGAAGCCTCGGTCGCGTCGAACTCGGAGCTGTCAGGCACGAACTTCAACTCTGCGCCCTCGCGTCCCACTTCGGCCAGCGCTTCGCCGAGGACGCCCGCGTAATGTTTGGTCAGCCAATCGACGACCATCGGGTCCGCCACGCGGATGGTGATGGTGCCGCCGCTGTCGTCGAGAAACGATGTCTGCCTGAACCAGCTGTAGTAGCTGAACCGGTTGACCTTGGTCTCGATCCGCGCCAGGACGTTGTCCCAGATCGTGCCGGCCATGCGTGCAAACCCTGCTGGTTCGACCCGCCAGACGCCTGCGCGTCCGAGGGGCCCGACAGGCCCCAGAAAAAGCCCAAAAACCCGCCGAAAAAGGGCCAGTACTCCCCGGATCCACGGGCTGTCGCCTCGCCGGAACTCCCCTGATTACTGGGGGTTACGTGCTTCCGGTGCGAAAACCTGCGGATTTCCACAGCTTTTTCCACAGTTGTGGAAAACTTTCTGGGAGGCCGCCCGGCTGACGGGGAGGTCGGAATCTACCATAGCGATTGCTCGCCAAACAACGACCGATAATGGTGCAACCCGCGGGACGCGATGTCCGCCCCAGAATTGACGGCCTTTCGGGCCTCCATTACGATCCAAGTTTCTCCAGGTCTTGCTGACCCTCATCAGGGAGTCCAATGAAGCGCACGTTTCAACCGAATCGCCGTCGCCGCCGGCGCACACATGGATTCATCGTGCGGATGCGTACGAAGAACGGGCGGCTCGTTCTCAAACGCCGCCGCGCGAAAGGCCGCAAGCGACTCACGGTAAGCTGAGCATCTTCGCTTGTGTCCCCCAGGTTCAGCGCAGCGGTCCGCCTCCGTTCCCGGCAAGAATTCACCGCGGTGCAGGAGCACGGACGGCGCGTCGCCGCCCGGTATGTGACGCTTCTTGGCCAGCCGAACACGCTCGACCGGGACCGGCTCGGAATCATCGCGTCGCGCCGGCTGGGCGGTGCGGTGGCGCGCAATCGCGCCAAGCGGCGGCTGCGTGAAGTCTTTCGGCGGGGCCTGTCGGCTGACGCCCGTCGCCCGGGCGATCGGACGCTCGACGTCGTCGCCATCGCCCGACGCGAGCTGCTCGAGGCGCCACTCGCCGCGCTCGAGGCCGATTTTCAGAATGCGCTCCGCAGGCTGCGGGGCGTGAGGTAGAGATTGGAACCTTCGAACGTCAAACTTCGAACGTCGAACGTCGGAGCCGGAGCTTCGAAAGTCGGGGTGTTCGTCGGTGTCGGGCTGATTCGTGCCTATCAGCTCCTGTTGAGTCCGTTCGTCGGCGGCGCGTGTCGGTTCGAGCCGTCGTGCTCGGAATACGCCCGGCAATCCGTGGAAGTGCACGGCCTCTGGAAAGGCCTTTGGCTCGCGACGCGCAGGATCGCGCGCTGCCACCCGTTCGCTCGTCCGGGCTTCGACCCGGTCCCGCCGGCTGACGCGGGGCGCCCGTAGGGACGCGTCGCAGTCATGGAAAAGCGCGTCTTTCTCGCGATCTTTCTTTGTTTCATCGTGGTCTGGGTGTGGCAGGCGTATTTCGTCCCGAAGCCGCCGCCGACACTCCCAGCCGCACAGACGGCACCGGCCACCGGCGTCGCGCCCGGATCGCCACCCGCGCCTGGAAATCCGGCGAGCGTCGCGCCCGCCGCCCCGGCGATCCCTGAAACGCCGATTGCCGCGCCGGTCGTCGCCGACGCGGCTGCGCGCGACATCCTCATCGAAACCGACTCGGTTCACGCGGTCATCTCCACCGCCGGCGCGGTGCTGAAGAGCTGGAAGCTCAAGAAGTATCGCGACGACTCCGGTCAGCCGCTCGAGCTGGTTCCGCAGGACATTCCCGCGGGCACGTACGCGCGGCCGTTCACGCTAGCGACCGACAATTCCGGTCTCACCCAGACGTTGTCGCGCGCCCTGTTCAAACCGAGCGCCGAAGGGTTGTCGCTCGGCTCGGCGCCGGGGACATTGAGCTTTCAATATCAGGACGCTTCGGGCCTGAACGCGCGCAAGACGTTTTACTTCCAGCCCGACGGCAAGCCGTACGTCGTGAACGTCGAAGCGGCGATCGACGTCGGCGGCGCATCCCAGCCGGTCGTGCTCGACTGGGGTCCGGCGCTCGGACTTGGGTACCCGGACGGGTCGCAGGCGCTGCCCGTGCGCGCCATCCAGTTCCGCAACGACTCGGTGGAGCGCCTCGCCGCCGAGTCCCTGCTGGAACAGGGCAAATACGAGGGCCAGCTCAGGTACGCCGGCGTCGAAGAGCAATACTTCCTGAGCGCCGCACTGCCCGGCACGCAGACGGTGACGGTGCAGTACCTGCCGATCACGCTGCCCGGAAACGTGGAAGGCAAGGCGCGGACGTTCATCGCGTACAGCGTGCGCGTGCCGTCGGCCAGCCAAGGCGCCGCGACGCTGCCGTTCTTCATGGGCCCGAAGGACTTCGACGCGCTCAAGGCCGTCGACATCCAGCTCTCGCGCGCGATCGACTTCGGCATCTTCGCGTGGCTCGTCGTGCCCCTGCTCCAGGCGCTCAAGTGGATCAACGGCTTCCTCGGCAATTTCGGCTGGTCGATCATCGTGCTCACGCTCCTCATCAACCTGGCGATGTTCCCGCTGCGGCACAAGAGCATGGTCTCGATGCGGAAGATGCAATCGCTGCAGCCCGAGATCAAGTCGATCCAGGATCGCTACGCGAAATACAAGGTCACGGATCCCGAGCGCCAGAAGATGAACCAGGAAATGATGGCGCTCTACAAGCAGAAGGGCGTCAACCCGGCGAGCGGCTGCGTGCCGATGCTGCTCACCATGCCGGTCCTGTTCGCGTTCTACCAGATGCTCGCGTCGGCAATCGAGCTGCGCGACGCGCCGTTCATGTGGTGGATCCAAGACCTGTCGAAGATGGACCCGTGGTTCGTCACGCCGATCATCATGGGCGGGACGATGTTCTGGCAGCAGAAGATGATGCCGACCACGGCCGACCCGGTGCAGGCGAAGTTGTTCATGTTCATGCCGGTGCTCTTCACTGTGATGTTCCTCTGGGCGCCGAGCGGCCTGGTCCTCTATTGGCTGGTGAGCAACATCATGGCGATTGGCCAGCAGTACCTCACGAACCGGATCATCGGTGGGCCCGTGAGACCACCAGTGAAGCCTGTGCGCGCGATGGCCGCGGCAGACAAGGGCAGGAAGTGACATGACCTCAGAGCTCGACACCAAAGTGATCGACTTCGTCCGCCAGGTGACCGGAGCCATGGGGCTCAACCTCGAGGTCGAGGTCGAAGAGACGCCGGACAACATCCGGCTGAACCTCAGCGGTGACGGCGCCGACGCGCTTCTGGGCCGCAAGGGCGAGACACTCGACGCGCTCCAGGTGATCGTCAACACCGCCTTCCGCCGCGACGCCCGCGGCGACCGCCACTACGTCGTCGACGCGCTCGGCTTCCGCAAGGACAAGGACGCCGAGCTGCGGCAGACGGCGAAGGTCCTGATGGACCAGGTCAAAGCGTCCGGCTCACCCCAGGAAATCGGCCCCCTCAATCCCTACGCCCGCCGCATCGTCCACCTGACGGTGGCCGAAGACACGTCCCTGTCGTCCGAAAGCGTCGGGGATGCATTCCTGAAGTCTGTCGTCATTTCTAAGAAGATCGAGTGACGACAGACGGTGGTCCGAGCCATTGAGCTATTGGGTTATTGAGTTATTGCGTTATTGAGGCCCCCCGCAGATGTCCGCGCTCTGACAGAATGTTCTGCAAATAGCTCAATAACGCAACAGCTCAATAACCCAATGCAGGGTTTTTGTACCGACGACACCATCGTTGCCATTGCGACGCCGCCGGGTCGCGGCGGCATCGGGGTGGTGCGGCTGGCGGGGCCGCGCGCGGTGGAACTGGCGAATGCGCTCACGGGACGCGACGAGCCGCTCGCGCCCCGGTATGCGACATTCGCGCGCGTGGTGGCCGAGGGCTCGCCGCTCGACCACGTCGTCCTCACCTGGTTCGTCGCGCCGCATTCCTACACGGGAGACGACGTCGTCGAGATCAGCGGTCATGGCAGCCCGCTGCTGCTGAAGGAAGTCGTCCGTCTTGCGATTGCCGCCGGCGCCAGGCTGGCCGAGCCCGGCGAGTTCACCCTGCGCGCGTACCTGAACGGGCGCATCGATCTGGCGCAGGCCGAAGCGGTCGCGGACCTCGTCAACGCCGTCACGCCGCTCCAGGCGCGCGCGGCCATGGATCAGCTCGAGGGGACGCTCACGGGCGTGATCCGGCGCATCGACGCGGCGTTGTTCGATCTGGCCGCGCGCCTCGAGGCATCGCTCGATTTTCCTGAGGAGGGATTCCACTTCATCACCCGGGCTGAGACGATTGAGGCGCTTGCGTCGATTCGAGGCGATCTCGAGCGGCTCGCGCGTGACGGCCGCACCGGCCGAGTGGTGCGCGAAGGCCGCCTCGTCGTCATCGGCGGCCCGCCGAATGCTGGTAAGTCAAGCCTCTTCAACGCGCTTCTCGGCGCCGATCGCGCGATCGTGACGGACGTTCCCGGGACGACCCGCGATGTCCTCAGCGAACGCGTGGACCTCGGCGGCCTGGCTGTCACGCTCGTGGATACCGCCGGCCTGCGCGACGCCTCCGACGCGATCGAAGCCGAGGGTGTGCGCCGCGCGCGCGAGGCGCAGCACGTCGCGACGATGACCGTCCTGGTGCTGGATCGTTCGACGGCACTGCCGCCGAATCTCAACGAGCTTCTGGCTGATGATGCAGCGCCGTCCCTGATCGTCGTCAACAAGATCGATCTGCCATCGGCGTGGCAGCTCGAGGCAATCCCCCGGCCAGGAATCGAAGTCGTCGAGATGTCCGTTCTTGCCGGCGCGGGTCTCGACGAGCTGCGGCGGCGGTTGGTCGCCACCCTCACCGATCATGAGGAGCTGCGCGACCCGCCGGCCATTTCGAACGTTCGTCACCTGGCGCTGGTCGACGACGCGAGATGTGCGCTGGAGCGAAGCGAGCGCGCGCTTGCCGCGGGCGCGACGGAGGAGCTCGTGCTCGCCGAGTTGGCGGCCGCGCGCCGCGCGCTCGAGGACATCACGGGACGTCGGACGCCGGATGATCTGCTCGAGCACATTTTCGCGACCTTCTGTGTCGGAAAGTGAATACTGGAAGACCGGCGGGGCTGAAGCCCCGCCCTACATCGAATGAATGAGTTCGACGTACTCGTGATCGGCGCCGGCCATGCCGGGTGCGAAGCCGCATGGGCAGCCGCCCGGCTCGGCTGCTGCGTCGGCCTGTGCACGCTCTCCGCCGAGACCGTCGCGCTGATGCCCTGCAATCCGGCAATCGGCGGCACGGCCAAGGGGCATCTCGTGCGCGAGATCGACGCGACGGGTGGCCTGATGGGCATCGCGATCGACGCGACCGGCATTCAGTTCAAGCTGCTCAATCGCAGCCGCGGCCCGGCGGTCTGGTCGCCTCGCGCGCAGGCCGACAAGCAGCGCTATGGCGCGTGGATGCACGAGACGCTCTCGGCCGAGCCGAACATCACGTGGTTGTATCGACGGGCGGGCCGGATCCTCACCGAATCCGGGCGCGTCACGGGCCTCGCGTTCGAGGACGGCGGCGAGGCAACGTGTGGGGCCCTCGTGGTCACCACCGGCACGTTTCTGAACGGACTCGTGCACGTCGGCGACGAACAGCGTCCGTCGGGCCGCGCGAATGAGCCGCCGACGCGCGATTTGGCCGAATCGCTGCGAGGCATCGGCTTCACGATGGGCCGGCTCAAGACCGGCACGCCCCCCAGGCTCGATCGCCGCACCATCGATTTCTCTCGATTCCCGGCCGAGCACGGCGACGATCCGATCGTCCCGTTCTCGTTCATGAGCGGCCGGATCGTGCGCGATCAGATCGCGTGTCACCTGTTGCACACAAGCCGGGCCGTGCACGACATCATCCGCGCCAACATCGGCCGCTCCCCGCTCTACAACGGGCAGATCAGCGGCATTGGTCCGCGGTACTGTCCGTCGCTCGAGGACAAGGTCATGCGCTTCGCCGATCGCGAGCGACATCAGATCTTCCTCGAACCCGAAGGCGCCGGCGTCGACGAGATCTACGTGAATGGCCTGTCGATGAGCCTGCCACGTGACGTGCAGGAGGCGATCGTGCGCGCGCTGCCGGGACTGGAGGACGCGCGCGTCCTTCGGCACGCGTACGCGGTCGAGTACGATTTCATCCAGCCGACCGAGCTCGACCGATCGCTCGAGGCGAAGCGCCTGCCAGGGCTGTTTCTCGCGGGACAGATCAACGGCACGTCGGGATACGAGGAAGCCGCGGCGCAGGGACTGGTTGCGGGGCTCAACGCCGCGCTCGCCGTACGGGGCCGGCCGCCCGTTGTGCTGCAGCGCGACGAGGCGTATATCGGGATCCTCGTCGACGATCTCGTCACACGCGGGTGCCTCGAGCCCTATCGCATGTTCACGTCGCGCGCCGAGCACCGGCTGCGTTTGCGCATCGACAACGCGGATCTCAGGCTCACGCCGATCGGCCGCGCCGCGGGCCTCGTCGGCGACGATCGCTGGTCGCGCTTCGAGGATCGCCGCGCGCGGCTCGAGCGCAATCGCGCCTCGGCGGGGCGTACGCGTGTCGTGCTCGACGGTGAGACGACCACGGCGGCACAGGCGCTTGCGCGGCCAGCCGCGAGCCTCGCCCATCTTCGCGAGCTGGGATTTGCGCTCGAGACGCGGCCGTCCGAAGAGCACGTGGACGAATCCACGATCGTGGCCGAGCTGAAGTACGCGGGTTATCTGAAGGGGCAGGACGTGCAGCTCGCGCGGGCGCGCGCGCAGGCACAGCGGGCGATTCCTTCGACGTTCGAATACGCGGGAATTCCAGGCCTGTCGCGTGAGGTCGTCGAGCGCCTGACGCAGGTCCGGCCCGGGACGCTCGGTCAGGCCGCTCGCGTGCCGGGCATCACGCCCGCGGCGGTGGCAATCGTCGCCGGGGCGCTTCGGAAAGTGAGAGGCACGTCGAGTCAGGAACTCAGTGCTCATCGCGAAGCTCCAGAATAGGGCCCGTGTCTGGAGGCCTGCGAACACACATCGCGCGCCGGGCCTCGCAGGCCGGGCTCTCGATTGATCCGGTCGTCGCGGACAAGCTGGCCGCCTACGTCGAGCTCCTCGCGCGATGGAACAAGACCGTCAACCTCACCGCGCTCGAACTGACCCCGCCCACCGACGACGCGATTGATCGATTGCTGATTGAGCCATTGGTCGCCGCGTTCCGAATCGACCCCGCCGACCGGATCGTCATCGACGTTGGATCGGGTGGAGGTTCGCCCGCGATTCCAATGAAGATTGCGGCGCCCCGCCTCGAGATGACACTCGTGGAGTCCCGGCTCAAGAAAGCGGCGTTCCTGCGCGAGGCTGTCCGTCACCTCGAGTTAACCGAAGTGGACGTCGAGAACCGTCGCCTCGAGGAGCTGGCCGCGCGCGTTGATCTGCGAGGGCAGGCCGACATCGTGACACTCCGTGCGGTGACGCCCACGGTAGACCTATGGGGGAGTATCGAGAGGTTGCTCCGGACCGGCGGTCGCGTCTTCTGGTTCGGCGGCCGGCCGGACCCGGCGTGCGCGCCGGCGATGACAGCGCTATTTGGCAAGGCGACGACCGAAACCATCTCGACGCCCCCTCGCAGTCAGCTCTCCATTCTTCAGGTCTAGCCTCGCAACCCTCGGTCGCCGGTTCGCCGTCCAACGCACATGCTGGACTCGCTCAAACGCGATACCCGTCTCGCGATTCGATCGCTCCTTCGCTCGCCGGGATTCACGATCCCGGCGGCGCTGACGCTCGCCATCGGCATTGGCGGCACCGCCCTGATCCTGACGACCGCCGACGCCGCGTTCAGCCGAGACCTCGCATTCGGCAACGCCGACCGTCTCGTCCATCTGTGGCAGGTCTCGCCGAGAAGCAACCAGGCCAGCATCCCGCTCCAGGTCGCGCGCGACTGGCAGGCCGAGGCGAGATCGTTCGACTGCTACGCTCTGGTGCTCGGCACCGGGCCGACGACGTGGTCGACGAGTCTGCTCGTCAGGCCGGCGATCGCGCCTGCGTCGGTCGTCGACGGTTTGCGCGCGGGTAGTGCAACGGCTCATCGTTGCGCGCGGGATGCTTCCCGTCGCAGTCGGGACAATCGCGGGCGGGTGGATGGCGCTTCTACTTGCGCGATCGCTCGGCGCGCTCGTGTTCGAGATCAGCCCGCGCGATCCGTGGACATTTGCGGGCGTCGCGGTCGTGCTGCTCGCCACCGGGTTCGTCGCCACCTGGCTCCCGGCCGCGCGCGCGACGCGGATTGATCCGACGGTCGCGTTGCGGACAGAAGGATAGCCATTGATGGATTGAACGATCGAGCTATCGATCTATTGAAAATCACTAACTCTGCATAAACAATTACACTTCACCACAATGAGCTTTGCACAAGGGAGGCTCCGACCGAGGTCGCTTCCTCGTTCCGCCGATGCGGTAGGCTTCGAGCATCAATCCGTCTTCCGGGCAGCACCGGATCACGAGGCGAGTTGACGCGGTGGTTCAGCTCCTCGAGCGCATCGAGTCGACGAGCCGCGGTCCGCTCCAGAACAACTGAAGTCGAGGGCGACCCATGAAGCGATATCCAGGATCCCCCGAACACGACAGAGGTTCACTCTAAGCTCGCCCATGAACCGTGGAGCGAACGCCGGCTGAGCGGTTCGTCTGTCGGCTTTGTAGTGGGTCAGTTTGAATCCGACTGAATAGAACTTGTCACACTTCACGCGAGCCCAAGCTGTTGCAGCATCCCCATCTGGTCCCATTGTTCCCAGCGTTCTACAACTTTGCCGTCAACTACACGGTCCAAAATGAGGCCGTCGACTCGCACCTGACGCCCGGTTGCGGGGACACTGCCGAGAGGGGCGCTGTTGATGCCCGCTGCGACCCATCGTGTCGCGACCTTATCGCCTGCCAAAATTTGATCCTCGACAGTGAAATGAAGATCAGGGAACGCGGGGTAGTGGGTCAGTTTGCATACTGACCGGGCTAGGCAAAAAGCCTACGGGTGAGCCAGATTAGCGCCCACAGCAGTGCCGGGCCGAAAACCATAAACAGAAACGTCCTAAAGATAAGTTGAAAGCGCTGTTTCTCAGGCAGGCGCGTAAAGGCGTCCGGCTCTTGGAATCGAAAGACAGAACGCCAGTGAAAGCGGCTCGGCATAGCAGCCTACTTCTCTAACAGTGCCACGATCTCCTCAACGCTCCAAACATGGTCAGTGACTCCGGCTTCCATTGCTGGCGTGACGCGGAGCGTCTGATGCACGCGGCCGAAGTTGTACCACATGAAATACAGCGCGACGGCGGCCATGTGATTCTCGAGCTTCCGGCTGAACGCATTGGTCAGCCGGGTGAATCGGCGCATCGACATCCGCATTGACAAATTCTGGCGCTCGACGTGGGATGTGCTGATGTGATCAGGGTCAGGGTCGCCACTGACAACTGTTCGCTCGCAGCCGATGCACACGGCCGGGCTGTAGCGTTTTTCATCTTCGGCCGGATCTTTGCCATAGAGCTTCACCAACGTCGCGTAATCGATCTCCGTGCCGAACGCATAATCGACGGCCGACAGATACGGCTTGTGGCCGTCCGTCGTCAGTTGCACGCGATTGGTCAGACGGCCAGCCGTATCGCGTAGGAACTCCATCGCGCTGGTCGTGTCACGAGAGCCGACGTAGAAAGACACGATTAGCTTGCTGTCGCTGTCGATCGCGGTCCACGTCCAGACGTCGCCAGCGGCCGGGTTCTTCTTGCGGATCTCCGGCGTGACGTTCTTCTTCTTCGCGTAGCAAAAGCTCCAGATTTCATCGCACTGGACGCGCTTGGAGGGCAAGTTCCGAAGCGTCTTGTCCTGATACTCGGCCACAGCCGCGCCGAGTTCGACCAGGAGCTTAACGACCGTGTTTTTCGCCACGCCGGTCAGCCGGACGGTTGACCGGATCGAGTTCCCCTCAACCAGAGCCTTGACCACGGCGACCCGCTGGGGCGTTCTCAGGCGATTCATGATACTGACCATTATGCTTTAGCACGCATGCAATGGTCAAGTGAAATCGAAATGCCATATCTGGAAAATCAAGCGGCTTCGCGGTACCATAGGTCATGCCCCGAACGACAAAAGCAGACAACGTCAATAGAATCAATAAGTTAGAGCAACAGTATCAGCAGATTCTAAGCAGTCTGCCCGAGTTATTCCGTCAGACCGAAGACACCTTGAAAGCGTTGCAGCCCACTGGCGTGAGTTGCGTCATCGTTCGAAACTACACGACGTACTCGGCTTACGAGGACCCCATCGGCGAATAGAATTGGTTCGTGCCTAATTGGAAAGCTGTTCTCGATGAGATCCAAAGGGAACAAACTCAGCACACAATAGCTGCCCGCTCAGCAGTTGACTCAATCCGGCGTCGATATCTCGCTGCTCTCCACAATAAAACTGGACGAACGGTTATCGCTTACTACTCGGGCTTTCTTTCCAAACCGGATATTGCTGATTCACCACAAGTTGGGATAACTGACGAAGACAAGAACGGCTTCATGATGGCCGTTCACGGGTTGACTTCGGCACAGCGAGCTAATGGCCTCGATCTGATCCTGCATACCCCTGGCGGCAGTATTGCTGCCACGGAGTCCTTGGTCGACTACCTCAAGAGGATGTTCGGCCGGAATATGAGAGCGATTATTCCGCAGATTGCGATGTCAGCTGGCGCAATGATCGCCTGTTCCTGTGCAAAAATCCTGATGGCCAGGCATGCCAATCTCGGTCCTATCGACCCGCATCTTGGTAGATATCCCGCCTATGGAGTAATCAGCGAGTTCCGTAAAGCGGCAAAGGAAATCAAGAAAGACGCCAGTAAAGCCTATGTGTGGCAACCAATTCTGGCGCAATACCCGCCAGCTTTCCTGGGACAATGCACGAACGCCATTCTCTGGTCCAATAAGTTCGTCCGGTCTGAACTTCAAGCGAACATGTTTCACGGAGATCCTGACGCGGAAGCAAAGGCGAAGACCGTCGTCCGAAAGCTGTCGAGCTTTACACGAAACAAGACCCACAATCGACACATCCACTATGACGAGTGCCTAGCTATCGGCCTAGATGTCGAGCTAATTGAATTGGATCAAGAGTTACAAGATCTCGTTCTCACTGTTCATCACTGCTTTATGCACACCCTGATGAACACCGAGGCGTACAAGATCATCGAGAACCATCTCGGGATTGCACTGGTGAAGCGCCAGCAAGTAATGGTCGTCAAACAGCCTTAGCGACTAGACCGGCCTGACCAACGTGCCAAGGCAGCCTTTGCCGCTATCCGTTTACGTTCGGCGGCGGTGAGGCTCTTTGCGCGGGCCTTCCCGCCCTTGGACCCGCCGAGCTTCCCAAGAGCCACGGCATGTGGGTTCTTGCCTTTGTCCGGATCAGGCAGTGGCGAACCGTCCAACCGTTCCCCGATGGCCTGTTCGACCACTCGGAGGGCGACGACCGTGAAATCGTGGTCAGTGCCTTTGCGCTTTGGTCGGGGAGTCTTCCTAGCCACGGGAAATCTCCGCGAATAGCGATTCTGCGACCGGTCGGATCGCGTATCTGCAGGCTTCTTCGTGGCCTTCCAGCGGGCCGAATTTCGTTTGCCAGACGTCGAACACGATTGCCTCAATCGCTGGGACAGACGGTTGTTGGAGGGAGTTCAGCCGTGCGGCGATCAGCGAGATCTCCAGGTCGTATTCGTCCTCCGGCGCGCCCATCTTGAGCAGCCCCTCTATGTCAGCTGCGTCAATGATTCGTTTGACTGCCGCGCGAAGGTCGTCCGCAGCCTTCCGCATGCTTGACCGACTTGGCATGGTACGATTCTGACATGAGAGCGGGTCAGGCCAGGATGCATAACGGATCGCGGCCTATGCAAACTGACCCACTACCGAACGCGGCGAGCAGCCCTGACACCATTTGCTTGAACCCGTCCACGCCGAGGTTGCGTTCCGGACTGCCATTGATGTGAATGACGCAATCGGGCGCGAACACCTTGTCCGCGACCGAGACGTCACCGCGGTTCAATCCATCAACCCATGTGCGCTCATACGCGGTAATCTGCACGTTTTTACCCTCCAGTGAAACGGGACACATAATATAGGCTGGGCTGTAGCGTTTCTCATCATCCGCCGGGTCTTTCCCGTAGAGCTTCGTCCAACAGGATGTTCCACGTGGAACAGCTCATACCCTCGCCTCGAAGTGCCACGGGAGCGGCACCGGCGTCATTTCCTCTTGACCCAAATCGGCCGAGGTCAGACAATCTGCAAGCCACCCAGCGTACTATTTTGGTCTAATGACCAAAACAAACCGAATTATAGCGATTGCTAACCAGAAGGGTGGCGTCGCCAAAACCACCACTGCCATCAACCTGGCCGCGTCCCTCGCCATGGCGGGTCAGCGCATCCTGGTCGTCGACCTCGACCCTCAGGCCAATCTCACCAGCGGGCTCGGCAAGAAAGGTCAACCGCCCGACGCCGGCACCATCTACGAAGCGCTGACCGGCGAACACGAGGATCCGCTCGCGTTCGTCATCCCGACCTCGATCGACCACCTCGCGCTGCTGCCGTCCGATCGGGATCTCACGGGCGCGGAAATCGAGCTCGTGGCCTTCGAGGACCGCGAGCTGCGCCTGCGCAAGCTCCTCGACGCGCTGCGCACCCGCTTCGACTACATCTTCGTCGACACGCCGCCGTCGCTCGGGCTCCTCACCCTGAACGCGCTCGTCGCGGCCGACACGGTCCTGATTCCTCTCAATTGCGAGTACTTCGCGCTCGAGGGCATCGCCGAGCTGCTTGCGACGATCGACCGTGTGCGCGGATCGTTCAATCCCGATCTCGACGTCGAGGGCGTCCTGCTCACGATGTACGATGACCGCACGAATCTCGGCCAGCAGGTGAGCCGCAACATCCGCGATTTTTTCGGCGAGAAGGTCTACACCACCGTGATCCCGCGCAACATCCGTCTCGGCGAGGCGCCGAGTCACGGCGTGCCCGTGATTCTCTACGACGCGCGGAGCCGCGGCGCCGAAGCCTACATCACCCTCGCGCACGAATTTCTCGCGCGCGACCTCGGCGTGCCGAGCGACGTCAGCGGCGACGTATGATGCGCGCCGCACAACCGGAACGGGAAGACAATTCGCCGCGCCTTGGCGCGGCCCGCCGGAGCGGAGCGGGGATCGTGGGGCCCCGCGAGCGACGGCGATAGGGGGTCCGGCGGGACGAAGTCCCCCGGATGAACAGGAGAACACATGCCAGACAAACGCCCCGCTCTTGGCCGCGGATTGAGCGCGCTGATTCCGGCCGCGCCGCCGCCCGCCCCGCCGCTCGCGGCACGCGAGCGCGAGACGCACCGGCCGACCGAAGTCGACATCGATTTGCTCCATCCGAATCCTCGACAGCCGCGCATGCAGATCGACGAGCCGCGCCTCGAGGAGCTCACACAATCCATCCGCAGTCACGGCGTGATTCAGCCGATTCTCGTCCGCCGATCGGGCGATCACTTCGAGATCGTCGCGGGCGAGCGGCGCTGGCGCGCGGCGCAACGCGCCGGGCTCCTCAAGATTCCGGTCGTCGTGCGCGAGGTCGCCGACGATCAGCTGCTCGAAGTCGCGCTCATCGAAAACATTCAGCGCGAAGATCTCAACGCGATCGAAGAAGCGCAGGCCTACCAGCGGCTCGCCGACGAACTCCATATGTCCCAGGAGACGATCGCGACCGCGGTCGGCAAGAATCGCGCGACGATCGCCAACTACATCCGGCTGCTGCGATTGCCCATCGAAGTGCGAAACGTGCTCGGGTCGGGCGTGTTGTCGATGGGCCACGCGCGCGCGTTGCTGGGCATCGCCGACGAATCCGCGCAGCGACGCATCGCGCGCGACGTGATCGCGCGCGATCTGTCCGTCCGCGAAACCGAGGCGCTCGTCCGCCGTGAATCGACGCCCGCCGTGCCGCCCCCGCCGCGCAAAGTCGATCCGAACACGCGCGCCGCCGAGGATCGCCTGAAACTCGCGCTCGGCACGCGCGTCCGCATCGTGCGAAAAGGCCCCGGCGGCCGCATCGAAATCGACTTCGGGACCGAAGACGAGCTGCAGCGGCTGTTTGAGCAGCTGACGGGAAAGTAACGGAGTCCGCCCGAGGAGAGCGAGCGTAGCGAGCGCCGCAGGGCGGACGAGCGGGGGTGGGGCCCCGCGAGCAACTAAGAAAAGAAGACAGCGACACCGAAAGGAGGACACGGCCGAACATGACCCGACGACTGACCGACTACGCCGCCTGCGCCGGTTGAGCGAGCAAACTCGCCGCAGGCGAGCTCGCCCAGGTGCTGGGTGACATACCCCGTGTGAACGACGACCGGGTCCTCGTCGACTTCAGGACCGGTGACGATGCGGGTGTGTACAGGTGGGACGGGGGCCCCTCGCTCGTGCAGACCGTGGATTTCTTCACGCCGGTCGTCGACGATCCCTACGCCTACGGTCAGATTGCCGCCGCCAATGCCTTGAGCGACGTCTACGCGATGGGCGGCGTGCCACGGACCGCGCTCGCGATCGCCGCGCTGCCGAAGGATGGCCCCGGTCCCGAGATCATCAAAGCCATCTTTCGCGGCGGGTACGACAAGCTTCAAGAAGCCGAGACCGTGCTGCTCGGCGGCCACACCGTGACCGATCAGGAGATCAAATTCGGCTACGCGGTCACCGGCGAGATTGAACCCGATCGCATCTTCACCAACGCGCGTGCGCGCGCGGGCGATCACCTGCTGCTGACGAAGCCGCTCGGCACCGGCATCATCGCGACCGCGCTCAAATTCAACCGCGCGTCGGAGCGGCAGGTGGACGCCGCGATCGAGTCGATGGTCCGCCTCAACCGCGACGCCGCGCAGATCCTTCGCGCGCTGCCGCCCGGAATCGTGAGCGCGTGTACGGACGTCACCGGGTTTGGCCTGGCCGGCCACGGATCGGCCATGGCCGCCGCGAGCGGCGTCACGCTGGTCTTCGAGACCGCGTCGCTGCCGCTTCTCGAAGGCGCGCTCGGTCTGGCGGCAGCCAATACGCCCGGAGGCGGCAAGACGAACCAGTCGTACTTCGGGACGCGGGTCGTCATCAGCGAGTCGGTGATTGACGCCATGCGGCTGGTCATCTTCGACCCGCAGACGTCGGGCGGGCTGCTCGTCGCGGTCGATCCGTCAGCCACCGCGCATGTACTCGGCCGGCTGCACGACGCCGGCGTGCCGGCCTGCGGAGTCGGGCGGGTCGAGGCCAGGGGGGCGGATGAGGTTCTGGTGCGCGTGGAGTAAGGAAGACCTCGGGTTTCGTTTTGATCTGGTTTTTGAAAAAACGAAACCCGAGGTCGATTTGCCGCCCGCTCAGCCCGAATGGTATAAATTCTCGTTTCGACTGGGCGTGATGTGACGGGCTGTGCGCCGCGTCTCCGCCCGCCGGAGGCAGGGCGTGCTCGCAGTCTCAATGATCCCGGATGCGTCGGTCTTCCTGATCGTCGCACTCGTCCTCGCCCTTGCGTTCATCCTCGATCGCCTGGTGTTTCGCCCTGTGCTCGGCATCATCAAGCAGCGCGAGGAGGCCGTGGCGTCCGCCCGGAAGCTGGCGGAACGGGCCGCCGCCGAGGCGCGTCTGGCGGGCGAGGAGTTCGAGCGAAAGACCGGCGAAGCCCGCGCCGAGGTGTACCGGCAGATGGACGAGATGCGGAAGACGGCGCTCGAGGAGCGCACGGCGCTGATCGACGCGACCCGCCGCGAAGCCGCGCAGGCGCTCGCGGACGCGCGCGCGCAGCTCGATCGCGACGTGGAAGCCGCGCGCGCGAAGCTCGACGCGGATGCCGACGCGCTTGCCGCCGACGCCGCGCAGCGCATCCTCGGCCGGCAACCGTCCTGATCGACGGCCGGGTATTTCAAGACTTGTGACTGCCCTTTTCCCGACCCCGCCGAGACCCCGCCGCGCCCGCGCGGCATGGCTCGTTGGTGCCGTGGTCCTGCTTCTCGTCGCTGCGCCTGAATGGGTCCTGGCGGCCGCCGACGCCGTCGAAGAAGGCCACGACAGCTGGATGCCGACAATCGCGAAGATCGTGAACTTCGCGGCGTTGGCCGGCATTCTCGTGTATTTCCTGCGGAGCCCGGTCGGGACCTACCTCCGCACGCGCAGCGAGACGATTCGAAAGGATCTCGTCGAAGCGGCGGCGCTGCGGTCGTCGGCCGAGAAGCAGCTCGACGACATGCGGACGAGCCTGGCCCGGCTGCCGGCGGAGCTGGACGAGCTGAAGCGGCGCGGCCAGGAAGAGCTGGCCGCCGAGCGCGTGCGAATGAAGGAAACCACCGCCCGGGAGCGGGAGAAACTCCTCGAGCGCACCCGGCGTGACATCGACTTGCAGTTCCGGCTGGCGCGACGCGCGCTCATCGAGCACACGGCCGACCTGGCGATGTCGCTCGCGCGCAAGCGGGTCGAGCGCAGCATCACGCCCGACGATCACCGCCGCCTGATCGAGCAGTATGCGATAGGCGTGCGCCAGGAGCGGAGTGGGGCATCGGGGTCCCCACGAGCGACGGGCGCTAGTCGGGGTGCAGGGGACCCCGACGATTCAAACAACGAGGTGCGGGCATGACGCCGCGTGCCGTCGCCCGGCGGTACGCGGCAGCGCTCTTCGACGTCGTGCACAAGCACGGCGACATCGATCGCGCGGACCAGGAGCTCGGCGCGATCAAATTGGCGATTGCCGGGCACGATCAGCTGCGCAAGGTGCTCGAGGCGCCGGGCGTGCCGATGCCGGTCAAGCGCAGGATTCTCGATGACGTCGTCACCGGCGCCGGCGACGTCTCGCAGGAAATCCGGCGGCTGCTCGGCCTGCTGGCCGAGCGCGATCGGCTCGCGATGGTGCCGGACGTCGCCGACGCGTTTGCCGAGCGCGTGATGCAGGCGAAAAAGATCGTCCCGGCGGAAGTGGTGACAGCCGTTCCACTTCCCGACGACAGCCGGGCGGCGCTCGCCGCGGCGCTTGGACGCGCGGCCGGCGCTCACGTGACCATCACCGAACGCGTGGATCCGTCGATCGTCGGCGGCGTCATCGCCAGGGTGGGCAGTGTGGTGTTCGACGGCAGCGTCACCACGCAGATCGCGCGGCTGCGGCAGAAGCTTGTTGCTGATGCATGAAGTCACTGAAGTGTTGAAGCCCATGAAGGTTTAGATGCACATCAAGGCCGAAGAAATCTCCAAGATCATTCGCGACCACATCGGCAACTATGCGGTCGAGGTGGACGTTGCCGAGGTCGGCAGCGTCATCTCCGTCGGCGACGGCATCGCGCGCATTCATGGCGTCGAAGGCGCGATGTCCGGCGAGATGCTCGAGTTCCCGCACAACGTGTTCGGCATCGCGCTGAACCTCGAGGAGGAGAGCGTCGGCGCGGTCCTCCTGGGACACTCGACGGACATCAAAGAAGGCGACACGGTCAAGCGGACGGGCCGCATCATCTCGGTGCCGGTCGGCGACGAGATCGTCGGGCGCGTCGTCAACGCGCTCGGGCAGCCGATTGACGGCAAGGGTCCGATCACGGCCAAGCAGTACATGCCGATCGAGCGGCTCGCTCCGGGAGTCGTCGACCGGTCGCCGGTGCGGGAGCCGCTCCAGACGGGGCTCAAGGCGATCGACGGGATGGTGCCGATTGGCCGCGGCCAGCGCGAGCTGATCATCGGCGACCGCCAGACGGGGAAGACCGCGGTTGCGGTCGACACGATCATCAACCAGAAGGGGCTCGACGTCGTCTGCATCTACAACGCGATCGGCCAGAAGCAGTCGACCGTCGCGCAGGTCGTGAAGACGCTCGAGGACGCCGGCGCGATGGAGTACACGATCGTCGTCGCCGCGTCGGCCTCCGACCCCGCGCCGCTGCTCTACATCAGCCCGTACTCGGCGTGCACGATTGGCGAGTACTTCCGCGACAGCAACCGGCACGCGCTCTGCGTGTACGACGACCTTTCCAAGCACGCGCAGGCGTATCGCGAAATTTCACTGCTCCTCCGCCGCCCGCCGGGTCGCGAAGCCTACCCGGGCGACGTCTTCTACCTGCACTCGCGTCTGCTCGAGCGCGCGGCCAAGCTGCGCAAAGAGCTCGGCGGCGGCTCGCTCACGGCGCTGCCGGTCATCGAAACGCAGGCGGGCGACCTGTCGGCGTACATCCCGACGAACGTCATCTCGATCACGGACGGCCAGATCTTCCTGGAGTCGGATCTCTTCAACCAGGGCATCCGGCCGGCGATCAACGTCGGCAACTCGGTCTCGCGCGTCGGCGGGTCGGCGCAGATCAAGGCGATGCGCCAGGTCGCGGGCAGCTTGCGGCTCGATCTCGCGCAGTACCGCGAGCTGGCGGCGTTCGCGCAGTTCGGCAGCGATCTCGATCCGGCGACGCAGAAGCAGCTCAACCGCGGCAAACGGCTGACGGAGATTCTCAAGCAGCCGCAGTACCAGCCGCTGCCGGTCGAAAAGCAGGTCGCGATCGTCTACGCGGCGACGAATGGCTATCTCGACCCGGTCCCGGTCGAGCGCCTGCGTCAGTACGAAGAGGAGATGTACCGGTTCTTCGACACGCGGCGCCCGGGCGTGCTCGCCAAGATCGCCGAGAAGAAGATCCTGGACGATGATCTCAAGAAGGAGCTGAACGCGTCGTTCGAGGAGTTCGGCAAGCAGTTCGCACAGGGAAACGTAGAACTTAAAACTTAGCACTCAGAACTTGGAGCTTAGAGCTAAATCACTCAGCCGCGGAAATGAAGAGATCGAGTTCTAAGTTCGAAGTTCTGAGTTCTAAGTTGCAGGAGACAATCGACAGTGCCGTCTCTGATTGATATGCGCCGGCGCATCCGCGCCGTGAAGTCCACGCAGCAGATCACGAAGGCCATGAAGATGGTGGCCGCGTCGAAGCTGCGGCGGGCGCAGGAGCGCGTGTTCGCGACGCGGCCGTTCGCCCGGGAAGCGCGCCGGGTGCTGGCGAGCATCGCGTCGCGTGTCGATCAGACGAACCACCCCTTGCTTCAGCGCCGTCCGGGCGCAGCCTCGGGCGCGACGCTGCTCGTCGTCATCACGTCCGATCGCGGCCTGTGCGGCAGCTTCAACACGAACATCATCAAAGCCACCGGCGCGTTCATTCGTGAGCATCCCGGCCGGGCCATCGCATTCGGGCTCGTCGGCCGCAAGGGACGCGACATGCTCGGCCGCCGCGGGCTGCCGGTGAAGTTCGAGTACGTGAACCTGCCGAAGGTGATCCAGTTCGCCGAAGCCGAAGCCGTGACCCAGCCGGCGGTGGCCGAGTTCGTCGAGGGGCGCGTCGACAGCGTGCACCTCATCTACAACGAGTTCAAGTCGGTGATGCAGCAGAAGCTCGTGGTGGAGCCGCTGCTGCCGCTTGCGCCCATCTCGGACGAGGAAGCGAACGCGGCGCGCTCGACGACCGAATACCTGTACGAGCCGTCGGCCCAGCGCATCTTCGAGGTGCTGCTCGGGCGACTCGTCGAGGCCCAGGTGCTGCGCGCGCTGCTCGAATCGAATGCGGCGTTCTATGCCGCGCAGATGACGGCGATGGACGCGGCGACCCGGAACTCGGCGGACATGATCGAGGAGCTGACGCTGACGATGAACAAGGTCCGGCAGGCGGCGATTACGAGAGAGATTATCGAAGTGGTATCGGGGGCGCAGGCACTGTAGGCGCTGACAGACGTAGGGGCCGGCGTCAGCCGGCCTGTCAGGCGGGCGAGCCCGCCCCTACGAGTGAGGAATCATGGCAGTCGCAACCGCAACGAAAGTCGGAAAAGTCGTGCAGGTCATCGGCCCGGTCGTCGACATCGAGTTCGCCGACGGCCACCTGCCCGCGATTTACAACGCGGTGCGCGTAAGCGGCCACGTCGGCGGGCAGGACATCGACATCATCGTCGAGGTCGAGCAGCACCTCGGCGAGAACCGCGTGCGCACGGTCGCGATGAAGCCGACCGACGGGTTGCAGCGCGGCATGAAGGCCGAAGATCTCGGCGAGGGAATCACGATGCCGGTGGGTCCCGAAACGCTCGGACGCGTACTGAACGTGCTCGGCGAGCCGGTCGACTTCCCGGACCGGCCGGTCACGACGAAGGAGCGCTGGCCCATTCACCGTCCGGCGCCGACCCTCGAGGAACAGTCCACTGAGCTCAAGATGTTCGAGACCGGCGTCAAGGTCATCGATCTCCTCGAGCCGTATCTCCAGGGCGGCAAGATCGGGCTCTTCGGCGGCGCCGGCGTCGGCAAGACCGTCATCATCATGGAGCTCATCCACAACATCGCCATGAAGCACGGCGGCGTGTCGGTGTTCGGCGGCGTCGGCGAACGGACGCGGGAAGGCAACGACCTCTGGCTGGAGTTCCAGGAAGGCGGCGTCATCGATCCGAACGACTGGAAAAAATCCCGAGCCGCGCTCGTCTACGGCCAGATGACCGAGCCGCCCGGCGCGCGGCTGCGCGTGGCGCTCTCGGCGCTGACGGTCGCGGAGTACTTCCGCGACGCCGAAGGCAAAGACGTGTTGCTCTTCATCGACAACATCTTCCGCTTCACACAGGCGGGCTCGGAGGTCTCGGCGCTGCTCGGGCGCATGCCGTCGGCGGTCGGCTATCAGCCGACGCTGCTCACCGAAATGGGCGAGCTGCAGGAACGCATCACGTCCACGCGCAAGGGATCGATCACGTCCGTGCAGGCGATCTACGTGCCCGCCGACGACTACACCGATCCGGCGCCGGCGACGACGTTCGCGCACCTCGATGCGACGACGAACCTCTCGCGCGCGATCGCGGAGCTGGGCATCTACCCGGCGGTCGACCCGCTGGCGTCGAGCTCGCGCATTCTCGACCCGCGCGTCATCGGCGACGAGCACTACAACGTCGCGCGCCAGGTGAAGCAGATCCTGCAGCGTTACAAGGATCTGCAGGACATCATCGCGATCCTCGGCATCGACGAGCTCGCCGAGGACGACAAGCTCACCGTCATGCGCGCGCGCAAGATCCAGAAGTTCCTGTCGCAGCCATTCTTCGTCGCGGAACAGTTCACCGGTTACAAGGGCGTCTACGTCCCGATTGCCGAGACCGTGCGCGGCTTCAAGGAGATCGTCGAGGGCAAACACGACGAGATTCCCGAGCAGGCGTTCTACCTGGCGGGCACGATCGACGAAGTGGTCGAGCGGTCCAAGAAGCAATAGCCCGTGGCCATTCCCAAGCACCTGAAGCTCGAGTTCGTCACTCCCGAGCGGGCGATCGTCCACGACGAAGTGGACGAGGTCGAGCTGCCTGGCGAGGAGGGCTACCTCGGCATCCTGCCGGGCCACGCGCCGCTTCTGGCGGCGCTCAAGACCGGCGAGATGTGGTACCGCAAGGGCACCGATCGGAAGTACGCTTTTCTCGCCGGAGGCTTCGCCGAAATCGTGCCGGATCGGGTGTCCATCCTCGCCCAGGTCGCCGAACGGGCCGAAGACATCGACCTTGCCCGCGCCGAAGCGTCGAAGCGCCGAGCCGAGGAGCGTCTGGCCAAACCGACGTCGGAAATCGACTACGAGCGCGCCCGCATCGCGCTGCTCCGGGCGCTCACGCGTCTGCAGGTGTCCACGCGGCATCCCCGCGCCCGCGGCTGACGATTCATGCCGACCCTATCCTCCTCCGTCGCCTCCGATCCCGGCTTGCGCCGCGGGGAGAACGAGGACGCGTACTGCGCGCGCGCGGATCTCGGCCTGTACATGGTGGCCGACGGCATGGGCGGCCACGCCGCGGGCGAGGTCGCGTCGCGGCTGGCCGTCGAGGTCGTCGAGGGCTTCATCAACGACACGCGCGACGCCGACGTCAACACGACCTGGCCCTTTCCGTACGACACGTCGATCAGCCTCGACGGCAACCGCTTGAAGGCCGCGTTCCGGCTCGCCAACCGGCGGCTCGCGACGGCCATGGAGAACGACGAGACGCTGCGCGGCATGGCGACGACGGCCGCCGCGTTGCTCGTCGGCAACAAGCGCCCGTCGGTCGCGCACGTCGGCGACAGCCGCGTCTATCTCTGGCGCGACGGCCAGCTGCGGCAGGTCACCCAGGATCACTCGTGGGTCAGCGAACAGGTACGCGCGGGCGTGCTGACCGAGACCGACGCGCGGCGGCATCCCTGGCGCAACGTCGTCACGCGGGCGCTCGCCGGCGGCGACGATCCGGAAGTGGACGTCACGGAGATCGAGGTTCGAGCCGGCGATCGGCTGCTCATCTGCTCGGATGGGCTGTCGGGGGTCGTGCCCGTGGATCGACTCGAGGCGATCGTGGGCCGCGGGGAGGGTCTCGACGAGACCTGCCGCGCGCTCATCGCCGCCGCGAACGAGGCCGGCGGGCCCGACAACATCACGGTCGCCATGCTCAAGGTCGATGTGGCATAACCTGGCCCAGCTCGCGCGCTATCGCGGGCTTATCCAGAGTCTTGTCGCCCGCGAACTGAAGGCGCGCTATCGCGGATCGGTCCTCGGGTTCTTCTGGTCGTTCGTCAATCCCCTGCTCCTGCTGCTGGTGTACACGTTCGTGTTCACCTACATCCTTCCGGCGCGTTTCGTCTATCCCGACGGGAAGACCCCCATCGATCACTACGCGCTGTTTCTCTTCTGCGGCTTGCTGCCCTGGACGTGGTTCTCGTCGTCTCTCCTCGAAGCCTCGGGCGCGCTGATCAGCGGGGGCAATCTGATCAAGAAAGTGCTGTTTCCCGCGGAGGTGCTGCCGATCGTCAGCGTGCTGGCGAACATGGTGCACTTCTTCCTCGGGCTGCTGATTCTCGTCGCGTTTCTGGTTGCGTACCGGCACGTGCCGGATCTCGGCGGGCTGTTGTGGTTTCCGATCGCCGTCGTGATTCAACTCGTCTTCACGCTGGCGCTGGCGCTGATTCTCTCGGCACTGACGGTACACTTCCGTGACATCCGCGATCTGCTCGCGAACCTCCTGACGTTCTGGTTCTTCGCGACGCCGATCGTCTACCCCTACTTCCTCGACAGCGTCGCCACGTTCAGGTGGCTGTTCGACTTCAACCCGTTCTTCCACCTGGCGGCGTCGTACCAGGAGATCCTGTATTTCGCCGGGCCCGTCGGCCACGCCCGGTGGCTCGTGGCGCTCGGCGTCGCATCCGTTGTGCTGTTCGTGTTCGCGTACTGGGTGTTCGACCGGTTGCGCGACTCGTTCGCCGAGGCCGTATGAGCGCGACTGGAACGCGCGCTCCGGCCATCGAGCTCGTCGACGTCTCGAAGGCCTATCGCCGCTATGGCGGACGTCACTTTGCGACGCTCAAGAGCGCGCTGCTGCAGCGAAGCATCCTGCGTGATCTGCGGCCCAGCGAGATCCTGCCTGCCCTGAAGAACGTCTCGTTCGCGGTGCCGTCGGGCAGCACGCTCGGCGTCATCGGGCGCAACGGGTCGGGCAAGAGCACGACGCTGAAGCTCGTGGCGGGCATCACGAAGCCGACGAGCGGCCGGGTGACGGTGCGCGGACGCATCTCGGCGCTCATCGAGCTCGGCGCCGGGTTTCATCCCGAGATCTCGGGCCGCGAAAACATCTACATCAACGGCATCATGCTCGGGCTCACGAAGCGCGAGGTGCAGAAGCGGTTCGACGAGATCGTCGAATTCGCCGAGCTGCGCGAGTTCATCGACGCGCCGGTCAAGACCTACTCGTCCGGCATGTACATGCGGCTCGGCTTCTCCGTCGCGATTCACGTGGATCCCGAAGTGCTACTCGTGGACGAAGTGCTGGCGGTCGGCGACGAAGGCTTCACGCACAAGTGCCTGGACAAGTTCGGCGAGTTCAAGCGCCGCGGCAAGACGATCCTGCTCGTCACGCACTCGCTGGGTCTGGTCGAGCGCTTCTGCGACGACGCCGTCTGGCTCGACGGCGGCGAGAAGCGCGCCCAGGGCGATCCCAAGCGGGTCGTCGGCGCGTACATCACCGACGTCGAACGGCAGGAAGAGCAGTTTTTGGCCGCGTCGGACGCCAGGACCCAGCACGATGCCGTAACGGGCGAGCGGCGTCCGGCGGGTCCGGTGGATGCCGGCGACTCGGCCGCCGACATGTCGCGCGCGGCCGAGGGCCGGTGGGGATCGGGCGGCGTCGAGATCACGGACGTCGGCCTGCAGAACGATCAGGGCCAGACGACGCACGTGTTTCACACCGGTGAGGCGCTGACGGTCCGGCTGCAGGTCCGCGCCGACCGGCCGACGCGCGACTTCGTCTTCGGCATTGCGATCTTCAATCCGGAAGGCGTCTGCGTGTACGGCACGAACACCGACATCGAAGAGCACCAGGGCGACACGCTCGAGGGCACCGCCGAGGTGCGGCTCGTCATCGAGGCGCTTGATCTGGTTGAGGGGACCTACAAGCTCGACGTGGCCGTGCACAAACGCGACGGCGCGCCCTACGACTATCACCGGCTGTTGTACACGTTTCGCGTCAAGTCACGCCTGAAGGACGTCGGGATCTACCGCCCGCGCCATCACTGGGAGTTCTCGGGCGGCGTGAGTTTCAGAAAGACCTTGTAGGCTGGCCCTTTAGGGCCGGCGACACATGCCCATCCTGCCCCCCGTCGAGGCCGCCGACTTCGCCGAACGCGCACGCCGCGCCGGGCGGCGCGTCGTGTTCACCAACGGCGTGTTCGACCTGCTGCACCCGGGCCACATCCGGTACCTGCGCGCCGCGCGCGCCGAAGGCGACGTGTTGATCGTCGGCCTCAACTCGGATCGCTCCGTGCGGGCGATCAAAGGCCCCTCGCGTCCCATCACCCCCGAGCACGAACGAGCCGAGGTTCTCTCGGCGCTCACGTTCGTCGATGCCGTCGCGATCTTCGACGAGGACACACCCGCCGAGATCATCCGCCTTGTGCAGCCAGACGTGCTCGTGAAAGGCGCCGATTGGGGCGAGAAGGCAATCGTCGGCCGCGACACGGTCGAATCGCGCGGCGGACGCGTCGTCAGGATGCCGATTGAGGAGGGGTGGTCGACGTCGGCGCTGCTGGAAAAGATGAAATGACCTCGGGTTTCTTTTCGCGTTGATCTTCCAGAAAAGAACCCCGAGGTCTTCTCTCGCTCATCTCACTGACGCCCTAATCAGATCCTGACTGATCGCGTACGCGGCCTCGGCGCCTTCGGCGGCGGCGACGACCACCCACTGGACATTGTGTGACGCGTCGCCGGCCACGTACAAACCCGGCACGTGCGTCGTTTCGTACTGGCCTGTCCGCACGGTACCCTTCTCGTCGCATTGACACCCGAGCTGCTGGGCCAGCCGGGACGCCTGCGTCTGGCCAGTGGTGAAAAACAGCGCACGGCGCGGCAGCACCTCGCCGTTTTCGAACACGATCCGCTCGAGGACGCCGTCCTGGCCTTCGAGGCGCGCGATGCGTTCCTCGCGCACTGGAATGCCGTTGCGCTTGAGCGTGTCGAGCTCGCCGTGGTCGAGCTCGCAGGATCCGTCGCTGCAGAGCACGACGTCGCCGCTCCAGCCCAGCAGCTCGACGGAGAGGCCGTACCCGCGCTTGTTGCAGCCGTACACGGCGAGCGGCTGGCCGCGCAGCTCCCAGCCGTCGCAGTACGGACAGTGAAAGACGCTCCGTCCGTACATCTCTGGCAGGCCCGGCACATTCGGCAGGTTGTCCATCACGCCCGTGGCGAGCAGGAGGCGCCGCGCTTCGAACTGTCGCCCGTCGCCAAGGGTCACCTGAAACGCCCCGTCCGGTTGGCGCGCCGCGTGTGTGACTTCCGCGTCCTCGACGCGAACCGTGTCGTACCGTCGCAGTTCCTCGAGACCGATCCGTCGCAGTTCGAAGGGGTCGATGCCGTCGCGGGAAAGGAACCCATGAAGCGCGCGCGCCGCGTAGTTGCGCGGCTTCCCGTCGTCGAAGACCAGGACCTGGCGGCACGCGCGGCCGAGAACCAGCGCCGCGCTCAGACCGGCCGGCCCTGCGCCGACGATGATGACGTCCGCGTCCATAAAAGAAACGACCTCGGGGTTCTTTTTGCGGAAGAGCGCAATCAAAAAAGAACCCCGAGGTCTTTACGCTAGCATGAGAGCAACAGCGTGATCGGCGCAGCTTCTTCCCTCGCATTTCGTTCGCTCCTGAAAACGGCCGCGATCAAGGCTGGTCTCAGCCGCGTCTCGATGCGGCTGAGCGGGCTCTCGCCGGCAGGTGCCGCGTTTCATGCCGCCGTGCTCGCCCAGGAATCGCCGGTGCTCCTGGTCGTCGCGACCGACGCGATCGTCGAACAGATGGTCGGCGACGTCCGATTTTTTCTGACGAGCCTGCAGGGGCTCTCGCGAGCCGATGCCGAGGGCGTCGTGCTGCCGTTCCCGTCGCAGGAAGTCGACCCTTATCGCGGCCTGGCACCGCACCTCGAGGTCGTCTCCGCGCGCGCGAGGGCGCTTCACGGGCTGGCCACCGGCACCGCCAAGGTCATCATCGCCTCCGCGCGAGCCTTGCTGCCGCGCGTGTCGCATCCTGATCGCCTTCGGGCGGCCGGCCTGTCGCTCGCGCCCGGGTTCGAGATCTCGCCCCAGGATCTGGGCGCGCGGCTGGCCGAGGCCGGGTTCACCCCGGAAGATCCGGTCGACGAGCACGGGGAGTTCTGCGTCCGCGGCGGCGTCGTGGATTTCTACCCTGCCGCCGATGCGCAGCCGATTCGACTCGAGTTCATCGGCGACATCGTCGAATCGGTGCGCCGCTACGACGCGGCCACTCAACGGTCGCTCGCCGGCCTCGATCGCGTCGTCGTCAGTCCTCAGCGCGAGCTGATTGAATGGCGCTCCGACGATGAGGTGCGCTCGGAGCGGCGTGGGGCGTCGGTGTCCCCCCAAGCGACGGGCGCTAGTCGGGGTGCTGGGGTCCCCGACGATCAAGAGGAGGTGCGCCCGGAGCGGCGTGGGGCGTCGGGGCCCCCACAAGCGACGGGCGCTAGTCGGGGTGCAGGGGTCCCCGACGATCAAGAGCTTGACCGGAGTGCCACCGTCATCGATTACGCGAGATCCGCCGGCGCGGTCGTCGTCGTGTTCGAGTCCGACGACGTCGCCGATCGCGGCCGGAAACTGGAAGAGCAATGGCGAAGCAGCGCCAGCGACATGGAGGCGCGCGGCCGCCAGGTGCCGGACTACGAGACGCTCGCCGCCGGCTGGGACGACCTCGCTGGCTGGCTGAGCTCGGCGCGTCACGTCACCCAACTCGCGATCGAGGAGGGCCAGACGGGCACGAGCCACGTCGCGTGCCTGCCGACGCTCGAGTACCACGGTCGAATCGCCGACTGGGTGGACGAGATCAAGAAGGCGCGCGAACGCGGCGATCGCGTCGTGTTCGTCGCCGACACGCCCGGCCGTGCCGAGCGGGTCGTCGAGCTGCTCGGCGACTACGAGGTTCGTGCCCGCGCGATGTCGGTGGACGACGACCTCGAGTTTGCCGCGGTCCTGGTCACGACCGGCTCGCTTTCGCGCGGCTTCCACCTCGCCGACGCCGGCCTGCTGATCTTCGCTGAGACCGATCTGTTCGAAGAGGAACGACGCGTTCACGAGCGGCGCCGTTCAGCCGCGCGCACGTTCATCTCCGACTTCCGCGATCTCAAGCTCAACGATCTCGTCGTCCATATCGACAACGGCGTGGGCAAGTTTGTCGGACTCAAGCGCCTCTCGGTCGGTCCTCTTGACCCGGCCACCGGCAAACCGACCGAGCAGGAGTTCATGGAGCTCCGCTATTCGGACGACGACAAGCTGTTCATTCCGCTCGAGCGGCTGGATCTCGTGCAGAAGTACACGGGCGGGGCCAATCCGGCGCTCGACAGGCTCGGCGGCACCACCTGGGAAAAGGCCAAGACGCGCGTCAGGAAAACGATGCGCGACATGGCCGAGGAACTGCTCAAGCTCTACGCCGCGCGGAAAGCGGTCACCGGACATGCGTTCTCGGCCAACTCGCACTGGCAGCAGGAATTCGACGACGCGTTCGAGTACGACCTGACGCCGGATCAGCAGTCGGCCATCAGCGACATCACGCGCGACATGGAGCAGCCCACGCCGATGGACCGGCTGCTCTGCGGCGACGTCGGGTACGGCAAGACCGAAGTGGCAATGCGCGCGGCGTTCAAGGCGGTCATCGACGGCAAGCAAGTGGCGTTTCTCGCGCCGACCACCGTGCTGGCCTTCCAGCATCTCCGCACGCTGCGCGAGCGTTTCGCGGGCTTTCCCGTCCGGATCGAGCTGATCAGCCGCTTCCGATCGAAGCAGGAACAGAAGGATCTCGTCACCCAGCTCGGCTCCGGCCAGATCGACATCACCGTCGGCACGCACCGGCTGCTCTCGAAGGACGTGGCGTTCCGGGATCTCGGTCTGCTCGTCGTGGACGAGGAGCAGCGGTTCGGCGTCGCGCACAAGGAGCGGCTGAAACAGCTCCGGAAACGCGTGGACGTCCTGACGATGACTGCGACGCCAATCCCGCGCACGCTCAACATGTCGCTCGTCGGGATTCGCGACATGTCGGTCATCGAGACGCCGCCGCGCGATCGACTGGCGATTCAGACGCAGGTCGTCAGATTCGACGCGGCGGTGATCACACGCGCGATCCTCACGGAGCTCGAGCGCGGCGGGCAGGTCTACTTCGTCCACAACCGCGTCGAGTCCATCTACTCGATGGGCAACCTCGTCACGCGGCTCGTGCCGGACGCGAAGCTGGCGATCGCCCACGGGCAGCTGAACGAAGACGAGCTCGAGCGCGTGATGGTGGACTTCGTCGCGCACCGGTACGACATCCTCCTGGCGACGACGATCGTCGAGAACGGCCTCGACATTCCGAACGCGAACACGATCGTCGTCAATCGTGCGGATCGATACGGGCTCGCGCAGCTCTATCAGCTGCGCGGCCGCGTCGGGCGGTCTGACCGCCGCGCGTACGCGTACCTCCTCATTCCGGCCGAGCAGACGCTCTCGCCGATCGCGCGCCGCCGCCTGGCCGCCATCCGCGAGTTCAGCGATCTGGGCAGCGGCTTCCGCATCGCCGCGCTCGACCTCGAGATTCGCGGCGCCGGCAACCTCCTCGGCGGCGAGCAAAGCGGACACATCGAAGCGGTGGGCTTCGACATGTACATGAAGCTGCTCGAACAGACGATCCGCGAGCTCAAGGGCGAGGAGATCGAGGACGATCGGCGCGCCGCGGTCAACCTCCGGATCGACCTGCGCATCGACGAAACCTACATCCCCGACATGAACCAGCGGCTGTCGGCGTACCGCCGGATGGCCAGCGCGCGGAGTGTCGAGGAGGTCCAGACGGTCCTCGAGGAGCTGCAGGACCGCTACGGGGTTCCCCCGGTTTCCGTGCGAAATCTGGCGCAATATGCCCGGATCCGGCTCATGGCGGACCGGATCGGCCTGGAAGGGGTCGACCGCGAAGGCGCGATTGTTGTCTTAAAGTTCAGGCAGGACGCCCGCGTCGAGCCCGCCAGGCTGCCGCGGCTGATTCAGAGCCGCGGCGATTTGACGCTCGTGCCGCCTGGCGTGTTGCGGATTGACCTCGACAAGCCGGTGGAAGCCGCGCCGGATACCGTGACGAAAGGACGTCGCGCGCCGGCGGGGCCGCCGCGCGAGAGCTCGACGACGTCCTGGTGGACCGCCAGGGCGACGAGTGACGTCGTGCCAGGCTTCACCCGGGAGGCCATCCTGGCGGAAGCGCCGCCGGATCCTTCGCAACCGGGCGGCCTGTTCGACCGCGTCGGCGCCGTGCTCGAACAGTTGAGCCAGGTGACGATCGCAAGCTAAGATATTTGTTTCGTATCAGTTGCGGCCGTGGGGGCCGTGGGGTGTGCTCATGAACAACCTGGCAGTCTGTCTCTCGGCCGCGCTCGTTCTGGCTGGCGCGGCGCGTGTGGTTGCGCAGAGCACGCCGCCGCCACAGAACCCGACCGGCCCGCCCGCACAGCCGAGCCCCCTCCAGCCCAAGCCGCCGGTTCCCAGCAACATCATTCAGCGAGTCATCGTGAAGGTGAACGGCGAGATCTTCACGCAGACCGAGCTCGTGCAGCGGCAGGTCGAGGCGCTGCGGGACGAGAGCCAGGACGTCAAAGACCCGAAGGCCTTTCAGGACGACGCGAAGCTGGCCGAGAAGATCAACGCGTTGACCCCCGCACTGCTGGTTGCGGTCGTGGACGAGCTGCTGCTCGTGCAACGCGGACGCGAGCTCGGCATCAGGTTCACGGAAGAGAATTTCAAGCAGCAGCTCGAAAACGTCAAGAAGGCGAACAACCTCGACGATGAGGGACTCAAGAAGGCGCTCGTGCAGGCTGGCCTCACACTGGCCGAGCTCCGGCAGAACTTCGAACGCGCCTACCTTCAGCGCGGCGTCGAGCAGACCGAGATCATGAACAACATGCGTCTCACCGAGGAAGAGACGCGCCAGTACTACGAGAAGCATCCGGAAGCGTTCATGAAACCCGCGACGCTCGTGCTGCGCGAGATGGTCGTCAACGTGCCGGCGCAGACCGACTCGACCGGCCAGCCGGCGGTCAACGTCGCGGCCGACGAAGAGGCAAAAGACAAGATCGTGAAAGCGCGTGCCCGCGTGCTTGCCGGCGAGGACTTCGTCAAGGTGGCGGCAGACGTCTCTGACGCCGGTTCGAAGGCAAACGGCGGACTGGTCGGCACCGTCGTCATCGACGAGATGCAGCCCGTCGTGCGTGATGCGCTCGCCAAGCTCAAGCCCGGTGAAGTGTCCGAGCCCCTTCGTTTTCCGACGGGCTATCGGATTTTCAAAGTCGACGCGCGTGCGGCCGCGGCCGTCGAGCCGTTCGACCAGGTGCGCGACGCCATCGCGCAGAAGATCTACCAGGAGCGCCTCGGCGGCGAGATGAAGAAGTACATCGAAAAGCTGCGCGCGCAGGCGCTGATTGAGTGGAAGGACGACGGCTACAAACAGCAGTACGAGAAGGCGCTGCTGACACGGGGCAAGAGCGGGCAAATGTAGGGGCTTCAGCCGGCCTGACAGGCGGGCTGAAGCCCGCCCCTACGTCCGTCGTCACCAATGAAAATCGCCTCCCTTACTCTCGACCATCCCGTCGCGCTGGCTCCGATGGCCGGCATGACGGACACGGCCTTCCGCCGGCTCGTGAAAGGCATGGGCGGCTGCGGGCTCGTCGTCACCGAGATGGTGAGCTCGGAGGGCCTCGTGCGCGGGATCGACCGCACGCTCGAGTACGCGGAGTACACCGAAGCCGAGCGGCCGGTTTCGATTCAAATCTTCGGCGGCGATCCCAAAGTGATGGCCGATGCCGCCCAGATCGTCGAGGGCATGGGCGCCGATATCGTCGACATCAACATGGGCTGCCCGGTGCCGAAGATCGCGAAGCACAACGCCGGCTGCAGCCTGATGCGCGAACCGGAGCATGCCGCTGAAGTCGTGCGCGCAATGGCGAGCGCGGTCAGAATTCCGGTGACGGTGAAGATGCGGGCGGGCTGGAACGAGCATGCGATCAACGCGCCGGACCTGGCGCGGATGGTCGAGGACGCCGGCGCCGCGGCGGTGGCCGTTCACGGCCGCACGGCGGCGCAGTCGTACACAGGCGAGTCGGACTGGAAACTGATCGGCCGCGTTGCCAAAGCCCTGCGGATCCCGGTGTTTGGCTCAGGCGACTGCGTCGAGCCGACACAAATCGTCAGCCGCCTCCGCGAGTCTGGCGCGAGTGGCGTGCTGGTCGGCCGCGGCGCGCTTCGAAATCCATGGATCTTCAACCAGGCCGCCCAGGCGCTTGCCGGTCGTACGCCGGGTGAAGTTTCACCGTTCGAGCGCGGGCAGTTCTTGCTGGACTACATGGATCTGCTTCTTCGCGAGCGTGTTGGCGAGGATGCAGGGTTTCGGCACACGGCACCGGGGCAGCAGCCCAGCGACGCGGTTCCCATCGCGCGGGGCCGGGAGCGCTGGGTCATCAACAAGCTTCGCGCCCTGGGATCGTGGTACACGAAGGGGCTGGAAGGCGGGTCGCAGCTCCGGGTCGCAATCAACTCGGCTCAGTCGGTTCCTGAGTTGCGATCCTTGATAGAGAACTTCTTTCTCGCGCCGGCGACAGTCTCGTAGGCCATCGGTTTCAGAATCCGCCGCCACTATTGTCATTTTAGGTCTTAAACCAGAAACCGCACGAGCGATTCTGTTTTCGCGTCCACCATCTCGCTCTCCAGAACGACAGCGGACTCGCAGAGCTCCCAGAACAAACGACCCAGTTCTCGATGCAACGGGTGGGTCAGATACGCCAACAGGCTCGGCTTGTCGTCGAACTCGATGACACAGGCATTTTGATAGGTCTTTTCACCAAGAGGCCTCGGATAGCCAGGATCGACTGCAACCGATCGTCCAACCGATGCGCGGACAACGCCCGGAACTTCCCGCGCCAACCGCTCCAGGAGTTGGGCACATGCTAGAAGCAGGTCGCGACTGATGTTCGGTTTCGGGGTGAAGAGAACGATGTGCGCGATCATCGATCGCGTTTCGGTCCGCGCGGTCCGGGACCTCGGGAGCGGGCCCGGTTCTCGCCCGTTCCAGTGGGTCTGCCCGCACCTCTCGGGCGACCCGGACCGCCGGGCTTCCAGCCTCCCGGACTTCCGGGCTTCGAGGTTCTGGAACCACTCGACTTCCAACCCCCCGGGCTCTTTGGTTTCCAACCTCCCGGGCTCTTCGGTTTCCAACCTCCGGGGCTCTTTGGCTTCCAACCTCCCGGACCCTTCGGCTTCCAGCCTCCCGGGCTCTTTGGCTTCCAACCTCCCGGACTCTTCGGCTTCCAACCTCCGTGCTTCCGCTCTTGACCGCCTGCGGGGATCCCGGTATCTGGCGCTCGCGCCCCGGCACTCCCAGCCTCGCCTCCAGGCCTCCCTTCCCAGCTTCCAGGGTTTCGCGATCGCAGCCGCTTGAACTTTGCCCTCTTCTGGTCCCTCGTCAACTTGAACCGATCGCGCGGATCGACGTGGTCGCCACCCGGCCGCCAGTTCGGCTTCCGATCCGATCGCAGGCTTCGTCTGGCCTTGAGCGCGTCGTGAGCGGCGATCGGTGAATCCCACAACTGGCCGCGGTCGAACCATCGCAGCGCGACCGTCGGCTGGGTGCGTTGGAGCTGTTTGAGCGTCGGAACGAGCACGTCGCGCTGCTTCGCGCGAAAAGCGGTCGGCGTTGTGCCGTCGACGATGACCCAGAACGCGTGTGTGGGCATGCGGGAGTCAGTGACGCTCGAGGCGCTTCAGCTTCTCGATGAGTGTCGTGCGTTTGACATTGAGGAGCTCGGCCGCCTGTCGCTTGTTGCCGCCGGTGCGTTCGAGCGCCCGCCTGATGAGGTTGTGCTCGAAGTCGGAGACCAGCCGCTCCATCTGGACGCCGACGTCGGGAAACACGAAATCGCCGGTCGGGATGGGCGCTCGCGCCTGTCGGATCTCCTCGGGCAGATCGATCCCGCCGATCTGCGCGCGGCCCGGAGACAGCGCGAACGTCCGCTCCATCACGTTTTCCAGCTGACGGACATTGCCGGGCCAGCCGAAGGCCATCAGCGCCTGTTGCGCATCCTGACCGAGCGTCACGCGAGCGCGAGGCGGCATCGCGCCCTTGGCAAGATCGTCCAGGAAGTGCTGGGCCAGAATCGGGATGTCGGCGCGGCGCTCGCGCAGCGCCGGCATCCGCACCGGGATGACGTTCAAGCGATAGTAGAGATCTTCGCGGAATGTGCCGATCTCCACCATCTTCCGGAGATCGCTGTTGGTCGCGGCAATGACGCGTACGTCCACCTTGATCGTCTGCGAATCGCCGACGCGCTCGAACTCCCGCGCCTGAATCACACGGAGCAGCTTTGCCTGCAGCGCCGCGCTCATCGTCCCCACTTCGTCGAGGAACAACGTGCCCCGATGCGCCTGCTCGATGCGGCCCTGGCGATTCGCGAACGCGCCCGTAAAAGCGCCTCTCACGTGCCCGAACAGCTCAGCTTCGAGGAGCGTCTCCGGAATCGCGCTGCAGCTGATCGCGACGAAGCGCTGGTTGCGGCGCGCGCTGGCGTCGTGAATCGCCCGTGCCGCAAGCTCCTTGCCCGTGCCCGTCTCTCCGGTCACGAGTACGGTACTGGCCGTTGCCGCGACGGTCTTCAGGAGCTCGAACAACTCGAGCATGATCGGCGTGCGGCCGATGATGCCGTCGAGCTTGAAGCGATCGTGCAGCTGCGCCCGCAGGTAGGCGTTTTCGGCCCTGAGCCGCCGCTTTTCGATCGCGGCGTTCAGCTCGTGCAGCAGCTCCTCGAACTGAAATGGCTTGGTGATGAACCCTTCGACGCCGAGCCTCGTGATCTCGACGGCTTCTCGTACCGTGCCGAAGCCGGTGATGACGATGGCGATGATTTCCGGGTATCTCGCGAAGGCTTCGTCGAGGATCCTGCGGCCGTCCACGCCCGGCAGCCGAAGGTCAGTCACGAGAATGTCGAAGGCGAAGTCGTTGAGGCGATCGAGCGCTTGCTCACCGGTGGAGGCTTGTTCGACCCGAAATCCGTGATCGGCCAGCCGTTCGGCCATGACCTCCCGAAAGCCGCCTTCGTCGTCGACGAGCAGTAAATGTTGTTGTGGAGTCTCCCCCATTGGGTGGCGGTATTTTGACACGGAACTGTTCTTGTCAGACCCCTAACGAATTTTTCCGTCAAATCCGATAGTTCCGTCGATGATGCCTGATAGAAAGACCGTGTCGATTCCTCGCGCGTGCGAGCTGGTGGGGGTGAGTCGTCGGACCATCTACAACTGGTTGGCAGGCGGGAAGGTCGAGTACGTGCGAACCGCCGGCGGATCGGTCCGGATTTTTGCCGACACGCTGTGGCGCGAGCCCGGCGCAACGCAGCCGCCCAGCGTCGAGTGGAACGATCGTCTTCGCCGCGGCGCATGAAACGCTGACGACGACGAGACCTCCAGACCTGTGGACCCTGTTCCCGAGTCGGAACTCGCGCGGCTGTTCCATCGACTGAACAATCAGCTCGGTGTCATCCTCGCCAACGCCGAGTTGCTGGAAGGCCGGCTCACCGACGAGACCCAGCGCGCGCGAGCCAGTCAGATCGTCGCTGGAGCGGTCGATGCGATCGCCAGCGTGCAGAGTCTTCGACGTCTCCTGGCCCCGGAAAACGAGCGCGACCCAGGGTTGACTCCGTCGGCGTCATGACAGTTTTGGTACTGCTGTCAAAGGCGTGACGAGCCTGGAGCACCTCCGCACACGATTTCACAGCACTTCACACTCGAGCACTTCTCGCTAAAGCCAAGCAAAAAATAGAGTTAGAGGAATCGTCGGATCCGAGGCAGGATTCGCTGTTTGTTTGCTTTCCCCGTGGCATCGCTGTTGCCCCTGCAATCGGCCCTGACACGTTCGACCTTTAGGGAGGAATCGATGCAACGGGCGCCTTTGGCGGGTCATCAGCAGGATCGGGTCGCAGCGAGCTTGCCATTTGTGGAGTCGCTTGCGCGGCGCATGGCGTCCACCATGCCGCATTCAATCGATCTTGGCGATCTCGTTCAGGACGGCGTCCTGGGCCTCATCGACGCGGCGCATCGCTTCGACGAGAGCCGGGGCATCAAGTTCGAGACGTTCGCGGAACGCCGCGTGCGTGGCGCGATGATCGACGCGCTCCGCCGCGACGCGTGGCCGCGTGGCGTCCGCAGAGTGCGACGCGAGCTCGAAGCCGCGCGTGAAGAGCTGCGCCGCGAGCTGGGCGCCGAGCCCACGCTGGCGGACCTCGCGAAACGAGTCGGCGCCGACGAGACCCGGCTCGAGCGCACGATCGTGCGCATCAGCACGATCGAGTCGACGTCGCCGCTCGCCAACTTCGAGACGCTCGACAGCGCCACGCTTCCTGCCGTTCTGGTCCCGAGTGAGCCGCCCTCGCCGGATCGCCTCTTCGAGCAGTCGGAAGTTCGCGACCGCGTCCGCGCCGCCCTCGCGCAGCTGCCAGCCCGCGAGCGGAAGATCCTCGGTCTCTATTACTTCGGCGACGCGACGATGAAGCAGATTGGCAAACAGATTGGCGTGAATGAATCGCGCGTCTCGCAGCTCCACGCGCGAGCGATTCTGCGCCTGCGCAAGATCCTGACGGGCAACGGCGACACGCCGGCGCTCAAGCTGGTCCAGAAACCGCGCCGGGCCCGGATGGCTGCGGCCTCGACCGTCAAGCGGGAGACGACGAAGCGGCGGCTTCATCGGGTTGCATAAGAGAAGCGCCTGCCAAAAACGCTTGTCGGTACGACGGGTACGGCAGGTCCAAGGAACCTTCTGACGCTGGTCATCTTCTTTAGCTAAGGAAGTTGGCCAGCGTTAGTTCGTTCCAGGGACCCGTCGTACCCGCCGTACCGACAAGCGTTTTTGACTGTCCCCGCCCTTATCCGAGCGTCTCCCTCGCAATTCGGACGAGATCTCTCAATCTGAACGGCTTCGGCACCCACCGGCACCCGCTCTCTTCGAGAAACCGCTCGGCTTCTGTACCCGCGACGTCGCCGGTGACGAACACCAATCGTCGCGCGACGTGCGGCATCTTCTGTGAGACTTCGCTGAAGAACATCATCCCGTCCACTTTCGGCATCTTCAGGTCGCAGATGATGACGTCGTAGTGGCGCTCGCGCAGGCGAACGAGCGCTTCTTCGCCGTCGCCGGCGCGATCGACTCTGAAGCCTTCGTCGGCAAGCGCCGCGGCGACCGCTTCGCCGAGCGCGAGCTCGTCCTCGATCACCAGCGCGCGCGTGCCCTTCGGCACGTCCGGCGTCGGCTGCGCGGGCGGCGCCTCGGGCAGCCGCACGTTGTCGCCGCTCACTGGCAGCTCGAGCAGCAACGACGCGCCGCGACCGCCCTCTGATCGCACCGCGAGGCGGCCGCCGTGCTCCTGCGCGATCGCATACGCCACCGTGAGGCCGAGCCCCGTGCCCTTGCCGATCGCCTTCGTCGTGAAAAACGGGTCGAAAATCCGTTTCTGGACCTCGTCCGGCACCCCCGGGCCGTCGTCGTTCACCTCGAGAATGACGGCATCGCGCTCGGGTTCCTGCCAGGTGCGCAGGATAAGCGTGCCGCGTCCGTGCGCGTCGAGCATCGCCTGCTCGGCGTTGACAATGAGATTGAGCAGGATTTGCTGAATCTGGTGGGGATCGGCAAAGACCGGCGGCAAGCCGGCCGAAAGCGCCTCGAGAATCACGACGTGCGCGACGCGCTGCTCGTACGCGCGGAGCGCCAGCGTCTCGCGCACGACCTGGTTGAGATCGACGGTCGTGCGGGTGGTATGCCGTTTTCGCGCGAACGTCTGGAGGTTGCGGACGATGCGTGCGGCGCGCTCGGCGGCATTGTGGATGGCGTCGAGATCGCGCCGCGTCAGCTCGTCGAGACGCCGGCCCGCGAGCCGCTCGGCGCAGGCCAGGATGGTGGCAAGCGGGTTGTTCAGCTCGTGCGCGACGCCCGACATCGTCTGCCCAAGCGCCGCCAGTTTTTCCGCCTGTGAGAGCTGGTGGTAGAGATCGCGCGACTGGTCCTGGAGCTTCTTCCGCTCCGTGACGTCGCGCATGATCGCCTCGACGTGCAGGGTGGACGCGGCGGGCCGCGCCGGCGGCGCCGCCTTTCGGCCGTCCGATTTTCCCCGGCGCGCGGCCGGTTTTCGCGCGGGCGTTGCCGCGCCGGTCGACTCGGCGCGCGCGGTGACCTCGGTCCAGATCGCGGACCCATCCGCCCGGCGCAGACGAAGCACGTAGCCACGCACTTGTCCGTCGCGCGCGAGGTCCTGCAGGAACTCCGTCCGGGCCTGTTCGTCGACGAAGCGATCCGCGTCGAGCGGCCGGACCTGGGCCACCGGCACATCGGCCGCCCAGCCAAAGATCAGCCGGAGCTGCGGATTGGCCGCGAGCGTGACCGTCTGGCTCTCATTTAGTCCGATCCGGCCGACGTACACGCCTTCCTGGAGCGTCTCGAAAAGGCGGCTGAAAGGACCCGGGGGGTCTCTTGGACGAGTCATGACCTCGTGGGTCTGTTGGGCGACTCCGCGGCGTGGTCTGGTGCGCGGCACGAGTTGTCGAGTGATGAGCACGCGCTCGAGAGGACGAGCACGACGCTCGTCCATGCGCTCGCAGTGTTCGTCGTTCGCCGCAACGTCGCGTGATCTTACCATCCTCGTTCGCAGTACACTTTCACGACATGTTCGACGCGCGCGTGCTCGCCGGACAGACCGCCATCGTCACCGGCGGCGGCACCGGCATCGGGTTGGCGATTGCGCGCGCGCTCGGCAGGCATGGCGCCAACGTCGTGATTGCCAGCCGCAGTCAGCAGCATCTCGATGCGGGAATCGCGGCGCTCCGCGACGCGGGATGCCAGTCGCTGGCGATTCCGGTCGACGTGCGGCAGCCGGCCGAGGTCGACGCGATGGTCGAGCGCACGCTCGGCTCGTTCGGGCGGATCGACATGCTGATCAACAACGCGGCCGGCAATTTCATCTGCCGCGCCGAAGATCTCTCGCCGAACGGCTGGAACGCCGTGATCGGCATCGTCCTGAACGGCAGCTTCTATTGCTCACGAGCCGTTGGGCGCCACATGATCGCGCGCGGGGGCGGTGGATCGATCGTCTCCATCCTCGCCAACTACGCGTGGACGGGCAGCGCCGGGACCATCCATTCGGCGTCGGCGAAAGCCGGCGTGCTCGCGATGACGCAGACGCTGGCCGTCGAGTGGGCGCGTCACCAGATTCGCGTCAACGCCGTCGCGCCCGGCCCCATCGAATCGCCGGGCGCCGCCAGGCAGCTCTGGTCTTCGGCCGACGCGGTCGACCGGATCACGGGCACGGTCCCGCTCGGCCGGTGGGGCACCGCCGATGACGTGGCAAACGCGGTGCTGTTTCTTGTCTCGCCGCACGCCGCGTACGTCACCGGCGACGTGCTGACCGTGGACGGCGGCCAGTCGCTCGGCCGCGGCACCTTCGGCTTTCTCGATCTTCCGGGACCCGGCCATCCGGCACATGATCAGGTCCGGCCGCCCCGGGAGTGATGACGATCGGCATCATGGCCCGGCTCTCACGCATCGCCGATCTCGACGCCAGCGCGTCCGGCTGGGGCTTTTTCCTCTGCGCACGCAAGGATCTGCGGGCGGGCCGGAACGGCGGCGAGTTCCTCGATCTGCTGCTGCAGGACGTCTCGGGCGAGATCCGCGCGAAGGTGTTTCAGGACGTCGACGTCGTGCGGCTGGAATTCGACGCAGGCGAGTTCGTCAAGATCCAGGCCAAGGGCAACGTCTACCACGGCCGCTTCGAGCTCATCGTCGACAAAATTCGTCGCGTGATGCCCGAGCGCGACGCCGCCGACGGCTTTCGCGAAGACGACTGCATCCCGACCTCGCCGCGTCCTCTCGACGAGATGTGGAGCGAGTTGGCCGAACGGCTGGCGAGCGTCGAGCATCCGGCCATCCGCGAGCTGTTGGGCCGCATCGTCGATCGCCACGCGGACCGGCTGCGTGTCTGGCCGGCCGCCCGCCAGATTCATCACGCGTATCGAAGCGGTCTGCTCGAGCACATCCTGAAAATCATGACGACGGTCGTCCATCTCGCCGAGCAGTACGGCGCGCGGCAGGATTTGCTCATTGCGGGTGCGCTGCTGCACGACATCGGCAAACTGCGAGAGCTCTCCTACGACATCACGATCGACTATTCGGTCGAGGGCAACCTGGTCGGCCACATCGTCATCGGCGTCGGGATGGTCCGCGACGTCATCCGTGAGATTCCTGACTTTCCTCAGGATCTCCAGACCGAGATCGAGCATCTCATCCTGTCGCACCACGGATCGCTCGAGCTGGGTTCGCCCGTGAAGCCGATGACGGTCGAAGCGTTCATTCTCGCGGCCGCCGACGAGTTCGACGCGAGGCTCCATCAGGTGCGACGGCTTCTGACCGAGGACGACACCGAGGGACCGTTCACGGCCTACAACAGACGACTCGAACGGCAGCTGTACAAGGGGACTCTGAAGTAGTTTGTCGATCTGAAATTTGGAATCTGAGAATCTGCAATCTTCAAGTGAAATCTGGGAATCGGGGGAATCTGACATCTATAGGGGAATCTGGAATCTATCTGGAATCGGGGAAATCGGGGAAATCGGGGAAATCGTGAAAATCGGGTAATCGGCGCAAGGTCGATTTTCGATTCGCGTTTCTAGATAGATTTCAGATCTCCGGATAGATTCCAGTTTCCCCGATCCGAGATTCCGGATGCGATTACAGATTCCCAGATTTCAGATTGGAGATGACGATCGAAGGACTTCCGCCTATCTCGCCTGGGTCGCCGTCTGTCTCATCTGGGGCACTACATATCTCGGCATCAAGATCGCGCTCGAGACGATCCCGCCATTCCTGATGGGCGGGATCCGCTACACGACGAGCGGACTGGTGTTGGCGGCGTGGCTGCTTGCGCGCGGACGCCGGCTGCCGGCGACTCGCGACTGGGGCCGGCTGGCCGTTCTCGGCTTTTTCATGCTCATGCTCGGCAATGGCGGCGTCGTGTGGGGCGAGCAGTTCCTGCCGAGCGGCCTGACGGCGGTGCTGATCGGCACGAGTCCGTTCTGGATGGTTAGTGTCGACGCGATGCTGACCGGCGGACGCCAGCTTCACGGGCGCGAGTGGGCTGGTCTCTTCATCGGCTTCGCGGGCATCGTCATACTCGTGTGGCCTGACATCACCGCAGGCGGGATGGTCGGGAGGAACTTCGGCATGGGCGTCGTCGCGATCCAGGTGGCGTGCGCGGGGTGGGCGGTCGGATCGGCCTACACGAGACGGCACGTGATGCCGGAGGACGTGCTGGGATCGGCCGCGCTCCAGATGTTTTTCGGCGGGATGTTCCTGCTCGCCGCCGGAACCCTCTCGGGCGAGTGGCCGGATCTCGCGTTCAATCCGCGCACGACCGCGGCGCTCGGCTACCTGACGCTCGTCGGCGCCGTCATCGCCTTTGCCGCGTACTCGTACGCGCTCAAGCATCTGGACATGGCAATCGTTTCGCTGTACTCCTACGTCAATCCGATCATCGCCGTGGCTCTCGGCTCGCTCATTCTGGGAGAACCGTTCAACGTGCGCATGGCCGTCGCGATTGCGATCATCGCGGTCGGCGTGATGGTGGTTGGTCCGCTAACGCAGAAATCGTGACGGGTCGCTGGGTGCGCATCTCTCTTGTCCTCTGTCTGCTGCTGACGACGGCAGCACGGGCGCGGGCACAGGCGACGACGGACGCGCCGCCGTCCGAGTCGCGTGTCCGATCGGCCCTGTTGTTTCTGGCCGGCGCGATGTCAGGTCTCGTCGCGCACGAAGGGGGGCACATCATCACCGGGTTCGCATTCGACGCGCACCCGCGCGCGCGCCGGCTCGACTACGGCCCGATCCCGTTCTTCTCGATCCAGCACGACCCGGTCTCGCGCCGCAAAGAGTTCGTGATCGCGTCGTCCGGGTTCTGGATTCAGCACGCCGGATCCGAGTGGCTGCTGACGAAGCGGCCCAACCTCGCACGGGAGCGGGCGCCGTTCCTCAAGGGCGTGCTCGTCTTCAACCTCGCCGCATCCGTCGTCTACAGTGCTGCCGCGTTCGGACGCTTCGGCCCGCCGGAGCGCGACACGCGCGCGATGGCGGTCTCGCTTGGCAAGGACGGCGTCGGCGAGCCGGTCATCGGCGTGCTCATCCTCGCGCCCGCGGCGCTCGACGGTTACCGCTACCTGCGGCCGGGATCGACGTGGGCGAAGTGGGCGTCGCGGGGGGCCAAAATCACCGCCGTGGCACTGACGATTGCGGCGGGGAGACATGAAGGAAGTGAAGGTGTGAAGGTCATGAAGAAAACAAAACCTTCATGACCTTCACACCTTCATGAACTTCATGTCTCCCCCGTCTTCGGTCCCAGCGCGAACGTCATCGTCCCGTCGCACACCACGGCGCCGTTGACGCGCGCGGCGCCGCTCAGGACGCCCATCCGGCTGCGCAGCCGCTTGACGACCGCTTCGATCTCGACGACGTCGCCCGGGTGGACGGTGCGTCGATAGCGCACGCGCTCGATGCCCATGAAAAAGATGAGCTTCTCACGGTTCTCGGGCTTGGAGAGGATCAGGATGGCGCCCACCTGCGCGATGGCCTCAGTGAGGATCGTCGCCGGCAGCACCGGCCGCTCGCTCGAGCGGTGCCACAGGTAGCGTTCGTTCAGGGAGACATTTTTGATACCGACAATCCGCTTGTCGGGCTCGCACGCCGTGACGCGGTCGACGAGCAGAAACGGATAGCGGTGCGGCAAAATGCGTTCGATCGCGGCATAGTCGAGCGGCAGCTGCATGGTCATCGGTGCCAGACGATCATATAATTTGTTTGCCCCGCCGCTCGTTGTTGATGACGCAGCCGTCGACCCCAACCGGAACCGCGTCGGCCTCAGGGCTGAGCGAGCGTGACATCCTCCTCACGCTGTTCGACCTCGGCCGGCAGGTCGCCTCGGTCATCGAGTTCGACGAATTGCTGCACCAGATTCCCGATTTCATCGGCCGGCTGATCCCGTTCGATGCCTTCGCGGTGTATCTGCTCGACGAGCGCCGCGGCGATCTGAGCATCGGCTACGCCGTCGGCTATCCCGATCGCGCCGGCTTCAGGCTGCAGATGTCCGAGGGCATCGTCGGGCGCGTTGTCACGACGCAGCAGGCGCTCGTCCTGGGCGACGTGACCATGGATCCGCACTACATCGAGGTCGTGCCGGGTATGGCGTCCACGCTTGCCGTGCCGCTCGTCTATCAGGCGAAGCCCATCGGCGCGCTGAACGTCCTCAGCCGCGAGCGTGACCGGTATACGGAGCGCGACGTCGCCATCCTCCGGCAGTTTGCCGCGCACGTCGCGACCGCACTCGTGAACGCCCGGCTCTTCAAGCAGCAGCGCCACGACGCCGAGGCTTTCGAGCTCCTGGCCGAGATCGGCCGCGAAGTGGCGTCCGTGCTTGACCTGCCGGAGCTCCTGTCGCGCATCGGTTCCCTCGCGCGCCGTGTCATCGACTATCGAACGTTCGGCATCCTGCTGCTCAACGAACGGACGAACGAGCTCGAGATGAAGATCGCCGTCCAGTACGGCGAGACGGTCACAGTGCCGACGGTCCCGCTCGGCGAGGGACTCGTCGGCTATGCGGCCTTGCATCGTGAAGCGGTGCTCGTGCCTGACGTCTCGAAGGACCCGCGCTACATCAAGATCGTCGACGACGTGCGATCGGAGCTGGTGATCCCGATGTTGCTCAAGGATCGCTGCATCGGCGTGTTCGATCTCGAAAGCCCCGAGCTCGATCGGTTCACGAAACGGGACGTCGAAATTCTGACGCTGCTCGCCAGCCAGGCCGCCGTCGCGATCGAGAACGCGCGGCTCTACGAGGAGGTCTCGGCCAACGAGGCCAGGCTCGAGAAGGAGCTGCAGTTCGCCAAGCGGGTGCAGGCGGCGCTTCTGCCGTCGCAATTGCCGAAGCGGCTGAAAGGCGTCGATCTCGCGGCGTCCTTCGCGTCGGCGCGCGAGCTGGGCGGTGACTTTCACGACTTCCTGATGCCCGATTCCAACACGTTGATCGTCGCGCTCGGCGACGTGTCCGGAAAAGGCGTGCCGGCCGCGCTCTACAGCGTGTTTGCCGGCGAGCTGGTCCGCGGCCGCACGTTCAGGCGCCGTTACCTGCCGGAACGATCGTCACCGGCGAACGTCCTGATGTCGATCAACACGATCCTGCACGAACGCCAGCTCGAGGAGTATTACTGCACGCTGTGCTACGCGCTGTTCGACCTGAAGCGACGGTCGGTCACCCTCGCCAATTCCGGTCTGCCGTATCCCGTCCACGCGACCGGCACGACCGTCACCCAGATCGAGCTGCCGGGGGTCCCGCTCGGATCGTTCTTCGGCGTGACGTACGACGAAGTCACGCTGCCGCTCAAGTCGAACGACGTGTTCGTGTTCTGCTCCGACGGCGTGTCCGAGGCGATGAACAGCCGGTTCGAGGAATTCACCGCCGCGCGGCTCCTCGACGTCGTCGCACGGACGCGCGATCAGAACGCCCGCGAAATCGTCCACGCCATCGTCGACGCCGTGGCCGAGCACCGCGCCGGTCACCCGCCGAACGACGACACGACCGTGGTGGTGCTGAAAATGGCTGGAGACGGAAAATGACCTCGGGGGTCATTTCCTGCCGCGGTTTTCCGCGGAAATGACCCCCGAGGTCATTAGAGCCGCCCGACGTCGTGACCTGGAGCGGACCGGAGTGCGGCGATGCCAGCGCCTGCCTGTTAAGTGACGCACCCCGTTGACCCCGGGCGGCTTGACCCCCTGGAGATCAAGACGCGTGCCGTCGAAAACCCTCTGAATCCAGCGAATCTCGCCGGGCACTGTCCGGAACCGAGGCCGCTCCGAATGGTCGAGTGCCCCGCGCAGGAGACACCGGCCACAACCTTTTTTCGCGTAGAGACGTCAATAGGGGACGAGGACGGGACCCCCATCCCCTTAAGCGACTATGACCAAACTCCTCTCTGCCATTGGCGTCGGCGTCACCCTCCTCGGTGTGTTCGCCCTGATGATCGTGCTCGCCCCGTCGCTGAAGGGCCAGACCGTGAAGTCGCGCCCCTTCATGGAACTCCGGAGCAGCATCTTCGGCGGCTCGGGCCTTGGCATCACGGTCCGCGACGTCGACGAATCCGACGTGAAGCGCGAGAAACTGGCCGCGCTCGCCGGCGCGGTCGTTGAAGACGTTCAGACGGACGGCCCGGCGGCTAAAGCCGGCATGAAGGCCGGCGACGTCATCGTCACCTTCGACGGCGAAAAAGTCCGCAGCGCGCGCCACCTCTCGCGGTTGATCGAAGAAACGCCGGAAGGACGCGAAGTCGAGGCGACCGTCGTGCGTGCCGGCGAGAAGGTCGCGCTGAAAACGACGCCCGTGTCGTCGAGCTTCTTCAGCCGGTTCGACCCGCTGATGAAGCGGCACCTCGAGCTCAACAGTCCGAATCGTTATGAATTCGTCACGCCGAAGCTCACCCCGAGACCGAATGTCTACGAACGCTTCGTCGAGCGCCGGTTCGGATGGAATGGCGTAACGGTGCAGGACCTGACCGGGCAGCTTGGGGACTACTTCGGCACGCGCGAAGGTGTGCTCGTGACGGATATCGAGGACGGCTCGGCCGCGAAGACGCTTGGTCTGAAGGCCGGCGACGTGATTACGAAGATTGACGACTACGCGATTCGCTCGAGCGCCGACTGGTGGCGCCGCATCGCGAGCGCGCCCCGCGACGTCACGATCACGATCATGCGCGATCGGAAAGAGCTGACGCTCAAAGGGAAGATCGAGTAGCCGCGAACGATCCCTGGACGTCTTCGGTCGGCGCGATGAGCGCCGCGAACTGCGCCGCGATGATCCTGGCGAGCGGGAGCAGCTCGCTCGCCGGCGTGTCCTGCTTCACTTCCGCTGCGAACACTCCAACGCACCCTGACGCCGTCAGGAGGGGCACCGCAAACGCGGCCGGCGCCCCCTGTGCGGTGGCCGTCATCGTCTGCGGGCGCATTGATCGAAACGCGAGCGACGTGACGTTGTCGCCGTCGATCTGAAGCGGTCCGAGCCGCGCGACGACTTTTTCCGGATACCCGTGCGTAATCGAGGGCCGCAGGATGGCGCCTGCCGAATCGGCCACCCAGAGGACGACGCCCTTGGCTTGAAGGACAGCCGCGGCCCGCTCGACGAGCGACGGCACGTCCCGGCTGTCGATGACCCGGCCGAGGTCCACACAGAGCTCGGCAACCTCTGACAAATTGGCGGGCGGGGGCGGCACCAGCAGCGGCGCCTGCGCAGGCGCCGGCGGCAGCCGTGGCGGCAGGGCCTCCCGGCCCGGTGCGGCCGCCCGGGCAGGTGGACGCAGCCGTGGGTCCGCATTCCCCGCGCTCGGAGGCGCAGGGGACTTCAAATCGAGCCTGGTCTGGGCCGAGGGTTTATCGGCCTGGAGCGTCGCCCTGGGGTCGGGACGCAGTATCAGGCCGGTCGGGGCCGGCTCTGGCTGCGACGCGGCGGCATCGACCGGTGTTTCCCGCCGGACGGCGCGCCCGAACAGCACTGTCAAAAGCGTGACAAACCCCAGCGAGGCCGCGTTCATGCCGAACCGAAGCCGCGTCAGCCGGTCCAGCCGGGCCTGGTTGGCTTGTGCATCGAGCGTCCGGGCGGCGTCGAGCTCGCCGGTCAGCCGATTCTGCCCCTCGACCGCGTTCTCGAAAATGATGTCGGCGGCGATCAGCCGATCGCTTTTCACGTGGTCGCGCGCGCGGGTGTCGATGGCGATCTGATCGGTCAGCGCCGTGGCGGCCGCCTCGTAGCGCGATCGCGCCTCCGCGCTGAGCGTCGCCTGACGCAGGCGCGTGATGCCAGCGTCGATCCGCGCGAAGAGCTCGGTGACCTTCGGCATCCACACGGTCGCGTCCTGTCCGGCCGCGACGTACGACGCCTGAGCCCCTCGGATGTCCGACAACGCAGTATGGATTGCGGCGAACTCCTGCGCGAGCGTCAGTCCGCCCGTGCGCTCGCGCGCGAGTGCCTGATCGAAACGAAAATCCTGACCGACGGTCGCGAAAGCAATGGTGAGCGTGAGGATCAGCAGCAGCAGGATGCCTGGTTTCCTCATGTGGTGTTCTTGGGTCGCTACTATAGCATTCGATCAAATTCGGTACGACTGGTACGTCAGGTACGTCGGGTCCGTGGAACGCGCCTGACGTTTGTCATCCTTCTTCAAAGGAAGATGACTCTTGTTTTTTCATGATTGCGATCATCGTTAACCCGGTTTCGGGTAGACGCGGCGGCGGTACCTCGGAAGGTGAGCGTCGCGCGACGCTTGCGCGCCGTGCGCTCGATACGTACCGCCTCGATGGCACGGTGACGGTCACGACCGGTCCGGGTCATGCACGCGAGCTCAGCGAGGATTTCGTCGCGCGCGGCGCCGACCGTGTCGTCGCGTGGGGCGGCGATGGGACGATCAACGAAACCGCGGGACCGCTCGTGGGCACGTCGACCGCGCTCGGCATCGTGCCCGCGGGATCGGGCGACGGCATCGCGAGCAGCCTGGGACTTTCACTCTCGACTGACCGTGCCCTCGACGTTGCCCTCTCTGGATCGCCGGGCCCGATGGACGTCGGGTTTCTGGGTGATCGGCACTTCCTGAACCTCGGGGGAGTCGGGTTCGATGCGGCGGTCGGGCACGCGTTCAATTCACGCCGGAAACGGGGCGGTTTGGGCTACCTGACGGGAGGCCTCTCGATGGCCTGGTCCTACAGATGCCTGCCGTATCAGCTGCGGCTGGACGATGAAGTCTGGACGGGCGAGCGGTTCCTGGTCGTTTTCGCCAACGGCCGGGAATACGGCAATCACGTGCTGATTGCGCCCCAGGCCGATCCTCGCGATGGCTGGCTCGACGTCGTCGCGGTGTCCGGAGGCTCGTTTTTCCGCCAGTTCTGGCGGGCCCGGCGGCTGGTCGTCGGCCGCCACCGGGCTGCCGAGGGTATCCATCGGACGCGCGTCCGATCAGCGACCGTCTCGGGGGATTCGCTGGTGTGTCACGTGGACGGCGAGACGTTCGAGGCGGCGGGGAGCGTCGACGTGCGGATCAAGCCCGGGGGAATTCGAGTGGCGGGGATTGTCTAAAGGCTCAGCCGCCTATGCGCCGATGGCGCTTCGGCGGGCCAAGAAGGCTCAAAGGCGCAAAGAGCTGATCATGAGCCATTTTCGGGCCTTTACGGCTTTTAGTCTTTGAGGCAGTACGCCTTTTCTTTGAGCCTTTGTGTCTTTGCGCCTTTGAGCCTTTGTTCATTGCTTCGGCTTGAGGATCGCATAGGTAGGCAGTCCGAACCCGCCGACGCGCTGCAGCAGCTCACTCGCCGGATACGCATCAAGGTCTTCGGCCTGGAACTTGATTCGGACGTATTTCGACAGGGCGGCCTCGACGACCGGATCGGCGAGCGTCGTTTTGTCCATCACGAAGCAGTTCTTGCACCACGTGGCCCAGAAATCGATCAGGACCGGACGATTCTCGCGCTCGGCCGCTTCAAGTCCGTCGGCAAGCGACGAATACCATCCGTCCTTCAGTTTTTCCTCCACGCCCGCGGTCACCGAATTCGGGTCCACCCATCGATTGGCGAAAAGGCCGTACGCGACGTAGCCGTAGTACGCGGCAGTCGCGAGAATGAAGATGCCCATTGCCTGTTTGACGCGCACCATCCAGGCGCCCGGCTTGGGGAGCGACGCCAATCCGGCGCCGGCGATGGGCCAGGGCAGGGCCATCCCGAGGCCGAGAAAGAACGGCAGCGCCAACGCGATCGACGAGCCGCCCGCGTAGAGGTTGCTGGCGAACACCACGACCTGAATCACGACTGGAGCCACGCAGGCGCCCGCGAGAAGCGCGGCAATTGCGCCCATGCCGAACGCGAGAAAGAACGTCCCGCGGCTTTCCTGCGCGAAGGTGATGCGGCTCGAGAGCCGGGAAAAATCGAGCGTGAGCACGTCGAACATCGCCAGCCCGAGCACCACAAAGAGGGCCGCGATGGCGACGTTGAACCACGGCGAGGCGTTGATCGTGCCGAAGGTGCCGGCGGTCAGGATGACGATGAGCCCGAGCACGCCGTAGACCACGGCCATGGCGCCGCCGTACGTCGCGCCGAGCAGGAAGCCGCGGCGCTTTCGCCCGGCCTGTGATCCCGCGCCGATGATCGCGAGGTTGATCGGGATCATCGGCAGCACGCAGGGCGTGAGATTCAGCGCCAGTCCGCCCGCAAACACGATCGCCAGAATCGCCAGTGGTCCGCGGTCCTCGAACCAGCCGCGTCGTTTCGTGCCCGACTCGGCGTTCCGAAGCAGCTCGAGAAAGGCGGGGACATCCATATACCCGCCCTCCGAGTCGAGGATCGTGAACCGGTCCATGAGCGCGACGGCGTCTCTGGCTGCGGTACTTGTCGGCCGGATCGTGTCCTTCGCTGCCGGCGTTGCGGTGGCCCCAGGCGCGGTCCGCGGCGGCGGGAGTCCGCGGCCGAATGCGATCTGCTTGAAAACATCGCTGTGCTGCGCTGAACCGCGCTCGGCTTTCGGAACAACGCGGACGGTCCACGAGACGTCGGCCGTCATCGGACGGAAGCACTGTTTGTCGTCGCAGGCCTGGTAGCGCAGGCGCGCCGGAATGACCAGATCGCCTGGCGGTTGCAGCGCGTCGATCTGAAGGCGCGCGCCGATCACGAATTCACGCTCGAAGACCGCCAGCGGTTCGGGGCTTCCCTCCAGTTTGAAGTCGATCGCCCGAGGAAAGACGGCTTCGACCGCGGTCGCACCTGCCGGCGGATCGATCGCGAGCACGGTCGGAATGAGCGTGGCGTCCCGCGGCTGATTCGACTGGACGTGAAAGCCTTCGGCCAGCGTCACTTTCAGCGCAAGGCGGACGGACGAGCCCGCGTGCGCGGGCCCTTCGACGAGCCGGTCGATGTCGATCTTGAAGCCGGGCGGAACGGCCTGGCTCGCGCCGATCCCAGCGACCGCGAGCAGCGCAAGAAAAAGAGCGCGGCGCATACGGGTAAGACCTCCGAGGTCATTTTACGAAAACCGTAAAATGACCTCCGAGGTCTTCTACTTCACTTCCTTGAGCGGGATGACCTCCGCTCGCGGCAGCGGTCCGAAGTCCTCGCCGAACTTCACCGGCGGGAGATCCTGGAACATGAAATCCCACTTCCAGCGCTCGGACGGATTCGAGGACTGCAGCCAGTGGCGCGCCGACACCGGCCGCGCAAAGCTGACCGCCGGAAGCGACGCGTAGGCGGGATTGGTCGCGAGCTCGCTCGCGATGCCCTCACGGACCGTTGTTGCAGAGGCGAACGTCGCGCCCGTGCCGAAAATCGCCGCGAGCTTCGCGAGAATCTGCCAGTCCTCGCCGGCGTCTCCGGGCGGCGGAATGACCCTCGATGCCGCCTGCACGTGGCCGGTCATGTTCGTATACGTCGCGTCCTTTTCGACGAACGCGGCGCCCGGCAGTACGATGTCCGCGGCCTCGGTGAGCGGCGACTTGAGCACACCCTGGACGATGAGCGTCTTAATTCTTCCTTGGGCGCGCGCGGCAATGATCCAGTCCGTCTCGCCGATCGATCCGTCCGGACCGGAATCGACGACGTAGAGCACGCCGACCTGACCGGTGTCGACCGCGCCGCGCAGTTCCGTGATGCCGGCCGGGCCAGGGCCTGATCCAACGGCAAACCCGAGATCGCGGGCGCCGCGCACGTTCGGCGCGTCGACGGCCGGAATCCTGAACTTCGTCTGGGGCGGCTGGGGCTTCTCGCGGGTGCGCCAGCTGAGCGTCACACGATCCGTGCCGCCAATCGCGTGCTTCAGGACGTACAGCTCCTCGAGCGACGCGTGCGCGGACACGAGGAAACGGACCGCCGATGTGCCGCCCGCCGTGTCCACCGCGCTCGCGACCGCCATGAGCGCATCCGCCCAGGGCACGCTGCGCCAGGAGTCACCGCGCCCGAGATGCGGCTGGTGCAGACGACGGTCGCCTTCGACCCAGTGGTAGTCGAAGCGTCCGATGTCGCACATCCAATAGCTGTTGACCTCTGGGTTGAGCCGGGGCGTCATGCGAATCAGCTGCGCGCCCTTGGCCCATTCCGGCTTGGCTTTGATCCACGCGGTCGTGTTGCAGCCGCGCTCGCACAGCGTGCAGATTGTGTCCACGGCGCTCGGGTTGTCCCACGGCCGCGCTTTGAACCGATAGTCGCGCGTCGTGATGGCGCCGACCGGGCAGACGTCCATGAGATTGCCCGAGAGGAGGGAGACCACGCCCTGTTCCTCGAACGTCGCGATCGCGCTGCCGTAGCCGCGCTGCACGATGCCGATCTGCGCGTCGCCGTCCACCTCTTTCATGAACCGGACGCACCGCGTGCAGAGGATGCAGCGATTGCGGTTCAGGAGCAGCGTCGGTCCGAAATCGACGTCGGCCTTGACGCCGTCGCCGTCGAACTCGCGGCGCGGAAACTCCATGCGGCTGCGCTCGGGGCCGTACGAATACGAAAAATCCTGCAGCGGACACTCGCCGCCCTTGTCGCACACGGGGCAGTCGAGCGGATGATTGATGAGAAGGAACTCGAACACCGACGCGCGCGCCGCGACGACCTCGGGCGAATCCGTGATGACGACCATGCCGTCGGTGCAGATCGTCGAGCACGCCGTCTGCAGCTTCGCCATTTTCTCGATCTTGACGATGCACACGCGGCAGGATCCGTCGACGCCTAATCCAGGGTGATAACAATAATAAGGAACACCGCGGCCATGATCGATGGCGGCTTCGAGAACTGTTCGGCCTTTCGGAACCTCGACCGTCTGGCCGTCGATGATCAGTTTCACAGACTCCATGAAGGAAATGATATCCGGTACGGTGAAGTGATGCACGGTTTGCAGAAGTACGGCGCTAACGCTGAAGTACGGTGCTGGCGCTGAAGTATCAGGCAGCTTTCGCTGAAGTACGGCCACGGCCCGTACTTCGGTGACTGCGACAGCACCAATCCGATCAGCGTACGATCTCCACGAAGGTCAGGTCATCGCGCGCGAAGATCCGACGCGCGGGCGACTTGAGTACGATCTTGTGATCCACCGTCGCCTCAGTGACTGGGACCGTGATCTCTTCAGACGTGTTGTCTGCGTACTGCACAACGACCGTGAGCGGAAAGTCGAATGTGTCGCCAACCTGCTCGATGCGAACGAGAGCCGTTTTCCCGTCATCGTCAATGCGCGGTGTCACCCGGATGCGGGGAATTGTCGATCCCAGAATCCAGCGTTCAAAGAAACGGGTCAGACGAAGTGGGGTTTGTGCTTCCATGATCGCCCGGAAATCGTCTGTCCCCGCTTTACTGAACCGCCAGACTTCGTAGTACTGCCGGATGCCCTTGAAAAACGCCTCGTCACCCATGAGGCGGCGCAGCATGTGCAGCACCACCGCCGACTTGTTGTAGACGATCGCGCGGAAGACGCGGCCTTCGTTCTGCACGTGTCCGAGCCGGTAGCCGAGTGAGATTGGGCCTTGCGCCATCACCGCTTCGACCGACCCGCGCATCTGCGTGAGCAGCGCGCGGACGATGTCCGGACCGCGATCGGATCCCGCGTAAAGCACCGCGAAGTACTGCGCGAGGCCTTCGCTCAGCCACTGCTCGTGATAGTTCTTCCACCCGACCGCCTGGCCCCACCACTGATGCGCCGCTTCGTGCGCGATGAAGTACATCGGGTACATCGTGTCGAGCGAGACCGGATCGTTCGTCCACGAGTACGGCGTCGTCGGCAGCGGCTGGTGCCAGATCGCGAAGTACGGCGGGCTGTGGCCGCCCGGCAGGTTGTCGTCGAGCGTCGCCACCGTGAAGTCCGGATACGGCGCCTCGCCGATGGTCGTCGCATAGAACTTGAGAATCTCGGCGATGCGTGCGGGGAGCTGGCGGTTCTTGCCGACGACGCGCGGCGTCGAGATCACGTCGATGTTCACTGCCGTCGTGCTGTCGCTCGGACCCGACGGGGCGCCTGGAACCGCCGGGGCGACGGGAGCCTCGAGCTTCGTTCGGCCGACCGATATGAAGCGGCTGATGATGCAGGACAAATACCGGGCCGGACGATTCGCCGCGTATTCGACCGTGCGCATCGATCGCGGCACGCCCCGCCCGGCGTCGGTTCCGGACGCGGCCGCAATCGAGCTGTTCACGAGGCTGCCGCTCGCGAGGATCTGATACTCGGCCGGCACGGTCAGCTTCAGCGTCGCGGTCGCGTAGTCGCTCACCTGCCCCTGCGGATACCAGAACACGCGATTGCTGTACAGGAACCTCGGCTCGGGAGTGAGCAGCGTCGCTTCAGGTTCCTGCGGCGTGACCTGCCCCTCGGGCATCAGCGCTTCCCGATCGATCGTCTGGGGATCGAGCCGGCCGCTGTACACCACTTCGAACGTCAGCTCGGTGCCGCGCTCGACCATCTTCGGCAGGCTGACGAGCAGATTGTTCTGCCCTGAGACGCGAAGCGCCAGCAAGTATCCGAATTGCGGCGACGAGACGGACGCGACCGCGAGCTGCTGCGCCAGGCGGAACGTCAGCGTCCCCACTGCCGAAGCGCGGATCTTCAGGTGCAGCGTGGCGCGTCCACTCAGAAACGCCCGCTGCGGATCGAACGTCAGATCGACGACATGGCGCTCGACGTCATATGGGACGTCGGTGTCCTCTGTGTAGAAGCGCCCGCGGACCTTGAGTTTTTCTGGAGACGCGTAGACCGAGATGTTCCGGTTCCGGCTGCGATCGAAGAGCGAGATGTCGTCCGGGTCGTTCGGCGAACGCACGTACGTCAGCCAGCCGTGTTTGTTCGATCGAAATTCAACGACGAAGTTGCCGTACGAGGGCTCGAGCGACCATCGTTCCGACGTCAGCTCGCGAAGATCGAGGTTGTAGGTGCGTGGAGACAAGTCCGCGAAAATCTCCTCCGCGCGCCTCAGTTCGTTCTGGTCGACATGCGACGCCGGCACCAGCATCGCGTTCGTGATGCGCTCGACGAACTCAGCCGGATTGAGACGCAGGAACGCGCCGTCGATCTCGGTCGTCAGCGGAGATCGGCCGTTGAAAATCCGCAGCTGCCCTTGTTCGGCTGGATCGGACGGCGCGAACTGCACTTCGCCCTTGCCGCGAAGCACCACCGCCGTGACCCCGTTTGCCGACTCGGCAACGAACGCCACGCCCGAGTGCATCTTCAGCGTCAGGTCCGTGAGCTCGATCGAAAGACCTTTCACCGCGAACTGTTTCGCGGAGTCGAGCGTGAGCTTGAGCAGGCTGTCGAGGGCCGCAACCTCGTTGAACGCCGTCAGCTCGAAGCGCTCGGAGGTCCCCGCGCGCGGCCGCGCGGCGAGGAGCCACGTCGCGATGCGACCGACACGCCCGCGGCTCATGAGCACGTCCGCGAGCACTTCAAAGCCGTCACCCGCGGGACGACGCGCGCGCTCGCGTACGATCGCACTGGTGGCCGGACCGTCGGACACGGTGCGGAGCAGACGCTCCATATCCTCTGTTGACAGTTGCGCCGAGGCGAGCGCGCGGAGTTCCTCGGCGCGTCCGTGTTGAAGAGCTTTTCCGAGATCTTCGAGCAGCCGCACGACGGCGTCGGCCGGCTGCGGACGCACCGCAGGCGCCTGAGCAGTGAAGCTGGAAGCGCCCTGAAGCGCCACCACGCACAGAACCAGCAGCACGCGGCGCATCGCCCTGATTCTAGGGCCGTTCTCACTTACGCGAAGAGCAAGATCGACAAGGATCGCGTGACGGGGCGGTCGGATCCGGCCGATCGCTCGCGACAGGAAAGTGAGAACGGCTCGAGAGCCGTTTGGCGTTGTCAGAGCGAACGAGCGCCAGCGAGTGAGCCACGCGAGCGGAGCGGGGCGCGGGGTCCCCGCGAGCGAGCGTGTCAGGGGGTCCGGCGGGACGAAGTCCCCCGGAATCTAGACGAAGTCCCCCGGAATCTACGAATCAGCGCGCTTGAGCACGAGGGCCGTCAGGTCGTCGGTCAGCCGGGCATCGGCCGTGTAGGTTTCGACCGCTTTCAGGATGGCGCGGCCCACGGCTTCAGGATCGTGATCGGCGTGCGTGGCAATGACGGCTTCGAGCCCCGCCTCGTCAAAGGCCCGTCCCGCGGCGTTTTCGGCCTCGGTGATGCCGTCGCTGAACAGTACCAGCAGGTCCCCCGGCTCGATGACGACGCGCCGCGAGTCGTACGTCGCCTCTTCGAACATGCCGAGCGCTACCCCGCTGCCAGTGCTGCCCATCACGCGCTCGACCGTGCCGTTCCGGCGGCGAAGCAGCGGGGGGAGATGTCCGGCATTGACGTATTGAAGGCTTCCGTCGCGCGGGTCGTAGAGCCCGTAGAAGAGCGTGATGAAACGCGACGGCGGACTGTGGCGGGCCACCTGTACGTTGAGTCTCGCGACGAGCCGCGCCGATTCGAGCCCTTCGTCGACCAGCGTGCGGAGCATGGCGAGGAGGAGCGCCATGAGCAGCGCCGCGGGACTGCCTTTGCCCGCGACGTCGCCGAGCGCCAGGACCAGCCGGCCGTCGGGCAGCGTCAGGATGTCGTAGAAATCGCCGCCGACGGTGTTGGCCGGCCGCGTGACGCCGCAGACGACGGCGTCGCCGGCGGTGCGGATGCCGCCTGGCAGCATGGCGAGCTGGATGTCGCGCGCGATCTCGAGGTCGCCTTTGAGCGACAGCCGATCCGCGACTTCCATGAGGATGAGCAGGTTGATCGCGACGAACCCGGCCAGCAGCCAGAGCGTCCCGTCGGCCCACTGCGGCAGCGGCAGGGTAATGCTGAACGGAAAGAGCAGGATCTTGACCGGCGCCACGCCGCGGAACAGCATCAGGATCCCGAGGAGCGTCATCGCGATTGCGAGCGCATAGAGCACGCGCCGCGCCGGCGAGAGCCGCATCGTGAATGCGGTGAAGACGAGGCGAACCTGGATCGGCCACCGGCGATACCAGGGCTCGAGCGCCAGCTTATCGACGTCGATCGCGCGCGCGAAATACCGATACGCATCCGGCGTCTCCCGCGTGAACAACCGCTGGAAATCGGCGGGCGTGAGGTCGCGCGTGTATTGTTCGAAGAGCGTCCTGGCGCTGGCACGCATACGAGAGGATACGACCCCTGAGGCGGATTGGGTTCCCGACTCGCGAATGTTCGTATCACTGTCGCCTGTCCGGACCGACTGCCGAGGTCCGGTTCGGCTTGTTGAGGCGGGAAACGGTCTGCGGCCTCCGTGGACATGACGCTCGAACCCGCTGCCTCCGTTCGCTCGGATTGCGTTCTAACGCTCACCGCGCCACTCCGCACACGGCGGAGCTTGGCGCGGGCAATCCTCGCTTCCTTCGGCGCGGGTTCATCCTGACGCGCATCGCGTCAGTCCAAGTCGGCCGCAGACCGTCCCGCCTCAACCGCCGAACCGCGTCTCACGTGAACTGTTCGTCCGTCGTCATGGGTCTTGTGTCGGGATTCCATCGACGTGTGCTGCGCTCAGATTCCTGAGATGGCGCGATGACGACATAGAGTCCGCTCGACGCGACGCCGGTTGTTGGCAGTCGATTTGGCGAGAGCGCATCAGAATGCTGCTTTGGAGCACGACAAAACAGTTCACGACTTGGCCACGAGAACACGTGAGCGCGATCAAAACGCCCAGCTCCTCAGCCGAAAGCCATTAGAATCAGCGGCATGAGAATCCCGCTGGTGCTACGGCGCTCAACGCTTGGCCCGGATGGACTCTGGCCCCTCGTCCTTCTGCTGAGTCTTCCAAGCACGCCAGGTGTGGCTCAGGGCGTGCCGGCAAAGGCGGTGACGATGCAGAATCTGACGGTCCCACAGGACCGTCTTCCGAACGGGTGCACCTTGAAAGCTGTCGCACCAAACCGCCAGCGGTTGATGGGGCAACCTCAAGGCATCACGGTCAATCCCTGGATTGGAACGGATCGCAAAGTCCTCGGGTGGCTCCGTCGCAACATCGATGGCTATCCAGCACGCCCTCTCCCAGACGCACTCATAACCGAGAAGGAAGAATCAGCACTTAGATCGCGGCTGGCCGATGGCGTCGAGGAAGGGTACGCAGCCACATATGAGCAGCGATGGGCACCGGACCTGCGGGTTCAGGCTGTGAGGTTTGCCGTCAGGCCAAACCCTCGTTTTGATTCGTCTGGAATGGAAACCAAAGATGCTATTCGCGTTGAGATTGGATCGACCTGGATTCGGCTTGACGGCGACGGCGGGGCCGAGAAGCGAGAGTACGAACCCCGCGCCGGAGGAAGCGAGGATTGCCCGCGCCAAGCTCCGCCGTGTGCGGAGTGGCGCGGTGGGCGTCAGTTCGCAATCCGAGCGAACGGAGGCAGCGGGTTCGAGCGTCATGTCCACGGAAGCCGCGGACCGTTTCCCGCCTCAATGAGCCGAACCGGACCTCGGCTGCTCGGCTGAGCTAGCTTAGCTAGCTCGTCGCTGTGAACTCATTGCCGAAGCCGGATAGAATCGGCCAACTAAATAAGACCCAGTTCCGTACCCACCTTCTTGAACGTATCGAGCGCGAACTGCAGCTGCTCCCGCGTGTGCGACGCCGTGACGATCGTGCGGACGCGAGCCTTGTCACGCGCGACGGTCGGATACGCGATGCCCTGCGCGAAGACGCCCTCGGCGAACAGACGATCGGACAGTTTCATCGCCAGGCTGCCTTCGCCGGCGATGACCGGAGTAATCGGACTCTGACTGAGGCCGGTGTTGAAGCCGAGCTCCTGGAGTCCGCTCTTGAAGAACCGCGTGTTGTCCCAGAGACGCTCGATGATGCCGGGGTCGTTTTCCAGGATGTCCAGCGCCGCGAGGCACGTGGCCGTCACCGACGGCGGATGCGACGTCGAGAAGAGGAACGGCCGCGCGCGGTGGTAGAGGTATTCGATGAGCGTCTTCGACCCGGCGACGTAGCCGCCGAGCGCCCCAATCGCTTTGGAGAGCGTGCCGACCTGGATGTCCACACGGCCGTGCATCCCGAAATGGTCGATCGTTCCCCGGCCCTGCTTGCCAAACACGCCGCTCGCGTGCGCGTCGTCGACCATCATGATGCAGCCGAATTCTTCGGCCAACTGGCAGAGCTCGGGCAGCGCGCCGAGGTCGCCATCCATGCTGAACACGCCGTCGGTGATGAGCAGCTTGCGTTGTGAAGACGGCAGATCCTGCAGGATCTTTCGCGCCGCGCCGGCGTCCTTGTGCGGGAACACCTTGATTGCCGCCTTGCTCAGCCGGCAGCCGTCGATGATGCTCGCGTGGTTCAACTCGTCCGAGATGATCACGTCGTCTTTCGTCAGAATCGCCTGGACGGTGCCGGCGTTGGCCGCGAAGCCGCTCTGAAACACGACGACCGCTTCGGTCTTCTTGAACGCCGCGAGCCGCCGCTCGAGCTCCATGTGAATCGCCATGGTGCCGGCGATCGTGCGGACCGACCCGGAGCCGACGCCGAACGTTTCGATCGCTTCGTGCGCGCGCCGCTCGAGGTCGGGGTGCGTCGTCAGGCCCAGGTAGTTGTTCGACGACAGATTGACGACGTGGCGGCCGTCGAAACTCGAGGTGGCTTCCTGCCGGCCGTCGAGGATGCGGAGCGATCGATACAACCCCTGTTCGCGAAGCGTGTCCAGCTCCGTGCCGAGGTAGGACAAGGGATCAGTGCGCATGAGAACGAAGTATATGGTGACGAGCCGCGGCGTCTACCTGATCGCGAACAACCGATCCGTTCCGTGAGACGTCACTTCGCGCGCCCCGAGCGATTCGAGCCAGACGGAAACGTCGCGGCCCTTTCCGCCGGTGAAGGCGCCTTCGTGCACGAGCGCGTGCGTCGCGCCGGACGCGCGCAGGACATCGGCGGCACGCTTCAGGTTGATGGTGATGTCGTGGAGCGCGCCCACGCGATCGGTGTAGCTGCGCGGGAAGAAGCCGGAGTATCCGTTGACCAGTCGCCGGCGGTGCTCGCCCGCGTGAAAGACCGCGAGGATCTCGTAGGCTGACTCGCCGAAGGGAAACTCGATGAGGATGGCCGAATCGGGAAGCTGCCGAACCACGCGATACATCGGATTCAGGCGGCGACCGACCGCCGGCGGCTCGGGCACGAAGAACCTGGGGTCCGGAATGACTGGCTGGTTCGTGCGCATCGGAGCCACCCAGGCCTCGGTGAGCATGCCTGCCATGCCCGCCACGATCACGCCCACCGCCACCTGACGCCAGCGCGTCGTGAGCAGCGCCCTGGCTCCAAGACCCGCGAGCACCGAGAGAAACAGCGCCGAGAGCATGAGGAATCGCGCGGGCACGCGAAGGCCGTCAACGCCGGGCAGGAAATCGAGCAGCAACGCGTATGGCCCGACGCCAAGCACATGGCCGCGCGCTTCCATGCTCGGACCAAGCGCGAAAAACGCCGCGGCAACGAACGCGACCGCGAAGAATCCAAACGCCGTCTGCGACACCTGAGGGCCCGACGGGGTTCCGCGTCGCGCCCACGTGGAGAGTCCGACAAAGAGCAGGAACGATCCAAGCGCCATCCGAAGCGGCCGCGTGGCGTTGCGGTAGATCACCCATTCGCCGGACACGGGAACCGTCAGGCTGCCGTACACGAAGAACCACAACACGACGAGGGCGCTGCCGAGAAAGACGATACCGGAGCCGGCGGTGGCGATGACGTGCCACTCGCGCATCGACGACCAGGGCAGCGTGCGAACGATCCGCGTGATCCCACAGCCAAGGCCGATGATTCCGAATGTGAGAATCGTGACTCCGACGAACCCTTCGCCCTCGGGCTTCGGGAAGCCGGCCAGCGGCTCGGCCAGCGTCCGCGAGTTTGGCGCGATTGTGGCGAACGCGTGCGTGTCGGCCGAGAACATCGCGATCTCGTCCCGCGATCGTACGCCGAAGCCCGCCTGCTCGCGCACCTGGAGGTACGGCCGGACGAACGGCCACGTCGCGAGCGCCACCGCGACGGCCGCGACTCCGAGGCGCGCCCAGACGCGCCAGTCGCGAACCAACCGTCTCTGGACTATCTCGTAGAGGCAGTAGGCCGCGACGAACGGCGGAAAGAAGAGCAGGTAGTAGCCGCAGGAGAGGTTCTGCATCACGAGCGCGGCCGATCCGCCGGCGAGCGCGCGCGTCCGGCGAGTGGCGAAGAACCGCCGCAGTCCGAAGAGCGCGAGCGGCATCCAGTAGCTCGTGAGCACCTGTAGATGCGAAAACTGGCCGAGCCGGTACGGCGCGTAGGCAAACGCCAGACCGCCGAGTAGCGCGGCCCACGTCTCGCCCGTGAGATCGCGAATGAGCAGATATGCCGCGTAGCCGGACATCGCGAACGTCGCGATGAAGAGCAGGTTGTAGGCAATCAGGATGTTTCCGGTCGCGGCATAGACCGGCAACACCGGCAGCGCCAGACCGAAGAGATGCTCCGAGTACGCGATCGTCAACGGCTCGGGATAGAAGATGTTGCCGTTCCAGAAATTCGCGAGCGCGCCGAAGTCACCGCGAAAAGCCGCGAGGATCTGTCCCGACGTCCACGACAGCACCCAGCAGTTGAAGGCCGGATCGCCGAGGTCGGCCGCCAGACGCGTCCCGGCGACGCGCGCCAGCGGCCACGTCATGACGATCGCGAGCAGCGAATAGACGAGAAGGGGAAACCGTCTCACTTGATCACGAACAACTTGTCCGTTCCGTGCGTCATGACGACCTGCGCGCCGGTCGAGAGCAGCCAGTCGGAGAGCTCGTGGCCGCGGCCGTCGGGGATCGCGCCCTCGTGCACGATCGCGTGCGTCGCGCCCGAGGATCGAAGCGCTTTCGTCGCGGCCTCGAGATCGGTCGGAATCTTGCGAAGGAACGTCGCGCGTCGCAGGTAGGCCTCGGGGAAGAATCCCGAATAGCCGTTGACGAGCGGACGGCGGTGCTGACCGGCGTAGAACGTCGCGAGGATGTCATAGGCCGTCTCGGCAAATGGAAATTCGATCAGCACGACCTTGCCGGGGGCGTCGCGCGCCCAGCGATAGATCGGGCTGATGTCGTCACCCATCGCCAGGTGCCGGGGCGTCAGCTCGAAGCCGTACGCCGCGAGCCGGACGTTGGTCGGGAGCGGCACGACCCAGCTTTCGACCAGCATCAACACCGACGCGGAAGCGACGAGCACGAGCCCGATCCGCCGAGCGAGAGCCGTTCTCACTCTCCTGTAGCGAGCTGATTGCCGGATTTGGGCCGAATGTCTCGCGATACTTGCCGGTTTTGCTCTCCGAGGAAGTGAGAACGGCTCGAGGAGCACGGCCGCGCCCCATCCCGCCAGGACGGCCAGAAACAGCGCGACGATCATCAGATACCTGCCCGGGACCCGGACGCCGTCGAATCCCGGCACGTACGCGAACAGCACCTGATACGGTCCGGTTCCGATGACCCGCCCGGCAGCTCGAATCGTCGGGCCAAGCGCGAGCACACCCGCGGCGATCGCCGCGAACGCGAAGAACAGCGGGGTCGCCCTCGGACGTCTCGCAGCGAGTCCGACGATTGCGAGCGCCAGGATCGCGACGCCGGAAAATCCTTCGCCCTCGCCCTTCGGGTACGCGCGGATCCGATCGCCCCAGAGCCACGAATACTCCGACGCCGTGCCGAACGCCCGCACGTCGGCCGAGAACTGCTCGACCTCGGCCTGGGTGCGCACGCCGACGTTGGCCGTTCGCCGCAGCTCCAGATATGGCGACACGAACGGCCAGGTGATCACAGCCACGCCGATCGCCGCCGCGGACAGCGACAGCCAGGTCTTGACGTCGCCGAGCCGTCGGCGCCGCGCCATCTCGAACAGGCAGTACGCGGCGGCAAAAGGAAGAAAGAACAGGAGGTAGTAGCCGCACGACAGGTTCTGCAGAATCAGCGCCGCCGCGGCGCCGGCGAGCGCACGCGGCCGTCGAGTCTCGAAATACCGATGCAGGCCGAACAGCGCGAGCGGCATCCAGTACGTCGACAGAACCTGCAGATGTGAGTACTGCGAGATGCGGTAGGGCGCGAACGCAAACGCCAGGCCGGCGACGAACGCCGCCAGACGCCGGCCCGTGAGATCGCGCGTCAGCAGGTACGTCCCGAACCCCGAGAGCACGAACGTCGACAGGAACAGGAGGTTGTAGCAGAGGACGATGTTGCCGGTCGTGGCGTAGAGCGGCAGGATCTGCAACATCTGCGGCGTGAGATGCTCCGAGTACGTGACCGTGAGCGGCTCGGGAAAAAAGATGTTGCCGTTCCAGAAGTCGTGCAGCGCGTTGAAGTTCCCGCCGAGCGCGGAGAGCACCTGGCCGCCGGTCCACGACATCACCCAGGAGTTGAAGACGGGATCGCCGAGGTCCCACGCAATTTCAGTACCGAGACGCGCCGCGAGCGGCCATGTCATGACGACGGCAAGCGCGGTGTAGGCGAGAAGCGCGCCGAGGTTCGATCCCCGCGCGCTATCCGTTCTCACGCTCGAAATACTCCTGCAGCAGGACCTGCACGATCGCGGCGGTCGGCACGGCCAGCACCGCACCGACCGCGCCGAGCAGCTCGCTGCCGATCAGAAACGCCACGAGAATCGTCACGGCGCTGACACCGACCTGCCGCTCCATGATCCGCGGCACCAGCACGTTGTTCTCGACGAACTGCTGAATCGCAAAATACGCCGCGACGAAGACCGCGGTCTGGAATGACACCGTCCAGCCCATCAGAATCGCGGGCACGGCCGCGCCGATCGGACCCACGATCGGGATGAACTCGCCGAGGCCGGCAATGAGCCCGAGCACGTACGGATACGGCACGCCAAGGATCCACAAGCCGATGGTTGCCGTGACGCCGATCACCGCGCTGAGCAGGATCTGACCGTTCAGCCACGCGCCGACCTTGACCGCAACGTCGCCGGTGATGCGCTTCACGCGCGGACGGCGCTCCGGGCTCACGACCTGCAGCAGCGACTTCTGGAGCCAGGACGCCTCGAGCAGCAGGTAATACGGCAGGATCAGCACCGTGATGATCGCGGCGGCCACGCCGAGCACGCTCTCGAGCGCGCCGAGAATGCCGGTGACGGCCACGCCCGGGGTCTGGATTTTCTGGATCAGCTCGCTCCACGTGATGCGATGGGCGATCAGCCGGGCGCGGACGAGCGACCTCTGGAGCTGATCCACGTAGCCCGGCAGGTTCTGCCAGAGCTCGGTGAGCTGATTGACGAGCGGCGGCACGACGATCGAGAGCACGATCGCGATGAACCCGACGAGCCCGACGTAGAGGAGCAGGATCGCCGCCCAGCGCGGCAACTTGCGCTTGCCGACGCCGAGCCGCTGGCGCTCGATCCAGCGCACCGCCGGGCTGAAGCCGATCGCGAGCAGCGTGCTGACATAGAGCAGCAGTAGGACCTGGCGCAGCAGGAACAACACGTACACCGTCACGATGCCGGCGAGCGACATCGTGATGGCCCAGAGAATCAGTCGCTTCTGGTGGGCCTCCGCCGTCATGAACCGGCGAGAAAACTGGTCGTGAATGCCGCCATGTCGTCGTAGATCGCGCTGAGCTCGTCGAGCGAGGCGAGAAACACGACGCGCAGGAAGCCGTCATCGGCCGGCAGGCCGAACCCGGATCCGTAGACACACAGGATCCCGGTCGTGCGCAGGAGACCGAGCACGTAGTCCTGATCGGTCTTCCCCGGCGGCAGCGCGACGCGCGGCATGGCGTAGAACGCGGCGCGCGGAGCGCAGACCGTCACGCCCGGGATCGCGCCCAACCGCGACGTCGTGAGGTCCGCGCGCAGACGCAGCTCGCGGACGAACGCCGCCTGATGCGATCGATCGCCCGTCAGCGCCGCTTCGATCGCGTGCTGCATCGGCCCGGGACTGCAGAGCCGGCCGTCGGCCAGTTTCTTGATCGCGGCCAGCGCATCGTCGAGTCGATCGGATCGGCCGACGGCGAGCCAGCCGGCTCGCCAGCCCGGCGCGAGATAGGCCTTCGAGAGCGACGAGAACGAGATGATCGGCGCGTCGGGCGCCAGGCTGCCGAGCAGCGGCGCGGGACCGTCGAATCCAAGCTCGCTGTAGACCTCGTCGGCGAGAATCGGCACGCCGGATCGCTCGGCGAGATCGATCAGCGCGCGTCGCGTGGCGGGCGGATACATCGCGCCCGTCGGGTTGTTCGGATCGATCACGACGATCGCCCGCGTCGCCGGGCTGACCAGCCGGCGCACGTCGTCCATGTCCGGCAGCCAGTCGCGATCGGGATCGGTGCGGTAGTAGACGGCGCGCGCGCCGATCTTCGCGAGCACGGCTGTGTAGAGCGGATAGGTCGGCGTCGGGACGAGCACCTCATCGCCCGTGTCGGCCAGCGCGCCGAGCGCGAGCTCGATCCCTTCCGACGTGCCGGAGGTCAGGACGATGCGATCGGCCGAGACCGGCATGCCGCGTCGCACGTATTCGGCCGCAACCGCCTCGCGCGCCGACGGAATGCCGACGGAGGCCGTGTAGCCGTTGTGGCCGTCGCGCACGGCGCGGCTCACCGCTTCGACGAGATGCGGCGGCGTCTGGAATCCGAACGGAATCGGATCGCCGATGTTGAGATACCGCACGCGCCGGCCGGCCGCCTCGACCTTGCGCGCCTCGGCCACGATATTACGAATTGCGTAAGTGAACCCGCTCACGCGGGCCGACACGCGCACGCCGGTGCCGGTGGACATTTGTGTCAATCGTAGCTTATGCCGCCAAGCCAGGAAGCCCGCAAAGCCTTAAAGCTTTCAGGCATTTCCTAAAGCACTCGACCTCCACAACCGACACTAACGAACGGGAGGTTCTGTCATGTTGCGCCGTGTCGTGGTGTGGGGTTGGGTCGTGGCGGGTCTGCTGGCATGGCCAACGGGTGCTGCCGCCCAGTCTCTCGGGTTCGGACCGAGGTTTGCCTTCGTTCGCGGCGACCTCGGGGGGGATACACCAGCGACGACGTTCTTCGGCGCGACGATGCGGTACCGCGTCACGCGGCAGATCACTGTCGAGATCGCGGCCGATTACCGAACGTATCGTGGCCGGCTCGCGCGCTTTCGGGAAGTGCCGACGCAAGTGTCAGCGCTCATCAGCATTCCGCCGTCGTTCGGCATCGTCCAGCCGTACATCGTCGGGGGGGCGGGTCTCTATCGACGCGCGACGGACATCTTCGACGCGAACGGGTTCTTGTTTGCGACGACGACCGAGCGCAAGTCGGGGTGGCATCTCGGCGTCGGCGCGGACGTGACGGTGCTTCGTCGCGCCACGGCATTTCTGGACGTCCGGTTCCGGTCGGTCCAATTCGGAGAGTTTCCGGAGGGATCGATTTTCTCGGGTCTCGCCGACCTCAAGCTCTCGCGCGGCACGATGGTGACGAGCGGCGTGGCCTTCTATTTTTAGCAGGCCGCTGAAAAACGCGGCCTGAACTTCGAACTGAGAACTTGGCGAAAAAACGGCCAAATCCCGAAGTTCGAAGCTCGAAGTTCGGTAGTGTCCTAATTTGCGGTTAGCTGGCTATTTCGACTTACGGACGCGCCAAAGAGGTGGCTGGGCCCCGACGGTCGCCCATGTGCTGACGACGATGACGAATGCGTAGATCAGCCAGTCGGACACAGGAATGCCGTAGATCAGCCAGTCGAACATACAAAAGCCTCGCTCACCAGATTGTAGCAGCGGACCAGGGTGTAGACTCGGAGCCATGTTTGAGATGTGGGTCAGTGTCGCACTCCTCGGCTTGTGGAGTTGCGTCGGTGTCATGTACGCCAACAGCAGGAAGGCGTCAAAGCAGCTGGATGAGATCGTCCGGCTGTTGAAGGAGATCGCCGGGAACAAGTAGTAGGTTGGCGCGGCTAGAACCAGTGACCCCTCCTCAAAACTGACCCACTATCCATTTTTGACGCGAAAGTCACTCACGATTGAAGCGCGGACGGCCTCGTGCGGCGTCGAAACGGGATGAGCTTTCAGGACGGCGTAGAACCGCCTCCGATCCGAGCCATCGACGGCTGCTGACCAGGCGTAACAGGTTGCGGCGGTCGGATGGCCTGTCAGATCAAATACGTGGACTCCGCCTTCCCAGACAAGTTGATCTTGGAATCGTTCCGTAACCGGCACAACCTCTCGGAAGACGGCCTTGCAGTGATGGAGCCGTTCGACGGCCTGCCGGAGTTCGTCCACCGAAACGTCCATTTACTCGTCTTTCTTCGGTTCGACCAGGCCGGGCTTCATTGCGGTAAGGACCGTGAGCATTTGCGTCCACGCTTCCTCGGTCATCGGGAAAGCGGCCTTCAATGCCGGCCATGCCGTCCCCTGAATTGGAATCGGGACCTCTCGCATTTGCCCCGGTCTAGTTTGGGCAGGTCGCGGCGGAAAGCCCTCCAAACGGTCCACGAGTTCGGTCATACGGTTGGCCTGTGTCCCTTCGTCTGGCGCCAGTTTATCATCTTCTGACGCCGATAGGACGTCGGAAGACCCCAACCCAGCAAACGCGATGGTTCGGCGAAACTGGCTGATGAAGTCTGCCGCCCCGACCTCGGTAAACTTCAAATCACGAACCAGATAGAACTTCAGATTTGAGTCCGACGGCAATTGCCCATCGTATTTTTTCCACAAAGATGCATGGATTTCGGGCTTCATGGCCGCTCGCTTGATGGCGGTCTCTCGTTCCATGGAATCTTCACGTTCATCGACAATGATGTCGCGGGCGAGATCGGACACCTTCACCTGCCCGCTATGGGGGCCACGCTGCGGGGCAGCATCCAACAGCCCGAACTTCTTAACGGCCGAGATATTGGTCAGAAAGGCGCTACTGAGCGGCTTGAGCTTCCAATGCTGCGCCACCGCCTCCGGGGCTGTCGAGTGCTGCCGGTCGGCCTTGTAGACGACCGTGGCAAGTTCAAGGGCCCGCTTCAAATCGATCCCCGGATACGCCGGGCTTCGGCCTTTCTTGTTCCTGGGATTGGTCCTTGCCTTGGGGACTGCCTGCTCAGTCATGCTGGACTCCAAACAGCCGAAGAACTGCTATAATCAGCAGTAGCGGAGAGTGGTGGAATCGAACCAACCGCTGAGTCACCAGCGGCCCCTTGGGATGTAAAGCCCCTTTAGAAGCACCAGCTACGGGCCACTCTCCGTAACTTCCCGACCGTCACTTCCCACAGTACAGATTATCGGTGAGTCTGTCAAGCCATCGGCCGGAAGATCGCTTGACACCTACCTGATAATCTGATACAGTTTATCACTGATAGGGAGTGATAAACAAATGGCGAACATCCTGAGCGAGGCAAAACGCGAGACGGTTATCCGATGCTTGGTTAATGGATCGTCCGTCCGCGCCACCGAACGTATTGCGGACGTTCACCGCGACACGATCCTTCGCTTCATGGTGAACGTCGGCGCGGGTTGTGAGCGCATGCTCGATCAGGAGATGCGCAACCTGCCCTGTCGTCGGGTCCAGATCGATGAAATTTGGGGCTACGTGGCCAAAAAGCAGCGCCACGTGACGATCAAAGACGATCCGATGCGAACCGGCGATACGTGGACGTTCGTCGCCGTTTGCGCCGACACAAAACTGATTCCAGCCTACAGAATCGGAAAGCGCGACCTGCGGACAGCGCGTGCCTTCCTCACCGACCTGTCGGGTCGGCTCGCCAACCGCGTGCAGCTTTCATCTGATGCACTGAAGGCGTATGTCACTGCGGCAGATGAGGCTTTCGGCTCGGATGTGGATTACGGGCAGATCGTAAAGTCGTACGAGGCCGAACCAATCGGCCCAGGTAGGTATAGCCCGCCGCGTGTCGTCAGCATTGAACGCTTCGCCGTCATTGGCGACCCCGACATGGCCCACGTCTCGACCAGCTTCATCGAACGCCAAAACCTCACGATGCGGATGAACATCCGCAGGCTGACCAGATTGACCAACGCCTTTAGCAAAAAAACTGGAGAATCTTCAGGCGGCCGTGGCGCTACACTTCGCGTACTACAATTTCGGCCGTGTCCACCAAACGCTCAGAGTTAGCCCGGCGATGGAGGCCGGAATTGCGACCCATGTCTGGTCAATCAAGGAAATCATTGACTTGGCGAATTAGGACACTACCCGAAGTTCAGGTTGCTGGGTTTTTCAGCAACCTGCTAGTACGCTCTCACTCACGCGTCGGTCCCTGCGCCCGGTCACAGGGTTCACGTGGCAAGGATCTCGAACATGTTCACCCGCTCCCTTGCTCTCGGATTCGTCTCTCTGCTCGCCATCGTCGGTCTTCCTGCGTCCGTGACGGCACAGTCGGTCGGCCTCGGTCCCCGGTTCAGCTTCGTGCGCGGTCACCTGCCGTCCGACACACCGCCGGCGCGGCTCGTCGGCGGCACGCTTCGCCTGAGCGGCGCGAAACACACCGCCCTCGAGATCACGCTCGACTATCGCGCGACGACCAGCGAAGATGGCCACACGCGTGTGCGCGAGACGCCGATTCAGGGCTCGCTCCTGCTGTTCCCGGTGCGGCGCAAGTTCTCGCCGTACCTGCTCGGCGGCGCGGGCATCTACACGCGATCGACCGACGCCCTGAGCGACAAGGGTCTGACGCTTTCGACGGTCCAGGAGCGCAAGATGGGCTGGCACCTCGGGATGGGCGGGGAGTTTTTCGTGGCGCGTCACGCCGCGCTTTTCGCGGACTACCGGTACCGCTTCGTCAAGTTCGGCGATCGTGACACGACGTCCGATCCGATCAACATCCCTGGCAGCGGCACCATTCCAGGACTCGACCGGCTCAAACTCTCTCACCAGGGATCGATGTGGGCGGGCGGGGTCGCGTTCTACTTCTGACACATGACCGACGCAGGCCTGGCGATCCTTCGAGTGGCGCTGGCATGCGTCTTCGTCGCGCATGGAATGCACAAGCTGTTCGCCTTCTGGGCCGGCCCCGGCGTCGGTCCCGGCGGACTCCCCGCGACGACTGAATATCTGGCGAGCCTCGGCCTGCAGGCAGGCACCGCCATGGCGGTGCTCGCCGGCGCGGTTCAACTCACAGCCGGTGCGCTGGTGGGCGTCGGCTTGCTCACGCGCTGGGCTGCCGCCGCGCTCGTCGGCTATGTCCTCATCGGCATCTGGAAAGAGCACCTGCGCTGGGGCTTCTTCCTCAATTGGGTGGGCACGCCCGGCCGAGGGAATGGGATCGAGTACTCGCTTGTCCTGCTCGGCGCCCTGTTCTGTCTCATTCTCGCGGGTGCCGGACGATGGTCGCTCGATGGCACGCGTGCGGAGCGCGCCGCCTCGCGCGCGATGGGCCGGGCCCGGACGCGCGGGCTTTAGGACCTCAGGTTTCGTTTTCCCTGTCTTTTCTCGAGCGAAAACGAAACCCGAGGTCTTTACACTTGTCCAATGGACCTCCAAAACCGAGTCGTTCTGATTACCGGCGCCAAGCGAATTGGCGACGCGGTCGCCAGGGCCGTCGCCGCGCGTGGCGCCGACGTCGCCATCGCCTACCGACGATCGAAATCCGAAGCCGACGCCACTGCCGCGGCGGTGCAAGCCGCCGGCCGGCGCGCGCTGATCGTTCAGGCGGACGTGTCGGATCCAACCGCGTGCGTGTCGATCCTCGACGCCGTCGGCAAGCACTTCAATCGACTCGACGTCCTGGTGAACATGGCATCGGTCTACCAGGCGGCGCCGATCGGCGAGCTCGACGCGGCGACGTGGCGGCGCCATCTCGGGGTCGATCTGGACGGCACGTTTTTCTGCTCGATCGCCGCGCTGCCGCTGCTGCGAAAAGCCGGCGGCGGGCGCATCATCAATTTTTCGGACTGGCTGCCGACGAGCGCGCGGCCGCGGTACAAGGGCTACACGACGTACTACGTCGCCAAGGCCGCCGTGAAAGCGCTGACCGAAGCGCTCGCGCTCGAGGTCGCCGGCGACGGCATTCTGGTGAACGCGATCGCGCCGGGCCCGATCCTTGCGCCGCCGGACACCAGCGCGCAGGAGCACGAAGCGGTCGAACGCAACACTCCGCTCGGGCGCTGGGGCGGCCCGGACGCCATCGTCACCGCGGTCCTCGCGCTGATTGAATCAGACTTCATCACCGGCGAGACGATTCGGGTGGATGGCGGTCGGCATCTGTACTAGCGCTGGCATCGCGATCGGGCTATCGAACGATTTTGGTTCGCGCCGCTTCCAGCACCTGCTGAATAGTCGCGACAACCAGTCCGGGTTCATCGAGCTGGACATGGTGACCACTCTTGACCGCCATCACCTGTTTTCCACGACGCGAGAGCGACGCGACCACGGAGTGTTCCTTCTGGCGCTCCTCCTGGAATTCGCGCCCGTCGGGTCCTTTCTCTTCTGAGACCCCGCGGGTCATCACAGCGAGAGGCATATCGCCGAGCGGATGTTCGCCTTTGACGCGATCCGCTCGCAACATGGCGAGCTCTTCATGTTCGAATGGGTTCACAGCTGCGGCCACATGTCCCAGCTGACCGAGCGCCCACGTCCGCATGCGCTGCGCTTCGACGGGCAACTTGTCGCGCGGCGGTTGGTTCGCATTCCGGCTCGCCTCGGCCAGTCCCGCGCGCATCTGCTGCAAAGCGGGTGCGGGAATGTCACTGACGCGTAACGGGCTCGAGGTCTGCACGGCGGGAATCGGCTTTGTCGTCGCGAGATCTGCCGACCGCACCAGCTTGCCATCCCCCATCATTCGCCAGGGATTGTCCGCGCCGCCCTCGACGAGCACCATCCCGCTGACCTCGGACGGATAGGTCGATTGATATTGACGCACCAACCAGGCACCGTAGGAGTGGCCGACCAGCACGTATGGCGGCCGCTCGCCAGCTCTTTCGAGCAGCGTGTGGAGCTCGTACACAATCTGGCGAAATGTACGGGGATGCGGACCGAGCTCGCTCCAGCCATCGCCCGCACGGTCGTACGAGCACACCCGAGCAAAACTGGAAACGCCGGGCTGGACCAGGCTCCACTCAACCGAGAAATCACCGATACCGGCTTCGAGAATGACCGTAGGCTGAGTCGCGCGAGCCTGGCCCGTGCAATTCAGGTGGAGGCGCCAGCCGCCGACGTCTACCAACCGGCCCGGCGGCTGATAGGGAGGCAAATCGGACACACCTTGAGTGTTCGCAACAACCGCAGCGGAGACGAAGGCTGCTGCGATTCGGAAGTTCGCTGCGAACCGGGCCAGGACCGGGTTCATGGACACAATCTCCGACAGTAGTTCCGTGAGACCCCTACAGATGCACTGAAGGTTCGGCTCGCTTGATTGAGAGAATCGACGTCATCGCCGCCAGCGCGCCCTGGAGCTCCGGACGATCGCGCGCGAAACAGAACCTGACATAGCCCTCGCCGTGCGCCCCGAAGTCCACGCCCGGCACGCAGCCGATGCGTCCGCGCTTGATGAGGAACTCGGTCATCGCCCACGAGATCGAGGGCGAGGCGTCGGGCAGCGGCGAGCGCCAGGCGGGATCGACCCGCAGGAAAGCATAAAAGGCGCCTGACGGCGGGGTGCCGGTGAGCACGCCGTGGGCGGCGCGGCCGAGCCCCGCGTAGAACAGGTCGCGTCGGGCGGCGAGCTCGCGTTGAAACTCGGCGACGACGTCCTGCGAGCCTGAGAGCGCGCCGATGCCCCCGTACTGCACCAGAGAGGTCGTGTTCGAGACCGTGTAGAACAGCACTTTCCTGACGCGATCGCGGATCACCGGATCGTGAACCGCGAGGTATCCCAGCCGCAGTCCCGTGATCGCATACGTCTTGCTGAACGTGTAGACCGGGATCGTGCGTTCGTACATGCCCGGCAGTGACGCGATGCTCAGATGACGGTGCCCGTCGAACAGCACGTCCTCGTAGGCTTCATCCGAGATTACCCACAGGTTGCGCTCGCGCGCGAGCTCGGCCACGCGCTCGAGGTCGGCCCGCGTGAGGACGCCGCCCGTCGGATTGTTCGGCGAATTGAGATAGATGGCGCGCGTGCGTGGCGTCACGAGGCGCGCGAGTTCGTCGAGATCCGGCCGCCAGCCCAGGTGCTCGTACAGCGGATACCCGACCGGCACGCCGTGCGCGGCGAGGATGTTGCCCGCGGCGGGCGGCCATTCCGGATCCGGCAGCAGCACTTCGTCGCCCGGCTCCAGCAGGCCCTGGCAGACGGCATAGACGCCGTGGATGCCGCCCGACGTGACCATGACGTCGTCGGTTCGATCGACGGGAATGCCGTTGCGCTCGCGGAGTTTCGACGCCAGCAGTTCGAGCAGTGGCGGGATGCCGGTGGTCTGGACGTAGTGCGTGCGGTTCTCGGCCACGCCGCGGACCAGCGCGTCCTTGACCGACGCCGGCGCGTCGAAGCTGACGTCGCCCTGGTCGAGCCGGAACGGCCGGTCGACCGAGTACATCATGTCGCGAATTCGGATGATGCCGGAGAAGGGGACGGTATCGAGATAACTCGCCATGAGGTCAGGTCTTGAGCCGTTTCCACGTCCTCCTAGTACAACACCGACGCGGATCACGGGACATTCGGCCGAAGTTCAGCATACAGCCCGCCAGAGCAACGTGAGAACGGCTCTTGTCTTGCAAACATCCGACAACCAGTGCTGTCATGATGTCGGCACAGAACGAGCCTGACTTCATTATGTCGCATCCCAAGATCGCGAACACCGATCACGACATTCTCGACGTCATTCGACACCGCTGGAGTCCGCGCGCATTCGATCCGTCGCGCGACGTGCCGGTCGCCGATCTGCGCAAGCTCTTCGAAGCGGCGCGCTGGGCGCCGTCGTCCATGAACGAACAGCCGTGGCGCTTCCTCGTCGCGAGCCGTCATCGCTCACCCGAGACGTTCGCCGCGCTGGTCGAGTCGCTCACCGGCAAGAATCCGATGTGGGCCGTCACCGCGCCCGCGTTCATCCTGACCGTCGTGCGATTGACGACCGAGCGCGACGAGACCGTGAACGCGCACGCGTGGTACGACACGGGCCAGGCCGTCGGATTCCTCGTCCTGCAAGCGACGGGCCTGGGACTCTCGATCCGACAGATGGAAGGCTTCGATCACGACCTCGCGCGACGCGGCTGCAACATCCCGCCGCCCTTCGAGCCGGCCGTGCTCATGGCGATCGGCTACGCCGGCGATCCGGAGACGCTGTCGATGGAGCGGCACCGCGACGCCGAACGCCAGCCCCGCCAGCGTCGGTCGATCGACCAGTTTGTCTTCGAAGGTACGTGGGGGCAGGCGTTCTAGCGTCGCTGATCCTCGCGCGATCATCCGAGGTCCGGTTCGGCCCAGAAGCTGAGGTCCGGTTCGGCCCTTGGAGGTGGAGGCTCGCGGGCCTCCGGGGAGCTGCCGCTCGCAGACCCTCGAGGCCTTTGCGGTGCCGGTCGCGAGCCTCCGTGGACGTGACGCGAGAACCTGTTGCCTTCGTGCGCTCGGATTGCGAACTAACGCTGAACGCGCCGCTCCGCACACGGCGGAGCCGGCGCGTGCAATCCTCGCTTCCTCCGGCGCGGTTCGTACTGCCGCTCACCGCGTCAGTCCAAGTCGGCCGCAGACCGTCCCGCCTCAACCGGCCGAACCGGACCACACCAGCCCGGCCGAATCGTACGGCTCGTGTTGCTGCGCAAGAGTGGCGGAAGAGTCCCGACGAAAGGCGTCTCGCAGCCTACTGTGCCGCCAGCTCCAGAATCTTCGCCATCGTCTGCCGCGCCCGGCCGAGCGGCAGATTGGAAATGTAGAAATGCCGAGCGCCCGCGTCCCTCAGCGTGCGAATCGTGCGCGCGCAGATCTCTTCCGGCGTGAGGCCCTCGGCGAATTCGCGTGTGAGTCCGTCTACCGGCACCGGCAGGAACTGGCGCAGCGTCGCGAGTGTTTTCGGCTGCGCGCTGCGATAGAAAAACACGCCGAAGACGCCGGGCAGGTCGACGTTCTCGGCGCGCGCGCGTGCGAGAAGTCGTTCGACGCTCGGCGCGTCGTGGTGCGAGACGATCTGCGTGAGAAAAAATTCGCCGGTGAACCGATCGTCGGCGAGGTAGTCGACCTGCTGTGCGGCGTCGGAATGCGGGTTGGCCCAGCCGCCCAGCGCCAGGCCGGGAACGTGCTGGCGGATGGTCTCGCGGAGTTGCCACGCATGCGCCAGGCATCGCGGGGGACCGACCGTCCGGTCGCCGCCCAGCACGACGAGCGACGGAAACCCTTCCTGCCAGGCCCGTTCAGCGTAGGACAAACAAAACTCGAGTGGATGCTTCGTCGTCAGGAACGGCACGACGTGCTCCCGTGCGACCGAGGCGCCGAGGTTGCTGACCAGGTGCCGCAGGTTGTGCTCTTCGCGGGTGCCGACGGCGCTGTCGGTGAGAAAGACGAACGTACCGCCGCGCACGAAGCCTTTGACCGCGTGGTACGTGTCGATCCAGGCATCCATGCCCGCGGCCGCGTCGAGCTCGGCGCGGGGCGGCCGGAGCTCGACCGACAGGACCGGTCCGGAGCCCCTCAACGCCGTCACGAGCGCACTTGCCATCAGGCCAGTATATTTCCCCCATGGCCACCGCCCTTGCAGCGCTGATGTCCCTGCCGAGCGTGCCGCTCTCGCCGCATGCGACGCCGATCGACGAGCTCGCGCGGCTGCGCGAGGCGCTCGGACCGCGATGCCCGCAATTGTTCATGAAGCGCGACGATCTGCTGTCGTTCGCGATGGGCGGCAACAAGGTCCGCAAGATGCAGCACGTCGCCGCCGAGGCGATCGCCGGCGGCGCCGATGCGCTCGTGACCTGCGGCGGCATCCAGTCGAACCACGCGCGAGTGACCGCGGCCGCCGGCGCCGCGCTCGGTCTCGGGGTGACGCTGGTCCTGAATGGGACGCCACAGGAGACGGCCACGGGCAACGCGCGGCTGGACGGCCTGTTTGGCGCGACCGTTCATCCGGTCGCGACCCGCGAAGAACGCGAGCCCGCGATGGCGAAGGTCGCCGCCGACCTGACGGCTGCGGGCCGCCGGCCCTTCGTGGTGCCGCTCGGCGCGTCCACGCCCACGGGCGCGCTCGGATTCGCTCGGGGCGTGAGTGAAATTGCCGCCGCCGGCCTCCGCCCCGACGTCATCGTCCACTCGACCTCGTCCGGCGGGACGCAGGCCGGTGTCGTCGCCGGCTGCATGCTGTTCGGACTCAAGGCGCGCGTGATCGGCATCAGCGCCGATGAGCCGGCGCCCGTGCTCGAAGCCGTGGTACGCACGCTGCTCGCGGGCATGGCCGAGCGTCTTGGCGCCCGGACGGCGAGCCTCGCCGGAGACCGTCCGATCGAGATCGACGATCGGTTCGTGGGCCCGGGATACGGCATACCGACGAAGGAGTCGACCAGCGCGACCGAGCTCGTGGCGCGGCGTGAGGGCATCGTGCTCGATCCGGTCTACACTGCCAAAGCGATGGCCGGTCTCTTTGCACGCATTCGATCCGACGAATTCACCCCCGCACAGAAAGTGCTGTTCTGGCACACCGGCGGCGTGCCGGGGTACTTCGCATAGGCGCGCCAACGGCGCGCCCGCCGGAGCGGAGCGGGGCATTGGGGGCCCCCGCGAGCGACGGCGATAGGGGTCCGCGGGACGAAGTCCCCGGATTTATTCAATGACGATCACGTTTCTCGGCGCGGCCCGAACGGTCACGGGCTCCAAACATTTGCTCGACCTCGACGGCCACCGCATCCTGGTGGACTGCGGGATGTTCCAGGGTCTCAAGGTCCTGCGCGAGCGGAACTGGCAGCCGTTTCCCGTTCACGCGAAGTCGATCGACGCCGTCATCCTGACGCACGCGCATCTCGATCACTGCGGGCTGCTTCCGCGGCTGGTCGGGCAGGGATTCACCGGACGCATTTTCTGCACGCCCGCGACGGCCGACCTCACGAAGATCGTGCTGGCCGATGCGGCCAAGCTCCAGGAAGAAGACGCCGAGCGCGCGAACCGCAAGGGCTACACCAAACATCAACCGGCGATGCCGTTGTTCACGGTCGCCGACGCGAACCGCGCGATGATGCAGCTCCAGCCGGTCGGCTACGACCGGGCGATGCCCATCGTGCCCGGCGCCACGTTCGAGTTCGTCAACGCCGGCCACCTCCTCGGTTCGGCGTACGCACGCGTCAGCGTGGAGGCCACCGGCCAGACGCTGCTGTTCGGCGGGGACCTGGGCCGCTTCGGCCGGCCGGTGCTGCCCGATCCGACGTTTGTCGAGTCAGCCGACGTGCTCCTCGTCGAATCCACCTACGGCAATCGCAAGCACGAACAGGACGATGGCGGGAAGCGGCTGGCAGGAATCGTCAACGACACGGTGGCAAGAAGGGGCAAGGTGATCATCCCCGCGTTCGCCCTCGGACGCGTGGAAGAGCTGCTGTACTGGGTCAGCCTGCTCGAGGAACGCCGGGAAATCGCCGAGGTGCCGGTCTACGTCGACAGCCCGATGTCCTCGTCGGTGCTGGCGGAGTACCGCCGCCGGCTCGGAGAGCTGGATCCGGACGTGAGCCGGTACGCGGTCTCACACGGCGAGCACGCGGCCTCCGAGCGGCGTGCCATTGCGTTCGGCACGGCGAAGCTCAGAGTGATTTCCTCCATCCGCGAATCGACAACCGTGCAGGAATCGAACGAGCCGGCGATCGTCATCTCGTCGAGCGGCATGGCCACCGGAGGACGCGTGCTGCATCATCTCGCCAGGGCGTTGCCCGACGAGCGCAACACCGTCCTGTTTGCCGGCTATCAATCGGTCGGCACGCGCGGCCGCTCGCTCAAAGACGGGGCGCAGATGGTGCGGATCCACGGTCAGGAAGTGCCCGTCCGGGCGAGCATCGCCGCGCTCGAGTCGATGTCCGCCCACGCGGATGCCGACGAAATCCTGCACTGGCTCGGCCACTTCAAGCAGCCGCCAAAGCTCACCTGCCTCGTTCACGGCGAGCCAGACGCCATGGATACCCTCCGCGGCCGCATCGAGCGCGAGCTCGGCTGGACCGTCCGTACGCCAGAACATGGCGAGAAATTGGCGATCTGAAATCTGCAATCTAAAACTTGCAATCGAACCAGCGTCCTGAACTGAGGGCAATAAAATATTTGAGTGGGCGAGTGGAGATCTTCGGATAGATTCACATTCCCCAGCTTGACCACTTCATTCCAGACCGGATAGTCCCGTTTACAGGCTACGGGTATCAGACCGCATGAATCGCAGATTCCTGCTCGAACAGATCGACGATGCCGCCGTCGTCCAGTACTACGCCGACGGATTCGAATCCCTCCCGCTCGATCAGAAGATTCTGATCTGGCATCTCTATCAGGCGGCGCTCGCCGGCCGCGATATCTACTACGACCAGCGCTATCGCCACTCGCTCGCGATGCGCGAGTTGCTCGAAGAGATCCTGACGCACCCAGACGGCGTCGAGCCGTCCGTGCTCGCCGAGATCCGCCGCTACACGAAACTGTTCTGGATCAACTCCGGCCCGCACAACAACCTCACGGCCCGGAAGTTCGTGCTGAAGTGCACGCCGGCGGAATTCAGGAAGGCGGCGCATAGTGCAGTGGGGGAAAGACCTCGGGTTTCTTTTCTGGAAGATCAGAACGAAAAGAAACCCGAGGTCCTGGACCACCTCCTCGACCGTCTCGAAGGCCCGTTCTTCGACCCGGCCGTGGACGCCATGATCACGCAGAAAACGCCGCAAAACGGCCAGGACATCCTGGCCGCGAGCTCGAACAATCTCTACGCCGGCGTGACGATGGCCGACCTGGCGTCGTTTCAGGAACGGTACGGACTGAACTCGCGGCTCGTGCGCCAGAACGGTCATCTGGTCGAGGAGATCTACCGGATTGGCGGGCGGTACGGCGACATTCTCGCCGGCGTGGTGCGGCACCTCCAGGCGGCCATCCCGTACGCCCCGCCGGCCACCCGGCGTGTCTTGGAAGCGCTCATCCGCTTCTACGAGACGGGCGACGACGCGGACCGCGTGACGTATGACGTCGCGTGGGTCGAGGACCAGGACGGCACCGTGGACTGCATCAACGGCTTCATCGAAAGCTATCTCGACGCACGCGGCGTCAAAGGTGCCTGGGAAGGGCTCGTGTTCTACGTGAACCTCGAGAAGACCGACGGCCTGCGCCGGCTTGCCGAGGCCGCGCCCTGGTTCGAGGTGCGGATGCCCTGGGATCCCCGCTGGCGCCGGACCGATGTCGTCGGCGTCACCGCACGCGCCATCGACGTCGTCGTCGAGACCGGCGACGCGGGGCCGGTGACGGCGATCGGCATCAACCTGCCGAACGACCAGCGCATCCGCGAGCGGCACGGCAGCAAGTCGGTGTCGCTCGCGAACATCAACGAGGCGTACGACAAGTCACAGCTCCCGGCGTACCGTCGCGAGTTCTGCTGGTCCGACGAAGAAGTCGCGCGCGCGGAACGGTGGGGCTCGCTCGCGAGCGAGGCGACGACCGGCATCCACGAGGTGCTGGGGCATGGTTCGGGACGTGTCGCCGAGCATCTGAACGGACAGCCACAGCTCGCGCTGAGGGAGCACTACTCGGCGGTCGAGGAAGCCCGCGCGGATCTCGTGGCGCTGTACTTCCTGCCGGATCCGAAGATCGCCGAGGTCGAGCTCGTGCCGGCCGAGTGTCAGGACGACGTCGTGCTCGCCGAATACGAGTCGTACGCGCGCAACGCGCTCGTACAGCTGCGACGCGTGCGCGAGGGCACGACGATCGAAGAAGATCACATGCGCAACCGGCAGATGATCGTGCACTGGCTGATGGCGAACACGAACGCGATCGAGGTGCGGCGCCGCGACGGCAAGACCTACTACGTGATGACCAACACGGCGGCATTCCGCGAGGGTGTCGGGCGCCTTCTAGGCGAGGTGCAGCGCATCAAGTCGGAAGGCGACTACGAGGCGGCGCGCGCGCTGTTCGAAGCACACGGCATTCACGTCGATCCGGCCGTGCGCGACGAGGTGATCGCGCGCGTCGATCGTTTGAACCTGCCGTCCTATACTGCATTCGTCCAGCCGCGCCTGGCGCCGGTGACCGACGAGGCCGGCGTCATCACGGACGTCCGGATCTCGTATCCCTGTGATTTCGAGCGCCAGATGCTCGAATATTCGGGCAAACTCACGCCGGAAGAGGTCGTTGCATGAAGCGATACCTGGTCGCCCTGCTGATCGCCGCCGCCGGATCGTCCGGAGTCGGCAGCTCGCAGAGCGCGCCGGGGATGTTCACCAGACTCGATCCGGTCGTTGACGCGCTCTGGTCAGGCTTCGACACGGGCCAGGCGCAGCAGCACGTCGAGTTCATCAGCAAGTTCTGGCGGCTGGCCGGAAACGCCGGCTACGACGCGTCGCTCGATCGCGTTCGGGCACGGCTCCAGTCGGCGGGATACTCAGGCTCCAGGCTTTTTTTCGATCAATATCCAAACACCGAAAGCGGCGGCTGGGATCACACGGTCGGCACGCTCGCGATCGCCGGCTCGAGCCGGGCATCGGACGAGGTGGTGCTGTCGCGAGAAAAAGAACGGCTGGCGCTCTGCATCAACTCGTTCTCGACGCCGCCCGAAGGCGTGCTCGCGCCGCTGGTCGACGTCGGCCGCGGCGATCGCGACGAGGACTACGCCGGCAAGGACGTGAAGGGCGCCGTCGTGCTGGGCGATGCGGACACCGGCCAGTTGTGGCGGCGCGCCGTGACGAACGGCGGCGCGATCGGCGTCGTCTCGACTTCGCTCCCGAAGTACATCTCCCCCGATCCGCCGAGCGCGAAGCCCACGCCGCGCGACCAGTGGGACATCCTGCAGTGGGGCAGCATTCCGTACGACGCGGTCCGCAAGGGGTTTGGATTCAAAGCTTCGCCGCGTGCGGCGGCCAGACTTCGCCGGGCAAGACCTCGGGGGTCTTTTTCGGACGAGCAGGCGAAAAAGACCCCCGAGGTCGTTGTCCGGGTCACCATCAACAGCAGCTTCTCGACGAAGCCGAACCGGACCCTGATCGCCGAGATTCTAGGCCGCGTTGCGCCCGCCGAACGTGTGATCCTCGCCTCGCACGTGCAGGAACCAGGCGCCAACGACAACGCCAGCGGCGTCGCGACGCTCGCCGAGCTGGCCGCGGCGCTCGAGGCCCGGATCCGCGCGGGCAAGATCGCGCCCCCGGCACGCACGCTCACGTTTCTCTTCCTCAACGAGATTGGCGGCAGCCGCCGCTGGCTGCAGGACCACGCGGAAGATGCGAAGCGCGTCCGCTACATGATCTCGATGGACATGACGGGTGAGGACGTCGCGAAAACGGGCGGGTCGTTCCTCGTCGAGCGTTGGCCCGACCCGGGCGCCGTCTGGGATCGCCCGTGGGATCCGCACTCGGAATGGGGCCGCGGCAACGTCCGCGCCGATCAGCTCAAGGGCGATCTCATCAACGACGCGCATCTCGCGGTCTGCGAGCGGGTTGCACGCAAGACCGGCTGGGTCGTGAAGTCGAATCCGTACGAGGGCGGCAGTGACCACACGGTGTTCGGCAGCGCCGGCGTGCCGTCGCTGCTCGACTGGCACTTTACCGATCGTTACTACCACACGAACTTCGATACCCCCGACAAGACGAGTCCGGCCGAGATGCGGAACGTCGGCGTCTGCGCGGCGGCAACCGCGTGGCTGCTCGGATCGGCCGACGCGGCGCTGTCGTTGTCGGTCGCCGAGCTCGTCGCGAGCGCGGGCAAGACGCGCATCGCGCTCGAGGAGCGGGAAGGCGCAAAGCTCGCCGCCGCGGAGAAAGATCCTGTCGCGGCGAAGACTCGCGAAGGGCAGATTGTCGCCGCGTGGCGCAAGTGGTACGCCGAGGCCGTCCGCAGCGCATCGCGGCTTGTCGTCGGGCCCGTGCCGCCGGATTTCAGTTCGCGGCTCGAGACACTTGTACGTAGCGCGGACTGGTTCCCAAGGCCGCGGGTTTCACTCGAACCGGCAGCCGAAGAACCCGCTGAGAGCCTTGCCGACGACACGATCGTTCCGCTTGAGGCTCCGGATCAGTCACCCCAGTCCAACCGCGAACCGCCCGCTGACACACGGCTCCTTGTCTGCGGCACGGACATGTTGCTGCCGGTGTTAATTCCGCTGAGATGGGACACCGTGGTACTTGCGGGGGACAGTCGCGGGTACTCGCCTTGCCGCGGTCAGCATACCGAGCAGCATCGGGAGTGGCGTGAAGCCACCGTCATCTCGATGGCGATCACGAATCGTGATCCCGCGCTTCGTCGCCTCGCCGTGCTCGCCATCGGCCGCATGGGTGAGTCTGCATCGGTGCCGCGGTTGTCCCGACTCCTCGCGGATCCTGACGAAGGTGTGCGGCGGGCCGCCGCCCCGGCCATTGCCGAAGCCCTCGCCGGACGATCGGGTGAGCTCCGTCCGGCGGACAAGCTCGATCCAAAGTTCTTCGCGGAAGGCAGAGCTGCGCTAGTCGCTCGTCTGAGGGTTGAGACGGACGATGATGTCGCCGGCGCAATCCTGGCCACCCTGGGCCGGCTGAGATTTCCAAACGATGCGACGCGCGACGAAGTCGAGTCGCTGCTAGTCGCGGCCGCGAACGAAAAAGCGCGTCCGGCGCGCATCCTCGGTGTCACGAAAGGGCTCGAGGCCTTGATCCGCGGTAATCCGAAGCGCCCCGCCGGCGCCAAGACGCGCGAGAAGTTGCGCCAGCTCGCCGTCAGCGGGCCCACGTTGTCGCCGGTGTCGACGGTGGGCGGGGAGGGAACGGCACCCGCGTCTGGTGATGCGGACAACCTCGCGCGGTCACGTCGACTCGCACTGATGGCGCTGCAACTGGCACGGGACGACGACGTGGAAACGCTTCGGCGTGCCGCCACCGATGGCGACTGGCAGGTTCGCCGGCTGGTGGCACTGCGACTGGATGCCGAGCGCGTCGAGTTGCAACCCATCATCGATCTGCTCTCGATCGACAAGGCCTTTCAAGTTCGGTACGAAATGCTGAACGTGTTCGCGCGGGCCGCCGTCAGGACGCGCGACTGCACGCCGGTGCTCCGATATTTCCAGGATCCCGAGCCGACGGTGGGTTTGCGCGCCATCGACGCGATCCCGCCCGTCTGCGGCGAGCACGAGGTCGCCATCAAGGAGCTCGTGAAGTGGGCCGAGGAACTCAAAACGCCACTCGGACCTCAGAGCTGGCATGTCCCGGCGCATGCGCTCGAAGCGCTGGCACGACTGAAACCTGAGGCCGGCCGGCCCCTCCTCGGCGCCGCGGCCGATCACCAGATCTGGCAGGTACGCGCACGAGCCGCAGCGGCGTGCGAGGCGTTCAAGGACGGAGACGTGGCCCGCCGTCTCGCCGGCGACCGCGAGCCGAACGTGCGCACCGCGGCGCTCGAGACCCTCATCAGATTGCAGGACCCGGCCCGATTCGCCGCCGGGGTCGATGCGCTGAAACAGGACGACTACCAGCTCCTGCGCACGGCGGCGCTCGCTCTGCGGGGCGTGCCCGAGCCAGAGCGGAACGCGACCGCGAACGAGTTGTTGAACGCGCTGCGGCGACTGACTGGGGCGTTGAGCGACACGTCGCGCGATCCGCGCGTCGCGATCCTCGAACGGCTCGGCGAGATTCTTCCGGTAGACCGCACCGCCGAGCTCGGTGCGTATCGCCAAGACTTCGATCCCAAGATTCGCGAAGCGGCCACGAGTGCGCTGGCCAAGGTCACACAGACCAAGCCTGAGGAGTCGGTGTCAGGCATCAAGCACCGATACCCCTATCAACCCGTGCAGGAGATGGCCAGGCTGCCGAAGGGCGCCGTGATCAGCATGGAGGGCGGCGGCACGATCCACCTCGAGATGCTCGTGAACGAGGCGCCGGTGACCGTGGCGCGATTCTCGGAGCTCGCGCGCGCGGGTTACTACAACGGCTTGACCTTCCACCGCGTGGTGCCGAACTTCGTCATCCAGGGCGGCAGCCCCGGCGCGAACGAGTACGCCGGCGTCTCGCGCTACATGCGCGACGAGATCGGCATCGAGCCGCACTCGCGAGGTGCGGTCGGCATCTCGACGCGCGGGCCCGACACCGGCGACGCCCAGATCTTCATCGATCTCGTCGATATTCCCCGCCTGGATCATCAGTACACCGTCTTCGCCCGCGTCGTCGCGGGGCTCGACGTGGTCGAACGGATCCTCGAAGGCGCGAAGATCCAATCCATCACCCTGAAGTAGCGCGGACGGGCGTACCGCGGACGGGCGTAGTGCGGACTGGTTTCCAAGGCCGCGAGCTACCCGCGCCCGTCCCGCATCGATACGCACGCCGCGGGATCGATCGTCCACGCGAACGGATACTCTGCAGGGTCCTGCACCAGACCAGCCCGCACCGGATTCTCGAGGATGTACGCGATGACCTGCGGCGTCGCTTCGTCATGACGAAGTACCCGTTCGAAGTATCCGTCCTGCAATATCGATAGAAACCGCGGTCATCGAAGCGAGGGAGCCGTGGTGGACGTCGAGCCTGCATGGGACGGTGTTTAGCGAAGGGCGTGCCAGGCGGGCTTGGAGATCAGTGCGCTCTACGTACTGGCGGATTTGGAAACCAATCCGCCCTACGTACCTGGTCTGATCCGCAGGATCCGATCGTCGCCGGCCCGCGGCGCGCCCCGGCCGTCCCGATTGCTCGTGCCGACGTACACCGCGCCGTCGGGACCCACGGTCATTCCGCGCAGGCGCCCGTAAACCGATGCGCCACGCGGCCCCGTGTTGAACCAGCGCTCGATCGCGGTGATCCGATTGGGATTCGCGGCGTCCTGGAACCGGATGCGCAGCAAAGCCTGTCCGGCGAGCGAGCTGTACAGCAGATCACCTTTGAGTTGCGGCAGGAGGCTGGCGTCGTAAAACACCAGCGCTCCCGGCGGCGTCGAGGGAATCCACGACAGCAGCGGATCACGCAACCCGGGTTGTCTGGCGGCGCCGACTACGAGCGGCCAACCGTAGTTGACGCCCTTTTCGATGAGGTTGAGTTCGTCGCGATCCCGGATCGGCGGCGGTCCCCACTCGCTGGTGGGGCCGTGATCTCCGGCGAACAACGTGCCGGTGCGTGGCCGGAACGCGAGACCGTTCGGATTGCGAAGGCCCTGCGCCCAAATCGGATTTCCAGGCCACGGGTTGTCGGGCGGCACCCGGCCTTCGGGCGTGAGCCGCAGGATGGCGCCCGCCGGCGACGACAGATCCTGCGCGCTCATCGGATGGTACGCGTCGCCGGCTGACACGTAGAGCATGCCGTCCGGTCCGAACGCCAGGCGGCCGCCGTTGTGATTGAGCGCGCCAGGCAGATCGTCGAGGAGCACCTGCTCGGACTGGCCGCGCCCGTCGGTCTCGCGAAACCGCACGACGCGATTGACCGGCCGGCCCTGTTTGTAGCCGGTGTACATGAGGTACACCCACGGCTCGCGCGGAAACCGCGGGTCGAGCGCGAGTCCCATCAACCCGCCCTCGCCGCCCTCGTTCATGACGTCGATGGCAATCCAGGGCGCCGGGTGCAGCTGGCCCGTCCGGGAGACCACGCGTACGCGTCCAAACTTTTCAGTGAGAAAGAGCCGGCCGTCAGGCGCGAATTGCAGCGACCAGATCGCCTCGAGTCCGCTCTGCCATGTCTCGACGCTGACGCCCGGCGGCTGCGGAAGGTACTGCTCCGGCGGCGACGCGGGCAGCTCGCCGACGATCGGCTGCGGCGTCGGCACGATGCGGGGGTTCTGTCGCGCTGCCGAGACGGCGCTCGTCGAGAGCAGCAACACCACCGCGGCGCGGCTGGCGATTTTCGATCGATGCATGCCGGCTTGTTCAATAATCATCCCATGCCCTCGAGTCTTCGCGACGCCTTGCGAGCGCTGCGGGCCGCGCGCGGCACGACCGTCATTGCGTTCCTGGTGCTGACACTTGCGATCGCGGCCAGCACCGTCACGTTTTCGGTCGTGGACACGGTCGTCCTTCGACGGTTGCCGTTCGAGGCGGATCACGAACTGATTGCCATCTCGCGAGTCACAACGCGATCGCCGTGGCTCGCGCCGCTTGCGGCAGAGGACTACTTCTCATGGCAGGAGCGGCAGACGAGTTTTGATGAGCTTGCGGCCAGCGGTCTCTGGACAGGGCGTTTGCAGACGCCAACAGGCGGCGCCTGCCGCCACCTCGTCCTCGGCGCGGCGATCGGCCTCGCGGCGGCGTGGGCCGGCTCCCGCGTCTTCGAGTCCGTCTTATTTGGTGTGAAGCCGACCGACCCGCTCGTGTATGCCGGCGTCGTTCTCGTACTGCTCGCGACGGGCCTGGCGGCGGCCTGGCTGCCGGCCCGCCGGGCATCACGCGTGGATCCGCTGATCGCGCTGAGGGCCGAGTAGCGTGCGGGCGGCACGCGTGCGTGCCGTCGCGATCCTCCTCGCGCTCCAGTTTGCCTGCGCCAAGCCGGCCCCACAGAAATCCTGGCTCGGCGACCCGACGACGATCGCTCCGGGGGTGGATTTCTATCAGTCCACGGACTCCACGCTACTCGAAACTGGCGGACGCATCGCGGTGTACCTCTTGCGGCTCGATCCGGCGCGCGTGCAGCTCGTGAGCGCGCTGTCGAACGATGAGGTCGTGGATGCCGAGCGGGTGGCGGGGATCGCGACTCGTCATCAAGCCGTTGCCGCGATTAACGGCGGCTTCTTCAACGTCAAGAACGGCGAGCCCACCGGTCTCCTGAAGGTGCGCGGCGAGCTCGTGAGCGACACGTCGCTCGGCCGCGGGGCAGTCGTGATCCGGTCGCCGCCAACCGGCAAGACCGAGCTCTTCTTCGACCAGATCTCCGCCAAAGTCACGATGAAATTCCGGGCCGAAGGGTTCGATTGGGTCGTGCCGATCGACGGCGTCGACACGACGCGCGAGCGCGGGAAGGTGATGTTGTACACGCCGGCCTACCATGGCGACACCGATACGGCATCGAAAGGGACCGAATGGATCATTCGCGGAAGCAAGAAGCCGGTCGTGACCGAGATTCGGAAGGATGCCGGCCGCACGCCGATTCCGCGAGATGGCGCGGTCCTTTCGTTCGGCGGTCTCGAGCTTCCAGACGAGCTTGGCGCCCTTGATGTCGGCACCGCTGTTACGTTCGAGACGACGTGGACTGCCGCGAACGGCCTGCCGACAGCCCGCCTCGAACAGGCCGACCACATCGTCAACGGCGCCGGACTCCTGAGAGTGAACGGCGTGACGCCGTCCAACTGGCAGACCCATGAGCGGCTCGTGCCGGACACCTTCATCAACGCGCGCCATCCGCGGACGGTCATCGGCGTCGATCGCGCCGGCTTCATCTGGCTGATCGCGATCGATGGTCGTCAGGCCGACCACAGCGCCGGCATGCATTTCGCCGACCTGCAGCGGCTGTGCGATCGCCTTAACCTGCGCGACGCGCTCAACCTCGACGGCGGCGGATCGACGACGATGGTCGTGCAGGGGAAGATCGTGAACCGTCCGTCCGACGCCGCCGGACCGCGAGCGGTAAGCGACGCGATTCTGGTGAAGATGAGATAGAGGTCCTTACACCGGACTGATCCCCAGCGCCGCGGAAAGCGCGCGATCGAGTGCCGGTATCTTCGACGGCGGCACTGTGCCGACGAACTGCGTGAGACGAGACTTCGACAGGCTCACGAGTGCGTCGCAATGAACGCTGCTCTCGTGCCGCAGGCCTTCATCAGGACCGACGGGGACCTCCGTCGAGAGGCCATAGCGCGTCGTATGGACCGGGGCGCACACGACGGTCGAAAAGTGCGAGTCGATCAACACCTGGCGGCTGACCACGACGAACACGCGGAATCGCTTGGCGTCGTCGGCCGGCTTCGCGACGCGGTACAGCTCGCCCCGTCTCACACGTCGTCCTGATAGTCGAGGACGTCGGCAATCTCGCTGTTCAACGCCTGGGCGTGACGGTTGAGCAGGATCCGGTCACGCTCGTCGGCAGCCCGCCGGTTTCGCAGCTCCAGCCCCTCTCGCAGCAGCCGTTCGATGGCTTCGGACCGGCTTTCGCCCTTCGTCGCCAGCCGATCCACGGTCCGGACGAGGTCTTCCGAAAGTGTGATTGATGTCTTCCTCTTCATCCTACAACAATACTACCATCATCCTACTCATGTCGCAGCGTGATTGCTGGATCGACCCGGGTCGCCCGTCGTCAAGGCGCGGAGCCCCAACCGATCGGTCTTGCTCGCCGTCCAATGCATTGAAGGGAAATGCATCTAGAATGAACGCAAATCCGGCTCTCCCGGAGGCGAGAGCCGTTCTCGCGTTCCTCTGGTGGGCAACTGGTTGGAATTCGGCTGAATGTCTCGCCGGTTTTGCACGATGTAGACGTGAGAACGGCTCGAGGTCCTGAAGATGGCGCGCGCACCCGTCGATCCGCGTTCGTTTCTGCCGCTGACGCCGCTGGCGTTCCAGGTGCTGCTCGCGCTGGCCGATACCGAGCGGCACGGTTACGGAATCATTCTCGAGGTGAACGAACGCACCGACGGCTTGATCCGCCTCCGGACCGGCACGCTATACACGCTGCTTCAGCGCCTCCTCGACGAATCACTCATCGAAGAATCCGACACGCGTCCGGGTCCCGATCAGGATGACCAGCGGCGGAAGTACTACCGGCTGACCGAACTCGGGCGGGACGTCCTTGCGGCAGAAGCGCGTCGACTCGAGTCGCTGATCGGCGAGGCGCGGCGGAAGCACGTGCTTGGGAGATCGAGCCGGGCTTGAAGGCTTGAGGCGTGGGATTGAGAGTTTTGGTCTGGCTCGAGTGTGGATTCCGTCGGGCGCGACAGCTTGCTCCGCCGGCGGCGCGGGTTCTCCAAAGCGACGCCGCGGTCCAGACATTCCTCGATGCGTGTCGGACGGCGCACGAACGCGGCGGCACGTTCGCGATGCTGCGTGAAGGCCTGGCCGAATTCTGGGACCTGACGCGCAGCCTGGTTCGACTTCGATTCGGATGGGACGGCTTGCACGCCGGCGGGCACGCGCAAACGACGCTGGCGCCAGGCACGACTCCAGGAAGACGAGGAGCTCCGATGCTCGACGATCTCAGACACGCGTGGCGGCGGCTGCGCGCCCGCCCGTCCACGACGGGCATGGCCGTCGCGACGCTCTCGCTCGCGATCGGCATCAGCGTGGCGATGTTCACGGTCGTCGATGCGCTGATTCTTCGTCCCGCGCCTTTCAAGGACCCGGCGACGCTCGCATGGCTCACGATTGGCACGGCGGGCACCGAGGGCATCGGGTCCGTCAATACGCCGTTGCCGGTACTCAAGGCGTGGCAGACCAGCCGCATTTTCGCTGCCGTGCACGCGGCGGCCCAGGAGTCGGCGACGTTCGGCGAAGGCGAGAACGCCGAGTCGGTGCCAGGCGCGCGTGTCACGCCTGGCATCTTTGAAGAACTGGGTGTCCAGCCGCTCGTTGGCAGGACCTTTTCCCCTTCGGACCCCGACGCTGCCTTGATCGCAGAGCGACTTTGGCGGACGCGGTTCGGCGCGGATCCGTCGATCGTGGGCCGGCGCATCGAGATGTCCGGCGGCTCGGTCGTGGTTGTTGGTGTCCTGCCGGACGCGTTTCGGTTTCCGTTTTTCCAGACCCGCGTGTGGCGGCCGTTCAATCTCGACCAGGCCGGACCGCGGCTGCGAGCCTACGCGTACGCGCGGCTCTTGCCGGGCGTGCCCCGTGACGTCGCGTTCACCCAGGCCAGCGATCTCGTGCGCGCGACCGATCCGTTGCTGCCGAAGGCGCGGGTCGGCGCGCGGCCGCTCGGCGCCATGCTCGACACGTATTCGTCAGGGATCGTCCGCACGCTCGCGGCCGGCGTGGGACTGGTGTTCCTGTTGCTCTGCGCCAACGTCACCATTCTGATGCTGGCGGCGATCGGGGCCAGACGGCAGGAGTTCGCGGTCTGCTCCGCGCTGGGCGCGTCCAGATCGCGTCTCTTGCGCCAGGCACTCTTCGAGCAGATCGGCATCGGCATGGCGGCAGCGGTTGCCGGCGTGGCTGCCGCCGCCGGACTCGTCGCGCTGGCTCAGAGCAGGCTCCCGACGGGCATCGTCAACAGCACGTTGAACCCCCTCGACATCGACCTTCGGGCCGCGGCGGCCACGATGATGTTCGCCCTCGTCGCCGTCGTCATTGCCGGCATCCTGCCGGCCTGGATCGGCACGAGCCATCGAACGACGGATTCACTGCGGCTGACGTCGCGAAGCTCGACGCCAGGACGACGGGCGCGGACGGTGACGAGCGTAATGCTCGTCGCCGAGGTGGCGTTTGCCGTGGCGCTCTCGGCCGCCGCCGGGCTCCAGCTTCGATCGTTCGTCAATCTTCTTCAGGAAGATCACGGATTCGACGCCGAACGGTTGGCGGTCTTTCCGATGTCGCTGCCCGCGGCGCACTTTGGCGACGGCGCCGCGCGCTTTGCGTACGCGGAATCGATTCGTGCGATCCTCTCCGGCGTCCCCGGTGTCGAAGGGTCCGCGATCTCTCGCGGCGTGCCGCCGAGCAGCGGCGATCTCCACTTCTACGACGTCACGCCGGATACGCCCGCCGCCGCGCCGGTCAAGCTCAGCATGAACTCGTACGACGTGGCGCCCGACTTTTTCGACGTGCTCGGTGTCAGGATCGTGCAGGGACGCGGATTCCAATCCGGCGACCCGGCCGACACCCTCGTCATCAGCCGATCGATGGCCAGCGCCTTGTGGCCGGGCACCACGGCCGTGGAGCGCTCGCTCAGCTTCATGGGGAAGACGATGAGGGTCGTGGGCGTCGTGAACGACATCCGGAATCCGATCTTCGATCCGCGACAGGACGAGCCGGAAATCTACTGGCCGCTGCTGGCCTCGCGCGCGGGTGGCGTCACGTCACCGAGCGTCCCGTCCTCCGTGCGCCTGACGGTGCGATGCGGACCGGCGTGTCCGCCGCTCGACGTTCTCCGCGCGCGCATCAAGTCGGTCAACGCACTGGCGATCGTGGGTGCCGGCCGCCGGGTTGCCGACGACTACTCCGACGGCCTCGCGCGCCCGCGTGCCGGCGCGGTCGTGGCCAGCGCTTTCGCCGCGATTGCGCTCGTCGGGATCGCGGGCGGCTTGTTCGCTGTAATGTCACGTCTCGTGCTGCAACGGCAGCGCGAGTTCGGGATCCGCCTCGCGCTTGGCGCGACGCCTGCCGACCTAAGGCGGCTCGTGCACAAGCGCGCGCTGACGCTCGCCGCGCTCGGTGTGTTCGCCGGCACGCTCGTCGCGTGGCTTCTATCGCGTGTCTTCGCGGCCGTCTGGTACGGCGTGCAGGGCGCGGACCCGCTCACCTGGGCCACGGTCGTCACGCTCGTCTGCGCGACGGCACTGGCTGCCGCCTGGCGCCCCGCGCGCCGGGCCATGCGGGTCAATCCGGTCAGTCTTCTCCGGGACGACTAAAGAATCGATCGATTGGGTGATCGATCTATCGATCTATTGAAGAACACGATGGCCGCGTCTGGACCGTACCAACACACTCCGGGAACGTCAGACATAAGGTTTTCAGTTGATCGATAGATCGATCACCCAATCGATCGATGGTTTGGTTATGATTGCTGTTCGACGAACCCAGATGCGCGACGAGAACGTCGCGTTGATTGAAGATCCGGATTGGACCTCTATCAGACCCTCTGCTCATACGACTCTGCGGCGTGGCGTACCGCCGTCGAGACCCTGGCACCGCAGATTCACCCGGTCGATCGTGTCGCCACGCGAATCTGGTTCGCGTTCTTTCCACTCGACCTGCATCTCGATCTGGAAACGGCTGAGGATCCGGACGCGCGCGCGAGGACCCTGGGACTGATGGGCCGGTGGCGGCTCGTCGATCAGATCGATGCATCGCATCGGTTTCTGTTCGCGCATCGGTACTGGCCCCAGACGAAAGTCGCGGTGACATCACTCGATCCGGTGCCGCCCGGCGGCCTCGGCGCGATCGTCACCGCGCTCTCCGACGCGGCGGCCCGGACCGCGCGCGTCGACCGCGACTTGCTCCTCGGTATCAGCGCCGTCGCGTTGATGACGCTCCGGCAAGTGGGCCCCGAGGCGTTCGCCGCCGCGCCTGGAAAGATCCACCTCTCCGACCGCGTCCGCGCGCTGACGCCGCATCAGGTGATGCGCAAGCGCGCGAAGGACGACTGGCAGGGACTGCTCGGATTCACGCGCGGGCTGAAAAAGCGCTGGACGGTGACGTTCGACGAGAATCGGCCGGACGCGCGGTTCACGGCGATCACTAGTCAGGAGATCGCAAGCGCCGCGCAGAGCGACAAGCGCGAGTATCGATCGGTCGATCCGCGATGCACGCCAGGCGAAGGCCCGATCCCCGTCGAGTGCCGTGCCGCGTCCTGCGGCACGTGCTGGGTCGGCGTGCTGGGTGGTGCCGAGAAGCTGTCACCGGTCTCCCCGCGCGACGAAGGACGACGGATGAAAGTGTTTGGCTACCTCGACTCGAACGAGGAACAGCCGATCATCCGGCTGGCCTGCCAGGCCCGGGCGTTCGGTGCGGTGTCGATAGTGATTCCGCCGTGGAACGGGATCTTTGGGAAGAAGTGAAGACCTCGGGTTTTTTTCAATCTGAAATCTGCAAATCGGGGAATCTGGAATCTGATCCGGGATCCGGGAATCGGGGGATCTGAAATCTATCGGGGGATCTGGAATCTCTCCCGATTACCGGATTCCCGGATCGCAGATCCGGATAGATTCCAGATTGCCGGATAGATTGGAGATTCCCAGATTCCAGCTTGCGGATGAAGATTGCAGATTCCCAGATTGCAGATTTCAGATTGAAACCGAGGTCGTTACCCGCCGCCCCGAAGCGCCGCCAGCTCGCGCTCGATGCGGGCGCGGATCTCCTGGACCTCGCGCTCGGTCCGCGCGTTGCGCAGATCTTCCATCGCGCGCTTGATCACCTGCTGTCCCAGCCAGTTCGTCAGCGCGAACTGCAGCAGCTCGCCAGCCTTGATCCCGCCCGAGCCGTAAAGCTCTTTCGGCGTGACCATGTTCAGGAATTCCTGATGGGTCATCGGCGCGCCGCGTTTGGTCGGGCCGTTCATGAGATCGTACGACCCGATCATGTCGGCGATGCTCGGCTGCTTGGCAATGACCTCGACGTAGAACCGGAGCTGCCCCTCGTCGAGTTTCAGGACGGGGGCGCGGTTGAGCTGGGCTTTCACCCGTTCGAGGTCCGATGCGACCTGCGCCGCCGCGGGCGGCGGACTCGACGTCTGTGCCGGTTGGGACGAAGACGCCGGTGGGGCCTGGTCCTGCGCGGCCGCCGCGCCGGGCATCGCCAGCGTGACCGCGAGTGCTATTCCGACGAGTGCCGTTCTCACTTCCCCGTAAAGCCAAAACTGCACGGATCGTGAGACCTTCGGTCGGGTTTCGCCAAGTAGCTCGCTCCAGGAAAGTGAGAACGGCACGAGTTTCATAGAACGGTCGATCATCGCTTTACACATCTTAAGACGTTCACGGGCCGGCTTCAGACGTCAGAGCAAGTCGAGTACCACCGGAAATTCCTGCCAGTCAATGAGATGCGGGGATCACGGGGTCCAGGTGCCTCCAGGTGTCCTCGTCAACGGCGGACAGCGTCCTGAGATACAGGGCCACGGCGTCGGCCGGGAAGTCGGACAGCTGGCCGACCGCGGCGCGAAGCGGGTCGGCCTCGGGGGCGGCGACGTGCTCGGCCGTAATGAGGCCGTTGTCGTTGGCGACGCCGAGCGCGTTGAGGAACGTCGTCATCAACGGCCGCTGGGTCGAGAAGTGATACGCGATGAGCGCGCGCGTCGCGACTGAGTCCGAGACGTCGGTCAGTTGCGCGAGCTGCCGGGCCTTGCGCTCGACCGGCAGCGCCTGCACGCTCTTTGCCCGGAAATTCAGCCGGCGCGCGATAGCGGCCACGGCTTCGGCATGCTGCAGCCTCGCCTCCGGCGCGTCGTCTTCGTCCTCCCGCCAGAACGCCTCGGCGAGCGCGAGGCGGGTGGCGGGCGGCAGTTCCTTCCACAGGTGCGACGGACGCATCGGGGTGATCATAATTCGTCATTGAGTTATTGGGTTATTGAGTTATTGCGTTATTGAGGAACTTCATCGTCAATGCGTGCGGCGTGTTTTCAGTACTCTGTTGCAGTGGCCTCCGAGGTTTTCAATAACTCACTAACTCAATAACCCAATAACTCAATTGTCCGATCCCTTGTTCACTCCTCGTTTTTTCACGATGTGCGCCTTCAGCGCCATGGTCTTCGTGTCCGTGTTCCAGCTCCTGCCGGCCGCGCCGTATCGCGTGCTCGAGCTGGGCGGGACGGCGGCCGCCGCCGGGCTGTTTCTCGGGCTCCTGGCGTACGCGTCGGCGCTGTCGGCGCCGATTACCGGACCGATCGGCGATCGCCTCGGACACCGGCGGGTGCTGATTGCCGTCAGCCTCACGCTGGCGCTGTTCTCGGCGAGCTACGCGGTGATCTCCGACCATCGGCTGATGCTCGCGGTCGTCGCGGTGCACGGCCTGTTTTGGTCCGCCCTGCTGTCGTCGTCGGGCGCCTACATGACGGCGACGATTCCTGCGTCGCGCCGCGCGGAGGGTCTGAGCTACTGGGGCCTGACGTCGATCCTGGCGCTTGGCGCGGCGCCCGCGCTCGGGTTCTGGGTCCACCGCTTCGGGTGGGCCACCCTGTGCCTCGAAATCACGGCGCTCAATCTCATCATGGCTGTCATCGCCTGGCGGCTGCCCGACGATCGAGATCCGGGGGGCTTCGCCCCCGCGGACCCCCCAACGCCGTCGCTCGCCGGGGCCCCGCAATCCCCGCTCCGCTCCGGCGAGCTCACTCGCGCGGCTCGTTCGCCCGATACACGAGACTTCGCGACGCGGCTCTTTCAACTCGTCGAATGGCGGGTGCTCCTGCTGTCGATCGCGATGGCGATGATCTCGTTCGGCTACGGCAGTCTGACGAGCTTCTCGGCACTCTTCGCCGACGCGCTGCACGTGACGCCGCGGAGCCTGTTTCTGACCGCCATGGCGGTGTCCGTTTGTGCCGGCCGCATTCTGATCGGACGGACGCTCGACAGGATCGGCTACCGGCGCGTGCTGCTGCCGTGTCTTCTGGCGCCGCCCGTCGGACTCCTGATTCTCGCGGGCGCGCAGGGACGCCTGACGTTTCTCATCGCCGCGCTCGTGTTCGGCGCGGGGTTTGGGTTGATGTACCCGTCGTACACGGCGTACGTCCTGCAGCACGTCCCGGCCAACCGCCGCGGCGCCGCGTTTGGCGCGATGCTCGCCGCCTTCGACACCGGCATCGGCACCGGCTCGACAGCGATGGGCTGGCTCGTGCACCACTACTCGTTCCGCGTCGGGTTCGTCGTCGCCGCCGGCCTCGCCGCGTTGTCGCTGCCGTATTTTCTGGTGGCGGAGCGAACGATCTGGGGTAAGAAATGACCCCCGGGGTCTTTTTTGGTGAGGTCCTCAGCAAAAAGACCCCCGAGGTCACTTTTTGATGCTGGCTGACGCCCACTGTCACTTCTTCTCTCCCAATTTCTTCCGGACGCTTGCGGCCGAGGTGAAAGAGCCGACGCCTGACACTGATCCGGCTGAGTCGCTGCCGAAATCGCTCGGCTGGGATCCGCCGGTTGGGGACGAAGAGCTCGCGGATCGATGGCGGACGGAACTGGATCGGCATCACGTCGATCGGGCGATGCTCATCGCAAGTGTGCCTGGCGACGAGGCGTCGGTGGCCGCCGCGGTCCGTCGCCATCCCGATCGACTCACCGGCGCGTTCATGTTCAACCCCGCGTCCGACACCCGCGCGCGCCTTGAGCACGCGTTCGGCGAGCTCGGACTTCGCACGGCCTGTCTGTTTCCCGCGATGCATCGCGTGCCGATTGACGATGACAGGAGTGCGGCGGTGTTCGAGGTGGCCGAACGGCACGGCCGCGCGGTCTTCGTGCATTGCGGCGCGCTGTCGATTGGTGTCCGCAAGAAGCTCGGCCTGCCGAGCCGGTTCGATCTGCGCCTCGGCGATCCGCTCGCGGTTGCCGCCGTGGCGGCCTGGTTCCCCGGCGTCCCGGTCATCATCCCGCACTTCGGCGCGGGGCTGTTTCGCGAGGCGCTGATGGCCGCGCACGCCGCGCCGAACATCGTCCTCGACACCTCGAGCTCGAACGATTGGGTCCGGCTGCACGGCGGCCTGACCCTGCGCGACGTCTTCGCCCGGGCGCTCGACTGGCTCGGACCCGAGCGGCTGATGTTCGGCACCGACTCGTCGTTCTTCCCCCGCGGATGGCAGCGCGGGATCGCAGACATTCAGCGGGCGATTCTCGAGGATCTGGGGGTGGCGCCCGCCGCTCAGGCGTTGGTGTTTGGTGGTAACTTTGCGCGATTGTTGGGAGGACGGGCCGCCCCGTCTCCTGATGGAGCCACGCTGTGAAACAGATCCCCGTCCCCCTGGGTTTCCTGGCTGTCGCGCTGACGCTCAGCACCGGCTACGTCGGCGGTCAGGTCGCGCCGGCTGACCTCGTGCTCCGCGGAGGACGCATCCTCACGCTCGACGCGGCGGTGCCCGAGGCGCAGGCGCTTGCCGCGCGCAACGGCGCCATCGTCGCCGTTGGATCGAATGCCGACATGGACCGATTCGTCGGCACGTCGACGCAGGTCATCGATCTTGGCGGCCAAGTGGCCGTTCCCGGATTCATCGAAGGACACGGACACTTCACCAACATCGGCGAAGGCAAGATGAACCTCGAGCTCATGCCGACGAAGAGCTGGAACGAGATCGTCCAGATGGTCGCGCAGGCGGTCGAGAAGGCGAAGCCGGGGCAGTGGATCATCGGACGCGGCTGGCACCAGGAGAAGTGGTCGTCGACGCCGCAGCCGAACGTCGAAGGATTCCCGACGCACGCATCGCTCGACAAGGTCTCGCCCGACAATCCCGTGTTTCTCACGCATGCGAGCGGGCATGCGTCGTTCGCGAACCAGAAGGCGCTCGAGCTCTCGGGCATCACCGCGCAGACGCCGAATCCCGAGGGCGGCGAAATCCTGAAGGACAAGAGCGGCAATCCGACCGGTCTCCTCCGCGAAACCGCGTCGAGGCTGATCAAGCGCGGCGCCGGCGAACCCACGCCCACGGCTGAGGAAGCGGAGGCGCGCGCGCGGCGCGCGCTCGAGCTGGCCGACCAGGAAGTCATCACGAAGGGCATCACGAGCTTTCAGGACGCCGGCTCGTCGTTTGAGGTCATCAATCGCGTGAAGCGGATGATCGACGAAGGGAAGATGAACGTCCGTCTGTGGATGATGGTCCGCGAGTACGACCCGGAGGCGCTCGCCGCCAATCGCGTGATCGGGTACGGGAACAACCGGCTCACCGTACGTGCGATCAAGATCACCGCCGACGGCGCGCTCGGATCACGCGGTGCCTGGCTGCTCGAGCCGTACTCGGACCTGCCCGAGTCGGTGCCAGTGTCAACGAGCCGCGTGGGGCTGCCCTCGATCTCGATGGACGTCGTGCGCAAGCGCGCGCAGATCGCGCTCGAGCAGGGCTACCAGATGTGTATCCATGCGATCGGCGATCGCGCCAATCGCGAAGTGCTCACCATCTACGAAGAGACCTTCAAGCGCAACAATCGCAACGGCCGCGCCTTGCGCTGGCGGATCGAGCACGCGCAGCATATCAACGCCGCTGACATCCCGCGGTTCGGCCAGCTCGGCGTGATTGCGTCGATGCAGGGCGTCCACTGCACGTCGGACGCGCCGTGGGTCACGCCGCGCCTCGGCGCCCACCGGGCCGAAGAAGGCGCGTACGTCTGGCAGAAGCTCATGAAATCCGGCGCCATCGTCACCAACGGCACGGACGCGCCGGTCGAAGATGTCGATCCGATCGCGAGCTACTACGCGACGGTCACGCGCAAAGCCGCCGACGGCAAAGTGTTCTACGGCGACCAGCGCATGAACCGCATGGAGGCGCTGCGGTCGTACACGCTGGCGAATGCGTACGCGGCGTTCGAGGAAGACATCAAGGGCACTCTCAGCCGCGGCAAGCTCGCCGACGTGACGGTCCTGACCAAGGACATCACGGCCATCCCCGAGGATCAGATCAAGACCGCGAAAGTGGCCTATACGATCATCGGAGGCAAAGTCGTCTACAAGAATTGAACGATTACACGATCGATCTATCGATCGATTGAAAACCATTCTCCACACGTCGAGACTGAACGCGCGCGAAGCGCGCGATGCTCTTCAATCGATCGATAGGGCAATCGATCGACAGATCGATGGAGATCTCTTGACACCATCAATTTCTATAATGTAGAAATAAATGACATGGGCTCTTCCGGGTTCCTCGGGGAGTTTGAACAGCTGGTTCTCCTGGCCGTCGTTCGGCTCGGTCAGGACGCCTATGGCATGCGCATCCGCCGTGAGATCGAGCATCGCGCCGGCCGATCGACGTCGATTGGCGCGGTCTATGCCACGCTCGATCGGCTCGAGGCGAAGGGGTTCGTGCGCGCGCGGGATGACAGCAGTGGCGGGCGCGCCCGGCGGTTTTTCGGGGTCTCGCCGACCGGCATGGACGCGCTGGAATCGGCGCGGGAGCTGCAGGCGCGCATGTGGGCGGGACTGAGAACTCGTCTCAGGCGGGCGGGACGAAAGGCATGACGCCCCCACAACTGCCGCGGCGTTTGCTGCACTGGCTGCTGCCGGGCGACGTCCGCGAGGTGCTCGTCGGCGATCTCGACGAGGAGTTCGAGCGTCACGTGGCGCCGAGCCGGTCGCGGCTGAGCGCGCGCGCGTGGTACTGGCGGCAGGCGCTCCGGTCGGTGCCGGGCGCGTTCCGGCTGCGCCGGCAGGCACGCGGCCGCGCGGGCGGACCCAGAGGTCCGCGAATCCAATGGCTGGTCGAGCAGATTCTGGGGGATGTGCGGTACGGCGTGCGGCGGGCGATTCGGAGTCCCTCGCTTCTAGCCACAGTCACGCTCACGCTGGCGCTTGGGATCGCGGCCGCGACATCCGTCTTTGCGTTGACGCGAGTCGTGCTGCTCCGGCCTCTGCCATACGCCTCCTCCGATCGCCTCGTCCACATCTCGGAAGTGGACTCGCGCCGTCTCTTGAGCAGCGGCACTGTGTCTCACGTGGATTTTCGTGATTATCGCGCGCAGAACTCGACCCTCGTCGACGTCTGCGCGTTTGACGGCGGCAGCCGCATGGTCACGGGCATCGGTCAGCCGGACCGCGTACCGATGGCGGAAGTCACGGAGGGGTTTTTTGACCTGCTGGGCGTCCGGCCGGCGCTGGGGCGGGATTTTGACGCGGCCGACGTGCATCCTCAGAGTCCGCCGGTCGTAATCATCACCGACGGTGCCTGGCGTCGCCGGTTCGGCGCTGATCCGCTCGTCGTCGGGCAGACGATTGGGTTGAGCGGGCAGCAGACGACGATCGTCGGTGTGCTCCCGCGTGACTTCGAATTCCCGCTTCGAGGACTGGCCGAACTGTGGCTGCCGCTGCGGTCGGCAGAGGTGCAGCCGCAGCGGCGCTACCCGCACTCGATCGACATCATCGGCCGCCTCCGTCCCGGCGTTTCCGTCGCACAGGCCACGGCGGATCTGGATGTCATCGCGCGCCGTTTCGCGTCGATCGATCCGCAAGACCATCCGGCGACGCGCACCGCAATCGTGTCGTTGTCGGACAAAGTCGTGGGATCCGTGCGACCGATCCTCTTGGTGCTGCTCGGCGCGGCGGTGTTCGTTCTCATCGTGGCCTGCGCGAACATCGCGGGTCTGCTGGTGGGGCGCGGTGCCGCGCGGCTGCACGAAATCGAGATCCGATCGGCCATCGGCGCGAGCCGCGGTCGGTTGATCGGGCAGCTCCTGACCGAGAGCCTCGTGCTTGCGATTCCGGGAGGCGTGCTGGGACTCCTCCTGGGCCAATACGCCGTGCGGCTGTTCGTGCTGTCGATTCCGAGAGCGCAGCGCGCGGCGCTCCCTCATCTCGCATCGTTCTCGATCGATTCGCTCACGGTGATCGTGAGCCTCGCATTGGTGGCGGTGTCCATGATCGCGTTCGGGATTCTGCCGGCGTGGCAGGCGGCCCGTCACGGCGATCGGACGACGCTTCATGGACGCGGGACCGCCGACGTGCGCCGCCTTCGCCTCCAATCGCTGTTCGTCGTCGCGCAACTGGCGCTGGCGGTCGTGCTGCTTTCCGGCAGCGGGCTGATGGGCCGAAGCGTCCATCGTCTGCTGACCACGTCACCAGGGTTCGTCACGGACGGGCTGCTCACCGCACGGGTCAATCCGTCATTTTTCGATGCCCCGGCGGTGTCTGCGTATCACCAGCGTCTGATCGAGCGCATCGGCGCGATCCCGGGCATTTTGGGCGTCGCGACGGTCAATCAGCTTCCGCTCAGCGGTCCCGGCAACAACGGCACGTTTGCGATTGCCGGATCGTCACCCGCCGGCGGCGGACTGACGGGACCGGCGAAGGAATCGACTACCGCCGTTCGCACCGTGAGCCCCGAGTACTTCGCCGTGATGTCGATTCCGCTGCAGCAGGGCCGCGCGCTCTCGGTGGAGGACCGGCGCGGCCGGCCGCCCGTCGTGCTCGTGAATGAGACATTTGCCGCCTCGGTGTTCGCCGGCCGTCCGTTGGGACACCGCATCGTGTTTCCTTTCTTGGACGGCCGGCCAACGTGGGAGATCGTCGGCGTCGTGGGCGACGAACAGATTGCCTCGCTCGATCGCGACGCGATGGTGCCTGTCGTCTATTTCCCGTTCGGGCAGGTGTTGACCGGCGACATCAACCTCGTGGCACGAACGTCCGGCGATCCGGAGATGTACATCCACAGCATCCGCGCGGCCGCAATGGCAGTCGATCCGAACGTACCCGTGTACGCGGCCGAGAGCATGAACCGCATGATCGCGGATTCGGCCGCGGTCTTCCGGCGTCGGTCGGTGTTGATGCTCGTCGGCGGCTTCGCCGTCGCCGCCGTTCTCCTCGCGGCGATTGGTCTCTATGGCGTCCTCGCGCAGACGGTCTCCCACCGCACGCGCGAAATCGGCGTACGCATGGCGCTCGGCGCGCGCCGCGGGCACGTCGCGCGATCGATCCTCGGGCGCGCGCTGGCCCCGGCGGCGGCGGGACTCGGGATTGGCATGGCCGTGGCGCTCGTTCTGACGCCGGCGCTCGATACTCTCCTCTTTCAGGTGCCGTCGCGGGACTGGGTCACTCTCGGCCTCGTGCTGGGCTTTCTCGCGATCGTGGCCGTTGTCGCCTGCATCGTCCCCGCCCGCCGCGCGGTCCGTATCGACCCCGTCGTTGCACTTAGGCAGCTCTAAGCTGCCCTTCTGGCCGCCTTTTCGCCTTTAAGCCTTTGAGGCTTTGCGCTTTGCGCCTTGGTTTTCCTCCCGGTTAACCCCCTCCCCAGCCCACCCGTATTAGAAGTGTCATTACTGCCGCCTTGGGCCCGGGGCCCGGGGCCTGAGTCTGGAGGTTTCCAGTGCGCGGCGAAGCGATCGTCCTGATGTTCGTTTTCGTGGGAATTCCGTGGGTTCTCGGGTGGATCTACCGGACCCACCTCAGCCACAAGCGGTTCATGAAGGTGCTCCAGCTCAAGGCCGAGATGAACTCCCGGCTCCTCGATCGCGTAGGTACCGATCCAGCCGTGGTCGAGTTCCTGAAGAGCGACGCGCAGCAGCACATGTTCGACGTCAAGCTGACCGACTTCGGACCCAAGGTGGCGCCTCCGTACATGCGGATGCTCACGGCTGTTCAAATCAGCTTCATGCTGCTCTCGGCCGGAGGCGGTCTGCTGTATATCCGGGAATACATGCTGGGCGACGGGCGCGAGGCGTTCCTGTTTCTCGGCACACTGGGCGTCGCGCTTGGCGTGGGCGCGCTGCTGTCAGCCGTCGCGGCGTTCGCTGTCGCCAGACTGTGGAACAATCTGAACAACGGAAGCGAACTGACGAGAAGTTAAGAGGACGTGTTGATCGCACCCAGCTTCGTGGATGCCCTCGTCACCGAGCGCATCAGCCGGTTGCCCATGACGGAGCCGGCGTTCCTGGAGTTCTACGCCCGGACGGCCGGCCGGTTGAACGGATATCTCCGCAAGCTCACGGGCGATCCTTCGCTCGCCGAAGATCTGCTCCAGGAGGCGTATCTTCGGTTTCTCACTCGCGCGCGCGGGCTCGAGAACGACGAGCACCAGAAGAATTACCTGTACCGGATTGCGACCAACCTCGCGCGCGATCATTTCCGCCGGGAGCAGCGGCGGCCGATCGCGCAGGATGCCGGCGTCTCGCTTCCCGTCGATGACGGCGGAGACGTCTGGGCGCTTCTCGCGGAGCTCTCCGCACGCGATCGGGAACTGTTGCTGCTCGCGTACGTCGAGGGCATGACGCACAAGGAGATCAGTCAGGTGACCGGGTTGATGCGCGGGAGCGTGAAACCGCTCCTGTTCCGGGCCCGACGCCGGTTTGCGGGTGTCCTCACGTCAGCCGGACTCGCGCCGTCCCTGGCGAACGAGAACGGGGCCAGGTCATGAAAACGGCCTGCCCTCGCGAGCACGAGATGCACCAGGCGGTGGCCGCCGGCGCCGTGACACAGGAACTGCGCCACCACGCGGCCGGTTGTCAGGCGTGTCTCGCGACGTGGCTCTCGAGCGCGGTCCACGCCGCCCCGGCGGCGCCGCCGGCCATCGATCCGGTACTCCTGTGGGAACGCGCTCGACGCCAGCGCCGCCTTCGCGCCGAAGCGCAGATGTCGCGCATCCTCATGGGCGCGCAGGCTGCCGCGGCCGTTCTGATCCTGGCGGTGCTCGTCTTCTTCGCCACGCAGTCGGTGACCTGGACGGCGGTTTCGTTTGCCGGCCTGAACGGCACCCACCTCGTTGCGGCCGTCGGTCTGATCTTCCTCGCCGGGTTCGGTCTCTCGCGGCTCATTACTCAGGACAACTAAGTTGAGGCGTGAGGCTTGGGCCGCGGACGCTGCTGTATCAGGTGGGCCCAATCGACGTCGCGACGTATGGCGGCGTCGCAATCCTTCTCGTTGTGGTCTCCGTCGGTGCGTGCGCGTTGCCGGCACGGCGGGCGACTGAGAGATTGAGTTATTGCGTTATTGAGTTATTGGGTTATTGAAGAGCGTCGTGACGCGAGATGGGCTTTTCAATAACTCAATAACCCAATAACTCAATTCTTCCGTGAGGAGCGAGCCGGGCAGAGCCGACCCCTGTGGCGTCGTCCCGTTCCGTCTTGATGAACAGCCATCCTGCCCGCCGAGCACCCGCTCGCCGAGCCTTAGCTCCGAGACGGCCCGCTCCTCTCGAAAACAACTTCGACGTTCCAACTTCGAAGTTCGAAGTGTGCTCGTCGTCCCTATGCGCCGATGGCCGTCGGTCGTGCCGGCCGCCGGCTACCGCCGCCACTCGTCTGACGCCGAGCGTGGTCCATGACCCGGCGGCAGACGTCACGGAAACGTGATTCGAGCGCGCGCGCGTCCGGGTCCGCGATCTGCGCGAGTCGCAGCCACGCCCCTTGAGCTTCCTTGACGGCGTCGGCGGCCGTACGCCACTTCGCGTCTTCGCTGGAGCGGCCGCCCATCGCGTTGGTCGCAAGCGCGGAGCGCAGCTTCGCGGCGAGGATTTCCGCCTGCGACTGCCCGACCGGCGCCTCACGCACGTCGCTGAGGTAGCCCTCGACCCGCGCAATCAGCTTGTCCATCTTGTGCCGCACCGCGGCCGGATCCAGATCGGTTCCCTTGAACAGGTCCCCGCGCCGATCGACGATCCTCGTGAGGGCGGTCTGCCAGCGATCGGCGAGCGGCCGCATCTCGGTGCCGGGGACGGGCACGCTGCGATTCCAGGTCGTGCGCAACTGTTGGACGCGGGTGGCCAGGTCGGCCGGGGCGTCGCCGTTCTCGGACGCGGCGAGCGTCTCGAGGTCGACGACGATCGCTTCGCGTTCGGCGATCTTACCGGCCATCGCGATCTGATGGCGGTTGTGGTACCGCTCGAAGAAGCGGTCGGCGGCGGCGCGGAAGCGATTCCACACCACTTCGGACTTGCTTCGCCGCACCGGGCCGACGGTCTTCCATTCGGCCTGCAGGCGCTTCATTTCAGCCGACGCGGCATCCCACTCGGTCGACTCGGCGAGGACTTCCGCGCGCTGGCAGAGCGCTTCCTTCTTCGACAGATTGTCCGTCCAGGTCTTCCTGCGCGTCGCCAGATCCTCGCGGCGCCGGGCGAAGAACGTGTTGAAGGCGGCGCGGAAGCGCAGGCCCAAATCGCGCCCCGCTTCCCGCGGCACCGTGCCCGTCTGCTGCCAGGCCGCCTGCAGCTCCTGAAGGCGAGCGGCCGTCCGGCTCCAGTCGGCCGAGTTGGCGAGCGCTTCGGCTTCTTCGACGAGCGCCGCTTTTGTCTGCAGGTTCGTCGTGCGCTCCTCGCGGAGATGCGAGAAGTAGGTCTCGCAGCGGCTGCGCATGAAATCGGTCGCCGTGCGGAAGCGATCCCACAGGCGCTGCGCGGAGTGGCGCGGCGCTTCGGCAACCTCCTGCCACTTCACGTGCAGCTCGCGCAGGGCGCGCGCCGTTGCGGGCAGGTCCGACGTCTTCGCGCCCTCTTCGTCGCTCTTGAGCGACGCGACGATCGCCTCGGCCATCGCGATCAGCTTTTCCTGCTGCTGAGCGTTGGCGAACCGGCGCCAGTCGTCCATCTCGCGAAGCTCGCGGACGCGCGGCGCGACTTTTTCCTGGACGGCGCGCAGCTTCGAGGCGGCCTCTTCCACCTCGCGGGTCAGGTCGCGCCGGCCGGCCTCCACTTCCTGCAGGCCCGCGCCGATGTCGCGCATCAGGCGATCGCCTTCGCGCAGCGTAATCGTGTCGGCCTCCGCCGCGCGGCGGGCGCGTTCAGCCAGCCGCTGCAGCTGGTTGACGACGTCCTGCTGCGCCTTGACGGCGGCTTCACGCTTCGCCAATTCCCTTGCCGCGAATGCCTGCTCGACGGCGGCCAGGCGCTCCTGGAGCGTTGGTGGCGCTGGATGGTCAGTGTCTGTAGGCCGGCCCTTCAGGGCCGGCGCATCGGCGGGGCTGAAGCCCCGCCCCACAGATGCCGTTTCCGTCAATGTGGCGGTGAGACCGCGTGCCTCCCGGCTGAGCGTCTGCCAGCGCGCGACGGCCGCGGCCTCGTCATCCTGCGACGGGAGACCTTCAGCTTCCGCGACGAGCGATTCGAGCCTCGCCCGTATCTCCACCAGCACGCCGCTCATTTCGTGCCGTTTCCGGCACGCGGCCACCGCCTGGGCGAATCGCGCAGCGAGCCGGTCAGCCTCCGGGCCGTCACCGACGAGCGGCAGCAGCGATCGCCATTCTTCTTCAATGACTTCCAGTTGCGCGGGCACATCGTCGCCGTCGATCTCCAATGTCTCGACGCGCTGGCACAGCGCATCGCGAGTCGCGATGGCTTCGGCGCGCATGCGCGCGCGCTCGGCGGCTTCTTCAGCGTCGCGCTCACGACGGGCCACGGTGACTTCGGCGGCTGCGACCCCGCGCGCGAACCGATCCTGGGAGATCTCGTCGGCGAAGCCCAGACTGTGCCAGACCTCGGTCAATCGGGACAGCTCGGCGCGCGCGACCGAGAGATCCGGCAGGTCGGCGATGCGCTCGACGTCCTCGCAGACAGCCGCCTCGCGACGCCGGCGCTCTTCCTCAGCGGCGCGGCGCGCGGCTTCGGCGGTTTCGATGTCGTGGATCACAGTGCGCGCGCGACGGCTCACGGCTTTGTGCTGCGAACGCGCTTCGATCGTCTGGAGCAGCGCGATGTCGGGCGACGGCGTCAGCAGCCGCTCGAGGGCGGCGAGCGCGACGTCGCGGTGCTCGCCGTTCTGGGCGACGTCCACGAGGTCGGCGGCATCGGTCAGCTGCTCGAGCGCCGCGGCGGCGGTCGAGTCGTGCTTCGCATGCCGCGCGATGCTGCTGAGCGCGCGCTGGTCGGTCACGCGCGAGAGCGCCGCGCCGCGGACGGCGTCAGGCGCCTCGCTCTTGGCGACGACCGACAGGCGCCGGACGTCCGAAATGGCCGAAACGGCGCCCAGCGCCGCGGCTTCATCGAGGCCGCTCACGGTGGCCAGCGCCAACAGCCGATCGGCGGCGCGGTCGCGCGCCTCGGGATCGACATCGGTCGACGCGATACGTCCGAGGACGCCCGGATCGGCGATCCGTGCGGTCGCCGACCGGCGGACCCGGGCGTCCGGGTCGAGCTCGGCGAGGATCGCCAGCTCGGCCGGATCCTCCAGTTCCCGCACGGCTTCGAACCGTACGGACGGGTCGGCGTGCTTCCAGCGGGGTTGCGGCTTGAGCTTGTCGAGTAGTCGCATGGAGAGTTCCGGTCCTTTACATAAGAAAGGAACGTGCCGTGCCGGCCAGAGACCACGTTTCAGAGTGGCTCTCCGTTGAGGCTTGCAGGTCAATCAGTTAGAGGGACCACCGGGAGGGACTATGGGTACTTGTACCCCCGCCGATCCGGCTGGGCGGATTTGGAATTCAAATGGCTGGTTCCGCGGTCTAGATCAGTTCTTCCAGCCGCCCCACGAGCCGGTCGAGTTGATCGATCACCGCCTGGATGGTCGAGGGCTCACTCAGATCGACCCCAGCCCGGTTGAGCAGCGTCATCGGATGGTCGCTGCCGCCTGACGCGAGGAGCTCGAGATATCGCGCCCGCGCCTCGGCGCGCGACGCGTCGGAGCCCTCGCTGATCTGGCCCGCGAGCTTGGCGGCCGACGCGAAGCACGTCGCGTACTGGTAGACGTAATAGGGCGAGTTGAAGAAGTGGGGAATCCGCGCCCAGGTGATGGGGGTGAGCGGCTCCAGGTCCACGGCATCGCCGTAGTAGGCGTCGAAGCGCTCCTTGTAGAGCTCGTTCAGCACCTCGGCCGTGATCGGCTCGTCCTGTTCGACGCGCAGGTGCGTCGCCAGCTCGAAATCCGCGAACAGCACCTGCGTGTAGAACGTGCTCGTGATGTTGTCGATCGCGTGCTGCAGGAGCACGATCCGCTCGTGCCGGTCGGTCGTGTTGGCGAGCAGGTGCTCGAGGAGCAGCGCTTCGGCCAGCGTCGACGGCACTTCGGCGACGAAGATCGTGTAATCCGAATAGACGAACGGCTGCCGCTCGTGCGAGAGCATCGTGTGCATCGAGTGGCCCATCTCGTGTGCCAGGGTGAACACGTCGTCCAGCGTGTCCGCCCAGTTCAGCAGCATGTACGGATGCACCCCATAGACGGGCGCGGAGTACGCGCCGCTTCGCTTGCCGTCGTTCTCGTAGACGTCGATCCACCGCTCGCGGAATCCGCGCCACATCCGCGACTGATACTCCGGTCCGAGCGGCGCGACCGCTTCGACGACGGACGCGACGACCTCGGAGTAGTGATAGCGGCGATCCCACTCGATGATCGGGATCGAAAAATCGTATGGGAAGTACCGCTCGAGCTTCAGCGCCCGCCGGCGCAGGCGGTGGTAGCGGCGAAGCGGCTCGACCCCGGCGCGGGTCGTCGCGATCAACGTGTCGACAACCGAGCGCGGGATGTTGTTGCCATGAAGCGCCGCGTCGAGCGTCGTCCCGTACGCGCGAGAGCGGGCGTAGAACCAGTCGCGCTGGCAGACGCCGTGATAGAGCGTCGCGTACGTGTTGAGATTGGCCGCGTACGTCCCGTAATGCGACAGAAACGCCTGCCGCCGATCCGCCTGGTTGCGATTGGTCGCCAGCACCGCCCGGTACTGGCTGTACGACATCGTCACCTTCTCGCCGGTGCTCAGCGTGACCTCGGGGAACTTTGCGTCCGCGGTCGAGAGGGCGAGATAGGTCTCGTGCGGCGCGCTCGAGAGCCGGGTGGACAGAGACATCAGCCGCTCGCCCTGCTCGTCGAGCACGTGTTCCTGCTGCCGGAACACTTCTTCAATGGCGAAGCGGTACACCGCGAGCTCGAGCGTCTTCTCGAGCCAGCTCCGGACGGTTGCAATGGGAATCTTGAGCAGCTCGGGGCTGAACCACGACGTCGCCTGCTGCCAGCGCGCGACCAGCGCCTCGACCTGCTGCTTCCGCGCGTTCACGCTGTTGTCGCGCTGGTCTTCGTCGTACTTGAGCGAGGGGTAGAAATAGACCTTGTAGGCGAGCTGGCCGAGGTCGTCGTTCAGGCGGTACGCCGCCAGCAGGCGCTCCGGCCCCTGGGCGAGCGTGCCTTTGAACGCGGCGTATTCGCTGATCCGCCGCTCCAGTTCAGCCCGCGCGACCTCCCAGGTCTGCCAATCCGGATAAATGTCGGTCAGGTTCCACTTGTGTCCGTCGTCGATTTCGGCCCGGACCCGAGAGCGTGCGGGGGCAGCGGTGGACATCTGGAAAATCATACTGAAAAGCGCTCGTCGGTACGCGGGGTACGGCGGGTCCGCGGAACCTGCTGCTTGTCATCTTTTTTTGTCCGGACGATCGCCCCGTTTCTCAAGAAATCGAAGAAAGATGACATGTGAATCAGGTTCCGCGGACCCGTCGTACCTGCCGTACCGACAAGCGCTTTCCAGTTCCGTCTATAATCCCGGCCATCCGCTGGAGGATCCATGTTGAGGCACCTGCGTTTCGTCTCCTTGTGCGCCGTTCTGCTCGGCCTGGCGCTGTCGCGATCGCTCGTCGGCCAGTCGCAGACGTCGATGCCGATCGCCACCGAGTTCGAGGGCCTGCACTTCCGGTCGATTGGACCGGCGACGATGTCGGGCCGCGTCTCTGACCTGGCCGTCTATGAGGCCAATCCTGCCATCTACTACGTCGGCACCGCGCACAGCGGCGTCTGGAAAACCGTGAACAATGGCGCGCTGTTCGAAGCCCAGTTCCAGGACATGGGACTGATTTCGATCGGCGACGTGGCGGTCTCCCAGAAGGATCCGAACCTGGTCTGGGTCGGCGGCGGCGAGTCGAATAACCGGCAGACGACCTCGTGGGGCGACGGTCTCTACAAGTCGACCGACGGCGGGAAGACCTGGCAGAACATGGGTCTCCGCCAGTCATACCACATCAACCGCATCGTCATGGATCCCGAAGACAACAACATCGTGCTCGTCGCGGCCACCGGTGCCTTGTTCGGGCCCGGAGGCGAGCGCGGCATCTTCAAGACGACCGACGGCGGCAAAACCTGGAAGCAGACGCTGAAGGTCGACGACGACACGGGCGCGAACGACCTGGTCATGGCCGACACGGACCGCCGGATTTTGTACGCGTCCACGTATCAGCGGCGCCGGTCGCAGTGCTGCATGAACGGCGGCGGGCCCGGCAGCGGCATCTGGAAGTCGACCGATGGCGGCGACAACTGGACGCGGCTGACCAACGGCATCCCGCCCGGATCGCTCGGACGTATCGGGCTGGACGTGTACAAGCGCAGCGCCAACATTCTTTACGCCCTGATCGAAGCAGAAAGCCAGGGCGGCGGGGGACGCGGCGGTGACCCAGTTGCTGGCGGTGGCGCCGGCGCAGCCGCGGCTGGTGGCGCGGCGGCGGCAGCGGGTGGCGCCGGTCGAGGCGGACGCGGCGGCGACCCGGCGGCGCAAGCGGGTGGCGGCGGTGGTCAGCCCGGCGGTGGTGGCGGCGGCGCGACCGGTCTCTACAAATCAGATGATGGCGGTGCCAGCTGGCGCCGTGTGAACCCCGCGAATCCGCGGCCGATGTATTTCAGCCAGGTGCGCATCGATCCGAACAACCCCGACATCGTGATCTTCGGCGGCGTCGATCTGCAGATGTCGACCGACGGCGGCAAGACGGTGAACCCTCAGGCCGCGTCCGTCATCCATTCGGACCATCACGCGATCTGGATCAATCCGAAGGACTCCAATCACGTCCTGATCGGCAACGACGGCGGGCTGGCGGTGTCGTACGACCAAAGCAAGACCTGGATCTACCTGCCGAACCTGCCGGTCGGCCTCTTCTACCACGTAGGCGTCGACATGTCGACGCCGTACAACGTCTGCGGCGGGATGCAGGACAACTACAACTGGTGCGGCCCGAGCGCGACGCGGTTCTCGCGCGGTATCGCCAACTACGACTGGTTCCAGATACAGGGCGGTGACGGATTCGTGGCGATTATGGATCCGCGCGATCCACGCATTGTCTACACCGAGTCGCAGAACGGGAACATGACCAGGAAGAACACGGTCACCGGCGAGTCGAAGAGCATCCGGCCGACCAACGAGAACGTCGAGCCCGAGACGCAGGGCGGCTTCCGCTTCAACTGGGACACGCCAATCGTCTTCTCGCCGCACGAGCCCGGCATGCTGCTCGTCGCGGCCCATCGCGTCTTCCGATCGAACGACCGCGGCGATTCGTGGACCGTCATCAGCGGCGATCTGACGACGAATGCGGATCGCAGTGAGATCATGACGATGGGCCTGCGCGGCGGCCAGATCCGGATCGCGGCCAACGACGGGATCACGGCGTGGCCGACCGTCGTGTCCCTCGCCGAGTCGCCGAAGCAGCCGGGGCTGATGTTCACGGGCTCCGATGACGGCACCGTGAGCGCGTCGCGCGACGGCGGCAAGACCTGGCAGAACATCACCAAAAACCTTCCTGGATTCCCGGCCGGCGCGTGGGTGTCCGAGGTCGTGCCGTCGAAGTTCGACGCCGGGACCGTCTATGTGACCGTCGATGCTCACCGGCTCAACAACTACGACACCTTTATCTGGGCCAGCAACGACTTCGGCGCCACGTTCCGGTCGATCAACGCGAACCTCAAGGGCGAGGTCGTCAAGACGCTGACCGAGGATCTCAAGAACCCCGACGTGCTCTACGCGGGCACGGAGACCGGGATCTTCCTGACGCTCGATCGCGGCAAGAACTGGCGGCGGCTCAAGGCGAACCTGCCGACGGTCCGCGTCGACGAGATCACCCTGCATCCGCGCGACAACGCGATGATCGTCGCGACGCACGGCCGCGTCCTCTGGATCCTCGACCACCTCGAGCCGATTCAGGAGTACGCGGCGGCGCAAGCGGCTGAAGCCAAGCTGTTCTCCCCGGGTCCGGCGCTTCAGTGGAAGCAAAAGGACGATCGGAACGACGAGTTCTGGGGCCACCAGTTCTTCATCGGCGAGAATCCGCCGGCCGAAGCCATCATCCAGTTCCACCTGAAGAGCGCGGCCAAGGATCTGAAGCTCAAGGTGACTGACACGACGGGCAAGGATGTGCGCGAAGTGACCGTGCCGGCCAGTCGCAACCAGCCCGGCATCCAGACCACGTGCTGGGACATGCGTGTTGAGCCGATTCCGACACCAGTCGGGGCGCCGGCGGCGCCACCTGGCCGTGGCGGCGGTGGTGGCGGTGGCGGAGGCGGCGGTGGACGCGGCGCCGCGGCCCCGCTCGCGGGCCTGCCCGGCACTGGATTCCTGAATCCCTGCACCGGCGGTGGCGGCGGTGGCGGCGGTGGCGGCGGTGGTGGTGGTGGCGGTGGCCGAGGCGGTGGCGGCGGCGGCGGTAACCTCGGACCGTACGTCATGCCCGGTACCTATAACGTCGCCCTCGTCGTGGACGGCAAGAGCGTCGAGACGAAGCCGATCAAGATCGTGGGCGATCCGGCCGTCCAGATGACCGACGTCCAGCGTCGCCGCTACAACGACATCGTCATGGATCTGCACGACCTGCAGCGCCGCGGCACGCAGATGACGACAGCGCTGAACCCGTTCTACACGCAGATGACCGACGTCGCCGGCAAGATCGGCGGCATGGCGAACGTGCCCGCGGCCGTGAAGACGCAGTTCGACGCCGTGAACAAGGAGTTCGATGCCGTGCGCGTGAGGTTCGGCGTCCCGCCACCCCCGCCGGCAGCCGGCGGCGGTCGCGGAGGCGGCGGCGGTGGTGGAGCCGGCGGTGGCGGCGGAGGCGGAGCCGCGAGTCAGGACCTCGTCAACCGTGCCGGCACTGTGAAGGGTGCGATCGCCGGCATCTGGGAGGTGCCGAGCGATGCGTTGGTCAAGCAGTACAACGACGTCAAGCTCGCGCTTCCCAAGGCGATCGCCGACGCCAACGCGCTGCTCGTGAAAGCGATGTCGCTGAGCCAGGCGCTCAAGAAGTACGACATCTCGCTGACCGTGCCGGCGCCAGTGAAGTAAGGAGCCTGTAGACGCCGACGCTACCTCAGTCAGCCGTCAGGTCCTGGAAAGCCGCTGGTGCTGAACAGCCTGCAGACCGTTCTCCACAAGCAGGCTTTCCAGGTCCTGACGCGGCCAGTCCGAGATCTGTTTTTGAGGCTTCGGCCTGTGGTCTACGGCCTATCCTTGAACTCCCCGCCCGGCTTCAGATGGACCTCGAGGACGTATCGATACCTGACCGGTATCCCGTTGACGGTGGCCGGCTGAAACGTCCAGCGCTGGGCGGCCTCCACCAAGAGCGGGTCGTAGGCGCGATGAACGCTCTTGCGAATCACAGCTGACGTGACGTTCCCGGTCTCGTCGATGATCAGCTCGAGAGCGCCGTGGAAGTCCAGCCGCGAGTCTGTCGGACTGGCCGGGCGCCAGGCCGGCAGCTGGTTCGAGATCGGCACCGGCCGCACGGCGCCGCGGTCCTCGGGCCCGTAAATCCCCGTTCCGGCGGGCTTTGCTGGCGGGGTTGACGGGGGCGGCGAGGGGTCGGTCTTTGGCGCGGGCACCGGCGCCGTTGGTGGCGGCGGGCCGGTCGGCGGGGGCACGCGGATGAGGTCACGAAAGCCGGTGGCCAGCGTGAGGATGTCGCCGATGCCCGGCGAGTCCGCGAGCCCGCCATCGTCGATGAGCGCGATGACGCGATCGAACCCGGCCGTGGCCTCGGCGGAATCCTTCCGGTCGTAAGCCGCTTTGGCCTTGGTATAGAGATCCTTGACGATCCCCGGCAAAAGAGGCCGCCGCGTGTCCTCGAAGAGCGTCCGCACGCGCGGCGAGGCCGCGTCCTCGGACAGATGGTAGAGAGGGTCGGCGCGGACGATGGTCTCGATGGTCTTCTTGGTTTCGTCGAGCCGGCCGAGGGCCAGCAGGCAAAACAGCTTGTAGACCGCGATTTCCCTGGCGTCGTTGTCGGGTGCGGCGCTGGTCAGCTTCCGGAGGACGTCGAGCGCTTCTTCGTAGGCCGCCGAGGCGTAGTAGTCCTTTGCGCGCGCGAGCGTCTCCTGCTGGGCCCACGCGGGCGTGGCGACGGCGAGCCACCCGAGGAGGGCGACCGCTACACGAGCACTGCGGCGCAGGACCATGAGCGTATGAGACGAACGGAAATCGCCGCCATGGTACCCGGTTTATCGATCGAGTACAAGAGCGGAATGAGGCCGTCGGTGGACTCGCGAGCGGGACGATCTCTGCGGCGCGCGTCAAGATCTTCGATGTACAATTTGCCCACTTGGAACAGACGCTCCCTGATTTACAGGCGCAGATCGATCAGCTCAGCCTTGCGCTTCGTCAGTGGCGAGAAACGCAGGACCTGCTGCAGCCGATGGAGCAGCGTCTGTCCATCCTCACCGAACGCTGTGCCGAGATTCTGAATCGCTGGACCGACACGGATCAACGGCACGCCGACGCGATCAAGCAAGTCGAAGCGAAGCTGAACGACTGGACCGCGATCGAACAGCGGCTCGAACAGGATTCGCTGCAGCGCATCCGCGAGTTCGAGGGCACGATCGAGCACGAGTGGTCGCAGCTCCGTCAGATGCACGCCGAGCCGGTGAAGCAGCTACGCGAGCAGACGGCGGCCCTTGGCGAGACGTGCGTCGCGGCGGCCAACCTCGCGCTGCGTGGATTCGAGCGCGCCGAGGCGCGATTTGCCGCGCTCGAAGCGGATCTGCAGGAACGGCTGTCGCAGCTCTCGCACGACGTGCAGTCGGCACTGACGGACATCAAACACGAGGTCGCACATCCCGCGCCGCTCAAGGGCGCCGCGCCGTTCCAGCTCGACGGCGTCATGAAGCTGCACGACGAAATGCGCGATTCGGCGGGCCCAGCCGAGCTCCCATCCGCCGCGGCTGCCGCACCGGCGACTCCCGCGCCCGACGCACCGATTGACGTGAAACCGGTCGCGCAGCTGCCGGAAGCGGCCGCGTCACTCGCCACGCGCATGGACTCGCTCGAGCGCGAGGTGACCACGACGAACCAGGAGTTTCACGAAAGCGTGACGCAGACCGAGCGGATGCGGCGTGGTTGGCGCCTGTCGTTTGGGGTGGCCGCGGGCGTCATCGCGATCGTGGCGTTCGCCGGCATGCAGGTCATCGGCTCGGTCAACCGGCGGCTGAACGAGGCGACGACGCGCGTCGCCAACGCCGAACGGCAGGCGCAGGCCGCGTCCGAGGCCGCCGCGAAACAGACGGCGGCCACCCGCGCCGAAGCTGACCGCCAGATCGCCGAGGCCCGGGCCACCGCGCTTCGGGCACAACTGGTGAGCAACGTGCTGGCCGCGCCGGATCTCGTGCGCTTCAACCTGACCAGCCCGGATGCGACCGGCCGGGCCTTCGCGCAGGTGCTCTTTAGCCGATCGCGCGGCATGGTCCTGAGCGCGTCACGCCTTGCGGCCCCGCCCCAGGGATCCGTGTATCAAGTCTGGCTGCTCACGGAAGGCACCGCGGTGACCGCCGGCACGATGGTGCCGGACGAGGCCGGTCGCGCCACGCTGTCGCTCGACGCGCTGCCCGCGGTCCCTCGCGCGGTGACGGGCATCATCGTCACGATCGAGCCTGCCGCGGGCAGCGCGGCCCCGTCAGGCGCCGTCGTGCTCACGCGACGCGCGCCGCAGTAAACCGTCAACCACGCACCCGACCGCACGGGACGCGTCGATGAGTGTCACGCTCGAACAAATCCTCAGCTTGTCCGGGCCGCTCGACGATACGCCGGGGTTCGATTCGGCGCGGGAGCGCTTCCGGCGCTTCCTGCTCGAGCATGCCGCCGATCCGCACGGCGCGCGGACGCTCATCGAACAAGGCCAGCACCTTCCGGGCGAGCAGCATCATCGCGCGATGCAGGATCTCGTCGGCCTCCTCGGCAAGTTCATCGGATTCGACATGACCTTCGGCGCCTACGCGCCGGCCCCTGGATCGCTCAAGCACCACGGCCACTGGAAATCGCGGCTGCGACTGCACGTGGTCCTCGAAGTCAGAAGCGATCCCGCGGCGGCGCCGGACGTGGACGCGCTGGTCCGTTCGGTCGCCGCGCACACGACGTCGTCGCGCGCGTCGAGCTGGCGCTTTGCCGGGCTGTGCGTCGTGACGCCGCTCTTCGCCAGCCGGCACAAGATCGAGGAGGGCATCGCCGCCGCCAAGCCGGCATTCCCGGTCGGCGTCGTCGCGCTGCGCTCGCTCCTGCAACTCGCCGATTTCGTCAGCGCCGGCCGCGTGAGCCACGAGGACGTCGCGCGTCTGCTCGAGTCGAACCTGCCGGTGGACTACAGCGTCGAGCTGCTCGAGCGGCTGACCGCGAAGCGCGCCGCGGCCGTCTCGCCAGCGCGGAGCGTGCCGGTTACGGGGGGGACGTCGTACTGGATCGCCACGGTCGCGCCAGACTATGCGACCACGCCCGAGCAGTTACTCGAGCTGGTCGTCAGCCGCCGCCACATCTTCGGCATCGCCGACGGCGGCGCGACGCAAGCCACCGCTCGCAGCGGCGATTGGATCTGCTTTTACATCTCGGGCAAAGGGGTCGTCGGCCGCGCCCGCGTGCTGTCGCCAGCCAGCAGCACCACGGGCGTGCGTGATGCGCACCGGTTCAAACAGCTCCTTCACCTCGAAGATCTCGAGCTCCATCTTCACGCGCCGGTCGCGCTCGACTTCGAAACGCAGCTTCGGCTGCGCACTGCCGCCACCGGATCCACTCGGCAGACACAGCAGCTCGTGCGGATCTCCCACGAGAGCTTTGTTGCGCTCACAGAAGCGGGTCAGGTGCGGAAAGCGAACGCGTAGGGCGAGATTTCAGATGACGCAGCTTTCTGACTCTACCTCTGTAGATTCGCGGTGACTCTCGTCATGACATCCGATCTGACGAGCGCTGTCTGTTTTCGCTCGCCGAGCTGCGGATGCTTGAAGACAATCTCGTGCTCGCCGAGGGGGAGCGCGAGATTCGCGAGCGGCGTGTCGCCGACGAGGCTGCCGCCAATCCAGACCTCGGCCCATGGAACGGCGTTGATGCTGATTCGGCCGTTGGGCAGCGTGATCGCGAGCGTCGCTGTCTGCCCGGCTCTCACGTCGATGGTCTGACGCGATCGATACCCGAACTTTTCGTTGACGACATCGAGAGTGTGGCGCCCGACGGGCACGGCCATGGCGCCTGCCGTGGTGCCGATGAGCTTGCCGTCTTCGAAGACCTGCAGATCGATCGCCGACGCGATCCTGATGCCGCCGAGTGACGAGCCGGCGGGCGGCGGAATAATGGTCGTCGCGTCCGGCTGCGGACGGACCGTCGTCGTGCCTGGAAGAGCGGAGGCGATTCCGGATCCGGCGGCGAGCACGCGAATCGAACGCGTCCCCGATCCGACGGCCAACTTGTACGGCGTCGCGCCCACGGGTTGACCGTCGACCAGGACCTCGACGCCGGGCTGTGTGGACTCGATCAGCACCGCTCCGGCCGCCGTCCCCGCGCCGGCAGCTGCTGTGGGACGGCCGTAGAGCAGACCGGCGATGAACAATCCTTCGCCGAAGGCGACGGCTGCGAGAGCCGCCATCAGCCAGCGAACGTGGAATCGTTTCGGCGGCGTCTCAGGTTCAGGTTTCGGAACCGAGCTGACTGGCCAGTGGCGAACCTGGCCGCCGATTTCGAAGGGGTCGACGCTGCTTTCGTCCGGCGCCTTCTCCGGCGCCGTGCGCCCGGCGACCTGCTCGAAAATCGTCTGCGAGCCGGCCGGGCGCTCCGTGCTGTTGAGCCATTTGGCAGGCATGTCCGTCTGCCTTTCGGAAGGACGATCCGTTTTCGAAACGTTCACCACGTCGGGCTTGACGACCTGGTACGGCGGCGTCTCGATGGGCCGGAAGAACAGCATGCGGCGCGGATCGGGTCGCGGTGTGCCGTCGTCGGTCACCTCGGCAAGCGCGGCGTGCGCGTCCTGCGCCGACCCGAACGTTCGCCCGCCAAGCTGCAGCGCCTGCTCGAGCCACGTCCGCAGCTGCGGTGAGGACGACGAGCCTCGTCCGGCGATCCGCGGGAATTCATCGAGCAGTGTCGAGACGTTATGCGGGTAGTCGCGCGCGTCGACGCGACGGCCCAGCACGAGCGAGAGGGCAATCAAGCCAAGCTGCACCACGTCGCAGCGGCCGTTGAGGTGCGGAACGCCGCTGGCGGCCGGTACGGCCAGGCCCAGCTCGGTTCGGAGACGCGTGGCAGGAAGGTCGAGCGATCCGACCGCCGGCCCCAGCACGTGCTCCACGAGCACGAGCCGGCCTTCGGGCGTGACGACGATACGTTCGGGCGTGAGGACGCCGTGCGCGATGCCGTCGCCTTGCTGCTGGAGCGCGACGAGCGCCGGGGTGAGTTGACGGATCAATTCGAGGGCAAAGCCAGCGCCGCGGGCGTCACGCAGCACTTCCGAGAGCCGGCGGCCAGGCACGTGATCGGAAATGAGCGCCAATCCGTCGTTGTCTTGGAGCCACTTCAGCGCGCGGACGCGCCCGACGGACGGATGCGTAAACTTCTCGAACTGCCGAATCCGCTGTCGAAGCGCCGGCTCGAACGCCAGTTTCTCGCTGAATTCTCTCTTGAACCGCAGGAGCTCGAGCGACGCCGACCCGGTGTTGTCGAACATCAACAACCGGTCGCCCAGACCGTCCGAGACCCCAGGCAAATACCAGCTGGCCAGCGACGCCTGGGGCGTGTGATCGCGTGAACCTTCGAACAGACTGATCGGTGCGCGGCTCATGCGGGGAGGATCAGGGCTGCGTAAAGCAGGAACTTCAAGTGCGTCTTTTCGTGTATGGCGCGCGAATGCGCGACCATTGTCCACGAAACGGCCCGCTAGTACAAGACCTTACGCATCCATTCGGCCGCCTGATCCATTACCCGGTCGAGCGTGTCACCCTCTGGGCCGGCTTTCTTTCTCGTGACCAGGGAATGATCGCCACCCGGGACCATGTGAAGCGTGCTGGCCGGCAGCTGTGCGGTGAGCCCGGTCATCTCGGTGGGCGAGCCGAACGGGTCGCGCTCGCCGTGAAGGAAGAGCATCGGTGGTTTGATGCCGGGCAGGTGCTTGTCGCGCCGCTGCTGGGGCTTGCCGGGTGGATGCAGCGGGTAGCCAAAGAAGATGAGGCCGGCAGGCGGGGGATCGAATCCGCCTTTCGCCGCAGCCTGTGACGCGATTCGCCCGCCCATCGACTTGCCGCCCGCGAAGAACGGACCCGGACGGCCTGCCGTGAGGTGAACCCAGGCAGTGCCCCATGCTTTTTCAAGCGTCTCCGCGGGATCGGGAACGCTCTTGCCCGCATCCATGTAAGGAAAGTTGAACGTCACGACATGGATGCCGCGCACTGAGAGGCCGTTGCCCACCCGCACCATCCACGGATGCTGTTCGCCCGCGCCAGCGCCGTGCGCCAGGATAAGTGTCGGGCTTCCGGGGTCGACAGCCGGGTAATCACGCACACCTTAATTGTATGTAGGACGGCCCTTTAGAGTCTGCAGGCCGCCGGGTTGCAATACACATATCACTACATGTAGATTAATTGATATGCGAGAAGCCTCGGCCCTGCTTCGTCTGCTCGGAGACGACACGCGGTTGCGGGTCCTCCGGCTGCTCTTGCGCGAGTCCCTGAACGTGTCTGAACTGACGTCGATTCTCGGCCTGGCCCAGTCTGGTGTGTCCCGCCATCTCGGGCTGCTTCGCGAGGCGGGGCTCGTGGTCGAGGACCGCACCGGCACATTCGCCTGGTATCGCGTCGCGTCGGAAGCCGCGGCCACGAATGGCAAGCGGTCGCCGCTCTGGGTCTGGCTCGGCGACCAGTTCGAGCGCAAGACCGCCGAGACGCGCGCCGACGATGCGCGGCTGGAGGAAGTGCGCCGGGTGAGGCACGAGAGCTTCGCGCAGCATGGCGGCGGCGACGAGCGGCGCCAGCTCGTCCCGGGCCGGAGCTGGGCGGCATGGTCGCGCGCCCTCGGGCTGCTCCTGCCGGCGCTCGACGTTGCGGATCTCGGATGCGGCGAGGGCTATCTCACGATCGAAGCCGCGCGGTGGGGCCGGCACGTGATCGCGGTCGATCGGTCGAAGGACGTGCTCAACCTGGCGCGGGCGCTCGCGGTGCGGCGCAAGGTCGACAACATCACGTGGAAGCAAGGCGACCTCGAGCGGCTGCCGATTCCCGACGCGTCCGTTGACGTCGCGTTGCTTTCGCAGGCGCTCCATCACTCGGAGCATCCGGCGGCGGCGCTTGCAGAGGCGTGGCGGATTCTTCGCCCGGGCGGCCGCGTGCTGATTCTCGATCTGCGCGAGCACCAGGAAAGCTGGGTGCGCGCCAAGCTCGGCGACCGCTGGCTCGGGTTCCAGGACGAGCAGCTGCACGACCTGCTGACGGGCGCTGGTTTCTCGGACATCAACATGCGGGTGGGCGCTCGTCGAGGCGGCGATCCGTTCACAGTGCTGGTAGCGGCTGGGAAGAAATGACCCCCTTGACGATATGACGACAACGACAACGACATCGACGACGACGATCGAAAAGCAGCTCGATGAGCTGCTTGCGAAACGCATCCTCCTTCTGGACGGCGCAATGGGCACGATGATCCAGCGCTACAAGCTCGACGAGTCGGCGTTTCGGGGCAGCCGGTTCGCCACCCATTCCCACGATCTGAAGGGCGACAACGACGTCCTTGTCCTGACGCGTCCGGATGTCATCGGCGAGATCCACCGGGCCTACCTCGAGGCGGGCGCCGACATCATCGAGACCAACACGTTCAACGCCAACGCCGTGTCGCAGGCCGACTACGCGCTCGAGTCGGCGGTGTATGACATCAACGTCGCCGCGGGGCGGATCGCGCGGGCGGCCGCCGACGAGTTCACGGCTCGAACGCCGTCGCAGCCGCGTTTTGTCGCCGGGTCGGTCGGACCGGCGAATCGCACGCTCTCGATTTCCCCGGACGTGAACAACCCGGCGTTCCGGGCGATCACGTTCGATCAACTCAAGAACGCCTACGCCGAACAGGTGCGCGGGCTCATCGACGGCGGCGTCGATCTGCTCCTCCTCGAGACGATCTTCGACACGCTGAACGTCAAAGCGGCCATTGTCGCCGTCCAGGAAGTCGAGGAAGAGAAGGGCGTCCACTTGCCGTTGATGATCTCGGTGACGATCACCGATCGCAGCGGCCGCACGCTCTCCGGCCAGACACTCGACGCGTTCTATCTCTCGATCACGCATGCGCGGCCGTGGTGCGTGGGCATCAACTGCGCGATCGGCGCCCGCGACATGCGGCCGTATCTGGCCGAGCTCGCGCGTCTGGCCGAGTGCTGGGTCAGCTCGTACCCGAACGCGGGCCTGCCGAACGCGTTCGGCGAGTACGACGAGCACGCGGAGGAGACGGCCGCGCTGCTGCGCGACTTTGCGGCCAGCGGCTTCGCCAACATCCTCGGTGGGTGCTGCGGCACGACGCCGGACCACATCGCGGCCGTCGGACGGGCCATTCAGGGCGTGCCGCCGCGCCCGCGGCCCGCCGTCGTTTCCGTGAACGGTCACACGCCGCTCCGTTTGTCCGGCCTCGAACCGCTGATCGTCCGCGAGGACAGCAACTTTCAGATGATCGGCGAGCGCACGAACGTCACCGGCTCGCGGAAGTTCGCGCGCCTCATCAAGGATGACAACTACGGCGAGGCCGCCCGGGTCGCGGCCGAGCAGGTCCGCGGCGGCGCGAACATGATCGACGTCAACGTCGACGAGGGGATGCTCGACTCCGAGCGCGCCATGGAGACGTTCCTGAAATACATCGCGACCGAACCCGAGATCGCACGCGTGCCCGTCGTGATCGACAGCTCGAAGTGGTCGGTCATCGAAGGAGGCCTGAAGTGCGTGCAGGGGAAGTCGGTGGTGAACTCGATTTCCCTGAAAGAGGGTGAAGCAGACTTCCTGCAGAAAGCCAAGCTCGTGCGTCGCTACGGGGCGGCGGTCATCGTGATGGCGTTTGACGAGCGCGGTCAGGCCGACACCGTGGCGCGGAAAGTTGAGATTTGTGAGCGCGCCTACGCGCTGCTCATCACGCAGGCCGGCTTCGACTCGTCGGACATCATCTTCGACCCGAACGTTCTGGCGATCGCGACGGGCCTCGAGGAGCACAACGAGTACGCGATCAACTTCATCGAGGCGACCCGCATCATCAAACAGAGGTGCCCGGGCGTGAGGGTGAGCGGCGGCATCAGCAACCTGTCGTTCTCCTTCCGCGGCAACGACGTCGTCCGCGAAGCCATGCACGCGGCGTTTCTCTACCACGCGATCAAGGCCGGGCTCGACATGGGGATCGTCAACGCCGGTCAGCTCGCCGTGTATCAGGACATTCCGCCCGATCTGCTCGAGCACGTCGAGGACGTCCTGTTCAATCGCCGGCCGGACGCGACCGAGCGAATGATTACCTTCGCCGGAAACGTCCAGGGCAGCGCCACGAAGCGGGAGTTCGATCTGACGTGGAGACAACAGCCGGTCGAGGCGCGGCTGTCGCATGCGCTGGTCCATGGGGTTGTGGATTTCATCGAAGAGGACGCCGAAGAGGCCCGGCAGAAGCTGCCGCGCCCGCTCGACGTCATCGAAGGTCCGCTGATGGACGGGATGAAAACCGTCGGCGATCTGTTCGGCGCCGGAAAGATGTTCCTGCCACAGGTCGTGAAGAGCGCGCGAGCGATGAAACGCGCCGTGGCGTATCTGGAGCCGTTCATCAAGCGCAGCCCGGCCGACGGCGCCCAGACCGCGAATGGCGGTCCGCTGCCCGGAAAGCAATCGAACGGCCGGGTGATCCTCGCCACCGTCAAGGGCGACGTCCACGACATCGGCAAGAACATCGTCGGCGTCGTGCTGGGCTGCAACAACTACGAGGTCATCGATCTCGGGGTGATGGTGCCGGCTGATCGGATTCTGTCCGAAGCGGCCGCGCACAACGCGGACATCATCGGCCTGAGCGGGCTCATCACGCCGTCGCTCGACGAGATGGTGTACGTGGCGCGCGAAATGGATCGTCGTCAGTTGACGACGCCGCTGCTCATCGGCGGCGCGACGACGAGCCGGCAGCATACGGCGGTCAAGATCGCGCCGGAGTACCGGCAGCCGACGGTGCACGTCCTCGATGCCTCACGGGCCGTGGACGTCGTGTCGAAGCTCTTGAGCGATCGGCACCGGGACACGTATGCGGCGGCGGTTCGCGCGGAGCAGGCGGAGCTGCGCGACAAGTACGCCTCGAGAAAAGAGAAGGTCCTCCTGCCGCTGGCCGACGCACGCGCCAATCACCTGCGGACCGATTGGGATGCGCTCCAGCTTCCGGTGCCGTGGTTCCTCGGCCGACGGACCATCGAGCCGGCGCTCGAAGAGCTCGTGCCGTTCATCGACTGGACGTTCTTCTTCTCGGCCTGGGAGCTCAAGGGACGCTTCCCGGCGATTCTGGACGACCCGACGGTCGGAGCGGCGGCACGCGATCTCTATCAGCAGGCCAAATGCGTGCTCGACCGCATCGTCCGCGAAAAGCTCGTGACGGCGCGAGGCGTGTACGGCTTCTGGCCCGCCAACGCCGTCGGCGACGACATCCTTCTCTATAAGGATGATGGGAGACGCCACGAAGTGGCGCGGTTCCACATGCTGCGCCAGCAGGAGCCGATCGCCGACGGCCGGCCGAACCGCTCGTTGGCCGATTTCGTCGCGCCGAAGGAGTCGCTTGCGCCTGATTACATCGGCGCCTTTGCCGTGACGGCCGGCATCGGCGTCGACGCGCTCGCGAAGGAATACGAGCGGCAGCACGACGACTACAACGCGATCATCGTCAAGGCGCTCGCGGACCGTCTGGCCGAAGCGTTCGCAGAATTCCTCCACGCGCAGGCGCGGCGGGACTGGGGCTACGCGAAAGGTGAACGCCTCTCGTCGGATGAAATGATCGCCGAAAAGTACCGCGGCATTCGTCCCGCGTTCGGCTATCCGGCCTGTCCCGATCACAGCGAGAAGGGCACGCTCTTCGCGCTGCTCGACGCGCCGGCGGTCGGGATCTCTCTCACGGAGACGTTCGCCATGATGCCGGCGGCATCCGTGAGCGGGCTCTACTTCAGCCATCCGCAAGCGAAGTATTTCAACGTCGGCCGCATCGGCCCGGGCCAGCTCGAGGACTACGCCAGGCGCAAGGGGATGGCGGTCGAGGCGTTGTCGCGCTGGCTGTAGGGGGACGGGAGTTTTCCCAGTCATAGGGCGGGACTGATCTCCAAGTCCGCCGCGTCCGGCGGATTTGGGAACCCATCCGCCCTACGCGCCGTAACATAGTCTATCTATGTCACGGTCATGACGCGGACGCCCCCGAAGGACGACATCCCCCCGGGCACGCTCGACATGCTGGTGCTGCGCACGCTCGCCCGGCACGGCGAGCTCCACGGCTTCGAAATCGCGGACGCCATTCAGCGGATCTCGGCCGATGTTCTGCAGGTCGAGGAAGGATCGCTCTATCCCGCGCTGCAACGCATGCTCCTCAAGGGCTGGATCTCGGGGGAGTGGGGCCGCACCGCCGAGAACCGCCGGGCGCGCTACTACCGGCTGACGGTTGCCGGCCGCAGGCAACTCGAGCGTGAGGTCGAGTCGTACGAGCGCATCGCGGAGGCGATCGCGCGGATCCTGCACGGTGGCGAAAGGGCGGAGCCGTGATCAAGCCGGCCGAATGGTGGCGCCGCCTGACGTTTCTGTTTCGTCGCGCCCGCCTCACGCGCGAGCTGGATGAGGAGCTGCGCCTGCACATCGAGCTGCGGACACAGGCCAACCGCCGGCTCGGCATGACTGAGGACGAGGCGGCGCTCGCCGCGCGACGCGGCTTTGGCAATCCCACGGTGCTGCGCGAGACCAGCGACGAGACCTGGGGCTGGTTTCCGATGGACCGCTTGATGCAGGACCTGAGGTATGGCGGCCGTCAGCTCCTTCGGCATCCGTCGTGGACCGCGGCCGCGATCCTGACGCTCGCGCTCGGCATCGGCGCCAACACCGCGATGTTCAGCGCGATCAACGCGCTGCTGTTCAAAGTGCCGCCCCCGATCCGTCCGGACGGTCTGGTCTGGCTCTCGCTCCGCAGCGAAGACATGGCGCGGCCACGCAGTCTGTCGTATCCGGCGTTTCTCGCCAGCCGGGAGCGCCACGACGTATTCGCGGGCGTCGCCGCGTTCCACGACGTCCATTTATCTCTTGGCGATGGCGTTCCAGAGCGTGCGCGGGGCGCCGTCGTCTCCGCCAACTTCTTCGATGTGCTCGGCGTGCGCATGGCTCTGGGACGAGCGTTTCATGCCGATGAGGACGTGGTCCCGGGCGCGCGGCCGGTGGCGGTCCTGAGCCATGCGCTCTGGACGAAGCGCTACGGCGGCGATCCGGCCATCCTCAACCGGATCATCATGATCAATGGCCAGCCGTTTTCCATCGTCGGCGTCGCGCCGGCCGGGTTCAGCGGACTCGAGATCGACGACCCGTTGCCATCCGTCTGGATGCCGCTGGCGATGATCGGGCAGGTCCTGCCCGATTTCGATCCGGCGTGGCTGACCGACGCCGGATCGAGCTGGGTCCGAACAATTGCCCGCCTCGCGCCAGGCGTCTCGATCGCCAAGGCAGACGCCACCGCCCGCGGGTTCACCTGGTCGACCGACGCGTCGAACCCGGCCGGGCGGCCCCGACCCACGGTTCGCGTCGCCGCTGTCGCCGGCAGTTTCTTCCCGGGAGAGCGTGAAGAAGTTGGAGAGGTGCTCGGACTGCTCATGATCGTTCCTGTGCTGGTCCTCATGGTCGCCGGTGCCAATGCGGCGAACCTGCTGCTGGCTCGCGGCGTCGATCGCCGCAAGGAGCTTGCGCTCCGCCGCGCGCTCGGCGCGTCACGCGGACGACTGGTCCGGCAGCTCCTGATCGAATGTCTGATGCTGACCACGCTGGCCGGCATTGTGGGCGTCGGCCTGGCGCGCGTCCTGACTGCGATCATCGGTCGCGCCGGGCAGATGCCGGACGCGATCCTCGACGGGTTTCAGGTCGACGGCATCGTTCTCGCCGCGACCCTGCTGGTGAGCTCGGTCACCGCCCTCGTGTTCGGGCTCGTGCCGGCATTTGTCGCGAGCAATCCGGCGCTGGCTCCGACGCTGAAAGAGGAAGGCATCACGATCGCCATCGGACGGCGGCGTCACCGGCTCCGCGATGTGCTCGTCGTCGGCCAGATTGCCGTCTCGGTCGTGCTCATCGTCGTCGCGGGACTCTTCCTGAGCAGCCTCACCAAGGCCCTCCGGGTCGATCCCGGGTTCGAGGCGCGCGACGGCGCGACATTGTCGTTCGACCTCGCGCTGCAGGGCTATCGCCCGGCCGCTCGAGACGCCTTCATCCGCGAGGTGCTCGATCGCACTCGCGCCGTGGCTGCCATCGAATCGGCCGCGCTCACGACCGCGCTGCCGCTTGGCGGCCGGATGTTTGGCACAGAGGTTGTGCGACCGGGCGCTGAGGCCGATGACGACGCGGTGTCCACGTTCAATGCCGCCGTTTCGCCGGAGTACTTCGCGACGATGAAGATCGCGCTCACGCGCGGACGCGATTTCACCGCGCTCGACACGCGATCCTCGCCGCCGGTCGTCATCGTGAACGACGCCCTTGCCCGGCGCTTGTGGCCATCTGCCGATCCGATCGGTCAGCGGCTTCGGCTGCTGGGTCTCGACGACGGGTGGCGCGAGGTGGTCGGGGTCGCGCGGACCACGCGCTATGACGACCTGACCGAGTCGCCCGCGAGCTACGTCTACGTGCCGCTCGCGCAGTTTCCGCCGGCGTCGCTGTCCCTGGTGGCGCGCGCGTGGCCGGAGGCGGGCCCCGTGCTGCCGGCGCTCGAAGCCGTCATGCGATCGCTCGATCCGCAGCTGCCGGTCGTCGATGCCCGCACGTTCGAGCAGGTCATCCTCCGCAGCGTTGGCAAGCAGCGGGCGGCGAGCGCGCTTCTCGCGGTGCTGGGCGGGCTCGCGCTGCTCCTGGCGGCGCTCGGCATCTACGGGGTGATGTCACACGCGACGATGCTGCGCGTGAAAGAGATTGGGATCCGGATGGCGCTCGGCGCGCGCGCGCCCGACGTCCGCCGGATGTTCGTGCGCGAGTCGCTCAAGCTCTGCTTCATCGGCGTCGCCATCGGCGCGGCCGCGGCCACGGTCATTTCCAAGCTCATCGCGGGCTTTCTCTTCGGACTCGCGGCGGGTGACGCCGTGACGTTCCTGATTGCGGCGGTCGTCATGTGCGCCTCCGCGATCCTGGCGACCTACTTGCCGGCCCGCCGCGCCGCTCGCGTAAGCCCGCTGATCGCGCTGCGCAATTAGCCGTCATCAGGCAGGAGTCGGCGTTACGCGGGCCGGCGCGGCCGGTGACGCGATAGACTGCCTTGCATGACCTTCCATCGATGGCTTCTCAGTGCCCTGCTGGCGCTTGCCGCCGCGGGCTGCTCGAATCCCCCGCCGCCGGTGGTGGCGGAGGCGCCGGCTAACGCCAATCCCGAGCCGAAGAAATACCTCCTCGAGCGCGTCGACGATGCCGCGATCGTCCAGCTGTACGCCGACGGGTTCTCGGCGCTGCCGCTCAAGGAGAAGACGCTGATCTGGCACCTCACGCAGGCGGCGATTGCCGGGCGCGACATCTTCTACGACCAGCGGTATCGCCACAACCTCGAGATGCGCGAAGTGCTCGAGGCGATTCTCAGCCACCAGGCCGGCGTGGACGCGGCGACCCTCGGTGAGCTGCAGAAGTACACCAAGCTGTTCTGGATCAACACGGGCCCGTTCAACAACCTCACCGCGCAGAAGTTCGTCCTTGGCGGCACGCCTGAGGCGCTGGCCGCCGCCGCCAAGGTGGCGGCGTCGGCGGGCGCCACGTTCCCGCTCGCGCCCGGTGAGACGCTCGATCAGCTTCTCGCCCGCCTGCGGCCGATGTTCTTCGACGCGGCATTCGAGCCGTCGGTCACGAAGAAACAGCCGCCGGCCGGCCAGGACATCCTGACCGCGAGCTTCAACAACCTGTATCAGGGCGTCAGCCTGAAGGACCTCACCGGCTTTACCGAGCGATACCCGCTCAACTCGCGGCTGGTGAAGCGCGACGGCAAGCTCGTCGAAGAGGTCTACAAGATTGGCGGGCGGTACGACGCGCAGCTCAAGGAATTGGTCGCGCATCTCGAGGCGGCCATGCCGTTCGCCACGGAGCCGATGGCGAAAGCGATCCGCGCACTGATGCAGTGGTATCGCACGGGCGAGGCGACGGATCGCCGCGCGTACGACGTCGCCTGGGTCGAGGACAAAGCGTCCCCCGTGGACACGATCAATGGATTCACCGAGGTCTATCTCGACGCGCGCGGCGTCAAGGGCGCGTGGGAAGCTCTCGTGTTTTACGTGAACCAGCAGAAGACGGCGGACATTCAGAAGCTGGCGCGCGAAGCCCAGTGGTTCGAAGACCGCATGCCCTGGGATCCGAAGTACCGGAAGGCGGGCGTACTGGGCATCACCGCCAACGCGATCGACGTCGTCATCGAGACGGGCGATTCCGGACCGATCACACCGGTCGGCATCAACCTCCCGAACGACAACGACGTCCGAGAAAAGAACGGCAGCAAGTCCGTGTCGCTCTCGAACGTGAACGAGGCGTACGACCGGTCATCGGATCCGCGGTTGCGCGGTGAATTCTCCTGGACGCCGGAAGAGGCCGCGCGGGGCGCGAAGTGGGCCGGCATCGCCGGCGAGATCACCACCAACATGCACGAGGTGATCGGGCACGCCTCCGGGAAGATCTCGGAGCGTCTGAAGGGTAAGCCCGAGGCGGCACTGAAGGAGTACTACTCGGCGCTCGAGGAGGGCCGCGCGGATCTCGTCGGGCTCTACTTCCTTGCCGATCCGAAGGTCGTCGATCTCGGCATCGTCCCCGCAGCCGACCACCAGGACATCGTGCTCGCCGAGTACGAGGGCTACACCCGGAATGCGCTTGTGCAGCTGCGCCGCATCCGGACCGGATCGCAGATCGAGGAAGACCACATGCGGAATCGCCAGATGATCGTGCACTGGCTCATGGCCAACACGAAGGCGATCCGGACCGAGGTGCGCGACGGCAAGACGTTCTACGTCATGACCGACGCCAAGGCGTTCCGTGAAGGTGTCGGCAGGCTACTCGCTGAAGTCCAGCGCATCAAGGCGGAGGGAGATCTGGCCGCCGCGAGGAAGCTGTTCGACGCGCACGGGATTCATTTCGATCCGAAGCTCCGCGATCAGATCGTGGCGCGCGTGCAGCAGCTGCAGCTCCCGTCGTACAGCGGGTTCGTCATGCCCCGGCTCGAGGCGGTCAAGGACGCCGGCGGGCAGATCAGCGACGTCAGGATTTCGTACCCGCAGGATCTCACGAAGCAAATGCTGGAGTACGCGGCGGCCACGCGCGCCTCCCGGCAGGCGTTTCTCTCCGCCGAACGCGCGCGCCGCCTGCCCTGAGCGAAGTCGAAGGGTGATCCCGATCGTGGAGTCGCCAGTTCTGAGCGAAGTCCAAGGGTCATCATCCATCGCCGACGGCGTCGAGCGCCGTCTCGATCCGCGTGTCGTCGACCTCGAGCGGACGATCGGCTGGATCGTGACGGCTGTCGTGTCGGCGGGCCTCTTCTTCGCGGGCGTGATCACGCTGATCGCCGCGCGATCGATGCCGGGCTGGGCCATGGCCGCGGTCGTGATCGTCTGGCTCGCGGTCACGGCGCTACTGGCCTGGTGGCTCCAGCGCTGGCCCACGATCTATTACCGGTACGCGTCGTACGTCGTCGATGCGGAGGGCATCGAAATCCGGCTCGGGGTCGTCTGGCGCACGGTAACGAACGTGCCGCGGTCCCGCGTGCAGCACACCGACGTGTCGCAGGGCCCGCTGGAGCGCCGGTTTGGCCTCGGCACGCTCCTCATCCATACCGCGGGCACCGACGCGGCCGTCGTCGTGCTGCACGGCCTGGCGCACGAGACGGCGCTCGCGATCCGCGACCATCTCCTGCCTCGGGGAGGTGCAGATGCCGTCTGACCGCCGGCTGCATCCGTTTTCCATTCTGTTCGGTCTCGGCAGCCAGCTTCGGCAGTTCGTCATCCCTGGAATCCTCGTCCTGGTCACGGCCAGATCGGCGGGCGGCGACTGGCAGGCCTGGTCGATGCTGTTCCTGATCCCGTACAGCCTCGCCGTGATCGCGCGATACGCCTCGTTCCGCTACAGGTACGAAGACCACGAGCTCGTCATCCGCACGGGACTGATTTTCAGAAACGAGCGGCACATTCCCTACGCGCGCGTGCAGAACATCAACGCCGTGCAGAACGTTCTGCATCGCCTGTTGAACGTGATCGAGGTGCACATCGAAACCGGCGGCGGCCAGGAAGCTGAGGCGAAAATGAAGGTTCTGCCGGTCGACGCTCTCGATGAAATGCGACGACGGGTGTTCGCCGATCGGCAGCCGGGGGGGATTGCCGCCGAGACCGAAAGCGTTCCCGCCCTCCCGGCCGGGCGCGTGCTGCTGCATCTGTCGCCGCGCGAGCTGGCGCTCAGCGGATTCATCGACAGCCGCGGTCTCGTCGTCATCGCGGCCGCATTCGGGTTGCTCTGGGAGGTTGGCCTTCTGGACCGCACCGTCGATCGGTTTTTTGGCGAGCAGGACTCGGGACGGGGTCTCGTGCGCGAGGTCGTGAGAGCCATCTACGCGGGCGGCCAGCTGCCGCTCGACCGGCTCGCATTGATGTTCGGCGCGTTCATCGCACTCCTGGGGCTGATACGGCTGCTCTCGATGGCCTGGGCGGCCATCCGGTTGCACGGCTTCACGATCACGCGCACGGGCGACGATCTGAAAACGGAATTTGGCCTCCTGACGCGCGTGGTGACGACGATCCCGCTCCGCAGGATTCAGACGCTCACCGTGCGCGAGGGTCCGCTGCATCGCCTGTTTGGCCGCGCGGCGGTGCGCGTGGACACCGCCGGCGGCGACCACAACGAGCGGGGCGCCACGCAGCGCGAATGGCTCGCGCCGATCATTCCTCGCGCCCGCCTGACGCCGTTCCTGACGGAGGTCCTCCCGGAACTGGACCTGTCCGCCGTCGAGTGGCACGGCGTGGCGCCGCGGGCGGTTCGCCGCGCTTTCGTCGAGTGGATGGTCGTCGCCGGTTTCATCGCGGTGCCGTTCGCGTTCTTTCCGTCCTGGTGGGACCTGGCGGTCGCGGCCCTGTTGATCGGCTGGGCGGCGCTCGCAGCGAAAAAGACTATCGGTCACACACGTTGGGCGACCACACCGGACGCGGTGCTGTATCGCAGCGGCTGGATCAGGCGGCAATTGAGTGTCGCGCGGTTCGCGAAGATCCAGGTGGTGACGATGCACGAGTCGCCGTTCGATCGGCGGACACGGATGCGGAGCGTTAAAGTGGACACCGCGGGCGCCGCTGATGCCTCGCACCGCGTGGACATCCCCTACCTGCCGCGCGAGATAGCCATCGACCTATATCATGCGCTGGCGAGCAACGCCGGAGGGACGACCTTCAAGTGGTGACCAGGACGGCGAAGACGGACGCGCGGCTCGAGGCGTGGCTCGCGGACGACTATGGCCTGACCGGCACCATCTCGCCGCTCGGCGGCGGCGGCAGCAACGGCCAGATCGCGACGGTCGACGGACGCCGGTTCGTCGTCAAGCTGGCGGATGACGATTCGCCCTCGGATGTCATCGCGCTCGAGCACGCCGCGGCCGAAGCCGCGCACGCCGACCTCGGGCGGCTGAACGTCGCGCTGCCACGGATGGTCAGGACGCGCGGCGGGACGATCGAGTCCGTCCGTGAGATCGACGGCCGGATCGCGCGTCTTCGAGTGCTGGAGTGGGTGGCGGGTACGCCGTGGATCGAGACACGGTCGTCGGATGCCACGCAGCGGCGCGATCTGGGCCGCGCGCTCGCGACCCTCGACCTCGCGCTGGCACGGATCGATGTTCCGGCCGCGCGGCGCACGCATCACTGGGATCTGGCCCAGGCGCTGCAGCACCGCCCCCTGGTCGCGCAGGTGCAAGACCGCCGAGCGCTCGCCGACTGGGCGTTTCATGTGTATGCGGCGTGCGGCGCCCCGGCGCTCGCCGCGCTGCCGCACTCGCTGATCCACGGCGACGCCAACGACGAGAACGTGCTCGTCGATCGGGGACGGCTGACGGGCCTGATCGATTTCGGCGATTGCCTGTGGAACCCGACCGTCTGCGAGCTGGCGATCGCGATCTCCTACGCCGTGCTTGATTTGCCGGATCCGCTGGCGGCGGGCGCCGAGATCGTCGGGGCCTCCCACGCGGTGCGTCCGTTGTCCCGCGACGAACTGCAAGTGTTGTTTCCGCTCGTCTGCGGGCGGATGGCCGTCACCGTCGTGACCGCCGCGTCCCGGCGAGCGATCGATCCCGGACATCCGACCTGGTTCATCACGGAGGATCGTGCCTGGCGGCTGCTCGAGAGACTGTCGCCGATCGATCCCGCCGCGGCGACGGCCACGCTGGCGTCAGAGACCGGGGTGGAGACGAGATTCGATCCCGGTGCGGCCGCGCCCGTGCTGCTCGAACGCCGGCGCGCGCACGTGAGCGGCGCGCTCTCGATCGCGTATCGCGAGCCCATCAAGATGGTGCGCGGCTCGGGACAGTACTTGTACGACGGTGTCGGGCGGCCGTACCTCGATCTCGTCAACAACGTGTGCCACGTCGGGCACTGTCATCCGCGGGTCGTCGCCGCCGGCCAGCAGCAGATGGCGCGCCTGAACACGAACACGCGCTACCTCTATGACGGTCTGACCGAGTACGCCGACCGGCTGACGGCAACGCTGCCGGCGCCGCTCGATACGTGCTTCTTCGTCAATTCCGGCACCGAAGCGAACGAACTGGCGCTGCGGGTGGCTATGGCGCACACGAAGCGCCGGAATCTCCTCGTCGTGGACGGCGCATATCACGGGCACACGTCCGCGCTGATAGCGGCCAGTCCCTACAAATTCATGGGCCGCGGCGGCGCCGGACGGCCCGAGCCCTGGGTGCATGTCGTGCCCCTGCCCGACGGGTATCGCGGCGCGCACAAGGGTCAGAGCCGCGACGCCGGCGAGGCCTACGGGGACGAGGTCGCGCGCGTCATCGCCCAGGCGGGTGCGCCGATCGCCGCATTCATGACCGAGTCATTTCAGTCCTGCGGCGGCCAGGTGGTTCCGCCCGAGGGTTACCTCGAGCGCGCCTTTCGACACGTCCGCGCGGCGGGCGGCGTGTGCATCGCCGACGAAGTGCAAACTGGATTCGGCCGCGCCGGCTCACACTTCTGGGCCTTCGAAACCCAGAACGTCGTCCCCGACATCGTCGTCCTCGGCAAGCCGATCGGCAACGGGCACCCGATGGGCGCGGTCGTCACGTCGCGCGAGATCGCCGCCAGCTTCGCGAACGGCATGGAGTTCTTCTCGACGTTCGGCGGCAATCCCGTGTCGTGCGCGATCGGGCTGGCCGTGCTGGATGTGATTCGCGATGAGGGCCTACAGCAGCGTGCGCTCGAACTCGGGAGACGGTTTGTCGACGGCCTGCGTGCGCTCATGGACCGGCATCCGATCATCGGCGACGTGCGGGGGCAGGGGTTGTTTCTGGGTGTCGAGCTGGTTCGCGACCGGACGACGCTCGAGCCTGCCGCGGACGCGGCCACGGAGCTCATTAACCGCGCGGCCAGGCGGGGCATCCTCCTCTCCACGGACGGCCCGCTCCACAACGTCATCAAGATCAAGCCGCCGATGGTCCTGATGGCGGACGACGTGGAGATGGCGGTGCGGGTGATGGATGATGAGCTCGGTCGGCTGGGTACGGCGCAATAGGGGACGGGGGTCGATTATGGAAAACTCCCAGGACGCGGTCGTAAGGGTGTCCAGGGAGTTTTCCACAATCGACCCCCGTCCCCATGCGCACCTCTGAGCTGATCATCCTCGCCTACCTGGCGTACCTGGCCGTCCTGGCCTGGATCCAGCCTCTGCCCTCTGCCCGACGTCGGGTGGTCACGATCGTCGCACTGCTGGACATCGGCTTCGTCTGGTGGCTCTCGTCAGCCCGCTCGCCGTTTGCATCGATTCTCAGAGACTGGCTGCCCGCACTGCAGATTCTGATCGGGTACTGGTTGTCGGGCGCGTTCTTCCTGCGGCCGATGCCGCGGATCGAGGCCTGGCTGGCGCACTGGGATCGGCGGCTGTTCGAGGAGCTCGGCGCCGGTCACGTGGCGGCCCGTGGCCCTCGCTGGCTGCTCGAGTACTTCGAGCTCGCGTATCTCACGGTGTACCTGCTCGTGCCGCTCGGCTTCGGCGTCGCGTACTGGTTCGCGGCGGATCTCGACGTCGATCGTTACTGGACGATCGTCGTCGGGGCCGAGCTCGTCTGCTACGCGATGCTGCCGTGGATCCAGACGCGGCCGCCGCGCGCGCTGCGGCTCCACGCGGCCATCGAAGATCGCCGCGTGGCGATTCACCGGCTGAACGGCCTGGTGCTCTCGCTCGGCAGCATTCAGGTCAACACGTTTCCGAGCGGGCACGCGGCGGGCGCGTTCGCCACCGCGTTTGCCGTGGCGACATTCGTGCCGTCCGCGTTCGTGCCGTTCCTCGTGCTCGCAGCCAGTATCACGATTGGATCCGTCATCGGCCGCTATCACTACGCCGCGGATTCGGTTGCGGGCGCGGTCGTGGCGGTGCTCGTGTGGGTGTGGGCGAACTGACAAGGCGATGCGACTGCAAGGCCGCTAAGGGAGAATGCGGTACCCATGAGCGCGGCAGCCATCGAAACGCGCAGCCTCGGGAAGCGCTACGGGCGTATCAAGGCCCTCGAGGATCTCTCCTTACGTGTCGAGCCAGGGGAGGTCTTTGGCTTTCTGGGGCCGAACGGCGCCGGCAAGACGACAACGGTCCGGTTGCTCCTGGGTCTGCTTGCTCCGACCGCTGGCACTGCATCGGTGCTGGGACACGAGGTCAGGGTCGCCGACGCGGCTTGGCGCCGTGAGATCGGATACCTGCCCGGCGAGCTTGCCCTATGGCCCTCCTTTACCGGCGAACGAACGCTCGCTTTCCTCGAGCAACTGACCGGCCGCCGAGCCACCTGGCGCAACGAACTGTTGGAGCGACTCCAGCTTCGGCCGGGTGATCTAGCCCGCCGGGTCGGGACGTACTCCGATGGCATGAAACAGAAGCTTGGCATCGTCCAGGCGCTCCAATGCGCGCCTCGGCTGGCCCTCCTCGACGAGCCCACCAAAGGACTCGATCCGCTCATCCAACTGGCGTTTTACGAGCTGCTGATCGACCTCAATCGTCGCGGGATCACCATCTTCTTTTCCTCACACGTGTTGCCGGAGGTCGAGCGTGTGTGCCACCGGGTCGCGATGTTGCGCGCCGGCACGCTCGTCACGATCAGCGACGTGGATCAGTTGCGGCGGTCGATGCCCCGGCGCGTGGTGGTCCTGTTCCGCGACGACGTGGATGCCGCTGACCTGTCGACATATGGCGAGGTGGTCGCGAGTACAGCTCGGCGGATCGAGTTGCTGGTCGCCGCGGATCGGGTACCGTCGCTGGTGAGCCGGCTCGCCACGCTGCCGCTGCTGGATTTGCTGATTGAACCGCCGCGACTCGAGGACGCGTTTCTGGAGCGCTATCGGTGACAGGACAGGTCATTTCGACGCTCGTGAGCCACCTGTGGCGTCAGCATCGGTGGCCGCTCCTGATCATGGCCGCTGGAGTGATGCTTTTCGAGCTGGTGATCACGCGCCTGGCGCCCGCGCCCGATGAGGTGAGCTGGATGAGCGGACTGGTGGCCCTCGTGCCGTCACAACTGCTTGCCCTGGCCGGAGGCGAAGTGGCGTTCGCATCGCCGAGCGGCGTCATCGCGCTTGGCTACAACCATCCGTTCTTCCTGCTGTTGCTCGGCGTGTGGGCCGTTCGTGTTCCCAGCGGTGCGCTGGCTGGAGAGATCGGACGAGGCACCATGGATCTGCTGGCCGCGCGTCCGGTCGGTCGAGGCGAGGTCGTGCTCGCGGCGTTTGCGGCCGTGGCGGCCGGACTGGGGCTGCTCGTCCTGGCGGCGTGGACGGGAACGGCGATCGGCTTGAGTGTGCGCCCGCTGGGCTTCACCGGCAGCCGGTTCGTGAGCGTCGCGGCGATGGCATGGCTGCTGTTCGTGAGCTGGGGCGCCGTGGGCCTGCTCATCGCGGCGACGCGGCGCGAGGCCGGGCCCGCGATCGCCTGGATCTCAGGCGTCATGGCGACGTCGTTCGTGCTCGATTACCTCGGCCG
>DASQFI010000070.1:0-14200 GCA_035633215.1 Vicinamibacterales bacterium | reverse complement strand
TGACAGCGCGTTCCTGACGTCCAGCTCTTCAGTTCTGAGTTCTAAGTTCTGAGTTCCAAGTTAATTGGTTCTTCTCACATTCAAGTCTCCCAACCCGTGTCGCTGATTGCACAGCGGGCACAGCGTCGGCGGATCGGTGTTCGTGATGCGGTGCTTCACGGGCGGACGCGACTTCAGATACGCCCACATGTCGCGAATGTCGTCGTCGGTCATGTTGCGGAAGAACTGAAACGGCATGATGCCGTTCAGCTTGCGCGTCGCGACCTGCCCCGTGCGGAGCGCCTGAATGAAGAGCGCCTCATCGTAGTGCTGGAGCCCGGACGCGTCCTGCGTGATGTTCATGCTGAAGACCGCTTGCCCGTCCTTGCCAAGGTCGTTGAATTTGCCGCCGCCGCCGAACTCCAGCCCCGCAATCGGCTGTCCGGAATCGTCGGCGGCGGTGTGACAGGCCTGGCATGAAGCGACCGTGACGAGGTACTTGCCGCGATCCTCGGGCGTGGCCGACGGATGCGACGGCTGCGGCTGGGCGACCGGCTTGGGAATCGTGCGCGCGATGTACTCGAGCGGGAACGGCAGCTGACGCGCGGGCAGGAGGTTGCGCACCGCTGGGATGCTGCGCAGATACACGACGATTGACGCGACATCTTCGTCGTCCAGCGTGGCGAACTCGAGGTACGGCATCACCGGGAACAGCGCGGTGTCGTCGCGCCTCACGCCTTCGCGAACCGCGCGCGCGATCTGGTCGTCCGTCCACGCGCCGATTCCGGTCTCCTGGTCGGGCGTGATGTTGCGCGCGGGAATGTTGTTGAGCTCCGGAATCGGCATCACCCACCCCGCGCCCTTTTTGGCCTCGATGATCGGATAGTCCGGACTCGAGAAGTCGTGCTCGGAGTGGCAGTGGAAGCAGGCGGCCGGGCCTTCGACGAGGTACTTCCCGCGCGCGAGCCGCGCCTGCGTGACATCGAACGTCCGGCTGGTGGTCGCCCGCGCCTTGGGTCCGAGGACGACCTCCCATCCCGTGGCGGTGATGCCGCCCAACACAAGCAGCACGACGAGCACGGCCAAGCTGACGAGGGCGGTACGCACGCGAATCCGCATGTCTCACTCCTGAAGCGAACGTCCGATTTCGGGAAAAGAAGCGCGAAATCGTACCACAGCGAACAGACCCCAAGACCTATCCGTATGTTCAACGAAGGAAGAGAGTTGCGCAGGGAGCGGAGCGGGGCAATGGGGCCCCCGCGAAGCGACCGAGCCAGGCGGGGTGCAGGGGCCCCCGCCGATCAAATAGGAGCCAGCATGCCCGACCTCCGACCTCGCCGAGTCCGCTGGAGCTGCGTCGGTTCGCTCACCGCGCTCATTGCCGCGCTCGTCTCATCAGGTGCGTGCGGCCTGAACCTCTCACACGACGTCGAGGCGCGCGACGAGTGGAAGCGTACGTACACGCTGGCGCCGGGCGCCTCGTTCGAGATCAAAAACACGAACGGCCGGATTCGCATCGTGCCGATCGATGGCGACATCGCCGAGGTCAAGGCCGACCGGATCGTCAAGGCGGCGACTGAAGAATCAGCCAAGACCGCGTTGCAGCAGTTCGAGATTGCCGAAAGCGTCAGTCCGACGAGCGTGGTCATCGACGCCTCGTCGCGCGGCATGGGATTCACGGTTCGCCTGCAGCGGCGGGCGGACTTCGAAGTGCGGCTGCCGCGCTGGGCCAACGTGCGGCTGGGCGCGACCAACGGCGACATCGAGGTGAGCGGCCTTCAGGGCACGTTCCGGGCCACCTCGACCAACGGCCGCATCGTCGGATCGGCGCTCGAAGGCGGGGCCACCGTCGAGACGACGAACGGCGTCGTCAACCTCGACTTCGCGAAACTGACGGACGCGGGCGTCACCTGCGAGACGACGAACGGCACCATCAGCGTCACGGTGCCGCGAGACACAGGCGCGCGCATCTCCGCGCGCGTCACGAACGGCGCGATCAGCACGAGCGACTTGCAGATGGCGGTTGCGGAACAATCCCGCCGGCGTCTCGAGGCCTCGATCGGCGGCGGCGGGCCGCCGATCAAGCTCGAAACCACCAACGGGTCGATTGCGATCAGGGGGCGGTAGCGCGTTTCCTGATCTGCGGGATCAGCTTGGTCAGGACGCTGCCTGGACCGGTTTCCTCGAACTCGGTCACGCCCTGCGCCAGCAAGTAACGCATTGAATCCAGCCAGCGCACAGAACTGGCCATCTGTCCGGCGAGTGTCTCCCGGATCGCATCGGCCGGATATGGCGTCGCGGTCAGGTTCGCGACGACGGGAATCGACGGCGGACGCAGACTGAACGCCGCGAGGAACGTGGCAAACGCCATCTGCACCGGGCGCATGTAGCGCGAGTGGAAGGGCGCGCTCACGTTCAACGGGATCACGGCCCGCGCCCCTGCCTCTTCAAGCCTGGGTTTGATCCCGGCCAGATCGGGCTTCGGTCCGGCAATAACCGTTTGATCGAATGAATTGAAGTTGGCGACATCGAGCGCGCCGCCCGCGGGGTTCGCCGCCAGCACGCGCTCGATGGCCGCCGGCTCGAGACCGATCACGGCGGACATGCCGGCGCCCTGCACCTCGCCCATCAGCCGGCCTCGCTCCTGCACCAGCCGCAGTCCCGTTCCGAAGTCGAAAACGTCCGCTGCGAGCAACGCATTGTACTCGCCGAGACTGTGCCCCGCGACGAACGCCGGCGCTGGCGTTCCGGTCTCCTGTCGCGCGCGATACGTCATCGCATTGACGACGAACAGCGCGGGCTGGGTGAACGCGGTCTGTCCGAGCTTGCCCTCGCGATCCTCGAGACACAAATCGCGGATGGAATAGCCGAGGATCGCATCGGCCGCGCCCGTCCAATCAGGGAATCGATCGAAGAGAGCGCGGCCCATGCCCGTCGACTGTGAGCCCTGACCTGGAAAGAGACACGCGACGGACATGGGATCGGAACGGACGCGGTGCGGCGAGAGCCGTTCTCACTCGAGCCGCGCCATACTATCGCAATGCCTGAACCGGCGTCATGCGCGGATCGCGACCAGGTGTGCGCCTGGCATGCACACGTCGATCACGCATTGGGCGATCCCGCGACGGTCGCGCACGCGCGGCAGAGCCTCACGGACGCCGAGCAGACACGCTTCGAGCGGTACCACGGGGATTCCGACCGCCGAATGTTCCTCCTCGGACGCGTCATGTCGCGGGATCTGGTCGGCCGCGCCCTGAACGTCGGCGCCGGCGGCTGGGAATGGCGCGAAGGCGCGCGCGGCCGCCCCGAGATCGCGCATCCGCAGACCGCGGTCCGCTTCAATCTCGCTCACAGCGCCGGGTTGGTCGTCTGCGCAGTCGCGAGTGGCCGCGACGTCGGCGTCGATGTCGAAGACCTCCGTCGCCCGGCCACCGATCCAAGAATGATCAACCGCTACTGCGCACCCGCTGAAGCCGCCGACATCGAGGCCCAGGGGGACCGCTGGCGCGATCGATTCCTGATTTACTGGACGCTCAAAGAGGCGTATCTGAAAGCCCGTGGCCTCGGCATCTCGGTGCCGCTTCGCGAAATCAGCTTCGTGCTGGAACCGGAGCCGGTCCGGGTGACGTTCCTCGGATCGCTCGCGGGCACCTCGGTGGCATGGACGTTTCATCTCTCCCGGCCGACCGATCGGCACCTCGTCGCGATCGCCGTGTCGGCGGAGGATGGAGTGGAGCCGCGGGTGCTGATCAACAGCTATCGGGTGCCAGGGGCGGAAGTCCCGCAGCTCACGAAGGGCACGAAGAAAGATCTGTGAAGCTCCTCGCCACGAGCGATCTCCACCTGGCGCACAAGTCCAATCGGGAAGCCCTCGAGCGACTCGGCGAGTACCCGGATGACTGGATCGCCATCGTCGGGGATGTCGGCGAGCGCCCCGAGCACCTCGTTGCCGCCTTGCAGGCCCTGGTGCCTCGATTCGCGCGTGTGATCTGGACGCCCGGCAACCACGATCTCTGGTGCCCCCCCGGAGCGACGGATCGCACACGCGGGCAGGCACGATATGACGAGCTCGTCGCGATCTGCCGCGACTTCGGTGTGCTGACCCCCGAGGATCCCTACCCTGAGTGGCCCGCGGATCCGGCCACGATCATCGTGCCGATGTTTCTGCTGTTCGACTACAGTTTCCGGCCGTCCGAGGTCGCCAACGCGGAGGCGGTCTCGTGGGCCCGCGCGAGCGGCGTCGTGAGCACCGACGAGCAGATGCTGGATCCGACCCCCTGGCCGTCGCGCGCGGCCTGGTGTCACGCGCGGTGCGACGCGACCGAAGCGCGGCTCGCGGCGCTGCCGGCAGTGTCGCGCACCGTGCTGATCAATCACTGGCCGCTCCGCTACGACCTGGCGCTGCCGCCGCGGGTGCCGCGCTTTTCGATCTGGTGCGGGACGCGGCGGACGGAAGACTGGCCACGCCGGTTTCGCGCGCGCGTCGTCGTCTCCGGTCATCTGCATCTGCGCACGACGCTCTGGCGTCACGGCGTCCGCTATGAGGAAGTCTCGCTCGGCTATCCGCGCGACTGGCGATCGGAGCGCGGCATCGACTGGTACCTGCGTGAGATCCTGCCGGCGACGTCCGCGCACGCGTCGCGATTCGTGCCGCCGCGCGATCCCTACATGCGCCACTCACACACGCGCGATCCGTAGCGATGACGCGTGCGATATGATCGCGCGCGAATGCGAAAGCTGCGCGTGCTCGTCTTGATGCACGACTATCAAGTGCCGCCGGCTGACGTCACCGGGCACGATCTCGAAACGGCCCCCTGGAAAACCGAATACGACGTCCTGCGCACGCTCCGCGACGAGCTCGGACACGAGGTGCACCCGCTCGGCATCAAGGACGACCTGGCGGGCATCCGGCAGGCCAACGAGGAATTCAAGCCGCACATCGCGTTCAACATGCTCGAGGCGTTCCACGAAGTCGGCACGTTCGATCAGAACGTCGTCAGCTACCTCGAGCTGCTGCGGTTGTCGTACACGGGCTGCAACCCACGCGGCATGCTGCTCGCGCGCGACAAGGCGCTGTCGAAGAAGCTGCTCCACTATCACCGCCTGCCGCTGCCCGAGTTCGCCGTCGTCGCGCGCGGCCGCAAGCCGAGGCTACCCAAGCGGCTGACCTTCCCGCTCATCGTGAAGTCGCTGACCCAGGAAGCGTCGATCGGCATCGCGCAGGCGTCCGTTGTGCCGGACGACGCCAAGCTGCGCGAGCGGGTGCAGTTCATCCACGACTCGATCCGCACCGACGCGATCATTGAGCAGTTCGTCGAAGGACGCGAGCTCTACTGCGGCATCATCGGCAACCAGCGCGTGCAGATCCTTCCGGTCTGGGAGATGACGTTCGCGCACATGCCGGAAAGCCAGCATCGCATCGCGACCGAGCGCGTGAAATGGAGTGCGAAGTACCAAAAGAAGATGGGGATCGACACGGGGCCCGTGAAAGACCTCCCGGACGGGCTGGCCGAGAAGATCCGGCACATCACGCGACGGGTCTACAAGATCCTGGAGCTGAGCGGCTATGCGCGGATCGATCTGCGGCTCGACGACACCGGCCGCGTCTATGTCCTCGAAGCCAACCCCAACCCGCAAATCGCACGGAAAGAGGACTTTGCCGAGTCAGCGGCATCGGCTGGCCTGCAGTACCCCGCGCTGCTGCAGCGCATTCTCACCACAGGAATCCGGTGGGAGCCCGATAGACTGGGATAGGTAACGAACATGAAACGGTTCGGCTGGCTGGTCGTGGTGTTCGCGGGGGGAATGGCCACCGTTGGGGCGGGCCCGCGCGCCGCCGGAGGCCAGGCGTCGGCCACCGTTCCGGTCATCGTCGAGCTGTTTACGTCGGAGGGATGCTCGAGCTGTCCGCCAGCGGACCGGCTGCTCATCGAGCTCGTCGAACAGCAACCGATCAAGGGCGCGCTCGTCATCGGCATCGGCGAGCACGTGGACTACTGGGATCAGCTCGGCTGGAAGGACCCGTTCTCGGATCGCGCGTTCACGACGCGACAGTCCGTCTATGCGCACGCGACGGGCGCGGCCGATGTCTACACGCCGCAAATCATCGTGGATGGCGTGGATGTGCTCGTGGGGCACGACCGCGCGGGCGTGCACGACGCCATCCGGCGCGCCGCGGGCCGAAGGAAAGCCGACGTCCGGCTCGACTGGGCGCCAAGGCGATCGGAACTGTCGGTCGGCGTCGAGCGATCCTCGGAGACCGCCAACGCCACCGTGTTTCTCGCGATCACGGAGGGCGGCCTTCGCACGTCCGTCAAACGCGGCGAGAACGCGGGCCGCATGCTCGATCACGCCGCCGTCGCCCGCAAACTGTTTCAACTTGGGAAGACCGATCGAGAAGGGCGGTTCAGTTCGGTCGTGCCGCTGTCGCTGGAGCCCGCCTGGAGCCGACAGACGCTCCGGATCGTCGTCTTTGTCCAAACTGACAATTCACGCCGCGTGGTCGCCGCGGCGATCCTCGGTGCGTAAGTTCGACAACATTCCCGCACTTCATACACGATCGACAGAATTTGCTGAACGCCAGTTCTGAAACTGGCGCGTCCGCTGCCAACCGCCTCGGCAACGCACGGAAGCGCGACAGGCTGGAATGCTCTTTGCTCTGGTCATCCTGTTCCAGTCGATACCCGTTTTTTCATCGGAGGCTTCATGCGACGCGCTTCAGCACTGCTGGCCGTCTTCGCGGCGCTCGTCACGGCATGCGGCGGAAAAAACCCCTCGTCACCATCGGCGGCCGACAGCGCTACGATCAACGGCGCGATTGTCGCGCCCGGGCAGTCTTCTTCCAACAGTTCTGGAGCTGGCGGCGGGATCCCTGGGCTCGCCGTATCCGTGAACGGCACCGATGTGCGGGCTACGGTGGATGGCTTCGGCCGCTTCACGTTGCGCGGCGTGCCGCCGGGCGATGCGGAGTTGAGCTTCAACAGCCCGTCATTCAACGGCTCACTCGGCGTGCCTGCTGTCCAGGCGAACGAGACCATTTCGCTTGTCGTCAGCCTCGGCGACTCCCAGGTCGTCGTCGAGTCACAGGCGCGGACGACCGGATCGCAGGAGCAGCTCGAGGGACGCGTCGAGGCCCTGCCGCCTGAAACCGCCGCTCTCCGGTTGGTCGTCGGCGGACGCACGGTCGCCACAGATTCGGCAACGGTCTTCACAACACATGGCGGGCCCGCGACCTTCACGGACCTCGAAGTCGGACAGCGCGTGCACGTCAAAGGTCAGGCGTCGGGCCCCGTGCTGCTTGCATCTTCGGTCAACATCCAGAACACGAACACCGACCTGCAGATTCCCATCAACGGCATCGTGTCCGGCTTCACGGGTGGTCTGCTGAGCTTTCAGTTCACGATTGACGGCCGCCTGATCAAAGGCGACACCAACACGGAGTTCTTCGGCGGCAGTTCGTTCGCCGACCTCGCCAATGGCGTCCGCGCCGAGGTCAAGGGCGAGCAACGGAACAACTTCGTGTACGCCCTGCGGATCCACGTCAACGTGGCCGACGACGACGATGACGACACCGGCAACGACGAATCGGCGTCGATCGAAGGCATCCTGAACGCCATCGGCGGCGGCGTGCCCTCGCTCGTCCTCGACGTGGGCGGCACGGTCGTCCGGACGAACACGTCGACCGAAGTTCAGCGGCGCGGCGACGTCCAGCCGTTGACCGTGCTGCAGCTCGGCATGACGCTGCACGTGGTCGGCGACCGTCAGGCCGACTCGTCCATCCTGGCGCGGAAGCTCCAGATCAAAGGCGACGCCGTCGGCAAGCTGTTCGAGATCGAAGGCTCGATGGGCGGCGTCAAGGGCAGTTGCCCCACGTTGTCGTTCGGGGTGAACGGCTTCGACATCGTCACCGACGGCGGGACCTCATTCAGCCCCGCGTGCTCGCAGTTGAAATCGGGCAACAAGGTGAAGGTGAATGGCGTCGTGCAGGCCGGGAGCACGGTCAAGGCGACGAGCGTGGTGCGCCAGTAGCGAGAAACCGGGAAGCTGGAATGTCAGAGCCGGGAAGCTTTTCCGGCTTCGGGCTATCCAGCTTTCCGGCTTTCAGCCTTATCGGCTTCTGACCTCACCCATTCCTCGTAGAGATCCGGCCGCCGATCCTTCAGCAGAATCCGTCGCGCGTGCGAGTGCTGGACTTCCGTCAGATCGACGTCGGAGATGAGCACGCCCTCTCGACCTCGTGGCGCGCGATCGCGCACCGTCCCGTCCGGCCCGCAGACAAACGACTCACCGGCAAATTTCAGGCGATCTTCGACGCCGACGCGATTGCAGAGCGCGATGAAGTAGCCGTTCTGGAACGCCGTCGTACACATCTCGCCTTCGAACAGCCCAGCCGGCCACTCTTCCATGACACCGGCTTGCGGGACGACCACCAAATCTGCGCCTCCAACCGCAAGCGCGCGCATGTATTCGGGAAAATGACGGTCGTAACAAATCGCCACACCAACACGGCCGATGCGTGTGTCAAACACGGGCGCGCCAAGATCGCCCGGCGCGTAGTACTGGCGCTCGTGGAAGCAGGGATAGTCGGTGATGTGCACCATGCGGGTCTTGCCGAGAAGCGACCCGTCGGCATCGATGACCGGCGAGCAATCGTAAGTCTGGTGGCCGTGCCGCTCGAAGACGTTCAGGACGATCACGATCCCGAGTTCACGCGCGAGCGCCGCGAACGCGTCGGTCGTCGGCCCGGGCACGGTCTCGGCGAGCGGGCGGGGATCGCCATCCATGGGGTGCTGCGGGTAGAACGGCGTAAAGGCGAGCTCGGGAAAGACGATGAGTCGCGCTCCGCTTGCCGCCGCCGATCTCGCCGCCTCCAGCCCCCGCCGAAGGTTAGCCCGAAGGTCCCCCGTCACATGGTGCTGGACGAGGCCGAGCCGGGTCACTGTCGTATCTGGTCGTGTGGGTTCGAGCCTCTTCACCGTTCAGCCTCTTCGCCTCTCTCTTGACAGATTCTTTCCCACGCCGGCAGCGGCAGCGTCAAGGGCCAGTATTTCTTCCGCAGCGCGACGACGCGATCGAGGTACTCTACCTTCTCCATGCCCCCCGCGCGCAGCCGATCGCGCATCCGGCGCAATTCGAAGCGATAGAGATCGTTCAGCGCGTCGCGCACGACCTGCGGCGGCGTCGATCCGAGCGGCCGCAACCCGAGCGTCAGCAGGGCGTCGCCGAGCTCGTCCGGGTAGGTCCATCGCTCGCCGCTCATGTATGATCCGGCCGCAGTCTACCAAGCGCTCAAGGAGTCTCCCATGTTGCGCAGAATGTTCGCGCCGTTGCTGATGCTCGCGTTCGTGGTCGCGCTTCCGGCCGCCCAGCAGCCGGCCGGCGCCCCGATGCCGCCCGAAAAGATCGACACGGCGATGAACGCCAAGATTCGCGCCGAAGGCTTCGATCGATCGCAGATCATGCGCATCGTGCACGTGCTCACCGATGTGTACGGTCCGCGGCTCACCGGCTCGCCCAATTTCGACAACTCCGCGAAGTGGGCCGTCAAGGAGATGGAGTCCTGGGGCATGAAGGGCTCCCTGCACTCCTGGAAATGGGGCCGTGAAGGCTGGCTGAACGAGAAGGCCTCCGGACACATCATCTCGCCCGTCAAGGACAACCTCGTGTTCGAGGTGCTCGCGTGGACGCCGTCGACGAATGGCACGGTGACGGCGCCGGCGGTGTTGCTCGTGCCGCCCACCGGGCCGACCGCGCCGGTCGATCCTGCCGCCGCGGCTGGACGTGGGGCCGGTGGTCCGCCATCGCTCGGACCGACCGAAGAGGAGTTGACCGCGTTCTTCACGACGCTGGCGCCGAAGATCAAAGGCGCGATCGTGCTCGTCGGCGCCTCACGCGTGGCCACCTTCGAGGAGGTCGAGAACGCAAAGCGCCGGCCAGACGACACGGCGCGATGCCAGTACAACTTTGACCCGAACACGTGTCCCCCGCCTGGAGCCGGCCGCGGCGGCCGTGGCAATCAGCCCGCCGCGGGCGGGCGTGGCGCACAGCCCGCCGCGCCTGCCGGCCAGCCGGTCAGGCTGAGTGCCGGTCAGGTCAACCAGCGCGTCGCCGAGTTCCTCTTGAAGAACGGCGCAGCCGTACGAGTCAACGACTCGGGCCGCCGGCACCAGCAAATCATCGCGTTCGCGGGCACCGGCAACTATGTCGCGGCCAATACGGTGCCGACCGTCGTGCTGAGCAACGAACACTACGGCCGCATCGCCCGTCTGCTCGGCGACGGCCTCGACGTGACGCTCGAGTTCACGATCGTCAACCGCACCTATCCCGGCGTGACGTCCTACAACGCGATTGCCGAAATCCCCGGCACGGACAAGGCGGACGAGGTCGTGATGCTCGGCGGCCACCTCGATTCGTGGCACTCGTCGACGGGCGCGACCGACAACGCCATCGGCTGCGCGATCATGATGGAGGCGGCCCGTATCCTTCAGGCCGTCGGCGCCAGGCCGCGCCGCACGATTCGCGTCGCGCTCTGGGGCGGCGAGGAGCAGGGACTGCTCGGCTCGCAGGCGTACGTCCGGGACACGTTCGGATTCTTCGAAGACCAGGGGCCGGCGTACTCGAAGTTCAGCGCGTACTGGAACATCGACAGCGGCACCGGACTCGTCCGCGGCGCGAACATCTTCGGACCGCCCGAGGCCGCCAAGGTCCTGGGGCAGTTCGTCAAGCCGTGGGAGGAGTTCAAGATCTACGGCGCGACGTCCACGAACAGCCGCAACCGCGGCGGCACCGACAGCACGTCCTTCAACGAAGCGGGACTGCCGGGTATCGGCGGCGGCCAGGACACGATCGAATACGGCAGCCACACGCACCACACGAACCTCGACGCGTACGAGCGCATCCTGCCGGACGACGTAAAAAAGAACGCGGTGATCACAGCGTCGATCATCTACCACATCGCGATGCGCGATCAGATCATGCCGCGCTTCGCGCCGGATCAGATGCCGCCGCGGCCGGGCGGCAGGGGCGGTGGGCAATAACGCTGAAACTGAGAACTTAGAACTGAGAACTAAGAACTAAAGGACCAAAGAACTAAGGGCTCTAAGTTCTCAGTTCAAAGTTCTCAGTTCTCAGTTAGCGCCGCGGGCCCGCCGCTAAATTGCCTGACGGGCCCGCGGTTCTTTTCGTCCACCAGAGCGTGATCAGCACCGCGGCCAGGATCGAGAGCAGATGACCGATGCTGGTCAAGACCGCGTTCATCGTCGGTCCGGCGTCGGAGAGCACCCACCAAAGATTGATGAACGAATGCAGGCCGATGGGCGGCCAGAGACTGTTCCACCGGTAGCAGATCCACGCGAACATCCAGCCGCCGGCAGCAAGGATCAGGACATCGGCGGCCGTGGTCCCAGGCGTGCCGAGGTGGGCCAGTCCGAACAACGCCGCACTGGCGGCGATCGCCCGGTTTGGCTGCCAGCCGGCCACGAAATGCAGTCGCCTGAAGAGGAATCCGCGAAACAGCACCTCTTCCGCAAATGGTCCCAGGATGACGCTTCCGACCAGCTCGTCGCTGTTCAGCCGCCCGAGCGCGATGAACAACACGACGACGGCCATCGGCGTCGTGGCGAGCAGCCCGAAGCGATATCCCGGCTGATCGTCGAGGCCGAGCGCGCGCCAGCTCTCGTGCAGCGTGGCGCGATCGACCGCCATAATCGCCGCCAGGCACGGCACGACCCACAACAGGATTTTCAGGAGGCCTTCGGCGAGCCCCAACTCGAACGGCGCCCAATGCAAGGATCCGGTGGCGCGAAACGCAGCCGCGGCGGCAATCACGACAACCAGGGCGAACCCGGTGGAGAGGTGGGATGGTGTCAATCTGAGAGGTGGAATCTGGGAATCTGGAATCTTGAACTGGAATCGGGTAATCGGGGAATCTGAAATCTATCGGCAATCTGACATCTATCGGGGATCGGAAATCGAACATCTGGAATCTAGACAGTCGATTCCAGATTCCAGATTCCAGATAGATTCCCCGATCCTAGATAGATTCCAGTTTCCCCGATTCCCCGATTCTCCGTTCAAGATTCCAGATTCCCAGATTCCCAGATTTCAGATTCTCAATTCGTGCCCATCCCAGCTTTCATCCCGTCGGCCACGGAGAGGTAAAGGCCGTTGAAGAAGAACCGGAACGTGCCGTGCGGCTGCGACCGGAACAGCAGCTCGTTGCCGAACAGGAGCACGCGCCCCTTGCCGACCGTCGTCTCGGCCATCTGGATGCCCTTGTCGAGGTACTTCTGCCCCCAGGCCCAGCCGCTTCGCAGCGGCGTCGGCGATGCAAACCACGCGACCGCGCGGACATCGCCCGTGCCGCCCGACGGATTGGGACGCCAGACGGGATTGTTGTCGAAGAACAGGTCGACTTCTTTGCCGTAGCCGTGCGCGAGCGGATTCATCGGATCGACCGCCACCCGCAGCACTGATCCGGGAACAAAGTACTTGTCGCGACCGAGCGGGGCGCCATTCTCGACGAGATGCGACGCGAGCGGCAGCTTGAACGCCTGAATCAGGCTGTCGGCTGAACTGGCGATGCCGATCACGGTGCCGCCAGCCTCGACGAACTGTCGGAGCTTGTCGAGCGTCGCAGCGCTGACGCTGCCCTGCCGCCGCGCGAATTCCTGCGGAATCGGTTGAGGCGTGAACCCGGCACGGCCCTCGCCACCGCCGCCGCGGCCACCGCCCTGACCGCCGCCGCGGCCGGCAGCCGGAGGTGGAGTCTGACCTCCGCGTCCCTGGCCCGCCGGCGGTGCGTCAGCTTCGCCCGCGCCGCGGCCGCCGCCGCGTCCGCCCCCACCGCCGCCGCCGAGCGCCGAGTCGTTGAACACGAGCACGTCGAACTTCGCGTTGAGGTTGCCCGCGTCGAGGTCCGGCGGGAACACGACCTCGTACGGGAACTCGAAGTTCTCGAAGATCAGCCTCGTCCAGCCGGACGGCATGGTGCCGCCGTATTGATCGTAGAGTCCGATCCGCAGCTTGCGGAGTTTCGCCGCCGGCCCGGTCGGCGCCGCCGGCGCGCCTTCGAAGCTGACGCCGAGATCGGCCGCGGCCTTCTGGAGAATCGCTCTCGTCGTCGGCTTCGACGCGACGTAGAACGTGCCGTGGCCCATCGGCCCGTTCCACAGCCAGGAGACGTCCTCGCCGGCGGCGAGGAGCCGGTTCACCGCGATGAAGCTGTCATTCGTCTTGCGGCTGAAAAAGTACCCAACCGGCGTCTGCGCGCCGCGAATCGCACCAGCGGGAGTCTTCGCGAAATCCGTGAGCTTCTCGAACGGCCCGTCGAAGCCGTCGAGCACGCGATCGAACTGCACGCCCATCTGGAACGCCAGGGTGTAGCCGGTAACGTCGTACGGCGAGGTCGGCGTGGCGCCGGGATACGCGATGTCATCCGGATGATCCTGCGGCTCGAACATGTCCATGACGTGCGGACGGAAGGCCTGCGCCGTGAACACCACGAGCGAGTTTTCCGGATAGCGCTTTCCGGCCACCGTGAAGGCGCTGGTGGCGCGCTGGATGGTGATGCCGGTTTCCAGCAGCGCCGTCGCAAACTTCGCGACGGTGGGAAAATCGGGTTGATCCGACGGGATGATGAAGGCGCGGGGGTCGCGAATCTCCCGCCGGTGCAGCACGGCCCAGATGGCCGAGTCGGTGCTCGCGCTGCGTCCGCCACCGGGACCTCCGCCACCCCCGGTCGCCGCGGGAAAGGCCGCGTTGACCTCCGCGATACGCCGCGGATTGGGGGTCCAGTTGTCCCGGCTGCCCCGCTCGATCGAGGCCTTCCCCATCGCGTAGATGTTGTAGAGGAGGCTCTCGCGCATGCGCGACGCGTAATCGAGCACGGCGCGGTCGAGCGAGACCGAATAGTCCACCGACTGCCGGAAATGCCATGCCCCCGGAGCCACCGGCATGGCAATGTCGCCGCCGGGAATCTGCCGCTGGGCCACGAACGGAATGCGCATCGGCGTCGGGCTTCCGATCATCTCGGTGAGCATCGCGATGGTGTTATGAAAGGTTGCGGTGTTCCGGATGCCGCCGTTCCACCAGCCGTCGTAGGGACCGCCGGAGCGCATAGTGGCACCACCCTTGCCCTCGATGGCAAGGCGGGTGTGCATGGCCGCGCCCAGCGATTGCAGCCCCAAAATGAGCACCGGGTCGAGATTGAAGTTGTAGGGAT
>DASQFI010000069.1:0-1569 GCA_035633215.1 Vicinamibacterales bacterium | reverse complement strand
TTGCTTATGACACCACCGACGATGCCACGCCTAACTACGACACGCTGCGCGTCGAAATGGACAGCGCGGAGCTTCCTCGGAATTCAGACGGATGGTTCGCGGTGCAGCGCCTGGTGGCCGGCGGGCTGTATGACGGGTTGTATGGCTCGTGGTCGAAGGTTCTGCACCACGATGCTTCGCTGCGCTCGGTGACGCTGTACTGGGGCGCGGTCTCGCGATCGGAAGTCTACCCGGACACTTTTCGACTCACCGTCGAGGCTCGCGCCGGCTTCTGGCCGGGTCTTCCGGATGAGAACAGCGTGCGTGACCGGCTGCGCGGCGGCGAGGGGCTGTCGACGGCAGACTTCATGGTTCAGGTGAAACGCCTTTCCGACTACCTGACACGCGCGGCGCTGGCGGCCATCGAAACCATGCCATTCGATCTTCTGCTCGCGTATCAGCCAGCGATTGATCAGACCGAGCACCAGTTTCTGATGACGCTCCCCACGCAACTGCACGCCACGCCCGGGAATCGCGCGGAGGCGGCCGAGGCACGTGCCGTGGCCTTTCGGATGTTCGACGGAGCAGTTGCCGCCGTCACGTCGTCAATTGATGTGGAGCGGGACGCGCTGGTGGTCACAGGCGATCATGGGGTGGCGCCTGTGGAGCTGGAAGTTCGAGTGAACGCGGTGCTGGCCGAACAGGGGTACGCGAAATCGGAAGGTGGTTCCCTGGCGGACGACACGCGGTGGGCCGCGTACGCCACCGGCCAGGTGGCGCACCTCTACCGGTTCCACGACCCTGACGACAGCGATGCAGTAGTCAAGTTGTTGACCGATTTGCGCACGAGCGATGGCGCCCCGGTCTTCGAGCAGGCGGTCAAGCGCGGCAACCGCCTGCATCCCCACCATCCCGACCATCCCCACACGGGCGACATCGTCGCGTACGCCTGGCCACGTTTCGCGCTCAGCACGGCGTTAGGCGAGCGGTTTGCGCGGCCGCTCTATTACGGCCAGCACGGCGCCCTGAACACCCATCGCGAGCTCGACACCATTCTCGCGGCGGGAGGAGCAGGAGTGGCCGCGGGACGCATTCCCCAGCTCCGGCAGACGGCTGTGGCGCCGTACATCGCGGCGCTTCTCGGCATCGAACCTCCTCGCGACGCAGAATGACGGGCATCAGGCCTAACGGCGGCAGGGGGAGCAACAGCAGGCTTGACCTGATCCCGCCGGAGTTGTTGAGTTTCAGGATGCGATGCAGGTGAGTCGTATTTTTCGCCGAGAGGACCCCTCATCCGCCTTCGGCACCTTCTCCCCTCTGCGGAGGGGAGAAGGGTCTCGCGATGAACGTTCCGTCGAGGCCCCTCGCCCCGCGAAGCGGGGAGAGGGTGGCCGAAGGCCGGGTGAGGGGCGCTGACAACTGACAACTGGCAACCGCCGACTGGCAACTCACAACTGCTCGTCAAGGTACTGCTTCGCGAGCTCACGCGCAAACGAGCGGGCCTGGTCGGGCTCGATCTCCCCAGTGAACACCGCCTCGCGCGTGCGCTCCAGCGCTTTGGCCACGTGGGGACCGCCGGGGACCTCGAGA
>DASQFI010000068.1:0-81696 GCA_035633215.1 Vicinamibacterales bacterium | reverse complement strand
CGATTCCTTCCTGGGCGAACAGGTGATCATGCCACCCGGTGTGGAGCCGGCGACCAAGACGCGCTTCGAGATGCTGTTGTCAACCAAGGAACACGAGATGCACCATCGCGGGCAGTTGATGCTGCTCCAGCGGATGATCGGCCTGGTGCCGCACCTCACCCGCCAGATGCAGGAACGGATGGCCCAGCGGGCGGCGACGGCTCAGGCGCCTCGCTGAGGCGTCGGCTCCGGACCTTCCGCGTCGATCAGCTTGAAGAACGCGGCGGCGGCTGCCGCCGCCGCGAAGTTGGCCACCAGGTACACCCAGATGTTCGCGGGGCTGAAGAGTCCCATCAACGTCGCGCCGAACGCCACGGCGGGATTGAAGGCGCCGCCCGACACCGCGCCCACGGAATAGGCGCCGGCCAGCACCGTAAACCCGATCGCCAGGCCATAGAACGAGTTGCCACTCGTGCCCCGGCACGTCGCGACGTTGAGCACCACGGAACAGAGCGCAAACGTGTACAGGAACTCCGCGACGAGTGCGCGCGTCAGGTCGATCTGCATCGGGGCGACGAGGGGATTGCCCTTGAGGAACGCCACCGTGAAGGCGGCCGCGGCGGCAGCAGCGAACTGCGCCACGAGGTAGCCGGGCACATCGGACGCTCCGCACTTGCCCCGGAGGAACACCGCCACTGTCACCGCCGGGTTGTAGTGGGCGCCCGACACATGGCCGCCGGCGAAGATCATCGCCATCAGGACGGCGCCGATCGCCAGCGGCGCCATCGCGCCCGCGTCATTGGGCGCCATGACGACGCTCCCGATGGTGAGCACCAGGAAGAAGGTGCCAACGAATTCCGTCAGATATTTTCTCATGGGCGGCCTCTACGCAACGCGTGACAGCATACCCTGGAGTTGACGCGGGTGCGCACCTTGACCGATAGTTCCTGCGCGTTGACGTTCCGACAAGGAGGAGTTCCCATGGCGAGATCCCTCGTACCCGCGCTCGCAGGCGCTGCGCTGTTGATCCTGGCGCCTTCGGTTGCCCTGTCACAGCGCCCGGTGGAAGACGCCGCTGCCTTTGCCGCGTACATCTCGACGGGCAGCCAGGTGACGCCAAACATCACGTACCTGACGGCCAGCGGCGTGGACCTGAAACTCGATGTCTACCGCCCCCGCGGCGCTTCCGGCCCGCTGCCGACGGTCCTGCTGTTTCATGGCGGCGGATACCGGGCCGCATCCACCAAGGAAGCCTTTGCCCTGAACGCCATTCCATGGGTGCAGATGGGATGGAACGCCGTCAACGTCGAGTATCGATCGAGCGGCGTGGCGCTGGCGCCGGCCGCGGTCGCGGACGCCCGGTGCGCGCTGCGTTGGGTGATGGACAACGCCAAGCAGTACAACGTCGACCCGGATCGCATCGTCCTCTCCGGCCAGTCGGCGGGCGGGCACCTCGCCTATCTCGCCGGGATGCTGCCTGAATCGGCGGGGCTCGACCGGCGCTGCCCCTCGCGCGAACCGCTCAAGGTCGCGGCCATCGTCAGTTGGTTCGGCGTGTTCGACTACACCACGCTCGTTGACGATCCCGCACGCGACTACGCGATCAGCTGGATCGGCCCGCAGACCAATCGCATGGACGTGGCCAAGCTCGTGTCGCCGATCGCCTACATTCGCGCAGGCCTGCCGCCGACCATCGTGGTGCATGGAGATGCCGACCCGACCGTGCCGTACGAGCAGGCGGTGCGCGGGACCGACGCGCTGAGGAAAGCCGGCGTGCCGGTGGAGCTCGTCACGGTACCCGGCGGGCGGCACGGCAACTTCCTCCGCGAGCACGTGCTGCGCGCCTGGACGGCGATCGAGGCGTTCCTGACGAAGAACGGTGTGATCAAGGCGGCCGCGCCGCGGACGGCATCGGCGCAGCCGTAACGCAGCCCCCGAGCGGTCAGCGCCGTCGCGACATCACCGGTCGTCTACTTCAGCCCGTAACGCTGCTTCACTGCGGCCCACTCGGCTTTTAGGTGAATGAAAGCGTCGACATCGTCGCAGAGAAGGAAGGGGTTCGTCTTCTTCTCGATGGCGATCGTGGAACTTGGACGGATGCCGTAGTCGTGGCCCGGCCAGACAGTCGTGTCATCGGGAACAGCGTCGAGCACTCGCTGCAGGCTGTCCCACTCGGTGCGGGCGTCCTCGTCGCTGCGCGTGCCGCCCACCTTGCCAACGAACAACAGATCGCCCGTGATCAGCAGCCGATAGGACGGCTCGAAGATGACCAGGTGATCGGCGGCATGTCCGGGCGTGTGGAAGAATCGCAGTTCGAGCGCGCCCACGGTCAGCGAGTCGCCGCCCGAGAGGCGCACGTCGACCCGCGTCGGCACGTCCGGATGCGCCGCCACGGGCGCATGCGTCAGCGCCACCGCCTGCTCGTTACCGTTGATGTGGTCCGGATGTCCGTGGGTGTTGATGATGTGCGAGACCCGCAGATCCTGGTCCTGCGCGCGCTGAACCAGGACTTCTGGTGCGTAGGAGGGATCGATCAGGACGGCCTGTCTCGCCTGCCGATCGCCCAGCACGTACCCGAAGTTCCGATCGCCTCCGGTGCCGATCTGCTCGAATACCAGCTGCATAGGGGGACATTCTATGGCCCCGCACTCCGCACTCTTCCCGGACGGTCGCGCAAGGTGCGACAAAGAGGTGTGCCGGGAGGCCAATTATGCCTCCCGTCCATTGGGGTGGGGTATTTGCCGTCCCGCCAGACTGGGGGACGAGCGATGCTGCCTCTACGAGTCTATGAGCAAGCGCGATGCCATTTTCGGGCAGCGGGATTGCAAAGGGAAGGAGGCGTCAGGACAAGAGTTCAGGCAGGATTTGAGGGTGACGTATGCAACTCAGAGTGGGGCGGCTATGCCTTGACTGCGAAGAAATCCACGATTCACAGCAGTGTCCCGTGTGCGCGTCGGAGATTTTCGCCTACCTCAGCCGATGGGTGCCGGCTCCGGAGCGGCGAACGCACGCGCGACCGCCCAGCGGCGGAACCATCCTGAAATTGTCGCCTCCGCGCGTTGCCGTAGGTTGTGGGGTCGCTGGTGCCGTCCTCTTTGGACTCGCCCGCTGGTCCAAACGGGCGCGTGAGCGGCTGGAAGCGGCGGCAGAGAATCGTCAGGTCGGAGAGTTGAGATAACAAAGACGGTGTCGCGGGTACAGTAAAAAGGCCGGCCACATCTGACCGGCCTGTGAATGTTTAATGGTCGGGGCGAAAGGATTTGAACCTTCGACCCCTCGGTCCCGAACCGAGTGCTCTACCAGGCTGAGCCACGCCCCGACAACCCACCTATCTTACCCCGAGGGGGGAAAGTCTTTATCTCTTCCCCGCTCCCATCCCCTGCGTGAGCGCCTCGAGCATCTCGATTGCGTCGTGCGCCGTCAGATCCGGCTGCAGCGGCGTGACTGAAACCTGCTTCTCTCGAATCGCCTGATGATCCGAGCGCGGATCCGGCTCCCAGTCGTCCTGCGCCTCCTCGATCCAGAAGTACGGGCGCTCGCGTGGATCGAGCCGCCGATCGACCTTCGTGATGTGATTGCGCTTGGCCTGCACCGTGACGCGAATGCCGCGGATCGGGCCCTGCGGGACGTTGATGTTGAGGAACGTCCGATTCGGCAGCGGCCGCTCGAGAAGCGTCGCGGCGAGTTCAGCCGCGATCGACGCCGCCGGACCGAAGTCCCACTCCCCTCTCGTCGATTGCAGCGAGATCGCCATCGCCTGATAACCGAGCAGCGCGCCTTCGAGCGCACCCGCGACTGTTCCCGAATACGTGACGTCGTCGCCGATGTTGAGCCCTTTGTTGATGCCGGAGACGACGATGTCAGGTTTCCCGTCGAGCACTTCGTCGATGCCGATGTTGACGCAGTCGGTCGGCGTGCCGTCCACGGAGTAGATGCGATCGCCGACGCGATCGAGCCGCAGCGGACGCCGCAATGTCAGGGCGTGGCCGACGGCGCTCGCCTCGCTCGCCGGCGCGACGATCGTGACCTCGCCCAGCCGCCGAAGTGCGTCGGCGAGCACCTGAATGCCGGGCGAGAAATGGCCGTCGTCATTGGTCACCAGAATTCTTCGCATGCGGCATCAATTGTACCCGCCTTCACGCGCGAACGAACCAGCGACGCCGATACATGACTTCCAAAAGTGTGTACAGCAGCAACAGCGCCGCGCTGGCAAACAAGAGCGACGCGATTTTCGGCGGTGCCAGGGGTTCGAACGCGTGCGCGTAGATCCAGCGGTAGAGCGTGACCGGCGGTCCCGCCGGCTCGGACACCTTGATCCAGATGAGCGTCTTGACGAGCCAGCCGGAGACGACAAACAAGACAAGCGCGTTCACGCCCATTACGACGAACGGACGCGCGAGCGTCCGCTGGTGGCGCAGGTCGACGATCCAGTAGCAAAGCGCAAGGAAGATCGCCGCGAGCCCGCTGGTGAAGAGGACGTACGAACTCGTCCAGAGATTCTTGTTGATTGGAAACGCGACGCCCCAGATCCAACCTGAGATCGTGAGGATCAGGCCCGCCGTGACGAGAATCGCAATCTTGCGAGACGGCTCGCGCGCGGAGACAAGCACCATTCCCGCGGTGATGCCGGTGAGCGCCGTGCCGAGCGCCGGCAGCGTACTCAGCAGTCCTTCCGGATCCCACGTCTTCGATTGCCGCCAGAGGTGCGCTTCGCCGAGCAGCGTGCGATCAATCCAGGCGCCGAGGTTGCCGGACGGTGAGAGATCGCCGGCCTGACCGCCCGGGACTGGCACGACAGTCAGCAGAATCCAGTAGCCAGCAAGAAGCGCCGCGGCCGCCCCGAGCACGACCGAGAACCGCGTCCGCTCATCCCGATCCGCCACCAGACGGTAGATGACGACCGCCGCAAGGTAACAGAGCGCCAGCCGCTGGAGGACGCCCATGATGCGCACCGTCGTGATGTCGAATCGCGGATAGAGCGCGAGCAACAGGCCGAGACCGAAGATCACCGCTGCGCGCCGGATGACGGGACCGACCGCGCCGCTGCTCTTTTTCGACAGGACGATCGACACGCCGACGATGAAGACGAAAAACGGGAAGATGAGATCGGTCGGCGTCCAGCCGTGCCACTCGGCGTGCAGCAGCGGCCAGTAGACGTTGGCCCAGTCGCCGGGCGTGTTGACGATGACCATCGCGGCCATGGTCGCGCCGCGGAAGACATCCAGCGAAAGAAGACGCGAGGGCACCGACAGGGGGACGGGGTTCAACTGTGGAAAACTCCCGGCACGTGGCGAAAGAGGTGCCGGGAGTTTCCCACAGTTGAGCCCCGTCCCCTTCTATAATCGCCCGACCCCACTCGAAGCGATGACCGTTCTTTCGGTGCGTGTGATTCTCCCGGTCGCGGCGGTCGCCCTCGCCGCGCTGTCTGCGCAACCTGCCCGGACCAGCGGGGCGCAGCCACCCCCCGGCATCACGAGCGTGCCCGGCATTCTCGTCGGGCATTTCACGCTGAAAGAGCGTCCGACCGGATGCACCGTCATCCTCGCGCAGCCGTCGGCCACCGGAGCCGTCGAAGTCCGCGGCGGCGCTCCGGGCACGCGCGAGACCGACCTGCTTGCCCCCGACAACTCCATCGACAAGGTTGACGCGATCGTCCTCTCGGGCGGCAGTGCGTTCGGTCTGGACACGGCAACCGGCGTGATGCGGTTCCTGGCCGAAAAAGGCGTTGGCTACATGACGTCGGCCGGCGTGGTGCCGATCGTGCCCGCCGCGATTCTGTTCGATCTGGCGGTGGGCAATCGACCCGACATTCGCCCTGACGCCTCGTGCGGATATGAAGCCGCGCGGCAGGCGAAGACGGGACCCGTCGAAGAAGGGTCGGTCGGCGCCGGCGCAGGCGCGACCGTCGGGAAACTCTTCGGGGCGACTCGAGCGATGAAAGGCGGAGTTGGCACGTCGGCGCTGACCACACCGGATGGTCTGATCGTGGGCGCGCTCGTCGTGGTGAACGCCGTCGGCACCGTGGTCGAGCCGCGCACCAGCCGGCCCGTCGCGGGCGTCCGCACCGCCGACGGCCGTGCGCTCGAAGATCCGTTCGCGCTCGTGCGCATGGGGGTCGCCTTGCCCGGACCCGGGCGCGAGCACACGACGATTGGCGTCGTCGCGACCAACGCCATCCTGACGAAGACGCAGGCGCTCAAAGTCGTCGAGATGGCGCACGACGGCCTGGCGCGTGCGATCGTGCCGTCGCACACGCCCGCCGACGGCGACACGCTCTTCGCGCTGGCAACCGGCGCGCTCGGCCGCGAGGTCAACGTCGGCGCCGCTGGAGGATTGGCCGCTGAAGCCGTGGCCGAAGCCGTCGTCCGTGCGGTGCGCGCCGCGCGTGGCTTGCCCGGCTATCCCGCCGCGGCCGACATCCGCTGATCGCGCCTTGTGCCGTTCCAACTTGTTTCGCGAAAAACCGCATGCACCCAAAACGAGACAGTTGCTCGAGTCCAAGGACAGGCAATAGGTGCAATAAGTTGGAACGGCACTAAATGACCCTCCTTTTTGTCCTGCTGATCGCGTATTCGATCGGCCTGATCGTGCTGGGCACATGGATCGGCCGAACGGTCCGCCAGACGTCCGGATTCTTCGTCGCCGATCGGACGCTCGGCACGGGACTGCTCTTCGCGACGTTTCTCGCCGCCAACATCGGCGCCGGATCCACGGTCGGCGCGACCGGCTACGCCTACACCGACGGATTAGCCGCGTGGTGGTGGAACGGCAGCGCGGGCGTCGGATCGCTCGTGCTCGCGTTCTGGATCGGTCCGCGCATCTGGCGCACCGCCGAGCGTCACGGCCTGCTGACCGTCGGCGATCTGCTCGAACATCATTTCGGCGGCACCGTCCGCGGACTCGCGGCCGCGATCATCTGGATGGGCAGCTTCCTCATCCTCTGCGCGCAGCTCAAGGGCGGCGCGGAAGTGCTGGTGCTCGTCGGCGGCGTGTCCTACCCCGTCGGCGCGCTGATCGCGGCCGTGGCGACGGCCGCGTACGTCGTGCGCGGCGGCCTGCTGAGCGCCGCGTGGGTCAACTGCGTGCAGCTGACGGTGAAGCTGATCGGCTTCGCACTCGCCGCGCCGTTCGCGTGGATGGCCGTGGGGGGAGCACCGTTGGCACTTGCCGACCAGGATGGTCTGGGCTTCTGGCGCGGGCCGCGCGTCGGCTGGCCCAGCCTGTTCCTGCTCGGCCCGGCGTTCTTTCTCTCGCCCGGCCTGATCCAAAAGGCGTACGGCGCGAAGGATACGCGGACGCTCACGCGCGGCGTGGCGCTCAATGGCGTCGCGCTCATGATCTTCGCCTTTCTGCCGGTGATGCTCGGGCTCGCGGCCCGCTCGCTCCACCCGGATCTGGCGAGACCCGAAATGGCGCTGCCCACCCTCCTGTCCGAGAGCGTGCCGCCAGTCATCGGCGCCCTGGGACTGGCGGCCGTGTTCTCGGCCGTCATCAGCTCGGCCGACGCGGTGCTGTTCATGCTTGCCACGTCCGGCGCGCGCGACTTCTATCGCGGCGTGTTCCGGCCGCGCGCCAGCGACGAGGACGTGCTCGGCGTCGCGCGCATCCTCGCGTGCGTCGGCGCGCTCGTCGGCTTCTTCCTGACGTTTGTCTTCGACAGCGTCGTCAGCGCGTTGACGATGTTCTATTCGCTGATGACCGTGACGCTGTTCGCGCCCATTCTCGGAGGGCTGTTCTTTCCACGCGCGGGACGGTGGGCGGCGCTCGCGGCCATGATCGTGGGGGTGGGAACGTTCGTGGCCACCAACATGGCGACCAACGGGCTCGGCTACGGCTGGGTCGCGCCGCCGTTTCTCGGTCTGATTGCGAGCGCGATCACATATTTGATTCTGGCGGTGTTCTAGTCAGGACCTTGTATCACCGCGGCGACACCCGAACCCACGGTGCCACACGTTTGGTTGACAGTCCCGGAAGGCGCCCTTAAGCTCGATCGACCTTGGCGGATTCTCGACCTTAAGTGTTGTGGCGCCCGCGGGTCCCCACGACCAGGGTAGCCGGAACCCGCTTTGTGCAGGATGGAACCCGTCAACTCCCCAGCCACGCCGCTGCGGCCGAACCCGGACGTCATCGCCCGACATTTGGGTGACGGCGCGGTCCTCGTCCATCTCCCGACCAATCAGGTCTTCGAGCTCAATCACACGGGAGCCCGCGTGTGGGAGCTCATCGGCGAAGGCCTGCCGTTCGACGAGATGATCCAGACGCTCGTCGCCGAGTTCGACATGGATCCGGCCGGCGTCACCGCTGACGTCAACGACCTCATTTCGTGGCTGCGCGACGAGAATCTGCTCCAATGACCAGCGGCTCCCGCGTGGCTGTCGCCGACGCGACCACGGCCTCGTCAACCCGGCCGGACTGGCTGCTGACGCTCGAGTTGAGTGGCCGGCCGCAGTTGACGTCCACCGATGTGTCCGTTGCCGAACGCGACTCCGTCCAGGCGGCGGTCCTCGGCTTGCTATTCGATCGGGACCGGTTGTCTGTCGATCTCGACCTGCCTGCGGACACGGCAGAGGCCGAGCTCGTCCTGGCCGCTTACGAGCGGTGGGGCGAAGCGGCGCTCGCGCTGCTGCGCGGCTGTTTCGTCGTCGCCATCGCCGACCAGCGGGAGGGGCGCACGATCGTCGCGCGCGATCCGCTCGGTCTGCATCCGCTGTTTTACGCGTCGCTCGGAAACCGGGTCGTCTGCGCCAGCTCGCCGCACACGCTCTTCTCGAGAGGCGGCGTGGCGAAGGCGCTGAACCGCGCGGCGCTCGCGGATCATCTCTGTTACCGCTGGCCCGAGCCGCAGGAGACGTTCTACGAGGGCGTGCGGCGCGTGCTCGCCGGCGCGCGGTTGCTCATCAGGAACGGACATGCTTCCACGGCGAAGTATTGGAGCCCGGTGCCTGACGACCGGCCGATGGAGTGGCTCGACGAAGCCGACCTCGACCAGTTCAGTCATCTGCTCGACCAGGCGGTCGATCGGTGTCTCTCGACCGGCCGCACGGGAATTTTCCTGAGCGGCGGGCTCGACTCGATCAGCGTCGCCGCGGTTGCGGCCGATCGCGCGCGCCAGCTGGCGCGTCCCGAGCCGCTGGCGCTGTCGCTCGGCTTCCCGCACCCGGAGTGCGACGAGCGGCCCGTTCAGACCGCCGTGGCGCAGCAGCTCGGCCTGCGGCACCACATGATCGACTTTCGCGACGCCGTCGCGCCTCGCGGCCTGTTCGCGCTCGCGCTCGAGATGAACGCCGGCGCCAGCTCGCCCGTGAACAGCTCGTGGAGCCCGGCGTACCAGGCGCTCGCGCGGCGTGGCCGGTCGGACGGCGTCGAAACGATTCTGACCGGCAGCGGCGGCGACGAGTGGCTGACGGTGTCGGCGTATTTCGCGGCCGATCTCATTCGCGCCGGCGACGTGGCCGGATACCGGAACTTCGTGTCGGCGTGGTGGCGATCGTACCGGGCGTCCCCGCTGGTCCTGATGCGATCGGTGGTGTGGAAGTACGGACTGCGGCCGCTCGCGGGCCAGGCGCTGTCGCGTCTGGCGCCTGAGGTGTGGGAGCGAAGCCGGCGGACGCGAGCCGTACGTCGCGATCCGGCGTGGGTGGCGCCGAGCACCGAGCTGAAACAGGAGCTCAAACGGCGAACCTCCGGCAGCCTGATCTGCGCCGATCCGCCGAACGGCTTCTATCTCCGCGATATCCGCGCGGGTCTGGATCATCCGATCCTCGCGATGGAGCTCGAAGAGCGTCACGATTTCGGCCGGCGCGCGGGCGTCCGCTTCCTGCATCCGTATTGGGATGCCGATCTCGTGGACATGCTCATTCGCACGCCGCCGGCGCTGCTCGATCGCGGCGGACGATCGAAGGGCCTCGTGCGGCCGGCGCTCGCGCAGCGGTTTCCGGAGCTCGGGTTCGATCGCCAGCGCAAAGCCGCGGCGACGCCGTTCTATCAGGAGATGCTGGCTGCCGAGGGCGCGGCGCTGGTGGACAACCTGGGAGGCTTCTCCGCGCTCGAGGATCTCGGTGTGATCGACGCGCCGGCAGCGCGTGCATTCGCCGACGAGACGATTGCGCGCAACCCGGCTCAATTGCATCGTGTGTGGGACCTGCTGAATCTGGAAACGTGGGTCAGATGTTCGTAAACTTACGATCTGGAAAGGACGTCAATCATGCCCGTGTCTGAGAAAGGGCCGATCGCGCCGACGCCGCGACGTGCGTGGGAGCCGCCTGCCGGCAAGAAAGTCGGCACCATCGGCGAGCTGCTGCAAGGGGGAATGGGCAAGCTGAGCCCGGCGCCGAAGGATCCCGGCGAGGATCGAAAAGTGCCGGCGCAGGACGGAGGCTAGTGCCGTTCCAACTGATCGCACGGAGAACGCCGTCCGCTTCTCTCCAGCCGGGAAGCCGAACAACAGAGGCTGCTTTTTGGCGGGCAAGTTGGAACGGCACTAGTTCCAGGGCATGCTCACCCTGACCTTTGCCGAGGGCGAAGCGCCGCCCGACGCGCGGGGCGGGCGAGAAGCGAACATCTGGCGCGACGAGCACGGGCAGATCTGCGCCCGTGGCTTCGTCGGCGCCGCCGGGCGCTGGATGGAATGCCCTGGTCTTGGGGTATTCGCCTTCGACGCCCGGTCCACCGTGGTGCGGGCGTGGCTGGCGTCCGGGACGTCTCCCAACGAAGTCGCCGATCGCTTCACGCGGACGCTCCTGCCGCCCATCCTGCAGGCCATGGGCTGGCAGGCGCTTCACGCCTCCGGCGTCGCCGGCCTGGAGGGCACCGTGGCCCTTTGTGGCGTTTCGGGATCCGGCAAGTCCACACTCGCCTACGCGCTCGGCCAATCGGGCTTCAATCAAACCGCCGATGACGGCGTGGTGATCCGCGTCGGCCGGGACGGCGTGTTCGCGCACCCCGTGCCGTTTGCGCCGAAACTCCGGGGCGCGGCCGCCATGCATTTTGGGCTCGCCGACCCGGCGCCCATCAACGTGTCTCAGCGCCAGTATCTTCCGCTCAAGGTCATCGTGCTGCTGCACCAGGACGCGCGCCGGCCCGACACCGTACGACTCGACCGCGTGCGTCCGACCGCGGCATTTCCCGCGCTTGTCACTCACGCGCACAGCTTCGATCCCGACGAGCCCGTCGCGGCGCGGCAATTCGCCGACGACTATCTCAGCGTCGCCGCGCGCGTGCCCGTCTTCTCGCTCTCTTACCACCCCAACGTCGCCCGGCTCGCGCACGTCCTCACTGCAGTGACGGCCCTGGCGGCCGAGCACGGCATCATCCCCGTCCGTCGACTCGCGCCGGTACTCCCGTGAGCGGCAGCTCAATCGGACGGTGGTGCGGCAACGCCGTTGCCGTTGGCCGTCTTTTCCCGGCGTACGTCGCGTTCGCCGTGCTCAAGCGCCTCGTTCCCGTGCAGACACTCGCGCGTTGGGCCTGGCAGCCGCCGAGAGGCGCGTCCAACCCTGAACACATCCGTCAGGCGGTGGCGCGCGTCTGGCGCACGCAGGGGCTGGCCAATCTCGGCGACCGCGACTGCCTGCAGCGGAGTCTGCTGCTCTATCGCGAGCTGTCGCGGCTCGGCGCCAATCCGACGCTCATGATCGGCTTCCGTCAGGCAGCGTCGCAGACGCAGGGACACGCCTGGGTGGTCGCGCGCGATGCGCTGGGCCTCGAGCCGCCCGACCTGACCCAATACGTGCCGGCGTTCGGCTTTGGACCGCACGGCGAGCTCGTCAAAGGACCTCGGGAGTCTTTTTGACGGATCGAAGATTCACCTCCGCGCGAGGTCTCCGGTGGCTCGCCCGCACCGTTTGGGCTACGAGGATCGTCGATCGGCTCTACGGCAAGTTCAACGGCCTGCGGAGCCGCCTGGTGCTTGGCCTGGGCTCTGACGCCTTCTACGACGCCTTCAACGACATCACCTACGCGGGCCAGCCCACATATCGACCGGGCTCGCCGACCTTCCAGACCGAGCTCTTTCCATGGGAGAGCCGGATCATCGACGCGGAGTTTCCCAAGCCGCCCGCGACCGTCATCATCGGCGGAGTCGGTGGAGGCCGCGAGGCGCTCGCGCTCGAGCGGCGTGGCTACCGCGTGGTGGCATTCGAGCCGGCGGCTCCCCTGGCGACTGCCCTCCATCACTCGCTCGACGGCAGGCAGACGATCGAGGTTCTGGTCGGACGCTATCAGGACCTGCCGGTGCTGCGCTCGCCGAACGGATCGGCGGCGCCCGTCGATCTACGACCGCGAGCGCCCTTTGATGCCGCGATCCTCGGATGGGCCAGCTTTTCGCACATTCGATCGGACGCCGGGCGCGTCGAGGCGTTGCGGCAGATGGGTGCGCTCACCGCGGGACCGATCTTTCTCAGCTACTACTCGTACATGGAGGATCGCGCGTCGCTCTCAGCGCCGTCCGGATCGTTCGCGATGCAGGTCGGGTTCTTCCGCCAGCTGACGGAGGCGGAGGTCCGCGCGCTCGTGGCCGAGGCCGGACTCGACGTCGTGCTGCTCAAGCACGACGATGGGTGGCCATGCGCGGTCGTGCGAAGGAAATGAAGACGGCCGCGGCGCCGAGATACAAAAAGCCCGTGGCGTCCACGCGATAGCGCATCCCGGCCGGCCCGGCGAGCAGACCGAGACACGTCAGCGTCGCGGCGACGACACACAAGAAAACCACGAGCTGGCTCGCGGGCCGTTCCCGCGAGTCGGATCGCCATCGGCGCCAACCGTATGCCCCGGCGAGGATCAGCACGGCATTGACGGCCAGCGCGATCATGTTTCGCAACGACGTCAGCGGCTGACCCAGGTGCACGCCGGTCAGGCTGACGGCAAGCTTCAGGACGGCGGTCGCCAACACGTCGAGCGGCCGGTCCTTTGCGTAAGCGATCGCCTGGCGTCTGAAATAGCGATCGGCGTCGAATTCGCGCATCGGCGCCACCGCCCCGAAGTGCACGCCGAGCTCGTCAAGCGTGTAGATCTCGACGACTCCTGTTCGGAGCAGTGATGGACGCGCCGTCGCGTAGTTCGATTCGAAGAGCGTGATGCCGTCGTGACTGGACCCGACGTGGAACTCGCCCAACACACGGTGGTTACGCGCGCCCCACGCGGCGACGGAAATCGCGATACCCAGAAGGATCGCCCAGCCAGCCCCGCGGAGCGGTCGAAAAACCGGCCGCGCGATCAGGCCGAGCGCGACCACGCCGAGAATCGCCTGCGACGAGCTGCGTGTCATGGCCGCCAGGCCGGCCAGCACGCCGAGAAGCGCGAACAAGCCCGCTCTGCGAGCGGACGCCTCCCGCGTCAGTTCGGTGCGTCCGGCCGCCAGCGTCCCGACGAGCCCGGCAAAGATCGTCCACTCGAGCGCCGCCGCCAGGAACGTGTCGTCCCAGACGGCCCCATGAGCGATCACGAACGGATCGAGGCTGGCAATCGCGCCGGCCGCGAGGCCGAGCGCCCGCCCACCGATCCAGAACCCTGTCGCGGCCACGGCAGTCACGAAGAGCACGGTGATGGGGACGTGGAGGTATGGGAGAAGCGCCGGCGGCAGGACGCGCAAGCCCGTCGCGAGGAGCAACGGCTCGGCCGGAAGGTGGAAGGCCCGCAGCGGCTCTTCCCCGCCGGACGCTGTTTTCGCGTTCCGCGGCCACGCGTGTGCGGCGAATTCGCCGCGGTCCACGAGCGCCCTCGCGATCATCGTCGCGGCGTTGGGGCTGCTGTAGTCGCGTGTTTGGAGAGTGGCGCTCGCCAGCTGTAAGAGCACGCACCCGAGCGCCACCCTGAACAGGGCAGAGGGCAAAGGGCAAAGGGCAAAGGGCAAAGGGGAGGGGAAAGGGGGCAGGTAAAAGAGGGCTGTTGGCGTTCGATGCTCGATCTCCGGGCGTCTTCCCTTTCACCTTTACCCTTTCACCTCTCCTTTGCCCTCTGCCCTCTGCCCTTTGCCCTTATTTCAAACGATCGATCAAATTGCCCACGGTCGAATCGTCTTCGGTGGGCTCGTCATCGACGAACTGAATGCCGGTGAGGTAGACGGCCTGGCCGCCGGGTACGGTAGTGTCGCGGCTGTGCATGACACGCCCGTTGAGCTGGACCTGGGCGCCGTCGCCGAGTGTGAGACGGAATTCATGCACCGCCCCGATGGGAAACGGAAAGCTGGTCTCGAGCGCCATGCCGCCGAGGCTGATCTCGCGCACCACCACGGGCACGTCGAGCGAGACGGCATGCCCGTGCAGCCGTCCGAGAATTTCGATCCGCGGCGATCGTCGGCGATCGGATGACATGCGCTACATTACCGCGACAGGCCGCGCGGACACCGCCGCCGGCGGGCTGTCGAGTCCTTGCGCCAGGCACAGCGCGCGGAACCGTCCCCCGGTACGCGCCATGAGCTGATCCCAGTTGCCGGTTTCGACGACGCGGCCCGCATCGAGGACGTAGATCATATCGGCTTGTCGCACCGAGGACAGGCGGTGCGCGATCAGGAGCATCGCGACCTGCCCGCGCAGGCACTCGGTCGCATCCTGGATGACCCGCTCGTTCTGCGAGTCGAGTGAGCTGGTGGCCTCGTCGAGAATCAGGAGCTTGGGTCGCCGCAGCAGGGCGCGCGCGAGCGCCAGTCGCTGCCGCTCGCCGCCGGAGAGCAGCACGCCGCGGTCGCCGACGATCGTGTCGAGCCCGAGCGGCAGGCGCCGGACGAAGCCCTCGGCCGCCGCCGAGGCGAGCGCGAGCGCGACCTCCCGATCGGTCGCGTGCGGGGCCGCCCAGCGCAGGTTGTTGCGCACGGTGTCGTGAAACAGGAACGTCTCCTGCGGCACGTACCCGATCTGCTCGCGCCAGGCGCCGAGGCGATCGTGCGTCAACTCGACGCCGTCCACGAGCACCCGGCCGGACTGCGGCGTGAGCAGGCCCATCACGAGATCGGCCGCCGTGGTCTTCCCCGCCCCGGAGGCGCCGACGATGGCGACGACGCCGCCCGCGGGGATGCGCATGTCCACATTGGCCAGAATCGGCGGCCCGCCGTAGCTGAACGTCACGTGGTCCAGGCGCACGTCGCGATGGAACGGAATCCGATCGCGGACGGTCGACGCCTCGGCGGCCGCCACCGATGCGAGGTGCGTTTCGGTGTCCGTGAGCGCGACGAACGCCGGCATGTCGGCGAGCAGCGCCTGATAGTAGACCTGCAGCGACGAGAGCTGCGGCGCCAGGCGAATGAACACCACCAGCAGCACGAAGAGCTCGGCCGGGGCGACCCCCACGCCGCGGATGGACGTGTACGCGACCAGACTCAGGATCAGCGCCGCGCCGACGTCGAAAGACACCTTCACGGCGACGGGACTCGCCGCCACGCCGAGGTGCACGTTGCGGAGCGCGCCTCCGGCGCGTCGCAGTTCCTCGATGTGCGCGTACTCGGCACCGTAGCTCCGCACGATTTTCATGCTCGCGAGCGACTCCGTGACCGTGCGATACATCGACCGGTCGGCGGCGGACAGCTCCTCGCCCACCTGCGCGGCCTGCCGGCGCTTGCCCGCCAGCAGCACGCACAGGAGCGCGCCCGCGGCAATGATGAGGGCGGTCATCGACGCGGAGATATTCAGCGCCAGGGCCGTGAGGACGACCGCCATCACGACGCTCGACCACAGCGTCAGCAGCGAATATGTCGCCTGACCGACGCGATCGATCTTCCCGATCAGCGCTTCAATGAGGTCAGAAGATCGATAGCGGGAGAAGACGGCCCACTCGGCGCGGCAGATCGCGGCGAAGAGCCGCTGGCGAAGCGCGAGCATCACTTCCTGCGTGAGCGCGACGACGCTCTTCGCCTGGCGCCATCCCAGCCAGCCCTGGAGCGCCGTGACGGCGACGAAGGCCCCGAGCGCGACCGGCAGCGACGGCGTGCCGACCATCGCCAGCACGGACCCGAAGAGCGTCGATGAGGCTTGCGACGACCTCACGCCCTCCAGCCCCGACGCATGCACCAGAACGATGAGGAGCACGATCGACGCGCCCGACATCAAGCCAAGCGCGGTCATGAGCACCAGGGCTTCGGCGAAGCGCCATCCGGTGATCCGGAAGACGGTGCGGCAGAAGGACCAGACGGTCATGGAGTCGGGTCCGGCACTCGGCCGGCGAGCGTGAGCGAGGCGTGGAGCCGGGCCGCCTGGGCGTCCCGGGAGGGCGGCATGAAGACGGGACGCGTGTCAGCGAAGGTTCCGCGCGACGCGGTAGTTGTGCTGCACGACGAGCGCGTAGGCACTGTTGATCGCGACGAGCGTGGCGACCGCCGCCACCTTGTTGCGCTTGCCAATCTGCCGCGCCGCGAGGATGGTGCTCGCCGCGACCGCGGCCTTGACGCCGATGAACGCGGCCTTGTTGCGGACCAGCCCGGCCATGAGGGGATTGGCCTCCCCGCCGCCGCGATTGAGCACCGACATCGTCGAATGGACGTCCAGGCCCTGCATGATCGCCGTCGACGCGTAGAGCGATTTGAGCATCGGCGACGAGCCACCAATCCGGACCTGCGGAGCGGCCGGCGGACGCTGGGGCGTCTCAGTGAGTCGAATCGGCTGGGCGAAGGCCATGACGGTCGCCGGCAGCTCGAGCTGCGGCACATCCTGGCGTTCCTGGGCGCGAGCCTCGCTGGCAGACCAGGGCGCGAAGATGAGAGCGACGAGAGCGACGGCGTTGGGGAGCCTGCGGAACATGGACAACCTCTCCAGTCTCTGAGAGACCTAGCGGCTGTCCTTCGGCTCAGCACACACGTTGTGCCGGCTCGACGACAGCCGGGCACGTATAGGGCAACGGGTATGCCACTCATCGGGTGCTCACAGGTGGCCGGAATTTCACGCGTTTTCACGGAACGGCTTGCGACGGACGCGCTCGGCCGCACGATCCTTGCGGGCGCCCAACACTTTCGTTGCGACGCGGAGGGCGTCTGCGGTACTCGTGTCACAACACACTTCTGCGCCCGGCGCACACTTCTCGATCCGCCATCGCGCGCCGTCGACGGCACGCGCCCGCACTTCTGTGCGTGGGTGACTTTTTGGTAACGTCGGCCGCGGCGGACGGACCGTTTTCCGCGCAAGAAACGGCTTTTCTGACTAACGCCGGAGCGGCGAGGCCGCCTTCGTGCGCAGCCCGAACAGACGGCGGAGCCGGTCGATGACGCCGCCTTCGGCGTCGGACTCCTGCGCCTGCACGAGGGCGTCCAGGCACGCGGCGACCGTCGAGACGACGGCAATGCCGAGCCGCTTGGCGGATGCGGGGACGGTCGCCTGCGGCCCGCGCCAGACCAGCACGGCACCGGCCTTCGACTCGAGCACCACATCCAGGCAGTTTTCGGGCCGGTCGTCCACGACGACGTCCAGCTGCAGCGCGTCGGCGATCCGGCCGCGCGACGAATGGACGACGTACAGGCTGGGATGCGAAAACCCGTTTCGCTCGAGCCAGCGCTGGCTTTGGCGCTGCACCGTCCGGCCCGCCGACTTCGGCCGGCTGGTGAGAAAGATGATTTCCCAGCGCCGCGCTTCGGAGAGCTCGGCCAGACGGGCGATGGCGCCCTTTTCGATCTCCTGGAGTCCCTCCCAGAAGTCGGCCGTGCCGGTCAGCTGGCGCCAGACGGCGTGCGTCTGCTCGCGGTCGAGCACGACGTCAGAGGCGGGGCCGGGCGCCTCGCTGGGCGGCTCGCGCGTGTCGTCGGGCGGCGACGCGCCGATGTCGGCCGCGCTCACGACGCCGGCGTCGAGAGTGGGAAAAAGCTTGATCGCCGTCTGCACGAAAGGTGTGTGCAGATCGGCGAGCACGCCGTCGAGATCAAACCCGATTCGCATCCACGGAGCGGCGCGCGGGTCGATGCATGGCGAGCGCGAGAAGAACGACGAACAGGACGCGGTTGCCCGGCATCTGCAAGCTGAACTCGACGAGCGATTGAGCGGCGATGCCGGCGAGGCCCGCGATCGCGCCGACGCGGGTCCAGTACGTCAGCGGATCGTCGTCACCCGACTTCACGCGCCGCCGCACCACGAAGACGACGAGCACAATGGCGGCCACCGCGGGGACGCCGACGAGCAGTCCGCCCTCGGCGGCGATCTGCAGGTAGTCGTTGTGCGCGTGCGCGTACATCACGTCGCGCCCGTTGGTCTGGTACAGCAGCATCGCGCGAGCGTAGGTCCCGACGCCGGTGCCAAACACCGGGAAGTCGCGGACGATTTGCATCGTGTCGGTCCAGGCCGAGAGGCGCCCGTCCGCGTCGGCCGATGCCTTGCCGAACCGATCGACCGCGCGATCGACGCCGGCCCACGCCACGGCGCTGACGATCAGCACGGACAAGTAGACGGCGGCGAGCACGCGCGCCCGGCGGGCAGCCCGGCGCGTGAACAGGAACGCCCCGAAGACCGCCGTCGCGACCGCGAAGCTCGCGATGCCCGATCGCGATCCCGTGAGCGCGAGCGACATGCCCAGCGCCACCACCACGAAGGCCACGAGGACGAAGCGACTCGCCTCGACTGTCGTGATCCACCGGAACCAGCCGCGCCAGTCGTGCGATGCCGGACGAGGCGACTGGTACATCACCGCGCACGAGTAGCCGATGACGAGCGGCAGCGTCATCACCATCCAGCCCGCGAAGTGATTGCGGTTGACGAAGGGCCCGAACGGGTTGCCGCCGAACTCCGGCCTCCAGACGCCGTACAGACGCGGATCGTCGACGTCGAGCAGCGCCTTCTGCACGACGCCGAGGATGGCGAGACCGACGCCGAGCGCCATGAGCCGATTCAGGAGCCAGTCGAGCCGAACCACCCTGATGGCGCGCACGAGCCCGATCAGGAGCAGGCCGAAGGCGCAGAACAAGCCGAACGCGACCCCCGTGGCTTTCGGGTCGAGCGACAGCGCATGCGATCCCGCGGCCCGGTACCCGAGCTGGTACTCGCTCAGGAAATGCCCGACGCCCGGTGACAGCGCGGTGACCCAGTCGTCCGGCAGGGCGACGATCTGGAGAAAGATCGCGAGGGCGATCGCGATCACCGCGATCCCGAGATCCCGCGTGCGCGGGTCGGCCCAGGCGCGCGTGTCGAAGATCCCCCACAGGCCGAGGCCCGCGGACGCCACCGCCAGCGGCCAGTATCCCCACGGATACACGGCGCCGAAGGCCAGCGCGCCCCAGGCGATGGTCGCGGTCAGGAAGAATCCGAAGACTCGCATCAGATCAGGCCCGCCCCAGCCAGCGACGCGCGCCACGGAACGCCCGGCGGGCATAGAGGACCGGTAAAGGCGCCGTGCTCGACGGCGCGTAGACGTCTCGCATGTAGCTCGCCGGCGGGAAGAGGTGCTGGCGCACGAGCCGCAAGCGCTCGCCCCACGTCGGCAGCGCCTGGAAATCCCACATCGCGTCGTGAATCTGGCGACGTGAGGGCGACAGGTACGCGGCGGTCGCGGCATCGGCGGTCGCGACCGCGCTCAGTCGCGCGAGCACGCCGGCCGGCACCGACGTATTGAAGCTCTGCACCGCCAGCTCGAGGCTTCGCCGGCACACGCTGCTCACCCGCCGCTCGACCGCCAGCGAGGTAAAGGCGTCCCACTCTTCCGCCGGGAGTCGAGACGCGAGCAGGTGAATGTCGTGATGCCAGATCAGCCGCTGCGCGTGTGGATGATGGGCGATGGGATGGATGCATGCGACAAGCAGGGCGTGTGTGTGCGAGAGCCCCCGCGCGCCTGTTCCGAGGGGCGCAATCGGCACGGCCGACGCGGCCATCTCGTCGTACGTCAACACCGTGCCGAAGGGCTGCGGATTGGCCAGCCGCCAGTGCAGGTCGACGGCATGCACCGGCACGCCATCGCGCCGTTTCACGTAGACAGCCTGATACATCACGAGATCCGCGGCCACCTGCTCGACCGGCTCGTACCCGAGATCGACGAGAAGCTGATGAGCCTCCGGACGAGTCGAAGCGGACACGATGAGATCCGTGTCCATGCGGGGCCGAAGGTCGGGCCGCGAGTAGTGACTGTAGGCCAGCTGCGCGCCCTTCATGACGAGGGCGGGGATGCCGGCGTCCGCCAGTCCCGCGACCAGCCTCAGGAGCTCGACTTCGCGCACGACATCGGCCGCCGCCTCGCGTCTGGCCTGCGCGGCAAACGTCGCTGCGTGCTCCTGCGGCGCCTGGGGCATCCGCGCCAGCCGCTCCGCGACCAGCGGCAGCACCCCATGCTGCTCGGCCAGCGCGCGCAGATGATCCGGGTCGCACGCGGCCAGCGTGCGGCCGGCGAGCAATTCCCCGCGCAGGATGGCGGTCAGCAGTCCTTGCACGTGAGGTCGCCGTCACTCAGAGCAGCTCACCGCTCCGGGCCCAGGACTTGAAGACGATCTTCCGAAAGGACGGGTGGCCAAGAAGCGCAATCGCCGCCTTGCGATGCCAGTTGAACGACGCGTTTTCCTGCAGCAACGGGACGATGCCGTTCACGCGCGCGAGATCGATCAGCGAGTCGATCGACTCATCGCTCAGGCGCGCGGCGATGCGACGGAATGCGAGCCCGACCCGGATTTCCTGACCGAGCCGGCGCCGCCAGAGCGTCTCGTAGCGGCGCAGCGCGGCCTCGCCCAGGCGATCGCGCCGGAGTGCGTCCCCCAGAACGTCGGCGGCGATCGACCCGCTCAGCAGTCCGTAATAAATGCCGCCGCCGGTCGTCGGCTTTACCAACCCAGCCGAGTCGCCGACGGCGACGACGCGGTTGGCATAGGTCCGTGTGACTGGCCCGAGGGGCAGCATTTTCAGCCGCGGGGCGGGCACGGCGTCGCGCCCGACGCCCAACCGCCCGCAGAGCGACGCCAGAAACGTCTCGAATCGATCGCGGCCGCGTGTCTCGGCCATGAGCCCGATCCGGGCGTGCGGCGACTCCCCGCGCCGGAACGGCACCAGCCACGCGAAGCCCGACGGCGCGACGTCGCGTCCGAACCGCACCTCGACGTCGGCGGTCTCCGGGAACGTCGTCTCGAGCTGCGCGCTCTGCAGGTACACGTCGGGCAGACCCAGGCCGAGCGCGCGATGAAAGCGATAGTTGGCGCCGCAGGCGAGCACGCAGGCCCTTGCCGTCACCGGCTCGTCCAGGCCGCGCGCGGCGACGGTGACGTCCGACGGGCCGACGTCAATGGCTTCGGCCCGGCAGTTCTGTCTGATCTCCACGCCCGCGCGCGCCGCGCGCGTCGCGAGGCGGGCGTCCAGGGCCGCGCGATCAATGATGGCGGCGCGAATGCGCTCGCTGCGAATCGTGACCGATTGACCGGCGGCGCCCCAGAAGCTCGCGGCGCCCGCCTGGCTCAGAATGATGTCGCGCGGCAGGTCGAACTCGTCGAACGCCTCGAGGCCCAGCAGGCCCGTGCAGTGGACGGGCGTGCCGATCGTGCCGTGCTCCTCGAGCATCAGGACGTCGTGGCCCTGATCGGCGAGCCGCGCCGCCGTCATCGATCCGGCCGGCCCCGCGCCAATCACCACGACGTCGCGCACGCGCCTCGTCAGAATTTTCTCCCTCGAGCTTCCCACGTTCCGCGGAACGTGATCCAGAACGACAGCAGGATGAGCCGCAGATCGAGCCAGAACGACTGCCTGCGGATGTAGACGCGGTCGTACCGGAATTTCTGGCGGCGCGGAATGTCGCGCGGCGCGTAGATCTGCGCGACGCCGGTGAGGCCCGGCGGCACGCGGCAGCGCTCGTCGAATCCCGGAACCGCCTCGAGCGCCACGAGCTCCCCGCCGCCGTTGACCTCGATCTCGCCGGGCCGGAGCGCCCGGGGGCCGACGAAGCTCATGTCGCCACGAAAGATACTCCAAAGTTGCGGCAATTCATCCATCGCCGTGGCCCGCAGCCAGCGGCCGACGCGCGTAATCCGCGGATCGCCGGCGGTCGCCTGACGAGCCCCCTGCGCGTCGGCGTCCGGGACCATCGATCGGAACTTGAACACGTGAAACACCCGTCCGCCTTCCCCCACGCGCGGCTGGCTGTAGAACACGTCCCCACCGTCGTCCATCTTGATCGCCAGCGCGACGGCGGCCCACAGCGGCATCGAGGCGATCAGGCCGGTGCCCGAGAGCAGCACATCCAGCGCGCGCTTGGCCAGGCGCATCATGCCCGCCGGACTCTCTCGATGGCGGCCGCGGGCCGATCGGCCGGCGACGGCACGATCTGCCGGAAGAGCTCCATGTAGCGGTGCACCTGCGCCCGGCGGTCGAAGCCGAGCCCGGCGACGCGGGCGTTTGCGCCCGACTCGTCCGCCATCGCGCGATCGCGGTAGAAGACCAGGATCTGATCGGCGAGGTCGCGCGCATTGCCGGGTTCGGCAAGACGGCCGCACCGGTGGGCGCGGGTGAGCGCCGCGACCTCGCACCGTTCTTCGACCGCCGCGACATATGGGCGGCCGGCCGCGAGAATGCCGTACAGCTTGCTCGGGACGATGTACCCGGCCAGGCCCTTCTGGAGAGAGATGATGAAGAGGTCGGCGGTCGCGAACGACTCACCCAGCCGTTCCTTGGGTGTGAACGGCAGAAAGATCACGTTCGTGAGCCCGAGGGCCTTCGCGCGCGCCTGCAGTTCGACCTTCCTCACGCCCTCGCCGACGAAGACCACGCGAAGATCCGGCACATCGCGCAGGAGCGCCGCGGCCTCCACGAGCGTCTCGAGGCTCTGTGAAAGACCGATGTTGCCCGAGTGCATGACGACGAACTTGTCGGCCAGGCCATGGGCCTCGGAGAACGGATTCCGCTTGGGCCCAGGCGCGATCGCCGTGGTGTCGGCCCAGTCGGCGATGATCGTCGTTCTCTCGGGCGGCGCGCCTTTGTTCTCAATCAGCCGCTGGCGCATCGTCTCGCCGAGCGCGACGTTGTACGCGGCCCGGCGGACCAGGAACTTGTTCACGCCCTGCAGCACCGCGTTGACGGTCTCGCTGTGGAAGTCGTCGATGAGGACCGTCACCTCGGGAAAGAGGTCCTTGAATGCCATGACCAGCGGCGCGCCGAACCGCCGGCCTGAGAGCCAGGCGGCCAGCCCGATGATCGGCGGGTCGGTCAGCGCGACGACGATGTCCGGCCGGTCGAGGCGCTGCCCCGCATAACACGCCGACAGGAAGTACGTGATGTAGTTGGCGACCCGGCCCGCAATGTGCTTTTTCGAAAACCGAGTGCCGCGCGCGCGGAGGATCTCGATGCCGTTGTGCGTCTCGCGGCTCAGCACGCCGCGCGCCCGCGGGGCGTTGGTCGCCGGCAGGAGCGGCACGCCCGCGACGACCGACACTCGACACCCGTGCTCGCGCGCCAGGTCCTCGCAGAGATCGGTGAGGAGCTGGCTGGTCGCCGTCGTGTCGGGGTAGAAAGAGCGATTGAAAAAAGCTACGTGCATCTTTGGGCCGGTTTTGGTTCAGGTTCCGAGGTGCGGGGTTCCGAGGTTCCGCGGTTCCGGCGTTCGCAACCTCGGAATCCCGTCGAACGACTCGGAACTCCGGAACCTCGGAACCCCGCACCCCGGAACCTGAACCGCCAGGATCGCACTCGTCGGTGCATCTATCGCTCCGTCAACCTCGCGTCCAGATTCGACGAGATCGCTTCCCGATCCTTCGACGCGAAGTACCAGTCGATCGTCCGGTGCAGTCCGTCCATGAACTTCACCTGCGGCTCCCAGCCGAGCAGCATCCTGGCGAGCGAGTTGTCCGCGACGCGGTTGAGCGGCCCGGTCGGCATCTCGGGATGGAGCTCGATCCTGGCGTTGTGGCCAGTGTAGCGGAGCACCTCGCGGGCGCAATCGATCACGCGCGTCCGTTCCATCGTGCCCAGATTGACCGGCGCGCCGTCGTCGATCTTCTCGGCGGCGAGGATGGTGCCGCTCACGATGTCGCTGACGTGCGTCCAGTTGCGGATCTGCTCGCCCGTGCCCCAGACGACGTATGGGTCCTGCTTGACGAAGGCCCGCGCGATCATCGCGATGACCGCGTGGTTCTCGTGACCCCGATCGCCGTAGACCGTGAAGTACCGGCAGTTGGCCGACTTCATCCCGGTCTCTTCCGTGTAGGCGCGGAGGGTCATCTCGGCCATGAGCTTGGCCCAGCCGTACATATTGTCCGCGTCGTACGGCGGACCGACCAGGTTTTCCGTGAGATAGAGGATCTGCCCGGGGTTGGTCTGCAGATGATTCGGGTACACGCACCCCGAGGAGGCGTACACGACTTTGTCCACGCGGGCCGTGTGGCACGCCTTGAAGACCAGGCCGTCGAGCAGGAGGTTCGTCGCGCACGCGACCTGGTGGAGGTCCACGTAGCCGCGGCCGCCGTGATCGGCGGCGAGGTGAAAGACGAGGTTGACGCCTCGCACGGCCTGGTCGACGACCTGCGGATCGCTGAGATCGCCCTGGGTGAACTCGACGCGGCCGGTCTCGACATGCGTCCGGATGTTGTCCATCCGCCCGCTCGAGAGGTTGTCCACGACGCGCACTTTCGCGCCCTTCGCGATGAGCGCGTCCACCAGATGCGATCCGATGAACGACGCGCCGCCGGTCACGAGCGTCTTAGTACTACGCCAGTCCATGAGGGTCTCCATGAATTGATCGATTGATCGATCGCTCTATCGCTCTATTCAAGAGCTTGCTTGTCTTCATTGGCCCGAATTTGTGGGAGCGATCTTCAGTCGATCGATTGATCGATCGATCAATCGATCAATTCCCTCTTCGTTACCACGTGATTACCGAGCACGAGCACATCCATGCGCGTTCGGAGAAAGCAGTCGAGCGCTTCCGAGGGCTGGAGGACGACGGGCTCGTTTTCATTGAACGACGTGTTCAACAGCATCGGCACGCCGGTGCGCTGCTCGAACGCGCGGATGAGTCTCCAGTAGAGCGGGTTGGCGGCGCGATCGACGGTCTGCAGCCGTCCGGATCCGTCGACGTGCGTGACCGCGGGAATCACGCCCTGTTTATCGGATTGAACCGGATAGACCTGTATCATGAACGGGTCCGGCACGGAGCCCGTGAAGAAGTCTGCGTGCGCTTCGGCGAGCACCGACGGCGCGAACGGACGGAACTTCTCGCGGAACTTGATCTTCGTGTTGATGATCTCGCGCATGTCGGCGCGCCGCGGGTCGGCGAGAATGCTCCGGTTGCCGAGCGCGCGCGCCCCCCACTCCATCCGTCCCTGAAACCAGCCGACGACGAGGCCATCGGCGATGCGCGCCGCGGTCCAGTCGCACAGCGCCTGCTCGTCGGCGATCGTGCGCCGCTCGCAGCCGAGCGCGCGCAGCTCCGCGGATCGGGCCGCGAGCGCCGAGTCGATCGATCCGTTCTCGAACGACGGCCCCCAGTACCCGTGAGACATCACGAATCGCCGCGGCTGCTGAAGGACCTGATTCCAGACCCAGTACGCCGCGCCAAGCGCCGTGCCGTTGTCGCCGGCCGCCGGCTGGATGTACACGTCCGTGAACGGCGTCTCGTCGCGGATCTTGCCGTTGGCGACGCTGTTCATCGCGCAGCCGCCGGCCAGACACAGGCGCGGGAGCTTCGTGGCGGCGTGGAGACCTCGCAGCACGTGGAAGGCGCACTCCTCGAAGACGACTTGCAGGGACGCCGCGATCGCTTCGTGACGAGCCGTGAGCGGCTCCTCGGGGCGTCTCGCCGGTCCGAGCAGCGCTTCGAGCCTGTCGCTGAAGACCCGATCGAGCAGCGGCTCGCCGTCATCCCACGTCATGCCCGCGCCGCCGGACCAGTGCTGGAAATACTCGAGGTCGAGCTCGAAGTCGCCGTCCGGGAGCAGCCGCACCAGCTTGCGGATCTCTTCCACCGCGGTCGGCTCGCCATACGGCGCGAGTCCCATGACCTTGAACTCGTCGCCGAATCTCATGAAGCCGAGATACTGCGTGATGGCGAGGTAGACCACGCCGAGCGAGTGCGGGAAGAACGTGCGTCCGAGCAGCTTGAGCGAGGATCCGCGGCCAATCGCGCGCGACGTGCTGACGAAGTCGCCGAAGCCGTCGATCGCGCAGACCGCCGCCTCGTCGAACGGCGAGACGAAGAACGCGCTCGCCAGATGCGCCGGATGATGTTCGACCCAATGCACGGCCGGACGCTTGTCGCCGCTCGCGAGCCCGAGCGACGCGGCCAGCGTCTCCGGAATCGCGCCGACGCGCCGGTAATTGGCCGCACGATCACGGACGAGTCCGCCCGTCGGCCGATGCCGCAGCGCAAACAGCGCCTTGCGCGCCAGGTGCGCGCGCGGATCCCGGGACACGCCGACGTGATCGAGATCGGCGGCGGTGATGCCGGCCATCTCGAGGCAGGCCCGCACCGCGTGGTGCGGGAAGCCCGCGACATGTTTGATGCGCCGGAAGCGCTCTTCCTCGACCGCGGCCACGAGCTCGCCGTCGCGCACGAGGACGGCCGAGACGTCGCCGTGGTAGGCGTTGATGCCGAGAATGTTCACTGGAGTGTCTTGAGTCTCAACGAATCGGGAGCTTTACTTCGCGCGCCGTGTCGTCGTTCCGGACAGCCGCGCGCGATCGCAGCTCGTCGGTGTTGATATCCACGAGCAGCCGATACCAGAAGCCCTGCAGCACGTGAAACACGAATCCCTCTTTGCCGTCGAGGAAGCCGAGCCGCAGCACGTACCGATAGAACACATAGAGGCACGGCCTGACGAAGAGCGGCAGGCGGCCCCACACGCGCTTGAGGCGACGGGTGCGGGCATCGGGACCGCCGGCGCGATGTGCCGGCGGGCTGGCCGGCGCGCTCGATTCGCCCGCCGCGGGGTCAGCCAGCGACTCGTGCAGCACGTCCTGCCGGGCCTGCAGCGTCGCGTACCGGTTGTGCTTGGCGATCCAGACCGCGATCGACGCCTCGTTCTGGTTGTCCTCGATCATGTCGAACCGGAGATTCTCCGTGCGACCCGCGACCTGGAAGTGATGATCCACAAGCTCCGTGTCGTCGAGCGACACCGACGCCCGCCGGAAGAGCTTCAACAGGTATTTCGGGTAGTACCCGCCGTGACGGATCCACCGCCCGCGAAAGATCTGCCGGCGATTGAGGAAGAACCCGACGGTCTCGCCGGGCTGCTGCAACCGCTCCGCGATTTCCGCGCGGAGCTCCGGCGTCAGCCGCTGATCAGCATCGAGCGCCAGCACCCAGTCGGTGGTGAGGGGCACGTTCGCCAGCGCCCACTGCCACTGACGCGTGTGCGTCTCGAACGGATGCTCGACGACCCGCGCGCCAAATTCCCTGGCAAGGGCAACCGTACGGTCCGTGCTGCCGGAGTCGACCACGACCATATCGGCCGCCCAGCCCGCGACGTTCTCGAGGCACGCCGGAAGGTTGCGCTCTTCGTTGAAGGTCAACACGACCAGGGTGACGGGCGCGCGCGGGTCCGTCATTCCTTGACTCCGGTTCGGTCCAGCCAGTTGTTCAGCGTGACGAGTGCCCACGGCCGCGACCACGTCGTGCGCGGTTTGCCGGTGAGGAACGATCGCCACACGGATTCCACGGCAGCGGGGCGGAAGATGCTCCGGCCGGCCAGACCGTTGGCGCCGAGCTGTTCTTCGCACAGGGACCGCAGGCTGGTGCGCATCCAGTCGTCGAGCGGCAGGACGAACCCGCGCTTCGGACGGGCGACGCAGAAGGCCGGCAATTCGCGGTCGAGACTGCCCGTGAGCAGCGGCTTGGGCGGCCCCTGAGCCGTCTTCGCCGACTCGGGCAGGCTCATCAGATACTCGACGAGCTGGTGATCGAGGAGCGGCACACGGATTTCGAGGCCGTGACACATGCTCATCTGATCCGTGTCGCGCAGCAGGACGTCGTGCATGTACGTGCGCGCTTCAGCGTACGAGACGAGCGACATCAGGTCCAGGTCCGCTTCGCGATCGAGCGTGCGCTGCAGGAGAAAGACGTATGGATCACCCAGGTGCCGCGAGATCTCCACAATCTCCGGCCCCAGCAGCTCGAGCCGCTGTCGTTCCGGAAACAGCTGGCGCAGGAGCGGGAACGTCTGCGGCAGCGTGCCGTCGCTTTCGAGCACGGCCGCGGTCTTGACGGAGGCGACCGACGACCCGCCAAGCGTGCGCACGGCGCGGGCCGCTACGCGCCGCATGAAGGCCGGCGAATGCCGCCACGCCGCCGCCAGCGCCGCGACCCGCCGCAGCCGGCGGAACGACGGATATCCGCCGAAGAACTCGTCGCCGCCGAGGCCCGAGAGCGCGACCTTGAGCCCGGCCTCCCGCACGGCCCGCGCGATGACGAACGTGTTCGTGCCGTCGCCGCTCGGATGGTCCACGCTCGCGAGCGCCTGCGGGATCTGCGCGAGGATGTCCGATTCGCTGAGCGAGATCTCCGTGTGATTCGTCTGGAGCGCCCTGGCCATCGCTCGCGCGTAGGGCGACTCATCGTAGTCCGTGCCGGTGAACGCGACCGAGAACGTCCGGGGCACGACGCCCGCTTGCCGCACGAGCGCCGCGATCGCACCCGAGTCAATCCCGCCGGACAGGAACACGCCGACCCCGACGTCGCTGACCAGATGCAGGGCGGTCGCCTCCTCGAGCAGCTGGCGCACGCGCCGGCGGCTGTCTTCCGGAGACGCGGTGATCTTCGCCGTCGCCGAATCCAGCAGATCCCAGTACCGCCTCGCGACCTCCCGTCCGTCCGCGCCCACGCGGACGATGTGGCCCGGACCGAGCATTCGGACGTCGCGGACGAGCGTCAGCGGCTCTGGGACGCTCTGGTACGCGAGAAACTGATCCAGCGCCGCGCGGTCCAGCGTCCGCGGCACCAGGCCGGAGGCGAGGAGCGCGCGCACCTCGGACGCAAACAGGACGTAGCCATTCCCGCGATAGACGTAGAGCGGCTTGATCCCCAGTCGATCTCGGGCCAGCCAGAGCCGCTGCGTGGCGCCGTCCCAGAGCGCGAAGGCGAACATGCCGCGCAACCGCTCGACGACCGACGCTCCCCACTCCTCGTAGCCTTGGAGGATGACCTCGGTGTCCGACCCGGAATGAAACGTTCGTCCGCGCGCTTCGAGCTCCCGCCGCACGTCGCGGAAGTTGTAGATCTCGCCGTTATAGGTCAGCCAGATCGGCGCGCGCGGACTGGCCATCGGCTGGCTCGCGCGATCGCTGAGGTCGATGATCGAGAGGCGTCGATGGCCGAAGATCACCGTCGGCGCGGCCGTGCCCCCGCGCGCCGGCGTCTCGCAGCGCACGACGCCCTCGCCGTCCGGCCCGCGATGCGCGAGGCCGTGCACCATGCGGCGGACGGAGGCTTCGCGGCCGCCGCGTCCCGTCTCCGAATTCCAGAACAGCCCTCCGGCGATGCCGCACATATCAGAGCTCAGGCCGCTCGCGGGCCGCGCGATACGCCTCGTTCGTCACCGCACCGAGGTGCCGATCGACCGCCGCGCGCCTGGAGAGAATGTCGTCGTACAGCCGCAGCAGCGCCTCGCCCACCGTGCTCCAGCGGTAGCGATCCGCGAATGCGCGCGCGCGGACGCGGCGCTCGACGATCCCCGCCGGATCGGCGATTGCCCGGCCGAGGCCCTCGGCGAGCGCGGTGCGATCCCGCGGCACGATCCAACCCGCCTGGTTCGCTTCGATCTCCGACGCGAGGTTCACTTCAGGGCTGACGATCGCCGGCACGCCGCACGCCAACGCCTCGACGACCGCGATGCCGAAGTTCTCCTGCGACGACGGCAACGCGAACAGACTGGCGTGACGCAGCAGCGACAGGCGCGACTCGCCCGTCACCCAGCCCTCGAAGGCGATCCGCGATTTTCCCGCGCCGTTCGAGGCCGCTTCCCGCAGCTTCGCAACGTAGGCCGGGTCGCCGTCCCCGGCAATGACGAGCCGCCACTCACCGGCCGTTCCGGCGCTGACGACGTCATGAAACGCGTGGATGAGCAGATCGACGCCCTTCTTCGGATCCAGACGACAGAGCGTGAGGATGTAGGGTGACGCGTTCGTCCGCGTCGTGCCGGCAAACAGCGTTTCGTCGACGCCGAGCGGAATGACCGCGCCGCGCGGGAGCCACGGCAGGCCGCTCTCGGCCCGTCGACGCTCCTGATCGGTCGTGTAATGCATCGCCGCCGCGCCGGCCAGAAGCCGGCCCGCGCCAAACCGAATCAGCAGCTGCTTGCGCCACCGGCGGCGGTTCAGACTCCAGGGGTCGAGCGTGCCAAGCGGACGCAGCACGTACGGAATGCCCGCGTTCAGGCACGCACGCGCCGCGGCGACCGACGAGTGCGAGAACACGGCATGCACGTGCACCACGTCGAAATCACGCACGTGGTGCCGCAGCCACCCGGCAAGCGGCCGGGAGAACTTATAGGCCTCGCTGGCCTGCCGCGGAAAAAACAGCGTGGGAATGCCTTCGTAATCCTGGACTTCTCCCTCGCTCACGTCGAGCCGGCCCTCGCCATCGGCGTCCGTCGTGACGACGAGCGTCGAGACGTTCAGGCTCCACAGCGCCTGGCACATGCCGATCATGGCGGCACTCGGCCCGCCATATCGGGGGGCGATCGCCGGGATGACCTGCAGGACGTTGGCCGCCATCAGCGTGTCGTCGCCTCGGACGCTTCCGCGGCGTCAGCGGCCAGGAAGGTGTCTTCGAGCAGGGAGATCACCCGGCGTGAAAACGCCTCGTAGCTGAAATCGCGCTGGAAGCGATGAAGACCAGCCGCGCCCATCTCTCTCCTGCGCTCCTGATTGGTCAGCAAGCCGAGCAGGACGGCGCCGAGCTCGCGAGGATCCGATTGATTCACCAGATGTCCCGTCACGCCGTCGTCGATGATCTCGCCGGCCGCGTCGTGCACCGAACCGATGCACGGCAGGCCGTGCGACATCGCTTCGAGGTAAACGAGCCCGAACCCTTCGCCCCGGCTCGGCATCGCAAACACCGAGGCGTTGGCGTACCAGTCCTGGAGGTCGTGCGTCGACACGAAGCCGGTGAACAGCGTTTCGCCGCCCAGGCCGAGCTCGTGCGCCTTCTGCTGCAGTCGCGGGGCGTCGTCGCCATCGCCGACACAGACCAGCCGCGCGCCTGGCAGATGAGCCTTCACGACCGGCCAGGCTTCGAGCAGCGCGTCGTGCCCCTTGTAGCGCTCGGCCGAGAGCATTCTGGCGACGATGAGCACGGTCGGCGTGCCGGGCGGCACGCGCGCATCACGAATGGTCGCGCCGTGCGGCGTCTCCTCAGGTTCGACGGTCAGCGGACAGACCAGAATCGGACCGGCGTCGGGATTGGCTTCGAGGACGCGATCGGCCGTGAAGTGCGAGTTGGCGACGCGAAGCGCGGCGCCCTGCAGCACGCGCCGCTGCGGTGGCGCCAACGGCTGCCAGGCTTCGATGCCGTGCAGGAACACGCCGTACGGCCGCCGGAAGGGCGCGGGCACGAAGCTCTGCACGCGTGCCACGGACAGGTGCGAATAGAAGACCCACCGGCACTGACCAAACGCCTGGCCACCGGCGAGCGCGGTGCCGAATCGCACGCGCGTCGCGGTCGACGAGTCGAGCGACTCGAGCAACCCCGTGTCCTCGAGGAGCGTGAACAGCCGCGTCTGGTCGCCCCAGCGGTCGGAGAACACGCGCCACAACAGTCGCGACACGACCGCGACGCCGCCGCCCTTGGGATCGAGCGTGATCGCCGCCAGGCACGGACGCGTCACAGAGACACCTCGGTTCGCTCCGACGACTCGGCCGTCACGGTTTCCGGTTCCGGTTCCGGCTCCGATTCCTCACCGCGATGCAGCAGGTAGCCGGCCGCTTTGTTGAGCACGATGGCGACGACCAGACCGGCGCCCGCCGTCGACGTCACCTCCATGAATGAGCCGCCGACCTGCAGCAGGCTCAACCCCGGGAGGTACCAGATCAGGAATCCGTTGGCGTCGCCGACGCGCAACCGGTCGAAGGCCGATCGATCGATCCACGTGAGGACGGCGCCGAGGATCAGAAAGCAGATCACGACCCCCTGCGTACCGAAGTTCACGAACGACTCGAGCACCTGGCCGATGCCGACGCTCGTGCCTTCGGCGAACCGAATGCCCGTGTAGGTGCTGACGAGGTCGCCGCTGCCGCCGACGACCGGTTTGTTGGGCCAAAGCGCGCGTGGAATGACGGCCGCCGCGGCGTCCCAGAACGTCGTGCCGCGGGCATGTTCGGCGAACCCGCTGCCGATGTAGCCCACCGCGGCGCCGATCAGGTAATCCTGATTCAGCCGCGAGTCGATCAGGTTCAGATGATCCACGTTGTCGGCGTCGAACCACTCGGCGGTGGCGAACGTCGCGGTCAACTGGTCCACGCGGTCCTGGACGCTCGCGCCCGACCAGACGACCGCGCGAATGTCACGGCGATCCCGCATGTAATTGACGTAAACCGAGATGCCCAGGTAACCGAGCACCGTCGCGAGCACGATGACTTTCCATCGCGGACGATAGAAGCTCGCGACGAACGCGAAGACGGTGAGCATGGCCGCGAAACCGTATCCGAGGAAGCCCTGCGCGAGCACCGTCAAGACCGGCAGCATCATCGTCGCTGCCAGCCACGCCCACAGCAGCGTGGGCCTCTTCCTGATCCAGCTGTTCCAGCACTTGAGGCCGATCGCCACGACCGCGAGCGTCGCGCCCGTCGAGACGAGCGCCGTCGCGCTCGGCAGCCGGCCCGCCATCGGCGAGACGACGGCGTAGAGCACGATGCCGGACAGCAGGTACAGGTTCACGAGCCGCGCGTCGACGGGTGTGCCCTCGCTCGTCGAGACCGTGAACACACCAAAGTGGCGGCGCTTCGAGATCGCCAGCATCACCTCGCTTCCGACCGCGAACCCGAGGATCGCAAACGTGCTCTGCCGCAGGCCATCGGCGGTGAGGTCGAACCGGACGTTGGTGTACCAGGGCAGCAAATACATCACGGGCGCGAGCCAGTGCATGACCGCGAGCGTCAGCACATAGGTGAACACGAGGCCGGCGGCGGCGCCTCGCCAGTGTCTGACCAGAATGAACAGCGCGGCGACGAACCAGACGATGACCCAGGCGCGGAGGGTTTCCTCAGACATGCGCCGGCTCCCGGTTCGCCACGGGCCTGGTGGCTTCGACGCAGACCGCTTCGAAATCCGCCGCGACCTGCGCCCAATCCCGAGGCCGGAACGTGTCGTACACGCGCTGCACGATGCTGGCGACCGCCGGCCTGTTGGCGGCGCACCAGACCAGCCGATCGACGATCGCGGCCGGATCGCGAACCGGCACGATCCAGCCGTCCTGCCCGGGCGTCACGATGTCCAGCCCGGCGCCGTGCGCCGTCGTGAGCATCGGGAGCGCGGCGGCCTTGGCCTGCGCCATAACCGCCGGAAACCCGTCCTCGATCGTCGGAAAAAGAAAAAGATCAGACGCGTGATACGACGCCGGCAGTTCTGCCTGCGGGCGCTTGCCGGCAAAGGTCGCTTTCCCGCGAAGCTGCTCGACGCGCGGCGCGCACTCGGGCAGGATCGGGCCCACGAGCTCGAACTCGAAGCCGCGTCCGTTCAGTTTGTCGATCGCCGATGCGATATCCAGGAATCCCTTGCGATAGGACACTGCGCCGACGAAGAGCACGCGGAGCGGCTCGCCGGTCAGGATCCGGCGCGTGCGTTCCTCGATCACCTCGGGCGGCGGTCGAAACGCGTCCACCTGCACGCCAAGCGGCACGGTGCTGATCCTCTCCGGCGGCGTGCCCTCGTCCTCGAACGACTGGCGCGAGAACGTCGAGAGCACCAGGATCCGATCGGCCAGGCCGTACTCGCGCAGCTCGCGCTCGTGCATCCAGTCGCTCGGCCGATCCAGCGCGACGCCCGTGCGCGCCTCCTCTTCCTGCAGCAAACGTGACTGGACGGTGATGTGCGCGGAGCCGCGCATCAGCATCGTGCAGGACGAGTCGACCCGGGGTGATTCGAGCAGCTCCTGCGACACGCCGCTCCAGCAGTGAATGACGTCCCAGCGCTCACGGCTGAGCTCGCGCTCCGCCCATCGTCCAAACATCTTGTGCAGCCAGGCCTCTGGATGGCGGATCGGGCCGTGGCCCGGCAGGCGCATCAGCGCGCGGGACAGCACGCCGTGGATCGGGAAGCTCCGCGCGCGCGCGGCCGGAATGCCGAACCGGGTCACGGCCCAGGACGGGTAGTTGGTGAAGACCGTGACGTCGTGTCCGCGCGCGAGCAGTTCCCGCGCGAGGTCGAACCCGTGAAACCGTCCGTGCACGACGATCGCGATTTTGAGCGGCGTCATCGCGAGGCCGACGTGCCCGCGCGCCGTCGCTCGACGAGCGATGGCGGGAGCTGGGGGCTGTCGGACGGAACCAGCGTGGACAGCATGGACTGCAGCCGGTCGGCATACGTCTGACCGCCCGCCGTGACGATCGCATGTGCGCGCCGTGCGAGATCGCGGCGCAGATCGTCCCGCCGCATGAGGGCGGCGACCTTGTCCACGGCGTCAGCCGGCCGCACGAAATAGACGGCCGCTTCGCCGTCGCGGCCGAACAGCGCGCGATGGTCGGCGGTGTCTTCCGCCAGGAAGCAGCCGCCCATGGCCGGCACTTCATAGGTGCGCATGCAGTGGCCATCGCGGTTCGCCCGGCGCACGAGTCCCAGACAAACTCTCGCGGCGGCGGTCGCCTGCCGCAATCCGGACGCGTCGAGCTGGCCGCGCGCCATCTCCCGCGTCTCGCGAAACCGATCCCAGTATCCGCCGTACAACGCGACCCGGAACCCGGCGCGAATCAGGGGTGCGACCACCTCGATCCGATCGCGGTCGGCGCCGCCGGCGATCATCACGTCGGCGTCCCATCGCGACGCGTCGGCTGCCGCCGGCGGTTCGGGATAGTGCTGCTCCGGGGCATACGCAAACGGCAGCGCCGAAACGGCTGGAACGCCGTGCGCCTCGAGGTCTCCGACGGTCGCGCGCCGCGGAGTGAAGACCCGGTCATACCTTTTCAAGGCCTCGAAGAACCACGGCGCCCGATGCGCGGGATTCCAGGGATCGTCGGTCAGGAAATTGAGCCGCGCCGTGCCAAGATCGCCGATCGTTTTCAGCGTCGGCGCGTCCACGGGCGCGAGCCCCGTCGTGATCAGCACGTCGGGCGAAAAACTTCTGACCATCTGGAGCACACGGGCACTGAATTCCCCGAGCCGGGAGGGCCGATGCCCACGGACCCACCAGTCGGTCTTCTGCCGCCACGCCGGGGCCGCGTACGCCTCGCGCGAATCGCACAGCCGTGCGTCCAGGCCGAGCGACGTCGCCGCATGGTGGAGATGGCTTCCGACGTGGACCGGATCGGGATTGCCGACGATGAGCAGCCGCGACGGCGCTGCGGACAGCATTTAGACGATCCGCGCCAGCACGGGCGCGAACTGATGCTCGTAGTTCCAGTCGGCTGCAACACGCTGCCGGCCGCGCCGCCCCATCGCGACGCGCTCGTCGGGATGCTCGAGCAGCCAGCGCAGCGCCGTGGCGACGCTCTCGGGCGACGCCGGATCGCACGTGCGTCCGAAGCCGGCCTCCGCAAACGTCTCTCGCCATACGGGCATATTGCCGACGAGCACGGCGAGTCCGCACGCGAGGTAGTCGAACACCTTGTTCGAGGCGCCGACCATCGCCCGTTCGTTGACGTCTTCGGACGTGATGGGCAGGAGCGCCATCCCGACGTCGCACGTCTGGCACTGACGCATCAGCTCGTCTCTCGTCGGAAGCGTGCCGACAAACGTCACGCGTGCGGCCACGCCGAGGGAGTCCGCCTCGCGACGAAGTGATTCGACATAGCCGGGATGGCCCGCCGTCTCGTAGCCGGCGACGTCGAGTGACACGGTGTCCGGCAGACTCGCCAGCGCGGGCAGCACTGTTCGCGGCAGACGTGCCGGCACGATCGACCCGTGATACAGCACTCTGAGTCCGGGCGTTGGCGGAAGCGCTCTCTCAATGCCGACTTCCCCTCGCATCGGGCAGTTCCAGACGGTGACGACGTCCCGCTTCCGGCCGGTCTGCTGGCGGAACAGCTCCGCCCGCTCGGCGTTCGGGAGCACGCAGAGCTCGGCACGTGCGGCAAGCGCGCGACGCGCGCGCAGCACGACCCGCATGAACGCCGAGTGCGCGCCGGTGTCCTCCGCCGGCGAGTCGTGTTCGTGGTAGATGAATCGCGCGTCGACGAGCGGCCGCAGCGCCAGCGCCGCCGGACACGCGAGCGGATCAGAGACGTAGACCCAATCGGGCTGCCACTGACGCGCTTCGCCCGCGACCCAGTTCGCAAACTGCGCGTAGTGCAGCTTCTGCCGCCACCCGGCCGGCTCGAACGGCATCAGCGCGACGCGGACGCGGTCGCTTTGTTGAAACCGCAGCGGCTCGTTGGCCGCACCGGTGCCCACCAGCCGAACCTCGCAGCCGGCTGCCGCGAGAATCGAGGCGCTGTGCTCGAGCGGCGGATACGCCGCCGGGTTGGTGTACTGGACGTACATCACCCTCGGCGCGCGGGTCTGACGCCGTTCGACCGGCGGTGAGGGGGCGGTCATGAGGTCTATCGCGGCACCCCCGAAGTCACGGGCCGGGCGCCGGATACGCTTGCGGCCGCGTGTTCGTCGAGCACCGTGCGGTACATCCGAAACATCTCTGCGGCCGCGTCGTCGAGCGACCTGGGCGGAACGATCGCGCCTCGCAGTCTCGGCAGGAGCGCGCGGTCGGTGACGCATCGATGGAGCTGCCCGCGCCACGCGTCGACAGAGCCGTGCGGCGTGACGAGCAGTCCGTCGACGTCGTGCCTGACCTTTTCCGAGATGCCTCCGAGCGCCGATCCGATGACCGGCACGCCGGCCGCAAACGCCTCGAGCACGACCAGCGGTCCCGTTTCGAGAAGCTGCGACGGGACCACGACGGCGTCGAACGCCGCGAGGCGCGCGCCAATCTCCACGTGTGGGATCGGCGGCAGGAATCGAATCCGGCTGTCGCCGCCGGCTGCGTGCCGGAGTTGATCGAGCTCGCGACGGTCCGCGTCGCTCTGGGTGATGCCGAAGACGTCAAGGGTCACCTTCGCGTCCGGCAGCGATCGCACTGCCGCGATCAGCAGTCCGGTACCCTTGCTGGCATCGATCCTTCCGAGATGCGCGAGACGCACGTTGTCGGCGTCCCAGGCGTGCCGGTGGGGTGTCTCGGTCCGCGCGACGCCATGCGGCGCCCGCACCATTCGGCTCTCCGGCACGCCATTCGCGAGCAGGACCTCCCGCACCCAGTCGGCCAGCACCACGATGCGATCGACCGAGGACAGCACGCGCGTGATCTCCTCGTGCCGCCGGCGCATCAAGGTCGAGAGGCGAAGCGCGGTCCAGCCGCCGCCGGACAGTCCCGCCTGCGCGATGGCCTCGCCAATCGCCTGCGGCGTGGACGCCAGCATCCGGCTGACCGTGCGGTTGAGCCCGAGGCCGTGCAGCGTGCAGGCCGAGCACGTATGCGCGTCCAGTCGTCCGTCGCAGACGTCGCTGCCCCACCGCAGCATCGTGCCGCGCTGACAGGAGACGGTCGGCGTGTGATACGTGAAGACCACCGGCAGATTGCGGCGCCGCGCCCGCGCGACCAGCTCGCCCGAGCACGCCGGCGTGAGCGCATGCTGATGGACGAGATCCGGCCGCTCGGCGTCGAGGACCGCTTCGAACGCGTCGGCCGCGATCGGATCGCCCCCGCCGTACAACGCGTCGAGTTCCTCGGGACGCGGCTGATATGGAAACCGATGGACTCGAAGGCCTTCGATCTCGTACGAGGAAAGACCTCCTGGCGCCGCGATGACCATCCGGGCGCCAAGCTTCTCGAGACGCTGACACAGCTCCCCGACGTAGATCTCCGTGCCGCCCATGGGATCGGGCGCGTACGAGAACGTGACGTGGAGGACCTTCATTGGCCGTACCCGAGAAGGGCCTTGGTGCGGTCGTACATGCGCCGGCCGAGGACGGTCGCGCCAAACCGCCGCGCGACGCCGGGGTCGCTCAGGCAGGTCGGCCGATGGCGAATCGCGGCGAGGTAGCAGCGGCGCGCATCGGCGTTCCGCCCAAAGCCGAAATACTTTTCCGCCAGGTCCAGGTAGTGCGCGCCGTACACGCGGCGGAGGACTTCCTGCCTGTCGGGCTCGAACACCACGCCCTCATCCGGCTGTTCGAAGACGCGATCGAGCAGCCAGAAAATCGATCGCTCCTCCGACCCGTCCTTGGAGATCCGTGTATGGTGATTGGCGCCGTGCACCCGGTAATCCGCGATGACGTCGTCGAGAAAGTAGAACGGATACCTGCGGGCGATGAGGACGCTGAAGTACCAGTCGTTGAAGGCGAGGCCCTCTGGAACCGGCACGTGCTCGAGCCACGCTTCGCGGCGGCCGGCCGATGCCGGCGCGCAGATGAAGTTCTGCTCGAGCAGACGAACGAACTCGCTGCCCTTGAAGTCCCCCTCGTGCGGCGCGGCGGTAATGGGCCCGGTTTCCAGACCCCGTTCGTCGATGAGCGCGGCCCGGGCGTAGACAAAGCCCGCGTCGGGGTTGGCCTCCAGCACGCGGCAGACCTGCGCCATGAAGTGCGAACGATAGCGATCGTCGGGATCGATCCGCGCCACGAACTTCCCGCGCGCGAGCGGGAGCGCCTCGTTGATCGTCGCGATGTGGCCGCGATTGCGCTCGTGCCGCACGACCCGCAGCCGCGGGTCGGCATACATCTCGAGCACCTGCGGCGTCTCGTCCGTCGATCCATCGTCCACCACGACGACTTCGAACGCCGGCGCGTTCACCTGTCCGAAGATGCTGTTCAGGCAATCGCCGAGAAACCGCGCGTAGTTGTAGCTCGGGATGACGATGCTGAGGACGGGATCGGGAGTCATCGCTGTTTGATGACACGTGCCGGAACGCCGACAGCCGTCACGTGTGGCGGCAGATCGCGGACCACGGCCGCGCCGGCGCCGACGATCGTCCAGTCGCCCACCGACACCTTGTCGATCACCGTCGCGCCCGCGCCGAGATAGCAGCCATCGCCGAGACGCGTCTGGCCCGCGGCGGCCGCCCCCGGATTGAGGTTCACGAAGTCGCCGACCACCGCGTCGTGCGAGACCGACGCGTTCACGTTGAGAATCACGTGCGCGCCGAGGCGCACGCGGGTCGTCACGATACTGCCGGGCGCGAGGCACGTGCCGGGCCCGATCGTGACGTCCTGCCCGACGAGCGCAGCCGGGTGGCGCAGCGTCAGCCAGATGTCGCGGATGCCCAAAGCATCGACGCGGCCGGCCAGCCGCTTCCGCGTGGCGTTGTCGCCCACGGCCACGATGCAGCGCAGTCCCGGTTCCGTCCGCACGAGCGTCTCGAGCATCGACCAGTCGCCGATGATCTCGACCGGCCCGCACCGGCCGACCGGCTTGTGGTCGTCCACGCAGCCGAGCAGGCGAATCGCGGGGCTCGCGCGCCGCAGGTCCGCGACGTACGAGCAGATCTCCGCCGCGTGGCCGCCGGCGCCGATGACGAGCACGGCAATCTCGCTGGCGGAAGCCGCTGGGGCGGGCATCGGCGTCGCGTCCTCCGGCCTAGTGCCGTTCCAACTTAATGCACCGATGAGCGCCATCTCTCACGTCAACCTCCGTCTCCGCTCGAGGGTTTGCCTCTTGGCGGACAAGTTGGAACGGCACTAGCCCCGCGCTTCCGGGCCGACGTGCTTGAACGTCTCGATCAGACGGACGAGCTCGCGGTGGCCCATCGATCCAATCTGCGTCAGCTCCTTCAGCCACTTCGCGTTGCGATAGAAGATCGACTCGGGGTCGGGAATGAGGCCCGAGATGATCGCGTCGATCATCTCCTCGCTTCCGAGCGCGACGGTCATGCGCGGCCGGAATCCCTCCTCGAGCATTCGTCGCGTGGACACCCGGTAGTTGCGGCGATCCTGGTCCGGCGTCGGCACGTGCTGGACCTGCAGACGCGGGTTCAGCGCCTCGAAGATGCCGACGAGATCGACGACGCGCAGATTCTCGTGCGCGATGTTGTAGCAGCGGTGGCGCCGCTCGGGCCGTTCGAGAAAATGAATGAACGCGCGCGCGCAATCGGCGACGTGCAGGAACGGACGCCACTGCGATCCGTCGCCAAACACCTTGATCTGGCTGTAGAGGACCGACTGGAAGCTGAAGATGTTGACGACGAGGTCGAACCGCATGCGGGACGAGTAGCCGAAGAGCGTGCCGTTGCGCAGGATCGTCGGCGCCCAGCGCGCATCGGCAAGCTCGCCCAGGACCTGCTCGGCGGTGACTTTGGAGCTGGCGTAGACCGTGAGCGGGTTCGTCGTGCCGTGCTCGTCGATGTCGCCGTCGGCTTCGCCGTAGATCGAGCAGGACGAGGAAAACAGGAACTGCACCCGTTGCTCGCGCGCGAGCTCGGCCAGCCGCGCGGTCACTCCGACGTTCACCTCCTCCGTCAGATCCGGATGCAGGTCGGCCGACGGGTCGTTGGAAATGGCAGCCAGATGAATGACGGCGTCGCAGCCATCGAGCAGATCTCGCGCGAGCGTCGGCGCCGCCGCAATCGCGCGCAAATCTTCGCGGATCACTTCCGGCGCCGGCGTCAGCCGCTTCAGATGGTCGAGGCCGAAGTAGCCGAGGTCGACAATCCGGACCTGGTGACCACGTGCGAGGAGCTTGGGGACGAGGACCGAGCCGAGATAGCCGGCGCCGCCCGTGACCAGCACCTTCATGCTCTCGCCTCCTGCCGGACGCGTCCGGCCGGATCCGGCCGGCACGACGCTTCGGCCTCCGCCAGGACCTGTGCGACGGTGCGCATCTCGTCCTCCGAGATCGTCGAGTAGAACGGCAGCGTGATCACGCGGCGGCTGAGGTCCTCGGTCACCGGCAGCGGCCGATCGGCGTACTGCCGGAAGAACGTCTGTTCGTGGATCGGCGGGAAGAAATACGCGCGCGTCTCAATCCCTCGCGAGCCCAGGAACTCCATGATCGCGTCGCGCCTGGCCTTGAATCGAGGCGGCAGCAGAATCGTGTAGTCCTTGTACGTTGACAGCGTGCCGGCCGGCGCTTCCATGACGCGGAACGAGGTCGCGCCGTGAATCTGCCGCGTGTAGAACGCCGCCCGCTCCGCGCGCGAGGCGAGCAGATCGTCGAGCCGGGCCAGGTTCTGCAGGCCCACGAGCGCGTGGAACTCGCTCATCTTGCCGTTCAGCCCGGGATATTGCGCATCGTAGTTGGCCTCGATGCCATAGTTCCGCATTTTCTTGAGCCGCGCGATGAGCTTCGCGTCGTGGCTCGAGACGATGCCGCCCTCGACGCTCGTCATGACCTTCGTGACCGACGTCGAGAAGATCTCCGCGACGCCGTGGCCGCCGACGCGGACGCCGCGGCTTGCCGATCCAAATGCGTGCGCGGCGTCATACAGCACCGGCATCGCCGCGCCGCGCCCCCCGCGGGTCTCGTCGACCACCGACGCGATCTCCTCCGTCCGGCACGGCAGGCCGTACATGTGCACCAGGAGCGCGGCGCCGACGTTGGTCGTCTCGCGCAGCACGCGCCGCAGGTCGTCGGGATCGACGTTGCCGTCTTCGGTGATGTCCACGAACACCGGCGTGCAGCCGGCATACAGAACCGCCTGGCCCGTGGCGACGAAGCTGAAGCTCGGCATGGCCACACGGCTCCCGCGCGGCACGCCCAGCGCCTGCATCGTCATGATGAGGCCGGCCGTGGCCGATGAGAGGCACACGGCCTCGGTGCCCAGGTAGGCGCCCGCCTCGGCTTCGAACTGCTGCACGTAGCGGCCGAAGTTCGTGACCCGGCCGCTGCTCAGGATCTCCCGGAACGAAGCCTCAAGAGACTCGAGCGGCGGCAGATCGGCTTTGATCAGTGGGATGCGTTGCGTGGCCATGTCTCCATCTCGCTTGCGCGACGGTAGACCGCGTGATGGCGACGTGCCATCTCCTGCGGGGTGAACAGCGGCGCGCGTCGCCGCGCGGCCTCACGAAGCTCGGTTCTGAGCGCGGGATCGCCCGACATGCGCTCGAGCGCGTGCTCGATCGCGTCGACCCGAGACGGATCGAAAAACAGCGCGCTCTCTGCCGCGTACTCGCGGAGCGTCGGGATCTCGGAGCAGGTCACCGGCACGCCCTGCTCCATCGCCTCGAGGACCGGCAGGCCGGCGCCCTCGAACACACTCGGGAACACGACGAACTGGGCGAGCTGATAGAGCGCCAGCAGTTCCTGCGGCGCGATGAACCCGGTGAACCGCACGAGCTCTTCGAGCCGCAGCTCGCCGAGACGCCGCTGGATCGCCGGCCACACGTGCGCCTGCTTGCCCGAGCATACGAGAGGCACGGGCCGGCCGTTGTCGCGCAGCCGCGCCACCGCCTCGAGCAGCCGGATGTGGTTCTTGTGCTCGTTCGTCATCGCGGGATACAACGCGAAGGCTTCCGGCAGCGCCCAGCGAACGCGCAATGCCTCGACGAATTCCCGCGTGGGAGGCGGATGGAATCGCAGCGACGATGCCAGCGGAATCGAGACGATTTTTTCGGCCGGCACGCCGTACTGCCGGATGATGTCGTCGCGCACGAACTCGGAGTCCGCAATGACGACCGCGGCGTGCGCCATCGCCGCCGGATAGGCCTCCTCGCGCCACGCCAGGTGGCTCTTGGAGAAGAACTGCGGAAAATGCCGATGCTGCAAGTCATGCATCGTCAGCACCGCCGGGACCGACGAGTGTTCGTAGTGCGCGACATACGGAAAGTGCACGACGTCGGCGTCGAGGCGCTCGATGAACCCATCCGACGCCACGATGCCCCGCTGGACCTGCTCCTTTGCCTGTTGGCCCGCGAGCCTCAGCGTCTGCCGCCAGAGCCTGCCGGCTGGCGCACGCACCGGTCCGAGCCAGCGTTTGAGTTCTTCACCGGCAGATGCCGGACCCGTGGGCCGGGTCACGATGTCGTGATCCGGTCCCAGGAACGGGCGCAGCCAGTCGCGATCGTCATTCGAGGCGACGACCGTGTACGCCCAGGCGCTGCCCGCTTCGTCGCGCAGGCCCGCGGTGAGCGCCATCAAGTACTGCTCGAGGCCTCCTTGCACCCCTTGCGTGATTTGCGCTTCGATGGCGACTCGGAGAACTCGCTTCTCAGCAGCCGCTGTCGGTACGACGGGTACGTCGGGTCCGCGGAACGAACTGACGCGTGTCATCTCTTCTTTAGCCTCGGTGCTCATTGGCGCCGTTAAACGAGATGACCAGCGCCAGAACGTTCCGCGGACCCGTCGTACCCGTCGTACCGACCGCCAGACGAGTGCTCGTCAGACCAGACATTGTCTTCTTCACGCCGAGATGTTCGCCTCGGCCACGAGATCGGACTCGGGCGCGGAGCGAAGCGTGAACTGCGACGGCAAGTTCAGGACGCCCGCGTACTCGTCGCGGTAGTGCGTCATCGGCGGCGTGGAGACGATGAGATCCGGCAGGCAATCCCACAAATCGATCATCCCGTCGTCGGTATAGATGCTCACCTGCCAGAAGTACACGCCCGGCTGGATCGGGATGCCGGGCAGCGAGTGCGTGAGCTCGTAGATGCCGGGCGCGAACTCGAGCTCGGTGACCGCCGTGCCCCACAGGTTCTGGCCCGTGGGCGAGAGCAACGCGATGCCGTGCCGCGCGCGCCGAATCGGCGTCCGCACTTCGAGCCGGAACGTCACTTCGGTCGGACCGGTCGTCGTGAGGACGTTCCCGCGCGACGGCTCGTGCGCGCTCAGGCACCAGCTCAGGAACTTGGCCTGCTTGGTGTCGCCGTCTTCCGCGTCGGCTTCGCGCTGCGCGCCGCGCCGGAACGAAGCTTCGTAGGCCCCGAGGATCTGCGCGGCCGGGCCGGCGCCGGCGAGCCGCCCGGACTGCAGCCACAGGCACCGCGAGCAGAGGCGCCGGAGTTGATTCATCTGGTGACTGACGAGGAGCACCGTGCGGCCGCCGCGATTGACCTCCTGCATCTTGCCGAGGCACTTCTGCTGGAATGCGGCGTCCCCGACGGCGAGCACCTCGTCGATGAAGAGAATCTCCGGCTCGAGGTGCGCTGCGACGGCGAAGGCGAGCCGCATCTGCATCCCCGACGAGTAATGCTTGACGACGGTGTCCACGAACGACTCGACCTCGGCGAACGCGACGATCTCGTCGAACTTCCTCCGGATCTCGGCGCGGCGCATGCCGAGAATGGCGCCGTTCAGGAACACGTTCTCGCGTCCGGTCAGTTCCGGATGAAACCCCGTACCGACTTCGAGGAGTGATCCGACGCGCCCACGAACGACCGCGTGTCCCGACGTCGGGTCGGTGATCCGCGACAGCACTTTCAGCAGCGTGCTCTTGCCGGATCCGTTCCGTCCGACGATGCCGACGATTTCGCCTTCGGCGATGTCGAACGACACCTGATCGAGGGCGGAAATCCACTTCCGGCGCGGCGGCCGCCCGAGCGTCTGCCCCGCCAGCCGGCGGGCGGCGCGCACCGGCGCCTTCACCATCCGCGCGATCGAATCGCGCAGCGCGCCGTAGGCCTCGCGCTGGCCGAGCTGATAGCGCTTGGTCAGTCGATCTGCGCTGATCGCGGCCACGCTCATCCCCGGACCTCTGATCGCGCCGGCACGCCCCGGGTCTTCTTCACGTTCTTCACACCCTTCACGTCCTTCATGTTCAGATCACGTCCGCGAACGTGCGTTCCATTCGACGGAAGTAGAACAGGCCCGCGACGAACATGACGCACACGGCGCCGATCGAAATCGCGACGGTCGCATCCGGCGCGTTCGTCTTCCCGAGCAGGGCCCAGCGGAAGCCATCGACCACACCGACCATCGGATTGAGCGCGAAGAGGAGGCGCCACTGCTCCGGCACGATCGACGTCGGATAGACGACCGGCGTCGCGAAGAACCAGAGCTGCGCGAGGAACGGCACGGTGTACCGGATGTCGCGATACTTCACGTTCAGCGCCGAGAGCCAGAACCCGACGCCGAGCGCGGTCATCATCGCGAGGAGCGCCCAGAGCGGCACGGTCCAGACGCCCGCGCCGACCGAGATGCCGTAGTAGGCGCCGTAGAAGCCGATCAGGCACAGCAGCACGACGAACGAGATGACGAAGTCGAGCAGCCCGACGCCGACCGCCGCGATCGGCATCATGACTCTCGGAAAGTAGACCTTCGTGATCAGCCGCTGATTCGCGACGACGCTGTTGCTCGATTCGGTGAGCGAGAACGTGAACAGTTGCCACGGCAGGAGCGCGCAGTACGCGAAAACCGGATACGGCAGCCCGTCGGACGGCATGTTCGCGAACCGGCCGAACACCACGCTGAAGATCACCATCGTGAGGAACGGCTGCAGGACGGCCCAGGCGACGCCGAGCACCGCCTGCTTGTAGCGAATCTTTACTTCGCGCCAGACCAGGAAATACAGCAGCTCCCGGTACTCCCACAGCTCGCGCATCCGGATCGGCACCCAGCCGCGAGCGGGCGCGATGACCTGGATCGGTAGCACGGCGGCGGCGGCCGCGGTGCGGGGCGAGGCGATGGGAGCAGGCATTAGCAGAACGGGTCGGCCCGGAGCGCGCCGGGCCGACCCGTCACATGGCGCAACAGGGCGTCAGGCTTTGCTGGCCGAGCGCTGGTAGTACTTCCCGTATTCCTTCCGGTAATACGGCGAATAGTAATAGGAATGACGCTGAATGTTGACCCGGTTGAGCACGACGCCCACGAACTTGGCGTTGGCCCCCTTCAGCTGCTCGATGGCCGCCGCGGCGTTCTGCCGTGGCGTCATTTCCGAGCCGACGACGAACAGCACGCCGCCGGCCGTGTGGGCCACGAGCGCCGCGTCGGTGACCGGCATGACGGGCGGCGCGTCGATCACCACCCAGTCGTACATCCGGCCGAGCTGGGCGAGCAGCTCGACGTATTTCTTCGATCCGAGCAGTTCGGCCGGATTCGGCGGGATGTGGCCCGCCGCGAGCAGCGTCAGGTTCGGAACCGACGTCGCCCGCGAGGCATCGGACAGCTTCGCGTCGCCCACGAGGACATTCGAAAGCCCTGGCTCCTGCGGACGGCCGAGCGCCTCGTGCATGCGCGGCCGCCGCATGTCGGCGTCGATCACGAGCGTCTTCTGGCCGGCCTGCGCGAGCGTGATTGCCAGGCTGCTCGACACGAGCGTCTTGCCTTCGTGCGGGCCCGTGCTGGTGATGACGAGCGACCGGCTGCCCTCGTCGGCTGACGAGAACAGGATCGCGGTCCGCAGGGCGCGGATCGCTTCGGCGAACGCCGGCGGCACGCTGTCCTGCAGCATCGGCGCCTCGCCCGCCGCTTCCTTGACGGAAACGGCCGGGATCATGCCGAGGAACGGCAGATCCAGGTGCTGCTTCACCTCGTCGGGCGACTTGAGCCGGCTGTCGAAGTACTCGAATCCAAACGCGAGGACGAGCGCGAGTACGAACCCGCCAAACGCCGACATCATCAGATCGCGCTGGACCTGCGGCAGAATCGGCCCCTGAGGCGTCTCGGCCGGGTCCACGACCTGGATGTTGCTGCCTTTGAACTCGCCCGAAACTCCGCCCTCATTGAACTGCTCGAGCAGCTTCTCGTACAGCTGGCGCTCGCTCTTGGCGTCCATGTTCAGCTGGCCGTAGGCCATCATCTTGCGGTCGAGCCCCATCGCCTCGCCCTTCTGCTGGTTGAGGCTGCCCTCGAGCGACTGCACGCGCGCCGCCGCGGCGCGATATTCGCTCTCGACCGACGCGACGATGTTGGCCATCGACGACTGGAGCTCGCTTTCGGCCTGTTTGATGCGCGCGTTGGAGGCGATGACCTGCGGCATCTTGTCGCCGAACTGCACCGTCAGCTTCGCGTGTTCGTCGCGAAGCGTCGCGAGATTCGTCTTGATGGCCTGGATCGCCTCGTTGCCGACGATGGCCGGCAGTGAGTCGACCGGCTTGCCGTCGCGCTGTAGCGCGAGGAACTGCTGGTACACGGCTTCCTTCCCCACCAGCTCAAATCTGGCGTCCACGACCTGCGTCTGGATCGCCGTCAGCTTCTGCAGCACGATGTTCTGTCGCTCGTCCCCGGCCGACGCGTTGTTCGTCTCTTTGTACTGCTGCAGCGCGCGGTCGGCAGTGTCCACCTTCGCCCGCTGCTCTTTCAACTGATCGCTCAGCCAGCTGTTGGCTTCCTTCGACGCGTTGAGCCGCGACTCCAGCGTGTAGAGCTTGTACTGGTTGGCCACCTCGTTGGCGGCCCACGCCGCGTACTCGGGATCGGGCGATCGGTACCGGATTTCGACGAGGCTCGACGCGCGAATCGGCGCGATCGTCAGCCCCCCCTGGAACTCGCTCACGTTGGCCGACTGGAGCAGCGCCGCCTGGGCTTCGGGCTTGGCCGCGACAGGCGCTGGCTGCGGATCGCCGGAGGACATCAATCGGGTCACGCCGGACTGCGCCGCGTTGAACAGCCCGCCGATGCTCAAGGAAAAGCTCGGGGACGGCGGCACGTGCTCCGGCCGGAAGCGCATCTCGCGCGCCTCGACCACCCGCGCCGAGAGCGCCCGGCTCTGCAGAATCTTGTGCTGCGTCGGCAGGAACCCGTCGTCGTACCACGCGTCGCGCTCTTCGAGCACGGTGTTGATCGTCGTCGCGCGGCGCGCGCTCTTTTCAATCATGAGCTGCGCGCTGGCCTGATAGATCGGCACCGTGCGTACGCTGTCGATCGCGCCCGTCAGGAACACGAGCAGAAACCCCGGGATCGCGACCCACCGCCGCTTGTAGAACACGCGGAAGTAGTGCGTGGGGTGAAACGATTGGCCCGGCGAACGACGGACCTGTGACGCGGCTTGTTTGTTCATGAACGGGTCCTACATGATCCGCCGCGCGACGATGATGGTGTCGCCCGGTTGCACGATGTCTTCGAGTTTGACGTTCTTGATTTCCTGCGGCTCGTCCTTGCCGGCGACTCTGCGGAGGATCTTGAGCCCGCGGTGCGTGCCCTTCTCGGTCACGTCGCCGGCGAGCGCGAGCGCCTGTCGCACGGTCATGCCGGGAGTCGCGCCATAGGCGCCCGGTGATCGCACCTGGCCGGTGATCGTCACGAGCTGACCCTTGGACACGCGCACGTGGTCGCCGTCCTGGAGCGCGATGTTGTCGGTGAGGTCGCCCTTCTCCATGCCGCGGAGGCTGACCGAGATGACTTCGGTGTCGCCCGCGGTCTGCCCCTCCTTGGGCGGCGCAACCCGCACGACCAGCACCTCGTCGCCCGCGTCGGCCGTTGTCATGCCGGCTTTGACGAGGGCATCGAACACGCGCAACTCGCCGGCGAACTTCAGCTCGCCGGGGACCTTCACAGCGCCGGTGATGGAGACGCGCTTGCTCTCAGTTGGCTCGAACTCGACGCGAACCTGGGGATTGCGGACGTAACCTTCCTCGAGGCGCTTCTTCAGCTCCACCTCGAGTTCCGAGGCCGTCAACCCGGCCGCTTTGATCCGGCCGAGGTACGGGTAGGCGATCATGCCGTCGGGATCGACCGGAAACTTCCCGGAGAACTGGGCCACGTCGAGCACCGTGATCGTCAGGAAGTCGCGGGGGACGATCTTCGGAGCGCCCTGCTGGGCCGCCGCCGTGGCGGCGATCGCGACGAGGAGGCACGCGAGCAGGCCGACGCGCCTGGGGTTAGTAGCCATACGTGACCGAACCTCCGACTTTGAAACCTTCGTAGCCGCGGAACGCGGCGTCTGACTGGCGCCGGCCGTGATCGATGTCGATGCCGACGCGGATGCTCTCGCCGAGGCGGCGTCCGAACCCGATGCCGAACGTCGTGATCAGATCGCGCTGGCCGTCCGCGTCGGCGCCGGCGTCACCGGCGAGCCCGCGATAGGCCAGGCGCGCCCGGCCCACGCGTCCGACGACGTCCCACGTGTAACCGAGCGCCTGCTTCACATCGAAGTTGGCGGTGGTCGCGACGTAGTACGGCCGGTCGGCCTGGAACGAGTAGTCGAGGTTGCGGTCCACTTTCACGCCGAACCGGGTCGACTCGCGCATGACGTAGCCGACGTCAACGCTCGCGACCACGCCCGTGAAATCCGGAACGATCTCGCTTTTTGCGTTGAACCGGCGAACGCCAACGAAGGCCTTTCCCGAGATCAGCGCCGACGGCTTCATCTCGAGACCAGGCAACACCGTCACGCTGCTGCTGTCGCGGACCCGGGCGAATTCGAAGACGTCGTACGACATGCCCGTCCGGACGACGAGCGTGGTGAGCGGAGTCAGGTCCACTTGAAACGCGACGCTGCCTTCCGCCACCTCGCGATTGAGGGCCGCCGTCAGGCCGGCATCGCCGGCCGAGCCACTGCCGAAGTCGATCCGCTCGCGGAGCAGGTCGACGTCGAGCCGGCTGCGCCCGCCGAGGCGGACACGGCTGCCCGCGCCTGTGGTCGTTCGCTGCTGGCGGACCCGGTCGTCGATTTCCAGGTTCGGCCGCTGGCGCGTGCTGATCACGCCGCCCTTGACATACGGGATGAGCGTCGCGAGGTCGAGTTCGAGGCGCGCCAACTGAGTCGTGTTGAGCGCGCGCTGCTCGTCGGCCTTCCTGAAGTACGTCCACTCGACGAGCGTCTGCGTGCTCAGGCGCGCCCGGCCAATCCGAAGCCAGCTATCGACGCCCGGGCCGAATGTCGCGGTGAAGTCCTTCGTCGGCGAATCGGCCGTATTGAAGACGTTGCTGTCGACACCCAGATTCCGGAGCGCGAAGCGCGGAGTCAGGGCCAGCGGCCCGAGGTGCACCTTCGCGTCCTCGGCCGGGTCGACGGTCGTCTGTCCAGAGGACTGGATCGGCAGCGCGACCGTCAGCAGGCACGCTGCTCCGGCCACACGAAGCGTCGAGCGCTTCAACACGCGAGCGAAATCAGGCACGGTTGTCAAGGTCCCGGACCGGCGCTTGGCGCGCCGGCCCGGGAGGGGGTTGTTGGTTGGTGATGGAAAGAAAGAAGACGTGGATGTTGCCGACGGGTTACTGACTGGCGCTGCGTGTGCCGAGCGCGATGGCCCCTGCGGCCCCCGCACCGGCCACGAGCAGCCAGAGAGCTGCCGGCGGCTTCCCGCAATCGATGTTCACATCAGTCTTGGTCGTGAGCGCGGGGGACGAAAGCATGAACGGCCCTTCCGTGCAGACGACCTTGTTCTGCTTCAGGTTGACTAGCTCGACCAGCATGCGCTGATTGAGCTCCACGTTGTTGAAATTGAACAGGCCTTGCGCGGTCAGCGGCTGTGTCGCCACTACCTGTCCATTGACGGGGTTCCGGAGCTGTACTGAAAAATCGGTGTACGGCTGCCGGGCTTCATCAGTGGCCTTGCCGCCGAGGACCCCCGCTACTTGCTGGGCCATCGTCATCGGGGCGGCCCCCACTGCCATGAAGAACGCGAGTACTACGACCAGGACACGTCGGGTGATCATCTCCCTACCCTTCTCTGAGGTTAACTACCACGAAAGTATTGTGTCCGATTGTCTGCGAACCTGGAGGCAGAGTCAAGTCAGCCTGTCTGGTGAGGGTTACAAAAAAAGGCCCAAAACGTGTCAAAAGTGATACACGGGCTATTTGCGTGGCGAAAGCAGGGACCTCGCAACGTTCAGTTGTCTCACTTTTCGGTAGAGGTTGGTGCGCTGAATCCCCAACGCTTTCGCCGCCTCGCCGACCCTTCCGTGATGTCGCATGAGGACCGCGCTGATGCAATCACGCTCGAACCGGGCTTTCGCCTCACGCAGCGTTAGGCCGGGATCGACCCTGGCCGCCAGGCTCTCCAGGCTGGCCTGGTCGAGGAGGTCGTCGAGTTGAATGACGGGCCGGCGGACGGACCGGATCAGGGTCCCGACCATCTGCTGGAGCTCGCGGGCATTTCCATGCCACGGGAGCGCGGCGAGCAGCGTCAGGGCCGATCGGCTGAAGCTCTTCTGAGACGCCCCCTGGCTCTCGCCGGCTTTGCGTAAGAAGTGCACCGCCAGGGCCGGGATATCTTCCCGGCGGCGTCTGAGCGGAGGCACGTCGATCTGGACCTGCGTCAGACGCTCGTAGAGATCGCGCCGGAGCCGGCCGTCGGTGACGGCGGCTTCCACCATCGGATCGAAGACGGCGATCGGCCGCACGTCGAGCTCGATGATCGTGCGCTTGTCGGCCAGCATCGCTTCACGATCGCGGAGAAGCCGCGCGAGTCTGTCCTGCACACGCGCGGGCGCTTCGACCAGGTTCGTGAGAATCAGCGTGCCGCCGATCGCCTGCGCGATCGCGCCCGACCGCGTCACTCGATCCGTGACGGGCGGCTTGCCGTCGGACGGCTTGCGGTCTGCCGCCACGCCGAACAGCCGCCGCTCGAGATCCTGCGGGGTGTCGCCGGCACAATCGACGGTCACGAGCGGATGGTCGGCGGCGTGTTCGCTGCAGCGATGGATCGCGCGTGCGATGAGCTCGCGGCCCGAACCGGGCTCGCCCGACACGATCACCCCGCCGCGCACCTCGGCGGCCGCGCGCACCAGCTCGACGACCGACTGCATGGCGGCCGACTGCGCGAACAGCGGTTCGGTGTCCGCGCCGGCGGCGTTCGGCGCCGCATCGGCGGCGCCGCGATCGTGCGCACCAGCCAGCACGACCAGCACGTCGCGTTCGTCGAACGGCCACGGCAACAGGTCGATCGCGCCGGCGTCGAGCGCCTCGCCCGCGACGAACGGGTTGGCCGGATCGATGATCGCGGCGAGCGGAAGCTGCGCGTGACGCGTCCGCAGCACGCGGATCGCCCCGATGGCGGCGCGATCGTCGGCGAGATCCAGCAGACAGAGCGCGAACCGCCGCGCCGAGAGCAACTGCAGGGCTTCGGTGATGTCGGCGGCCGCGGTGACCGCCACGCCCGATCGCGTCAACCGGTCGCGCACCGCGGACCGATCGCGCGATGACGCCGGCAAGTACAGCACCGTCGCGCCGTCAGGGGGCGCGGTCTTGTCCGACGGCGCGGCGACGTCCGTTGGGCGTCCGACGGTGAAACTGGAGGCCATTACCGACTCTCTCCACCTTTCTTCGCTGGGGGCACCACGTCGAATTTGCCGTCGCCGTCCGGGTCTTCCTCGACCCGGTCGAAGGTTCCGTTGTCGTGATACACGAGCCGGCGGGTGGCGAATCCCTTGCCGAGAAGATCCAGGTCCACGCGCGTGAGCTGGCCGTGCTCGTAGACTTCCCACTTGTCGATGCGCCCGTCCAGATCGGTGTCTTCCTCGCTTCGCTGGATCACGCCGTCAACGTAGAACTCGCGCCGGGTGATGCGGCCGTTCGGCTGCGCGGCTTCCTCGACGCGCTCGATGACGGTGGCGCTCGGCGGTGAGGGCTGTTTCAGGTCCTTCGACGCCGGCACGTAGTACTCCCAACGATCGGGACGCTCGTCGCCGTTCAGATCGATCTCGATCATCTTCAGACGCACGCCATCCATGTGCGCGCGCGTGTCGATCTTTCCGTCGCCGTTCTTGTCCGAAAGAAGTTGCTCGAGCCGGCCGGTCTGCTTGTTGTAGACGGGCGTCGCGCCGCCTTCACTGGGATGCGCGGCCGGTTGTTCGCACGCGCACGTGGCCAGGACCGCCAGCACGACGCCGCAGAGCCGCGGCTCCTGAATCAGCCGAGTCATGGAAGGCATGTTGGACAACTGTGTCGTATTGCCGACGTGTTCGACGGAGCCGATGTAGCTCCGCCCCGTCACTTACAGAGAGTTCATTCCACTGTGGTAATGAACACGCGGCTGGGGAGAACGATCCTACGAGTCGCTCCAGGTTGTGTCAAGAACCGAACGAGCGTGACCCGAACGATACACTTCTGTAACTTACAGATTCCGTTGCACTTACAAACGTGTCTGGATTGGCCAGCGCCTGCTCAGTACGGTCGGACGTCGGCCGCGTCCACCTCGACACTCACGCCCTGGCCGATCAAATCCACGCTCAGGATCAGCCTGGCGTGCGCGCCCTTTCGCACCAATCGTCCGACGACCCCGCGCAGCGGACCCCACTGCACTTCGACGACCATGCCCTCGTGAATCATCGGACACGGGTCGTACCGCAGCTCGCTGGCCACGAGTGTGCGAAGGCTCTCGATCTCGACGTCGGCAATCGGCGCCGGCTGACCTTCGAAACAGACGAGGCTCACGACGCCCGAGCATTTCAGCACGGACAGCGAATCGGCTGGATCGATGCGCGTAAAGCAATACCCGGGAAACAGCGGCCAGTCGACGCGCTTCTTGCGGTCCTTCCACCGGCTCCATCGGGTGATCGTCGGGAGAAAGGCCTCGATGTGTTTGCCGTCGAGCTGACTCAACACGGTGGCTTCATGGCGGGACCGTGTCCAGATCGCAAACCAGGCAACGTCGGTGTCGACCCTGGCCTGAATCGGCGCCGTCCCGGCCGGATGGCCAAGCGGAGCGTGCGGCGAGGGGTGCACCAAACTGGCGCGCAACGACATCGAGAACGGACCTCTCTGTGTATCAATATCGACCCCTTCCCCAATTCCTTAAGGCCGCGAGCGTTGTCGCGATGTGGGGCCTGGGCGTCGGTGACTCGCGCAGGAAAGAGCAACCGACGTACCAGCGGCACCCCGTGTCAGGAGCGATACGAACCGAGGCGTGACGTGGCAGATGTGATCCTTCTGTCGCCAGTTAGATACGGATCTGTAAACAGGTTGCTGAAAACGCCAGCAACCTGAACTTAAAACTTCGAACTGCGAACTTCGAACTGCGGAATCTGGCCGTTTTTCGTGAAGTTCTAAGTCTGAAGTTCTAAGTTCGAAGTTCAGGCCGCGTTTTTCAGCGGCCTGGCTCGAGGCCATTCCTCAGGCGGTCGTGCCCGCGGGCTGTTCAGGTGGTTTGGAGCGGCTGGCCGACCACCAGCCCAGGAGGGTGACAAAGATCGCCAGCGACGCCGGCCAGATCCAGCGCAGGACGGCGACCCAGGGATCGAGCCAGCCGGCGACCAGCGGGTCTTTCACGATCATCTCGGCGGCCACCCACCCGAGGACGCCGCCGCCGATCCAGATGATCATCGGCCAGCGATTCATCAGGCGCGCGAGGATGCCGCTGCCCCAGATCACGATCGGGATCGACAGCCCGATGCCGAACGCCACCAGCAGGAAGTCGCCGTGCGCGGCGGCCGCGACGGCGAGGACGTTGTCGAGGCTCATGATGACGTCGGCCAGGATGATGATCCAGACGGCCTCTCGCAGCGTCGCGCCCTGGCGGACTTTCTCCGCGCTGTGCGCGCCGCCGCCGGCGTCCTGACGGACAAGCTTGATCGCGATCCAGATGAGCGCCACGCCGCCAGCACCGCGCAGCAACGGGATCTGCAGGAGCGGCGAGATGATCACGATGAACAGAATGCGCAGCAGCACCGCGCCGAGCGAGCCGCCGATCCGTCCGAGGAATTGCTGGCGCGGCGGGAGGTTGCGCACCGCAAGCGCGATGACGAGCGCGTTGTCGCCCGCCAGGCTGAGATCGATGAGGACGATGGCCAGCCAGCGGGCCCAGAATTCGAGGGTCCAGAGTTCCAGCACAAGTCTCCCGTGACTACCGGCCGATGAAGAGCGACAGCCCCGGCGTGCTCAGCAGGGCTTCGCTGACACTGCCGAGGAGCAGACGCTCGAGGCCGGTCGTGCCCCGCGCGCCGATGCAGACCAGCGTGGCGCGGCTCCTGGCGGCCATCGCCTTGATCTCGCGCACCGGCACCCCCGCGCGCACGACGACATTCACCTTCCAGCCGGTCCGCTTGAACACGCTGGCCAGTTCATCGAGCTGAGCCCTGGCCGCGGCGTCGAGTTCGCGGGTGGCCGCGGCGATTTCGGCGCGCACCAGGTTGGCCGCCGCCGTTGGCAGGAGCCGCAGCGACTTGACGTACGGCGGTTCGATCACCCCCAGCACCGTGACGGGCGTGCCTTTCGTCCGGAGTTCTGCCAGCTTGCGCGCGGCGGCGGGCCCGTGTTCTGAGGCATCGACGGCCGCCAGCACGTTGAGGGCCGGGAGCTCCTTCTTGATCAGGAGCACGCTGCACGGCGCGGCACGCACTACGCCCGAGCTGACGCTTCCGAGCGCCAGACCCCTCACCCTCCCCAAACCCCGTGCACCAAGGACGATGACCGTGGCGTGCCACGCCTCGGCTTCGCCGAGGATGGCCTTCGCCGGCGGGCCTTCAAGTAGCGAACTCGACGCCTTGTATCCCGCCCGATCGAGTGTCGTTCGGGCGGACTCGAGGGCCTTTTCGGCGCCTCGCCGGTGCGCGCGAATCGTTTCCGGCAGTTCGCTGCGCGTATCCACCACCGTCACGACTTTGACTTCGGTGCCGTCGGGCAAGGGAAGACGTGGCAGCGCTTCGAGAGCGCGCCGGGCGCCATCGGAGCCATCCGTCGCGACGAGAATCCTCCAGCCGTGTGACTGCGGCATGTGTGCCTTCTCCTTTAACACACGGGGAGTGTCGTTTGCTGGCTGACGGCTTGGATTCGTTTGGTTCTCGACACGGCGGTAAGATGCAGACAGGCCCGGTAGATGGAGTTCAAGGACTACTATGCCACGCTCGGAGTGGCCAAGACCGCCACTGACGCCGAAATCAAGCGAGCGTTTCGGAAGCTCGCCCGCCAGCATCATCCCGACCTCAATCCGGCTGACAAGACCGCCGAAGCCAAGTTCAAGGAGATCAACGAGGCCAACGAAGTCCTGAGCGATCCCGAGAAGCGGAAGAAGTACGACGAGCTCGGGTCCAACTGGCGCATGTACGAACAGGCCCAGCGCGATGGCGGGCCGCCCGGCGGCGCCGGCTGGTCGGCGCATTACGGCGGACCACAGGGCGGCGCGTCCTATCGGACGATGACGCCCGAGGAGATGCAGGAGCTGTTCGGAACCGACGATCCCTTTTCGGATTTCTTCCACACGTTTTTCGGCGGAGCGGGGTTTGGCGGCGCCGCGTCTGGTGCTGAATCCCGCGCGCGCGCGCCGCGCACGAGGCGCGGCCACGACCTGGAATCCACGATCGATCTCACGCTCGAAGAAGCGTTTTCCGGAACGACGCGGCGTCTGGTGATGACGCGCGACGGCAAGGAACGCACGGTGGATGTGCGGATTCCAGCCGGAGTCAAGGACGGCGCGCGCGTCCGCGTCGCGGGCGAAGGCGCCGCGGGGACGGCCGGTGGCGCGGCCGGCGACCTGTTTCTGACCGTGCGGATTCGGCCGCACCCGCGCTTCGAGCGCCGCGGCCAGGACCTATACACGCGCGTGCCGGTGCCGGTCACGACCGCGGTGCTGGGCGGAGAGATCAGCGTGCCGACGCTTGCCGGATCCACGCTCCGACTCAAGGTGCCGGAGCTCACCGCCAATGGCCGCGTCTTCCGCCTCCGGGGCCACGGGATGCCCACCGTCGGCAAGCCGGACGAGCGCGGGGAGTTGTACGCGACCGTCGACGTGCAGTTGCCGTCGACCCTGTCAGATGAGGAGCGCAAGCACTACGAGGCGCTGAAGGGTGAGGCGTGAGGCTTGGGGCGTGAGGCTTGAGACATGAATCTCAATCGCTATACCGAAAAAGCGCAGGAGGCCGTGCTCGGGGCGCAGCAGCTCGCCGAACGTGCCGGGCATCCCGAAGTCGTGCCCGAACACCTCCTGTTGGCCCTGATTGCGCAGCGCGACGGCATCGTCCCTGCCCTGCTCGGCAAGATGGGCATCGATGAGTCGTCGCTTGGTCCGGCGGTCCAGGGTCTCGTCGACAAGCTGCCGAAAGTGCAGGGCGGATCACAGCCGGGTCTATCCGCGCGCTTGCGTAACGTGCTCAACGCCGCCGAGCAGGAAGCCGCGGGGCTCAAGGACGAGTACACGAGCACCGAACACCTGTTCCTCGCCCTCGCCAGCGAAGGCGGCCGCGCGCCCGCGGCCGACACGCTGAAAAAGCGCGGGGTGACCAGGGACAGCATTTTCCAGGCACTCACGAGCGTGCGCGGCTCGCAACGGGTGACCGATCAGAACCCCGAGGGCAAGTACCAGGCGCTCGAGCGCTACGGCCGCGATCTGACCGAGGTCGCGCGGAAAGGCAAGCTGGATCCAGTCATCGGCCGCGACGACGAAATCCGCCGCGTGATCCAGGTGCTCGCGCGGCGAACGAAGAACAATCCGGTGCTCATCGGCGAGCCTGGCGTCGGGAAGACGGCTATCGTCGAAGGTCTGGCGCAGCGGATCGTGCGCGGCGACGTGCCCGAGGGCCTTCGAAACAAGCGGATCATCGCCCTCGACATGGGCGCGCTGGTGGCTGGCGCCAAATACCGCGGCGAGTTCGAGGAGCGTCTCAAGGCCGTCCTCAAGGAAGTCGCCGACGCCCAGGGCCAGGTCATCCTCTTCATCGACGAGCTGCACACCGTGGTCGGCGCCGGCGCGGCCGAAGGCTCCATCGACGCCTCCAACCTCTTGAAGCCGATGCTTGCCCGCGGCGAGCTGCACACGATCGGCGCGACGACGCTCGACGAGTACCGCAAGCACATCGAAAAGGACGCCGCGCTCGAGCGGCGCTTCCAGCCCGTGCTCGTCGGCGAGCCCACGGTCGAGGACACGATCAGCATCCTTCGTGGCCTGCGCGAGCGATACGAAATCCATCACGGCGTGAAGATCAAGGACTCGGCACTCGTCGCGGCGGCGGTGCTCTCCAACCGGTACATCTCTGACCGGTTCCTGCCCGACAAGGCCATCGACCTCATCGACGAGGCGGCCTCCCGGCTCCGCATGGAGATCGATTCGATGCCGGCCGAGCTGGACGAGATCGAGCGGCGGATCATGCAGCTCGAAATCGAACGGGAGGCGCTGCGCAAGGAATCGGACGCGGCCTCGAAAGACCGTCTGGCGAAGCTGGAAAGGGAACTGGCCGGTCTCAAGGAAGACCGCACGCGATTGGCCGCCCAATGGCAGCGGGAAAAGGACGCGATTCAGGGCGTGCGGACCCAGAAAGAAGAGCTCGAACAGCTCCGTCAGGAGGCCGAGCGCGCGCAGCGGGCGGGTGACTTCGCCAAGGCGTCGGAGCTGCAGTACGGCCGCATCCCGGCGCTCGAGCGCAAGATCGCCGAGCACGAGCAGGCGGTTGCCAAACCTGCGACCGGCCCGCGGATGCTCAAGGAAGAAGTGGACGAGGAGGACATCGCCGAGGTCGTCTCGCGCTGGACGCACATTCCCGTCTCGCGCCTGATGGAGGGCGAGGTTCAGAAGCTCATTCGCATGGAGGAGCGGCTGCACCGGCGCGTCGTCGGCCAGGACGAGGCGGTGACGGCCGTCGCCAACGCGATTCGGCGCGCGCGAGCGGGTCTGCAGGACCCCAACCGGCCGCTCGGCAGCTTCATCTTTCTGGGACCGACCGGCGTCGGCAAGACGGAGCTGGCCCGCGCGCTCGCCGAGTTCCTGTTCGACGATGAACATGCGCTCATCCGGATCGACATGTCGGAATACCAGGAGAAGCACACGGTCTCGCGGTTGATCGGCGCGCCCCCCGGCTACGTTGGCTACGAAGAGTCCGGCCAGCTCACCGAAGCCGTGCGGCGGCGTCCGTATGCCGTCGTGCTCTTCGACGAGATCGAGAAGGCGCACGCCGAAGTACTGAACGTCATGCTGCAGCTGCTCGACGACGGCCGGCTCACGGACGGGAAGGGCCGCACCGTGAACTTCAAGAACACCGTCGTCATCATGACGTCCAATGTCGGCAGCCACTACATCGCCGAACGGGCGATGCGCGGCTCGTCGGACCTCGACGAGGGCATGCGCCGGCAGTTGATGGACGCGCTCCGCTCGCACTTCAAACCGGAGTTCCTGAATCGCATCGACGAGGTCATCTTCTTCCACGCGCTCGGGCGCGAGCACATCCGCGAGATCATCGACATCCAGCTCGCGGCGCTGCTCCGCCGGCTCGAGGATCGCAAGATCCGGATCGAGCTCACCGACAAAGCGCGGGACTTGATCATCGAAGAGGGATACGATCCGGTGTATGGGGCGCGTCCGCTCAAGCGGACGATCCAGCGCCGGGTGCTCGATCCGTTGGCATTGGGTGTGCTCCAGGGAGAGTTCAAAGAGGGCGAACTCGTGAGCGTGGACGTGGAGAAAGGCGCGCTCGTGCTGCGGCGCGAGACGCCGGCGCGGGTCGGATGAGGCGGACTGGCCGCGCACACATTCGTAATCAAAGGAACGACCTCGGGCGTCCCCAAGGTCTTTTGTCATGACACCTACCCCCAATCCAGCCGGACCTAGGCCGAGGCGAACGGGTTTCCGCCGGCCGTTCTCGCCGATGTGGTTCGGCTTGAGCCTGTTCGCGCTGCTCCTGATCGCCAACCTCGTGTCCTCGGTCGTCAGGCAGGGCCAGACGATCGACTACTCGCAGTTCAAGCTGCTGCTGGCGCAGGGCCACATCGTCGAGGCCGATGTCAGCAAGGAAGCGATCACCGGCAAGTACCGCGACGGCGAGAACAAAGAAATCCTCTTTCACACGATCCGTGTGGACGATCCGAAGCTGGCCGAAGAGCTTCAGGCGCGCAAAGTCACGTTCCGGGGCGAAGCGGACAATCGCTGGGTGACCGAGCTCCTGAGCTGGGTCGTGCCCTTCCTGTTGATCCTCGCGCTCTGGATTTTCTTCATCCGCCGGATGGGCGGCGCCGAGGGCGGCATCATGTCGTTCGCGCGCAGCCGCGCGAAGATCTATGCGGACGACGACGTCAAGGTGGCCTTCGTGGACGTCGCGGGCGTGGACGAGGCCGAGGAAGAGCTGCGAGAGATCGTCGAGTTCCTGAAAAACCCGCGCAAGTACACGACGCTCGGGGGTCGTATTCCCAAGGGTGTGCTGCTCGTCGGCCCGCCCGGGACGGGCAAGACGCTCCTGGCGCGCGCGGTCGCGGGAGAAGCGAAGGTGCCGTTCTTCAGTCTCAGCGGATCGGAGTTCGTCGAGATGTTCGTCGGCGTCGGCGCCGCGCGTGTCCGCGATCTCTTCCGGCAGGCCGAAGCCAAGGCGCCGTGCATCGTCTTCATCGACGAGCTTGACGCGCTCGGCAAGGTCCGCCAGCAGTCGCCGATGGGCGGTCACGAGGAGCGCGAGCAGACGCTCAACCAGCTGCTCGCCGAGATGGACGGGTTCGACTCGAAGAAGGGCGTCATCATCATGGCGGCGACGAACCGCCCCGAGGTGCTCGACCCTGCTCTGCTCCGTCCCGGCCGGTTCGATCGGCAGGTGCTCGTCGACAAGCCCGACGTGAAGGGACGCGAGGCCATCCTGGGGATTCACGCCAAGCAGGTCAAGCTCTCGGACAAGGTCGATCTCAAGGTCATCGCCGCGCGGACGGCCGGCTTTGTCGGCGCGGATCTCGCCAATCTCGTGAACGAAGCGGCGCTGCTCGCCGCGCGGCGCGACAAGACGGCCGTCGAGCGCTCGGATTTCGACGAGGCGATCGATCGTTTGATTGCCGGTCTCGAGAAGAAGCGCGTGATGACCGTGCGCGAGCGACGCATCGTCGCGTTTCACGAGTCGGGCCATGCGATCGTCGCGACCGTGCTGCCCGGCGTGGATCCGGTGCACAAGGTCTCGATCGTGCAGCGCGGGTTCGGGGCGCTCGGCTACACGATGCAGCTGCCGCTCGAAGACCGGTACCTGATGTCGAAAACCGATCTCGAGTACCGCCTGTCGGTGCTGCTTGGCGGGCGTACGGCCGAGTCGATCGTCTTCGACGAGGTCTCGACCGGCGCGCAGAACGATCTGCTCCGCGCGACCGACATCGCGCGCGCGATGGTCACCGAATTCGGCATGAGCGAGGCGATTGGGCCGGTCAATCACGAAGGCCGCCGCCGCAACTCGTTCATCGATCTGCCATTCATGCCGGAGCGCGGCGCGTACGCGGAGGAAACCGCGCGCGTGATTGACGCCGAGGTGAAGCGGTTGATCACGACCGCCGAGGATCGGGCGCGTCGCATCCTTGCCGAGCGCCGCGAAGGTCTCGACGTCCTGTCGGCGCGTCTCCTCGAGAAGGAAGTCGTCGAAGGCGAGGAGCTGCGCGCGCTGCTCGCGGCGACCGATGACGCCGAACGGCGCGCCGACGCGGCCATCGAGCAGTCGGCCGACGCGCGCGTGAGCTGATCGGGAATCAGCTATACTGCCGCGGTCTCGAGCCGTTCTCACGACCGTCTTGTGCCAACCCACTCGAATCCGGGCACCCTGGCTGAATCCACCCGCCGGGCGGCCAGAGAAACGTGAGAACGGCTCTCGTGTGGCGCGCGCTCGTTCTTCTGCTGCTGTGCTCGCTGACGTTCTTTGCCGGGCTCGGCGGTCCGGCCATCGCCGATTCTGACGAAGCGTTTTACGCCGAGGCCGCCCGCGAGATGCTCGCGCGCGGCGACTGGATTACGCCGTACTTCAACGACGAGCCCCGCTTCCAGAAACCGATTCTGTTCTACTGGCTGATCGCCGCGACCGACACGGTCGCCGGCGTCAGCGAAGCCGCCGCGCGCTTCTGGGCCGCCGTCTCCGGCGTCGGCGTCGTGCTCGTGACCTTCGGCGCGGGACGCCGTTGGTACGGCGACGGCGTCGGGTTCGTCGCGGGCGCGATCATCGCGACGAGCTTCGGCGCGTTCAACATGGCGCGACAGGCGCTTCCGGATCTTCCGCTCACGTTCTTCATGACGCTGGCGACCTGGGCGGCGATCGAAGCCGTGCAGATCGCACGGCCGGCGCCTGACGGCAGCCCCACCGACGCGGAACCCACCAGATCGTCGCGTCGCCGGTGGTTGATCGTCGCCGCGGCCGCGATGGCGCTTGGGCTGCTCACGAAAGGGCCCGTCGCCGTGGTGCTGCCACTCGGGACGGTGATGGGTCTGATCGTCCTGGAGCGGCGCGGCCGCCCCGGAGCGCCCTGGCTCCCGCTTTCGGTTTCGGACCTTGCGATCGCGTCCGCGGTGTTCCTCGTCATTGCCGTGCCCTGGTTTCTCGCGGTGACGCTCGTTCACGGCGTGGAGTACCTGTTCCGGTTCTTCGTCGGCGAGAACGTCGAGCGCTTTGCGACGGCTCGCTACAACGAGCCGCGTTCGGTCTTCATGTACGTGCCCGTCATCCTCGGCGGATTCATGCCCTGGACGCCGTTTCTGTTCCTCTGGGTCAAGCCACTGCTGCGCGTCCTTCGGCGACGCCGGCGGCTCTCGGCCGCCGAGGTCCGGCTGGCGCTGTGGGCGCTCGTGCCGTTCGTCTTCTATTCCCTCTCGATCGGCAAACAGCCGCGATACGTGCTGCCCTGTCTCGCGCCGCTGGCCATTCTCCTGGCGGCGTCGCTCTGGCGATACCTGCGCGCGGACAGGCCCGGCGACTCGGCTCAAAGCTGGCCCGCCGGCGACCGGCTCTGGACGACGCTGTGCCTGGCGACGAGCGGGACGATCATCTTCGTGGGGGCCTCGGTCCTGCGGGCGCGGCCGATGCTCGCGGCCGCCGATCCGACGTGGAGTCCCGCCGGGCCGTATCTGATGATCGCGTGCGGCGCGGCGGCGGCCGCTTCGTCGCTGGCGCTCGCGCCCAGGATCGCGCTGTCGGTCATCACGGGCGCCGCGGCGGCGACGCTCCTCGCGCTCCAGGCGAGCGTGTTCTCGCTCGGGCGGCCGGAGCCCGTCGAGGTCATCGCCGCGGCGGTGCGCGCGCAGGGGCCCGAGCCCACCGTCTGCACGTGCGGCGGGTTCACACGTAATCTCGTGTACTACGCGCACCACTTCACCCTCGTCGGCGATCTCGACGAACACGCGCGCCGGATCCTCGAACAGAAGAACCACACGATCGTCGTCGTCGACGCGTCGATGCTGGACCGGATCGAGGCGGCATCGGGACGGCGATACGTGCGGCTGGCTGAAGTGACCTATCTCAACGTCGCGTCCCTGCGCGCCGAGGACCTCGTGCGTCCCGATCCCGCGCGCCGCCTCCAGCGCATCGTCCTCGCCAGCAATCGATGAAACGGGCCGCGCCGGCGTGGCTGCTCTTCCCCGCCGCGTTTCTCTTGCGGCTGGCGTTCAGCCTTACGACCGACTTCTGGATCGAGGACATGCGGCAGATCTTCATGATCGGCCTGCGCTTCTACACGACGGGCGAATGGCCGTACTACGGGCCGGATGTCGTGTACACACAGACGCAGATCCCGGGAGCGCTGCAGGGCCTGCTGGTTGGCGGCCCGCTGTTTCTCGTCGCGCAGCCCGAGGCGCCGTACGTCCTTCTGAATCTGCTCTCGTTCGGATCGCTGGTGCTGCTCGGGTGGTACATCGGGCGGCGATGTCCGGCCGTGCCGCGCGGGTTCCTCTGGCTCTGGATGTTCTTCGCGCCGTGGACGCTGGGGTTTTCGACCGAGATCAACAACCCGTCGTACGTCCTCACCGGGGCCGTGCTGTTCTTCGTCGGCGTCTTCGAGCTGACGCCGCCGCTCCGGCACGGCGCGATTTCCTATCGCCTCGCGGCCGTGATGGCGGGGTTCGGGTTGCTGTGGGTCTACCAGCTGCATCTCTCGTTCGTGCTGCTCGTGCCGATCCTCGCGGGGTCGCTCGTGCAGCTCGGCCGACGCAACGCGCGGCTGGCCGCGGCGAGTGCTGTCTGGTGCGCGCTTGGCGCCGGCGTGGCGGGGCTCACGCTCGTGCCGACGCTCCTCAGGTTCGGGCCCACCGCCATCGCCCTCGGGACGGGCGCGAGTATCACCGTCGATTGGAGCCATCTGCTCCGGTTGCCCGAGGTCGTCGCGAGATTTCTCTCGTTCGGCAGCTTCGAAGCGCCGCGGTTTGTCGGCGCCGGCACCGAAGCGCGCTTGATGTTTCTCGCCGAGCACTGGTGGGCGGCGCCGTTCGTCATTTTCGCGACGCTGGTCGGGATCGCCCAGACGCTGGTGTTGCTGGCGTGGCTGTTCCGGCGCGCCGGCCCGCCCGCCTGGCCGGCCGTGCGCTGGTTCACCCTCGCGCTCCTCGCGTTCGTCTACGTCAGCTTCGCGTTTTCGGTGAAAAGTCCGTCGTCACACACGTTCTACGTCACGCTGCCGGCCGTGATGATCTACTCGTTCTACGTCTGGGAACAGCTCTTCACGCGGCGGGCGATTCGTATTCTTGCGGCGGCTCTGCTGGTGTCTGGCGCGGTGACTCACATCGCGATTGCGAAGGACCGCGTGTTCAAACGATCGCTGTACGCAGATCGGCCGCTCGTCGTACGCGCAATCACGGAAAAGAACTATCGATTGTTAGGCGAGCGTAGGCCAGATGTGTGGAACGCGGACAGAAAGAAAGGCTGAATTTGAGCCTTTGAGCCTCTCCCGCGGCGTCAGCTCATCTTCTGCATTGCCGCGAGGAACTCGGCGTTGCTCTTGGTCTTGCCCATCTTGTCGAGGAGCAGCTCCATCGCCTCGACGGGCGACAGCGGCGTGAGAACCTTGCGCAGGACCCAGATGCGGTTGAGGTCTTCCTTCTGGATGAGCAGCTCTTCCTTGCGGGTGCCGCTCTTGATGATGTCGATCGCCGGGAACACGCGCTTGTCGACCAGCTTGCGGTCGAGGTGGATTTCCATGTTGCCCGTGCCCTTGAACTCCTCGAAGATGACGTCGTCCATGCGGGAGCCCGTGTCGATGAGCGCGGTCGACATGATCGTGATGGAGCCGCCCTCTTCGATGTTGCGCGCGGCGCCGAAGAAGCGCTTCGGCTTCTGGAGCGCGTTCGAGTCGAGCCCGCCCGAGAGCACCTTCCCCGACGGCGGCGCGACCGTGTTGTAGGCCCGCGCGAGGCGCGTGATCGAGTCGAGCAGGATCACCACGTCTTTCTTGTGCTCGACGAGGCGCTTGGCTTTCTCGATGACCATCTCGGCCACCTGCACGTGCCGCTGCGCCGGCTCGTCGAACGTCGACGAGATGACCTCGCCGCGGACCGACCGCTGCATGTCGGTGACTTCTTCCGGCCGCTCGTCGATGAGCAGCACGATGAGATAGATCTCCGGATGGTTCGTCGTGATCGACTGCGCGATGTTCTGCAAGAGCATCGTCTTGCCCGTGCGCGGCGGCGCGACGATGAGGCCGCGCTGGCCCTTGCCGATCGGCGTCATCAGGTCCATCACGCGCGCCGAGAGGTTCTCGGCGGTCGTCTCGAGGCGGACGCGCTCCTGCGGATAGAGCGGCGTCAGGTTCTCGAAGAAGAGCTTGTTGCGCGCCTGATCGGGCGCTTCGAAATTGACCGCTTCGACCTTGATGAGCGCGAAGTAGCGCTCGCCGTCTTTCGGCGGCCGGACCTGGCCGGAGACGGTGTCGCCGGTCTGGAGATCGAATTTCCGGATCTGCGACGGCGACACGTAGATGTCGTCGGGACCCGGCAGGTAGTTGTAGTCGGGCGCCCGTAGGAAGCCGAAGCCATCAGGCAGGACCTCGAGCACGCCCTCCGAGAACATGAAGCCGCTCAGCTCGGTCTGCGCCTTGAGGATCTGGAAGATCAGATCCTGCTTGCGCATGCCGGTGGCGCCCGCGACGTTCAAGTCTTTGGCGATCTGGGTGAGCTTCTGGATGCTCAGGTCCTTCAGATCGTTGATGTTGAGCGTCTGGGCTGGCTTGGTCTGGGGACGAGGGGCGTCCGAGCCTTCGGGTTGGGCCGGCATGGACTGATCGTCCGCGGCGGGGGAAGCGTCGGTGGACTGGTCAGCGACGGCCGTTTCGACAGGCTGCCGCCCTGAGGAGCGTTTCTGATGGTTCGCCATAGGGGTTGGTGGTACGAAACAAGTTATTGGGATGTGAGTTGTTACCGGAAGCGCGGTCTCCTGATGAGGCCGCGGCTGTGGACGGACAAAGTTAGTATAGCACGCCTATCGGGTTCCTGGGTTCTGAGGTTCCTGGCCCCCAGTTCTCAGCGCGCGGACTTACTTCCGGCGAAGGGTCAACCTGACGCCGAAGCCGCGATTCTGCGCTTCGACCCACCATTCTTCTCTTCATGTTCTTCACCCCTTCATTCCCTTCATGTAATCGACGGCGTCCGATGCTTCAGATGATGTCGTGGTACGCTTTCGCCGCTCTTCCCGACGTTTGTGAGGTGCCGGCGTGTCGCTCACGCCATCCTGTTCTCGCTGCGGTACGCCGCTGTCCGACCCTGACCAGACGGGCTCGTGTCCAGCGTGCCTGCTCGCGCTTGGGCTCGATGCCGACGTCACGAAACCCGGGGTCGGGCATCCGCTCGATCCGATCCACGACTACCTGCCGGATCTCCCGCCGCACTATCAGCTGGAGACCCGTGTCGGCACCGGCGGCATGGGCATCGTCTACCGGGCGCTGGACACGCGGTTGAACCGACCGGTCGCGGTCAAGGTGGTTCAGGAGGCGCGGCTCACGGACCCGGGAGCGGGCGCCCGGTTCCGCGCGGAAGCGCTCGCGGCCGCGTCGCTCGATCATCCGTTCATCTGCAAGGTTTACGAACTCATCGAGTCGGAGGGCAAAGCGCTGCTCGTGATGGAGTTCGTCGAGGGCGAGACGCTCGCCGGCATGCTTCGTCAGGGCCGGCCTCAGCTCGCGCGCACGGTCGAGCTCGTCGCCGAGATTGCCGAAGGTCTGGCCAACGCGCATTCGGTCGGTCTCGTTCACCGTGACATCAAGCCGTCGAACGTCATGGTGACGCCACACGGCCACGTCAAGCTTCTGGACTTCGGCCTCGCGCGCGCTGAAGTGGTCAGCGAGGCTGGGGCGACAACGCGGTCCCCGGGACCGGACGGCGACCCGCGCGCTGGCACACCACATTACATGCCGCCGGAGCAGGCCGAAGGCCAGCCCATCGCCGCGCGTGCCGACATCTTCTCGCTCGGCGTCGTCGCCTTCGAATGCATTGCCGGCGAATTGCCGTTCAACGGCGCCACGGAATACACCTACGTGCACTCGATGCTGCACGACGCACCGAAGCCGCTCGGTCAGCTGGCGCCCGGCACGCCAAAGGAGCTCGTTCGGCTGATCGAGCGCTGCCTCGCGAAAGATCCTGCGCACCGGCCCAAATCGGCCGCCGCTGTTGCGAAAGAGCTTCGGCAGATTGCGAAGACGTCCGTCGCGTCGACCACGCATACGTTGCGGGCCGCATCGCTGCGGCGGTCGCGCAATTGGTGGGCGCGGACGGCGATCGCGAGTCTTGTCGTCACGGCGTCGATCGCCTTGGCGATCGGGCTCTGGCGACCCCCGCCTGGCGCGGACGTCGAGTTCCAACAGCAGGCCCTGGTGACGTGGCCGACTGAGGAGGAGCGAAGCGCCAGCTCACCTGACGGGCGGTGGGTATCGTTTTTGTCGAAACGCGACGATGCGAAGGTCTTGTTCGTCCAGCCAACAGACGGCGGCGATGCCAAGTTGGTGGCGCTCCCCGCCGGCGAGATCATCAGTCATGCATGGTCGGCCGACGGAACCCGATACGTCTGCGCGATGCGGCTTCGGGCTGCGTTATTTCTCCTCGCGATTCCGGCGCCCCTGGGCGGCGCGCCGGTTCAGAGTGTCGAGATCCCGCCGGCAGCCGGCATCACGTTGCTGAGGTGGCTCGGCGATTCTGTGTACTTCCAGGCGGACAAGGGGAACGCGGCGGTCCTCCGTCGCGCGGATCTGGCGCAGCGGACTGTCGCCGAGGTGAGCGACACATGGCGGTTCGCAGAGGCTCCGTTGCAATCCGCTGTTTTCAGGAGTTTCGACATCGACCCGACCGGCAGTAAGGTCGTCTTTGCGGCTCGACTCCGCAGTGGTGAGCGGACCGATCTCTGGACCGCGAACGTGCACGGTACCAATCCGCGTCGGCTCACAAGCGACGCGCACGTCGAGCGCCTGCCGATGTGGACGGGGCCAGAGACTGTTCTCTACCAATCGGACCGCGGCGGACAGGTGGATCTGTGGGAGAGCTCGGTCGCGCATGGCTGGACGCGGCGGCGTACGACGGATCCGACCCAAGAGGAGCCAGAGAGTGCTTCAAGCGACGGCATGGTGATGACGTTCCGACAGGTGTCGGACAACGCGGATCTGTGGCTGTTGGATCGGGCGCGACCCGCTGTTCAACTGACGTCGGAGGCGACGACGGATTTTTCTCCCACGGTCTCCACGGACGGACACACACTCGTCTTCCAACGGTCCAAGCCAAGCGCCTCCGGCCGGTTTGTCGCGACCAATACGTGGCTCATGAGGGCGACGCTCACGGGCGGGCGGGTGTCCATCGATCCCCTCCCGATCGAGACTGATGCCTCGGCGCCGCTGATCTCGCCTGACGGTCGCCGTGTGGCGTTCCTTCAAGAGACGCAAGGCGATCCCGCGTTGAAGACATTGAAGATCAGGCATCTCCAGACGGGTGTCGTAGTGACCGTTTCCAGCAGATGCATTCTTCCGGTTTACGGGCGGATTCAGTGGGGAGCATGGCCCACGCAGTGGACGCCCGATGGGCAAACGCTCCTGTTCGTCGAGAAGAAGGATGAACGGTCGTACAGTCTGACGCAACACGCCGTTGATTCCGAGACCAACATCCGGTTGATCGACGTTGCGACCGACCCGCAGCGTATTCGCGGCCTCTTTCCGGCCGCTGACAGCCGTTCGGTCGCTTATCTCCATTGGGCGGGTGAAGAGCGGTATGCGGTACGGCAGACCGAACTCGATTCGCGCAAAAGCGTCGAGCTCGCCAGGGTGGACGGCGCGCCCGGCCTACCCTTGCAAAGCGTATCGATCGCAGGTCGAACAGCGCAGGGGTCCCTGATCGTGCTGCGATGGTTGTCCGCCAGCCGAACCGGGGTCGAAGTGCTGGAAGTCAAACCGAACGGGCACATCAGGTCGATTAGAACCGTCCCGAATATCGTCGATCTGACTTCATATGTTGACGTTCGTCGACCGCTGCTCTACGTCATCTGTGTAAGCGGTCTCATCCAGAACGTGTTCTCCGTGTCGCTCGAGACTGGGGCGATGCGTCAGGTCACAGGCAATCAGGCGCCAAACGTCTCGTTCTCGGGAGTCGCGAGTCTTGTGGACGGCTCGTTGCTCTTCGTGCGGAACCTGGGCACTCGGGACATCTGGCTTCTCAAACGGTCGAGATAGTCGACCGCGGGGTCGCACATGTCCGCCTTCACTTCGCGATGTTCATTGCCGGGTTGTTCTAATGGTAGGCTCTCCGCCGCGCGCTCCCCAGCCCCGCTGCGCACGACGTCACATCCCATGGTGGGGCTTGGCAGCCTGTGTCCGTCAACCCCTCTTCCATCTCAGGAGATATCGTCATGAGCAAGCGTAACTGGCCGGCAGATCTGCTTAACGCTGTGGAATTCGCAACGTTCCGGTGGCACGCTAACAATCTGGAGAACGAGGCGCTCAGTCTCTACGTCACCAAACGAGCAAAATTCGCGAAAATCTGCAAGGTGTTTCAGAAAGCCTCTCAGGATCTTCGAGCACTCAGAGGCAGCTGCACGTCGAATGAAGACTGCCCGGATGGCTGGCACTGCAGCGGCGGCGAGTGCCAGCCTGACAACTAAGTCGCCACTTTTACTGAGCCGCTAGTAATCTCCGGGCGACTCCCCAATTCCCACAATCGAGCACGCGACGATCGCTTTGAGCCCAAGCGATCGTGCGCGCTCGACGACCGGACGGGCGTCGGCGCCGGGATTGAGCCATACCTTCGGAATGCCCTTCTCGGCAATCTGATCGAGGACCTGCGTGCCGATGTCCGGCGGCACGTAGAACGTCGCCTCGTCGATCGCGCCCGGGTAGTCGAGCACGGTCGCGTACGCGCGCTCCCCTTCCACGACGGTCGCGTGCGGGTTGATGGGCACCACGATGTAGCCGCGATGCCGGAACGCGCGCAGCGCCTTGTTGCCGAACTTGCTGCGATCGGCCGACGCGCCGATGACGGCCACCGTGGGCATCCTACTTGCGCCGCGCTTTGGTGATGACGATCGGCGGCGCGAGGTTCTGCGTGAAAGCCTTCGGATCCTGCGGGTTCTTGGCGACCGGCGCGGCCTGGATCGTCTCGACGACGTCCATGCCGATGATGACGCGTCCGAACGCGCCAAACCCCTGGCCGTCGGCGTTGCGCTTGCCGCCGAAGTCCAGTTCCGGCTGATCGCCGATGCAGATGAAGAACTGATTGGTGGCGGTGTCCGCGGCGTTACCGCGCGCCATCGACACGACGCCGCTCTTGTGCAGAATCCCGGTCACGTTCGTCCGTTCCAGGGTAATCGCCGGAAACCGCTCCGGCGCGCGCGCCGGGTTGACGATCGCCTGGATGACCTGGATGGGAAAATCGGTCCGGTTCTCGGTGTTCGGCCGGACCGTTCGCGTAAAGCGGCCGCCGTCGTAGAACCCGCCGTCGACGTACTTCAGAAAGTTCGCGGCGGTGATCGGCGCTTTGGCGATGTTCACCTCGATCTCGATCGCGCCCTTCTCCGTTTCGAGCACGACCATCACCGCCTGTGGGTCCTGAGCGACGAGATGCCCGGAAGACGCTCCACTGAGCGCGAGCGCCGCCGCGAGCACACTGACCACGACTCTCATGTCGAACTCCTGAGCTCCGGAACCGGCACGTCGTCGAAAATCTTCCCGGGATTCAGGATGCCGTTCGGATCGAACGCCTGCTTCACGCGCTTCATGAGCGCGATCGTCTCCGGCGTGAGCTCGAGTCCCAAGTACTTGGCTTTCATGAATCCGATCCCGTGTTCGCCCGTAATAGATCCTTCGAGCGCAACGACGCCCTTGAATAGCTCCCCTTCAGCATCCAGCGCGCGGGCCAGCGCAGCGTCGTCGCCAGCCGGCGGCATGATGTTCACATGGATGTTGCCATCGCCGACGTGTCCGAAACAGGGAATCGTCAGCCGGTAGCGGGTCTTGAGTCCGTCCACGAGGTCGAAGAGCTCCGGGATTCGTCCCTTGGGCACGACGACGTCGTGATTGAACTTGATCGGCGAGATCATCCTGAGCGCGAACGACAGCTCGCGACGGACACGCCACAGCTCGCGGCTCTCGTCTTCGTTGGCCGCGCGCAGGAGCTCGGTCGCACCAGCCTCGCGGCACGCCTGTTCGGCCCGCTCGGATTCCCCGCGGACGAGCTCTGAGAGCCCGTCCACCTCGATCAGCAGCAGGGCGGCGGTGCCGGCCGGCGCCAGTGCGCCGCCGCCGAGGTGTCGCGCGACGGCGCTGAGACACTCCGCATCCACCACCTCCAGAGCCGCCGGAATGACGCGCGCACGAACGAGCCGCGCAACCGCATCCACGGCGTGCGCGACGCTCGGAAAGGTCGCGCGAATCGTCGCCTCGACGGGCGGTTTCGGGATCAACCGCAGAATGATCTGCGTGATGATCGCGAGCGTGCCTTCCGATCCGACGAGCAGGTGCGTGAGGTCGTAACCGACGACGTTCTTCACGGTCTTGCCGCCGGTTCGTATCACCTCACCGGTTGGCAGCACCGCCTCGAGCCCGAGCACGTATTGCCTGGTGACCCCGTACTTGAACGCCCGCGGTCCTCCGGCGCATTCGGCGACGTTTCCACCGATCACCGACTGCCGCAGGCTGGCGGGATCGGGAGGATAGAAAAGACCCATTCGCTCAACGGCGTCCTGCAGATCACCTGTGATGACATTCGGCTCGACGATGGCCAGCAGGTTCGCCTCGTCGATTTCGACGATCCGGTTCATCCGCTCGAGACTGATGACGACGCCGCCGCGCACCGGCACCGATCCGCCCGTGTACCCCGTGCCCCCGCCGCGCGGCACCAGCGGAGTGCGTGTCTCGTTGCAGAGCCGGGCGATCGCCGCGACTTCGCTGGTGGTTGCCGGGAACACGACGGCGTCTGCCGGATGCCCGCGCTTCAGCGCATCCGTGCCGTACGCTTCTCTGGACGGCTGGTCCACCCGGACGTGCTCGTCGCCGACGATCGTGCGGAGGACGGGGACGGGGGTTTTTTCCACAGTTTGGCCGTGACAGGTGCCGGAGGTCGGCGCTTTTGATACCGACCTCCGGCACCTTTGTACCTCAAACTGTGGGAAAAACCCCCGTCCCCCTGGCAAACCGAATCAGCCGCGTCACCCCTTCGCGGAGCCGATCGAGTGACGTGGCGTACGAGAGGCGGATGTAGCCGGGGGCGTCGAACGCCTCGCCCGGCGTGGTGACGACGTGCTCGTCGCGCAGGAGCGCGTCCGAGAACTCGAGCGAGGTGCGCCGTCCGTCGGGCGACAGGAAATCCGACACCGACGGAAACAGGTAGAACGCGCCGGACGGAATGGTGCAGCGCAGCCGCGGCTCTTCGGCGAGCCAGGCGAGCAGCTGATCGCGGCGTCGCTTGTATTCGCCGAGCATGTCTTCGACGCACTGCTGCGAGCCGGTCAGCGCCGCGATCGCGGCTTTCTGCGTAATCGAGTTGGCGTTCGACGTTTCGTGGCTCTGGAGCGCGTTGGCCGCCTGCACGACCGGTGTCGGGCCAACCATCCAGCCGCAGCGCCAGCCGGTCATCGCGTACGACTTCGAGGCCGAGCCGGCCAGCACCAGATGCTCGCGCATCGTCTCGGCGAAGATCCTGACGAGGTTGTGCGGCGCGCGGTCATAGATCAGGCGGTCGTAGCAGAGGTCGATGACGATCCAGAGCTCGCGGCGCGCGGCTTCGGCCGCGAGCGTGCGGGCCTCGGCGTCGTCGAGCAACGCGCCTGTCGGATTGCCCGGCGAGTTGATGACGATGCCGCGCGTGCGCGGCGTGACGGCGGCGAGCAGCGCCTCGGCGCGCAGGCGGAAGCCGTCGTCTTCGTGGGTGCGCACGACGACGGGCGTCGCGCCCGCGAGCTTGGTCTGTTCGGTGAGCGTCGGCCAGCCGGGCGTGTGCGTGATCACTTCGTCGCCGGGACCGAAGAGCGCGAGCGCCGCGTGGTGCAGCGCCTGCTTGCCGCCGGCCGTGATGATGACTTCCGACGACTGCACGCTGATGCCGTGATCCTGCAGGCATCGTCCGGCGACCGCTTCGCGCAGTTCCGTCAGCCCCGGATTCGCCGTGTATTTGGTGAAGTTGCTGTCAAGCGCCGCGTGCGCCGCGGCGGTGATATGCGCGGGCGTCGGAAAGTCGGGCTCCCCCGCCCCGAGATCGACGACGTCCACCCCCTGGCGTCGTAAGCGCTCCGCCTCAATCGTGCCTTTCATCGTGGCCGAGAGGCCGATGTGCCGTGTGCGATCCGAGAGGCGGAGGGTGTCTGTGCTCATACTCGGCGTGTGGTGGCCGCCTCGCGACGCCTCGCGAGCCGGGCTTCGACGACAGGCGGCACGAGGCCGGCGAGCGGGCCGCCCAGCGCCGCGATGTCCTTGATCAGGGTCGAGCTGACGTACGCGTACTGTTCCGACGGCATCATGAACACCGTCTCGATGTCCGATCGCAGGTGGCGGTTCATCAGCGCCATCTGACGCTCGTAGTCGAAATCCGAGACGGTGCGCAGCCCGCGCACGATCACGGAGGCCTGGCGTCGCCGCACGTACTCGACGAGCAGGCCCTCGAACGTCTCGACCTCGACGGCTGGCTGTGCCGCAAACACCTCACGGATGATCCCGACGCGCTCGTCGATGTCGAAGAGCGGCTGCTTGCCGGAGTTCACGAGGATGGCGACGATGATGCGATCGAAGAGGCCGAGACCGCGCTCGATGATGTCGACGTGTCCGTTGGTCAGCGGATCGAACGTGCCCGGGTAGACGGCGGTGCGGGGGTGTGCAGCCATCGGAGGTCGCGGACGTCTCAGTCTATCCGCGTCACGGACGATTCCCGTGCGTAAAACGAGAGCGCGCTGTCTCCCGCTGTGAGCACCCGCGCGCGTCGCAGCGGCCCGGCGGCCTCGGGTGATATCCGGCGCCGGCTGTGTTCGAGCACGACGCGCCCCGACGAGGCGGCGAACGCCGCGGCGGCGGCGACGACCGCGAGCAGGTCCTCGATCTCGTAGGGAGGATCCAACAGGATCAAATCGAAGCTCCGCTGAGCGTTTAGGCTCTTCGGTTGCTCGAGCGCGATCGGGAAATTGCCGCGGATGATAGCACACGCCTCCGCGGCGCCACAGGCGTCGATGTTCTCGCGCAGGACACGGAGCGCGGTCGGGTCGCGCTCGACGAAGGTCGCGTGCGCAGCGCCGCGGCTGATCGCTTCGAGACCGAGCGCGCCGGTGCCGGCAAACGCATCCAGCACGCGCGCGCCGTCCAGCGACGGGCCGAGCACGTTAAATAATGTCTCGCGGAGACTGTCCGACGTCGGCCGGACGCGCGATCCCGGCGGCGCTTGCAACCGGCGGCCGCGAAGAGTACCCGCAATGATCCGCATGTCACCCGACGCCAACGAGACCAAACCGGGTTGCCCAATTGGCCGTGAGGTATTCGATCAGCAACTGGGCGCCGGCGCCCGTGTCGAGCCAGGCGACGGCTTCACGGCGCGCTTCTTCCATGAGCGCGTGGTCGCGCATGAGATCGCCCACGCGCAGCGTCGGCAATCCCGACTGGCGCGTGCCGAAGAAATCGCCCGGGCCGCGCAGCGCGAGGTCGCGCTCGGCCAGGACGAAGCCGTCCGTCGTCTCGACGAGCGCGTCGAGGCGGCCGCGCGCGCCCTCGCCGAGCGTCTGATACAGCAGCACGCACGTCGACGCATGGGCGCCGCGTCCGACGCGTCCGCGGAGCTGATGGAGCTGCGAGAGGCCGAACCGCTCGGCGTGCTCGACGATCATCATCGTCGCGTTCGACACGTCCACGCCGACCTCGACGACGGTCGTCGCCACGAGCACCTGCGCGTCGCCGCGCGCGAAGGCGCCCATCACGCGGTCCTTCTCGTCCTGCTTGAGCCGGCCGTGCAGGAGCGCCACGCGGTATTCGGGAAAGACTTCGGCCTGAAGATGGTCGGCCATTGCCGTCGCCGCGCGGAGATCGACCTTCTCGGACTCCTCGACGAGCGGATAGATGACGTAGATCTGGCGGCCACGCTCGAGCTCGGCACGCGCGAGGCGATACACCTCCTCGCGTTTCGTTTCCGATCGCATGATCGTGCGAACCGGCTGGCGGCCGGGCGGCAGATCCCGCATCACCGAGACGTCGAGGTCGCCGTAGGCCGTGAGCGCCAGCGTTCTCGGGATCGGTGTCGCGGTCATGACGAGCACGTCAGGGCACACGCCTTTCGCTCGCAGCGTCGCACGCTGCAGGACCCCGAAGCGATGCTGCTCGTCGATGATGACGAGGCCCAGCTCCCGGAATGCCACGGCCTGTTCGGCGAGCGCGTGCGTGCCGACGACGAGATGAATGGTGCCGCTCGCAAGCTCGGCGAGCGCTTCCCTTCGCCGCGCCGCCGTGACGCTGCCCGTGAGCGACGCGATCCGGAACCGGGACGCGTCCAGGAGCCGCCGAATCGTCAGATAGTGCTGGTCCGCGAGGATCTCGGTCGGCGCCATGAACGCGACCTGGAACCGGTTCTCCATCGCGACGACCGCGGCCAGCATCGCGACGATCGTCTTCCCCGCGCCGACGTCGCCCTGGAGCAGCCGGTTCATCGGCTCCGGCCGTTGCATGTCGGTCACGATTTCGCGGAGCGCGACCTTCTGTCCCTCGGTGAGCTTGAACGGCAGCACCTTGCGCGCCGATTCGCGAATGCGATCGTCCACGACGGCGACCCGCGGCTTCCGATCGGTCGCGTGCCGTCGCTTCCGAAGCACGAGTCCGGCCTGGAAGAGAAAGAACTCCTCGAAGATCAACCGCTGCTGGGCCGCGGTGCGATAGGCGTTGAGCGCATCGATGTCCGTCCCCTTCGAGGGGAAATGCGATTCGACCGTGGCCTGGCGCCGATTCGGCAGACCACGCCGCTCTCGAATCGACTCGGGAATGGCATCCGGCAACTCGTCGGGCAGCATGTCGACGAGCCGATGCACGAGCGTCCGTTGCATCCGCGGCGTCATCGAGCCGGCCTTTTCGTAAATCGGCACGATGCGGCCGGTATGCACGGTCGCGTCGTCCTCCTCCGCATCGCCGCGAACGATCTCGTATTCGGGATTCGTGAATTGCAGTCCCGAGCCGCGATACTCCACCGGCCCGAACAGGACGACGTGCTGTTGCGGGTGAAACACGTCGCGGAGAAAGGATTGATTCGGAAACACGGCTCGAACCGGCCCTGTCTGATCGCGCACGATCAGCTCGAACAGTCTGAATCCCGGCCGGCGGGTCGCGCGGAGTCCCGACGAGAGCACTTCACCGGCGATGGTCGCGACCTGGCCGGGCCGCAGGGCTTTCACCGGAAGAAGGTCGGCGCGATTCTCATACCGCAGCGGAAATCGCAGGAGCAGGTCCTCGACCGTCGCGAGACCCACGCGCTCGAAGTCGGCGGCGCGGCGCGGGCCCACGCCCTTCACGTACCTCAGCGGCGTCGAAAGCAGATCACCCGGCGGCAAGGAAGCGGGACCGCGAGTCGCGCGACGAGCGGGTCAGGAGGGTCTCACTGAACGACCGTCGCGGCGCCGCGCTGAATCTCGACCTGCCGGATGTTGGCGGGCAGATCGAAGGGCTTGTCGAGGTTGAATCCGTCGGGCAGTTCGGGAGACCGGGTGTAGTACGTGACGAGTTCCTGCAGGAGCGATTTGGGAACCGGCAGCGCGCCCAGTGTCGCCGACTCGAGCTGGAAGGTCCCGCGGCCGCCCGACGCCTGCAGCGTACCGGCCGCAAAGACCTCGACGGTGCCGAACAGCAGATTCATCGGGTCGAGCATGCTTCGCTTTTGCGATTTTCGAACGGCGTCCAGGTCGACGACGGCGCGCGCCTGGAGCTTCCCGCCGTGATCGATCACGACGCGCGGGTTCAGGACGCCGACCGGCATCACTTCCGGTCCAAAAAATTTGAACCAGGCGTTGGCTTCGCGTTCGGTGAATGAGGTGCGGACGGGCTTGGCCGTCTTCGGAATGGCTTTGGCGCCGCGTTCGGTGATCGCGGCGAGCTTCCGATCCATGCTCTCGGCTTCCGGCTTGGTGAGCTCCTGGGACGCGGAAAGCGCCACACCCGCCAGCAGGCCAAGGCCCGCGAGGATCAGTCCCGGCCGCGCCATAGATCAATGGTACGACAAAAGTCTGCGGGTTTCTTAGCCCCCGGCGCGCATTGCGCGAGACAGGACTTCCAGCTTCCGGCGCTCCATCTGTTCCTGCAGGACGCGGAAGCGCGCGCGCTGTCGCGGCGTGAGGACGGCATCAATCGCGGCGTGGAGGTTGTGAAGTTCCTGCTGCTGCTTCCGCTCCAAATCGTCGAACTGCTTGACGCGGGTGTCGAGCGCGGCGTCGTCGAGCGTGGGCTGCTGCTGGTTGATGGCCTGTCGCAACCCCTGCAGCATGCGCTGACGCTGCATGAACTGCTGACGCCGGCCGCTCTGCAGCTTTCGAAGCTGCTGGATGAACGGGACGTACTGCTGGTCGGTCAGTTCCAGCATCTTTTCGGCCGTCGCGATCTCCCAGCCGTCGACGATCTGCTGCACTTCGTCGGGCCGCAGGCCGGGCGGCACGTCGGCGCCGGCGCGACCCTCACGCGCGCGGCCGCGCGGCGGCAGTTCCTGCGCCGGCGCCGCCGCCGGCGGAGGTGTCACCTGCTGCTTCGTGACCGGCGTTCGTTGTCGCGCAAACGACGGAACCGAGAGCGCGAGAACGAGCGCGACAACTGCCATCGGACGCATTTCGCTACTCCATGCTCCGCAGGTCTTCACGAATCAACTTCACCAGCTCCGCGCGCTGGGCCGGCGTGAGCCGCTCAATCGCGCTGTCGACGACCCGCGCGCGAGGCGTGAGATCCGCGGCCCGCGCCTCTTCCCACGACAGGTCGCTTGCCGCCGCGCTGAGAAACGCCAGTGACGATTCACTCTCGTCGGAAAGCTGGTCCGCGGCGGTGGTATCGAGCGCGATCTGATCCACAGGGGCAACATCCTCGCGCGGTGGGGTTCGCGTGACCAGCATCAAGGCCACCACCGCTGCCACGGCCGCGAACGCGGCCGCCGGACGCCAGAGTGATTGCCACCACGGCGCTGGCCCCGGCAGCGGATCGGCAGCCGTCGCGTGCCGAACGCGCTCGCTGAAGTGATCCCAGAACAGCGGTGACGGATCCGGCACGGCGCCCGCCGGCCGCACGTCGGTCATCACTGACTGGACGCCGGCCAGCTCCATGCGGCACGCCTCGCATCCATCGAGATGCTCGAGGCGGTCGACCGCCAGGGTGCCGTCGAGGGCGTCAACGAATTCCTGCGAACGAAGGTGCGTGCTCATGATTGCAACAGGCGCTTGAGGTTTCCAAGCGCGTGAAAAAAATTCGCCTTGACCGCGCCCACTGAACTGCCCAGCACGTTCGCGATCTCCTCGTGCGTGAGCTCCTGATAGACCCGAAGCACGAGCGTCGCGCGCTGCTTCGGCGGCAATCGATCGATCGCCTGACGAACCGCCGCGGCCCGCTCACCGCGCAGCACGACGTCGAGCGCATCGACGCCGCGCGTGTCCACGTGCTGCGACGATTCGATCGGCTCGGACTCCACGCGCTTCGTCGCCAGACGATTCAAACACGCGTTCACGCCCACGCGATACAACCACGTGCCGAGCGACGACTGGCCCTTGAACTGCCGCAGGCCTTTGATCGCCCGCACGAACACGTCCTGCGCGAGATCGGAGGCGTCTTCGTGGTTGCCCACGAATCGGTAGCAGAGTTGATAGACGTGCCGCCGGTGGCGCTCGACGATGACGTCAAAGGCGTCCCGACGTCCCGCGAGAAAGGCCTCGACCAGCCGGTGGTCGTCGGCCGTCGCCAGCTCATCGGTCGGGGCCACGGCCCCGGCTGAGCTCTCAGGTCCCGTCATCCTGAGGTTCCACGCCGGCTTCCAGCCAACGGCAACGGCGGAGTCGCTTCCGGCCCCCATGCCGCCTCCTCAACTGGCTCGCGCACCGGCCGTTGCCGGCGCTCTTCGGTCTCTCACCCGCTCCTGCCAGCTTAGACCGCATCTGTCCGCCCCAGGTTACAAAACTCCGTCCAGTTCGGTCGGAGTTGGCAAAGCGGCCTGCGCACCGAGGGCCCGGCAGTTGAGACCGGCAACCGCATTCGCCTGCCGGAGCAAGGTTTCGATGTTCAGCCCGTCGCCCGCTCGCAACCAGGCCGAGACGAACCCGCCGCGAAACGCGTCTCCGGCGCCGGTCGTGTCCACGACCTCAATGGCCAGCGCCGGGGTGTGAATCTCCCGGTCGCCGAACCGCGCCAGCGACCCGTCGGGACCGAGCGTCGCGATGGCAATCCCCGGACGAAACTCCGCCTCCAGCTTTCGCAGCGCGTCCCCAATGGACTCGGCCGGGCCAGCGGCCTCGAGAAATGAGCGCGGGACGACGAGCACATCGATGAGACGCAGGAGCTCGTGGACCCGCGGACCGGACGAATCGACGTCGACGACCGTCGGCACCCCGGCGGCCCGCGCCGCGCGCGCCGCCAGAATCGAGGCTTCCACGTCGACGGCGTCGACCATCAGCACGCGTCCGCTGGTGATGACCGCCGGATCGATCTCGTCGACTCGCAGCGTGAGTCTCGCATCGCGACGCTCGAGCACCGTGCGTTTTCCGGTCGCGCGATCGACGAGCACCACCGCCACGCGACTCGGCACTGCGTCTCGCCAAACCGCCGCGACGTCAACGGACTCTCTGGTCAGGGCGCGCTCGATGGTGGTCCCCGCCTCATCGCGGCCAAGCGCGCCGACGTATCGCGCGAGATGTCCGAGACGCGCGCAGGCGACGAGTGCGGTCGCGGTCTGACCGCCCGGCATCGGTTCGAAGCGGTCGAGAGGCAATTTCGCATCGGGCGAGATCGTGTCCGAAACCACGGCCACGAAATCGAGACTGCTCTCGCCGAGACCGACGACATCGAACGGACGATCCGCGGAACGCGGCGGAACGATCGGCAGGGGCATCGTCAGGCGGTGGACATTATGGCGTGGACATGAGGTTCACGCCCGGGAATGCGTTGACAGTCAGGCGGCTGGAGCATAGTCTCGCAGAGGCCTTTCCCACGCCTGTGACTGCGCCCCCCTGTCCCAACTGTTCCTCCGATACCGGCCGCTGGCTCGAAGGCAGCAGCAAAGACGCGTACGTCGACTACTTCCGTTGCGGCGCCTGCGGCCACGTCTGGAACACGCCGAAGACGATGTTCCACGGACAGCGTGTGACTCCGACGCCCGTGGCTCAGCCCTGTCCGCTGTGCGGCGCGTGCAAGACCGATTGCCTGTCGGATCTCAGCGCCGTGGCCGATTCGGATTTCCTGCGCTGCGGCGCGTGCGGCCACGTCTGGATGCAGCCGCGCGCGAAGGGCGAGCCGCCCTGCGATCTTGAGCCGCGGACCGCGTGAACAGGCGGACAGGCCGACGCGTCAGCCGGAGGGTCTGATCGATGAGACTCCGGCGCGCGATCCTGCTGGCTGCGGGTGGCCTCCTGCTCCCAGCCGTCGCTTCTGGCCAGACTTGAGCGGGTTGAAGCAACCCGTACCTCCCAGGTTGGCGAGGTGTGCTCACGGATGGCATGGCGCAAGGGCGGCTGCAGCTCGGCGCCTGGCTCGTCGCCGAAGATCGCGACACGTGGCGCTGGCATTGGGCAGCGTGACCGTTCAGGGTGAGATCAAATTTCCACTGTATCGCTCGCTGTCAAACCGGCAGCTGGACGCCTCGCGATCGTTTCAGGTGGGTCTCGTCTGGGCGCTGCGCTGAACGGAACCCTCAATCGGCCTCGTTGGAAATCGTTACCCCGCTGAAACAGGAGTACGGTATCGTGCTTCTTCGCCCGCCGCTCCCCTGGTGAGGCATGACCACCATCCTGCCCGTTTCATGTGATCGCTGCGGTGTTCCGATCGACCTGCAAATTGTCGACTGGGATCCGACCGTCCCTCCGATTCACCAGACATTCCGCTGTCCGGAGTGCAAGGCACCGCACACCGTCGAGCTGCCCGGTCAGATCGTTTTCGTCGTCAAGCGCATCGTGACGCGCATCCGCGTCGCGCGTTAGGACGCCAGCCGTCGTCAGACAGACCGGTTCCTCGAACACCCCGGCGGCGCACGTACAGATACGGTCTGCCAGTCTCACAGTCGGTCGGGCGTCACGCGCCCGATCGGATCGCGTTCAGGTGGGTTCAGGTGTCTTCCAGCCCTGGCTCCAGGGGGCCGAGCTTCCAAACGTAGCGTACGGTCGATTCCGCTTCAAGAGATTGCTACTCGTCGGGCCAGGGTGGATCTTACCTCCCGAGCAACGTGCCTCGCCCGTGGCCTTTCCTCGCCCAGAGCACGCGGCCGGGTGTCTCGATCCGGTTCTGTCGTCCGCAGGAGGGACATCCGTACGTGTGCTCGGTTGGTGGATCGTCCGGGGCCCAACTGGCGAGTTCCAGCGTCACCGCCTCTTTGCAGTGGGCGCAGTGAACACTCAGCGTCACGGGGTCAGGCATCGGCTGATTCTACAGAAGGCCGGGCCTGGGAATTGAGTGCTTTGCAGACCCACCATTCCCGTATGGGGTACGGCCGTGACCGGATTTAGGCCGGTTTTTCAGGACGTTGTCTCAATCGTCAGCGCGGCGGTCTGCCCTGGTGGACTTGAGGCGACCAATGGCCGCTACCATCGCAGGAACCTGTTCCTTGGCCTCGTCGGCGATGTCCCGCAGTTCCGGGTAGTCGGACTCTGCGATCAGCCGATGGACGGCAATGCGGTTCAAGAGCTTGACTGCCTCA
>DASQFI010000067.1:0-95543 GCA_035633215.1 Vicinamibacterales bacterium | reverse complement strand
CCAGAAATGGCGTGGCCGTTCGCAAAATTCAAAGCCGGGACTGCCGTGATCCTGACGGCCGGGCTGGTGATCGCCTGCGGCGGATCGAGCGGCACGCCAACCACGCCGACGGATCCCGGTCCCGGTTCCGGGCCCTTCGCGTTTCGTGCCTCGCCCATCGATGTGGCCCTGATTCACTCGATTGCACCCCTCGGCACCGTCAGCGCCCCGAGCCGTTGGCTGCCGACCGATCACCTCTACTTCCGATTCGCTGAGCCGAGCCAGTCGCCTGTCGCGCTCCGCACGTCATTCTTCGCGCCGGCGGACGGTACCGTCCGAGACGTCTTTTCCGGAGCCGGGTCCGACGTTGGCGTGGACATCAACGTCACGGCGACGATGACCTACAGAATCGGCCACCTGATTCCGTCGGTTTCGCTCGCGCGCGGCACTCGGGTCACGGCCGGACAGCGACTCGGCACCACCGGCTCGAGCTTCGACATCGATCTGAGTCTGTTCAATGACGCGCTCACCTTGTTCTTCGTGAACCCGGCGCGCGCCGGTAACCAGGTGCATACAGCCGCTCCGCTCAGGTATTTCGAGGAACCGCTGCGCAGCCAGCTCTATGCGAAGGTCCAGCGCTTCCCTCCGGATCTCGACGGACGCGTTGATTTCGATGTCGCCGGACGTTTGAGCGGGAACTGGTTCACAGCCGACTCGATCCCGCTGGTGTTTGCGTACGACAGCTGGGATCCGGCGCAGGTGGTGATCTCTGTCGGCGGCGCGCTGATGCGCACCGGCATCTACACGATTGCCGTCGGCGATCCGGCGCCGCGCGACGTCTCGGTCTCCTCGGGTCTGGTCCGCTATACGTTGTTCGCGGGTCCGGGCCGGCCCGGCGCACCGCCGCCGGGCACCGGCCTACCAGGAGCGGCTGTCGCGCGCCTGCTCGTCGAGATGCTCGGACCCGAGCGCATTCGTGTCGAGATGTTTTCGCCGTCGGCGAGCGCGGATGCGTTCACGACCGACGCGAAGACATTCGACCGCTGAGCCCGCCGCGCTTCGCTGTTCGCGGCCAACCTTCGGCCCGGCGAGGGAGAATACGCCGTCTCGTCAACGAGCCGGTTCCTGCTCAACGTCCCAAGTACGGAAACGGCGCCCGTGCCCCTGACCGTGATTCTGAATTGGGCCGCGGGACTGAAGAATGTGAAATAGGTAAGATCCATCCGCTCCTATGCCTCTGGCCTCCGGCAGCCGCATCGGCTCTTACGAAGTCGTCGCCGCGATCGGCGCCGGCGGTATGGGCGAGGTCTACAAGGCCCGCGACACTCGGTTAAGCCGACACGTCGCCATCAAGGCGCTGCCCGATCTCGTTGCCTCCGATCCTGAACGCGTTGCCCGCTTCGAACGCGAAGCCCAGGTCCTCGCCGCGCTCAGTCACCCGCACATCGGCGCAATCTATGGTCTCGAAGTCGCCGACGCCGGCAAGTCCCGCTACCTGATCCTCGAGTTCATCGACGGCGAGTCGCTCGCGGCCCGGCTGGTGAGAGGGCCGCTGCCGTTTGATGAAGCCGTGACGTTCGCCCGCCAGATGCTCGACGGCCTCGAAGCCGCGCACGAAAAGGGCATCGTCCATCGCGACCTCAAGCCGGCCAACGTGATGCTGACCGCCGAGAACCAGATCAAGATTCTCGACTTCGGCCTCGCGCGGGTGATCGATTCGGATCCGACCTCGAGCGTCGCGAACTCGCCGACGCTGACATTCGCAGCCACGCAGGTCGGCGTCGTGCTGGGAACTGCGGCCTACATGTCGCCGGAACAGGCCAAGGGCCGCGTCGCGGATCGACGCTCGGATGTGTGGGCGTTCGGCTGCGTGTTCTTCGAGATGCTGACCGGCAAGCGGGTGTTCGATGGTGAAGATGTCTCGGAGACGCTCGCGGCAATTCTGCGCGCCGATCCGGACTGGAACGCGTTGCCGGCCGAAGTGCCGCCAGCCATCCGCACGCTGCTGAAGAGATGCCTCGAGCGCGATCGCAAGATGCGCATTCCCGAGATCGGAACTGTTCGTTTCCTGCTACAGGACGCGCTGACGGCACCGCCCGCGCGCGAGCCGGCGCCAGTCGTCGCGGCGCCGTCGCGCCCGTTCTGGAAACGCGCGGCACCCGTCGCGCTTTCTACGCTTGTCGCCGGCGCGCTTGGACTGGCCGCCGCCTGGTATCTCAAGCCCGCACCGCCTGTTGCAGTGAGCCGCTTCGCCGTGTCCTTGCCGGACGGTCTGACCTTTACGGGCTCGGGCCGTCACGTGCTCGCCCTTTCGCCTGATGGCGCGCGCATGGCGTTCGTCGCTGGGAACCGACTGAATCTGCGATCGATGATCGATCTCGAGGCCAAACCCCTTCAGGGCACGGAGAGTGTCGGGAATCTCACGGAACCGGTGTTTGCTCCCGACGGACAGTCGATCGTGTTCTTTGCGGCCGGCGACAGCGCATTGAAGCGTATCGCCATCACCGGCGGCGCGGCCGTGACCATCTGCCCGGCCGAGAATCCGTACGGGATGACCTGGGGCGAAGACGGCATCGTCTTCGCTCAGCCCAACGAGAAAGGCATCATGCGGGTGTCGCCGAACGGAGGAACGCCCGAAACGCTCGTGGCGCTGAAGAGCGCCGAGCGAGCGCACGGACCGCAGATGCTGCCGGGCGGCGAGACGGTGCTGTTTACGCTCACCACCGGCACGGGCGCTGATCGCTGGGACAAGGCCGACATCCTCGTGCAGAACGTGAAGTCGGGTGAGCGGAAGCGTCTCATTGCCGGCGGCAGCGATGCCCGGTACCTGCCAACGGGTCACATTGTGTACGCGCTGGGCGGCTCGCTGTTCGCCGTCGTGTTCGACGTCAAACGTCTCGAAGTGAAGGGCGGTCCCGTGCCCATCGTCGAAGGCGTCCGGCGAGCGCCGGGAGCGACCACCGGCGCCGCTCAATACAGCGTGTCAACGGCAGGCTCGCTCATCTACGTCCCGGGGCCTGCGTCGAACGCCTCGGAGCAGCTCGACATCGTGTTGGGCGATCGCAAAGGCGCCCTGGAAGCCCTGAAGCTGCCGCCCGGTCCCTACGAGGCACCTCGCGTTTCTCCCGACGGCAGACGCATCGCCTTCGGCATCCAGGACGTGAAGGAGAGCAGTGTGTGGACGTTCGACCTCGCCGGCACGAGCGCGATTCAGCGCCTGACCTTCGGCGGGAACAACCGGTTGCCGATCTGGTCGGCCGACAGCAAGCGGGTCACGTTCCAGTCGGATCGGGAAGGCGATCTCGGCCTCTTCTGGCAGCTGGCGGACGGCACGGGCACGGTCGAGCGTTTGACGAAGCCGAATCCCGGCGAATCGCACGAGCCGGAATCATGGTCGCCGCTGCCGAATCGAGTCCTGTTGTTCAACGTCCGCAAAGGCACCGACATCTCGCTGTGGATGCTCTCGCTGCCGGACAAGAAGATCGCGCCGTTTGGCGCGGTCCGCTCGACCACGACCCCGACCGGCGCCGTCTTCTCTCGCGACGGAGGATGGGTCGCCTATTCCAGCACGCAGGGATCGAAGACCACGGTGTATGTGCAGCCGTTTCCAGCCACCGGCGCGAAGTACGAGGTCCTCGCGCGAGGCGCTGACGGTCCGCACGAGGTCACGTGGTCTGCCGACGGCAAGGAGCTCTTCTACAATCCGCGGCCCGGCGGCTTCGAGGCCGTGAGCGTCGTGACGAAGCCGACGGTCGCGTTCGGCAACCCTGTTGCCGTCCCGAGATCCTTCACGCTCGGTCCTCCGGCCGCGCGACGAGCGTACGATGTCACGCCGTCCGGGAAGTTCGTGGGCGTGGCGGCGGCCGGCGTGGCGGCCACGACCGGGCCGGTCGCGGTCCAGAGAATTCACGTCGTGCTCAACTGGTTCGAAGACCTCAAGCAGCGCGTGCGGTAGCTTCGCCGCGCTTCGCGCGGCGAACTTCGAACTTCGTCACCGCGCCGTGACGCGGATCACATCGAGGCGCAGCATCTGTCCGGGAAGGGGTGTATCGACGACGCCTTTGATGATCTGCAGTCGATCGGGCCGTCCTGGCTCGCTGTTGTCGATCTGGCGATCGTTGCCATCAACAACCCGGACCACGACCGAGGCGCCGCCGGCCACCGGAATCGTCGCTTCGAATTCTTCCTTATAGATCGTGTGCGAGACGCGCGGATAGTGATTGAGCCAGTAGGTCTGTTTGGGATTGGAGATTTCGATGTGCCAGGCGGACCACTCCCGCGCTCTCACCGTGCCGCCCACCTTGTAATACGGATGGTCCGGGTAGGGCGTCTCGCCGCCCTCGGTTGTCGTTGGCTCGAAAATGCCCCGAATCCTCAACGTGACGTCGTGCACGACGCCGGCCTTGCCGCCAAACGTGAACGGCTTCTCGAGCAACTGCTTGTGAAGGCACGTGTCCGGCTGGGGTGGGTAGTCGCCTGTGCACGCATCGTGGAGGAACAGCTCGTGAAAGCCGGCAGCCGCCTGCTTGAGATCGGTTCCCGGCGAGGTCTGGGCGGCGCCCGATCCGGACGGACGACCTCCGAGGACGACCAGCGCCGCGATCGTTGGAAGCCACAGGCGTGTGCAGCGGAATGAAAGGCGCGCAGGCAGCATTGGGCTCGTGGGCATGGATTCGGCTCCTCGGTGTCGCCGCCAGAGGCTCTGCGATTCGAGCGTGGGAGTCAAGCCAGTCGGGTGTAACATCGGCCCTTCCTTTTGATCAGGAGGGGTCTATGGGCGTAGATAGAGCCGTCGATCAGCCCGGCGTCAGCCGTCGCACGTTTCTCGAAGCCGGTCTCGCAAGCGGCGCGGCCCTGTTGACCGGCGGCGTGCCCGCGATCACCTCGACGGTGTCGGCCGCGACCGGTGCCGAGCCCTGGATCGAAGCCAACATTCCGCAGCTTCGGGCGTTGATGGCGTCCGGACAGCTGTCGAGCCGTGAGCTCATGCTCGGGTATCTGGATCGCATCCGCGATCTCAACCCGACGCTGGGTGCCGTGATTGAAACCAACCCGACGGCCGTCGCCACGTCGGCGCGGCTCGACACGGAGCTGAGGCGCGGTCTGATTCGCGGCCCGCTTCATGGCATTCCGATCCTGCTGAAGGACAACATCGCCACCGACGACAACATGGAGACGACGGCCGGCTCGCTCGCGCTGGTGAACAGCCGGGTGCCGGCCGACGCGCCGATTGTCGCCAAGCTGCGCGACGCGGGCGCGGTGATTCTCGGCAAGGCCAATCTCTCCGAGTGGGCGAACTTCCGCGGCTTCGCTCCGTTCAACGGCTGGAGCGCGCGCGGCGGATTCACGCGCGACCCGTACCTGCTGAGCTTCGATCCCTGAGGATCGAGCTCCGGATCCGGCGTCGCGCCCGCCGCCAACCTCTGCGCGGCCGCCGTCGGCACCGAGACCGACGGGTCGATCGTCTGCCCGGCCGGGAACAACCTGGTCGTCGGACTCAAGCCGACGCTCGGTCTCCTGTCACAGCGCGGGATCATCCCGATCGCCCACAGCCAGGACACGGCCGGCCCCATGTGCCGGACCGTGACGGATGCGGCCATCCTGCTCGGCGTCATGCAGTCGCCGTTCGGCCCTGTGCTGGGCCATACGGTGCCGGGCACGTATACGCAGTTCCTGCAGCGGGGCGCCCTGAAGGGGAAGCGGATCGGCGTCGATCAGAGGTACTTCACGGAGGACTACGGCGGCGAGCCCGATCTCGTCGCGGTGGCGATGCAGGGCATCGCGGCGATGAGCAGCCTCGGCGCGACGATCGTGCCGACCGACACCGGCGATCCGTTTGCATGGTTCGATGCCGAGTTCACGGTGTTGCTCTTCGAGTTCAAAGTGGACATCGCCGCCTACCTGTCGGCGCTCGGGCACACGTCGATGCGAACGCTCGCGGATCTCATTGCCTTCAATCTCGCGCACTGTCCGGCGGAAATGGCGTACTTCGGCCAGGAGTTGTTCGAGCTGGCCGAGTCGACGAGTGGTGACCTGACGGATCCGGCGTACCTCGCAGCTCGCGCGCTCAGCGTGCAACTGGCCGCCACCGAGGGCATCGACGCGGCCATCGCGCGGGATCGCCTCGACGCCATCGTCGCGCCGACCTACAGCTTCGCTTCGTCGGGGGCTGCCGTCGCAGGCTACCCGAATCTTTCGCTGCCAATCGGATTAACACCGGAGGGCAAACCAGCCGGACTGTGGATGTATTCCGGATTCCTCCGGGAGCCGGCGCTGCTCGCCATGGCCTACGACCTCGAACAGGCGGTCCAGCCACGACGGGCGCCGCAATTCCTGGGAACCGCGCCAGACGCGCCGCCTGACGCGGGTATCTGCGCCGCGCTGCCGAAGAAGCCGCACGTGTTCACGGGTAAGGCGCATCTTCCGCATCACCTGGGCACGGGAAAGAAGTTCAAGAAGTAGGCGCCAGTGTATACTGTATACACCCTGAGCGTCCGGCATGCCCAAGTCCCCTCAATCAGCGGTCTTGACGATCCGCGTGCCGCGCGAGATCGAGCGTCGCCTGTCACGCGAGGCAAAACGCCAGCGTCGCACTCGCAGCGAGCTGGCCCGGACGATCCTGGAGGCAGGACTATCAGACACGCCGCCCGACGATCCCAGGGCTGAGGCGCGACGGCAGTCCGAACTCGCCACCGCCAGCGCCGCAAGCGACGATACTCGTCAGTTCATCCTCGACGCCGCCGACCTTCGGGACTGGAAGTGAATCGCGGCGACGTTGTCGTCGTCGCGACCCGAGGCGCGTACACGGGGAAGCCGAGGCCGGCGCTGGTCGTGCAGGACGACCTGTTCAACGACGTGCACGCGAGCATCACGGTCTGCCTTGTCACGTCGCAGCTCATTGACGCGCCGCTCTTTCGCGTCACGCTCCCGGCCGGCTCGCGGACGGGCCTGGATCAGCCATCACAAGTGATGATCGACAAGATCGTCAGCGTCCCCCGGGAGTCGATCGGCAGGGCAGTCGGGCGCTGTACGCCCGGTGAGATGGAGACAATCGACGCCGCCCTGCGGCAATGGCTCGCGCTCTAGGTCTTATCGCTTGCTTCCCGCCGCCAGCTCCTGCTTCAGCACTTCGACCGCCTTCTCGATCTGCGCGTCGCGCCCCTTCACGAAATCGGTCGGCGTGTTGTCGATGAGCACGTCCGGCGGGACGCCGTAGTTCTCCATGTTCTGTCCCGTCGACGTCCACACGCCCGTGCCCGGCGTGCGGATCGTCGAGCCGTCGAGCAGCGTGTACGACCCCGTTCCAATGACCGCGCCCGGCGTCGGCACGCCGATGACCTTGCCGAGTCCGAGCTGGCGGAAGCCGGCGGGGACGACCTCGGCGGCGGGAATGTTCTTGCGTTCGCCGCTGCGAATGACGCTGGCGTCGGCCGCGGACATGCCCCGCAAGGCGTCGACCGCCGCCTCCGCGCGCGACTCTTGGACGTAGCCCATGGTCGCGTTGAGCAGCACGACGGTGAAGATCGCAATCGCTTCGTACGGCAGCGCCGCATCGCGCTCGAACGTCCACAGGCCCGCTGAAATCGCGGTGGCGGCCAGCAGGAGAATGACGAGGACATTCTGGAACTGCGCGAAGAAGCGCCGCCACGCCGGGACGGGCTGCTGGGCGGCAACAACAACCGCTGGAGGTTCGCCGGCGTGAACGTGTCGGGCCGCGAGAGCCATGTCGACGAGCTGATCGAGAATGGGCTCAACATGTCGATCAGTGTGGCTCGCTGCACGAGCGCGATCGCGCGCGCCGAATACTGCGTCGCCGACTGCGCGAAGAGCCGGAAGCGGCCGAGGCTGATCATCGGCGCCAGCGCGACGGCCAGCCCGGCGCGGGCGCCGGCCTCGAGCACGGCTCGGCGCGTCAGCGTGAGTTGCTGGGGTAAATCTGACTTCATGGGAAGCTCCTCCAGCGCCTGGCGTCTCAACTGTCCTCGGTCGGCGTGTTCTCCGGGATTCTACGTTCGCGTCGCTGCACCCGCCAGCAGCGGTGCGCTGTGGTAATGTCGGCCCCCAAGCGCGAAATCTGTCGGCTCTTCGCGGGGAATCTGTGTGACGCGGTCGCTTGATCCAGGGACGGTCCTCGCCCGCTACCGCATCGTGTCGTTGCTCGGTGCCGGCGGCATGGGCGAGGTGTATCGTGCCCATGATCCGCGCCTGGGCCGCGATGTCGCGATCAAGGTGCTGCCCGAGTCGTTCTCCGCCGATCCGGATCGCCTGCGCCGGTTCGAGCACGAAGCTCGCGCCGCCGCTGCCCTGAATCATCCGCACATCGTGGTCGTCTACGACGTTGGCACGTCTGACGGCGCGCCATACATCGTTTCCGAGCTGCTCGAGGGCACCACACTGCGTGAGCGGCTCGCGAACGGACCAGTGCGGAACGCCGTCGAGGTTGCCCGTGGCATCGCTCGCGGGCTGGCCGCCGCTCACGCCAAGGGCATCGTCCATCGCGACCTCAAACCCGAGAACGTGTTCCTCACCGCCGATGGCGGCGTGAAGATTCTCGATTTCGGGCTCGCCAAACTGGTCGCCGATAGCGCGGATGCAGCCGAGGCGGCGACGAGGCTCGCGGAGACGCAGCCCGGAGTCGCGCTGGGAACGCTGGGCTACATGGCACCGGAGCAACTGCGCGGTCAGGTAGTCGATCATCGCGTCGACGTGTTCGCGCTGGGTGCGCTCCTCTACGAGATGGTGTCCGGTCGTCGCGCGTTTCCAGGTGGAACGACGGCAGACCGAGTCGCGGCCATCCTTGGCGGTGAACCGCCGTCATTGACCGCGACCGACCGTGCCGTTTCTCCCGCGCTCGCACGGATCGTGAGCCGTTGCCTGGAGAAGGATCCGGCGTCCCGTTTTCAATCGGCGAGCGATCTCGCGTTTGCGCTCGAAGGACTTTCGTCGCCCGATGCAACGCCCGAGGCGGCCGGGAGGATCGAGCGGCGTGCCCGGCGCAACTGGTTCCCTTGGGCCATCGCAGGTTTGGCGACTGCCGCGGCGGTGGTCATGTCGATCGCGTTCATCTGGCGGCCACCCGCTGAGACCCGTCTGCTCAGGACCACCGTCCTGCCGCCTCCCGAAACTGCCATCACCGACCGAGCAGGTGTGCCTGCCCGACGACTCAGCCTGTCACCGGATGGCCAATGGCTGGCCTTCACGGCCGCTGGCCGCGACGGTGTCATCTGGCTCTGGGTCAGACGTCTCGACTCGCTCGCCGCCGAGCGCCTCGAAGGAACACAAGGCGCGGTGTATCCCTTCTGGTCTCCAGACAGCAAGTACCTGGGGTTTTTCTCCGAAGACGGCAAACGGCGATCGAAGCTCATGACGATCAACATGTCCGGCGGCACGCCCACAACCGTCTGCGATCTTCCGACCACCAACAGCACCGGCGGCACGTGGAGTCAGACCGGAGTCATCCTGTTTGGTGTCTTCGAGTCGATCGAACGGACGAGCGGAGAGATTCGGCGTGTGTCCGCCTCCGGCGGTACGCCGCAACCCGCGACGACGATCGATCCCGGCACCGGCGAGAGACGCCATTATTCACCGTACTTCCTTCCTGATGGACGGCGCTTCCTCTATCTGGCCGTGGGCCGCACTGGCGGCGGAAATCCGTTTGAGCCCAATGGTCTGTTCGTCGGCTCACTCGACAGCAGTGAGCGCACGCTGGTGATGCCCGGTGGGGCGACGGCAAAATTCGCGAACGGGCATGTGCTGTTCGCGCGGGAGAACATGTTGTTCGCCCAGCCCTTCGATGTCACGACGCTGAAGCTCTCGGGCGATGAAGTGCTGGTGGCCGACCAGTTCTTCGTCGGCGGGCCGACTGGCGCCGCAGGAGGGTTCACCGTTTCCAACAACGGTTACCTGGCGTATCAAGGCGGCTCGTCTCCCTTGTCGCAGCTCACGTGGTTCAATCGCAAAGGGGAGGCGCTTGGCACGGTCGGTGAAGGGGGATTTGCGTCCGACCTCAGACTATCGCCGGACGACTCCCGCGCGGTCGTCACGTCTCAAGCCACTCCATTCGCGAAATTCGACCTTTGGATCCACGACCTGGTGAGGAACGTCGGCAGTCCCCTGACGTTCGATGCGGCGGATGAATTGGCGCCGGTCTGGTCACCGGATGGCCGGCGGGTCGCCTTTACCTCCAACCGCACCCAGGACCTCGCTGTCTACGCGAAGGGGGCGACCGACGCAGGCACGGACGATCTGTTGTTGACCGGTGGGCAGGGGCAGAGGACAGCCCCCGTCAGCTGGTCTCCGGATGGCCAGTTCATCCTGTTCGTCAGCGCTGCGCCGCAGACGCAAGACGACCTTCGCGTGCTCTCGGTGTCCGATCTGAAGCACCGCGCCTTCGCTGACACGCCGTTCGCGGAATCACAGGGCGAGTTTTCTCCTGACGGCAAATGGGTCGCGTACATGTCGAATGAGCCCGGGCGGCGCGAGGTGTATGCCGCGCCGTTCCCCGGTCCGGGCGAGAAAATCAGAATCTCGTTTGCAGGCGGCCAATTCCCGCGGTGGCGCGGCAACGGACCCAACCAGGAGGTCTTCTACCTCCGGGGTCGCACGCTGATCGCGGCCGCCGTCAGCCTCGAGGGTGACCGCCTCCGTGTGACCGGCGAAACGCCGCTCCCGATCAACGCGCGGACCAGGCCGACCATTTTCGGCTTGCCCTACGACGTCTCGCGAGATGGCCAGCGGTTTCTCCTGAATCAGGAGGTCGAGACCGGCGAGCAGCCGGTGACGTTGGTCGTGAACTGGACGGCTGGCCTGAAGAGGTAGGGAGAGCCGGTGAGTGACGTGCCGTCTGATCACCTTCCGGTGACCGCCCGAATCGTCCTCCCGCGCCCGAACATTGCCTCTCCCCACACTCGGCTCTCTACTGTTTCTCGTAGAACGAGACGGAATCGACGGCCTGTCCCTTGACGTTCGTTCCCTTGGTCGTGGTCGTCCGCGTTTTTCCATCAGCGGACACGGCGATGGTCTGATTGACCGTCACCTTTCCATCTTGTTTGGTGGTGACGCGAATTGTTCTTGCGTCGACCCGCGTGAGCGCCACGACGTTGCCGTACGGAGTGTTGCCGGTGACGGGATAGTCCTTGCCGTCATACTTGGCGGTGAACGACCAATGATGCTTCGTGCCGTCGGTGCCCGCCAGATCAACGGTGAACTTGACCGAATCGCCTGTCGCTTCGATTTTGGTGGCGCCGCTCTGAAACCCGGTGGCTTTCGATTTCTCGACGTTCAGTTTCCAGTCGCCAATCAGCGGATCGCTCGACTGGGCGAGGGCCGTCACGCTAGCGATGCCGACGAGGAGTGTTGCCGTGCACAGACGTTTGATAGTCACAGTGAGCGCCTTTCATTGGCCGGGTGAATGGTTCGTGTGAACGCTACACTTTGCCTCAGCGATACTCTTGAAGCAACCGGATTGTCGTTCATCCTGATCAGGCTGTGGCCGGCGGTCGCCGGGCGTTTTACTGCAATTCCTTGAGCCACCCCCGCGCGAATTGCACTGCCGCGGCCGTCGGTCCAGGCCCGAGGTGGTACTCCAGCTGCTGCAGGCCCCACATCTCGCTGCCATCCCCCCAGTAGAGCCTCGATCCCTGCAGGCGCGTCGGACGCGCGAAGTCGATCTTTGTTGCCGTGTCCACGAATTGCGTGAGGTTCTTCCTGAGGATGGCATTCAAGTTGTATTTGTTCCAGAACACCTGCTCGAGCCGAATCCGTTCCTTGTCCTGTCCGGTCGCCGAAGCCGCCTGCAGCTTGGCTTCCGTGTCGGGCCCGCCCATCGCCGCCGACTTGGCGAGTGTGTACTGTTTCTTGAACTCCTCGGGATTGCTCTTCATCAGCGGCACGAGCGTGCTCCGCTCGGAAGGCCGGCGACATGACCGTCGCCTTGACCACTGCCAGCACTTCCTGCGTCAGCGCTACGCGTTCTGCAGGTCCCATCGCTTGAATCGCTTTCAGCGCGGTCGGCGAAGTGCCCGGCGTCTGATCCATGAACCAGACGCTGTCGGCCGCGGTGGACTCGTAAATCGTCGCCATGGCCCAGGCCTGGATGTCCTTGACCGTAATTCCGGCCTTCGGCAACGCTGACTGCCAGGCCGGAAGGCTGACGCCGAGAATGGCGACGAGCGCGGCGACGACGAACTTTGACATGACCTCTGAGGTCATTTTTGCGGCTTCTGAAAAATGACCTCAGAGGTCTTTCTTCACTTCTTCGCTCCCGCCGCCAACTCCTGCTTCAGCACCTCGACCGCCTTTTCGATCTGCGCGTCGCGGCCCTTCAGGAAATCCGTTGGCGTGTTGTCGATGTGCACGTCCGGCGGGACGCCGTAGTTCTCCATGTTCTGTCCCGTCGACGTCCACACGCCCGTGCCCGGCGTGCGGATCGTCGAGCCGTCGAGCAGCGTGTACGACCCCGTTCCGATGACCGCGCCCGGCGTCGGCACGCCGATGACCTTGCCGAGTCCGAGCTGGCGGAAGCCGGCGGGGAACATCTCCGCGTTTGATCCGGATCGCTCGTTCTGCATCACCACCATCGGGCCGTAGAAGTTCTGCGGCCGCGGCTGACGCACGCCCGCGTCGCGCCCCAGGGTGTACTGGTAAGCGCGGCCGGAGAGGATCGCGAGCAGTTCCTGTTCAATCCCGCCGCCGCCGTTGAAGCGCTGGTCGATGACGATCGCCTTCTTCGTGCGGTTCGCCGCGAGGTCGAGCTGGAACTGCCGCAGCGACGGCGCGTCCATCGCGCGGATGTGCAGGTAGCCGAACTCGCCGTTGCTCAGCTTGTCGACCATCTGCCGGCGATCCTCGACCCACTTCGCGTACTGCAGGTCGCCGAGATTCCCGGCGGGCGTGATCACGACCTCCCACGCCCCGTCTTTCACCGGCTTGTCGTTCAACATGAACCGCAGCTTGTTGCTCGAGGCAAGCGTCAGGTACTGCCAGTAGTTGTCGGTCGTTTTCAGGTCGCGGCCGTCGAGCGAGATGATGTAGTTCCCCTCGGCGATCTTCATGTAGTCGTGATCGGCCGGACCCGACTTGAAGATGTGACCGACGCGGTAGAAACCGGACGGATCGCTCTTGATGAGGAAGCCCGGCTGCCGTGTCTGTCCGGTCGACGGCCCCGCGTCCGACGGACCGCCGCTCACGCCGGTGTGCGACGCGTTCAGCTCGCCGATCATCATCATCATGACCGACTGCAGCTCTTCCTGGTCGACGACGAAGTCGACGAGCGGCTCGTAGACCGTGCGCATCGACGCCCAGTTGACCGTGTGCATCTCGGCGTCGTAGAAGCGGTTCTTCATGATGCGCCAGCCTTCGTTGAAGACCTGCTTCCGGAGCGCGCGGCGATCGACGTGAATCGTCGCGGTGTACGTCACCTGACGTGGCGTCTGGCCTCCGCCGGTCGTCTCGATCACCGGTGCCGCGCCGCCTCCACCTCCGCCGCCGCGCCCGCCACGTCCGCCGCCACCTGCCGCAGCCGCTCCCTGGGTGGCGCCGCCGCGCGCGCCGTCTTGAAGCGTGGCGGCGTAGAGTCCGGTGCCGGATCGGAAGTACAGCGTGCGCCCGTCGCGCGTGAAGACCGGCGTGCCGGGGCCTCCAGCTCCGCCTGCAGCTGCACCGCGCCCTCGTCCGCCGCCTCCGCCACCAGCCGCTTCGGGAACGGGCGGGACGCGCGTCGTCTGGCCGTTATCGATGTTGACGATGTAGAGACCGGAGGTTGCGTCAGCCGCGCCGCCGCGGCCGCCGCCACGCCCGCCGCCCGCGCCGACGGTGAGTACGACCGAGTTCGCGGTGGGCGATGCGACGAGTCCGCCGAGGTTGTCACCGGGCACCGGCACCTGCCGCGCGCGACGCGCGAGGTTGTTCCAGTCGATGGTGACCGTCGGGGGCGTGGCCGCCGCGCCGCCTCCGCCGCCGCCCGCGCCTCGACCGCGCGCCGCGGCTTCGGCCGCGAGTCCCTGCGCTTCGTTGTCGACGTCGCGGTTCATCGGATCGCGATCCTGATCCCGCAGTGACACCGCCCACAGGGACATCGTCGTCGCGACGCCGCCCTGCGTCGCGATGCCGTTGCTCGCGGTCTCCGAGACGATGAAGACGAGGTAGCGGCCGTCGGGCGTCCAGACGGCGTTGGTTTCCGAATACTGGACGCGGTCGTCGGAAATGTGCCGTGCTTCGCCGCCGGTAATGGGCGAGATGTAGACGTGCGAACGGAGCGTCCGGTCTTGTTTGGAGAACGCAACCCACTTGCTGTCCGGCGACACGGAGAAGTTGCCGATGCGTCCGACGTCGCCCGTCGCGATGACAGTCGGCTTGCCGTCGGCGACGCTGTAGCCGTAGAGGCGTCTGTCCGCGGCTGTGTAGACCAGGAAGCGGGAGTCGGGCGTCCAGGCGAGCGGGCCCTTTTCGTTGTCGAGATCGGTGACCTTCTGCGGCTTCAGGCCTTCCGGATCGGAGATCCAGATTTCGTCGCGGCCGGACTTGTCGGAAATGAACGCGAGGTACTTGCCGTCGGGCGACCACCTCGGCGTCTGGCCGCGAGAGGCCATCGCGTCCGGCATCACGCGCGTGATGTCGCCGCGGTTGGTCGCGATCGTCAGGATCTGCCCGCGTGCGGAGATCACCGCTCGTTGTCCGGACGGCGAGAGGTCGAAGGCGTCGACCTCGTTCTGAACGGTCTCGACGGCGAATTCGTTCTCTTTCTCGTCGGTCGTGATCGCCAGCTTGATTTCACTCGTCTTGCCCGACGCGACGTCGAGCTTCCAGAGGCCGAAGCCCTCTTCGTAGACGATGACCTTGCCGTCGCTCGACATGGCGGGGAAGAACAGGCTGCCGCTGGTGTGCTTCGTCACCTGGACGGGCTGGCCGCCGCCCGGCGGGATTTTGTAGATGTTGTTCGCGCTTTGGCGCACGGCCGGGGTGCCCGGCTGGACGGTCTTTTCGTCCGGCAGCAGGTCGCTGACGAAGTAGATCTGGTTGTCGGCGCCCCACATTGGCCAGTAGCGGTTGTATTTTTCGTCGGAGAGGAGCTGCCGGTACGTCTTCGCGCCGAGGTCGGCGATCCACAGGTCGGCCGAGCTGCTGCCCCGGTAGTGCTTCCGCGACCAGCTGCCGGGGTGGCGGTTGAAGACGAGCTGCTTGCCGTCGGGCGAGTAGTCGCCGGAGTAGCCCCAGTCGACCGGCAGCGGCTGTTCCTGTCCGCCGCCGACGGCCAGCTCGTAGAGCGTCGCGACGTTCGGGAATGCGCCGTCGCCCCGCGCGGATCGAATCAGAACTTTCTGTCCATCCCGCGTCCAGCCGACGACGTCGTCGTTGCCGGAGTGGTAGGTGAGCCGCTTCGGCGTGCCGCCCGTCGTCGAGACGACGAATACGTCGTAGCTCCCGTAGCGATTCGACGAGAACGCGATCGTTCGGCCGTCCGGTGAAAAGCGCGGATACACCTCACGGGCGACGTTGTCGGTCACCCGGAGCACGCCGGATCCGTCTTCGTTGGCGGTCCAGATATCGCCCATGTAACTGAAGGCGATCTTGCCCGCGTGATAGTCGGGATGGCGGGCGAGTTTGATTGGGCCTTCAGGCGCGCCGGTCTTCGGCGGGCCGCCTTGTGGCGCCTGAGGTCCGCCGTCCGCCGTCGCGCTTTGCGCTATGGCGGACAAGTCCACCTTCGCGCTTTTCGCTACGGCGGACAAGGCGCCGACGCCCCATGCGAGAACCAGCGTTAGACAGGCAACGAGCGCGGTTTTGCGAAACATGGGACCTCCTCCGGCTTCGGGGTAGTGCGGTCGGGACTGATCGGGTTGGGCGGATCTTACACCCGGGGGGCACCGCACCGTTTCGTGTTCGTCGTCGGGTCAGCCGTTCGGCAGCTCTTTGAAGGGATTGAAAACTCGGAGGCCGGGCCGACGGAAATCCTGGTCGTTGCCGGTAACAATCGTCAGTCCGTGCCGCCTGGCGGTCGCTGCGATGTAGCTGTCCTCGACCGGCATTCGCTGACCGGCCCTTTCGAGCAGACGCTCTTGCTCAGCCCAGACATGCGCCACCGAGACATTGAACCCGTGGATGCGGCCGTGCATGGCATCGACGAGGCGGGTCAACCAAGCCTGCAGCGCCTGACGCTGTCGGCCTTCCTTCGTTCGAACCCAGTAGGCGAGTTGAGCGATGACGACCGCACTCGTGTAGCAGTGGTTCTTTTCCTGTTCCAGCCACGCCACCACTCGCGGATCGCCTCGACGCTTCGCCGGCTGGCCAATCACATCCGTGTCGAGCAGCCAGCTCATAGCTTGCGGCGCCGAGCCGTCTCGCGGCGGCGGGGAGGCACGTCATCCATGCTGACAGGGCATTCCTTGAGAACCGCCAGCCAGTCTTCCTTGCCGGCAAGGCGCCGAAATACGATGGCGTCCTCCTCAGGATCGAAGTGTGCGTCGAAGTATTCGCCTGGCGACGTCGGCGCCAATGAGGCCGGAACGGTCAAACGACGTTTGGAATCGAGCGTCACGATCATGGTGGGATTATCCCACTCCCACGACATGGCCGTCAAACGGCCTCATGCATTTCGACGGCCGGTCATCATGTCGCGACCGCGTCACGACGCCAACGCCGGCTGGTGCGATCCCGCAGCGCAGGGACTCGCCTCGCGAAAGTCGGCGCACAGGGCTCCTGCGATGGCCGCTTCCTGCTTCAGTAGAGCGTAGACTTACCTGCCGATGTCCCAGCGCTACCTTCCCTCGATACTCGCGTCTGTTCTTTTCATTGGCGCAAGCCTCGGCGCTGAGCAAGCCAGCACCGCAGGCCAGGAACGCCTCGCGCCCAACGCGGTGCCGGCCGCCGAGCGGCCTTTCGGCACGCTGCGCGATCAAGCGGCGATGCAGCAGGCGTGGTTGAAGCAGCGGCTCGACACGTTCCTGCCGCCGCTCATGCGAAAGAACGGCATCGATCTCTGGGTCGTGCCGATGCGCGAATACAACGAAGACCCCGTCTTCACGTCCATCGTCGCGCCCGAGACGTTTGCGGCGAGACGACGAACGATCTATGTGTTCTTCGACAAATGCGCGGCAGCGACCAAAGAGGTCAGTGCCGCGTGTGTCGAGCGGCTCGCGCTGGGCGGGTCGTCGCAAGGCGGCGTCTTCGAAGCACGCACGTCAACGCGGAAGGTGACCGGCGGTGCGGCGGTTGGCGGACGACAGGCCGAGCTCTGGGGTGACGAGCAGTGGCAGCTCTTGAAGACCGTGATCGAAGAACGCAATCCGCGCGTGATCGGCATCGACCGATCGACCGTGTTCGCGTTCACCGATGGCCTCTCGAGCGGCGAACTGGAAGGCATGTCACGCGCGCTGGGGCCCACGTGGACATCGAAATTCAAAGACGCCGAGCGTCTGCCGCTCGATCTCATCGCATCGCGGCTGCCGGACGAAGAAGCGTTCTTTCAGAAAATGACCGCGCTCGTCTGGCAGATGACACAGACGATGTTCTCCGAGAAAGTCATTGTGCCCGGCAAGACGCGCACGAGCGATCTCGTGTGGTGGTGGCGCCAGCGCGTGAACGATCAGGGCCTCGGGACGTGGTTCCAGCCGAGCGTGGACGTGCAGCGCCAGGGGAGCACGCCGCTCGAGGCCGACCCGATCATCCAGCCCGGTGACGTGCTGCATTGCGACGTCGGCATCACCGTCGCGCGCCTGAACACGGACACGCAGCATCTGGCCTACGTGCTCAAGCCCGGGGAAACGGATGCGCCGGCCGGATTGAAGCAGGCGTTGGCCCACGCGAACGCGATGCAGGACATGACGATGGAAGAGATTCGCGTGGGCCGAACCGGCAACGAGATTCTTCAGGCCGTGCTCGCGCGGATGAAAGCGAAGGGGATCGACGGCACGCTGTACACGCATCCGATTGGCGTCCACGGCCACGGCGCCGGTCCACTCATCGGGCTGTGGGATCGGCAGGAAGGCGTCCCCGGCCGCGGCGACGCGACGGTGATTCCGTCGATGTGGTTCTCGATCGAACTCCAGGCGACGACGCCGGTCCCGGAGTGGGGCGGGCAGCCCGTGCGCATGGCGCAGGAGGAAGACGCGATCGTCGGTGCCGACGGCAAAGTTCGGTGGGCGCTGCGGCGGCAGGACAAGCTGTTCCTCGTCAAGAGCTCCCGCTGAACGCTGACAGCTGCGTGTTTCGCAGCCTCTTAAGTTCGAAGTTTGAAGTTCGAAGTTCGAAGTTTGCCGTTCGACCCTATCCCCGGTTCAGCACGACATTCGGATCCACCAGCGAGGCGCGGCGCGCCGGCAAATACCCGGCAAGCGCCGACACGAGGGCGATGAGCACGATCGCGGCGGCGATGGTCATCGAGTCGGTCGGCGCGAGACCAAACAGGAACGTCGAGACCAGACGACCCAGCCAATACGCGGTGCCCAGGCCGAGCACGAGGCCCACCGCGACCAGCGCGAGCGATTCGCCGAGGATCATGCGGATGACGTCCACCCGGTTGGCGCCGAGCGCCATCCGGATGCCGATTTCCTGGCTGCGGCGTCCGACGTTGTAGGACATCAGTCCGAACAGGCCGATCGCCGCCAGCAGCAGCGCGAGGCCGCCGAAGAACGACAAGGCGTTGGCGAACAGCCGGTCCTGCGTGAAGCGGCGCTCGAGCTGCTCGGTCTGCGTGGCGACGTTCGTGATTGGCAGATTCGGATCGAGGCGCCGGACCGCGCCGCGCGCCGGCTCGACGAGCTGCGCCGGATCGCCGGCGGTGCGGACGACCGCGATCATCCGTCGCATCGGTCCCTGCGCCGCCGCCTGGAACAGCGTCGGCGGCGGGTTGTCGCGCACGCTCGCGTAGCGCACGTCGCGGACGACCCCGACGATTTCGAATTCGCTGGTGGTCTCCGGCGAAAAGCCGACGCGCTTGCCGATCGGACTCTCCCCCGGGAAGTACTGCTTCGCCGCGGCCTCGCTGATGATCACGACTTTCGGGGCGTTTTTCGTATCGCGATCGGTGAAGCCGCGCCCACCCACCATCGGCATCTCGAGGGTCGCAAAGAATTCGGGCGAGACCTGCATCATGTGCACGTTATGGCTGCCGGACTTGCCCTGAATGTGAATCGAACTGCTGCTGCGACTGCCCGAGAGAAACGCGACGCGGGTCAGCGCGGTCGAGCGCACGCCTGGCAGCGCGTTCAGCGTCCGCTGGAGGTCGGCGTAGAAGTTCGCGGTGCGATCGGCGTCATAGCCGTTGAGCGTCGGATCGACGGCGAACAGCAGCAGATTGTGAGGATTGAAGCCGATGTCGACGTGGCGCAGGTTCTGAAGCGTACGCAGAAACAGTCCCGCGCCGATCACGAGCACGACCGACAGCGCCACCTGGACGACCAGCAGTCCCATGCTCAGCCAGCTGCGTCCACCGGCGACGCTGCGGCTCTCCAGCTTCATGGCCTCGGCGAGATCGATGCCCGTGGCGCGGAGAGCCGGCATGAGGCCAAACAGCATCCCGGTGAACACACTCAACCCGAACGCGAAGGCGAAGACGCGCCAGTCGAGCGGCGCCGTCGCGCCAAACGGCAGCAGACCGCGCAGCCAGTAGGCGACCGCGAGACCGAGCGAGCCGCCGAGCGCCGACAGCAGGACGCTCTCTGTCAGCAACTGACGGATCAACCGCGAGCGCGGCGCGCCCATCGAGAGCCGAACCGAGATCTCCTTGCGCCGGGACGTTGCCCGCGAGAGGAGCAGGTTGGCGACGTTCGCACAGACGATCAACAGCACGGCGATCACGACGCCGCTCAGGAGCGTCGCCGTCCGGCGCGAGTTGTCGTCGAAATCGTAGATGCCGTGGCTCGCCGACGTCGGCGCCAGCTCCGGCACGCGCGTGCGCTCGCGTTTGTTGGTCGAGAGGTTGCGCTGCTCGTCGGTGAGCGCCGCCATGTAGCTCGTCATGCCGTCGCGAGCCGCCTGCTGAAACACCCCGTCGAGATTGCCCTTCACGTTCTCGAGCGTGGCGCCCGGCTTCAGCCGGCCGATCATCTGCACCCAGTACGACGTGCCTTCGCTGATGCGTTTCTGTCCCGGAAAGAGCTGCGGATCGGCCGAGAGCGGCAGCGTCATGTCCGGTCCGGTATCGGCCGGATTCTGGACGCCGCCGAAGCCCTCGGGCGTCACGCCGACGACGGTCACTGGCAGGTTGTTGACGGTAATGACTCGGCCTGCGACCGACGGATCAGCCGCGAACCGCTTGCGCCAGAAGGCGTGGCTGATGACGCCGACCAGCGGGACCCCCGGACGGTCGTCGTCTTCCGCCAGCAGCCGGCCGATCTGCGGCGTCGCGCGCAGGACGTTAAAGTAGTTGCCCGTCACCGTGGCGACGTTGCCCAGATCCGCCTCGCCGTTGATCACGATGTTGAGGCGGTTATTCGGGTTGAGCGCGGAGATGTCGGTGAGCGTCTTGTTCGCCTTGCGCAGTTCGAGATAGCCGGGATACGAAAAGGTCGCGGTCACGCGTTTGCCGCGATACGGCTGATTCGAGCCGTACTCGCTCGTATTGCGGACCATGTCATTGTCGCCCGCCCATTTCAGCCGCACGAGCGAGCCGGGATCCGGCACGGGCACCGTCTGCAGCAGCACGCCATTGACCGCGGTGAACAGGGCTGTATTCGCGCCAATCCCCAGCGCCAGCGACAGCAGAACGACCGCCGTCCAGCCCTTCGACTGGCGGAGCATGCGAGCGGCGAGGATCACGTCTTTGAGCATGAGGGTGGGTGTGGGGTGCGTATCTTAAGACGGACGAACCCCGTCAATGGATAACAGCTATTTGCATGCGCCCGGCGTGCCGGCTTCCTTGACAGGTCAAAAACCTGCTGACAAGCTCACGGCCATCCACGGCCATGTCGCTCGCAAAGGGCACGCGGCTCGGTCCCTACGAGATTCTGGGAAAGCTGGGCGAAGGCGGAATGGGCGAAGTGTTCCGCGCCCATGACACGCGCCTTGGCCGCACGGTTGCCCTGAAGCTGACCGCCGGTCCAGACAGCGACGATCCACAGCATCGTCTTCGGCTCGAGCGCGAAGCGCGCGCGATTGCCGCCCTCAACCACCCGCATATCTGCGCGATCCACGACGTCGGCCGCGAGGACGGCCGCGACTATCTCGTCATGGAATACGTCGAGGGAGAGACGCTGGAGCAGCGGCTCGAGCGCGGACCGCTGCCGCTCGCGGAGCTGCTGCGCGCGGCCACGGAAATCGCGAGCGCGCTCGACGCGGCGCACCGCGCGGGCATCACACACCGGGACCTCAAGCCCGCCAATGTGATGCTGACCAAGGGCGGCGTCAAGCTTCTGGACTTCGGCGTCGCCAGGCACCGGCCGATTGCAGACGGATCCGGCACGGATCAACTCACGACGGTGCAGGCCACCATTGAAGGCGCGCTCGTCGGCACGGTGCCGTACATGGCGCCGGAACAGCTCGAGGGCCGGCCCGTCGACGGGCGGACCGACATCTTTGCGTTCGGCGCCGTGCTGTTCGAGATGGCGACGGGCCAGCGCGCGTTCGCCGGCACGTCGGCGGCCGGGCTGGCTGCCGCGATTCTCGGTGAATCCAGGCCGCGGCTGCCGGAAGCCGCCGGCCTGCCGCCGTCGCTCGGCCGTGTGATCTCGACGTGCCTGGCGCGAGACCCGGACGAACGCTGGCAGAACGCCGGCGATCTGCTGCGCGCTCTGAAGTGGATTGGCGAAGATGCGGGTGACGCTCGCGCCGCGGCTAGCATCGCACCTTCTCGGCGGTGGATCGTGCACGCGGTCTGGGCAGCTGCACTCGCGGCCGCCGTCGCGATTCTCTGGTCGGTCGGGCCTCGTCGCAACCTCGGCCCTCCGCCCAACCCTCAGCCCGTGATCGTTCTCATGGACTCGCCGTTGCCCGGCCGCGTCTACGATCCGCGCACGGCCGCGGCTGGCGGGACCAATGCCGACGATGTCACTGACATCTTGCGGGGGCTGCCGGTCGGCATCCGGAAGGAAAACACCAGCCCGGTCTGGCACCGCGAGGAGCAGGTGATCGCCGAGAACCCGGACTTGATCATCAGCCACCTCTCCTGTCTGTTCGACCAACGCGTCTCGAGCGACAAGGAGGTCTACGAACATCTGTTCGACATGGCGCAGAATCGGCTCCTTGTGTTTTTCGCCTACGTCGCGGCCGCCAATCCCCGGACCCGGTTCATCGTCTACTCGAGGGGCCGAATCGTGCAGGCCGGCGGGGAGGCGGCGTGGGTCGCCAACTGGGAAGGCCGGCTGCCGGCGCTTCGCGGCCGCCTGCACGCGTTCTCGATGCCCGGCGGGGATATGGCGACGTTCCGGGATCCGGCGACGGGGGAGCTGCTCAAAAATCGTGTGATCGAAGTGCTGCGACTGGGGACACGATAGAAACCTGATGCAATCCGCTTCGGTCGATTACGGTGCTGTTCATGCCGAGCACATGAGCGAACAAACCGCGTAGGAACCGCCCTGTCACACCCCCTGCAGTAGGCTGGTCGGCGCGAACATGCACCTTCATGCCGGCCGGCTGCTCGCCTCGCCAACTGACCTCGCGAATCTTCTCGTGTGCCGGCACAAGACCGCGCTCGACCTGCTCGCGGTCGGAGGGCGGCTCGAGAAGCCGGCGTTCGTCGATCCGCTCGCGGCCATCCTTCGCGAACGCGGCGATGCGCACGAGAAACGCTACGTTGACTCGCTCCGCGCACAGGGCCTGGACATCGTCGAAATCGCGGACGGTCCGCTCGATGAACGCCGGGCCGCCACTCTTGCCGCCATGCGCGGCGGCGCCGACGTCATCGTTCAGGCAGCGCTCGGGAACGAGCGCTGGTCCGGCTACGCCGATGTGCTGCGTAAGGTGAGCGTACCCAGTCCCGCGCTCGGCGCGTGGTCGTACGAGGCGCAGGACACGAAGCTCGCGCGCGAGACGCGCGGCGGCACGATCCTGCAGTTGTGCGTCTACTCCGAGCTCGTGGGCGAGATGCAAGGGCGCGCGCCGGAACACTTCCACGTCGTCACGCCCGCCGGCACGCACGAGTTTCGCTTCGACGACTTCGCGGCGTTGTATCGACAGATCAAGGGCCGGCTCTGGCAGGTCGTCGAAGCCGGCCGCGCCGCCGACGGGCAGACAACGTATCCCGATCCCGTAGAGCATTGCGCGGTCTGCCGCTGGTCGGCGCGCTGCACCTCACAGCGCCGACACGACGATCACCTCTGCTTTGTCGCGGGGCTCGGGCGTCTGCACACGATCGAATTGGCCGGCCACGGCGTCACGACGCTGGCCGCGCTGGCCGCGCTGCCGGTCCCGCTCGAGTTCACGCCGGGCCGCGGCGCGAAAGAGACGTACGAGCGACTGCGCGCGCAGGCGCGTCTGCAACTCGAGCGGCGGACATCCGGCTATCCGGTTTGGGAAGCGCTGCCGATCGATCCGACGTGTGGCTTGCCGCAATTGCCCGCGCCCGGACCTGGAGATCTGTTCCTCGATCTCGAAGGCGACCCCTTCGGCCGTCCCGCCGGGGGAGTCGAGCCGGGTGAGGGCGGGCGCGAGTACCTGTTCGGCCTCGGCCGCGTCGATGCCGCCGGGTCGTTTCACTACTCGGCGCGCTGGGCGTTCACGGATGGCGACGAGCGCGCGGCGTTCGACCAGGTGATGACCGAGATCATGACGGCGCTCGACGCGGATCCGTCGATGCACGTCTATCACTACGCCGCGTACGAGCCGTCCGCGTTCAAGCGCCTCGCGGGACGATACGCGGCGCGCGAGGCTGACATTGATCGCCTGCTGCGCGGCGGCCGTTTCGTCGATCTCTACGCGATCGTTCGGCGCGCGCTCCGGGCGGGCGTCGAGAACTACTCGATCAAGAGTCTCGAGCCGTTCTACGGCTTCGTCCGCGACGTCGCGCTCGACGAGGCCGGCGACCAGCGGCGGCTCGTCGAGGTCGCGCTCGAGGTCGGCGATGCGAGCGCGGTGACTCCGGCGATCGCCGCGATTGTCGAGGGCTACAACAAGGATGACTGTCGGTCGACGCTCGAGCTGCGCTGCTGGCTCGAGTCGCTCCGGGATCAGCAGATCGCTGCCGGCGCCGACATCGCGCGCCCGCCCCTCGAGCCAGGGGACCCGTCCGAGAAGATCAAGGATCGGGATCGCCGCGCGATGGAATTGCGGTCGCAGTTGCTGGCGACGGTTGCGGACGAGCCAGCCAAACGCACGCCCGAGGAACGCGCCCGCCATCTCCTTGCAGGCCTCGTTGACTGGCACCGGTGCGAGGAGCGCTTTGCCTGGGGCGAGTTTCACCGGCTGCGCGAGAAGCCCGTTGACGATCTGATCGACGAGCCCGGCGCGCTCGTCGGACTGACCCATGCCGCCCGCGTGTTCACGCCGCCGGCCGGCGGCCGCAAGAAGGCGGTCGTCGATCGTTACACCTACCCGGTCCAGGAGAACGACGTCCGAAAGGACGACGAGCTTCGCCTTCCTGACGACACGGAGCTCGGCACGGTCGAGGCCATCGACAAGGCGGCGCGGACCATCGACATCAAGAAGCGGGTCGGAGAAAACGAAACGCATCCCACGACCGTCATCGCGGTTCACATCGTCCACGCGCCCGAGCAGGAGAAGTCGATCCAGCGGGTGGCCGAGAGCGTAATTGGCGTGGGAGTCGACGATGGCCGGGGCGACCGGGTCGTGAACGATCTCCTGCTGGCGCGCGCTCCACGACTGGCGTCGGGGCCGTTTCTGCGCGACGGGCCGGAGAGCGCGACTGATTTCGCAGTCCGCGTGGGCGCCGACCTCGACGACAGCGTGCTCGCGATTCAGGGACCGCCCGGAGCGGGGAAGACGTTCACCGGCGCGAAGATGATTGCCCATCTCGCCGCCGCCGGCCGCAAGGTTGGCGTCGTCGCGAACAGCCACAAGGTCATCCGCAAGCTGCTGGTCGATGCCGGCAAGGCCGCGGCAGGATCGCTTCCGATCGCCCACAAGCCGGGCGACGACGAGCTGCCCGCGGCGGCTGACGTTGAGGTCGAGGAAGTGACGGACAACGCAGGCGCGCGCGCGTGGCTGGAGCAGCCGGGTGGTCGCGTACTCGGCGGCACGGCGTGGATGTGGGCGCGGCCGGAGTTCGTGAAGGCCGCCGACGTGCTCTTCGTGGACGAAGCGGGCCAGATGGCACTCGCGAATGTCCTCGCGGTCGCGCCGGCGGCGCGGAGCCTCGTCCTGCTCGGCGACCCGCAGCAGCTCGATCAGCCCCAGCGGGGACATCATCCGGATGGCGCGGAGATCTCCGCGCTGGATCACATCCTTGGCGGGCATCAAACGATGCCAGAGGGACGCGGGATCTTCCTGCCGATCACGTATCGGCTCGCGCCGGAGGTCTCGGCGTTCACGTCGGAGGTTTTCTACGAGCGCAAGCTCACGTCGAAGCCTGGCCTCGAGCGGCAGCGTCTCGTCCGTGCAGGCCGCTTCGAGGGCGCGGGCCTCTTCGTCGTGGACGTCGAGCACGATGGCTGTCGAAATTCTTCGTCGGAGGAGGCCGACATCGTTCGAGCCATCGTCTTAGGGCTGCTCGACTCAAGCGCCGGATGGACCGACGAAGCCGGGCAGGAACGCCGACTCACGCCCGCGGACGTTCTCGTCGTCGCGCCCTACAACGCACACGTCAATCTTCTGCAGGAGCGCGTGGATCTTCCTGCTGACCGCATCGGCACGGTGGACAAGTTCCAGGGCCAGGAGGCGCCGGTGGTCATCTACTCGATGGCAACGTCACGCCCCGAAGACGCACCGCGGGGCATGGAGTTCCTCTACAGCCTCAACCGGCTCAACGTCGCGACGTCGCGGGTGCGTTGCGCATGCATTCTCGTCGCGAGCCCCCGCCTGTTCGAGCCCGAGTGCCGGACGCCGCGGCAGATGCAGCTGGCGAACGCGCTGGCAAGGTACAGGGAGCTGGCGCGGTGAAGGTGCCTGATTTGCAAGGTCACTATTGTCACATTCGGCCTTTGGATACGTATCGCTTCTTCTGATCGCGCGGTACAATCTCTGCGCGCCCCATGGCGGAGAGTTCTTTCGATCGGCCCATCCTGAAACGCACCGTACGAATACCCGGCTCCGCACTTGGATCTCGACCCGTCGTCGCGGGAAAGCCCCCGGGAATGAGCAGTGAAACTCGTTCGTAACTCCGGAACCGATCGCGTCATCGACCTAATCCGCCCCTGCCTCGCCCACGGCGGTCGGTTGGACATTGTTACGCCCACATTCTCCCTGTTTGCTTTCGAAGCTATGCGTGCCGAGCTCACCAGTCTGGATGGCACGCGACTTCTGCTTCCCAAGAGTGACGAGGAGCTCGGACTGGTCGGCACTGACGCCGATCGGCCCTCGCGGAATCGACTGCAGGCGTCGTGGCTTGCTGGCCGGTGCGAAGCCTGGATCCGTGAACACGTCGAGATACGTCAGGCCGTCGGCCGCGTCCCCCAGGGGGCTTTCGTGACCAGAGACGGACATGGGAAACCGACGCTGGTGGCCCTCGGTTCCCTCGCATTCAGCTCAGAAGGGCTTGGACTCACACCCGGTAACACTTTGAGTTTGATTCAGGCGTCTGAGAACGCAGAAGAGAGTGCGCTCTTGAGCTCCTGGTTCGACGCGCAGTGGGGAAGTCTAAGCGCGGGCGGCGACGCACACGATAGTCTCCTCGGTAGGTTGCACGAGATCGCGGCACCACGCGCGCCATTCACCGTATACGCGCTGATTCTCCACCACCTCTTCAGTGGAACTGCCGACGCCCTCGACGAAGAACGCGTGGTGAACTCGGCAACCGGCATACGCGACACGGTCGTCTGGAGGAAGCTCTTCAAGTTCCAGCGGGACGGCGTAGTTGGCGCGCTGGATAAACTTGACCGTTACGGCGGGTGCATCATCGCCGACAGCGTCGGGCTCGGAAAGACGTTCGAAGCGCTGGCGATCATCAAATACTTCGAGCTGAGAAACGACCGCGTCCTCGTGCTCTGCCCGAAGCGGCTCCGCGACAACTGGACGATCTATAAGGCCAACGATCGCCGCAATGTTCTGGCTACTGACCGGCTCAACTACGACGTCCTGAACCACACGGATCTCTCGCGCGACGGCGGCATGTCCGGCGACATCGATCTGTCCCACGTCAACTGGGGCAACTACGATCTCGTCGTCATCGACGAGTCGCACAACTTCCGAAACAAACAAACGCCCAAGCAAGGAGGCGAAACGCGCTACGACCGGCTCATGCGCCGGATCATCAAGGAAGGCGTCAAGACGCGCGTGCTCATGCTCTCTGCGACACCGGTCAACAACCGCCTCGCTGACTTGAGGAACCAGATCGCGTTTGCCACAGAGGGCAACGACACAGCGCTCGTGGACTCCGGCGTCGCCAGCATTGATGCGACGACACGGCTGGCCCAGAAGCAGTTCAATCGGTGGCTAGATCTCGAGGACCAAGACCGGACACCCACGTGGCTGATCGACATGCTCGGATTCGATTACTTCACTCTTCTGGACCTCTTAACGATCGCGCGTTCGCGGAAGCACATCGAGAAGTATTACGGCACAGAAGAGACGGGTCGATTCCCAACGAGGCTGAAGCCGATCAACATCAAGGCTGACGTCGATCGCGCCGGTGAGTTCCGATCCATTCGAGATATCAACACCGAGATCCGCAAGCTGACGCTCGCCGCGTACGCGCCACTTCGATACGTCTTGCCCCACAAGCAGGCGGCGTACGATGCGAAGTACAGCACTAGATTGACCGGGCGCGAGGGTTTCTTTCGGCAAGTGGACCGGGAAGAAAGCCTGATTCACTTACTGCGCGTCAACGTCCTCAAGCGGATGGAAAGCGCAGTGACCTCGTTTGCACTCACGGTTCACCGGCAACTCGAGGACGTCGAGAATACTCTCGCGCATATCCAGGCGGAGGACCACGAAGTCGAAGAAGTAGACATCGGGGAGATCGACATCGACGACCCGGCCTACGAAAGCCTGCTCGTGGGGCGGAAGGTGAAGGTTCTCCTCAAAGACGTCGACGTTATTCGCTGGCGGCAGGACCTCATCGAAGACCGGAATCGGCTGGCCCAGCTACACGCGGCCGCGCAGCAGGTGACGGCCGCACGCGACGCAAAGCTCGAGGCGCTCCGAACGATGATCACAAGAAAGTGCGCGTCGCCCATCAACCCGGGCAACCGCAAGGTCGTTGTGTTCACCGCGTTCGCGGATACCGCCCGCTACCTCTACGACCAGCTTGCACCATGGGCCAAGGACAGGCTCGGGATCGAGTCAGCGCTTGTTACCGGAGCGGGTCGGAATCAGACGACTCTGACGAATCTGCGCAAGGACCTCGGCTCGATTCTGACAGCCTTTTCGCCGCGCTCGAAAGAGCGTCCGGCGGAGCTGGCTGGGGAAGGCGAACTGGACCTCCTCATCGCCACCGACTGCATTTCCGAAGGCCAGAATCTGCAGGACTGCGACTGGCTCATCAACTACGACATCCACTGGAATCCCGTCCGTATCATCCAACGATTTGGCCGCATCGACCGCATAGGCTCGCCGAACGATCAGATTCAGCTCGTGAACTTCTGGCCGAACATCGAGCTGGAGGAGTACATCAACCTCGAGCAGCGAGTCAGCGGGAAGATGGTGCTGCTCGACATCTCAGCAACCGGCGAGGAGAACCTGATCGAGCAGCAGTCCGGCAATCAAATGAACGACCTGGAGTACCGGCGCAAGCAGTTGCTAAAGCTTCAGGACGCGGTGATAGACCTCGAAGACCTGTCGACCGGCGTCTCGATAGCGGACCTGACGCTCACCGACTTCCGGATCGACTTGGCGCAGTTCACGAAGACTCATGGTGACGTTCTGGAGCGGGCGCCATTCGGCGCGTTCGCAGTGGCTGGCACCATGGACCATGACATTCCGCCGGGTGCGATCTTTTGTCTGCGGGCGGCCTCGGACGCAGCGCTTCGCACGGCCGAGACTGGTTACCCGCTCGCGCCTCACTTCGTCGTGCACGTCGCTCAAGATGGCACCGCGGTGCTGCCGTATTCACAGGCGAAGCAGGTGCTGGACCGTCTCAAGCGGCTGACACTAGGCCGGGAGGTTCCGGATCTCGCCGCTGCCGGCCGTTTTGACACGGCCAGCCGACAGGGCGAGGACATGTCCGGCATGCAGCGTCTCCTCGCGACAGCCGTGGCCTCCGTCGGGGGCCGTCGAGAGGAGCGTGCCGTCGCAAGCTTATTTTCGCCCGGTGGTACCCACGGGCTCAAAGGCGAGTTCGCCGGCATCAACGACTTCGAGGTCGTGGCGTTTCTCGTCGTCCTGCCGCGCGAGGCGACGGCGTGACGGTTGATAACCTCGTCGCCGCTCTCGATTTGCCCTCGGCGGCGAGGGTCGATCGCCGCGTGCCGAAGACGTTGTTGGTGGAGCACGGCGCCCCGACGGCGGCCGACAAGCGGCATATCAACGAACGGATCGAGTTGCTGACGTGGGTGGCTGCGCTGAAACCAGCCACAGCGGGCGTGCCCGAGTATCGGGACGAAGGGCGCGAGTATCTAGAGATTGCGGTCCTCCAGATGTCGCTGCGTCGCGCGGACGACGGTGGGACTAGCGCCGGCGGTCGACTGATTGAGCTGGTGCATCGAGCCGTGCCCTACCCTGTCATACTCATCGCCGACGATCGGGGCGCGAGGAGTGTCAGCCTGTCGGCGGCGCACACGCGCTGGTCGGAGGGCGAGGCCTGCAAGACGGTTCTCGATGGCGAAGTCGTCGCCGTGGAGTGGCCCGATGGTTCTGCCGGACTGTCGACCACCGAGAGGGAGTCGTTGGCCCTCGCGCGGCAGCCGCGAGCATCGATGTTCGCCGCCTACCAAGGCTGGATCGGCGTCCTGGTCGCGATGCTGGCTGGCCGGATTACGGGCGCGTTCTCGCCCGTACCGTCGTCAGAACGAACTGCGGAGCGGCTAGCCGCGCTGCAAGAATGGGAGCAGATCGAGGCTGAGATGGTACGTCTCCGAATCGCGGGGAAGAAAGAAAAGCAGATATCCCGCCAGGTGGAGCTGAATCTGGCGCTTAAGCGACTTGAGGGCCGCCGGGGTGCCGTTCGGGAGCGGCTCCAGTGAACGACGCGGCGATGAAGGCGACGACGATCAAGAAGATTTCGGCTGAGGATCCCGAGGCGAAGTCCGCAGACATCGTGTCCGAGAACATCGAACAGCTCAGAGTGATCTTTCCTGAGGCTATCACCGAGGGCCGTGTCAACTTCGACGTCCTCAAACAGCTTCTCGGCAGTACGATTGACGAACGGGACGAGAAGTACGGCCTGAACTGGCATGGTAAGCGCCGCGCTCGTCAGCTCGCGCTTTCGCCGTCGACTGGTACGCTCAGGCCTTGCCCGGAAGAGAGCGTGCAGTGGGATACGACGCAGAACCTGATGATCGAGGGCGATAACCTCGAGGTTCTGAAGCTCCTGCAGAAACCGTACGCTGGCAGGGTCAAGCTCATTTACATTGATCCGCCGTACAACACAGGTAAGGATTTTATCTACAAGGACGACTACCAGGACAACATCAAGAACTACTTGATGCTCACCGGCCAGATTGACTCGGACGGCCGGAAGATCTCAAGCAACACCGAGAGCTCCGGCAGGTTTCACACAGACTGGCTGAACATGATGTACCCAAGGCTCCGATTGGCCAGGAACCTCTTGCGTGATGATGGCGTGCTATTCGTCAGCATTGACGATACAGAATTGAGCAATCTGAGGACGCTCCTGTCGGAGGTGTTTGGCGAGGAGAACTTTCGCGCCAACATCAGCTGGCAGAAACGGTACACCCGCAGTAACAATACAGTTGACTTCACAACCATGGTCGAGCACCTGCTGGTGTATTCGAAGAGCGATTCCTTTGTTGTTAATCTCCTGGAACGGACGCAGGAGGCAGACGCCAGGTACTTGAACCCGGACAATGACGAACGTGGTCCGTGGAAGGGGGCATCGTTTCTCAATCCTGCAACTCCACAGCAACGTCCAAATCTCTCATATCCGCTCACGAATCCGAATACGGGCCAAATAACGCAGCCTTCTACCAATGCGTGGCGGAGGTCGCGAGATGAGTTCGCCCGACTCCAGGCCGAACGTCGGCTCTACTGGGGGGCAGATGGGAAGCAACCAGTTCCCTCGATCAAGATGTTCCTGTCCGAAGCGCGTGACATCACGCCGGTGAATTTCTGGGATCACAAGTTTGCTGGAAACACTGACGACGGCACCAAAGAACTGAACGACCTTTTTGGTGTGAAGGTCTTCGACAATCCGAAGCCGGTGCAACTTCTTCGCCGCGTACTTGATCACGCGAGCGAGCCCGATTCGATCGTTCTGGACTTCTTTGCTGGTTCGGGGACAACTGGGCACGCGGTGATGGAGCAGAACTCAGCTGATGGAGGCCGGCGTCGGTACATTCTGGTGCAGCTTCCAGAGCCAGTGGATTCTGGCAGTGGGCCTCAGCACGCTGGTGCGAAGTACTGCGACAAGCTCTCAAGGCCTCGGAACATCGCCGAGCTGACGAAGCAGCGCCTTCGCCTAGCCGGGTCGGCGCTCCGGGAGGCGAACCCAATGTTCGCCGGCGATCTGGGGTTCCGCGTTCTCAAACTGTCGTCGTCAAACATCCGGGAATGGGTGCCCGATCCCGCGGACTTGCCAGGGACGCTAGCTGAGTCCACGGAACACATCAGGGCCGACCGCACTGAGCCGGATATTCTTCAGGAGGTGATCCTGAAGCTCGGTCTCGACCTCTGCGTGCCGCTTCAGACGCGGGCCGTTGCTGGCAAGGAGATTTACGCCGTGGGGGGCGGCGTTCTCATGGTGTGCCTCGCATCGCGGATCGCACACGATGAAGTCGAATCGCTTGCGATGTCGGTCGTCGAGTGGCACAAGGCTCTCTCGCCCATTGGCGATACGGTCTGCATCTTCCGCGATAGCGCCTTCGCTGATGACGTGGCCAAGACGAACCTGGGCTCCATTCTCGAGCAAAATGGCCTGCAGATCGTTCGATGCCTATAGCTGCGTACGGCTAGGACTTCTACCAAACCACGAGCAGGGTTGGTACGGGCAGGAGGGTCAGGAATGTCGCCGCGCATTGTCTTGAGCGGAGTCGGCACCGATAAGCTCGCTACAACACTGCGCGATGCGCTTGTTGATCAACAGCCACGAGTGATGGGACTGGCTTCGGCGTTTGTGACTGTCGACGGGGTTCGCGAACTGCTGTTGATTCAAAAGCAAGCAGGCGGTCCAAAGTGCCGGCTGGTCGCTGGTACAGATAACGCCATCACGCATCCAGAGGCGCTTTACCTTGCACGAGAAAACGGCTGGGGGGTCCGGCTAGGTCGGCCTTTCAAGCCGCGGGGGATCTTTCATCCGAAGCTCCTCGTGGCCGGTGCGAGATTCTCAGCTAGCGAGGGCGTCACGGGCTTGTGCTGCGTTTACGTCGGCTCGTCAAATCTCACTACAGGCGGCTTGGCAGCGAACGTCGAATGTGGATTCGTGTCTGAGGAGGATGACTGCGTCGTATCAGGAGGGCAAGCCTTTGCCAAGTTGTGGAGCCTTTCTCTATTGGCAACGGAGAACGAACTCCGCAACTATGCGGCGAGATTTGCCGAGTGCGCCAGACGCAGAACCGCATCGGAACTTCGGGATCTGGGCGTCGACGATACGCGGCCGGTTCCGGCAAGGCCCAAGGACCTCGTCTCAGCCCGATTGCCCCCCAGGCCCGCAGTGAGTTCCGCCTTTGCTGTTGCGGCATGGGCGGGACTCGAATCGTTTACAGGCGAGTATCGGCTTCAAGTCGAGTTTCCGCGGCACGCCGGAGAGGTGATTAGTCGATTGGTGCGTGGTCGCGCGCAGGCCGGTGGACGGATCCGCGTATTCTGTCCCGATGATGAGATGACTCGCTCGATGCAGTACCGGTTCTACGCGGACAACAGCATGTTCAGGCTGAATGTCCCGAACGACGCACCGGGCGCGGCCTGGGCACGGGCACATCATGCTGGAATTGCGGTTGTGGAACAGGGTCTTCCGGGTGGGGCGCCGATTCGGTTTCGGATAGTCAAACCGGGCCCAAAGGTGAGTGAGATTGTCGGCCGATCCGCGGCGCTTGGGACGTGGGGCCGAACTTCCACGAGAGCGTATGGATGGTTTTAGCAGTGGCAACGTTCGAAGATGCCGTGGCCAAGAGCCACTCGGTGGCGATTCTCGAACAGCGTGGTCTGCGAACGTAAGGAAACTCACCCCGGGTACAACGATGATGGACGTGTGCGATGAAGCTCGCGGCGGCGTTTCCACGGGTACCAATCAGTGCCTTTGCGCTCGCCCGCATGCAGAGCCAGGGCGATCCCGACAAGGTGTTCGACCCGATGGTGGAATTCATCGTGGTTAGCGGCGCGCGATGTAGTCGTGTTTCAGAGCTCCCATGAAGCTGCACTTCGAACCAAACCTTGACCACCAGACCGACGCAGTGAAGGCGGTGTGCGATCTCTTTCGCGGCCAGGAGATTTGCCGGACGGAGTTCACCGTCACGCGGGAAGCCCTCGCGCCACAGCAAGCGTTCGAATTCCACGACAGCGAGCTGGGCATCGGCAACCGGCTGTCGTTGCTCGACGACCAGATACTGTCGAACCTCCGAGATGTGCAACTCCGGAATGGTCTTCGGCCGTCCGATGTTGTTGCGTCGGGCGACTTCACTGTGGAGATGGAGACCGGAACCGGCAAGACGTACGTCTACCTGAAGACGATCTTCGAATTGAACAAACAGTACGGCTTCACGAAGTTTGTCATCGTTGTGCCGTCGGTCGCGATTAAGGAGGGGGTGCACAAGACCATTCAGATCACCGGCGACCATTTTCGCGGCCTCTATGCCGGCGTGCCTTTCGATCCGTTTCCGTACGACTCGTCAAAGCTCGGCCAGGTCCGGAACTTCGCCACGAGCGCGCAGATACAGATCATGGTCGTGACCGTTGGCGCCATCAACAAGAAAGACGTCAATAACCTCTACAAGGACAGCGAGAAGACAGGCGGCGAGAAGCCAATTGACCTGATCAAGGCCACACGACCGATTGTGATCGTTGACGAGCCGCAGAGTGTTGATGGGGGCCTGTCGGGCGCCGGTAAGGCGGCCCTGAGCGAGATGCACCCTTTGTGCACCCTGCGCTACTCGGCAACCCATGTTGACAAGCACCACATGGTGTACCGGCTCGATGCGCTGGACGCGTATCAGAAGCACCTAGTCAAGCAGATCGAAGTTGACGGCGGCACTGTTGTCGATGCTCATAACAAGCCGTACGTGCGGCTGGTGTCGGTGAGCAGCAAGAAGAAGGGAGGCGTAAGTGCAGTAGTTGAACTCGATGTTGCCACTTCTACAGGCGTGAGGCGCCAACGGCGGACAGTGTGGGACGGATACGACTTGCAACAGGAGAGCGGCCGTGCCGCCTATGCCGACTGTCGGATCGGCGAGATTCGCGCCGAGAAGGGCAACGAATCTGTCGAACTTCGAACGCCCGGCGGCGAGCAGTACCTGAAACAGGGCGATTCCTGGGGTGACGTGGACGCGCTTGCGGTCCAGCGCGAGATGATTCGGCGCACGATTCTCCAGCATCTTGAAAAAGAGAAGAAGCTCCGGCCGCAGGGAATCAAGGTGTTGTCTTTGTTCTTCATCGATGTCGTGGACAAGTACCGGAAGTACGACGGCGACGGGAATCCCGTCAAGGGTGACTACGCGCTCATCTTTGAACAGGAGTACCGGCGACTGGCCAAGTCGCCGGCGTTCGCTGACCTGTTCAAGGACGTCGACCTGTCGCACGCGGCGGAGGCGGTCCACAATGGCTATTTCTCGATTGACCGGAACAAGAAGTGGAGCGAGCCGGAACTGGACAAAGAAGGCAACCTGAAGAACCAGACGAGCAGAGACGATGCGGAGCGCGCGTACCAGCTGATCATGCGTGATAAGGAAGAGTTGCTGCGCCTGGACACGCCGCTCAAGTTCATCTTCTCGCACTCGGCGCTCCGTGAGGGTTGGGATAATCCGAACGTTTTCCAGATCTGTGCGCTTCGCGACATCAGCACCACGCGTGAGCGCCGGCAGACGATCGGCCGCGGCATGCGCCTTTGCGTGAACCAGGACGGATTGCGCGTACGAGGCTTCGACGTCAACACGCTCACCGTGGTAGCGACAGAGCGGTTCGAGGACTTTGCGAAGAACCTTCAGAAGGAAATCGAGGAGGACACCGGCATCCGATTCGGAATTCTCGAGGACCACCAATTCGCCTCGATCGCAGTCGTGGACGCCGAGGGACGAAAACAGCCCTTGGGGTTCGATCAGTCGAGGGCGCTCTGGGGTGCGCTCAAGGCGCAGGGCCACATCGACACCGCGGGCAAGGTGCAGGATTCACTCAAGGTCGCGCTGAGGGACGGCACGCTCGAGGTGCCGGACGCATTCAAGCCGCAGACTCAGGAAATCCTCGACATCCTTCGCAAGGTTGCCGGCAAGCTGGAGATCAAGAATGCCAATGAGCGCAGACAAGTGCGACCGCGGGCCGGCGTGCTGCACGGCGCGGACTTCAAGGCGCTGTGGGAGCGAATCAAGTTCAAGACAACCTACCGCGTCGCCTTCGACAACGAGAAGCTGATTAGGGATTGCGCCCGCGCGCTCCGTGAGGCGCCTGCCATTCCGAAGGCACGCCTCCAGTGGCGGAAGGCGGGCCTCGCGATCGGCCAAGGCGGCGTGGAAGCCGTTCCGAAGCCCGGGAGCCAGACCGTGACACTCGACGAGCAGGATATCGAGTTGCCGGACGTGCTCACGGACTTGCAGGACAAGACCCAACTCACCCGACGTAGCATCTCTCGGATTCTGCTGGATAGTGGGCGACTCGACGATTTCAAACGCAACCCACAGGAGTTCATCGAGATCGCAGCCGACGTCATCAACGGATGCAAGCGACTGGCACTCGTGGACGGCATTGTCTACAAGCGTCTTGGCAACGATCAGTTCTACGCACAGGAACTTTTCGAGAAGGACGAACTAACGGGTTACATTCGCAACATGCTGCAAGGCACCCAGAAATGCGTCTTTGAGGACGTGGTCTACGATTCGGGCACGGAGCGTGAATTCGCCCAGCGCATGGAAGACGAGATGGCGGTCAAGGTGTACGCGAAGCTGCCGTCGTGGTTCCAGATCCCGACTCCGCTCGGCCCCTACAATCCCGACTGGGCCGTGGGCATTGAGGAGTCGGACGGCGAGCGGCTGTATTTCGTGGTCGAAACCAAGGGCAGCCTGCTGGCGGGCGATCTCCGCGCGAAGGAGGCGGCCAAGATTGAGTGCGGGAGGGTGCACTTTAGGGCGCTTGCGGAGGGGACTGCGCCTGCGCAGTTTCTTACGGCGAAGACGCTGGATGAACTGCTGAGTGGGCGCTGAGCGGGGCGCCATCTCATGGCCCAGCTGGCGAACTCCTGAATCACCCGCGGTCAGCTGTCGCGCTCGCGACACGTCAGCTGTCGCGCTCGCGACACGCGGAGACCCGGACGAACGCTGGCAGAACGCCGGCATCAGAAACGCTCAGACGGTTAGCCGTCACGCGACGCGCGCGAAGTGGGTGTTCGTCCGACGCAGGCTTATTGGGACCAACTGGCGAATCTGCGATTCGTCACGCCGCTCGACGTCGCACTCCGCATGGGCGCACCCTTTCTCGTCGAGCATTGGAAACGATCCGTCGGCGGAAGGCCTCGGTCCAGCGCTCATCGTTCGATCAGCCGAAGATGGCGCTCGCGCTTTGGTCCACGCCGCGCGAACTAGTCGCTTGTGGCAACATTCCAAACCGGAGCTAAGGCGTCAAGGACAAGACTGTAATGGGTCTGTTCGTGACCCGCCCTGTCACAGGGCCGTGAGGTACTTCCAAACCCATGTCCACCTTCGCCTGGATCGACCACAACGAGAAACAGCGCCGCCAGATCCTGGAGGCCATCGATCTTTTCCGCGAGAAGGACACCCGCGACGAGCTCGGCATCTCAATAATCCGCGATGCCTTTGCCGATCTGATGTTCCCAGGCACGGGATCGCTCCAGACGCGCGCGCGCTACTTCTTCTTCGTCCCCTGGATGTACCGACGCTTCGAGGAGAAGGGTCTTCCCGCCGGCGGCATCGGTCGGGCCGCGCGTGATCTCGAAATCAAGCTGATCGACACGCTCGCGGACTCTCCCGATACCCGCGGAGTGATCGGCAAGTACGCCCGCGCGTCTCTCCAGCGCGTGCCATCGTCCATCTACTGGAACGGCCTGAAGACGCTGCGCATCGGCCTCTGCGACGGCTCGCAGGGCGACTACCACAGGTCTTTCGAGCGGCTGGTGGCCAGTCGCCGGAAACTGGTCAGGAACGACGATGGAGAAGTGGTCGGCGGAGCTGCGTCCCAGACGTGGGCGGCCGTGCCGCCGGCGCCCGGCGACTTTCCGTCGAAGGCGACCTTTGTCATGACCAGCGAAGAAGCCGTGTACCTCCGCGAGCGCGTCCTCGAGCACAATCCGGCCTCCCTCTTCTCGTTCCTGTTCCAGCATCCGCACAAGCCGTTCGACGCCGAGTTCGTCTGGGACCATCCCGTCGTTCAGACAGCTGGTGGCGCGCTCCAGCGGCAGCTCGAGCACGCCAGGAACTTCTCCGAAGTGATGTTCGGGGCGGCGATTCTCTACAACCTGAATCTGGCCGAGATGGAACCTGTCCGGAAAGACGTGCGGCAGAACTGCCTGGAGTACCTCGAGGGCTGGCGCACGATGATGGCCAACCGCCGCGAGGCGCACCTCCGCTGGGACCGGGAGGACTTCTGGAATCTCGTTCGCGAGGCCGGCGCCGTGCCGACCGCACCGACGCGCTGGTTCGTGGACGCTTGGATCGACCTTGTGCTCGTCGACAACTTGTCGGGGATCGCGGCCGATCGCCGCGCGCGCGATTTGATCGTGACCCGTGAGCGGAACATCAAGGGCCCGCTCGCGCGATGCGACAACGACCGCGCCCGTGAGGTCTGGCGCGGTGAAGCTGGCTTGAACCGGCTCGACTTCCGCTGGACGAGCGCGCGCTGGATCCTCGTCGACGTGTTGGTCGGACTGGGGGAACACGATGCTTGAAGCTGGCGAGCGGAACCTGCTCCTAGACTCACTTCGGCCGCCGGACGGCCACCGTTTCGACCAGGGCATCGGCACGACGTACTCCCTTGATCTGCTCGCGCTTTTGATGGCGCCGCTTGCGTTCACATTCTTCGATCAGTCACCGCGCGAGGAAGGCGCAGCCTACGACTCACTGGAAGTTCTGGAGAGCCTCCGACGCTACTCTGACAAACTCACGCTCTTCTGCGAGGCTGGCCGCACGTCGATTCCCCGCGCGCAATATCCGCAGCTGGCCTTCATCGAACAGTCCGTCGTCGAGTGCGCAAAAACGGAAGGGGCCTTTCACCCGAAGCTGTGGGTGCTGCGGTTCATCCGCAACGGGTCCGTGAAGTACCGGGTCCTCTGCCTGTCGCGAAATCTCGTCTTCGCGCAGAGCTGGGACACTATCCTGACGCTCGACGGCGAGTTGCAGGATCGCGCCCGAGCCGTGGCCGCGTCGCGCCCGCTTGCCGAGTTCGTCGCCGCCCTGCCGTCCTTTGCCGTCCGCCAGCCGGCCGCGGTTGAAGTCGTCGCTCGCGCAGCGGCGCTTGCGGCGGAGCTGCAGCTGACTCGGTTCAATCCCCCTGAGGGTTTCGATGAACTCGTGTTCTGGCCCATCGGCTTGCCGCAGCGGCGCAGCCGATCGCCGTTCCGCGACATCGGCAAACGCCTGCTGATCGTGTCGCCATTCCTGACGTGCTCGAAAATCGAGGAGATCGCCGAGGAGACAACAGACACGGTGCTGGTCTCGACGGCCGCCGAGCTGGGCAAGCTCACGCGACGCCCTCGGAACGTGCAGAAGTTCTACGTACTGAATGAGCGCGTGCAGGCCGAGGCGGAACCATCGACAGAGGCGCACGCTGTGTCATTGGCGGAAGCTGTCCAGCTTCGTGACCTGCACGCCAAGCTGTACGTGACCGAAGTCGGCGCCACGGCGCACGTCTGGACCGGGTCGGCCAACGCGACCGCAGCTGCGTTCGACCGCAACGTCGAGTTCATGGTCGAGCTCATCGGCCCTCGGCGCCGCGTCGGCCTCGACATGCTCCTGGAGCCGGAGAAGAGCGCCGTCAGGTTCATAAACCTCCTGACTCCTGCGAACGAGCTCGTCGCGAAGACGCCCGAGAATCCGGATGTCGTAGCTCTCGAGAACACGATCGAGCAATTCCGCGCGCATCTTGCAGGCGCGCGCCTCGAGGCTCATGTCGAAGGCGCCGGGACGAGCTACGACATCAAAGTGTGGCTGCCCGAGGGATGCAGCCTCGAAATCCCTGCCGGCTTGACCGTGCGATGCTGGCCCTCCATGGTCGCGCGGGAATCGGGCGTGCCGGTGACGACTGGCTCCGGCGGCTGCGCCGTCGCCGCTTTCCAGAAGCTGACGCGCCAGGCGCTGACCTCTTTCTTCGCGTTCGAGATCAGCGGCCGTCTGAACGCCGCCGCGATGACCGTCGCCTTCGTTCTGAACCTGCCGCTCGTCGGCGCGCCCGAGGGCCGCAAAGAAGACGTGCTGCGGACGCTGCTGCAGGATCGGCGCCGCCTCATGCGGTTCCTGATGCTGCTCCTGGCCGGCGAAGGTACACCTGTGCCGGGGGGCGGCGACGATGGGACCAGCGACGGCGGTGGCAGCGACAGAGGCGCCGGCTTTTCGGCGAATGGGCTGTTCGAGATGCTGCTGCGAGCTCTGGACGAGGCGCCGCACAGGCTCGATCACCTGGAGAGCTTGCTGGCGCAACTCCGGCAGGGCAGAGACGGCGACGCGCCGCTCCCGGAAGGCTTCGACGCGATCTGGGAGCCCATCCTCGCGCACCGGCGCGCGACCTCGCCGGGGGGTGAGGCATGATTCCCGCGCGCCCCGATCCGGAGCGCGTACTGTCCACACTCAAGGACTTCCAGCGTGACACGGTCGACTATGCATTCAAACGGATGTACGAAGACGACCCGCCAGCGCGCCGATTTCTTGTCGCTGACGAAGTGGGGCTGGGCAAGACAATGGTCGCGCGCGGGATTGTGGCGAAGGTCGTCGACCGGCTCTGGGACTCCGTAGACCGCATCGACATCGTCTACATCTGCTCGAACGCCAACATCGCGCGCCAGAACATCAACAGGCTGAATGTGACCGGCCGGCCGGACCACCGTCTGCCGGATCGGATTACGATGCTCCCGCGCGACATCCGCCACATTGCGAAGAACAAGATTAACTTCGTTTCGTTCACGCCTGGGACGTCGTTCCAGCTCAAGTCGAGCCAGGGGAAGGCGAGCGAGCGGCAGCTTCTCTATTGGCTCCTGCCCGACGACTGGAAGCAGGACCGCGCGGGAGCCATCAGCGCGCTAACCGGATACTCGGATCGGAGCCGGTTCGAGTCGAATGTTGATGCGTTCCGGCAAAGGTATTCGGTCGATACGGACCTGCAGCAGAAGTTCCAAGAGCGACTGAGAGACCCGCGCCAAGCCGAATTGGCGGGGAAACCCTCGCTCGAGCAGCGGTTTCGCGCGCTGGCCGCGACGCTTGGACGCCGGACGAACCTGTCGGACGAAGAGTATGTGGAGCGGACGGACGTCGTGAGCGAGCTGCGCAGCCTGCTCGCGGCCGTCTGCGTCGAGTCGCTCCAACCCGACCTCGTGATCCTCGACGAGTTTCAACGCTTCTCGGATCTGTTGCATGGAACGGACGAGGCGAGCGAGCTGGCGCGGAACCTGCTGACGTACCAGGACGTCCGTGTCCTGCTTCTCTCGGCCACTCCGTACAAGATGTACGCGGTGGGCGAGGAGGCGCTTACGAGCGACCACTACACGGACCTCGTTCAGACCATCGGCTTCCTGCAGGGAGATCCGGAGCGGTCGCGTTCATTCCAAGCAGCCTTGAGCGGTTATCGCAAGGGACTGTATCAATACCCAATCGACAGCGGGCAGCTCCTGCGCGCGCAGCGTGACGCGATTGCCGCTGAGCTCAAATCGGTGATGGTTCGCACCGAGCGGCTGGCTGTGACCGCCGATCGCAGCGGCATGCTTACGGAGGTTTCGCGTACTGACCAGAGCCTGCTCCAGGAAGACATCTCGAGCTTCATGAAGACCCAGATGGTCGCTCGGAGGCTTGGCCAGGCCGACGTGCTCGAGTACTGGAAGTCCGCGCCCTATCTCTTGAACTTCATGGACGATTACAAGCTCAAGGAGCAGTTTGCCGCTGCCTGCGACCGTGGCCTGCCGGCCGAGTTGGCCGCGGCGTGTGCATGCGCGCCTGGGTTCCTGCTTTCGAAATCCGATGTCGAAGCATTTCGGCCGCTCGATCCGGCAAACTTGCGGTTGCGCGCGTTGACAGCCGACATGCTTGACGCCGGGCTCTGGCGGCTCGCTTGGCTCCCGTCCTCGCTCTCCTACTACACGCCCGAAGGCGAGTTCGCCTTGCCAGGCGCGCAGTTGCCGACCAAGAGGCTGGTTTTCTCCGCGTGGCAGGTCGTCCCGAAAGTTGTGGCCGCGCTTCTGAGCTACGAAGCCGAGCGGCGGATGCTCGGAGCAGAAGCAGGCACGGACGGAAGTTTCGGACGTCGTCGGGTGAGACTCCTCGAGTTCACGCGCTCGGCCGAGCGGCTCGATGGAATGCCCGTCTTAGGCATGTTGTATCCGAGCGTCACTCTGGCAAGAGAGATCGACCCACTAGTCGGGCGTCTCGAGTCGGAGGGAACTCTTTCACTTGATGAGGCACTCCGCCGCGCAAGGGACAAATCCGCTGCCCTCCTCGCTACTCTTCCCGCGTCGGCCGAGGACGGCCGCATCGACGAGACATGGTACTGGGCCGCGCCGATCTTGATGGACGAGGCCGCCGATCCGGAGACGAGTAGGCGATGGTGGGGCCAAGCCGATCTCGCTGCGCGCTGGCGGAATGCTCCTGAGATCGACCACGATCCGGAGCCGGCCGACGAGGAGCAGACGGGCGGGGAAGATCGTTGGTCAGAACACGTGGACGAGGCCAGAAGGGTGCTCGGCGGCGCGGCGACGCTTGGGCGCCGACCGGATGATCTCGCGGATGTCCTCGCACTGCTCGCGGTGGCGGGGCCCGGCGTTTCGGCATTGCGTGCTCTATCACGCGTGACTGGCGGCTCCCGGCGGGTCGGCGAGATTGAGCTGCGGAACCAGGCGGGCTGGATCGCTGAGGGGGTACGCTCGCTCTTCAACGCTCCAGCCATCACGGCTATCGTCCGCGATCCGGACGGCCGGGAGCCCTACTGGCGACGTGTTCTCGAGTACTCGGCCCGCGGCGGCTTTCAGGCCGTGCTCGACGAGTATGCTCACTTACTGGTCGAGTACCACGGCTTGGCCGGCAAACCGTGGCGGGCGATCGGAGAACAGGTCGCCGCTGAGATCTCGACGGCGCTGCGGTTCCGTACGGCGAATGTCCCTGTCGACGTCGTCGAACCGGGCCCGGACGGCCGCGTCGGCCTCAGCAAGAGCCTGCGCTTCCGTTCCCGGTTCGCCGTCCGCTATGGCGGGCGCGGCGACGATGAGGGATCGCACGCCAAGCGCGAGACGGCGCTTCGGCGGGCTTTCAACTCGCCTTTCTGGCCGTTCGTCCTCTGTTCGACGTCCGTTGGACAGGAAGGGCTCGACTTTCATCTGTACTGCCACGCCGTGATGCACTGGAACTTGCCGTCGAATCCTGTCGATCTCGAACAGCGCGAAGGGCGTGTCCACCGCTACAAGGGGCACGCGGTACGGAAGAATGTCGCTGCGGCACATGCCGCCCGACTCGCGCGGAAGCATGTGGAAGATTGGAGCGATCCGTGGACGGCGCTGTTTGAAACCGCACGAGCACAGCCGGAAGGGCATGAGTCGGATCTGATTCCGTTCTGGCTGTATCCGATCGAGGGCGGCGCCCGCATAGAGCGGCACGTGCCGCTTATTCCGTTAAGTGAGGATGCCGATCGCGCCGATGCCCTGCGACGGGCGCTGGCGCTCTATCGGATGGCGTTTGGACAGAGCCGCCAGGAGGATCTCGTCCGCTACCTGCTTGCGCACGTGCCAGCCGACGCCGTGCAACAAGTAGCCGGAGAGATGTGCATCGATCTCTCGCCGCCGAAGCCGACGCATCGGGGGCCGTCGGGCGCCACGCCTCCGCCGGAGGAGGGAGACGCCGAGATCGCCGACGAGGCCAGCCTTGATGCGCTGCGTGGAGTTCTCGATGCATTTACTGCACTGACTGGGGAAGCCCTTCGTCCCGCAGTTTCCGACTTCGCTCGGCTGCTAGATGATTTCCGCGTTCGGTCCAAAGGGGAGGCAATGCAATGAACTACACGGATGTGGATCGCCTGATCCTGGAGCGGTGGACTGATGTCGTCGCGCTCCGCGAGGCTTTCGACGAACTTCTGGATCGTATGAGCGATACGGTCGAGGGCGCGATACTCAAAGCTGAGCGATGGGCTGGTGAGAGGAACTGGGGTGTGGACCACGGGTTGAAGGATCCATATCTTGACGTCTACAAACAGGACTGGACGCGCAAGCGCGAGGCGGTTCTGTACTTCCGAATCTCCGAGTTCGCGCCGCACGAGTACGGCGACGTAACAAGCGACCATCCCTGGGTGTGGCTCATGACCGAGGAACTCGCCAGGTTCAAGCTGAGCGAGTCTGACAGGATCCAGTTCGCGCGAGAGCTCCGCGGCGCTCTTGGCGCAGACGCGTCCCGATGGGACCACCGCGACACAGTCGAGGCTTCCGAGCCGCTTGGCCAGTACTACACCAGCATCAGGAATGCCGATCGCATCCGATGGATGTCTCATCCGGACGAGCTGACGGAGTTCTTGACGGACAGCATGGAAGAGGCCATGGCGCTTGCTCCGACAATCGACGGCGTGCTGGCGAGGTTCAGGAAGGCGTGATCAATCGGCGTGGGTCCCGCCCGCGTTTGAGATGAAGCTCACGATCCCGAACCCCTGGGTTGATCTTCCGGAGACAGCGCCGTTCGTGGCGCCTGTCGACGCGGAGACGCTCGGGCGTCTCGGCCGTCGCCTGAAAGGCCCGTACGAGTTGAAGCTCGACCTCCGGCCGCAGCCATGGACAGGTAGTGTCCACGCAGCGGAAGTGCTCGTGCTGGCGCTCAATCCGGGCTTCGCGGAGCAGGATTACAGAGACATCGTCGACCCCGACTACGTCGAGCAATGGCGCCTGGCGCTGACGTTCGAGACACGCACGCCCTTCTACCTCTTGGATCCGGCATTCCAATCGGGAGGAGGGAATCTCTGGTGGCGGAGGCGCCTTCGTGACCTGATAGACGTTGTCGGCCTCGAAGTCGTCGCACGGAAGATCATGTGCGTCGAGCACTTTCCCTACAAGTCTCGCAGGTATGCGAGCTTGGGATCCGAATTGCCGAGTCAGCGGTACTCGTTCGAGATCGTTCGCGAAGCGATTCGCCAAACCAAGCCGATCGTCATCATGAGGAGCGAGCGCGTCTGGCTGGGTTCCGTTCCTGAGCTCCGCGAGTACTCATACATCCGGCTAAGCAACCATCAAAATCCTTACTTCAGCCGAAGCCAGATGACCGGTGAGCAGTTCGCGCGTCTGTGTGAGGCCCTTCAGGGCTAAGACGCATGTCCGTCGCATCCTCCGCCTGGACTTTTGTTGAAATCGCGCTGATCGTCCTCGACGAGGTGTGCGGAATGGAAGGGCCGAAAGGATGACGGGTTGGATCGCCCCAACCCACCACGGCTGGTTCGACTTCTTGGCGAGTCGTCAGCGCTGGGACGAGGTCAACTTCTGGACGCCATCCGACTATTTCACTTTCCACGGCGAACCCGGCAGTCCTTTCTACTTCAAGCTCACTGCGCCACGAAGCATGATCGGCGGCTTCGGGATCTTCACGCGATTCGACCGACTGCCGGAGTGGCTCGCGTGGGAGTGCTTCGAGCAGGGCAACGGCGCGCGAGCGTCAGCCAACCGAACGATGGGGCGAACCAATTCTTGTCCGGCCTCGGCTGGGCCAGGGGGCTTTTCGGCTCGCCGTGACTGACGCGTACTCCCGGGCTTGCGCCGTCACCGACGAACACTCTCTGCCCGTTCTCGAGGCTGCGCACATCAAACCGTTCACCAAGGACGGTCCGCACGAAGTGACCAACGGGATTCTACTGCGGTCAGATCTTCACCGGCTGTTCGACCGCGGTTACGTCAGCGTGACCCCCGAGCTGAAGCTCGTCGTCAGCGCAGATCTCCGGCACCATTTTCAGAACGGGCACTCGTACTATCCGCTGGCCGGGAAGACGGTCGGACACCGGACGCGCGAGGCGGATCGGCCGAACGGTGAACTGCTCCGTTGGCATTACGAGAATGTGTTCAGGAAGTAGCGACAGGCAAACCGACTGAGGCTCGCGCAAGGTCTTGCTAGTCCGTCAGCTTCGATTCTCCGCCAGCTTTCCGCGCTGCGGCCTCGTAACCGATCTGCCAGAAGTACATGTCCGCCAGCTTCATAAGTGGATAGTGGATGCCTCCGTCGGCCTCAATCCTCGATTGCTCCCCCCGCAGCTCGGTGCCGCAGTCGGAGCAGAATCGCAGGATCCTTTGTACAAACCGTTCGTTGACGGAGGAGTAGCGGTTGCCCGACTTCTTGAAGCCGTCGATAAAGAATCGATCGCACGCCGGTAGGCAGGCCATTGTGCCGAGGAGAACCTTGGTGACGAGGGTGTCTCTTGCGCCACCAAAGGGTGCGTAGGCTTCCTTGATCGCCGCGACTGCGGCGAGGATGAGCGGGACAAGCCGCACATCGGATGCGTCCGACCCGACCTCTTTGTCCCATAGCTCCGCGAACTGAGGCGAGGCCAGCCGTTCGACAACGCCTGTATGAACCGTGTATGCGCGCTGCAGCAGGAAGGCGGAGCCTCGATACATTCCCCAGCTGGCCAGGTAGAATCCGAGCTGCAACGCTGCGGCGTCCTTCTCTGCAATCAGGTTTTCTCGCGTCCTTGACTTGAAAAACCGGTAACAGTGCTCCCACGAACGGTATCGGTGATGCGCATCCGCTGCGACACGGCCGTAATATGCGGTGACTCGGTGATTCAGATCCTTCGCTGAGCACATCCCCGTATCCTACATGTCTCAAGCGATGTCCTCCGCCTGGACCCGTGACGAGGTCGAGCTGATTGCCGCCGACTACTTCGCTATGCTGCAGGCGGAGCTCTCCGGCCAGCCGGTCAACAAGGCCGAGCGGAACCGCCGGCTTCAGCAGCAGATCCGCCGCTCCAAAGGATCGATTGAGTTCAAGCACGCCAACATCAGCGCCGTGCTCTTGCATCTCGGCGATCTGCCGTACATCGACGGTTACAAACCGCGGAGCAATTACCAGCAGCTTCTTGAACAAGTCGTTCTCGAGCGCCTCGCGATCGAGCCTGGCTTCTTCGACCGCCTGACGACGAGCCCGGTCGTAAGACCGGAGCAGCCGGCAGCGACCGATTTCAGTCAGGTGGAGCGGCTCATCGAACTGCCGCCAGAGCCTATCGGCGAGGCTGGCGTGCATATCGCGGAGAGGACCGCTGCCGCTGGAACACGTGTGGCGCGTAAGACCGACTTCGTCCGCCTCGATGCCGAGAACCGCAAACTGGGCCGCATGGGAGAGGAATGGACGCTCGAGTTCGAGGCTCGTCGTCTCACCGACGTCGAGCGCCGGCCCGAATTGGCGAAGCGGCTCGTGTGGGTGTCGGACGCCGAGGGCGACGGCGCCGGATACGACATCCGATCGTTCAACCGCGACGGCAGCCGTCGGCTCATTGAAGTGAAAACGACCGGACTGGCAAAGTACCATCCGTTCTATGTCAGCCCGAACGAGGTGACGGTGTCGGAACGGGAGGCTCCGAAGTACCACTTGTACCGGCTGTTTCGTTTCGGCACCGGTCCGCGCCTCTACATGCTGCAGGGCGCCTTGTCATCCGTCTGCCGTCTCGAGCCGTCGCAGTACTCGGCACGGGTGGCGCGGCCCACCTTGTAGTCACTGGAGAGACCCATGACGACCGCGCTCCTGAACGCGCTGAGATTCGCTGCCCGCAAGCACCGCGACCAGCGTCGCAAGGGTGTCGAGGCGTCCCCGTACGTCAATCACGTCATCGATGTCGCTACCGTGCTCGCCTGCGAAGGGGCCGTCACCGATGAGCATCTGCTCCTCGCCGCCATCCTCCACGACACCGTCGAGGACACCGCTACCACATTTGAGGAGCTGTCGGCTGAGTTCGGACGAGCTTTCGAATTGCTCGTACGGGAGGTAACCGACGACAAGTCGCTCCCGAAGGAGGCACGTAAGCAATTGCAGATCGAGCGTGCGCGAGCGTCGAGTCCACTGGCAAAGCAGCTCAAGATCGCAGACAAAATCAGCAACGTCCGCGAGATTGCGTTGAGCCCGCCGAAGGGCTGGTCATTCCAACGCAGAACGGAGTACTTCGACTGGGCGGAGCGAGTGGTCGCTGGGTGCAGGGACGTGAATCCGGCGCTCGACGCCGCCTTCGACGCGGCCGTGCGCAATGCCCGCAACGCACTGGCTCTGGCGGAGTGACCCTTGGCGAGAGTCGCACGGTTCTTCAACGAAACAATCATGGGCGTTCTCGCGCTCGTCGCGCTCGCGACGGCGCTCGGCCCGATGGTCTTCGACGTGACCCCGGCGGGCGAGCGATGGCTAACCCTGATCGAATGGGTGTTGGTCAGCGCCTTTGCCGCCGAGTTCGTGGTTCAAGCCGCCGTCGCGCCGAACCGCTCCGAGTGGATCCGCAGTCGGTGGCGAATCGTAGATGTCGTGACGATTCTGGGTCCGGTCGTCGCCCTGCTGCCGCAGGTGTCGGACCTCGCGAGCGGATCGCTGATGCTTCGCGCGCTCCGCATCGGCAGGGCCGTCGCCTTCGGCACTCGCGCCGGATCGGTGGTCGTGCGGAAGCCCAGTAGGGCGGGCCGGGCAGCTCACGTGGGCGAGCCGACAGTGAAGGTCCTGAGCGCGAACGGCGGAACCGTCTCCTCGGACTGGAACACCTTCCTGAGGCGGGCGAACGAGCCGGCGGCGGGCTGGGCACATGCGTCAGGCCTGGATGACGCGCGCTTTCGTGACTTCGCACGGCTGGCCGGCATGTCGGATCGCGATCTCGACCGCATACAGATCCACGACACGCATGCGAGGCTGCGCGACTACGGAGATCGGACCACGCTGTTGCTCCAGATTCCGTCCGTGAGCGATGGAGGCTTCCCTGAAGTACACCGAGAGTGGCTTCTCGCAGTCGTGACGGAAGGAGGCGTGCTCTCGGCTTCAACGGGTGCCGCCGACCTGCAGAACCGTGCGCTGCTTCTTGGCACTGCACTTCAGGCGCCGATGTTCGAGGCGCGCGTTATCTCGAGCCTTTTGTCGGGCGTGAGCGACGACAACCTCGCCGTATCCCAGAGGCTCGAGGACGAGGCCCGGCGTCTGGAAGCCGTTGAGGGCGGCAAGGCGTTCCTGCACGACAGCTTCCAGCTCAGGCGCAAAATCTCCAGCACGGCGCTCGACCTGTGGCACGTGAGAAACATCGTGCACGCCCTAGCCAGCGGCAAGGCAAGACTCCGTGACGTGAGCCTCAAGGACGAGAAAGCTCTCGACGAACTGCTCGCTGAGATCGACTCGCTGTACGAAACCGTGAGCAGAACAAAAGAAGAAGTGCAGACGCTCATCGAGCTGCACATCAACTTCAAGTCGTTCGAGATGAACAAGTTCCTCAAGCTGCTGGCGGTTGTCAGCTTCCTCGGATTGATTCCATCGGTCGTCGGCGGGTTGCTGGGCATGAATGTCTCTGACAACCCGTGGCCCGTGACGCTCGGCCAGGTGGCTTTCGGCGTCGTCATGGGAATGGCGATTGCGCTCTACGTCTTTGCCGTGAAGGGTTGGCTCCGGTGACCGAGCAGCGCATGCCCGTGTCGCAGGGGGGCGGAACCGAGCCGGCGTGCCGGCGAGATGGTCAGGTGATCCTGTACGTGAAATCAGATCGGCTCCTTATGGCCGTGCCGGTGACGAAGGCGGGAGGCACGCTCACGCTTGGCAAGCCGACGCCACTCTTCCGTCTGCCAGCCCACGGCGCCGGGTCGTCCACCTGGTCGCCCACTGGCGATCACACGAAGTTCGTGGTCATCGACGAGCCGAATGCGAAACGGCAGACGTTCAAGGTGATGACGGGCTGGTGAGAAACGTAGAACTTGAACTCTGAAGCTCACACGTGCCACGAGCTGAAATGCCCTCGGGCGGAATAAACTGTCGCCGGTGCAGCTGTCCGCCGGTGACAAGCTCGGCCCCTACGAGATCATCGAGCAGATTGGCGCCGGTGGCATGGGCGTCGTCTACCGCGCGCGCGATCCGCGCGTCGGGCGCGATGTCGCGATCAAGCTCTCAGGTGAGGACTTCAGCGATCGATTTGAACGCGAAGCGCGGGCCGTCGCGGCGCTGAACCCGCCAACATCTGCACGCTGTACGACGTCGGTCCCAACTACCTCGTAATGGAGCTCGTGGACGGAGAGTCGCCGAAGGGCCCTCTGCCGTTCGACACCGCGCTCGGCTACGCACGACAGATCGCCGATGCCCTGGACGCGGCGCACGAGAAGGGCATCATCCATCGCGACCTCAAGCCCGCCAACATCAGGATCCGAAGCGATGGGACGGTCAAGGTGCTGGACTTCGGGCTGGCGAAGATCGAACCAGGAAGCGCGACGGCCAGCGACCCCTCGAACTCCCCGACGGTGACCCACGAGGGGACGAAGGCCGGAATGATTCTGGGCACTGCGGCCTACATGGCGCCGGAGCAGGCGCTCGGCAAGGCCGTCGACAAGCGTCCGGACATCTGGTGCCGTTCCAACTTGTTCCGCCAAGAGCCTATGCTCTCGGCGTAACTGCGTCGGCTGGCGCGAAGGATGGTGCGCATTGGTGCAGTAAGTTGGAACGGCACTGGGCGTTCGGGGTGGTCTTCTACGAGATGATCACCGGCCGGCGCGCCTTCGACGGGGACGACCTCTCGACGATCATCGCGGCCGTCATCCGCGCCGAGCCGAGCTGGGACGCGTGCCCGCCCGCGCGCGGCACCTCCTCGAAAGCTGCCTCGAGAAGGATCCGCGCAAGCGGTTGCGCGATATCGGCGATGTCTGGAAACTGCTCGACACCGGCCGGCAGCCCGCCGCCCCGCCCCCGCGGTCTGTCGCTGCCGGATGGATTGCCGCCGGCGCACTTGGGATCGTCGCAGCCGTCGCGCTCTGGGCGCCGTGGCGCGCCGCGCCGGCGAGGGCCTCGCAACCGCTCGTCAGACTAGTGGTCTGTCTCGGCTGAGTCAGTACCGAATTCCGGAGCGCGGCGCCCGGATGGCAAGGCGCGACGACTGAGAATACTCAAAGTATTTGAAGGAGGAGCAACGCAGCCAGCCGGGATGCCCCGCCCGGAGGTCGGTGCTGAATCAGCCGAGACAGGCCACTACGTCGATCTGGGAACCGAGGTCTCGCTCGTGCCTCTCGCGGCGCCCGACGTTCAGCTCTCTGATCATCTCGCCCGACGCAACACGGCTGGTCTTCGTCGGTTCGGTTTCCGGCGGCACGCCGGCTGTTCACGCGGAGGCTGGAGGACGCGAAGGTCACGGAGCTCGGCGGCACGCAGGGCGCCTCGCACCCGTTCTTTTCTCCGGACGGCCAGTGGGTCGCGTTCCGGTCCGGTGGAAAGCTCGCCAAGGTCCCGGTCGAGGGCGGTGCAGTGGTTCCCCTGGCCGACCTCGCTGTCATGACCGGTGGCCACTGGACGGACGACGGGACCCTCGTCGTCGGTACGGGCACGCCCGGACCGGTGGCGCTCGTCCGCGTGAGTGCGGACGGCGGAGCGCCCTCGCCAGTGGTTCAGCTGGCTCCGGGCGAGCTCTTCCACAACCACCCGCACGTTCTGCCGGGAGGGAAGGCGGCGCTCGTCGCGATTGTGGCGGATCCGGCGAGTCTCGAGACCACCAGGGTCGAGATCGTCTCGTTCGACGACGGACGACGTCAGACGGTCGTCCGCGCGGCGACGACTCCCCGGTATCTGCCGAGCGGGCATCTGATGTACACCACGCGCGCCGGGATCCTCGCGGTGCGGCTGGACGCAGGCACAGGAGCGACGCACGGTCCTGTCGTGCCGATCGCCGTCGACGCGGCGTTCGATCCGGTGACGGGCGGCGCGCAGTTTGGCGTCTCGCGCGACGGCACCGTCGTGTACCGGAAGAATTCGGGCAGGACGGCCTCCGCCGAAATGCTGGTGAGTTGGCTCGATGCGACAGGCAAGCAGGAGCCGCTGCTCGAGAAGGCGGATCCGTATGTCGGCAAACCCCGCCTGTCACCCGACGGCGCGCGGGTCGCGATCGCGGTGCGCGACGGCGCCGATCAGGACATCTGGGTGTTCGATCCGCGAAGCGGAAGCAAGACACGGCTGACGTCTGGCGGAAGAACCTATTCCGCTCCGGTGTGGATGCCCGACGGGCGCCACGTTGTCTTACACGGAAAGTCACTTGACTTGACGTGGTATCGTCAGCGCGCGCCCTCGAAGATCCGAACTGGGCGCGCAGCCTACCACGTCAAGTCAAGTGATTTCCGGGATTTGGAGCGCTGGTCGGCGGCATCTCATGGGCGCGCGCGGACGGCGCAGGACAGCCCCAGGTGCTGACAGTCCGCGACGCGTTCCAGTACCCGACGTCGTTCACGCCAGTCGGCAAACGCCTGGCGTTCATCCAGATCGACGGCATCCCGCAGGTCTATGGCGTTTTCGAGAAGCGTGTAGTCTGCTGCCGGCCGACTTTGCCGCAGCGCGCCCGACGGCATGTCGCGCGCAAAGGGCGCGCGAGCGTGCGGCTGGAGGCCGGCAGTAGACTACACGCTTCTCGAAAACGGTCTGGTCGGTGGAAGTCGGGGAACCCGGAGGACAGATCCAAGGGCGGACCGAGGTCTACGTCCCGCCGTTTTCGGCGCCGCCCTCAGGCGAGCAGAATCGGGCGCCGGTGTCCGACGACGGCGGCGCCCTGCCGGTGTGGGCGCCGGAGAGCTCTGACATCCTCTATCAGAGCCGCGGGCGAATCATGGCCGTCCGCTACACCACGCGCGGCGGCACGTTCGTCGCGGACAAGCCGCGCGTGTGGGCGGCGAACTTCGGCGGGGTCGTCGCCTTCGACGTCGCCCCGGACGGCAACCGCGTGGCGGTCGTCGTGCCGGCGACTCCGCGCGAGGCACCGAGACCGGACCACACAATCGTCCTCCTCCAGAATGTCTTCGACGAGCTGCGGCGGCGCGCGCCCGCGGTGGAGTGACGCGCGGCGATCGACGCGGCTATTTCGTGCCGCAGTGCTGGCGATCACACCGCCGTCCGGCCCTTTCATTTCCGCAGCGACGCGGCCCAGACGTCGGCTTCGCTCGTCGACACCGCAAGATAGAGCGTCCTGTTGTCGCGAGAGATCGTGAACGAGTGGAGCATGTCCGGCGCCACCGACAACACTTCAGTGACCTCCTTCCCGTCGGTGCTCGCCAGGTAGAGCGCACGCTCGCGCCTGAACAGGACGTGACGACCGTCGCGCAGCCAGACCGGGAAGGCTCCCGCGGCGGCGAGCTCGTGGAACCGGTCGGCGCCGAGCGCAAAACTGATGATGGCACTCGTGGCCGATCGCCCGACCAGCGAGCGGTCGTCGGGCGACCACGACCACGCGAAGAACACTGTTTCGGGGTTGCGGCCCGGCGCCGCCACTTCGGGCGTCTGCTCATTCCAGCTCCGCCGGGGGTCAATGACGATCGGCGCCCCGTTCTGCATGTTGCAGGCAAGGCGGGACCCGTCCGGCGACCAGAAAGGCGCCTGCGCCTGCCGCGGCCCAGACGTGAAAGTGAGCTGCTTCAGGCTGCTTCCGTCCGGATTGACGGACCAGCACTCGTAACGCCCGCTCCGATCCGACAGGAACGCGATTCGGCTGGCGTCTGGCGACCAGCGCGCCGCACGATCCTTGTAGGCGTCGTTGGTCAGTTGCCGCAGACGTGTACCGGTCCGGCTGACGATGAACAGATCTTCCTGACTGTCGGTGATCGAGTCGAACACAATCCACTCGCCATCGGGGGAGACGTCTGGGTTCTTGATGGGCCTGGCGCCCTGTGTAATCCAGACCCGTGCGGTGGAGGGTTGGACACGGCTCGGGTCGAAGGCGACCTGCTGGAGATTGATCCGGTTGATGACCTCGACGTAGGCCATCGACCGGCCATCGCGGGAGAATCCAGCGTGCTGCGTGTACCCCGACGGCGTCGTGGCCGGCTGCGGTTCCCCTTGCGGTGCGCCTGTCCGGGTGTCGATCGCCACCCGCCAGAGGTTCATGCTGCCTCCACGGTCGCTGGCGAAGTACAGGGATGCCCCGTCTGGAGACCACACGGGATTCCAATCGACGGCCGTGTCGCGCGTCACCTGGACGGGATCGCCTCCGGCAGCCGGAATGGTCCAGATGTCACGTTGCCCGCCGAGATGGACGCCCCAGTAGGCGATCCGATCGCCACGCGGGGACCAGGACGCCTGGACGGCGTCACCTCGAGTGATCAGACGCTTCGAACCCGTCGCGACCGAGACCGCCCACAGTCCGCTCGGAATGGGGCCCCGGCTGAACGGCTCGGAGAAGCCCTCGATGGTATAGGCGAGCTCGGTGCCATCAGCGGACCAGGCGGGGTTGAATCCCTCGTCGGCCAGCTTCCTGACGTTTTCGCCGGTGGCTCCCATCACAAACACGCCGCCTCCGGCCCGCTCCGAGCGGAAGGCGATGAACCTGCCGTCGGGCGAGAAAGCGGGCTGCGTGTCGTCGGCGGGCGAGTCCTCCGTCAGATTGATGGGTTTCTCACCACGCACCCGTTTCAGGTACACGTCCCAGTTGCCCGCCGCTCGGCTCGCATACACGAGGAACTCGCCGTCTGCCGACAGGCCCGGGTACAGCTCTTCGCCCGACTGCGATGTGAGGCGCCGAAAGCGGCCATCGAAGAGTGACGCCGTCCCGACGGCATCGCCGATTTGCAGCGCGCTCCCCAGCAAAGCGCCAGCGCCACCGAAAACCACCGCTGCGGCCACCCACTTCCACCCGCCTTCGCTCCTTCGGAGCTTCGGCGGGGCAGGCCCGCCGACGCGTCTGGCCTGAACTTCGGCTGATGAGGTCGATGCGATCGTCTGCCGGAGATCGTCGAGGTCGTTGCGAAGGTCGAGCGCACTCTGATATCGACGCGCAGGCTCCTTGCCGAGACAACGCCTCAGGATGCGGGCGAACTCGTCGGGAAGGTCGGGCTTGAGTGCGTCGAGCGGGCGCGGGGGCGATTCGATGATCGCGGCCATCGTTCCTGGCACGCTGGCGCCTTCGAACGGGCGGCGCCCCGTCGCCATCTCGAACAGCATGATGCCGAGTGAAAAAACGTCGGATCGATGATCGACGGAATGCCCCTGGGCCTGCTCCGGCGACATGTACGAGACGGTTCCCAGCACTTGTCCGGCCTGAGTGATCTGCCGCGTGAGAGACTCGGCGTCGAGAGCGGTCTCCGGACCGAGCCTGGCGAGGCCGAAGTCCAGCACCTTCACGCGCCCGTCGTCACCCAGCATGACGTTGCCGGGCTTCAGGTCTCGGTGCGTGATCCCCTGCTGGTGCGCGGCGGCGACGGCGTCGGCGAGCGGGACGGCGACGTCGAGGACGCGATTGAGCGGCCAGCCGGCAGCCGGGATGAGCTCGCCGAGCGATTTCCCGCGCACGAGCTCCATCGTGATGAACCGCACGCCGCCGCAGTCCTCGACCGAGTGGATCGTGACGATATTGGGGTGATTGATGGCGGCGATGGCCTTCGCTTCGCGCTCGAGGCGCTCGCGGAATTCGGTTTTGGAAACGGCAAGAGGCGGCAGAGTTTTGAGGGCGACCTCACGCCCGAGCCTGGTGTCTTCAGCGAGATAGACCTCGCCCATGCCTCCGCGTCCAAGGAAGCTGACGATGCGATATTGGCCGAGTGTTGTCCCGATCATCTGGGGAGACGAGGCGGGGTCATCGTAGCATCAGCCCGCGAAGCCGCAGAGTTCCTGGGCGGTCAGCTGCCGCACTGCTGAGCCTGACTAAACGATTGCAGGGCATGACGACCTGCATGCGGCGGCTGGATCAGATCCGCGATCGGCGGGTACCGGCGGAAGCAACGGCCGGTCGAAATCCGATCCGCTGAAACTCACAGCAAACCCCCCGCCCGGTGCCGGATTTCGCGCGGCAGCGCGGGACATCCCGCACCTGCGTCGAAGACTCCGCGGCGGGACGGCGGATCCCTCGACCGGCGGTCCCACCTGTCTGGAGCACGTCTTGCACCGCAGACGATGTACCGACTTGCCGCGGCAGGTCCGCTCGCGTCGTCGAGGTGCGAGCGACAGCCTGAGGAGGAGTCATGAGCTGCACCACGCGTTTTCTGAACTTTCAGTGGGAGCATCATGCCTGGCGCCGGCGGGTCGTGGCGACCGACCAGGTGTCGACCCCAGTGACCGAGATGTGGGGACGCCGATCCACGGAGGAGAACGTGCGCTGCCACGTCGATTACGTCTGCGACAACTGCGGCGCGATGCGGGACGGCGAGGACTGCCTCTGCGACCTGGTGAAAGGCGACCACTGTCCCGCTCGCGTCGAGTTCCTCGCCTCGCGAAACGCCGGCAGGTGAGGGTGGCTTTGCCCAAAAAGGGCGCAAGCGCTCTCCCTTTCACGTCGGTCATCTCAGCCGTCACTGTCAGAGTACCGAGTGGTGTCGGGGAAGGGGCACGCGGCGCGCGGCCTCCGCGGCCGTGACGCTCGAACCCTTGCCGCCCTCCGCTCGGATTGCGGTCTGCCGCTCACGCGCCGGTCCGAAGGTAGACGGACGCGGCGCGGCAATCCGTCGCTGCGGCCGGCGGCGGGTTCGACCTGTCGCGCCTCGCGTCAGGCCGAGTCGGCACGCGCGCCGCGTGCCCCTCCCCCGGCCATACCCGCCAGTTGTCCCGTGTCCTCCGCGAACATCAGTCTTGCCTCTATTGGGGCGTGTCGCTAAGTGCTTCCTGGAGTGAGCAGTGCTGACCTTGCTCGGCAGACACGAGCGAATGACACGCGTTGCCGACGGAGGGGTAGGGCCGTGCGCGGCCGACTCGGCCGGCCGCGATCGGCGAAAGCACGAAAACCGCTCCGCCAGGAGCGAAGGATTGCCGCGCCATGTCCGTCTACCTTCGGACTGGCGCGTCAGCGTCAGTACGCAAGCCGAGCGGAGGGCGGCGCGGTTTTCGAGCGGCCTGGCCGCGGAGGCCGCGCACGGCCCCACCTCTCCGTCGGCGCGACTCGGCACTCGTCTGCGACACGTACGGGACTGCTCGGCAGGACCGGCACACTGGCCTATGCTGGACGCATGTATCGGCGCGACTACATCCTGCGTCTGATCGAGCGATTCGGCCAGATGCTGATCGCGCTGCGCAATCGGCTCCTCAGGCGTGAGCCTGACTCTGATCAGGCGCGAGCCGAGATCCACGAAATGGCGCGTTCGTCCGGTCTCGACCTCGACGTGGCCCGACAGCTCGACCCGCAGACGCTCCTCCTCTGGCTCGCGCCAGGCGACGACGTGGACGAGCCGAAGCTCTGGCTGATTGCTGAGCTCCTGTATCTGGAGGGCCTGCAGGCGCAGGCGGCTGGCGAGCCGGGCGCGGGCCGTGCCGATCTGACGCGCGCGCTCGCGGTGTTCGGCCGCCTCCCTGCAGGATGGCGGCCACACGCGGATCTGCCCTCGGCCGGCGAACGAGTGAACGAGATTCGGCAAAGCGTCGCGGCAGCGCGCTGACACACGGAAAGGCACTTGACTTGACGTGGTAATCAAGCGCGTTTCTCGGGCGTCGCCGCAGGCGAACCACGTCAAGTCAAGTGCTTTCCGGGATTAGGATCGGCGCCTGGTGCTCGAAGAAAGGAGACCGTCGTGCGATTCCCGCGATCTTTCGGCTTCGTGCTCGTGGCGCTTCTGACAGTGGGCTCCGCGCCCGCGCTGGCGCAGCTCGCGTCGCGCCCCGCGGAAGAGTGGATCAAGACGCTGGACGGTCCCGCACGCGTCGCGGGAATGAAGATCGACGAGATCGTCACCGCCCTGAAGCTCCAGCCAGGGCAGACGGTCGCCGACATCGGCGCCGGGTCGGGCCTGCTCGAGGTACCGCTCGCCAAAGCGGTGGGTCCGCGCGGGCGCGTGTATGCGGTCGAGATCGACGCCGGCTTCTTCCCCGAGATCAAGAAGCGCGCGGAGGCCGCGCAGGTGGCGAACGTCGAGACCGTGCTCGGCAAGTTCACCGACCCGGCGCTGCCGGCGAAGAACATCGACGTCGCGCTCTTCCACGACGTGATGCACCACGTGGAGAATCGCGCGGCGTATCTCAAGAGTTTGGCCGGCTATCTCGCGCCGTCGGGCCGCATCGTCGTCATCGACTACGAAGGCGGCCAGGGACCCCACAGCCAGCAGCCCAACCTGCAGGTCACGCGCGAGCAGCTGGCCGCCTGGATGAAGGAGGCAGGGCTCGCGCTGGTCGAGGACGTGAAGCTCTTCCCGGACAAGTACTTTCTCGCGTTCGCGAAACGGTAGAGAAGCGAGACGTCCGCGCACGCATGCACGTCGCGCTGTTCGTGGTGGTCGGTCGGTTTGCCCGAGCCGATACGGCGCCGCTACACGGGTGGGTGGGGTTCCTGAAAGAATTGCTCTGCGCGCCGTCGATAGATCCGGGACCCGCGGGTGCGCCGGCGGCGTTCGTCAGCGCAGCATGATGAGGAGCATTCGTGCGGCCTCGGGCGCGTCGACGGCGTGCGGGACACCGGCCGGCATCCGGACGATGGCGCCGGGCGCGGCACGGACGGCCGCGCCGCCGATTGTCAGGTTCAGGACGCCTTCCAGCACCATCACGAGCGCTTCGAACGGCGACGTGTGTTCGGTCAGGCCCTGGCCGGCGTCGAACGCGAAGAGCGTCAGGTTGCCGCCGCCGGTCTTCGCGAGCACGCGACTCGCGATTCCCTGCTCGGTCGGGCTGACGAGCAACCGGAGGGCGAGGGCTTCTCCCGGCGGAATCATCTGGGGCGTCTGAGACATCGGATCCTCCTCGGCCAGATGTTATCGTCCGATCATGGACCCGCTCGCCGGATCGCCCTGGAGCGCGCCCGGGACCGTCGCGGGGTTCGCGCGGTCGCTTCCGAACGACGTCCTGATGCGGTTTGCCGGGCGCGAGATCGGGCGGCATCCCGGCACGCGGGCGCTCGACATCGGCTGCGGTGCCGGAAGGAACGCGGTCCCGCTCGCGCGGCTCGGCTGGGATGTCGTTGGGATGGACTTGTCCTGGCCCATGCTCGCCGCGGCCGCCGAACGCGCCCGGGAAGAGCGCGTCGCCGATCGTGTGCACCCGGTGCTTGCCCCGATGGATCGGATTCCCGCGCGCGATCGCATGTTCGATTTCGTCGTCGCGCACGGCATCTGGAACCTCGCGCGTTCGGCGGGCGAATTCCGGAGCGCCGTCGGTGAAGCCGCGCGCGTCGCGAGACCGGGCGCGGCGCTGTTCGTGTTCACGTTCTCGAGAAACACGTTTCCTCCCGACACACAGCCGGTTCCGGGGGAGCCGTTCGTGTTCACGCAATTTTCCGGGCGGCCGCAGTGCTTCCTCACCGAGGCACAGCTCGTCGCTGAGCTCGGCGCCTTTGGATTCGTGCGAGATCCGACCGTGCCGCTGAGCGAGTACAACCGGGCTCCGCCTGGGGCTCTGTCGAGCGGCGCGCCGGTCATCTATGAAGCGGCCTTCCGGGCGCGCGGAGGGACGTGAGGTGACGGTTCCGGCAAAAAAAAGCCGGCTTGCCCGCCCCGAGGGCAAACAAGCCGGCTTCGCTGCTGTCGGAACAGTTACTGCAGCGCCACGCAGGCCGCGTACGTATCCGTGAGGCCCAGGTTGATATCACCAGTGTGTTTTGTATGTCCTCCCCCGTTGGCCCAGACGGCAACCAACTGCCCAAAGTCCGGGTTTGGCGTCACACCATCGGCCAGGAACTCATCGGTGTCTTCGTGCGACCAGCAGGTCTTGGTTATGCCGGCCGAAACCGGTACGGCAGAGAGTGCGACGATTCCGACCATAAGAACAGCTGCTGCGACGCCGAATAACATCTTTCGCATTGTTCCTCCTTGCGTGTTTCACCAGGTGCACTTAAATCCGGCCATCCACGGAGCCGGCACCTTAGTGGAGCGTCAGCCTCTCAATCACAACCGAAAGCCGACGCCGTTTCAGAATCGAGCGTCACGTGCCGTGTCACGGACCCCGCACGCGGCGCAACTAGCGTGCCGCGCAGGATGAGATTCGGTACGCGAAGAGAATCGCGAAGGTGATCGAACACGTTCGGCTGGCGATTCCCGTTTCGACTGTGCAGCCGCAGAATTCGATGCGTCGGTGACGCAGAGAACGGCCGATCTGTTTACGTTCTTGTTCGCGTACGTTCTTGTTCGCAAATTCGAGCAGCGTCGCAAGTTTTCGCAAGGCCCTGCCGACAGCCGAGCGCCGTCGCGCGTGTTTCGAACTATCGACACTGTCGCGCTGAACCGAATAACAACTATTGGCGTCTGTGAAGCATCAGATTCTCGTCGGCATTCTGCTGTTCAGTACGGTCGCGACCATCTCCGTTACCGCACACGCGCAGAGCGCAACAACGATCCAGCCGCTCGCAACTGGCGCACTTCGGGTTCGCCTGACGTGCAGCGGATGCGACCTGGAGTTCCTGAAAACCAACGTGGGGTTTGTCGAGTTCACCGCGGATGCCGCCGCCGCCGACGTCGACGTTGTCGCGTCGCGCTCCGAGTCAGCCGATCGGCGATGGCGCGTGACGTTCGTCGGGCGCGGCCGATTTGCCGGTCGGGACCGCGCCCTGTCTTTTTCCCCAGCGCCGTTGGCAACGGCCAACGACCTCGGCCGCGAGCTCGCGCGGGTACTCAGGATTGGTCTGGCCGAGTACGCCATGGAGACGTCGGTTGGACCGCAACTTGACGTTGCGGTCCGCCCTGTCTCGCCGGCACCGTCGTTGAGGATCGTGTACATCGAGGGGCCCGATCTCAAGGTCACCGTACGTGGTCTCCCGCCTGCCCCGGCAGTGCCGACGGATCGCTGGAATTACTGGGTATTCCACATCAGCGGCGAGACGTACGGCGATGGGGAACGCCTCTCGTCCAACAGAGCGTATGAAGCGAGCGCGAACGCGAACAGGACGACGGCAAACTGGAAGATTCGAATCGGCGGCTCCCGGTCGCTAGATCGCAGTTCGTTCACAGTGAGCGACGACGAGACGATCAAGACTCGTCTGTCAGACTGGAGCGCCGATTCGCTGATCGTCAGAAGTCTTGGGCCGCACTTCTCACTCGCGGCGGCGTCGTCGGTCGGCAGTTCGACGTTTTCGAATGAGAAGCGGGTCGCTCGCGTTTCATCCGGCGTCGAATACGACGTGTTTCCCTATGGCGAGTCGACCAGGCGGAGTCTCACGATTCAGTACCTGGCCGGCCAAGCCTACTATGACTTTGCGGCCGAGACGATTTTCGGCAAGCTGACCGAGAAGGTCGCGCAGCACACCCTCAACGTCTCGCTCGGCCTGAGGCAGCCCTGGGGTCAAGCCGGCAGCACGTTCGTCTTCACACAGCAGCTCAAGGAACTGGACCGAAGACGGACGACGTTCCTCGGCAACTTGAGTGTGCGACTCACCAGAAATCTTTCGCTCACTGGATCCGGGACCTACGCACGCATCCGCGATCAGTTCACGCTCGAAAAGGGTGAAGCGACCGAGGAAGAAGTGCTGCTGCGGCAGCGACAGCTCGCGACCGGGCACCGGTACTCCGTCAGCGTCGGAGTAGCGTTCAGTTTTGGCGCGCTGTCGAGCGCGACCGTCAATCCACGGTTCGGCTTCTGATTGCCGTGAAACATCGAGACCTCGTCATGCTCCTCATCGCTGTCCTGATTTCGAGCTTGCCCGCGGCGGCGCACGCCCAGAGTACACCGCCGGCGCTCGAGGCACCGTCGGCGACCCAGGCACTCAAGGTGTTCCTCGACTGCGCCGAGTGCGACCTCGAGTACCAGCGTCAGAGCGTCACCTTCGTCGACTACGTGCGCGACCGTGCCGTTGCTGATCTGCACATCCTGGTCACCACACAAAGCACCGGCAGCGGCGGGGTCTCGTGGACGGTCAAATTCATCGGTCTTGGCCGTTTGCAGAACCAGGACCGCACGTTCGCGTTCGCGACTCCCCAGAGGGCCACGAGCGACGAGCGTCGTCGAGCGTTCGCGCACGTGTTCAGGATTGGTCTCGTTGGTTACGCCGCCGACACACCGATCGGGCCCCAGCTCGACGTCACTTGGAGGCGCCCAGCCGGGCAGGCGTCGGCGACGGCCCGCAAGGACCCCTGGAACTTCTGGGTCTTCCGCATCAACGCCAACGGCAGCCTCGGCGGGGAGCAATCGAGTACAAGCCGATCGTACCGTTTGTCCTTTTCGAGCAGCCGCACGACCGAGAACTGGAAGATCAACCTCTCGGCCAACGGCAATGCCGACAAGAGAACGTTCAAGATCGGGGACGACCGCACGATCGACAGTCGGCGGGACGGCTGGTCGTTCGGCAGCCTCGTCGTCAAGAGCCTCGGTGGACACACCTCGGCCGGGTTCCGCGCCTCGATGGCGCGCTCGAGCTTTTCAAACACGGATCGTTCAACGACTCTCGCCCCAGGCCTCGAGTACGACTTCTTTCCGTACAGCGAGTCCAACCGGCGCAGTCTCGCCGTGCAGTACACCGTCGGCGCCACTGCCTACGAGTACCGCGAGGTCACGATTTTCGACAAGCTCCGCGAGACCGTGACGACTCATGGCGTCAATGTCTCACTTGGCTTGCGGCAGCCGTGGGGATCGCTCAGCGCCTATTCGAGCGTGTCGCAACATTTGAAGCAGACCGATCGGTATCGCGCATCGGTGTCGGGCAGCACGGAAGTCAGTCTCTTCGAGGGCTTCTCGTTCAACATGGTCGCGAGGTACGACAGGATCAAGGATCAGATCTCACTCAGGAAGAGCAGCGCTTCGACCGAAGAGATCCTGTTGCGTCTGCGTCAGCTCGCCACCGATTACAGCTATACCTTCAGCGTCGGGATCAGCTACAGCTTCGGGTCGATCTTCAACACGCTCGTGAACCCGAGGTTTAGCGGATCGGGCGGGCTCATCATCTTCTGACGGGTGTCGAGGAGCGGTTCTATCGTCCCCGACGCGCCGAATGCGAAAGGGCAGACGTTTAAGGTGATGACAGGCTGGCGCTGAGAAGTACGTGCCGGAGCAGGCGCGCGCGATTCAGGACTCCCTGGCCTCGGCGCAGGCCACGCTCGCCAAGGGCGATTACGCCGCCGTGTTGCAGCAGACGCAGTCGCTGAACACGCAGATCAGCGCGCTCGGTGGCGCGATTGCCGCGAAGAAAGCGGAGCTGACGAGGGCGTGGAACACGATGGAGGCCGGCGTGCCCAAACTCGTCGAAGCGGTGAAAAGCCGGGTGGACGTCCTGAGCCAGAGCCGGCGTCTGCCGGCGGGCATCACCAAGGAGACGCTGGACAGCGCCAAGGCCGGCCTCGCGACCGCCAGCCAGACCTGGTCGGAAGCGACCTCGGCCGCATCGGTCGGCGACGTGGCCACGGCTGTCGCCAGGGCGCGGTCCGTGCAGGCGAGCGTCGTGAATCTGATGCAGACGCTCAACATGCAGGTGCCGGCGGCGGCGGGGAGCTGAAGAAACTTCGAACTTCGAACTTCAAACTTCGAACTTCGGCCCGCCACGATGGCGGCGGGTCACACGCTGACTTCACTCTTTCCCGGTCCCGTCAAGCCGCTCGGTGATACTCGTCTCGAGGCGCCGAAACTGTTCGGTCACCTTGGAGTCGAGACTGTCGAGCCGCTCTCCAACGGCATTGAACCGCTTGTCCATTTCCGTCTGGACCTGGTCGAAACGGGTCTCGACGGAGTCGAACCGGCTCTCCATCTCCGTCTCGACAGCGTCGAACCGGCTCGCCATCTCCTTCTCGACGGAGTCGAACCGTGTCTCCATCTCCTTCTCGACGGAGTCGAACCGTGTCTCCATTTCCTTCTCGACGGAGTCGAACCGTCCCTCCATCTCCTTCTCGACGCGGTCGAACCGTCCCTCCATCTCCTTCTCGACGCGGTCGAACCGACCAGTGACAGTAGTTTCGAGGGAATCGACTCTGGCGCTGATTGCGTCGGCGAACTCGGCAACGACCTTCCTGAACTCCGATTGCCTCACATCAGGCATTTCCTGCCTCCGGCGATACGACGACGACGATAGCATCGTCGCCGAGCGGAGAGCGGGCGCAATGTTCGTGCCGCGTCGGAGTCGTCACATTCGGCCTGGATTCCTGGGCCGTGCCATCCGGCATTGCAGTTCCTGCACTGCGGCAGCTGTCGGCGCGTGGAAGTCCCTGCAATGTTGACGGGCGGCCCGTTCAAGCCGCAGCTCCCAGATCTGTCCGACCAGGTCCTGGCCGAAGCTGTGGTGCGGCTTCTCGGCCTCGTGCCGACAGGCGGAGGCTCGTGAAGCGTCTTGACTGAGTCCCAACGACCCGACACGATCGGGCACCCAGTGGACAGCCGCGAGACCACCCCGCTCGGCCGCCAGCGTTCAATGTCCGGCACGCAGTTCGGCCCCTATCGCATCGACGTGTTGATCGGCGCCGGCGCGATGGGGGAGGTCTACCGCGCCCGCGATACGAGACTCGGCCGCGACGTGGCGCTCAAGGTTCTGCCGGAATCGTTCGCCCACGACGTCGATCGACGCGTGCGATTCGAGCGCGAGGCTCGCATGCTGGCGGCGGTGAGCCATCCGCACATCGCCTCGATTCACGGCGTCGAGGAAGCCGGCGGGATCGTCGCGCTGATTCTGGAGATGGTCGAAGGGCCGACGCTCGCCGATCGTCTGCAGCGCGGTCCGCTGCCGCAGGCCGAGGCGCTGACCATTGCCCGCCAGATCGCCGAGGCCGTCGACGCGGCGCACGAAAAGGGCATCATCCACCGTGACCTGAAACCGGCCAACATCAAGCTCGCGCCCGATCGCGCCGTGAAGGTGCTGGACTTCGGCCTGGCCAAGGCCTTCGAGGGCGACCATGGCGCCGCGGATCTGTCGCACATGCCGACGGTCACGGCGGCGGGCACGCGCGCCGGCGCGATCATGGGCACCGCGGCGTACATGAGCCCGGAGCAGGCGCGTGGGCAGCCAGTCGACAAGCGCACCGATATCTGGGCGTTCGGCTGCGTGTTGTACGAGATGCTCACGGCGCGTCTGGCGTTCGCGGGCAAAACGTTCTCCGACACGATCGTCGCCATCCTCGAGCGCGAGCCAGACTGGCATGCGCTCCCCGAGTCGACGCCCGCTCACATCCGGCGGCTGCTGCGCCGATGTCTCGACAAGGATCCCAGGCGACGCTTTCGCGACATCGGTGACGTCGCGATCGAGCTCGCTTCCGACCCGTCCGGCGATCTTGCAGCAGCTGCAGACAGCGGGACTCCACGAAAACCATGGTTGTGGCTTGCGCTCGCCGGGCTCGCCCTCGTCGGCGCCACAGCGGCCGTCGCGGCCGTCGTGTTCTCTCGTCCGGCCGCTCCTACGAGCTCGATCAATCACGCCGTCCGCTTTTCGATTCCGCCGCCCGAAGGCGCCGCGTTCGGCGGCGGCCTTCCGGACGTCGAGGTGACGTACCTCGCGCTCTCGCCGGATGGATCGCAACTGGCGTTCGTCGCCGCCGGGTCCGCAGACCCCACCCGAGTGTGGATTCGACCTCTGTCCGGCCTCGAGGCCCGTCCGATCGCCGGGACCGAAGGCGCGATCTCGGCGTTCTGGTCGCCTGACAGCCGGTCGCTTGGATTCTTCGCGGCCGGCAAGCTCAAACGCGTCGACCTTCCCGGTGGCACGCCGGTTTCGATCGCGGAGGTTCCCGCGGGAGGAGGGCTCCTCGGTACCTGGGGGCGCGGTGGGCAAATCGTCTTCGGATCCATACAAGGTAACGAAATCTGGCGAGTCTCGACCGGTGGCGACCCGGCCGTCGGTGTCGTCAAGGCGGACTCGTCACGCGGAGAGGTCCGGCTCTACTGGCCCTGGTTTCTGCCCGATGGCCAGCGGTTCCTGTACCTCGCCACCCGGAAAGACGGGACAGGGGATCTCAGGATCTTCGAGCCGGGACGCCCGACGCGATCGCTTCTGGCGGTCGTGTCGAACGTCCAGTGGGTGGATCCCGACTACCTTGTGTTCGCGCGTGAAGGCACGCTTCTGGCGCAACGGGTCGATCTGTCGGCCGGGCGTGTGACCGGCGACCCCTTCGCGATCGCCGACGCCGTGAACTACAGCTACCTCCCGAGCAGGGCCATGTTCACGACGTCACAAAACGGCGTCGTCGTCTTTCAGGCGCACCGGGACGTCGCGCGGCTGGCCTGGATCGATCGAAGCGGCAAGGAGATCGCGACCATCGGCAGCCCTGGCGGGTACTACGCGCTGCGGCTGTCGCCCGATCGCAAGCAGGTGCTCTTCACACGCAGAGACCCGCGGTACGGGACGCATGACCTGTGGTTGCTGGATCTGTCGCGGGGCAATGAGACGGTGATCACGTCGGGCCCTCCCCCGGAACTGCCAGGTCCCTGGTTCCCGGGTCAGCAGGCATTCGTGTTCAATAGCGCCCGTGGCGGCCCGCCGAATCTGTTTCAACGAGATATGAGGACGGGAAAGGACCACGAGCTCCTCCCCGCGGGATCGTACCAACTGGCCTCGGACATCACACCAGATGGGAAGCAATTGCTCATCTCGCACAGAGCCGAGCGCGGCACGTGGGATATTTTGATCCTGCAGATCGGCGCCGGAGCGGCCCCGACGCCGCTGTATGCGTCGCCGTTCTCCGAATTCGACCCACGTCTGTCCCCGAACGGCCGCGCGGTCGCCTTCACGTCGATGAATCGGGTCGAGGCGAACTGTACGTCGCGCCTTTTCCGCCGACCGCGTCCAAGATCCGCGTGTCGACCGGCGGAGCCGCGTTCCCCCGCTGGAGCCGGGACGGCCGGGAACTCTTCTATCTCTCGCCTGACAGACGGCTCATGGTCGTCTCGATTCGTACGGAGCCGTTGCTGGACGTGGGACAGCCGAGCGCGCTCGTCACACTCGCCGGAAAACCGTGGCACGACTTCGGCGTCTCGGCGGACGGAAAGCAGTTTCTCGCCATCGTGCCCGACAGCCTGGCTCGCGAGCAGCCGCTGACGGCGATCCTGAACTGGCCGGCAGAGATCAAGCGTTAGAGCCGTTTTCGATTCGATGTAGCGCTACACAGAAACGAAAACCGCTCGGGTTCCGGCGGTCGGCTGCAGCTACTTCACCGCGGCCCGCTCCCGCCGCGCCTCCGTGAGCAGCGGCAAGTCGGCATCGGCGCCGGCCCAGAGACTGAGGAACTGGTCGTACGCCGCTTTCGCGCCGGACGCGTCTCCTGCGGCGGCGCGTGCGCGCGCAAGGCCGATGAGCGCAGCTGCGTAGGGTGTCGCGGACGGTCCCGGCGGCGTAAGGTCGACGAGTTGTTTGAAGTCGGCCACGGCGGCGGCGGTATTCCCCGCGAGCAGCTGCGCTTTCGCTCGCAGCAACGTGACGTCGGCCCACCGGCCCTCGAACCGCTGCACCGGCCTCAGATGATCGAGCGCGGCCTGCGGATCCCTTCGGGCCAGGGCCAGCGTGGCTTCGGCGAAGGCGCGCCACAGCGTCAGGGGCGACGACCGCGGCTGGTCGGCGGCCATTTGATCGAGAAGCTTCCGCGCACGCGCGCCCTCGCCAATTTCGGCGTAGAGAGCCGGAAGGCGATACACCCGGGCGGCTGGCGGCAGAAGACGCTCCGCTTCGGCAGCCAGACCACGTGCGCGCTCGGCGTGGCCCACGCGCCACTCTGCGAATGCCAGCTCAACCAGGATCCGGCCGCGCGGGTCAGGCCTGGCCTCGCCGACCATCTGCGCGAACTCGTGTTGAAAGTTGCGCGCGTCGGCGAGCCGGCCCTCTCGAACGGCGCAGTTGAGCGCCGCGTTGACGATCTCCGAGATCCGTCGGCTCCGGCCCGTGACCAGCAGCTCCTCTTTCTTGGACGCATCCCGCTCGATGCAAGCAATGTTCATGCGCACCGCGTACGAGATGGCATTGGCCGGAAACTTCACGATGGCCTCGTCGGCGGCGCTCTTCGATTCGGCGAGGCGACCGCGCGCCTGGAGCGCGAATGCGATATTGCCGTGCGTCAAGGCATTGCCTGGATGGAGCCGCTTCGCCTGCGCGTAACTCTCCAGCGCGCTTTCGTAGTCGCCGATCTCGGAGTGAATGACGCCCAGGTTGTTCCAGGGGACGAAATCGCGCGGGTAGGTCTGCGACCAGAGCTCGTAGACCTTCTTCGACTGGTCGTAATCAGCGGTGGCCGAATCGTGGTATCTGGCTTCGATGTAGAAGCGCTCGCGTTCGCTCACCCGATCGCGCAGCTCGTACGCGCGAGCCGCGAACGTCCTCGCGCGGGCCAATTCCCGCAGGTTGAAATACGCCGTGCTCGTCTGGGCATAGGCCAGCGCAAACTCCGGATCCAGCGAAACGGCGCGCTCGAGGTGCAGAATGGCCTGCTGCCACTGTCCGGACGCGTGGAGCCGGAAGCCGGTCGTAAAGGCCTTCAGCGCGTCGAGCGACGAGGTCGTCGCCCGCTCGAGCGGCACGTCGAACCGTTCGAGCGTGGCCAGCGATTCGCCGAGCTTTTCCCGCACTGATCGCGCTCCGCGCCCGAGCTCGACCAGCACGTCCTCGCGCCGCGCCGCCTGCACCTGCTCGGTTGCCAGCCGCCTGCCCGTGGCGCACTCGGCGGCATTCACTGTGATGACGTAGGCCGTGCCGAGCTGCGCGATCGACCCGGCCAGCATCGCTTTGACGTTCTGCCGCTGACAGGCTTCACGCGCGACCGTTTCGGTCAGGCGGTCCGTCGGCGGGCGCTGCATCAGCCGCAGCGTCTCCTGCATCCGATCGTCGGAGACGACATTCAAGTAAGGCGATTGCCTCAGCGCCACGACCAGCGCCTGCCTGAGGGCATCGTCGAACACCGGCTCGCCGGTTCGGTTGTCGAAATCGGCGACGACGAGCTCGTCTTCCTGCGTGAGGGCGGGCGTGCGAGGCGCGAACCACCATCCCGCGGCGACGAGGGCGACGGCTGTTGCGGCGATGGCGGAGAGCGATCGCCATCGCGAGCCGCCCGCCTTCGCTCTCCGAGCTTCGGCGGGGGGCACCTGCCGGGTTTCCGTCGCGCGGCGCAGCAGACGCAGCTCAGCCCGCATCTCACCGGCGGTCTGGTAGCGAAGCTCGCGATCCTTTTCGAGCGAGCGTTCGATGATGCGCTCGAGCTCCGGCGTGACGCCCGGGTTCAGCCGCACGGGTGCGGCCGGCGCATCGTGCAGGACCGCGTCGAGCGTCGCGATCGCCGACGGCCGGAGAAACGCCGGCTGTCCCGTGACCATCTCGTACAGCACGAGACCGAACGCGAACAGATCCGTCCGCACGTCGACGGCCTCGCCGCGCGCCTGTTCCGGCGACATGTACGCGGCGGTTCCCATGACGAGACCCGGATGCGAGAGCAGGCTGCCGGCGGTCTTCGTGGGCCCCGTCGCGATCTCTTCGGCCGATCTCGGGTCGGTCAGCTTGGCGAGACCGAAGTCGAGCACCTTCGCGTGGCCGCGAGTGGTGACGAAGATGTTCGCGGGTTTGATATCGCGATGCACGATGCCCTGCGCATGTGCCGCATCGAGCGCGTCGGCGATCTCGATGCCGAGCTCGACGACCCGGTCCAGCTCCAGCGGATGCCCCTCCACGAGATGCTTGAGCGTCCGCCCCTCGAGCATTTCCATGACGAGGAACTGCTGGCCGTCGTGTTCACCGATGTCGTAGACCGTGCAGATGTTCGGGTGGTTCAGCGCCGACGCCGCCTGTGCCTCCCGCTGAAAGCGCTGCGCGGCCGCCACGTCCCGCGAGAGCTCCGGCGGCAGGAACTTGACGGCCACCTGCCGGCCGAGGCGGGTATCCTCGGCGCGGTAGACGACCCCCATGCCGCCCCCGCCCAGCTTCTCGAGGATCCGGTAGTGCGAGACGGTCTGGCCGAGCATGGAACGCCAAATTATACGGGCTGATTACGAGCAGCGACCGCACGCTGAGATCGGACCGCTTGGACGCGTGGCAACCGGCGTCGCGCACCCCGCCCCGCCGACTGACGTGCTGTTCCGCGTCCAGAAGTGCGGACGTGATTTGTTAGACTCGGATGATGCCTGTGGGACTGGATCTCGCCCGCGCGCGACAGGAGCAAGGTCTCTCGCGGGAGCAACTCGCCAAACGCGCCAAACTCAGCGTGCAGTGGCTGACCGCGATCGAAGAAGTCGACGTGGACCGCTTGCCGGACATGCTTCAGCTCAGGAGCTGCGTCAGCGCGTTCGCCGCCGAAGTGGGTCTGGATCCTGACCTCACGAGCGAACGCTACATGGCTCAGCTCAAGCACCGCTCGGCGCTCGACGAGTTCGCATCGGAAGAGGCAGCCGGATTGGACGTGATCTGCGCGACCACCGACGACGCGGCGGCCGCGTTCCTCGTCGATTCGCCCGATGAGTTCCCGACGGAAGGTGTCCCGGCGGCGGACGTCGGTGAAAATGCCGACCGTCTTGAGTGGCAACCGGAACGCGAGACAAGGAAAGTTGCCCTTCCATTGTGGGTGGTTTGGGCAAGACCGGCGTCGCTGACCTACGGGGCGCTGGCGGTCGTGACGCTCATCACCCTCACGACGGGGGTGTGGTTTCTGGCGTCGCTGCAAGGGCCCGCGGCCGATTTGGCGCTCGACACGCCGGCACCGCAGCAGGCGACCACATCACACGTTTCCGAGCGGCACGAGAAGGCCAATCCTCAATTGGATTCTCGCCAGACGGGCGATCTCACCGGTTTGTGGGTGCTCACGAGCCAGGTCGAAAGCTCGAACAAGAACTTGTTCAAGGACCTGACGCTTGGCTTCCGGCTGCAACTCGACCAGACCGGGAACCGCGTCCGGGGGCAGGGTCTCAAGTGGACCGAGAACGGCCGGCGCATCGCGTCGCGCGCCCGGACGCCGATCACCATCGAGGGCAAGATTGAAGATGGGCGGCTGGTCCTCGCATTCACAGAACGCGGGACGCGCCGAACCAGTCAGGGCACGTTGAAGCTGCAGCGGGCAGACGACGGGTCGCTGCACGGCCGTTTCTCGACCGACGCGGCCCAGTCGAGCGGCCGCGCGCAGGCCGTCCGGCTCACGTCGCAGCCGTAACTCCCGGACGGAGCTTCAACTTCGAACGTCAAACTTCGGAACTTCTTCACCGTGCAGCTCGCCGAAGCGCGTTCCGGCCGCGAGGCTCACTGTCGCGGCCGATTATAGAGGCCAGCGCGCCACGGCGTGCCATCATCGGCAGATGAGCCGCAACAAGCGAACCGTCGAGGACTACATGGACGGCTTCAGAAACACGGACCGTCCGCGCATCCTGTCGTGCCTGACCGAAGACGTCGAGTGGGAGATTCCGGGTCTCTTCCACGTCCAGGGTCAGGCGGCGTTCAATGAGCACATCGTCGACGAAGGCTTCGCCGGTCAGCCGGCGATCACGGTCACGCGATTGATCGAAGAAAGCGATGTCGTCGTCGCAGAGGGATCGGTGCGAACGCAGCGGACGGACGGCAGGCGCATGAACCTGGTGTTCTGCGACGTCTTCGAAATGCAGGACGGCAGGATCCGACGGCTGATTAGCTACCTGATGGAAATCAAATGACAGAGAGGGCGCCCGGCCGGGCGGAGATCAACCGGACGCTGGAGGAGCTCGATCGCGCGCTCACGCGGCGCTAAGACTGGCCGGTCCGGTCAAGCCGCTCAGTGATTCTCGTCTCGAGACTGTCGAGCCGCTCTGTAAGACGCAACTCGACGGCGCTGAACCGCTTGTCCATTTCCATCTCGACGGTATTGAACCGAGCTTCCATCTTCGTTTCGACCGCGTCGAACCGCCTGTCCATTTCCGTCTGAACGTGGTTGAACCGCTTGTCCATTTCCGTCTCGACGCGGTCGAAACGCGTTTCGACGGCGTCGAATCGTTTCTCCATCGTGGTCTCGACGCGGTCGAAACGATTCGTAACGGTCGTTTCGAGGGAATCGACTCTGGCGCTGATCGCAGTGGCAAACTCGGCCACCACCTTCCTGAATTCCGATTGCCTCACGTCAGGCATCTCCTGCCTCCGGCGATACGACGACGACGATAGCATCGTCGCCGAAGGGAAGACGGGCGCAACCAATGCTCACGAGCTGATTACCGTCCGAACGACGCCATCCAGATATCCCCCTCCGTCGCGGTCTCCGTGTACGTGATCCACTTCCCATCCCGCGTCACGCCCACGCTCCGCCCGATCGCATAACCCCGCACCGGCACGAGCAGCCGGCCCTCGCCGGTGTCGGCGCGGACGATCGCGATGCCGCGATCGTCGCGCACGAGAAGACGCCGGCCGTCAGGCAGCCACAGCCCCACCTGCCAGACGAGTCCGCGACTGTCCGACACGATCGAGTGTTTGCGACTGGCGATCGTATAAACAGCGAGATTCCCGATGGAGCCGTCGGGCCGGACCGATATGCCTGCGAGCGACGCGCCATCGGGCGACCACGAAAATGGCCAGAACCGGTCATCCGCCGACATGGCGGGTTCGGGCCCCGCGGGTTTGGCGGCCTTGCCGGCGCTGTTCACGATGTAGAACCCGCCGGCCGTGACACCGGAGAACGCAATCCTGGCGCCGTCCGGAGACCAGACGGGGAAATTGGAGCCGGGCACATCGGCAATCTGTTCGAGGCCGCTGCCGTCCGGCCGGATCGTCCAGAGCTGATAGACACCGCCCCGATCCGAGTAGAACGCGATCCGCCGGCCGTCGGGCGACCACGCCGGCCCGCGATCGCGCGAGGCATCGTCGGTGAGCCGGCGATACTCCTTGCCGTCGGTGCGCGCGACGAGCAGATCCTCCTGGCCGCCGGTTTCGGTGAAGGCGACCCACTCGCCGTCAGGAGACACCTCGTGATCCCGGATCGGGCGGCGGCTCTTGAGGACGGGCATCGGCGTGCCGCCGACGGATCCGCCGGCGAGATCGAGGGCGACCTTGAACAGCGTCGATTTATTGTCGAGGCTCGCGAACGCGAGCCGGCTGCCATCGCGAGAAAATGCCAGCCCGCCGCTGTAGATCGACGGCGTCGTGACCGGTTCGGGCGGGCCGAGAACCTTCCCAGAGCTCTCGTCGATCGGCACACGCCACAGGTTCATCGTCCCGCCGCGCGTGCTGGAGAAATAGAGATGCCGGCCGTCTGGAGACCACGTCGGACTCCAGTCGAGCGGAGGGTCGTCGGTCACGGTGGTGCCGCCGGTCGCCGCGTCGGAGCCATCGGCTGCGATGGTCCAGAGATCGCGCTGACCGCTGGATCCGCGCAGCCCCCAGAACGCGATCCGCGTGCCGTGCGGCGACCAGGTGGGCTGCATCGCGTCGGCGTCCTTCGCGAGGACGCGCTTCGCGCCGGAGCCGGTGTCGATCACCTGAAGCCCGTGCGAGATGCCGCCGCGGTCAGTGGGGTAGACGAACCTCCCGTAGGCCACGACGATCTCGCGGCCGTTGGGAGACCACGACGGGTTGTACCCGGTATCGGAGAGCCGGCGCACGGATTCACCGGTCGCCTCCATCATGAAGATGCCGCCGCCTTCACGGTCGGAGCGAAACGCAATCCGGTCGCCGTCCGGGGAGAACGCCGGCTGCCAGTCGTTGCCCGGAGCGTCGGTCAAACGAACGGGATTGCGTCCGCCGACCCGCAGCGAGTACAGGTCGAAATTACCGGCCGCATCGCCCGCGTACACGATCGTCTTGCCGTCGGGTGAGAGCGTCGGGCTGGTCTCGACGCCCGGGCTGTCGGTGATCTGCTGGAACGATGCGGCCGGCGCGGCCGTGGCCGTTGTTGGCGTCCGGGCGGTCATGCGACCGGCGACGAACGCGGCGGCCACGGCGAGCAGCGGCACTGCAACGATGGCCCAGCGCGTCAAGGTTGACCGCGCCGGCTTCGCGACGGGCGCCGGCACGGCGGGCGCGGACCCGCTCGCGACCGAGGTCGTTCCCGTGAGCGCCGTCAGCGCGAACGCCAGATCGCGAGCCGACTGAAATCGCTCCTCAGGACGCTTCTCCAGGCAGTGTCGAATGACCTGGCTCAAAGCCGGCGACACCGCACCGGAATTGCCCGTCATCTCGGGCGCATCCTCGCGCAGGATGGCCGTCATCGTCTCGGCCGGCGTCTCGCGCTGGAAGGCGCGGCGTCCGGTGGCCATCTCGAAGAGCACGCATCCGAGCGAGAAGATATCGGACCGGTGATCGGCCGGCTGTCCGCGCACCTGCTCCGGCGACATGTAGCCGACGGTCCCCATGACGGTGCCGGCGTCCGTGGACATCTGCGTCGGCGCCGACCCGGAGCCTTCGCTGATGCTCGTCGCACCGGCGCTCGAGCCCGGAGCGCCAATCTGCTTCGCCAGACCGAAATCGAGAATCTTCGCGCGGCCGTCCGAGGCAATAAAGATGTTCTCCGGCTTCAGGTCGCGATGGACGACGCCCTTCTCGTGCGCGGCGGCGAGGCCGTGAGCGATCTGACCGGCGATGTCGATCGCCTTCCGCGACGGAAGACCTCGGGAGTCGTTTTCCGCGGGTTTTTCGTGGTGGGAAAACGACTCCCGAGGTCCTAGGCGCTCGCGAAGCGTCTCGCCTTCGAGCAGCTCCATGACGGCGTACGAGACCGCCGGCCCCGAGCCCGTCGTATGCGTGCCGAAGTCGAAGATCGAGAGGATGTTCGGATGCGAGAGCGCTGCGATGGCCTTCGCTTCGCGCTCGAACCGCCCGAGCGAAACGGGATCTCCTGAGAGCGACGCCGGCAGCACCTTGACGGCGACGTCTCGATCGAGCTTCGTGTCGCGGGCCCGGTAGACCTCGCCCATGCCCCCGGCGCCGAGCGGGGAGAGGATTTCGTACGGGCCCAGTCGTGATCCGGGGGCGAGTGGCATCAGGGAAGCGCTGAAAAGCCCGGTGATTATACTCACCGCTCGTCGGCTGCCTGATGACGCTGGCGTTCGACCAATCCCGGCTGACGCCTTGACTGAGTCCTGACGACCCGACACGATTGAGCACCAGAGAGATCTTCGTGGACAGCCGGGAGAGCGCACAGTCCGTGGGCCAACAGGGTCCCATGTCCGGCACGCAGTTCGGCCCCTATCGCATCGAGGGGCTGATTGGCGCCGGCGCCATGGGCGAGGTCTATCGCGCCCGCGATACGAGACTCGGCCGCGACGTGGCACTCAAAGTCCTGCCCGAGTCGTTCGCCCACGACGTCGATCGACGCGTGCGATTCGAGCGCGAGGCTCGATTGCTGGCGGCGGTGGCGGCCCACCCCATCTGTTTCAGCGAGACCTCCGGACCGGCCAGGACCACGAGCTCCTCCCGGCGGGGACATTCCAACTGGCCTCGGACGTAACGCCAGACGGAAGACAGCTGCTCTTCTCGTACAGGGCCGAGCGCGGCACGTGGGATATTTCGCTCTTGCAGATAGGCTCCGGGACGACTCCCACGCCACTTTTCGCTTCCCAGTTCTCCGAATCCGACGCGCGCGACTGGGACGAGAGCAGCCGCTGACGGCGATTCTGAACTGGCCGGCAGAGATCAGGCGTTAGGTCCCGGCGGGTCGGGTCAACCGTCGAAGTTCATGGACCCAGAGGCGATCCGTCGGACTGACGACGTGAAAACGTCAGCCGTCAGATAGCACGACGTCTGTTCTCGAGCGGCCGACGAACCGGTCAAGCCGTAGCGTCAGCTCGCGCAGGTTTTTACAATTCCTCGCTTGACCGCATCCGATCGACGATGGCATCGTCGTCGTCGAGGTCAGAGAGGGAAGGTCGTGTGGATCTTTTGGTCGGGAGGCGTCGACGTCGGCGACGACAAAAGAGAATGACACTACAGGAATACTTGGCAACCCCAGAGTCAGTCGCGCCGCAGGAGCTGATCTTCGGCGCCTTGCGCGTCGCCGACTCGCCGTCGCCGACTCATCAGACGTTGGTGGCCGCGCTGTTTCTGGCGCTGCACGAGCACGTGTCGGCGCGGGCGCTCGGCACCGTCTGGTTCGCCCCGCTCGACGTCATCCTCGATGCCGAGCAGGCGCTCGTCGTGCAGCCCGATCTGTTCTTCATTGCCAATGACGGCGTCGGGATCGTGGCTGACAAGGTTCGCGGCGCACCGGACCTCGTCATCGAGGTGCTGTCGCCGAAACCGCGCATTGGGGACGTCGAGGAACGGGTGGCGTGGTTCCGCGACTACGGCGTGCGCGAATGCTGGCTGGTGCACCAGATCAAACGCACGGTCGACGTGCTCCAGTTCGAGCGCGGACGCGTCATGACCACGAGAGAGCACCACGCCCAGGAGCCGATCGCGTCGGGCGTGCTGCCGTCGTTCGATCGGACGCTCGGCGCCGTGCTGGGTTACTGACGACTGAGCCCTGACAGAATCGCGCCGGTCGCTGACATGCCGGCCACACGAGTGCGTTGTGAAATTGGCTGCTAATTTCGCAACGCACTCAGAAGGCCGGCCTACACCTGCCATGCCGACGCCGCCCTTCGTCCCTTTTCCGCGACGCGCCAGTCCTGAACCCGGAAGCCGGGACTGCCCGCGATTTTCGACCCACCTCTAAGTCCCTGATGCGCACCCGATGTGCTATCCTCCGCGGCTCCCGTCGACGATCCGGCGTGCGGGCTGATGGATGGATGCGCATGGCGACCGACCCCAAGTCTGTGCCCACCCCGTTCGACGTCCTTCGCTCGATCACAGCGTTCTCGGCGATTCCCGACGCGGCTCTGTGCGAGCTGGCGGCCGAGATGTCGGGACTCGTTTTGGCCGGGGATCAGACGCTGATTCGCCAGAACGATGCGGGTACGACGCTGTGCATCGTCATCTCAGGCGTCTTGGGTGTGACGTGGCTCGATGGTTCCGGCGTCGAACATCTCCTGCCGGACATCCTTCCCGGCGGAACGGTCGGCGAAGTCAGCGTGCTGTCGGACACGCCCGCGCTTGCCACGGTGCGTGCGCGTGGAACGGTGCACCTCCTGCAACTCTCGCGCGCAGCGTTCGATCGCTTTGCCACGCGCTCCCCAGTTGGAGCGCTGGCCCTGATCGATGCGCTGCGCCCGCAGTTGCATCGGCACGCCTTGCGTTTTGCGCTCCATCGCACCACCACCTTCCGCGATCTCGATCCGCAACTGCTCACCGACCTCGAGTCCGAGCTCGAGACGGTCTCCCTCTATGGCGGCGAAGTGCTGCTCCGCGCGGGCGATCCGGGCGACAGCGTCTACGTCGTGATTAGCGGCCGCCTGCGGGTGGTTCGGCGAGCCTCGCACGACGTCGAGACGGGGCTGGCAGAACTCGGACCGGGTGAGACCGTCGGTGAGATGGCGCTCATCGCCGGCGAGCGGCGGTCGGCGGATGTCTACGCGGTGCGCGATACGCATCTGGCGAGGCTGTCCAGACAGGCCATCGAGCGTCTGCTCGTGCGCCATCCGATGGCCACGTTGCTGATGCTGGCCCGGGGCCCGGTCTCGCGCGTTCGCCGCATGTCGAGCGGCGGGCCGCCGGTCGCCCCCATTGCGACGATTGCGATTGTGCCCGCTGGTCCGGGCGCGCCGCACGGTCTCCAGGCGTTCGGCGAACAGCTCTCGCAGAGTCTCTCGCGGCTCGGAACCACCCTCCATGTGACGAGCGCGTTCATCGATGCGCGATTGGGACGCGAGGGCGCAGCGCAAGCCTTCGATCGCCACGGCGGCGGGAGCGGTGTGCTCGAATGGCTCGCCGAGCAGGAGCTCGAGCATCGGTTCGTCGTGTACCAGTCGGATCCGCGTTTGACGCCGTGGACCGAGCGCACGATCCGGCAGGCGGATCACGTGGTCGTGGTCGCGGATGCCGCCGGAGACCCGCACCCGGGCGAGATCGAACGCGACTGCCTGGACCAGCGGTCAGGTCGTCCGTTGCGGCGGACGCTCGCCTTGGTCCATCAGCATGGCGCGACTCCGTCGAACACCGCGCGATGGCTGTCGAGCCGGCCGGCCATCGATCGCCATCTGCACCTGCGACTCGATGAGCCCGGCGATTTCGATCGCGTCGCGCGTCTGCTGACCGGACAGGCGGTCGGTCTCGTGCTCGGCGGTGGCTTTGCCCGAGGCCTGGCGCACGTGGGTGTCCTCCAGGCGCTGCGCGAGCGCGATATTCCCCTCGACTTGATCGGGGGATCGAGCATGGGCGCCATGATCGCCGCGCAGCATCTGCTCGGATGGGACGGCGATCGCATCCTCGACGAGATCTCGACGGCGTTTGCGAAATCGTTCGATGACATGACGATTCCGTTCCTCGCATTCAAGCGCGGCGGCAAGTACAGCCGCCTCGTGCAGCAGTTCTTTGGCGATGCGCGCATCGAAGATTTGTGGCTGCCGTACTTCTGCACGTCGTCGAATCTCAACCGCGCGGATCTGAAGATTCATACCACCGGCCCGCTCGCCAGCGCGCTGCTCGCGACCACGCGCGCGCCCGGCATCTATCCGCCGGTGGTCATCGACGGTGAGCTGCACGTCGACGGCGGTCTGATCAACAACGTGCCGGTCGACGTCATGAAAACGTTCTCGAACCAGGGCATCGTCATTGGGGTCGACGTGTCTCCGCCACACGAACTCAAGCCGGTCGTCGACTACGGAGACGACATCTCGGGATGGCAGGCGATGTGGAATCGCTTCAGTCCGACCCGCGACAAGCGCAGGTTTCGCCCGAGCCTCCTGCTCGTGCTGATGCGTCTCATCGAGTTCGGCGGCATTTCCTACCGCCGGCAGAACGCCAGCCATGCCGACGTCTACGTGTCGCCGGATCTCCTTCGGTTCAAGCGGAACGATTTCCATGCCGCACGCGAAATCAGGGACGTGGGATACGCGGCCGCCCGCGCGTCGCTCGATGCCTGGGTGGCCGGCAGGTCACGCGGCGAGCGCGACTCTGTGAAACATGACGAACCGCCTCCGCCTCTTCGTGGTGCCGTCAGAACTGAGCGGGTTGAGGCAGATTCTACACGCGGGACGGGCGACGGTCCTCTCATCAGAACGGCCTGACGCCCGGACCCTTCGTCCCTCCAAACTTCTCGGCTTGTCGGTCATTCATCCTGGTAGCAGACGCTCGTGTATCATGCCCGCCGGCACTTCGGGCAAGAGCTTCAACCACAGCTGGGCGCCGAGCAGCGATCGCGGTCGTTTGCGACGAAGGGCCGAGGGGAAGGGCAGTCCGATGCGCACGTCACGAATTCCACTGAGGCAAGTGGCGGTGTTAGTGATCCTGCTGGCGATCGCCGCCGGAACAGCCGCCATTTCAGCGCGAGCCGAAAGCGTTGGCGTGAATGAGGCCCAGCCCGCTGCGGCGGCGCCGCAGGCAGACAAGAACGAGACGCCGGCCGGCAAAGCCAACAACCGCCGCGTCGAGTTCATCAAGCGCTGAGGATCAGAGGCCACCTCACGGGAGGCCGCATGGTCCAGGCATCGAAATGCGCGACGCTGTTCGTGGCGCTCGCCGTGTTGATCGCCGCCGGGAGAGTGGCAGTCGCGCAGGGCACGCTCGCGCAGCTCGGCTTGACCGAAACCGCCGCACGGAATTTCGTGCTCGAGGAAATCAAATCGACGGCCACCAATCGCCGAAGCGACATCGCGATCGCTGGCACTCGTGCCTTCCTGAAGCTTCCCCGACCGGCGCGCGCCGCGGCCGCGACCGGACTGTTCGCGTGGGCGAAAGCGTACGTGACCTCTCCGGCGTTTCAAGCGAGCTACGCCAGCTACCGCAACGGCCGCATTCCCCAGGGCAGACAGTACGCGCTCACCGTCGAGGAAGCCGTCAAGAAAGATATCGACGAACAGCTCGCCGGCATGGAGCAGTTGAAAAAGGCGGCGGCATCCATGCCGCCGGCTGACGCCGCCAACATTCTCGAGTCCGTGAAGAAGATGCACGCGATGTTGACGGACCCGGCGTTCATCAAGCAGAGACACGCGCAGCTTGCGGACGAGCGCGCCGCGGAAGGCAAGAACGAGACCGCCATCGCCGCCGAGGTCGAAGAGATGACGCCCGCCGACGCGCGGAAACTGTTCGCGCGGCGCCTGCGCGAGTTTCTCGACGCGACGGCCGGTGTGAATTTCGAGGCAAGGACGATCAGCCTCACCGGTGGTCCGGACGGCATCGAGTTCGTGGATAGGCCGGACCGGAAGCGTCCGTGGATGTGGCAGCAAGCCGCGATCGTGGGCCCGGAAGCGACAGCCGCGGCGCGCGCGTCAGCGGAAGCCTGGCTGAAGGAACTCGAGCGATGAATCGCCGCCGCGCGCTCGCGATGATGATGGCGCTGCCGCTCGCCGCGCGTGTGGGCGGTCAAACACGACCCACCGGAAAGCATCGCGTCATACCTGGGGTCACTCACGGACTCCTCCTCGAGCCGGGTGGCACGTTGAGGGTGTGGTCGTGCAACCCTGCCAGCGGGGACACCGAACCTGCGCCCGACGCGCTCGGCCTCGGACATAACGAGCCTGTCGATTCCTACACGCTGTACCCGGTTCCCGGGCTTACCGGCGTCGTCGCGGCGGCGGTCTCGTCAGCCAGCTACGCGGTCCTCGCCGATGGCCAGATCCTGGCCTGGGGCGCAGGTGGTGCCGGTGTCCTGGGGACGACGCCGCTCTCCGAGCTCGAGGAACGCGCGCAGCCTCGCATGCGCTCGAACACGCCGTCTCCCGTCGCCGTGAAATTCGACGCGGTGGACGTCTCCGCACAGGAGCATGTGCTGGCGCGCGCGCGCGACGGCAGTGTTTACGCGTGGGGACGCGGCGATTTCGGGCAGCTCGGCATCGGTCCGCTGCCGGTGATCAACTTCAGGACTCGGTCGCCGAGCGCGCTGAACTACATGCCCTTTCCCGTGCGCGTCCCGAACCTCGCCGATGTCGTCGCGATCAGCGCCGGCGCGCGACACTCGCTCGCCCTGCTCAAGGACGGGACGGTGCAGGCGTGGGGGGAGAACAAGTGGGGTCAGATCGGCGACGGCACGACGGTCAATCGCGACACGCCCACGCCCGTGCCAGGGGTACGCGATGCCGTGGCGATTGCCGCAGGGTCCTACTTTTCAGTGGCTGTGCTGTCAGACGGGACCGCGATCGAATGGGGGAGCGCCTACGAGAACTTGAAGGCTCGGCCAGTACCCGCGCCTCTGACGGGGGCCGGCGGCCTTCGTTCCGTCGCCGCCGGGCTCGGGCACGTCGTGGCAATCACGCAATCGGGCGGCGTCATGACGTGGGGGGCGAACACGAACTACGACACCGGTCGAGGCCGGAATGCGACGACCGCCCCGGCACTCGTGAGCGGGCTCAGAGATGTCCAAACGATTGCCGCGAACACGCGAACCAGCACCGCCGTCCTGGCATCCGGCCGCATCATGACCTGGGGCGGCGTTCGGCCATGGACCCGGCCGGACGTCGGAGGCGCCGGACTGAGCCCCTTCCCGATTCTCTTGTGGCTCGACGGACTGGATCAGACGTAACTCAGAGGAGCGGATCTGGCACGCGCGGCGAGACGAAGGACTGCCCATGACTGAGGTGTTTCGGAACGGTCTCGATGAATTGAAACGACGCTGGCAACGGCGTTCGCTGAAGAAACAGCTCGCGAGGCACGATGCCGCACGCGCCGATGGCCTGGGACAACTCGGGCAGCACGCGGCGCGAAGCGGTATCGACCTTTCGCGCCACGCCGCACTCCGCGACGAGATTCGTCGTCTGGACGGCACGGCCGGCGGCATTGCCGACAAGCAGAAGACGCTCGAGGCGGAGCTCGTGGCGTTGACGGATCGGCGGCAGGCCGAAGTCGCGAAATACGACGCGCAGCGCGCCGAGATCCAGGCCAGGAAAGATCCCGTCGACGGCGCGCTGGCAACGGCGCGGAAGCAGCAGTCGCAATGCGAGAGCGACATGCGCACGCTGCAATCGCGTCTCGATGCGCTTGCCAGAGAAAGCCCGGCCGCCATCGGGCTCGAGCAACCCAAGCTGGATTCGCAACTCGAGTCCGCCAGGGCGGCGCTGCCGCCGATCGCCAGCGACGTCTCCAGGCTCTCATCGGAGTCTCAGCAGCTGGCAGCCCAGCTCAAGACAGTGGCGGCCGAGCGCGAGAAGGCGCTTCACGCCATCGACGCGGACATCAGAGCCGCCCGTTCTCACATCCAGGCGACGACGACCAGCGCGAAGGACATCGAACGTGAGCGGTGGACGCGCTTCGTCGACCTGGGAACGGCGCTCTACACGAGCGGCACGGCGGATGCCGGCCTCACCCCACTCGCCGCGGCCGTTGCCGCCGAAGACGCCAGTCGCGCGAGCACGCAGGCGGCTTTCGATGCGTCGATGGCCCAAACGCAAGCCATGCCGCCGAACACGCTGCGCAACTTCGCCGCGATATCCCTGCTCGTGGTGCTGATCGTGTTCGGGCTTCCGGCCGCAATGTATTCGGGATGGCAGGCCTGGAGCGCGAGGCAGGCCGAACGACGGGCGGACGCGGAGTACGCGAAACAGGTCGATCCGCCCATCCTGAATCCCTTTCTCGAACACGATCTCAAGACGGCGCCGCCCTATGTCCTGGCCAATCGGCTGACCGATGCGAAGACGGAACAGGACGCGCAGGCCGCGCTCCTGGACCTCTTTCGCGCGATCGGCGTCGGGGTCTACACGCCCACGGGGAAACAGATTCTTGCCGGCGCCGAACGCAGCGAAAAAGATTTCTTCCTGTACGACTTTCAGTTCAGGACCCTGGCTCGCACGCAGGTCGTTCCGAGCTACATCGAGTTCGCCGAGTTCAGCAAGGTGCTGGGCGAGGCGATCACGAAATTCAAGATACCGGAGGTCCTCCAAATGGTGCTGGCCCCGGCCATCGCCAAGCGCTACAGGGAAGCCGTCGACAAGCCCGCCGATCCCACGAGTTTTCTGGTGCTGTTCCTGGACGGACTCGCACGGCGCGAGCCCCAGCCCTACTCGCTCAGCAACTTCGGAAGCAGCGGGACGGATCACATTCAGATCAGTCCGGTCCAGTCAATTCTGATCCTCCTCGAGTTCTTCATGCCGCCCGATAGGCCGCGTCAAGCCAGCGTCATGCCCTGGCTGTCCCGCCTCGAGCCGCGGGCTTACGCGGCACGTGCCTGCGACGGGATTAAGAGCGACACAGGCAAGAAGCTGTACGGGCTGGGATTGGCCGGAGTCTCGGAAGCGGCCGAGGAAGCCTTTTTCCTGGACAAGGCCAACATCGGGTCGTCCGTTCTCCACGAAGGCATCAAAAAAGTCGCTGAGGTCTTCGACGGTGTCACCGGCATCCTGGAAGCGGCGGGCGATCTCTTGACGCTGTACGGCATCGACATCAGAGTCGAGGCGATTCCGAACCTCATTCATCTTCGCCACACGCAAACAGATGTGGATGGGGTGATCACAGCCACGGTGACGTTCGACCCGGGTCAGGTGGACGAGGACATCATCGATTGCGGCTGGATGGCGGGGAAGCAGATGCCGAAGAAGGGCGGCATGCCCGGCGTCGAGGTGTCATGGAACTTTGCGCCCGCGCTGCAACCCCATCTCGCGATGCATCCGAAGGCTGGCATTACGTCCGCCGGATCGGAGGGCCTGAAATCCACAACGGACTCCGCTGGGATGGCCTACTTCCCCCTCATGGCATCGCCCTGCCCCGATCTCTCCGGACGCGTCGTCGGACAGGACTACATGGCGATCGTCACCGCGCGCGTGCTGACGACCAACATCCCGTCGCCAACGATGATTACGACAGGTAAGGGCGGAAGCCCTGGAGGCCTGCGCCCGACGCTGGGTGCGACACTGCCGCGCGTCTTCCTCAAATTCGGTCCGGGGATGATCGAGTACTTCATGAGAGGACGCAAAGGCTACACACGCTTCAGGGCCGAATGGCACACGAAGCGACCGTCCGAACGTCAGTACAAGAAGCCCGGGAGTCGAGAGTGATCACCCTGATGCGGACGCGTGTGATGGCGATGTCGATTTGCGTCGCCGCCGTCGGCATCGCGGTCGAGCCCGTCCTGGGACTTCCCGCCGGCGACGAGCTGCGGGCTCAGGTCGTCGCGCGATATCCGCGCGAAGCGATCCGATCCTGGAAACCGCTCTGGTTCCTTGCGCCGACGCTCACGGCGGCGGTCGTGTCCTGGGAGGATCCCGCCTTCTACCATCACGGGGGATTGAGCTATCCCGACATGTTCGAGGCGTTGAAGGAGAATCTTCGTCAGGGACGATTTGCGCGCGGCGGCAGCACCATCACTCAGCAGGTCGCGAAGAACCTGTTTCTCACGCGTGACAAGACGCTCCGTCGCAAGCTCCAGGATGCCGTTCTCGCGCGCCGTCTCGAGAAGGTGCTGTCCAAGGACGAAATTCTCGAGGTCTACCTGAACATCGCTGAATGGGGACCCCACGTCTACGGTGCCGAGGCCGCCGCTCGCTTCTACTTCGACGTGTCCGCGAATCAGCTTGACTGGTCCCAGGCGGCGTTGCTGGTTGCAATGCTTCCGAACCCGCATCTCTTCAGTCCGTGTGCGCCCGGGGCCGATGCCGAGCAGCGCCGGAATCACGTACTCGAGATTCTCTTTCTGAACGGCACGATCACGTCGAGTGAACACGAGCGCGCCGCCGCGAGTCCGATCTTGGTATCGTGCGCGCAAACGCCGGCGCGCCGGGGCCTCACGGCCGGCCTGACCACGCCGTCCTGACGATACAATCCGCCACGTGAGTAAGAGGCGCACGTCTCGTCGCGACTGAAGGACGGTACCGCGCTACCGTGACGACGGCTCGCCTTAATAGATTCCCGACTCTTTCGACACGTCGTGTTCTTTGGCCTGGCGCGCCTCGCGGGCGGTTGAGGGGTCAATGACCGCCTTGACCTCGCAGATGGTATCCGCGGGAAAACCGCTCAGATAGGCGTGCTCGCGAATCAATCGTTGATCGTCCGCGATATAGACGCTGTACACTTTGTCGGCGGTGACGAAGCTCTCCAGCCACTGGATGCGCGATCCAATCTCCTCAAGCGCACGGCAAGACTTATCGGCAATGACCGCGAGTTCGTCGCGTGACAAGGCACCTGCGCCAGGCATGTTACGTTCGATGACGTACTTTGGCATGACCTCTTCCTTTCATCGAGGGGGTCGACTGCCGCCCCTACGCGATATTCCACACAAGGTACGCCGCCAGGGCGGTACCTAAAATCGCTCCGCCGTAGCAGAAAAGGTTGATCAGTTCGTTCAGGTGCTTGATCTGCAAACCGTCGTAGAGCGTAAACCGGAACCGGTGAGCCCAGTGGAACAGCGGAAGAGAGCAGAGGATCAGCAGGTAGACTCGCGCGAGCGGATGCCTGACCAGCGCGAGCAGCTGTTCGTAGCTTGGTGCATCCAGCCACCCCAGTGGAAACGCCAGCCCGAACAGCAACAGATGGATCGGCATCAGCATCGCGGCAACCACGCCGCCAACGCTGAATAACATCCACACGAGCGGTTCGTTCGATCGTTTGCCCATTTACCCTCGCAGCACGATCCACGCGACGGCGGCAGATATGGCCGCCCAGGCGACGTAGTTCGGCGCCGCGATGGCCAGGCCGGGAAGGCGCTTCCCGCGCAACCGAATGACCATCGCTTTCGGGGTCAGATTGAACCAGGTCACGGCGTGGAAGATGACAAAACACAGGCTGACCGCGTTGAGCGCCAGCAGAAGCGGGCTCCGCAACCAGTTCTGGAGTTCCGCGTAGGCCGCCGGTCCGTGCGTCAACGCCCGGATCTGGAGCAGCGTGACGACCACGATCCAGGCCACGAAGACGCTGCTCGCTTCCCTCAGGATGAATTTGAAGTACGCCCAACGCGTTAGCCACCAATACGTCGAGACGCGCGTGTGGTACGACTTTGGTAAATACTCGGTGGGGTTGATCATCGGCTACTCCGCGCCTCGCGGCAGCACCAAGGCCTTCAGCCATTCCATGGTCGCCGTGAGCTTGTACTGCTGAATGGCGCCGGCTGGGTCCACATTCTTGGGACACACCTGCGTGCACTCGCCGACAAACGTGCATCCCCAAATTCCGTCGTGCTGGGAGAGGATATCGAGGCGTTCACTCGCCCCCTCGTCCCGGGAGTCCAGGTTGTACCGCTGAGCCAGGGCAATTGCGGCGGGTCCGCTAAAGAGCGGGTCCAGTCCGTACACCGGGCAGGCCGCGTAACACAGCATGCAGTTGATGCACATGCTGAATTGCTTATACACGTCCAGCTGCTCCGGGGTTTGGAAGTATTCCTCGTCCCGGGGCTTTTCCACCTTCCGAATGATCCAGGGTTTCGCTTTCGCGAGCTTCACCAGGAAATCCGACGTGTCGACCACGAGGTCCCGGAGCACAGGGAAGTTGCTCATGGGCTCCACGCGCACGGGGCCCGGCGCGTAGTCCGACAGGAACGTCGCGCAGGTCAATTTGGGAACGCCGTTGACCGTCATGCCGCAGCTGCCGCAGACGCCCATGCGGCATGACCAGCGAAACGTCAGCGACCCATCAAGATGGTCTTTGATGTAATTCAGCGCGTCGAGCACCACCCACTCTTGTCGGAGCGGGACCTCGAACGCGTCAAGTCGGGGTTTCTCGTCACGCGCCGGGTCATACCGCGTGACTTCGAGCGTGATCCTGTTCGCCACTCGTTCACCTCCCGTAGACTCGCTCGCCCGGGGGCCAGCGTGTGATGGTCACGGGTGCGTATTCCACCCGGGGCCGGCCGTCCGCGGCGCGGTACGCCAGTGAATGCGCGAGAAACTTCTCATCGTTGCGAGCCGGATAGTCCGTTCGCTGGTGGGCGCCGCGCGATTCCGTCCGCTGCAGGGCGCTTTCCGCCATCGTTTCGGCCACCTCCAGCATGAACGATAACTCCAGCGCGGTAATCAGCTCCGTATTGAACAGATGGCCCCGATCGTCCAGACGAATGTCGCGGAACCGGTCCTGGAGCTGCTGGAGTTTGCCGGACGCTCGGGCCAGCGATTCACCCACGCGGTAAATGCCGGCGCATTGTTCCATGATCTTCTGCATCTCCTCGCGCAGGTCGGCGATCGGCTCGTGACCTCCGCTCTTCTGGAGAAACTGTTCCTGCAGCCGCGTCTGTTCGTCGAGCGCCTGGGCCAGCAAATGGCGCCCAGGAGGTTGTTGTTCTCTCGCATAGGCCGCCGCCGCACGTCCGGCTCTGGCGCCAAACACGAGCAGCTCCGGCAGCGAATTCGACCCCAGCCGGTTGGCCCCATTGATGCTGACACAGGCGGCCTCTCCTGCCGCGTACAAGCCCTCCAGCGGGGTGGCCCCATTCAGGTCCGTATGAACGCCGCCCATCATGTAGTGAACCACGGGACGGACCGGAATCATCTGCGTGACCGGATCGATGTGCTCATACTTGAGGCACAGCTCACGGACGAATGGGAGCTTCGCGTTGATCGTCTTCTCCCCCAAATGTCGCAGGTCGAGATTCACGACCGGGCCGTACGGTCCCTCCACGGTGCGGCCCTTCTCTTGCTCATGAACAAACGCCTGCGACAGGCGATCACGCGGACCCAGCTCCATGCTGCGCAAGACCGGCTTCGGTTCAGGCGTGCCGAGGTTGTAGTCCTGTAGATACCGATAGCCGTCTTTGTTCAGTAAGTAACCCCCTTCAGCTCGGGCGGCCTCGGTAATCAGAATCCCGGTAAACGGGAGGCCCGTCGGATGGTATTGAATGAACTCCATGTCCATCAGAGGAGCGCCCGCTCGATAGGCCAGCGCCATGCCATCGCCCGTACAGATGGCGGCGTTGGTGGTGAAGCGGAACACACGGCCACAGCCGCCTGTGCACAAGATGACTGCTTTCGCGGTAATGGCCTGAACCTTTCCAGTGGTCAGCTCCAACGCCACGACGCCCCGCACGCGACCGTCGTCCACCAGCAGTCTGGTGACAAAGTACTCGTCATACCGGGTGACCGCGTCATATTTGAGTGACGTTTGAAAAAGCGTGTGGAGCATGTGGAAGCCGGTCTTGTCGGCCGCAAACCACGTGCGTGTCTTTTTCATTCCACCGAAAGGCCGTATGGCGACGCGGCCGTCGGGCTCCCGGCTCCACGGACAGCCCCAATGCTCCAGCCGCATCAACTCGAGCGGCGCCTCCTTCACGAACGCTTCCACCGCGTCCTGATCGCACAGCCAATCGCCGCCAGAAATGGTGTCGTACGCGTGGTCGTCCAGACTGTCGTCCGCGAGATACACACCGGCCGCGCCCCCTTCGGCGGCCACCGTGTGACTTCGCATCGGGTACACCTTTGACACGACAGCCACGTTGAGTTTCGGATCCGTTTCGGAAATAGCAATGGCGGCACGCAAGCCGGCGCCGCCGCCACCGATCAGCACAATGTCGTGTGAAGAGATGTCAAGCATAAGTGGCCGATTCGCCGAAATGGACGCTAGAGCGGTTTTCGTTTCTGTGTAGCCAAAGGGGTCAGGTCTTGTATTGCAACATTTTGCCCGTGTCCTTCCAGAAAATGTTGCAATACAAGACCTGACCCCTTTGGCCCCCTTCTGAGAAAACCGCTCGAGCCGTTTTCGCGCTACATCGAAAACGGCTCTAGGCAGCCGCGTCGATTGTGGCTCCCGCCGAAGGATTGTCAAGTGCGAAACGGCCCGTCAGCGCCGCTGCAACTTGTCCAGCAAGGCGCGCGTCCGCGGTTCGGCCGGATCCAGTTGCAGCGCCCGCTCGGCCGCCGCTCTCGCCTCATTCGTCCGGCCCAATTGCGCGTAGGCGACCGCGAGGTTCAGATGCGCGCTCGCACTGACGGGATCGAGACGACAGGCCGCCTCGAAAGCGGGCAGCGCGTCGGCCGGCTTGCCGAGCAGCAGGCTGGCGACGCCGAGCTTCTCCTGCGCGTCGGCGCGATCCGGTTTCAGTCGCACCGCTGACGTCAGCCAGCGCCTCGCCTGGACGGCGTCACCGATCTCGAGCGCCAGCTCGCCAAGCTCGTATCCCGTTTCGTACCGCGATGCCGAGAGGTCGTCCGAGAGGGCCGAGAGCCTGTCGCGCGCGCGCTGCGGCTCGCCGGCCAGAACGAGCGCTCTGACCAGCCACACGCTCGACACGTCGGGCCGGAACTTCTGCCCGACGGCGATCTCGAGCGGCGCGATCGCCTCACGGCTTCGATTAAGGACGACGAGCGCCTGCCCCAAGGCGAGCTGCGTCTGCGCTGCATTGCTGTCGGGGCCGCCGGCACGAAGCGCCTCCTGGTAGTGCGCAATCGCGTCGTCGTATTTCCCCGCCGTCGCGAAAGCCTCGCCGACTTTGAACTGAAGCGCCGCCGGATAGCCCGGATCGGCCGCAATCGAGGCCATGTAGCGTCGCGCGTCCTCGTGCGCGCCCTGCTCGATGAGCCAGACGGCTTTTCGCGTTTGTTCGCCGGTGCGGCCGTCATCGAGCTGGAGATCCCACTGTGCAAGGGCTGCGACGGCGAAGATCCCGAGCGCCGCCGGCACGAGGTGTCTCGCGTCACGTGCCCGGATCCGATCGCCGAGCCACGCCAGCGTTGCCGCTGCCAGGGGACACAAGGGAACGAGGAGCGGCAGGCGATAGCGCGACGACACGAAGAAGATCGCGACTGCCACGGCGTAGACCGGGACGAACGACGCGAATACCCAGAAGCCGCCGTGGCGCACGCGAGCGCCCGGGAGCAGCAGGCCGATCACCCCAAGCGGCACGAGCAGCCAGGGCCCGATCACGAGAAACCGGAGCAGCGTGTTCTCGTCGCGGCTGTAGTACGCATAGCTGTAGTTGAGCGGCACGTTCACGGAGTTGATGACAAGGGCCAGCTTGCGCACGAAGAGCGCAAGCGCGTCGCGCGGATGCTCGGCCATCCACCGCCGCGCCAGCCGGTAGAAGTAGTCGGACACTTCGCTGGGCGTGAGTTGTCGGCCCACGTCGGTTTCGGCCACCCGCGTCGAATCGCGCATCTGGCCGACGATGGACGGCGTGATGCCGGGAATGCGATCGTAGATGCCCCGAGCTCCGGCGTGGTTGCCGATATAGAAATTGAGGCCACCATGCGAAGACACCAGAATGGCTTCGCCTGAGACGATGTAGTTGCGCAACGCGTTGGCGCCGATCACGAGCAGCAGCCCGATGACAAACGCAGCGATCGATGAGCCTGCACTGAGCGAAATCGAAGGGTCTCGTCCGCGCGTCGCCGCGTTTCCCCGCCCCCGATAGTTCCTGACGGCGCGGATCGCGACGAAGGTGCCGGCGACGAGCGTATAGATGAGCGCGTTCGGACGATTGAGGGTGAACAGGCCCAGACAGATCCCGGCGGCCGCGTGCAATCGTGTACCGCCGCCGGCATACGCTCGCGAAACCAACCACAGGGCGCCGGCGGTCAGGAAGGGGTCCAGCGCCGACTGGAGGATCAGGATCTCGTAGAAGGTAAACAGGCCGGTGAGAAGGGCCAGCGCCGCAGCCAGCCAGGCCGCGCGTTCGCCGAACCAGAACCGCGCCAACGCCCAAATCAGCCCGACGCCGACGGCACCGAGCAGAATCTGGACGACGCGCGCGGCGAGCAGCGATCCGCCCGCCTTGAAGATCGCCGCCAGGAAAAAGACATACAGCGGCGAGACGAAGAACGGCTCCCTGACCGCAAGCGGCCCGCCCTCGGCGACCCTCCGAGCCAGCTCGACGTAGGTGGTCGTGTCAAGCTCGCCCTGCGGCTGGAGCAGCGGATGATCGTGCAGTTGCGCGAGCACGACCGCCTTGATCAGAAACGCGATGGCGATCACCAACCCGAATCCCACCCTGAATCTCCGGGCTTCGGTCTTCGCGCTTCGGGCGTCGCGAAAAGCTTGACGGGCTTTGGAGCCTGAAGCCATGGCTGCCCCTCGCTTATGGGGCTATACTCCTCCCCAGACGGGCATCTGCCCGCCGTTTCCCACCGGCGATTCTGGATCGGAGTCAACACATCTGGCAGGAGGGAATCGATGAAGACGTCAATATCGATTGGGGCGCTCGTGACGTACGTGCTCGTCATCGGCGTCGAGCTGGCCGCGGCGCAGACCGGCGGCAGCCTTCGCGGGTATGTGAAGGACGAACAGGGCACCCTGTTGCCGGGCGTCACGGTGACGGCGACGAGCCCCGACGTCATCAAACCGGCGGTCGGAACCACGGATGCCGAAGGCGCCTACCGGCTCGTGGGTCTCCCGCCGACGACCTACACCATCACGGCGAAGCTGAGTGGCTTTGCGACCGTCACGCGTGAGGGCATCGTGCTTCCCGCCAACGCGAATTTCGCCGTGGACATCACGCTAAAGGTCGCCGGCGTGACCGAAACACTCACGGTCAGCGGCGACTCGCCGATGCTCGAGGTGAGCAAACCCGGCAACGTGCTCAACATCGACGGCGAATTCCAGAAGAGCCTGCCGCTCGCCTCGCGCAAGAACTGGACGGACTTTCTCGAACTGACACCGGGCGTGCACTTGCGGCCGTTCGACGACGGCAGCGGGCGCATGGTCTACTTCGGCCACGCCACCGAGCACTTCGCCCACGTCGTCCAACTCGAAGGGATGCAGGCCGGCAACTACAACGACTTCCAGCTCACCTACGTGCAGATGGGCACGGACATGATCAAGGACACGCAGGTGAAGACGGGCGGCTCCGACGCGGCGACGCCGATGGGCACGGGGCTGGCCATCAACGTCATCACGAAGAGCGGCGGCAATCAGTTCAAGGGAACCGCCGGATACGCCTTTCAGCCGCTCAGTTGGAACGCCAACAATACGCACCACCGGACCGAGTTCCCTCTGCCGTCGCAGATCCCGATTACGGCCTGCCCGAACAAGACCTGCGTTTCCACGGGCGGCAGCCCCGTGCAGGCCGACATCAAGCAGTTCGACGGCGGGTTCGGCGGACCCATCCAGAGGGATCGCCTCTGGTTTTTCGGCGCCTTCCGGGTCTCACGCGTGGCCACGGGCATCAGCCGCGTGCAGAAGAACATCGATGACATCCAGGCGTACTATCCCAACGCGACGATCTTCGATCAGAAGATCGAAGGGTACCAGCCGTACGTAAAGGTCACCGGCCGGATCGGGCAGAACCATGAGCTGTCGGGCTTCTTCCAGCGCGATCGGACGACCGGTCAGAACAACTGGGAGTACTACTTCGATCAGATCAATTCGTATGGAAACGGCGGCAACGTCTACAACGCGAAGTTGTCGTCGGCATGGGGCCAGCGATTTACCACGGCGTTCTCCCTCGGCTACAACAACAAACACGGCTCCGACAACGACACCTACTCGGTGTTCGGGAGCGACCTGAAGGGCCCCAACATCGAGATCTACGAGGGGACGACCATTTCGGGCGGGTTGATCACCGGCAACAACCGCATCCTCGAGGGCGGGAACGTCGACACGCTGGGCTTTGTGCCCGCGTCGTTGTGGCTGATTCGCGGGGACGCCACGTATTTCAAGTCAGGATGGGGTGGATCCCACGAGTTGCAGACGGGCTTTTTCATCGAGCCGCAGAACATCTACGATCAGCTGACCGTCTACGCCAACGACGGGTTCTACCAGGAATTCCGGACTCCCGTGGACGTCAACAACCCGTCGCTCGGCACGAGGCCGTTCCGTCGCTACTATGCCAGCCCCGCCGAGGTGCAGACCCGCAAGGCACGCGACAGCAACTACGCCGTCTACGTCCAGGACAACTGGAGACCGGGCTCCCGGCTGACCGCCAACCTTGGCATGCGCTTCGATTATGTCAAGCGCGTGGACAAGATTCAGAACATCACACGGCAACAGTCGTGGACCATTCAGCCCCGAATCGGCGCGACCTACCTGCTGACCGAAGACGCCAGGAACGTGCTTCGGGCGAGCTGGGTCCGCCTCGGCGAGCAGGTCATGGGCCGGGATGGCGTGACGATCTTCGGCGCGGATGATACGGTCAACATCCGAATCGAATACGACAACGATCTGGATGGCGTCTGGGGTGAGCCCGGCGAGGTCGTGCTGCAACCCCGCGCGACCAGCGCCATCGCCAGCCAGCAAATCGCCGGCGACCTGCACCAGCCCTATCTCGACGAGCTCATCGTCGGCTACCGCAAGCAGCTGCGGTGGCAGATCGGCATCGACGCCGCCTACATCAACCGCGAGTACAAGGAAATGTGGGCGAACGTCGATATCAACGGGTTCTGGCCGAGCCGGCCGGGCGAGCCGTTTGGCGGGTTCGGCCGCGTCGACCCGAATCAGGGGATCATCCTCCAGCAGACCAACAACACCTGGAGCACGTTGAAGTATCAGGCGATCGAGATCACGATGACGAAGAACATGTCGCACGGGTTCCAGTTCATGGCCGGCCTCAACCGCCAGTGGCACAAGATGGACGGCACATGGAACCCGACCGATCGCGCGGGGTACCTGCAGCCCAACCACTTTGCCAACGACAAGAACCTCTACATGGCTCGGGGCAATAACGATGGCGACTCGTTGCCCAACACGGGCAACGCTCTGAGCTACGGTCCAACGTGGATGAAGTACCGGATGAACTTCGGCGGCGTCTGGCGGGCGCCGTATGACTTCAACGTCGCCGGGAACGTGACCGTGCAGGCCGGTCCGTGGTCGGGCGCGATCCTGTACCAGCTGCCCGCAAACCACCCGGAGATCCTGGCGTACGGTCCGGCGAGCTTCCCGCTGGCGAACGGGACCACGGCGGCCAATCCGCTGTCGACCCGCAACCGCTACGTCTTCAGCAGCCGCGGCGAGGGCCAGTTCCAGGCGCCAGCCATCGTCACCGTTGGGCTGAAGGTTGGCAAGGTGCTGAGGTACGATCGTTACCAGTTCGAGATATCGGGCAACATCCTGAACCTGCTCAACGCGGGCGACTACACGCAGTTCAATTACAACAGCGCGTATCAAAGCTGGAGCTCGAACTTCCTGCTCATGCGCAACCAGCAGCCTGCGCGGGCATTTCAGCTGAACCTGACCGGACGGTTCTAAGGGGAAACTCGGGTTGGAATGGGAAGGGCGGGGCCGAGGCCCCGCCCTTTTCATTTTGAGGCGGCTGGGGCCGTTCTCACCTTCTCGTAGAGCAAAATCTGCATGGATCGCCAGACATTCGGCCGAATTCCGGCAGATGGCTCGCTTCAGGAAAGTGAGAACGGCCCTGGGCTGCTGCTCGTCGCTGCGGTCACCGCAGCGACGCAGCCCAGACGTCGGCTTCGCTCGTCGACACCGCAAGATAGAGCGTTCGGTTGTCGCGAGAGATCGTGAACGACTGGATCATGTCCGGTGCCGCGGACAACAGTTCGGTGACTCCCTTCCCCTCGGTGCTCGCCAGATAGAGCGCACCTTCGTGCCTGAACAGCACATGACGACTGTCACGGAGCCAGATCGGCTGCGTTCCTCTGGGGGCGAGCTGCTGAAACCGGTCGGCGCCGAGCGCAAAGCTGATGATGGCACCCGCGGCCGATCGGCCGACGAGCGAGCGGCCGTCGGGCGACCACGACCGGGCGAAGAACACGGTGTCAGGGTTGCGGCCCGGGGCCGCCACCTCGGGCTTCTGCTCGTGCCAGTTCCGCCCCGAGTCAATGACGAGCGGCGCGCCGTTCTGCATGTTGCAGGCAAGCCGGGTCCCGTCCGGCGACCAGAACGGCGCTTGCGCATACCGCGGTCCAGAAGTGAAGGTGAGCTGCTTCAGCCCGCTTCCGTCGGGATTGACGGACCAGCACTCGTACCGCCCGCTCCGATCCGACAGAAACGCGATTCGGCTGGCATCGGGCGACCAGCGCGCGCCACGATCCTTGTAGACGTCGTTGGTCAGTTGCCGCAGACCTTTGCCGGTGCTGCTGACGATGAACAGATCCTCCTGGTTGTCGCTGATCGAGTCGAACACAATCCACTCGCCATCCGGAGAGACGTCAGGGTTTTTTGTGGGTCTGGCGCCCTGCGTCACCCAGACCCGTGTGGTGGAGGGCTGAGCTCGGGCCGGGTCGAACGCCACCTGCTGGAGATTGATCCGGTTGATGACCTCGACATAGGCCATCGACCGGCCGTCGCGCGAGAATCCGGGGTGCTGCGTGTATCCCGACGGCGTCGTGGCCGGCTGCGGCTCCCCTCGAGCTGCGCCTGTTCGCCCGTCGATGGCGACGCGCCAGAGATTCATGCTGCCCCCGCGGTCGCTGGCGAAATACAGGAATGCGCCGTCAGGAGACCAGACGGGATTCCAGTCGGCGGCCGCGTCGCGCGTCACCTGGACGGGATCGCCCCCGGCGGTCGGAATGGTCCAGATGTCACGCTGCCCGCCGAGATGGACGCCCCAGTACGCGATGCGATCGCCGCGCGGAGACCAGGACGGCTGGACGGCATCGCCTGCAGTGATCAGACGCTTCGAACCGGTCGCGACCGAAACCGCCCACAGCCCGCTCGGGATGATGCTCCTGTTGAATGGCTCGGGGAAGCCGTCGATGGCGTAGGCGAGCTCGGTGCCATCGGCGGACCAGCCGGGGTTGAATCCCTCGTCGGCCAGCTTCCGCACGTTTTCGCCAGTGGCTCCCATCACAAACACGCCGCCTCCTGCCCGCTCCGAGCGGAAGGCGATGAACCTGCCGTCGGGCGAGAACGCCGGCTGCGTGTCGTCGGCAGGCGAATCCTCCGTCAGGTTGATCGGTTTTTCACCGCGGACTCTCTTCAGGTACACGTCCCAGTTGCCCGCCGCTCGGCTCGCATACACGAGGAACTCGCCGTCGGCCGACAGGCCCGGGTACAGCTCTTCGCCCGACTGCGACGTGAGACGCCGAAAGCGGCCGTCGAAGAGTGACGCCGTCTCGACGGCATCGCCGATTGGCAGCGCGATTCCTAGAAGCGCGCCGGCACCAACGAAAATCACCGCTGCGGCCACCCACTTCCACCAGTGGGTGGAGCCACCGCCACGTCTCGCGCGCACCTCTGGTGACGACGTCGATGCGATCGTCTGCCTGAGATCGTCGAGGTCGTTGCGAAGGTCCAGCGCGCTCTGATATCGACGCGCGGGTTCCTTGCCGAGACAGCGCCTCAGGATGCGGGCGAATTCGTCGGGAAGGTCGGGCTTGAGCGCCTCGAGCGGCCTCGGCGGCGACTCGATGATGGCGGCCATCGTGCCTGGC
>DASQFI010000066.1:0-4334 GCA_035633215.1 Vicinamibacterales bacterium | reverse complement strand
CGGTCACCGAGCGCTTGATCGGCACCGCAGGCGTGAGTTCGACCGGTGCCGGCTCATCGCTGGCCAGCGCGTTCAACGTATCGAACACCGCCTGGATGAGCTGGGAGAGATTGTCCTCCGCGATTAAGTTGTTCGAAATATGCGCCGCCACGATCTCGCTCATCAGGGCGAGGACTTCACTTCGATTGATGGTCTGTTCTTCGGGCATTCGCTTCCTCCAGGAAAGGGTGCCGGGCCTCGGATGCGACGGTTCACGATTAGGTAAAGTGAAACATCATTTTCAGATAGCGTATCCGGTGTTGACGACAAGCTAACGGCGCCTGCTCTTCCTAAAACGACGGCCTTTCATCACTGGCGGAGTTTTGCCTGCCCACGAACATACTCGGGGTTGTTCGCAGCGGGCCGCGGAACCCGAAGGCTGATCACCATCGTGGGAGGGCAGGCCGCCGAAGCCGTAGATCAGGCTCCGGCGACGCATTGGCGGAACGACGCTTCAGACTATAGCGCGACAATCAGGGTGATTTGAGCGCGACAATCAGGATGAGAGGTCCAAGCGTCGCAGCATCTGGATGATTGCGGCGTTGGCTGTCGCGCGCAAGGGTTTTCGGAGCCTGTGTGTCGCGGCGCGTCAATCAGCGGTGGATTTGATTGTCGCGCGGGTGGGCGGACGTCCTGGTCCGCGTTGTCGCTCGATGGCGGCTCGGCGGCGGTAGCTCTCTACGTTGAGTTCGAGGATAGTTGCGTGGTGGACGAGCCGATCGACGGCGGCCAGCGTCATGGCCGGGTCCGGGAAGATCCTGTTCCACTCGCCGAAGGGCTGGTTGGCGGTGATCAGAGTCGATCGGCGCTCGTAGCGGGCGCTGATGAGCTCGAAGAGAACGCTGGTCTCGGCCTGATCCTTGGTGACGTAGGCCAGGTCGTCGAGGATCAGCAGATGGTGTTTGTCGAGCTTGGCGATGGCGGACTCGAGCGCGAGTTCGCGGCGGGCGACCTGCAGTTTCTGGACGAGGTCGGTGGTGCGGGCGAAGAGCACGCGCCAGCCGTTCTCGATCAGGCCGAGGCCGATGGCGGCTGCGAGATGCGATTTTCCCCCGCCGCTCGAAGCAGGGTCATAATGCCCGCTACCACGGCGGTGACGGCAGAATACGCTATAGATTTCATCCTCTCTACGGCCAAGCCATTGTCGTCACGGGGTGCAAGCGGCACGGCGGTGACGTTCTCCTGACGATCCGCCAGCCGGACGGCACGCTGGCTCAGATGCCGAGCTGGATGCTGGAAGACAGCGCGGCGGCGATGACGGTACGTGATACGCCGCGCCTGACGCTGGCCTGTTTGCGCGGTCTCCGGTTGGAACTCGATGCCTGTCTAAGCTCGCTGCGCGGCGACTCCCGCCGCGAAGGAGACGAGCATGCGGCACCCGCGACCGATCCAGCGCCAACCCGACCTCTTTGCAACCGACGACCCGCCCAGGGCGTCGGCGGTTACCGATCAGCCGATGCTGATGGCGCTGGTGAGCATGCTCCTGACGGAGACGGTGGCGGACCCGAGAGCGACGGAGGGCAACCGTGAAGATCACATCTGATCATCTGGCACGCGGCGCTTACGTTTACGTCCGGCAATCGACCGCCGATCAGCTTGCCAACAATCCTGAGAGCCGGCGTCGTCAATATGGCCTTGCCGAGCGCGCCCGGGCTCTCGGCTGGGCCGATGTGACGGTCATCGATGATGATCTCGGCCGCTCCGGATCGGGCGTCAGCCGGCCTGGCTTCGAGCGGCTGCTCGCGGCGATCTGTGAAGGCCGTGTCGGCGCCGTCTTCGCCATCGAAGCTTCGCGTCTGGCCCGCAACGGACGCGACTGGCACACGCTGATCGAGTTCCGCGGCCTCGTCGGCACGTTGATCGTCGATGAAGATGGCACCTATGAGCCGCGTCATCCCAATGACCGTCTGTTGCTGGGCATGAAGGGAACGATGAGCGAACTCGAACTGTCGATCCTGCGCGCCCGCTCGTTCGAGGCCCTCAAACAGAAAGCCCGCCGCGGCGAACTCTTCCTGACGGTGGCGATCGGCTACGTCAGAGCAGGCCGCGACCGGATCGAACAGGACCCCGACCTGCGCGTGCGCGAGGCGATCGGCCTGGTGTTTGCCCGCTTTGCCGAGATGCAGAGCATCCGGCAGGTGCATCTTTCACTGCGGCGGGAGTCGATCATGCTGCCTTGTGTGAACCACAGCCAAGGTGAAGGGCACGCTCTCGTCTGGAAGCTGCCCGTCTACAACACGATCCATCACATCCTCACCAACCCCGTGTATGCTGGCGCCTATGCGTTCGGTCGAACGGGGAGCCGGGTGACCATCGAGAATGGCCGCAAGCGTATCGTCAAAGGGTTTCGCAAAGATCGCGCAGACTGGGACGTCTTGCTCCTCGATCATCATGCCGGTTACCTTTCGTGGGCAGAGTTCGAGAGGAACCAGCGTCTGATCGCGGACAACGCCAATGGTATGGGCATGAATGCGCGTGGCGCCCTGCGCAAAGGCGAGCTCATTCTCGCCGGTCTCCTGCGCTGCGGCCATTGCGGGCGCAAGCTGCATGTCGCCTACAGCGGCACCAACGGCAACACCGGTCGCTACCATTGTCGCGGTGCCATGATCAATCACGGGACCGACCCTTGCATCTCCTTCGGCTCGCTGCGGGTCGATCAGGCCGTCGGAGGCGAGATCGTCCGACTGTCGCAGCCGCTCGGCGTGGAAGCCGCGCTTCACGCGATCTCCACGCGCTCGCTCGATGCCGGTGCGAAGCAGCGACAGGTCGAACTGTCGCTCGAGCAGGCGCGCTACGAAGCAACGCGGATGCAGCGCCAATACGATGCGGTCGATCCCGACAATCGGTTGGTTGCCGGCGAGCTCGAACGGCGCTGGAATGCCGCTCTCGTCGCCGTCAAGGTGATCGAGGACGAGTTGGAGACGTTGGTCCGCCAGCGTCCGGAGGTCCTTGGCGACAACGAGCGTCAGCGTCTCTTGCAGATGGGCTCGGATCTTGAAGCGGCATGGGAGCATCCTTCGGCCACCGCCGCGACACGCAAACGGATCATCCGCGCCGTCCTCAACGAGATCGTGGTACGGGTCGAGGAGGATCAGATCCAGCTTCTCCTGCACTGGCAATGCGGCGACCATACCGCGCTCTCTGTCAGGAAAAATCGGACTGGACAGCATCGCTGGGCGGCCGCGCCCGCCACCGAGGACCTCATCCGAGCGCTTGCGCGTCTCATGCCCGACAAGGCGATTGCCTCGCTTCTTAACCGCGAAGGCAAGAAGACCGGCCGCCTCAACGGCTGGACCCAGTCAAGGGTGTGCACCTTCCGCAACCAGCACGGCATCGCCGTCTACCGAGAGGGCGAGAGAGCGGCACGCGGCGAAGTCACGCTCAACGAAGCAGCCGACCAGCTCGGCTGCGGCGCGATGACCGCTCTGCGCATGATCCGGGAAGGTGCACTTACCGGAAGGCAGCACTGCAAGGGCGCGCCCTGGATTATCAACCGCAAGGATGTCGAGACCGTCAATGCCGGAGACCGCGCAGTCAAGCGTGCAAGACGCCCGCTATCATCAGATCCGGATCAAGCAACCATTATCTTTCAGTAACATAGCAAGGTGGGCACTATGACGTTGGATCGGGCGGTCCGAACAGGATCAGGTTGGCGCCTTTGTCGAGCCAGCTGTCGCCGGCCACCAGCGCCATGACCTGGGCCTTGGAAACCATGGGCACGGCGTCGAAGTCGAAGGCGTCGAGGGACTTGCCGGACGGCAGACGGGCCTCGGCGAGATGGCGCTCGATGCGCCGTCGGGCGCGCTCGGCGATCTCGTGTTCGGCCATGGCGGCGAGGAAACGGGCGGCTGGCCAGCCCTCCCTGTCGGCGCGTTCAGCGAAGGCGGGCCAAATGTGCTTGATCGCCGGAAGGCGGAGATCGCCCAGCAGGATGCCGAGCCGGGCGGCATCGATGGGATCGGTCGCGGTCACGCCGCTTCTCCTTCGGCGGGCGCGGCGCTGGCGGTCAGCACGTCGTAGGCGCTGAGCGGGTGGAGCGGCACGGCGATGTCGGGCAGCGCGGCGGGGTTCGGCGCGAAGCGGGCGCGCAGGTGGTCCATGCCTGGGATCGAGCCCGCTTGGAGATGTTCGGCGATGACGGCGGCGAGTTCGGCCTCGCAGCCGCGCTCATGCGCCAGCGCCAGCACGTCGACGGTCAGACGGCAGGCGGCCTTCTCTGGCAGCGCCTCCATCGCTGCGTCGTAGAGCCGCCGGTAGGCGTCGCGGGGAAACAGCTGGTCGCGGTAGACCAGCCC
>DASQFI010000065.1:0-2061 GCA_035633215.1 Vicinamibacterales bacterium | reverse complement strand
CACGGCGGTCACCGTCCTTCAAGTGAAGTGCGCGATCCAAGCCGAGTTGGCAGCGGTGGGGATCGCATCGAGTACTTGCACTGCCACAAAGCGAGAACCTCGTTTCAGAATGCTGTCGTCGGGACGGGTTTCCGAGTGATTGCAGAAGTGGCGCCCGGCAGGACTCGAACCTGCCCTCCCTGCCAAGATAGCTGAGACACTTTCCCCCTCGGAAATTACGGTGCAGGGCGGGGAGGTGCAAGGGCCTTGATGAACCCGATCCGCAGGATGTTGGCAGACCAGTCGATTGTGGGAGAGCCGGAGCGGAGGGGCGACGAGCGAAGCGAGGCGCCCCGTAGCGGAGGGTCTCCCACAATCGAGCCCGACGGTGTGCCCGTGCCGCCTGACTCCGAGGTGCCGGCTCGCCACGCCCGCCGGCGATTCACGACGACCTACAAGCTTGAGATTCTGCGGAAGGCCGATGCGTGTACGCGCCCCGGTGAGCTCGGCGCCCTGCTGCGGAAGGAAGGGCTCTACTCGTCGCATGTGGTGACCTGGCGCCGACAGCGCGCGCACGGGTTGACACCGAAGACCCGTGGGCGGAAGAAGACGGCCGTCGATCCGCGGCTGAAGAAGCTCGAGCAGGAGAATCGTCGTTTGACGTCGCGGCTGCAGCAGGCCGAGGCTGTCATCGCCTTCCAAAAAAAAGTCTCCGAGCTTCTGGGGATCCCCCTGAAACCGTTCGTGCGCGACGAGGACGATTGATGACCGCGGTGGACGACGCGGCCATCTCGGTGGGCACGGCCCCGGCGTGCCGGGCGCTGGGGTTGCCACGGGCCTCCCTGTATCGGGGGCGCCGACCGGCGGCGGTCGCGCGCCCTCGACCGGCGCCGCCACGCGCGCTGACGGTCGTCGAGCGTCACGGGGTGTTGGATCTGCTCCACACGCGCTTCATCGATCAGGCGCCGGCCCAGGTCCACGCCACCCTGCTTGATGAGGGGACCTACCTCTGTTCGCCGCGCACGATGTATCGCGTCCTCGACGACGCGCACGAAATCAAGGAGCGGCGCGATCAGGTGCGGCGTTCGCACTACGCCGCGCCCGAGTTGCTGGCCACGCGCCCGAACGAAGTCTGGAGCTGGGATATCACGAAGCTGCTGGGGCCGGCCAAGTGGACGTACTTCTATCTCTACGTGATCCTCGACATCTTCAGCCGCTATGTCGTGGGCTGGATGCTGGCGCCGTCCGAGAGCGCGGTGCTCGCCGAGCGCCTCATCGCCGAGACCTGCGCCAAGCACGGCATTCAGCCGGGTCAACTCACGCTCCATGCCGACCGCGGGGGCGCGATGCGGAGCAAGCCGGTGGCCCTGCTCCTGGCGGATCTCGGCGTGACCAAGACGCACAGCCGGCCCCACGTCTCGAACGACAATCCGTTCTCGGAAGCCCAGTTCAAAACGCTCAAGTACTGTCCCCAGTTTCCGGAGCGGTTCGGATCGATCGAGGACGGGCGTGCGTTTGGGCAGGTCTTTTTCCCCTGGTACAACCAGGAGCACCGCCACAGCGGCCTGGGGTTCCTCACACCCGCCGTCGTGCATTTCGGCCAGGCCGCCACGGTACGCGCGCATCGGCAGCAGGTGCTCTCGGCCGCGTACGCGGCGCATCCCGAACGCTTTGTCAAGGGACGGCCACAACCCGCGGATCTGCCGACCGCTGTGTGGATCAACCCACCGGCGAAGAACACGACCGCTCAGGATGCCTCAGGAACGATGATCGTCACCTCGGACGACCTGCGGGTCGACTACCTTCTCGACGCGGACGACCACTCCGCGATCGTGATGACTGACGGCGGCGCGACCCTAATTACCTCGCCCTTGGTGTCTCAATGTCATTGACAGCTTCCGCTGTGACGATGAATCCGCCGACTGCGCTTGGAGAACTGCCGGCGTTCCACGAAATGGACGCGCTGCGATTTCAGGAGCTGTGTCGCGACTTGTACCAATGCGAATCGGAATTCTCGACAGCTGCGGTGTACGGAACACCTGGCCAAAAACAACGCGGGGTCGACGTAATTGCATACCCCCG
>DASQFI010000064.1:0-65993 GCA_035633215.1 Vicinamibacterales bacterium | reverse complement strand
CCTGCTCGTCAAGCGCCATGGTCGACAGCTGCGCGCAGGGCAGGCCGACCTCTGGACGGGTGATTACTTTCTTGCCCTCGGTCTCCATCGCCTGCGCGGAACCATTCGATACCCGGAGACCGCATAATGCCGCGCTCTCAATACCCCTTGGTAAGCCGTGTGCGGGAAATCCGCATGCACGGTTTGAACGGGGGTCTTACTCCACCGGCCGCGCTCACGCGGCCCAGAAAGTAGGATCTACCAGTGCCTGACGAGCAGAAGCCGACCCTGGCCGGACCGAGCCGACCGCTCGGATCCGTGGAAATCCCGCAGTTTTACCTGCCCGGGGGCAGCAAGGGCGTGTACGCGCCCCGTCTTTACGGGGCCGCGACGATCCAGTTCGGCACCCGGCGCCAGAAGATCGCCGAGACGCGGCGCGTCGCCTTTCTCGTGCCCATCGATCCACAGCTGCGCGCCGTGGACTGGGACACCGCGACGCCGACCGAGGTCATGCCGGATCAGCTGCTGAAGGAGCCGCCGGTCCGCGCCGACTCCCTCCCGCTCCCGGCGGCGGCCATGAAGGTCCAGACGTTCACGCGGTGGGCCAAGGGCTTCGACCGGTGGCTCGCGCGCACGCAGCGCGTCGAACTACCCGGCAAATCCGAACCGGGCGAGCCGGCGTCGCTCGGTCCGAAGCGCGGCGGCGTCTCGGTGGAGTTGGTCGCGATTGTGTGGGAGCTGGCGTAGAAGATCAGGCCCAAGGCCCTGGGCCCAAGGCCCAAGCGAAGCCGACTCGAACGCGATCGCGTTCGTTCTTCGTCCTCAAGAACATCGTCGTCTGGCTGATGATGGTCGTCGTGCTCGTCGTCGTGCCTGACGCGCTCGAGCCGCGGTTGGGTCTCGAGGTCGCGCGCGGCATCGGCTGGGCGGTCGCGTTTCCAGTCTGGATGGTCGTCGTCGAACGGGAGTGGCAGGCGAGGTTCGGACCGCTGACCCGCGTTGCGCTTCAGGTCCCGCTGTGGATCGCGGCGGCGCTCCTGGCGATCTGGATCAGCGACCAGACCAGGTTCAATTGGTACGGGTCCTAGAGCGTTTTCCAGATCCACGTAGCAGGTTCCTGCGCCCGACCTTTGCGAGCGCCGCGAGGCAGGCCCGATCACGCTGCCTTGCGGCAAGCGGCGAGCGGGAGGGCGCAGGAACCTGCTACGTGGATCTGGAAAACGCCATAGGCACCACCGCCGTCGCCTCGAGCTCCACTTTGGCTCCCGCCTCAACGAGCTGTTTGACGACGACCACAGACATCGCGGGAAAGTGGCGCCCGAGGATCTCACGGTAGTGCGTGCCGATTTCCCGGCGGCGATTCAGATACTCGTCGCGATCGGTGACGTACCACGTCAGACGCGTGATCTGATCGGCTCGGGCCCCCGACGCGGCGAGGGCGCCCACGACATTCTGCAGGGCCTGCCGCACCTGCAGCACGAAATCATCGCTCTCGAACTGAGCCGTCACCGGATTCCACCCGACCTGACCGGCGACGCATACGATCCGTCCTGATGCGCTCACCGCATTCGCGTAGCCAATCGGCCGTGCCCAGCCTTCGGGCTCGTGGAACGACAACCCGGCGCCGGACGCAGTCTCGGCGGACCCGCCTTTGACTTTCTCAGCCTCCATCCGGCGAAGATGGAACCGCTGGATTTTTCCGGTCAGCGTGCGCGGCAGGTCGGTGACGAACTCGATCGCACGCGGATACTTGTAGGGCGCGAGCTGCGCCTTGACGAAGTCCTGCAGGTCTTTGGCCAGCGTTTCCGACGGGGAGCTGCCCGCGGCCGGGACGATGAAGGCCTTGACGATCTGGCCGCGCGCCTCGTCGGCGATGCCCACCACGGCGCTCTCGGCGACCGCCGCATGGGAGAGCAGCACGTTCTCGACTTCCGGGCCCGACACGTTGTAACCGGCCGTAATGATCATGTCGTCGGTGCGCGACTGATACCAGAAGTACCCGTCCTCGTCGACGCGGTAGGCATCGCCCGTGAGGTTCCAGCCGTGTTGAACGTACTTCCGCTGGTTGTCGAGGTCGTCCAGGTAGCGGCAGCCGGTCGGTCCGGCAACCGCGAGGCGGCCAATGGTGCCGGTCGGCACGTCGGTACCGTCCTCGTCGACCACGATGGCGCGGTAGCCGGGCACGACGCGGCCCGTGGACCCGGGTCGCGCGTCCTCGGCGGTGCAGCCGATGAACATGTGGAGCAACTCGGTCGAACCGATCCCGTCCATCAGCCGGATGCCGACCGCGTTGAGCCAGGCGTCAAATGTCGCGGCCGGCAACGTCTCGCCGGCTGAGATGCACTTGCGCAGACTGGACAGGTCGAACCCGCCCGCCTGTTTCAGCATGGCGCGGTAGCCGGTGGGGGAGGTGACCGTGATCGTGGCGCGGTACCGCTCGATGCCTTCCAACATCAACGGCGGCGAGGCCTGCTCGAGGAGCGCCGCCGCCGCCCCAAAGCGCATGGGAAAGAGGACGAGCCCGCCGAGCGCGTACGTGAAAGCGAGGGGTGGCGATCCGATGAAGATGTCGTCGGACTCCGGCCGCAGTACGTAGCGCCCATACGTGTCGGTCACCGCCAGCAGATCGCGATGAAAGTGCACTGTCCCTTTGGCGCGGCCGGTGGTGCCGGACGTGAACGCGATAATGGCTGGCTGGTCCGCGGCGGTGCGGACATTCTCGAAGCGGGGCGGCCGGGCGCTCATCAGCGCCTCGAGTGGCGGCGAGAGTGTTGGAACGTCACCACCGCCATCGTCCACATTGAACTGCACGACGCGGGCACCCGGACAGGCGGCGAACGCCGCCTCGAGGTCGGCGGCGACGCGCGCATCGGTGATCGCGATGCTGACGCCAGTCTTGAGAATGATCTCCGCGAGCTCGCGCACGCGAAGCAGCGGCATCGTCGTGACGGCGATGCCGCCGGCCTTGATCACGGCGAACCAGCAGGCGACGAGCATGGGCTGATTCGGGGCCCGAAGCAGCACGCGCCCGCCGGGAACGAGCCCGAGCTCGACCACCAGTACGTGCGCGATGCGGTTGGCCGCCTCGAACAGCCGGCGGTACGTCCAGGGACCTGCCGCGTGGTGGAACACCGTCCGCTCGCCATGGCCATCCTCGACCCACTTGTCGAGCAACTCGGCGGCGGCGTTGACGTGATCGGGATAGCGCAGCTCCGGCACGCCGGACCAGTCCATTCGGGGCCACAACACCCGCGGAGGCAGGCGATCCTCAACGAACGAGTCGGCGTGGGAGGCGTGGCGCGTCATGTCAGTCCCGAAGCAGTTGTCCCGCAATGACGAGTTTCTGAATCTCGCTCGTGCCCTCGTAGATGCGAAGCGCCCGGATCTCGCGATACAGGCGTTCCACCGGCTCACCGCGGACGACGCCCCGTCCTCCGAGCAGCTGCACGGCGTCGTCGATCACACGCTGCGCCGACTCGGTTGCCACGAGCTTGGCCATGGCCGCCTCGCGCGTGATGCGGTCGGCGCCTCGATCCCGGACCCAGGCGGCGCGATAGACCAGAAGCGCCGCCGCGTCGATGGCCGTGGCCATGTCGGCAAGCCGAGCCTGCGTCATCTGGAATTCCGAGAGCGGCTTGCCGAACGCGATGCGGCTGCGGACATGACGAAGCGCCTCGTCGAGCGCGCGCCTGGCGAACCCAACCGCCGCGGCGCCAACGGTTGTGCGGAACACGTCGAGCGTACCGAGCGCGACCCGCATGCCCTTGCCCGGTTCGCCGATGACGTGGTCGGCTGCCACCCGGCAATCGCGGAACATGATCGTGCCGAGCGGATGCGGCGCCATGACCTCGATCGCAGCGCCCACGGAGAGTCCCGGATTGTCCGCATCCACGACGACCGCCAGAAAACTCTTCTCGCCGCCGTCCGGCCACCGGCAGAACACGACATAGTGACCGGCCAGACCGGCGTTGGAGATCCACGTTTTCTCGCCATTGATGACGATGGACGCGCCGTCGCGCCGGGCAACGGTCTGCATGGCGGAGAGATCGGACCCAGCTCCAGCTTCCGAGATCGCAAAGGCCGCGATGGACCGGCCCGCAGCCGCCTCCGGCAAGTACTGCTTCTTGAGCGCGTCGGATCCGAAGAGGGCGATGGGCCCTGACCCCAGCCCTTGCATCGCAAAGGCGAATTCCGCCAGACCCGACGCGTATCCGAGAGTTTCGCGGATGAGGCAGATTGATCGCACATCCAGGGTGTCCGGCCCGCCATTTCCCCCGGGCACCGCGTACTTCAACCAGCCGGCTTCGCCGAGTTGCGAGACGTACGAGCGGCATGCCGCATACGGATCCGCGTCGTCCTGGAGGCGCAGATCGCGATCGCGCCACGCCTCGACGGCGCGGTGCAGCTCTCGATGCGCCTCGTCGAGGAACGGCCAGTTGAGATACGTGCGATCGGTCATAGCAGCCCGCGCCGGCGTCTGTCAGTCTCCCTCGAACACGGGCGTCCGCTTCTCGACGAACGCGCGATAGGCCCGGGCGAAGTCTTCGGTCTCCATGCACACGGCCTGGGTCTCCGCCTCGGCTGAAATCGCGGCCTCGAGGCTCATGTCCCATTCGGCATGCAGGCACTTTTTCGTCATCGCATGGGCGAACGTCGGGCCCTCGGCGAGGGATCGCGCGAGCGCGGTGGCCTCCGTCAAGAGAGCGTCCGGATCAGCCAGCCTGTTGTAGAACCCCCACCGCTCGGCTTCGACGCCGTCCATGACGCGTCCGGTGTAGAGCAGCTCGCTCGCACGGCCGTGGCCGATGAGACGGGGCAGCATCGCACACGCGCCCATGTCCGCGCCGGAGAGGCCGACCTTGACGAACAGGAACGCGACCTTGCTGCGTGCGGTCCCGAGCCGCAGGTCGCTCGCCATCGCAAGAATGGCGCCGGCGCCCGCGCAGACGCCGTCGATGGCGGCCACGATTGGCTGCGGACACGCGCGCATGGCCTTGACCAGATCCCCCGTCATGCGCGTGAACCGTCGCAGGCCCTCCGCGTCGCCGCGCTCGCGCATGACGACGAGCGGTCCGATGATCTCGTGGACGTCGCCGCCCGAACAGAAGTTGCCGCCGCTGCCGGTGAGGACGACGGCGCGGATGTCCGTGCCCTCGCCAAGCGCGCGGAAGGTTGTCGTCAATTCGGCGTAGGACTCGAACGTCAGCGGGTTCTTTCGTTCAGGGCGATCGAGCGTGATGGTCGCCACGCGGCGATCCGTAGTCCAGCGAAAATGCTTCGGCGCGATCATCACATCACCTCGCCGCCGGCGACCGCGATGGCCTGGCCTGTGATGGCCGAGGCGCCCGGCGAACAGAGCCAGCGCACGGCATCGGCGACTTCTTGCGGGGTGACAAGCGTTCCGCGCGGCGCCTGCCTGGCCAGCGTGGCTCGAGCCTCGTCCACTGTCCGGCCCGTCGTCCGCACGACGTTGCTCACGGCCGCCTCGAGCATGTCCGTGTTGTCCGTGTACCCAGGACAGACGGCGTTGACGGTGATGCCGTTTCTCGCCGTCTCGGCGGCGAGCGCACGCGTGAGACCGATGACGCCGTGCTTCGACGCGCAGTAGCCGGCGATTCTGGCGTAGCCCTTCAAGCCGGCCGTCGACGCGATGTTCACCAGGCGTCCAGCGCCGGCCGCGATCATCGCCGGCAACACTTGCTGGATGCAGAGGAACGAGCCCGTGAGGTTAACCGAGAGCATCCGTTCCCACGAGGCCAGCGACGTCTCCTGGAAGGGCGCGGCGTCCGACTGGCCGGCGTTGTTGACGAGGATCGTGACGGGGCCGAAGTCCCGTGCGGCCTCGGCGAACGCGCGGTGGACATCGTGCGCATCGCTCACATCGCAGCGTACCGCCTGGACCCGGCCGCCGAACAGCTGGTGAAGCGAGTCGGCGTGCCGCTGGAGATCGTCGGATGTCCGGCCCATGACCGTCACGTCGGCGCCCTCGGCTGCGAGCGCCGACGCGATCGCGGCACCGATTCCCCGGCCCCCGCCGGTCACGACCGCGTGCTGATCCCGAAGGACACCGGCGCGTGCATCCGTCATGTCGTGGCCTTCCTGCGCAGCTGGCGCTCGAGCTGCTGTTTGCCGGTCAAGTACTGGGACGGCCAATGCTGCGCGGTGTACCCCATTTCCGCGGCGGCGTGCAGCGTCCAGAACGGATCGACGAGGTGCGGGCGCGCCAGCGCGCACAGATCGGCCCGGCCGGCCGCGATGATGGCGTTCACCTGGTCGGCCTCGGTGATGTTGCCGACCGCAATCGTGGGCACGCGGGCCTCGTTGCGCACTTGATCGCTGAACGGCGTTTGAAACATCCGCCCGTAGACGGGCTTGGCATCGACCGACGTCTGGCCGGTCGAGACGTGGATGATATCGGCTCCGGCCGCGACAAAGGCTCGCGCGATCACGACGGCGTCCTCGCCCGTGACGCCGTTCTCGACCCAGTCCGTCGCCGAGATGCGAACGGACAGCGGCCGGTCGTCCGGCCACGCCGATCGGATGGCGCGACAGACTTCGACCGGATAGCGGAGGCGGTTGTCGAAAGCCCCGCCGTACTCGTCGGTGCGGTGATTGCTCAAGGGCGTGATGAAGCTCGAGAGGAGGTACCCGTGCGCGCAATGCAGCTCGAGCATGTCGAAGCCGGCATCGATGGCCATGCAGGTGGCGGCGATGAACCCGTCGCGCACGGCGTCCATATCCGCGCGGGTCATCTCGCGCGGAAGGTGCATGAACGGCGCGTGCCGCAGGGCGGACGGGCCGACCACCTCCCAGTTGCCGGAGTCGAGCGGCACATCCGTGCCCTCCCACGCCAGTCTGGTGGATCCCTTGCGCCCGGAATGGCCCAGCTGCAGGCAGATCTTGGCGCGGCTGTGCTGGTGCACGAAGGTCACGATGCGCCGCCAGGCCGCGACGTGGGCGGGTTTGTACATGCCGGTACAGCCCAGCGAGATGCGTGCCTCGGGCGAGACGCACGTCATCTCGGTGATGACGAGGCCGGCGCCGCCGATGGCCCGCGTCCCCAGATGCACGAGGTGGAAGTCGGTGGGCGTGCCGTCCTCGGCACAGTACATGTCCATCGGCGCCACGACGACGCGATTCTCGAGCGTGAGGCCGCGAAGCGAAAAGGGTGTGAACATCGGCGGCGGCGCCGGGGCAGCAGGCGGTGCCTCCGCACGGCCGGTGTCTCCCCCCGCGCGCGCGCCAAACCAGCGTTCAACGCCGTGCAGATACCGCGGATCGCGGAGCCGGAGATTCTCATGGCTGACGCGCTGGCTGCGCGTCAGGAGCGAGTAGGTGAACTGCTCCGGCTCGAGGGTGATGTACCGCTTCACGTTCTCGAACCACTCCATCGAATTGCGGGCCGCATTCTGCAGCCGAAGGGCCTCAGTCATCCGTTCGGTCTGGTAGGCTGCAAGCGCGTCCGGAATCGGCCGGCCGTCGGTCATGAGCCGGGCGAGGGTGATGGCGTCTTCCATCGCCAGTTTGGTGCCCGAGCCGATGGAGAAGTGCGCGGTGTGCGCGGCGTCGCCGATCAGCACCACGTTGCCGTGAAACCACGACTCGTTCCGCACGCGCACGAAGCTGCTCCACGGCTCCGCCAGATGGCGAGCGTTCGACATCAGGCGGTGTCCGTCGAGCCAGGGGGCGAACAGCGATTCGCAGGCCGCCGCCGTGCTGTCCAGGTCGAGCTTGTCGAACCCCGCGTTCCGCCACGACGTCTCGTCGCACTCGACGATGAAGGTGGACGTCTCGGCGTCGAACCGGTAGCAGTGCGCCTGAAACACGCCGGCCGTGTTTTCCACGAAGTAGAACGTGAACGCCTCGAATGGGAACGTCGTGCCGAGCCAGATGAACCTGGCCGTTCGCACGTCGAGATCCGGGCGGAAATGCGCGGCGTGGCGAGCCCGCACGGCGCTCCTCGCGCCGTCGGCCGCGACAATCAGGTCCGCGCCGGCCAGGCCGTGTGCCGCCAGGTGGCCGTCGTGCTCGAGGTCCGTTTGGAATCGGAGATCGACGCCCAGGCCGGCGGCCCGATCCTGCAGGATCGCGAGCAGCTTTCGGCGCGCAATCCCGGCGAATCCGTGCCCGCTCGACGAGATCACGCGCCCGCGCACGTGCACGTCGATGTCATCCCAATGCGCAAAGCTCGCCGTGATCCGATCGAAGGTCTCGGGGTCGGCGGCTCGAAAATTGCCGAGCGTCTGATCGGAGAAGACGACACCCCAGCCGAACGTGTCGTCGGGCCGGTTGCGTTCGAGCACCGTGACGTCGGCGTTGGGTCGCGCCTTCTTGAGCAGCAGGCCGAAGTAGAGGCCTGCTGGCCCGCCGCCGATCACCGCCACGCGCATGCTGGACGCCTCCACGAACCGCCGACAGGATACGTCAGGAGACATCGCTTCGCGTCCACAGGCCGCGGTGACGTGGGTTATCCTCGCCACCATGACGCGAACTGGTCCAGTGCTCGTCGTCTCGCTGGTACTCGGCCTCGCCAGTCAGAACACCGGCCACTCCCAATCCCACGCCGGCTTCGACGACGCCTTCCTGAACGGATTGACCTGGCGCAATCTCGGCCCGTTCAGAACGGGCTCGTGGGTCCAGGACATCGCAGTGCCCGAGTCTCCCGGGCGTTCTCATCTGTATACGTTCTACGTCGCATTGCGGTACGGCGGAGTGTGGAAGACGACGAACAACGGCACGACGTTCGCGCCCATCTTCGACGGGCAGTCAACCAGTTCCATCGGGGCCATCGCCCTGGCGCCGTCCGACGAGCGAATCGTGTGGGTCGGGACCGGCGACGCGTCAAATGTGCGGCTGTCGATGCCTGGCGACGGGGTGTACAAATCGACAGACGCGGGCGCCACCTGGCAACACGTCGGCCTGCCTGACTCCCACCACATCGCCCGCATCGTCATACATCCGACGAATCCCGACATGGTGTATGTCGCCGCGATGGGCCATCTCTGGTCCGATAACGAAGAGCGTGGCGTGTTCAGGACCAGCGATGGCGGCCGGACCTGGAAGAAGGTGCTCTACGTCGACGTGCGCACCGGCGTCATCGACCTCGTCATCGATCGCCGTCGGCCTGACACGCTCTACGCGGCAACGTACGACATGCGGCGGCATCCCTGGCGGCTCGTCGAGGGAGGTCCTGGCACCGGCATCTTCAAGACGACGGACGGCGGCGGGCAGTGGACGCGCCTGACGAACGGTCTTCCGCAAACACCGATCGGTCGTATCGGTCTCGACCTCTATCAGAAGAACCCGGATGTCCTGTACGCGGTCCTCGAGAACTTCGGCAAACGTCCGCCCACCGAAACCGAGGCGAGCCAGGACCGCGAGCGCAAACGGGAACCCGCTGCACGCAGCATCGGCGGCGAGGTCTATCGGACGGACGATGGCGGAATGTCGTGGAGGAAGATGAACCGGGCGACCGACGACGTGAGCTCGAAGGCGGGGTACTCGTTCAACCAGATCCGTGTCGATCCGAACGACGATCGTCGCGTGTTCATCAGCAGCGATGCGCTTATGGGCTCCGAAGACAGCGGCCGCACGTGGTCCGGCTTGACGTATGAGGCGCGGGTGTTGTTCCGCAACGCGTTCGGAGACTTCCGATCGATGTGGATCGACCCGCAGGATTCCAACCGCATGCTGATGGGCAGCGACGGGGGATTGCACGTGTCCTACGACGGCGGAAAGACGGCCGACCACTACACCAACCTGCTGGGCGGTGAGTTTTACGACATCGATGTCGACATGGACACCCCGTACAACATCTACGGTGGCATGCAGGACCATGACTCCTGGAAGGGCCCGAGCAATGGCTGGTCCGGCCGCATCAGTCTCGAGGACTGGGTCACGGTTGGCGACAACGACGGCATGTACAACGTGGTCGATCGCACCGACAATCGCTGGGTCTACAACTCGATCCAGTGGGGGGGCCATCATCGTGCCGATACGCGGACGAACACGCGGACGCGCATCGAGCCCGTGCGCCCGACAGGAGCGCCGCACCTCAGGTGGAACTGGACGCCGCCGCTGCTCATTTCTCCCCACAACAGTCGCGTGCTTTATACGGGCGCACAGGTGCTGTTCCGCTCGGTCGATCGGGGCGATCACTGGGAAGAAGTCAGCCCGGATCTGACGACGAACGACAAGGCGAAGATCTCCCCGCCCGGGATGACAATCCAGTTCTGCACGATGACGACCATCGCGGAGTCACCCATAAAGCCGGGCGTGCTGTGGACGGGAACGGATGACGGCCGGGTGCAGGTGACGCAAACGGCCGGGGCAACGTGGTCCGACGTGACGCCGGCGATCGCGACGGCCGGCGGACCCGCCGACCACTGGGTGACCCGCGTCGTCGCGTCGGCGCACGCCCCTGGCACCGCGTATGTCACGAAGTCGGGGTATCGCTTCGACCGTTCGGACCCGCTCGTGTTCAAGACGACGGATTACGGCGCGACGTGGACAGCGATCCACGCGAATCTTCCTCGAAAACCCGTGAACGTCATCGCGGAAGACCCGGCGGATCCGGACATTCTGTTCGTGGGCACGCACGAGGGCGTGTTCGTCTCGATCGACGGCGGCGGCCGATGGGTGCGGATGAAGGCGAACATGCCGGCCGTGCCGGTGACCGATCTGGTTATTCATCCGCGCGAAGCGGACCTCGTCGTAGCGACGTTCGGCCGCGGCCTGTTCATCACGCACATCGGTCCGCTGCGCGAGATCGACGGGAACACGCTCGGCCAGCCGCTGCACTTCTTCACCGTCCGATCGAGGGCGCTGAGGAGGGATGAGGCGTGGGGCAACTACGAGCTGTCGGGCGATCGGTATGCGTACACGCTGAACGAACCGAACGGTCTGGTGTTCGAGTATCGGCTCGCCCAGAAAGCCGACGGCAGGGCCAGGATCACGATCGCGGATGCCGGAGGCGCAACGGTGCTCATCTTCGAAGGCCCCGCGAACGTCGGCATCAATCGGGCGGTGTGGACCGGGCACGATGCGAAGCAGCAGCCGGTCCTCTCGGGGGAGTACACGGTCACGATCGAGGCCGGGGGTGCGAAGGCGACGCGAAAGGCGCGGCTGCTGTAGCGTGGGTCTCGAGAGCCCGCCTTTCCGGCGGCTCACAGTGGCCAGATGTCGCCCACCATGAACCCCTCGGGAAATGGATCGTCCGGCGCGAGCACGTATTGCGCGAAACCGGTGATCCATGCGCGGCCGCAGATCGACGGGACGATCGCGGCGTGCGGGCCCACACGCGTTTCCTCAAGCGCGCGGGCGACAAAAACCGTGTCCAGGATGCCTTCCTGACGGAAGTCGGTCCCAAGCGGCCATCGTCCGCGCGCGCGCAGCGTCGCAAGCTGCGCCGACGTTCCGGTGCCGCACGGCGAACGATCGAGAATCCCCTGCGCTCGCGTGCCGCGCCCGAGCGGCGATGGCACGACGACGGCGCTCCGCCCTGAGTTGGCGGGGCTGTGAGGCGGCGCGAACAGGAGCGTGCCCTCGATGAGGTTGATCGCGGGATTCTCCGGATGCGCCACGGCGATCTGTTCACGTGCGGCCGCGCGCAGGCGCTCGCCAACGGCCACGATCTCGGCCCCCTCGTCCGCCGTCAGGCGGAAGCCCAGCCGCGCGCCATCCGCAATCACGTAGAACATCCCGCCCCAGCCGACGTCCGCCGACACCGTGCCGAGACCGGCGACCTCAACCGGCGCGTCGAGCCTCGCGGCAAACGCCGGAACATTCGTGATCGTGACACCCGTCACGCGACCGCCATCGCAGTCCGCTCGTACCCTTACCAGCCCCGCAGGTGTCTCGAGCACCAGGTGGGTGACGGGTTCCGCCATCGCGACGATCCCGCATTCGAGCAGGACGGTGACGACGCACATCACGTTGCTGCCCGACATCGACGGGTAATACTCGGCTTGCTCCATGATGATGACGCCGGCATCGGCCGACCCGTCCGTCGGTGGCAGCACCAGATTCACCATCGCCGCCGGATTCCCTCGCGGCTCGCGCAGCATGAAGCGACGGAACCAGTCCTGATGCTGTTCCATGTGCCGCTTCTTCTCGAACATCGTCCGGCCGGGCACGTGCAGTGAGCCGACACCGCCGACTACCACACGTCCGAACATGCCGGCGGCGTGCGCATCGACGGCAGTGATCATCCGAGTAAAACGCATGTCCACCACTCGTCAGACAGCGCGCGTGTCGCTGCAGGGCCTCTGTTTGGTTTGGGTCCTTCAATCAATCGATAGAGCGATCGATTCACTCAGGCAATGGAATTGGGGTGAGTGACGGGGATCGAACCCGCAACCACCGGAGCCACAGTCCGGTGCTCTACCATTGAGCTACACTCACCACACAAACGATCAATTTAACACCGAAGCTCGCTATCTCGCGAACTTGTAGAGCCGGTGGCCTTTCGCGTCCCCTCCCAGCAGCTGCAAATCCTGCCGTCCGGCCAGCGCCGACATGACCTCGGCCGCTTCGGCGCCGAAGCGCTCGAGGTGGACCATGACGTGCGTCGCGCCCTCCTTTTTCATCGATTCGATCGCCCAGTCGCGCGGGAAATACCAGAAGCTCTCGGCGCGCCGCCGGTAGGACATTGGCGTCGCGCCGCTGGTGCCGTTCATCACTGGCTTCCAGTGCGCGGTCGCGTTGAGGACGTACTCGCCGTTTTCGAAGATCGCATCCGCCGGAAAGAACGGCACTTCCACGAGCATCACGGGCGTCGTCTCCTCGGCCACGAGCGAATACACCGGTGGCACGCCCTCGAACGGCTGCGTCCGAATGGGACTGTGCCAGGCCTCGATGGATACGCCCGCCAGGAGCGCGACGATCAGCATCGTACGTGCGCGGGTTGACGACAACCGTCGTTCGAGCCAGGCAGCGCCGATTCCGGCCAGGAGCGCAACCGCGATCAGATACAGGAAGCCGAATCGTGCGGCGGCGCGGAGGCCCCGGAGTGGCAAAGCCCAGTCATACAGCCACTGATACACACCCGTGGCAGGTCCGAACGACAGGACGATGCCGATCACGGCGATCGAAAGCAGAATCGCGAGAACCGTTCTCATTTCCTCGTAGGGCAAAACCTGCATGGGTCGCGAGACATTCGGCCGAATTCCGGCAGGTGGCTCGCTACTGGAGAATGAGAACGGCTCGAGCCGGCGCCGCGGTTCGCCAGAGCGGCGAAGCGTCCAGAGGCCAAACGCGGCCAGAGCGACCGCCAGAATTCCGGCGAACAGGACGTTGACGTCGTCACGAAAGAACACCGCACTCCAGCCACGGTGCAGGCGACTCGTCGAGGTGAGATACCCGCTGGGCGTCGCGGAAAACTGGGCGACCATTTCGATCGGCCGCGTCGCTCCCGATGCGGCGACCCGCAGGTATGGCCAGAGCGCTGGCGCCGCAAGGGCGAGGCCCAGCCCGCTTGCGGCCGCCATCGCGAGTCCCTGGCGCCATCGTCCTGTGGCCGTGGCGACCGCGATTGAGACGACAACGATGAGGCCGGCCAGGGCGAGCCAGTAGATGGAGTTCGCGGCTGTTCCCGCCACGACCAGTCCGAGCAGCACAACGTCACGAGCCGTGGTTCGTTCGACCAGACGGGACGCGAAGTAGATCGTCAACGGCAATCCCCACGCGTGCGCGGCCTGGAGATGGGGCAGCCGTGTCAGCAGGTGGACGTTGAACGCCGCCAGAGCGCCGGCCACGAGCGCCGCATTCGTCGAGCCCGTCCATTTCCAGACCACGAACCACGCGCTCCAGGCCGTGAGCACGAGGCCCGCGATGAGCACCATGTTGAACGCGAGTACGGGCGAGCCGCCCAGCCACAAGATCGGCGCGCCAAGCACGGCCTGCGGGAGGAGCGGCTCGGAGTACGTGAGGGTCGCCGGCTCGGGCGCGAAGATGTTGCCGTCGAAGACGTGCGCCGGGTCGCGCGGCAGCGTGTGCGCGATCCACGCGATCGTCCAGGCGCAGAGCTGCGCGTCGGCGTTGTGATTCAGCGAATGTCGCCAGGGCGCGGCCGCGATCGGCCACGTGTGGAGCACGGCCAGCGCGAGAAGAATCGCGAGGGCGTATCGGGGACGGACTCTCAAAATCGACGGCCGGACTCTCAGCCGGTCGCAAGCGTTTCTGCCTTCTGCCTTCTGCCTTCTGCCTTGTGACTCTGTGCTCGGCCTAGATGTTACGCCAGCCCGCGGATGAAGGCGACGGCTGCCGTCCCACCGCTTCGTGGTGAAATACGTGAATGGTCATCTTTCCACGCAGTCTGAGACTGGCAGTCCTGTTCGTCGCCGCCTCCGTTTCGTCGGATGGGCAGGCGACCTTGACGTTCGAAGACACGCGGCGTCCACCGCTCGACGTCAAGGAGACAGGGCGGCGAGAGCAGGGGAGCGCCGTCCTGCGGGACATCTCGTACGCGATGCTCGAGCCGGGCGTCCGCAACAACGCGACGTTGGTCGAGCCGAAACCGGCCGGACACACCCGCCGACCGGCGGTGCTGTTCGTGCACTGGTACGGTCCACCGCGTCCGACCTCCAACCGCACGCAGTTCATCCCTGATGCCGTCGATCTGGCGGGTTCCGATGTCGTCTCTCTGCTGATCGACACGCCCTGGTCGGATCCGGAGTACTTCAAGAAGCGCAAGCGCGAGGAGGACTACGCGCGCTCGGTGCAGCAGGTGAAGGACCTCTGCCGCGCGCTGGACGTCCTGCTGGCGCAGCCGAACATCGATCCCGCGCGCGTGGCGTACGTCGGCCACGACTTCGGCGCGATGTACGGCGTGCTCGAGGCCGCCAACGACAAACGCGTCCGCGCGTTCGTCTTCATGGCCGGGGCGCCGTCGTTCAGTGACTGGTTCCTCTACGGACCGGCGATGCCACCCGACGCGAGGCAGAAATTCATCGACGAGCTCGCCCCGCTCGACCCGGTGCGCTATCTCGCGAAGCTGCAAGTACCGGTGCTGTTGCAGTTCGCGACGAAGGATGAACATGTCGCGAAGGCGCGGGCCGATCTGCTCGTCGCGGCCGCGCGCGAGCCCAAGGGCGTCGGCTGGTACACGAGCGGACACGAGCTCGACGCCGACGCGACCCGGGATCGGCTGCAGTGGCTGAGGAAGGTCTTCAAGATGTAGGGCGGGCGAGCCCCGGCCACATCAGTCTTTGCCGAACATGCGGCGATAGTGGCGATACCAGTCGCTCTGGAACAGCTCGCGGGGATCGAATCGACGTTTCGCCGCGAGGAATTCGCGCATCTGCGGGTAGCAGCGGTCGACTTGATCGCGGCGCGCCCACCGATGATAGGTGAGGTAATAGCTGCCGTTCCGGGCGATGGCCAGGTCGATGAGATCGCGGAACGCATCGGCCGCGCGAGCCACGGCCTGCGGCGTGTGCTCGACGTGCAGGTTGAAGACGATGCAGGCGTAGCGCTCGCGCGCCCAGCGGAGCATGGTCTCGTCGTCTGGCTCGATCAGTCGAACTGTGCCGTAGATGACGTCGGCGCGGTGGTGGCGAAGTGCCGAGCGCGCGTCCTCCATGAACGCCGGAAACCGATCGGGCGGGACGTAGAGCTCGGTGATCATCTCCGTCCCTTTGGTGCAGGCGCCCAGAGCCCGATCGAGATCGGCGTGGTAGTTGTCGACGTACGAGGAGAACAGTTGCGAGTCCGACCAGTACACCTGTCCGGACGTCTGCAGATATTTGCGGGAGTAGAGATCGAACGCGTGCCGTTTGTCGGCGTGTGAATAGAACGTCAGGCGGGCCCAGTCCTCCTGCGTGAACCGCACCGGATCGACGGTCAGCGGCGTGTCATTGGATACGGGCTGATAGCACGACAGGATGCCGCGCCGGAGATAGTCCGCGCTGCCCGCGTCGATCACGAACTGGTAGTCGCCGTACAAGCCCCCCGCGTGTGCGCGGGCGTCGAGGAGCGGAATCACGTCGGCGCTCGAGGCCATCCTGACGATGCGTCGAACCCTGACGCGCGGGCGGAGGCGAAGCGTCACGCACGTGATCACCCCAAACAGGCCATAGCCGCCGATCGCCAGCCGGAACAACTCCGGGTGCTCGGTTCTCGAGCAACGGAGCACGTCGCCGCTGTGATCCATCAGGTCGAACGACTCGACCTGTTGGACAATCGGTTTGAGCGTCAGACCGCGCCCGTGAATGTTGCTGGACAACGCGCCGGCCAGGCTGAACCGATCGGCGCCGGTTTGCTTCTGATAGATTCCCCACGGCCGCGCGCTTTGCGCCTGCGCACGTTCGAGATAACTCAGCAGCGCCGGCCACTGCACGCCGCCCTCGACCGTGACGTGGCCGGCGGTGGTGTCGAAGGCCAGCACCCTGTCGAGCGCGCGCGTATCGACGAGCAGGGTGCCGGTACCGAACTGCTGGCCGCCCATCGCATGGCGCCCGCCGGCGATCGAGATCGATCGGCCTGACTGTGTGGCCGCGTCGAGCACGACGCGGAGATCGTCGATGTTGGCCGGCTTCACGATCGCCGCGACACGCGTCTCGTTCAGTTGCGAGTGCACGTCGTTGACGATGACGGCCGGGTCGCGATCGGGGATGAACGAGATGTCGGGCGAGCCCACCCGCATCGCGCAGTGGACGCTCGCGACCGCCTCCGCCGTGACCGACGTGTGCGTGACGCCCATATGCGCTCTGACGACGATTGTCCGGCGGGACACGGCGGATGCGCGGTGAAGAAAGGCTGAGAAATCATGAGCCCCGCGATCTTCAGCCCGTACCTCTGGGTGCTGACGATTCTGCTCGCCGGACGCGTCGTCGGCCAGCTCATCGTCGCGCGATGGGCGCCGCGTTGGCTGCCGCCGATGGAGCAGTGGCAGTCCGGACTCCTGCCGTATCCGGCGCTCGTGGCCGGTCAGGCGGTCGTGCTGACGTTGATGGTCTGGATTTCGACGGACTTCTCACGAGGCGAGGGGTACTGGGTGCAACCGCACCCGCACCTCGGTCGCGCAGCCCTCTGGTGGAGCTATCTCTACTTCGGCGCAATGGTCGTGCGCTACGTCATCAGAATGACCCGCCGTCCCGATCAGCGCTGGCTGGGGGGAACGATTCCCATCATCTTTCACTCGCTCGTCGCGCTGTTTCAGTGGATGTTCGGGACGTATCACGTTGCTGTGCGGTGATCCGGCAGGCCGCGCGCCGGGCATCGCGGCCGATATTGAAGAGTCCGCCGCGAATGTCGTAGTTGTGGCCGACGAAATACAGGTCAGGCTGATCCAGGCTCACGACCCGGTCGCGTCGCCGCGCGAAGCCACAGTCGTCCAGTCGAATGACGCCGTCCAGCATGCCCAGCGCCGCGTGATAGCCGGTCGCAAGAATGACGACGTCGAACCCCTCCATCGAGTCGTCGCTGAATCTCACCCCCTCCGGCGTGAATTCCTTCAGTGGTCCCCGCACTCGAATGGCGCGGCTTCGAATGGCGTCGACGAGGTGGAAGCCAATCAGCGGCACCTTCGAACAATCGGTCGGAGGCGACGGGGGCAGCACAGCGGGGCCGCGAACGATTCTCTGAAGGTCACTCAGGAGGGACATCACAGCGCGCTGCGAAGCCTTGGGCAGGTATCCCCCGACGACGGAGAGGTACTGGATCGGGATACCGGCCAGGTCACGCGGCATCACCGTGGCGCCCGCGCGCACGGCGACCGTCACCCTGGCGCCGGCCGCAGCGAGCTCGACGGCGATCTCGCCGGCCGAATTGCCCGCGCCGACGACCAGCACGCGTTGGTTCGAGAAACCGTCGGGCCGCCGGTAGTCTGCGCTATGGAGCACGCGGCCCCCGAACCGGTCCCGGTGTGGTATGGCTGGGACGTACGGATTCGCCACGATGCCGGTGGCGACGACGACGGTTTGGGCGCGGATTGTTTCGCCTGAGACCGTCCGCGCCAGCCACGCGCCGGCGTCCCGCCGGAGGGTCGCCACCTCGGTGCCTACTTTGACGGGAAGTCGGAAGGCGTCTGTGTACCGATGGAGATACGCGAGGAACGCCACCCGCGTCGGAAACAGCGGCGTTCCGGGCGGGAATGAGAGACCGGGCAGCGCCGAAAGCGCGCGAGCCGTGTGCAGTACGAGGCTGTCATACAGCTCGGCCCACGTCTGGCCGACCTGCGGGCCGCGCTCCACGACGACGTGCTCGACGCCAGCTCGCGTCAATTCCCGCGAGGTGGCGAGACCCGCCGGTCCGGCACCGATGACAAGCGTCATGGGGTCAGGTCTTGAATTGCAAGATTTCTCTAGGGAATTCAATCTTGTATTACAAACTTCGCTGCTGGCTGGAAATCTGTCAATTCAAGACCTGACCCCATGACTCACACCGTCTTCAAGTACTCGATCAGCGCGCGTCGGTTCGCGTCCGTCCGGATCCGAGCCCAGAAATCGTGCCCGGTGTTGGCGCTTCCTGGGCGCGAGCTATTGAACCAGTTGCGGTCGGCGCCGAATCGGCGGAGCCGCTCGCTCTCGCTGAGCTTCCCGTGCTTTTGATCCTCAAACAGCGGTTGACCGACGCGAATTCGATCGAGCCTGCGCGCCGCCATGACTTCGAAGATCGCTGGCCGCTCGGACGCCGGGCCGAGCAGATGGTGCAGCGTCGGAACGCTGCCGTTGTGCAGATACGGGAAGTTCGCCCACACACCAGTGAGAGGCGTGGCCGCGTACCCATGACTCTTCACAAGCGCGCCGTCGCCCGCAAGCGGACTGCTGTTGAACGCGGCGATGAATTGTTCCGACACGACGTCGATTCGCGATCGATCGGTGCCGACGTCTGTGTGTACGCCCGGCCACTGGACGTTGCCTCGTCCGTCGTACACGCCGTGACAGCGAAAGCATCCGATCTCCTGCGAATAGAACAGATCGCGGCCGCGCGCGGCAAGCGCGGCATCGATCTCGTAGGGGTACCGCGGCGGCCGAAGATGTCTGACGACTGACTCGAACTCCGCCTTGATCGCCGGCACGACGGTCTCGATCAGTGCGTCGAACGGCCGGTCCTTTTCGAGCTCCATCGACGAGGCCATCAGCGGGAACGGCCCGTGAAAGCTGCCGTCGGTGTACCAGCGTCCGGCCGTCATCTTGGCCGCGGTGTGCCAGAGCGGCGGCGTCTTCACGTCGCCGCGACCGACGTCTTCCACGCGTGGCATCGTGCTGTCGTGCAACCGCATGTAGAGCTCGACGTGCGACGCCGCGAAGGCGGTCGATCGCGCGCGCGTCAGCGAATCGATCCGATCGTGGTGGTGGCTGTTCAGAATCCGGTTCGCGTCGGCCGCGAGCGCTTCGTCGATCGACCCGCGAGGCAGCAGTCGCCGCCACCGATCGCTCGTCAGCCGCTTCAGCGCTTCGCCCAGCCAGAGCTCGTCGAAGGTCTTCGTGCCGGCGCCGAAGTACGCCACCCCGTCGATCTCGGCCGTGTGGCAGACGAGGCAATTCACGGTCCATTTGAGCGACGCGGCGTCCGTCGCGCGCGCCGGCGGTCGGGTTGGGCCGTCTGCCGCGACCCACTCGGCATTCGGTGCCATGCCGAACGCCGGCACGCGTGCGTTGTCCCGCCACAGCACCAGACCAACTTTCTCGCCGACAATCGTGTCGACGTCGCCGACCACGGCCTGCGTGACGAGGTTGCTGTCGAACAGGGACTGCGGAATCCACGCGGACGCGTCGTAGGTCTGGTACACGAAATCAAACAACGCGCGGCGCCGGTCGGCCGCCGGCCGCGGGTCGGACGGATCCCATTCGAGGACGACACGACGCAGATCGGACTCGAAGCTGCCGATGAGCGCGTCGCGCGTCATCGGCGCGACCGACGCGCGTGTCCAGAACGAGGCGCAGAGAAGCACACCTGCCAGCGCCAGCAGCCACACGATCAAGCTGACGGCGCGATCGAACCGGTCCGCAGTCCTGTTTGGCCTCGTCGTCATCGCCCCACTCCTCTGCGATACCCGGTCTTGATGAGCGTTTTCATATCCCTCGTGCAGGCCTCGTCACGGTCCGATCGACAGAGCCGATCCGCCTCGCGATAGGCCGCGACGGCGCGAGCGCGGTCGCCCTCGAGGTCGGCCAGCTTGCCCAGTTCTTTGTGGATGCGGCCGCGGATCCCGTCGCGAATCGCCGCCGCGAGCGCGGAAGTGAGCTCTGTGCGCGCGGGCGCGATCTCGCCAAGTGCCACCAGCGAAGCGCCGTGGCCGTATCGCCACCGCGACTCTTCGCCCGGTGCCCGCGGCCGGGTGTCGGCCGCGAGCCGGCCCAGACCGTCTTCGAAGAAAATGCGGGCCTCAGCCGCGCGACCGGCGCGCAGCGCCGTGTTGCCCGCTTCGAGCCACAGCAGCCGATTCCGCGGGTAGCGCCGCTGCAAGTCCCCAATCACCGTCAGCGCATCGGCGAACCGGCCTTCTCGGTTGTAGAAGAGAACCAGCATGAACATCGCGTTGGTCTGCGCGTCGCTCGGGTACCGCGCGGCCTCCTCGACCATGCGAAGGCCCCGGGCGCGGTCGCCGCCGAAGCCGGCCAGATACGCGCCGAGCCGCAGCGGCATCGACAGGTTCGCGACGATGTAGCGATACATCCCGACGACCAGGCCGGCGTCCTTGCGCGACGGATCGAGCTCGAGCGTGCGTTCGTGCTCGCGGTAGGCGCGGCGCGCCGATTTGAGACTGTCCATGACGCGTCCCTCGACGGTCGCCGTATACGACGCGACGAAGGCGTAGCCCGCGCCGAGCTGATAGTGCGCGTCGGCATCGGACGGGTGCTCGCGCACCCGCTGCTCGGCAATCGCGATCGACTGATTCAGGTAGTCGTGAAACAGGTGGTCGAGCTCACCGCCCTTCACGCGTGCCGGCTGGCTGGCCCGCGTTTGCCCGAGGTAGTCCTCGACCGTGACTGCGCCTTGCTCGAACAGCAGCCGTACCCAGGCGCTTGCCGCCAGCAGCCGATACGCCGCCGGATTCTCCGGATCGGCGGCGATGGCTTCCTTGAAGGTCGCGAAGGCGTCGGCGTAGTCGTGGTTGTAGCCAAGGTTCAGCCCCCTCGTTCGGAGCGCCGCGGCTTTTTCGCGATCGACCTGAAGCGGCGGGGACGGCGGCACCCGCGCAAGAAGTGCCGTCGCGACGCTGGCGAGCAGAACCGCGGCGGTGGTCACCGCGAGTTTTCCGCAAGTGTCGCGTCGTGCGTCCATGACCCTGCGAACAGGCTAGGCGCGCGCGCGTGGCCAAGTCGTGAGGCCTCGATGAGGAAACGCTGAAATCGAATGAGATTCGATGGGTCAGCCGGCGGTCCGGTCGTGTACTATTTGTCCACCTCCCCGACGCGAGAACGAAACCATGGGTGATGCTGGCGAAGGTCTGATTGATACCGAGTCGCGTCTGCAGGAGCGGCGCGAAGAGCTCGAGCGAGCGAAGGAAGAACGACGGGCGCGCGACGCAGGGGAACTGAAGCCGCCACGGGCCGAGGTCGAGTCGCTCAGGCTGGCGCGAGTCGAGCTGGAGCGTCAGCTCGCCGCGACGACGCACGAGCGCCGCAGGGCCGCGCTCAAAGACGCGATCGCCGAGCTCGATCGGCGGCTAGCGGAGCTCACTCAGCCCTGAGCGCAATCATCGGATCGACACTGGCGGCCCGGCGGGCGGGCACGGCGCTCGCCACGAGCGCGGCAATCGCCAGCGCCGCGAGCGCGGCCAGGAAGGCGCGCGGATCGTTCGACTCGAGCCGGAACAGGAACGTCTTGGCCGCGGCGCTCAGCCACCACGCGCCCGCGCCGCCGATCGCGAGACCGAGCGCCGTCATGATGCCGGCGTTCACGAGCACCATCCGCACCATGCTCGACCGCGACGCGCCGAGCGCCATGCGCACGCCGATCTCGCGGGTGCGATGCGAAACGATGTACGCCATGATCCCGTAGATCCCCACCGCCGAGATGACGAGGCCGAGCAGACCGAACAGGCCGAGCAACAGCATGTTCAGCTTTCGCTGCGCGACCCGGCGCCCGATGATCTCGTCCATCGATCGAATCGTGCGGAGCGGGACGTCAGGCAGCACCCCGAGCACCGCGGCCTTCACCGCCGGCACGACGTCATAGGGTTCGCCGCTCGTGCGAATCACGAGCTCGCCAAACACCACGCGACCCTGGGCCAGGGGGGCGTACGCCTCGTCACGGGGATCGGTCTCGAGGCTGCTTTGATGGACGTCGCCGACGACGCCGACGATCGTCCGTTCCCCGTCGAGGGTGACGACGCGCCCGAGCGGGCTCTCGCCCGGGAAATATTTCTTCGCCGCTGAGTCATTGATGATGAGGACCGCAGGCGCGTTCTTGGAATCCGTGGCCTCGAAGAGACGTCCGCTCCTCAGCGGAATCTTCAGGGCTTTGTGATACTCCGGCGTCACGCGCCGAATGCTGACCCCGCTGTCCTTCGGCGGCTCTTTGCCCGCCACCTTCATCGTCGTGATGCTCATGCTGCCGCCCAGCGGGATGCCGCCCGAAATCATCGACGCGTGCAGGACGCCCGGCGCGCGGCTGACTCGGTCCACGATTTGCGCGAAGGACTCCGCGTGATCGGGGCGGGTGCCAGGATCGAAGCGCGGGGAGACCTGCACCGTGAGCACGTGGTGCGGATCGAACCCGGGATCGATGTGCATGAGCGTGATGAAGCTGCCGATGAAGAGCGACGCGCCGACGAGCAGCACGACGGCCAGCGCGACTTCGGCCACGACCAGCATGCTGCGCAGGCGCTGCCGCCCGGCGCCGGTGCTCGTGCCGCGCGCGCCTTCCTTCAGCGCCATCGTCAGGTCCGGCCGCGAGAGCTGCAGCGCGGGGACGATGCCGAACAACAGGCCCGTGAGGAGCGAGAGGCCGGCCGCGGCGCCGAGGACGCGCAGGTCGAGCGCGATCGTCGTCACGCGCGGCACGCCGTCGGGCATCGAGTTCTTGAGAATCTGAATGGCCCACCACGCGAGGACCGTGGCCAGGACCGTTCCGACGAGAGCGAGCACCAGGCTCTCTACGAGGAGCTGCCGCACGAGCCGCCATCGTCCGGCGCCGAGCGCCGCGCGGATACCGACCTCCCGCTCGCGCGTGCTCGCGCGCGCAAGCAACAGGTTCGCAACGTTCGCGCATGCGATGAGGAGCACGATCGCGACGGCGCCGAGCAGCATCAGCATCCAGGACTTGGTGCGTGCTCCGACAATGTGGTCGCGCAGCGGTCGCACGCCGGCCAGGTTGTCCTTGTTCCACACCGGGTGCGTCGTCCTGAGCGCCGAGGCAATGCGATCCATGTCAGCCTGCGCCTGTTCGAGGGACACCCCAGGCCTGAGGCGCGCGATCGATGACAGGTAGATGCTGCGGCTTCCCTGGTTGCGAATGCGCTCGTCCTGAGGGACGACGTACGGCACCCAGAGGTCGGTCGGGCGTACCGGGCCGATCGGATACTCGAAATCGGACGGCATGACGCCGACCACTTCGTAGCTGCCGCCTTCGAGCGGAATCGCCTTGCCGATGATGTCGGGCGTGCCGCCGAAACGTCGACGCCAGAGCCCGTCGCTGAGCACGGCGACGCGGTGCCGTCCGTCAACCTCGTTGTCGGCCGTGAATGGCTGGCCGATGACCGGCCGGACGCGGAGGACCTTGAAAAAATCGGCCGTGACACGCTGCGCTCGAAGGTCCTCGGGTTCGGCGCCGGCCTCTCGCAACGTGAAGGTGCCGCCGGCGATTGCGGCCATCGCCTCGAAGACCTGCTGCTGCGCGGCCCAGTCGACGTAGTTCTGAGGCGACGAGCTCGAGACCGCCTGCGGATCGCGCGTAGGGTCGGGGTTGCTGCTCGGCGGCCGGCGCTCGCCGACGGCCACCAGCCGGTCGTGCTCGTCGAACGGGAGCCCGCGCAGGACGACGGCGTCCACGACGGAGAACACCGCCGTGCTGGCCCCAATCCCCAGCGTCAGGACGATGAGCGCGACCGCGGTGAACGTCTTCGACGAGCGCAGGGAGCGGAACGCGGATTTCAGATCATCTCGCATGGAAGCTATTGATTTGGCGGGTGAGCACGATACGTTCGGTGACGCGACCGCCCGCTGCGATCGATCGCACCGAGAACGCGTTGTTCTTCCGCATGTCCGTGGTGATGAACGGGTCGCCTTCGAACACGATTTCGAAAAACCGCGCGGCGAAGCCCGGGGCGGCGACCTCGAAGTGAATGTGCGCCGGCGCGCTGCTCCCGGGATAGGAGCCGGGCTTGATCGTGTCGAACGACCATTCGCCCTTCGCGCCCGAGTGAAGAAAAACCTTCAGGCGCGGGTTCCGGTTGTCGCTGACCGGCTTGACCCCGTAGTAGCCCTCGGCGTCGGTCTGATAGGAATAAATCGACGCACCCGGAACGGGCGCGCCAGCCGCATCGACGACCACGCCGCTCACGTGCAGCGCCGTGCCCGGTTCGTTAGCCGGTGAGAGACGGCCCGTGGAGGGCGCGCCCGCGGGCGCCTGTTGAGGTGTTTGTGCGAGCGCGAAACACCCAAGGAGCGCCCAGGTGATCGCGGTCGACCCGATCCGGAGAAGACGCCGCCCCGACCCCATCGGCTTGTTATGCATGAGTCCTCCCACCCCGAACAAACGAAATCGCGTCGAATTACGTCTCATCGACCTAGTGTCCCGAGTCAAAGATTCGCCGAACCTTTGATTCGGGACACTACACCGGGAGACCTGTCGATGAACTTTCTTCGTAAGCTGTTCTCCAGCAAGGACAAAACGACCAAGCGGGTCCGAATCTGCGTCGAGTGCGGCATGCCCGTTGCCGAACACAAGTCGTGGTGCAGCATCTTCAGGACTCAACAGGAGCGGGACGAAAAGGCCGCCAAGGCATACGGCACAAGTCAGAAGGCATAAGGCTCTTTACTCCTCCGGCCTTTCAACCACCCGCCCGTCGAACAGATAGATGTGTCGATGGGCCATTTCGATGTACTGCGGATTGTGCGTGGCAATGCACAGCGTGGACCCGGCTGCGTGAAGATCCGTCAGCATCTTCATCACCGCCTCGCCGGCGACCGAATCCAGGTTGCCCGTCGGCTCGTCGGCCAGCACGATCGGCGGTTGACCGGCGATCGCCCGCGCGACCGCCACGAGTTGCTGGTGACCTCCTGAAAGCTGACCCGGCCGCTGCCTGGCGCGCCCGGTGAGACCGACACGGTCCAGTGCGGCCATCACACGGTCCCGACGCTCCTCGACGGTCGCGCCCCGCAGGGTCAGTGGGTATTCGACGTTTTCGAACACCGAGAGGTCCCCGATCAGGTTGAAGCTCTGAAAGACGAGACCGACGTCCACGTTGCGGGTGCGGGCGCGCTCGCCTGGCGTGAGCTTGTCCACCGGCCGGCCGCTCAACCAGTAGCGGCCCGCGGTGGGCGTGTCGAGGAGCGCCAGGATCGATAAGAACGTCGATTTTCCGCACCCGGAGGGCCCGGACACCGAGACGAATTCGCCTCGGTCGATGTCCAGGGTGACGTCACGGAGCGCCACGGCGGGCTCCTCGGCGTCTCCCTCGAAGATGCGGGTGATGCCTTCGAGCCGGATGAGCGGCATGCCGGCCGCCAGCGATTGGTCCGTCGAGGTCTGCGAGCTCCGTTTCCACCAGGCCATGCGGGTTCGTCGCCTCTGGCGTTATAGGACGGAAAAGCAGCTCCGAGTGTTGGCCGTCCACCGAATTGCCTGCTTTCTTGGGCCGGCGCGACCGGCGACGATCCTGTACCGTGACGCGGTTGATTACCATCGTCCGCCGAGGATGCCCCCGACCACGGCGCCAATCGGCGCGCCAATCATGAAGCCCTTGAGGCCTGGGTCGTCGCATTTGCAGCTGTTGCCTTCGATCGCCGCGCCCGTATACCCTCCGAGGAAGAAGCCTCCAACCACCCCGAAGACGCTGTTGACGATCTTCTGCGCCGTCGATTTCTGGCGATTGGCGAAGCTTCGGTTCGACGTCGAAGCCGCACGTGTAAGCGTCAGGTTCCGACGCGTCGACAGCGCGACTCGGTCGATGTTGTTGGCCAGACCCGCCGTGGTCGTCAGTACAAGAGCGGGCTGGGCCTCAGCCACGCGACCGACTGTGTCGACCGCGGGAGTAGACGCCAGCCATCCGATGACAAGCAAGGTCGTCATGTTCATTCGCACCTCGTTCTGTAATGCGCTCGATGCCAGGATTCAAGCTCATTGCGACGAGGCCGCGTGTTTGACATCGCTCCACCCACCTACTACGATGCGATCGAATGCTCGCTCGCGTGCTCGGTTGCTGTCCTTGCGCATGTTGCAGCTCCCCGTCGGGGAGATTGGGACGGCCTGTGCGTGCGTGCTAGATCGCATTAGTTAGCGAATCAGAGTTCAGGCTCGAGACCCTTCTCCCGGAGAAGGGTCTTTTTTTTTGTCCAAGAGGTTTCTGTCATGGCCAGCGCAACACCAGGGAGCTTGGGAATCTATTACGAACATCCAGATTGGTATCGCCCCCTGTTCCAGGAACTGGACCGCCGCCACGTCCCGTACGAGGCCGTCCACGCCGACGATCACTCGTACGACCCGTCCGATCGGACCTCGCCGTACGCCGTCGTCTTCAACCGCATGAGCCCGTCGGCCTACATGCGCGGACGTGGTCATCTAATCTTCTACACGCTGCAGTACCTCGCGCACCTGGAGCGGCTGGGCGTCCGCGTCGTGAACGGCGTGTCGGCGTGGCGGACCGAAATCTCGAAGGCCCATCAGCTGACGCTGCTCGAGCGGCTGGGGCTGCCGTATCCACGCGCACGCGTGATCCATCATGCATCGCAGGCGCCGTCGGCCGCTGACGGACTGCGGTGGCCGGTAATCGTCAAGCCGAACATTGGCGGCAGTGGCGCGGGCATCCGGCGCTTCGATACCGCCGAGGCGCTCGAGCGCGCGGCGGATGCCGGGACGCTCGACCTGGGCATCGACAGCACGGCGCTCGTGCAGGAGTGCGTGCCGCCCGAGAGCAGCCGGATCGTGCGCGTCGAGGTGTTGAACGGGCGCTATCTCTACGCGATCCGGATCTACACGCCGGGCGAGAGCTTCAACCTGTGTCCGGCCGACGTCTGTCAGAGCGTGGACGGCGCAGAGCTGGCGCGGCCCGCGTGCGCCGTCGATGCGCCGAAGAACAACCTGCGCGTAGAGTCCTACACTCCGCCGCAAGAGATCGTCCAGGCGGTCGAGCGCATCATGTCGGCCGCCGGCATCGAACTGGGCGGCGTCGAGTACATGGTCGATGCGCGCGACGACCGGCCGTACTTCTACGACATCAACGCGCTGTCGAACTTCGTGGCCGACGGGGCGCGGATTCTCGGCTTCGACCCCTTCGCTCGGCTGGCCGACTGGCTTGAGGCGGAGCTCGCGGTCGCTGCCGGACGGGTCGAAGAGGGCGTTCCGACTGTCTGAAGTGCCGCGGGCGCCGCCGCCGGATCAAGCCGGATAGACAGAGCGAACGAGCGCTAACGAGCGAGCCGGCGGAGCGGAGCGGGGCCCGTGGGGCCGTCTCGCGCGGCGAAGCGAGCAGATCGGGTTCGACCTCACGCTGGTCGCCGAGTTGAACCTCAACGACATCAAAGGCGTACAGGCGCCGTCGCTCGACGCCTGGAGCACGGCCGCGGCGCTCTCCGCGGTCACCGAGCGACTCGAAATCATGGTGGCCGTCCGGCCGACGTTCCATGCGCCGGCGCTGCTCGCCAAACAGGCGGCCAACATCGATCACATCAGCAACGGGCGGCTGTCCTTGAACGTCGTGTCGTCCTGGTGGGTCGGGGAAGCCGGCGTGGATCTCCTTCTGCTGCAATTCAGCCCGCAATACGAGGAGATGGAGCGGTTTGCGGAGGAGATCATCCCGCACTTCCGAAAAACGGACGGCTTTGCTGCTTCGGAGGAGTATCCCGATCTGACGGTCCTATAATCTCCTTGCTGATGAGTCTGAGCGCCGGTACCCGGATCGGTTCGCATCAGATCGTCAGCGCTGTCGGGGCCGGCGGAATGAGCGCCTGCGGCCGCCGCGCCGAGCGAGTCCGCGAGCCGAGGCGTGGCTCTTGGCGCGGGGGTGGGGCCCCGCGCCACTTCTTAAAGCAGACCGACCTCGCCCATTTCAGAACTCGCCGATGAGCCTGGCTGCCGGTACTCATATAGGTTCCCACCGCATCCTCGGTGCCATCGGCGCGGGCGGAATGGGCGAGGTCTACCGAGCGCACGACACCAAGCTCGGGCGGGACGTCGCCCTGAAAATCCTGCCGGACGCGTTCTGCCATGACGCCGAGCGGCTTGCGCGCTTCGAGCGTGAAGCGCGAACGCTGGCGACCCTCAATCACCCGAACATCGCGGCCATCTACGGCATCGAGGAGTCCGCGCCGGCGGCGGGCGAGACACGCCGCGTCGTCCGCGCGCTCGTCATGGAGCTGGTCGCCGGCGATGACCTCGCGGTCCGGATGGCGGCTGGACCGGTCGGTGTCGCAGACGCGCTCACAATCGCTCGGCAGATCGCGCTGGCGCTCGAAGCCGCGCACGAAGCGGGCATTGTCCATCGCGACCTGAAGCCGGGCAACATCAAACTCCGCGACGACGGCACAGTGAAGGTGCTCGACTTCGGTCTCGCAAAAGCTCTCGGGTCGACCCATGGCTCGAGTGCGGGAACCGCGGACGGCACCGCCGGAACAGAACTGGGGCCCGGGGGGCCTGGGCCACATTCGGCCGCCATGACGTCACCCGCGATGACGCAGCTCGGCCTCATTCTCGGAACAGCGGCCTACATGTCGCCGGAGCAGGCCAAGGGGCGGCCGGTTGATCGGCGGGCGGATGTCTGGGCGTTCGGCGTCGTGCTCTACGAGATGCTCAGTGGCCGGAAGCTGTTCGCGGCGAGCGACGTCTCCGACACGCTGGCCGCCGTCCTCACGCGCGAGCCGGACTGGCAGGCCCTGCCCGATCGCACACCGCCCGCGATCAGGCGATTGCTTTCGCGGTGTCTCGTTCGGGATCCGCGCGCGCGTCTGGACTCGATGGGCGCGGCGAGACTCGACGTCGAAGAAGCGACGAGAGAGCCGGCGCCGACTGAGGCCAGGCCGACCGTAGCGTCACGGACGAGGCTCTTTCCGGTCGCGTTGGTGATGCTCGGTCTTCTCGCCGGCGCGTTGCTCTCGCGATGGCTCTGGCCGGCACGATCGAACGGTCTCGCCGTTTCGGCGCCAATCACCGCGAGCATCAGTGCCGCGCCCGAAGCCATCTCGGCCTTCGCGCACGGCTTTGCGCTCTCGCCCGACGGCGCCACGCTCGTGTACGCGGCGCGCACCGCCGATGGTCAGCGCCGGTTGTGGAAGAGACCGCTCGCCGATCCCCGGGCGGAAGCGATGCCAGGCACCGACGGTGCGGTGTACCCGTTCTGGTCACCCGACAGCCGTGAGGTCGGCTTCTTTGCGGATAGTGTGCTGAAGCGCATCCCGATTTCCGGTGGCCCTGCACAGAGCATTGCGCAAACACCGGGCCCCTGGCCGCGTGGCTCGTGGAACGCGCAGGGGGATATCCTCTTTAGTGTCGGGTCTCTGCAGGCGTCAGGCATTCAGCGCGTCGCGGCTTCTGGCGGGCGTCCAGCCAAGCTGCCGATCGACGGGACGGTCTACGAGCCGCAGTGGCTGCCTGACGGCCGCCGCTTTCTCTACCTGGCGGCGACAGCCGATGCGGTGAAGCTCATGGCGGCTTCCGTCGATTCGTCCGCCGCGCCGATCACGGTCCTCCAGTTCGACAGCGCTGGCGACGATGTGTCGGCGCGATACTCGTTGGCTGGCTTTCTCGTCTTCAACCGCGGGGGCGTCTTGAGCCGGCAGCGCTTCGACGCCACGACGCTGAAGGCAGATGGCCCGGTCATGCCCCTGGGTGACCGGGCCGGAAGTCCGCGGGGGTGGTTAGCGGTGAGCAGTGCCGGCGCGTCCGTCGTCGCGCTCAATCCCTCCACGGCCGCGATGGGCGGGACACCGGGCGATCCGGTCTCACGGCTCCAGTGGGTGGATCGCTCCGGCCGCATCGTTGGCGAGCTCGGTGCGCCCGCCCGGTATTGGACGATGAGACTTTCGCGCGATGGGCTGACCGCCATCGTGAATCCGGACAAGAACATCTGGGCGATCGACGCGCGATCGAACCTCAAAACTCGCGTCGCCCCCGCCTCGGGGGCCGTGTGGATGCCGGACGGCCGCGCGGTGGTTTATCGCGGCGACAATGCGCTCTGGACCAAGTCGGCGAGCGGCGAAGGACAGCCGCGGTTGCTGGTCAAGTTCGCCGACCGCGCGCTGGTGCCGACAAGCGTGTCGAGTGACGGCTCGCGACTCACGGTGACGGCGCGCGCCAATACCGCGGCACCGAGTCTGGACGTGTTCCTCGTCACGATTGCCGACGGATCGATTCAGCCGCTCCTCTCGACCGAGTTCGACGAAGGACAGGCGAGCTTCTCGCCGGATGGCCGGTGGATCGCGTACGCGTCGAACCAGACTGGTCGCGACGAGGCCTACGTGCGTCCACTTGCCGGCCCTGGCTCATTCATCCGGCTGTCGGCCGACGGAGGCCAGCACCCGATGTGGCGCGCTGACAGTCAGGAGCTATTCTTTCTGTCTCCGACCGACGAGGTGGTGGCCGTGGACATGGCGCCCATTGCACGCACGGGCGCGCCGGGTGCACGGACCGTCCTGTTTCGAGTCGTGCTCAACGACATCGTCCGCGAGACGCTGCCGCCGTTCGCGGTCGCGCCCGACGGCAAGCGGTTTCTGCTCAACGTGCCCGCCGCTCCCGAGCCGCTGACCCTGTTTCAGCTGCCGGCTCGATAACGGAACATTCCCGCCGGCCCTTCGTCGAGACAGGCACGGCCGACGTGCCCTCTCGCGCTGAAACTTTCTTTCGCCTGCCGGGTTCTTCTCCCGAACCCGGGCCGGACGCGGGGACGGTGCCGATCCGGCGGTCCCGGGTACGGGAGTCCTCGCCCATCGGAGACCAGTCCCCGTCCGACCGGTTCGAGGCGTTCGTTCGAGAGCATCAGGACATGGTCTTTGGCACCGCCGTCAGGCTCCTGGGCGGTCGGGCCGAAGCCGAGGATGTGGCGCAAACCGTGTTTCTCAAAGCGTTCCAGCGGTTCGATCAGATTGGCGACAGTCCCGCCGCCGCCGGCTGGCTCAAGACGGTGACGAGAAACGCGTGTCTCAACCACCTCTCGCGGTACCGATCAAGATGGCGGTTGTTCAGCGAGCTCCGCCGCGACGATGCCGCGGGCCGGGATGAGATCGACGACCGTGCCGTCGAATCCGGACGTTCACCGCTCGACGAGCTCGAACGCGCCGAGACCTCGCGTCGCCTCGAAGACGCGCTCCAGTCGCTGCCCGATCACCAGCGCGTGCCGCTGGTGCTGTTTCACTTCGAGCGGATGAGCTATCAGGACATCGCGCGAGCGCTCGGCGTCGCGCTCGCCAAAGTGAAGACCGACATCCATCGCGGGCGTCTGGCGTTGCGGACCGTCCTGGAGTGATCGTTGTCTGCCTTTTGCCTTCTGCCTTGTCATGCACCCTGATCCAGACCTCGAGCGCCTGATCGATCGCGAGCTTGGCAGGCTTCCTGCACCGCGGGCGCCAATGACGCTTGCGCCGCGAGTGATGCGAGCGGTCCACATGCAACCGCGCGCGGAGATCGGCGCCTGGTTCACCTGGCCGGTGCTCTGGCAGGCGTCGTCGCTCGCCGTGATGTTGCTGGCGTTCGCGGGTGCGGTGAACGTCCTGCCGATCGTCGCCGGGACGTTTGGCTTCGTCGCCTCCGTCATCGAACTGACCTGGGTTGGCGGTGCGCTGCGAAAGATCTCGGACATCGTCGGCGCCGCCGGGGTCGTGTGGCGGGTGATGGAACCCGTCGCGATCGTCATGCTCCTGTTCCTGGCGACGATGTTCGCGGCGAGCGCGGCGTTTGGCGCCGCGTTGAGGAGTGTCGTGCTGGGAGGCACATCGAGGCCATGATCACTCGAGCGGCTCTGTTCGGACTGCTTTGCGCGTTGATGATGGCTGCCGGCGCTGCGGACACGGCTCGCGCGCAGGAGCGTGAAGAGGGCCCGCGGGCGCTGCGCCCGGGCCTGACGATCACGATTGGCCCCGGCTTCCCGCAGGAAATCTATCCGGGCCCCTTCATTCACATCGGCAGATCACCCATCGTCCGGGTCTGGCAGGACTATCAACTTGCGAATGGCCACGAAGTCGGCGGCTTGCTGGTCGTCGGCGGGAACGCGACGATCGACGGACGCGTGCATGGGGACGTCGTCGTCGTTCTCGGCGCGGCGCGGCTTGGCGCCACGGCGGTGATCGATGGGGCGCTGATCGTCATTGCCGGCGACACGACGATTGCGACGGGCGCCGCAGTCCACCAGGACCTCGTGGTCGTCGGCGGAGAGCTGAACGCTCCGCCCGGGTTTGCGCCCCGCGGCGACTACTTTGTCATCGGAGTGCCCTGGCTCGGCGACAGCGTGCGATCGATTGTGCCCTGGGTCACGCGCGGCCTGCTCCTGGGCCGGCCGCTGGTGCCTGATCTTGGCTGGATGTGGTGGATCGTCGGGCTGTTTCTGATTGTCGCGCTGGCGATCAATGTGTTCCTGCACGGTCCCGTGGGCGTGTGCGCGGACATGTTGGCGGCGCGGCCGCTGAGCGCGTTTCTCGCCGGGCTGCTGGTGCTTCTCCTCACAGGTCCGGTCGCGTTGCTGCTCACCGCGACGGTCATCGGGGTGTTGATCGTGCCGTTTCTGATCTGCGCGGTCCTGCTCGCGTGGATCGTCGGCCGCGTTGGCGTGGCGCGCTGGATCGGCCGGCGGGTGACACGGCAGGACGCGAACGAGACGCCGCTCGAAGGCGTGCGCTCGTTTCTGATCGGCTTCGTCGCGCTCGTCCTGCTCTACATGGTCCCCGTGATCGGATTGATCACGTGGGCGATGGTCGGCGTGTTCGGGCTCGGCGCGGCGTCACTCGCGGTGCTCGCCGGGCTCCGGCGCGAGCGTCCACCGGCGCCGGCGCCGACCGGGACCGAACCGCCGCGGCCCGAGCCTCCGCCGCCGCCTCCGCTGGACCCGGTGACCCCGCCGATTGCCGCTGCGTTCAGCATGCCTCCGGACGTCGCGGTCTCGCCGCCGGTGGCCGGTGCCGATCCGTCGACTTTGGTCGGGGCCAGCCCCTCGACTCCGCTCGGGGCCAGCGCACATGCGCCACCCGGCTCGGATCTCAGGCGGCTCCCGCGCGCGACTTTTCTCGATCGCGCCGCCGCGTTCGTGCTCGATGTGATCCTCGTCGTGATCGGTGTCCGGCTGATCGGTTTCGCTCGGGAGGAAGGCGCCTTCTTCCTGTTCCTCTTCGCGTACTTCGTCGCGTTCTGGGCGTGGAAAGGCACGACGGTCGGCGGCATCATCTGCAATCTTCGTCTGGTCCGTGTCGACGGCGTGCCGCTGCGATTCGTCGACGCGCTCGTGCGCGGGCTGTCGTCGATTTTTTCGTTTGCCGCACTCGGTCTCGGCTGCCTCTGGATTCTGCGCGATCCCGAAAGCCAGGCGTGGCACGACAAGATCGCCGGGACGTATGTCGTGAAGGTGCCGAGAAACTGCCCGCTGCCGTAGGAAAGCCTCAAAGCCTCAAAGCGGCTTTGCCCAGAAACCATGTCCTAGCCCCTTGTTTTTGGGCAACGGCTGGATTTATTGGGCAAAGTCTTTTGCCTGCGCACATGTTTTATTGCTGTTTCTGTGTGAGTCGGCTCTGGCGGGAGTAGTTCCCGTACCACTCAGGCATCAAACTTATCTTGACGTCCCAATCGACACGACTCAACCAATCTGGGAATGGGGCTCGCCTCGGTGGATTGTTTGGCACTGTAAACAACATGGAGTAGTAGAACCCCTCCTCATAGGCGTAGCCGATGATGTCAGAAGAGTACTTGACGCACCCAAAGACAAATGGTCGAACAAAGCCATCCCCTGGAAAGATTTCATTCGGGCGCGGCTGTGGAATGTTGATGATAATTGTCGTGACATTTTCTTGGCCAGCTTCGAGCAAGGCTTGCCCGTAGAACGGACGAGCGGCGCAAACCGTTTCTTGATGTTTCAACTGGGTAACTGGATCAAAGTCACCGCCCGGCGCGAATGCCACCGCAAATGCGATTCCAGCGTAGACGCGAACGTTCTCAGCGATGGACCTACCGACGTTCTTCAGTTTGATGGTGAACACAGACTGACAGTTGGATGGCCGACAGGACTGACCCGGGGATGCGGGATTACGAATTGGCGGTTCGTACGGATTGATATCGACACCGATCTGAGGACGATTAACTCCAAGTTGCCTGACCAGCGCGTCCGTCTGTTCTTGGGCCGTCCGCAGTTGTTGCCTGGAAAGTTCCAAATTAGCGACTACGTTCTCACGCGCAGTGGCGGCGTCTTTATTCCCTTGGTCGATTTGCTCTCTCAGCAGCCTCGTCTGCTCCTGAGTTTGTGTAACTTGTGCCTGAGCAGCGACCGACTGGGCTTGGGCGGCCTTAGATTGGGCTTTGGACTCATTGACCGATTCAGCAACGATTTGGTTCGACCGCTTCAGAAGATAATTTTGATACACCAGTACGCCGAGCGTCAGAAGCGTAGCGGCGGTCAGAATCCCGTTGAACCACAACTGAAGGGTACGTTGGCGTCGGTCGCGGCGCTCATCTTTGGCTTGCTGTTCTGCCTCTTCTTCAGCCGTGGTCTTAAAGACGTACGGCCCGTGGTGGTCGTCAGCCATCTGCTCGTGTCCCTGGTGTTGTTCTTTGCATCCGCCTACGCCGTGAGCTTGACCTTGTATTTCTGGCTCGGCGTTCAGTGAAGAACAATTATCTATGGAACACAGCCTCTGCCCCCGTCTCATGCATTTCGTGAATCAGGACCACGAGATTGTGGCAGAGAACTTTGAGCAGGACTTCGTTGGTCTGCGAGACTTCGGTTTTCGACCGAACGTTGTCACCGAACAGGCGTTTCATCGAGGAAAACGCAGATTCAGCATTCGACCGCTGATGGTAGGTCGCCAGAAACTCCGCGCGGTTCATGTGAAAGAAATGAAACAGGCGGTTCCACATCGGAGAGTCGGAATTGCCGACCGCGTTCGATTTGAACGGCACGAAGGGCGTAGCGCCGAGCACTTGGATCGTCTGGAGATTGACGCGGGAGGAATACGCTTTGTCCGCGACGACGTGAGACAGCGCGAAGTGTTCCGCCGTCTGGCGGACCAATCCGGGCAGCATCGGGCCGTCGTGGGCGTCTCGGTCGCTGATCTCGGCCGCCGCAATCACGTTGGTCTTGACTCCGACACTGGCGTGCAACTTGACGTAGTTGCGGAACATCGCATCCGTCCCTCCGTACTTCGCCGTGAAGTGACGGTAGAAGCGGTTGGTTCCGAATCCCGTCGAATCCACCGCGAACGCCGTCTCCACCGCTTGCAGCGGCAAGGCGCTTTTGACAATCAGGTCTTGCAGGATCGGCGTGACGTCGGGATCGTCAATGACGTTGAAGATCGAGTTGTAATGCGGGGCGCGGGAGATATGGCCCGCGGCGGCAGAGGCTCTCAGGTCCGTCATGAAGCGCCGTCCGCTAACCGTGGAGTAAACCTTGAACGCAGCCGCGAACAGTTTCTCGGCAATCGGGAGCGACGGACGACCGCGCTTCTGTTCCGGTTCCGGGACGCTGCCCACGAGGTCGCGGAGCAGAGTGCAGAACGTCGCCTTCTCGGTGGTCTGCGCGGCGTTGTACGCGCGCCAATCCTGCGGATAGGAAATCCGCATTGCACGTGTCTCGGTGACCGTGCCATCCGGCGCGGTCGTTCGTTTCAGAAAGAACTCCACTGCGAATCCGTGTTTACAGGTCTCGCCCCTCAGTTCGTAATCCGGGCAGGTGCAACGGAACCCGCTCTTGGCCCGCGTGACGTGATAGCGGCCCTGCGACGTCTGCGACGGAACAACCCATGTTGTCCCGGCCTTCCTGATTCGCTTCGTCGCTGCCAGTTCCAAGCCCCGCAGTTGCCGCGCGTCCATGTCCATTCCCTCCAAGGTAGCTACAGTGTAGCTACATTGTGGGAACATGTCAAGCCACGATTTCCCTTGACACAAAGGGCTACATTGTGGCTACATGTAGCCCAATGGCGAAACGGGCATCAAAGCGGCCTACCAAGGCCCTCAAAGACGACGTGGTGCGAATGCGGGTCACGGCCGAGCAAAAACGGGCCTTTGAAGCCGCCGCCGCGCGTGCTGGATTGGAACTCTCGGCATGGCTCCGTCAGTTGGCCCTCCGGGGCGCTGGAGCCTTGCCCGAAGAGACCAAATAGCTGGAACGGAACAGCCGATATAATCAAGTTGGCGGGGGGAACCGGCCTTGAACCGGCAACCTCCGGGTTGGCAACCCGGTGCTCGATCCCCTTGAGCTATCCCCCCGCAATTTCATTCACATCAAAACGGAATGTCGTTGCAGACGTACGTCATCTGCCCGTATTCATTTGGTTTCCCTTCCGAAACGTCCCCCTTCTTGACGGCTCGTTTAACCGTGGTGTGAATGACTGCCAAGGGATTGCTGTATTTCGACAGGTCGTAACCGATCTGCTCCAATGCCCGTTTGATTCCACCGACGCTGAGCGCCTTGTCAGTGGCAGTCAAGACGCTCAGGACTGCCTCGCTCAGCTTCATGCTGGATGTGGGCGTCTCGCCGCACATGCGTTCCAGCGTTGTGATCGTCTGGCGCAGCTTTGCGGCTTCTCTAGCGATTTTCTGGCTCTGTTTCGTGAGTTCATACAGTTGCTTGCGAGCGTGGGACAGAGCCTGCCGGTACACCGGATCGACCATGCGCGGAGTATACAATGCGTGTAAAGCAAGAATCAACGCAAAAGAAGGACTCGCCACGTACACGGGGGTCCGGATGGGTGATGGCTATCCAAGACGCGGAACGCGAGATCGACGTGCTAACCCAGCGAATCGTCGGCCTGAAGGCTGCGATCCGGGTCTGTCAGGAACGGATTGAACACGGTGAACCGTTCCCAGGCCAGACGAAGGAGGCGAAGTGATTATTGGGCAGACCTCGGCTTATTTGGGCAGGACCGACTTGCTAGGCAAAGCCCCTCAAAGCCTCAAAGCCTCAAAGCCTCAAAGCCTCAAAGGCTCAAAGCCTCAAAGGCTCAAAGGCGGCGCCTCTACTGCTTCAGTGGTCATCAGATCAATCCGAGGACTCCAGGTCCGCCGGCCGCGACAAAGGCCGCATGCGCCTCCTCGTGCGCCAGCCGGACGCGTGCACGGAGTGCCGGCCACCACGGACATTCGCGACGGTGCCGGCCGCCCGAGCGCAGGTGCTGGCGCTGCTGAAAAAGCTGCAGGGCGTGGGCTAAGCCGCGCGGCTACATCTTCGAGACCGCGTATGCGAGGAGCGTCATCAGGACCACGAACAGGCTGGCCAGGTACGCGGCGGCGATGAGCACGGCCTTGCCAATGGTTTTCGGCCAGGAGTCGCCGAAGACGTGGCGCAACGCCGTCAGCGAGTACCAAACGGTGTAGACCGGGAACAGCAGCCCAACTGCCACTGCGACCGCCAGCGACGGGATGAACCCAGCGGCGATGGAGACGGCCGCCATCGCGCCGAAGAGCGCGGAGTGCAAATGTAGCGTGAAGTACAGATGCGCCGGGTACTTGGGATGTCTCTTCCGCCATGCGAGGTTCGTGAGCAGAGCAAACACCGGGAGGAGGATGAACATCGCTCTGGGAATCGCCGCCTCGAACTCCCGATTGAATCTTCTCGTGTCGGTCATCGCGCGTTCGATCCGTTCGACGCCCAAGATGCGGCCCGGCGGCCCTTCCGCGATGAGCTGACGCTCTTCTGGCGTCACGGGGCCTGCGCCTTCGGCTCGCCTGAAGGAGACGCCCGCCATCTCGCGCGGGGTGCGGATCCCGAACTCGTCCAGCATGGCCCGGCTGCCGAAGAACGCGATGCTGCAAATCAGGTACACGCGCAGCGGGGAAAGCCAGCGTGCGCGCCGGCCAGCCAGGAAGTCCGCTGTCAGCACGCCCGGTTTCAGAAACAACGTCTTGAGGGTGGCCGGGACCCTCCCGTCCAGATGCGTCAGTTCGTGCGTGGTCTCGTGAAGGAACCCGCCCAGACTGAGATCCAGACGCGATGCCTTCTGACCGCACTACGCGCAGTACGCGCCGGCGAGCGCCGCTCCGCAATTGGGGCAGACAGCTGATGGGGCAGTGGCCATACGATCGCCGCCGATGAGCGACGCCAATGATAATGTCGCCTCGTCACGTCCCCAACCCCAGAGGAGCGCCCATGCAGATCAAGCGAATCGGTCCCGTCTCGGCGGCGAAAGTCGGCGGCGTGCTGTATGCGGGCGTCGGGCTCATCGTCGGCGCCTGTATCTCGGTGGTCATGATGCTGCTCGGCGGCGCCGCGGCGGTGAGCCAGGACGAGCCGGGCGGCGCGTTCATGGGCATGCTCTTTGGCGCGGGCGCGATCGTGATGATGCCGATCTTCTACGGCATCTTCGGCGCGGTGGTGATGCTGATCACGGCTGGGTTGTATAATCTGGCCGCGAAAATCGCCGGAGGCATCGAAATCGAGGTCCACCAGTAACCCTGGCCTGGCGCACCGGCGCGCGTTAGTCGGCGCGCGTCGCTTGGAGAGGATCGAGACCGACGCGCCGAGCTTGCGCCGCCAGAAGCTGTCGCTGACCAGGACAACGCACGGCGCGCCGGGCTTGTCATCGGTGTCGGTCAGGATCCGGCCGAGCGCTGGCGCGATGCCGAGCGTGCGGATGACATCGGACGTCAGGTCGACGCCGGGCAGACGTTCGGGATCGCCGGTGCCCACGAGGTTCGCCGCGACACCCCAATACGCGCCCATCGCGGCGAACGATGTCGAGAGGGCTTTCCAATCCCGGTAGTTCGCGGGCGAGACGTCGTTGGTGCCTTGCAGGCCGCGGAGGCTGGGGTCACGCACGGCGTCACCCTCCCAGATCTTGACGAGCCGATCGGGCTGCGGGAAGGGCAACGGCCGCAGGAGCACGTGATCGGTGAGCGTGAAGGCGGCGGTCGTCGCGCCGATGCCGAGCGCGGTGACGATCACGGCGGCGAGAAAGAAGCCGGGCGCCCGGCGGAGCGCGCGGCCGGTGTGACGGACATCCTGGCGGAGGATGTCGAGATGCACCTTCATGGCATTCGAGAGCGTGTCGGCGATTACGCCGATCCAGAGCGCCGGCATGGCCAGCAGCCCCTGCGCGTCGCGTCGTCGTCGCGCAAAGATACGCGCAAGCTCATCGCCGTACTCGTTTCTGAATGAGGCGGGATAGGCACGCAGGAGCAGACGGTACAGCCGCATCGTGACGTCTCCTCAGGCCCGCTTCGGCACGAAGCCGCTGGCGCGCGCCAGCTTGACCAGATCGGCGAGCCGTTGGGTTTCCGCGCGCGCGACGGCCCGGCCGAATGTCGTGATCCGGTAATACCGCCGCCGCTCGTCGTCGTCCTCGGGGTCGGGCCGCTCATCGATCTCCTGCACCAATCCCTGCTCGAGCATGCGTTGAATCGAGCGGTACATCGTGCCGGCGCCCAGTTTTGCCCGTCCGCCCGTGCGCTCGGCGATGTGCTGGATGATGGCGTAGCCGTGGCGGTCGTCATCGGCCAGCGCCATGAGGATGTGCAGCGTGGCCGGCGGCAGCGGCAGCAGGGAGGCCGGTGAGGGGTCGGAAGTCGTCACAGGGTGAATATATCCACTATGGCTATAGACCGCAACGGGCCGGCCGGGGTTGGCCGGGGAGTCTCGATCCGGGCGGGGTCAGCGGGCTCTGGCGTTCGCCCTGAGATACTGATCCCATGGCTGCGCGCAAGGCGATCGGCTTTGACACCATCCGGCGGCTGGGCCTCGCCATGCCAGACGTCGAGGTCAGCACGACCTACGGGTCGCCGGCGCTCAAGATCCGCAAGCGCATGTTCGCGTGTCTCGCGACGCACAAGTCGGCCGAGCCGCACACCCTGGTCGTGAGCGTCGGGTTCGATCGACGGGATGAGCTCATCGCCGCCGATCCCGATATCTATTATTTGAAGGAGCACTACCGGAGCTATCCCGTGGTGCTGGTGCGCCTCGATCGTGTCCACCCGGATGCGCTTCGGGGCCTGCTCGCGACGGCGCGGCGCTTCGAGGAGTCGCGCGCGACGCGGCGCAGGCTCAGACCGCGGCTCAGACGTCGACGCCGGCTGTAGGGTTGCCGTCGCGCAGCACGCCCGCCGCGCAGAACCTTTCCACAATCTCGACGACCGATGGCCAGATCGCCGGCAGGGCTGTCTCGATCGGCGCCATCCGGCGCAAGACGTCCGCGCGCGTGAGGTCGTGCGCCCGCCAGCTGCCTCCGCCCGAGCTGGCGTTTTGCAACAGCGGCTGAAACCGATCGAGCGCGTTGGCGAATCGGGCTTCCATCGTGGCCTGGGCCTCGAATTCCTCCCAGAGCGCGCGGACGTATTCGGTTTGATCGTCCGGCAGCAGGGCGAACAACCGGTCCGCGGCTGCGTGTTCGCGCGCCGCTTTCGTTGATTGCGCGGCGGCATCGTACGCGAAGGCATCACCCGCGTCGATTTCGACCAGATCGTGAACGGTCACGAGCTCGAGGACGCGAACCAGGTCAACCGGCTCCGCGGCGTACTCGCGCAGTACCAGGGCGGCGAGCGCCAGGTGCCAGGAGTGCTCGGCGGAGTTTTCCAGACGCGAGCCGTCGATGAGCGGCGTCCGGCGAATGATGGACTTCAGGCGATCGGCTTCGACGATGAATGCAATCTGACGGGCGAGCCGATCCGCCGGCATCGCCGGATTATAGCGATCCGCATTGCGGGCTCACGGACTGGCTGAGGAGAGCGAGGCTTGGCGAGCGCCAGGGCGGGCGACCCTTCGACGGGGCTCAGGGTCGACCTGAGCGAAGTCGAAGGTCGAGCGGGGGTGGGCCGCCTTCGCGCCGAAGGCGCTTCGGCGAGCTCGGCCGAAGCCTTGGCGGAGGCCAGGCGCCGCGAGCCCTGAATAGAAGACCGCCCGAGGAGAGCGAGGCTTGGCGAGCGCCGCAGGGCGGGCGAGCGGGGGTGGGGCCCCGCGAGCAACCAATAAAAGATGACAGCGCTTCCCTGATTGACCTGATCACTTTCCTAGCGTCACGATCAGCCGCGTGAAAATCGAACACGTCGCGCTCCAGGTGGCCGATCCCGTTGGCCTGTCCAACTGGTATGTCGAGCACCTGGGTTTGACCGTCAAACGCGCTCAGGCCGAATCGCCGTTCGGCCATTTCCTCGCCGACGACGGCGATGCGGTGATGCTGGAGTTCTACGGGTTCCCACACATCCGGGTCCCGGACTACCCCCGGATGGAGCCGATGCTGCTGCACCTCGCCTTTCACGTCGACGACGTGGCCGGCACCCGGGCGCGCCTGCTACGCGCCGGCGCCACGGCGGTCGGAGAGATTCAGTCGAACGACGCCGGCGACGAAGTGGCGATGCTGCGCGATCCCTGGGGCATCGCGGTGCAACTCGTGCGCCGGCGTGCGCGGATGATCGGCTGACCCCGTGGACGCCTCCGAACTTCGCGCCCTGCAGGATCAATCCGCGGATTTGCAGATCAATCCGCGCTACGATCGCCGCCGCCGCTTCGAGCGTCGTACGGGCTTTGCGGGGCGGCGTGGCGCGTCGGCGTCCAACTCCCAGGTCAGCGGCCGCTCACGCCGTTGAGCGATGAACGCCTCGACCAGATCGCGCCGGCGCCACCCGCGCGCAGCCTCGTCTTCCAATGCCTCGAACGCGTCCTCTCGCGGCCGGGCTGAACGGTTCGGACGACTGGTCGTCATCGCGTCGTACACGTCGACGATGCCGATGATCTGCGCGGTCAGCGGGATCGCATCGCCTTGAAGCGCATCGGGATAGCCGCTGCCATCGAGCCGCTCGTGGTGATGCCTGACGATGGGTCTGACGCGGTGCAGCACGCGGAGGTCGCCGCACAGACGATCGCCAATGATCGGATGTTGCTGCATGATGCGGCGCTCGGCGATCGTGAGACGGCCGCGCTTCAGGAGCACCGCGTCCGGGATACCAATCTTGCCAATGTCATGGAAATACCCCCCGCGTTCGAGCGCCAGCAGGTCGTCCTCCTCGAGCTGCAGCAGTTGCCCCAGCGCGACCGCGTAGTTGGCGAGCCGCTCGCAGTGGCCTTCCGTGTAGGCATCTCGCGCCTCGATGGTGAGCGCGAGGCTGCGGAGCACGGCTTCGGCCGAATCGAGGTCGTCGGTGAACCGTTTCAGCTGGACGAGAGAACGCACGCGCACGCGCAGCTCGGAGACGTCGATCGGCTTGCTCAGGAACTCGCTCGCGCCGGCGGCGATGGCGCGAATTTTGTCGTCGGTTTCGGCGGCGCCCGTGACGAGAATCACCGGCGTCAGCCGGGTCGCCTGCGCCGCTCGCAGCTCGCGGCAGACGTCGAATCCGTCGCGCTTGGGCATGCGGATGTCGGTAAGGACGATGTCGGGCCGCTCGCGCGCGGCGATCGCGAGCGCCTCTTCTCCGTCGGCCGCCGTGAGGACCTCGTATCCCTGCGCGATCAGGAGGTCTCTCAGGCCGGTCAGGTTGGCCGGAACGTCATCGGCCACGAGCACCTTGCCGGCGGACTTGACGACTGACGCGCGAGCGCTGCCAGATCTCGAGGTCAACGCCTCGTCTCGCCGCGCGCCGGGGCGCCGAGTAACGTCAGCAGCGCCAGCGGATCGACGCGCGCGCCGCTGACACGCAGGGTCCAGTGCAGGTGGGGGCCGGTGACGCGCCCTGTCGCGCCGACTTTGCCGACGACCACGCCAGCCGCCACCGTGTCGCCCTCGGCGACCGTCGGCTCCGAGAGATGCGCGAAGTACGACAGCACGCCCAGGCCGTGGTCGATGATGACCGTGGTGCCCGAGTAATAAAGGTTGCGGACGAGCACGACCTTGCCGGCATTCGGCGCCTTGACCGGAGTGCCGGCCGGGCTCAGGAAATCCGCGCCGCCGTGCGCGCTGCGGCGCTGGCCATTGAAGATGCTTCGGGTGCCGAACGCGCTGTTGGCCGGGTGGGGCACGGGTCGAATGAACGGCCCGTCCCAAAGGCGGTCGGGCGGCGACGCGTTCCAGATAGCGGCGACCAGTTTCGATTCCTCCTCGATGCGCGCGCGCGCGGCCTCCGGTGGATTCACGAACGCCTCATCCACCGTCAGTCGCCGCGTGGGAAAGGTCTTCGGCGCGACGACCAGCGTGTGTGTCGCCCGTTCCGCACCGGCCTCGACCGTCAGCACGTGTTTGCCCGTGCCGGCGTCGATGTCGATGCCCACCAGGACGCGCCAGGTGCGCTCGTCCACCGCGAAGGGCGCCAGGTCCCGTTCGAAAACGCGCACGTTCGGTTTCGGGAGGACCGCATTCGACGCGATCGTCACGATGACGATCTCCCCGGGGGCAACGGCGCGCGACCGCGTCGTAATCGTCAGGGCGCCGGCGCTCGAAGCGAGAAGGCCGGCGAGTCCGACGGTCGCGGGAAGGTATGTCCACACAACTGAATTGTACGGCCGTAAAAAGACTTCGGGTGCCGCTTTGCAAGAAGCGGCAAAACGACACCCGAGGTAGGGCGGACTGGTTTCCAAGTCCGCCACGCGGATTTGGGGATCAATCCGCGCTACGTCTATTACTCCCGCCTCAACACACTTGCGGGATCCATCCGCATCGCCCGTCTTGCGGGGATGTAACACGCGGCGAGCGCCGTCGCCGAGACAAAGAGTGTCACCACCGCAAATGTCAGCGGATCGAGCGAGCTCACCGAGACCAGTACTCGTCTCAGCGTGCCTGCGAAGGTCACGGTGACGATCAGACCCGTGATAATGCCGCCGATGACGAGCGACGCGCCCTGCCGCAGTACGAGCAGGCGGACATCGGCGGGAATCGCGCCGAGCGCCATGCGAATGCCGATCTCTCGCGACCGCTGCATCGTGCCGTACGACACGACGCCGTAGACGCCGACGATCGCCAGGATGAGGCCGATGAGGCCCATTGCCGTGGCCTGCCAGACGCCAACGCGGAACAACACGAAGCCGAAGTTGCTGCTGACGACGTCCCGAAGAGAGCGCAGGTCCGCAATGGGCAGGTCGGGCGCGAGCGCTTCGATCTCCCGACGGATGCGCAGGCCCAGATCGGCAAACGGGAGGTCGGACCGCACGGCAAACGCGCGCAGCTCCGACGGGTCCTGCGATTGAGGCACGTAGAAATGCGGCAGCGGCCACTCGAACACGGCGAGGTATTTGCTGTCTCGGACGACGCCAACGACTTCCCACGGCGCGCCAGGCGCATTCGGAATCTCGATCCGCTTGCCGAGCGGATCCTGATCTGGCCAGAAGCGCGCAGCGAGCGTCTGATTGATGACGGCCACGCGCGTCGTATCCTCGGCATCCCGGTCCGTGAAGCCTCGGCCGCGCAGGATCGGAATGCGCAACGTGCGGAAATACTCAGGCGTCACGCTGTTGTACCCAACCGAGGTCGCGTTGTCCCTGACACCGGCCTGGCCCTCCGGGTGGGCGGCCGCTCCGCCGACGAGGTAACCGAGCGGGACCGTGAAGGACGTGCTCGCGCATTCGATGCCGGGCCAGGCCTGGATGCGGCGGAGCAACTCGTCGTAGAACGCGCGAGAACGCACCGCGTCGTAGCCGGAGTGCGACGTGTCCAGCCGCAGCGTCAGCACGTGATCCGGATCGAATCCCAGATCCACGCGCTGCGCCTCCCGCAGGCTTCTCACGACCAGGCCGGCCACCACGAGCAGCGCCACCGATCCGGCCACCTGCGAGACGACCAGGATGCTGCGGATCCGCTGGCGCCCGGCGCCGGCCGATCCGCCGCGGCCTCCGTCATGCAGCAGATCGGTGACCTCCGCTCGCGACGCGCGGAGGGCGGGCAGAACCCCCACGATCACACCCGTGGCGAGCGCGATGGTCAGCGTGAACGTGAAGACGCGCCAGTCGAATTGAAAGTGCAGGCTGACCGGCAGATCGCTCCCGATGTCGATCGAGTTGGCGAAGGCGACGCTGACGATCTTTCCCAGCAGGAGCCCGAGCCCCGCGCCGAGGGCGGCGAGCGAACAGCTCTCGACCAGCATGAGCCGCACCAGCCGCCGCCGGCCCGCGCCCAGCGCCGCCCGCACCGCCATCTCAGATTGTCGCACCGACGCACGCACGAGCAGGAGATTGGCGACGTTCATGCACGCGATCAGCAGCACCATCGAGGTGAGGATCAGCAGCAGCGTCTGGATCAGCGGCAGCAGATTCGTCAGGAAGGGGATTGGCATCGGCCGCGCCAATGGTTCCGGCATCACGCGTGCGGTCGTGTCCCTGTCGGTCTCGGGATATCGCTCGGCCAGTCCGCGCGCGACCACGTCCACCTCGGCCTGCGCCTCGGCGAGCGTCACGTGCGGCCGCAGCCGCGCGACCATCGTCAGACCGCGGATGGCCCGGTTGGTCGTGAACTGCCCGGGCCGCGGCTCGTCCGGGCGTTCCAGGCCGATCGGCGTATAGCCATCCGCTTCGGCGCCCTCCATCAAGCCGTGGAAGCCTTCGGGGGCGACGCCGATGATCCGCGTTGGATGTCCGTTCAGCCGCACGGTCGAGCCGATGATGGCGGGATCGGCGGCGAAGCGGCGTTGCCAGAACGCGTGACCGAGCACAATCAGACGTTCGGCATTGGGCGTCTCGCCCTCACCTGGATGAAAGAACCGGCCGGCCACCGGCGTAAGGCCGAGCGCGGAGAAAAAATTGCCCGTGACCGCTTCGTGGAGAAACTGCGACGTCTTGCCCTCGACGCTGAGTCCGTCCAGCCGCAGATCGAACCCGAACACGTCACTGAAGACCGTGGTCTGCGCCCGGTAGTCCTGAATCGCCGGAAAGGAGAACTTGAAGCGAATGCCGGTCTCGTCGTCCGGCCGCGTCGATGCGATCACGACGATGCGATCGGGGTCGGGCACCGGGAGCGGCCGTGTGTATCCGTTGATGACGCTGAAGACCGCGGTGTTGGCGCCGATGCCGAGCGCGAGCGTCAGCGCGGCGGCCGCGGCGAACCCAGGCGCGCGAAGCATCTGTCGAACGGCGAAGCGGCAATCCTGGATCAGGTGATCGAGCCACAGACGGCTCCGCAGATCGCGCGCCGTCTCTTTGATCGCCGTGGGATTGCCGAACGCCCGGAGCGCGGCCGTGCGAGCCTCATCGGGGCGGAGCCCGGCCTCGCGCTGTTCCTCGGCCTCGAGCTCGAGGTGGGTGTGGATCTCGCGGTCGAGATCGTCATCGGCGTCCGGTCCGTGGCGCCGGTGCGACCACCAGCGGGCGAGCCATTGAGGAAGCTGGAGCCGGCGCATCAGACCGTCCTCACCATGCGTCGCATGGCCCGCACGACGGTCGCCCAGCGCGACTCTTCGACGACCAGCTGCCGCCGCCCCGCACGGGTCAACCGGTAGAACTTCAGCTCGCGGCCGCGGGCGTTGGCCTCCCATTTCGAGGCGATCCACCCCTTGCGTTCCAGGCGCTGCAGGGCCGGGTAGAGCGATCCGTGCTCGACCTGCAGGACGTCTTGCGACGTTCGTTGAATGTGCTTCGCGATCCCGTGTCCATGGATCGGACCGAAGACCAGTGTGCGGAAGATCAGTAGGTCGAGCGTGCCCGGGAGGAGAGGCTGCGGCCGGTCGAACGGCATGAAATGGTAGACAATCTACCATATTGGCAAGCCGCAAAGGCTCAAAGGCTCAGAGGTTCGGAGCCTCGGCCGGAGGTCGAAAGGCCGACGACCGCGAAGTTCTCAGTTGCAGTGTTTCCCGTATAGCATGCCGAGGTGCTGACGCTCGATCAGATTCAAACTGTTGCGCTCGCCGGCCTCGTGCTCTTCATTGGTTACGGCGTTCGGCGGTTCGTGCCCTTTCTCGCGGCCTACAACATTCCGGCGCCGGTCATCGGCGGCCTGCTGATGGCCCTGTTCGTGACCATCAGCCGCGCCTACGGTTGGACACCGCTGATGTTTACGCCGACGCTCCAGTTGCCGCTCATGATCGCGTTTTTCACGACGATCGGGTTCGGCGCGAGCCTCTCGCTCTTGCGGATCGGCGGGCCCGCGGTGGTGCTGTTTTTCGTGCTGTCGACGATCATGGCAGTGGGCCAGAACGTCATTGGCGTGGCCGCAGCGTACGCGCTCGGCCAGCACCCGCTGATGGGTGTGCTCGCTGGCTCAGTGACACTTACGGGCGGACCCGCGACCGGACTGGCGTTCGCGCCGCTTTTTGAAGCCGCAGGCGTGCCCGCCGCCGCGACACTCGCGGTCGCCGCCGCCATGGCCGGCATTGTCGCCGGCGGCGTGGTTGGGGGGCCGGTCGCGACGTGGCTGCTGGGCCGGCTCGGGCGGAAGCCGGGCGCCGTCAAAGCGCGCGGCGCCCGCGCGCTTGCCGAGCACGTCGTCGAGAACAAGCTGGCCGAGCCCCCGCCGACCGCGCCCGTCGGAGAAGACGTCGAGGCGTACGGGCTCCTCAAGGGGCTCGTCCTCATCCTGGCCGCGATGTGGATCGGAACGTGGGTGAGCGCCTGGTTCGTGTCGATGGGCGCGACGTTCCCCGCCTACATCGGCGCCATGCTCGTGGCCGCGATCATTCGCAACGTGGACGACGCGACGAAGGTCATTGGCGTCTCGCAGCGCACGATCGACGATCTCGGCGCGACGGCCCTCTCGCTCTTCCTGGTCATGGCGCTCATGACGCTGCGGCTCTGGGATCTCGTCGGCGTCGCGCTGCCGCTCGCGGTCATGCTCATCCTGCAGATCGTCGCGATCATGGTCGTGGCCGGCACGATCGTGTTCCGGCTGATGGGCCGCGACTACGAAGCCGCCGTGATGGCCGGCGGCTTCTGCGGGTTCATGCTCGGGACGACAGCCAACGCCATGGCGAACATGGAGGCGCTGGTCGAGCGCTACGGTCCGGCGCCCAAGGCGTTTCTGGTCGTGCCGATGGTGGGGGCATTCTTCGTCGACTTCACGAACGCCATCATCATCACGGCGTGCCTGAATATCTGGGGGTGAGCGAAATGTCGCGCCTCATCGGTTGACGGCGCCAGTAGGTCAGCGACCGCCAGAACCATTCGGCAGGCCCGAAACGGTACCGTCGGAGCCAGAGTGGACTGGCAATGAGCTGAACCGCCCAGATCGAGGCGACGATGACCAGCTGTCCGGCGTAGTCCAGGCGGCCGGCAAGGCCGACGCCCCACCCGAGAAACAAGCTCGACGTGATGACGCTCTGCAGGAGGTAGTTGGAGAGGGCCATCTGTCCGACCGCGGCGAGCGCGGTCCGGAAACGCGGAAACACGCCGCGTTTGACGATGAGCATGATCACGGCCGCGTAGCCGACCGACGCGAACACCGCTCCGACGTAATTCCACAGATCGATCACCGTGCGCTCCGGAAGGGCGTAACGCACGCGCTCGAGTTCGGCAGACCCGTACGCCGCCTGCGCCAGGCCGCCCGTGATGCACAGGACCGCGACAACCGCGTAGGCCCGCTCTGAACGGCTGCCGTCAAGAAAGCCCCACTTGTACAGAGCCATCCCCAGCAGCATCATGCCGCCGCACCGCCAGAAGAAGAAGACGCCGAAATAGAGCGTCTGAAACATGAGGACGAGCGGCGCATGATGCGCGACGATCTCGGGGTAACTGCCGAACATGTGCGAGAGCTGTTCGCGCGCCTGGGCCGCCGAAGGCATCATCAGCTCGGCCTCCTCCGCGCGCTCGGCCGCGCTCATGTTTTCCCAGGCCATGCCATGTCCGAACGTCAGGAGTGCCCCGACGGCCAGAAGTCCGAAGGCGCCCGCCGCCAGGAGCCAGGCGGGCAGACGCCGCACCCACCACAGGAGGAGAATGCCGCAGAGCGCGTAGGGCACGAGGATGTCGCCACCCCAGACGAGGTAGGCATGAACAAGGCCGATGACGAGCAGCCAGAACATCCGACGGAACCAGAGTCCCCTCGGTGGACGCCCCCTTTCCGTGGGCTTGTCGGCGTACAGCAGCACGCTCGCGCCAAAGAGCATCGAGAACAAGCCCATCATCTTGAGATCGAACACGACGCTGGTGAAGAGGTAGGCCGCGCGGCTCGCGCCCGCGTGGTCGAACAGCGCATACGGGTACATGTACGCGCTGAGCGGCGCCGCCATGCCCCGGATGTTCATCGCGAGGATTCCCAGGAGCGCCGCGCCGCGGAGCACGTCGAGCGATTCGAGCCGATCCCGAGCCGCGACAGGGGCGGGCTGCGGCATACGCCGGACGCTACGCCCGCCGCAACACTGTGTCAAACAGCCTTATGACTGTAGTCATCGACATTGTCGGATGGGCGGGCGCGGTGCTCGTCCTCGCGGCGTACGCGCTCGTCTCCACCAATCGTGTGCGCGCTCAATCGTGGGCGTACCAGGGCCTGAACATCGCCGGCGCGGTGGGACTGGTCATCAACAGCGCCTGGAACGGCGCGATCCCATCGGCCGTCGTCAACATCGTCTGGATCGGGATCGGTCTCTACGCGCTTCGACACGTCGATCGCGCCCGCTGAGGGGCCAGCCGCCAACGCCATTAACCTTTCGGGGCCCATCCACGTATTAGCGTCTGAAGCCGTCAGGGCCGGCGCGGACCCGACCCGCCGCAGCCGGTGTCTCTCCTCACGTCGTCTCGGAGCCGCACATGCGCGAATGGCTGCACGACCTGCGCTACGGCGCACGAATGATCGTCAAGCGACCGGGCACGTCGGCGATCGCGATCATCGCGCTCGCGCTTGGCATCGGCCTCACGACGACGATGTTCTCGATCGTCGAGGGCGTGATCCTGCGCGGGCTGCCGTTCCCGGAGAGCGACCGCATCATGTACGTCGCGCGCGCGACCGTGAAGCAGCCCGACCGCCGCGACAACGCGCCGGTGCACGACTTTCTGGACTGGCGAGCGCAACAGAAAGTCTTCGAGTCGCTCGCCGGATATTTCGGACAGAACGTCACGATCGCGACTGACGCCGGCTTTCCGGAGCGGCTTCGCGGCCTGCGGATGACGCCGAACACGCTCTCGGTCCTTCGGGTCGCGCCCATCGTCGGACGCGATTTCTCGGAGGCGGACGCCTCGCCCGGGGCGCCTGCTGTCGCGCTGATCGGACATCGCGTCTGGCAGGGGCGCTTCAAGGGCGACCCGAACATCGCGGGACTCGCGGTGCGGCTCAACGGCAATCCGACGACGATCATCGGCGTCCTGCCACCGAAGTTCGGCTTTCCGGAAGCGCACGAAATCTGGCTGCCGGCCGCCGTCACGCTGCCGGTCAAACGCGGCGAGGGTGACCGCTTTCAGGTGATCGGCAGGCTCCGTGACGGCATCACGATCGACCGCGCGAAAGGCGAGATGGCGGCGATCGCGAGCCAGTTGGCCGCCGCCCATCCCGAAAACAAGGACACGATCGCGCGCGTCTCGCCATTCATCGAGGAGTCCGTCCCGGCGCGAATCAAGAACACGTTCTACGCGATGCTGGCGGCGGTGATGGGCGTGATGCTCATCGCGTGCGTGAACGTGACGAACCTGCAGTTGGCGCGCGCGGCCGAGCGCGCGAAAGAGTTCGCCATCCGCACCGCGCTCGGGTCCGGGCGATGGCGAATCCTTCGCCTGTCGATCGCCGAGGGACTCGTGCTTGCCGCGGTTGGCGCCACGCTCGGCCTGGGCGTGGCGCAGTACGGCGTGACGTATTTCATGGGGGCGATTGCCGACACGCAGCCGCCATTCTGGATCGACGTGCGCCTGGATTTGACGGTCCTGGCGTTCGTGACGGCCATCACCGTGGCGGCGGCGCTCGTCTCGAGCATCGTGCCTGGTCTCCGCGTCGCGCGCGCCGACGTCCAGGCGGTGCTGAGAGACGACACGCGTGGCGCGACGAGTCTGCGCATGGGACGGTTCGGGCGCTGGCTCGTTATCGTCGAAGTGGCCGTCTCGTGCATTCTGCTCGTCGTCTCGGGGCTCATGATTCGGAGCATCCTGACGACGAGCCGGCTCGACTACGCGTTCGCAACGAACGACGTGTTCTTCGCGCAGACGACGTTCGACACGCGCACGCATGCGGACATGCCGGCGGTGATCCGCGCGATGGAGCAGTTCGAAGAGGGACTCGCGCGCGTGCCCGGCGTCCGCCGCGCCGCGCTGGCGAACGGCCTGCCGGGTACCGGCTTTTCACCGCCGTTCAGCCTCGAAGGCAAGAGCTACGCGAAGCCGGAGGACCGGCCGCGCGCGGCGCAGATCGCCGCCACGCCGGGGTACTTCGATGTCCTCGGCGTCTCGGTGCGACACGGCCGCCTGTTTACACCGGGCGATACCGCGAGCGCGGAACGGGTGGCGATCGTGGACGAAGCATTCGTCGCGCGACATTTTGCCGACGGCCCGGCGCTCGGACGCCGGATTCGTTTTGACGACGACAAGGCCCCGTGGCTCACGGTCGTTGGGATCGTGCCGAGCCTCGCCCAGGTCACGCAGCCGGGCCAGATCGTCGAGACGGTCTACCTGCCGCTCGCGCAGGCCTCCCAGCGATCGGTGACCATTCTGGCCCGCACCGGCAACGATCCGGTGGCCCTGACGCCAGGGATTCGATCCGCGCTGTCGGCAGTGAACGCCGAGACCCCGATGACGAACCCCAACTCGCTCGCGGGAGAATTCTGGCGGCGCGGCTGGGCGTTTCGACTCTTCGGCGGGCTCTTTCTCACCTTCGGCGCGGCCGCGCTTGTCCTCGCCGCCGCCGGCCTCTACGGCGTGATGGCGTTCACGGTGCGGCGGCGCACGCACGAGATTGGCGTCCGCATGGCGCTCGGCGCGAGCCGCCGTGGCGTCCTGCGCATGGTGCTCTGGCAGGGTGTCTGGCGCGTCGGCGTTGGCATCGTGCTCGGACTTTGGCCGGGGTGGTTCCTCGGCACGCAGATGACCGCGCTTCTTTCCACGACTTCGGCCGCCGATCCTGTCGTGCACGTGACGACGGCCGTGACGTTGCTCCTTGCCGGGGCACTCGCGAGTCTCGTGCCGGCGCTGCGAGCGTCGTCGGTCGATCCGCTGCGGGCGTTGCGGACAGAGTAGGTCCGGTTCGCAGTCGGCCGCAACGACGATGCGGCTGCCGCGCGAACCGATGTCTCATCGCGCGCGCCGAAGTTGGTCGATGGCTTCCCATTGCCCGCGCGGACGGCACGGTCACTCGCGCAAGATTTTCACTGGATCGAGACGCGCGATGCGCAGCGTCGGGAACAGACTCGAGACCAGCGCGACGATCACCAGCAAGACCGCCACACTGAGATACGTCGGCAGATCGCGCGTGCTCAAGTTCGGGACCGACGCCGCCACGAGCGACGACGCCGGGAATGAGAGACCGACGCCGACCAGCGCGCCAATCGCCGCAAGCGCGACGCCGGACTGAACGACCGCGCGGACAATCTTCCCGGTCGGTGCGCCGAGCGCCAGGCGAATGCCGAACTCACGCGTGCGCTCAGACACGATGTGGGTGATCAGACCGTGAAGGCCGATCGCCGAGAGGAGCAGCGCCGCGACCGCCAGCGTGCCGACGAGCAGCATCAGCAGTCGCGGCTGAGCCATCGACTCGCCGATGACCTGTTCCATCGCGCGCAGCGGCCCCAGCGGGAGCAGCGGGTCGGCCGCGGTGATCGCGGCCGTGAGCGCGGCCGCGGCATCCGCGGCGGAACGGGCGCGAACCGTCCAGACAGGGGAAAACGCCGTGAGCAGGCCGCGGTCTAATTGCGCCGCGGGCAGGTACACGGTCGGGGACGTGACAATCGGCCCCCGTCGCATCTGCGGCAGCGTGAAGCCTCCGGCGAACTGCTGCACGTCGCGGCTGACCCCGACCACTTCCATTGTCAGGTTGGCGTATCGGATCCGGCGTCCAATGGCCGCCTCGCCTTTGAAATAGATCTGCCTGAAGGTCTCGTTGACGACGGCGACGGATGGCATGTTGACGCGATCGCGGTCGTCAATCGCGCGTCCTTCCTTGAAGGCAATGCCGAACGTCTGAAAAAACCCCGGAGTGATGTATGCGACGTTCGCAATCGGTGGCTGCGCATCGTCGTCCGGCCGTCCCTCGACGCGGAACACGACGTTGAGCAAACGTTGATAGGGCAGGCCCTGCGACACGGCAGCCGCCTCGATGCCCGGCGTGTGGTGTAAGCGCTCGATCGACGACGAGAACAACTGATTGATCACGGCCGGGTCGCGATAGCGCGCATCCTGCAGCGACGTGCTTATCGAGTAGAGGCGGTCGGGGGTGAAACCTGGATCGAGCGACTGCAGAAACATGAACTGGCGAAGCAGCAGCCCGCCGCCGACCAGCATCACGACGCCCAGGGCCACTTCGGCGCCGACGAGCAGCCGCCGCAGCACGTGACTCGACCCGCCGGCGATCGATCTCGAGCCGCCCCCGGCGAGCGCGGCCTGAACGTCGATGCGGCTCGTCTGCCATGCCGGCAGCAGTCCGAACAGGACGCTGGTGAGGCCGGACAGGCCCAGACTGACGGCAATGGTCCTGGCATCGAGCGTGACGCGCGCCCACTGCGAGAATGTCGTCTCGCCGATCGCCTTGAGCGCTTCAAGTCCGGCAAACGCGACCAATACGCCAGCCGCGCCGCCAATGAGGGCGACGACGAGGCTTTCGATCATCAGCTGCCGCACGACCGCGATGCGACTGCCGCCCAGCGCCATGCGCGTCGCCACTTCCTTGGACCGGCTCACGCTGCGAGCCATCAGCAGCGCGGCGATATTGACGCACGCGATGAGGAGCACGGCGGCGACCGCCCAGCCGAGCATGACGAGCGGCTGCCGCACCGTGGCGACGAGGGCGTCCTGCAACGGCGTCAGGACCAGACTTCGTTTCGTCGTGGCGTTTGGCCGCAGCATCGCGAACGGCGTTTCTCTGAGCGCGGCGAGTTCGGCGTTCGCCTGCTCGAACGTCACGCCCTCTCGCGCGCGCGCCACCACCATGTAGTTGAGACCCTGACCGGCGCCTCTCAGCGGCGTCCACACCGCGGACTCGGCGAGGCCCTCGAAGCCCTCGGGCATCACGCCGACGACCGTGAACGGCTCGCCGCGGAGGAGGACCGGCTGCCCAATCGCGTCGGCGCGACCCTGGAAGACGCGCTGCCAGAATTCAAACGACAGAATGGCCACGGGCGGACCGCCCGGACGCGCTTCTTCACTCGAGAACTCACGGCCGAGGATCGGCGCAACGCCCAGGACGCGGAAATACCCGTCGCCAATTTGCTGGGTCCGTACGAACGAGGGACTTCCAGCCACGATGAGGCTGACGCTCGGGGAGCCCCAGATCGAGACTGCAGAATCGATCAAGGTCGCATGGTCCCGCACGGCAGCCCACATCGCGCCGTCGACCGACGGCCCGACGAACTCACCGGCCGCCGACACGCGCTTGAAGCTGACGACCGCCAGGCGATGGGGTTCGGGCAGCGGCAGCGGACGCAGCAGAATGGCGTCGGCGAGACTGAAAACCGCACTCGTGGCGCCAATCACGAGCGCGAGCGTGACAATGACGGTCGCATTGAACGCAGGCGCCTGGCGCAGCCGTCGCAGGGCGTAGCGTAAATCCCGGGCCAGCACATCGACGACGGGCAGCCGATTCATGTCGTCCACCTTCTCCCGGTACGCGCGGGGATTGCCGAAGCGCAGGCGAGCGGTCCGGATCGCGTCCGTCTCGCTCATGCCCTGTGCCTTGTAGTGATCGATCGCCTCGGCCAGGTGCGCCGCGATCTCCTCGTCGCGTTCGCGGTCCAGCGCCGATCGCCTGACCCATTTCACGAGCCCGGCTCCATGACGCGTGCGACCGCCGTCGCGAGCTGTATCCACCGTGTGGCTTCGGCGGCGAGCTGTTTCCGTCCCCTGCCTGTGATCGTGTAGAACTTCGCGCGCCGGTTATTCTCCGAAACTCCCCACCTGGCGCTGATCCAACCGCGGTCCTCGAGACGATGGAGGGCGGGATAGAGCGACCCTTCCTCGACGAGCAACACCTCATCGGATCGATGGGCGACGCTCTGCGCGATCGCGAACCCATGGGCCGGTCCAGTCTTGAGCGTCTGCAAGATCAGCATGTCGAGCGTGCCGCCAAGCAGATCCCCGTCCCGCGTGTTCGGCCGGCGTCTCATTCTGACTCCCCTTGAAGTTCTATGGGGAGCTTAGACGACCGGTCGACACATATGGTTGGTGGATCCGTCCCCGGTGAGATCGCGGTACAGTGGCTGGTCTTGGCAAGTGAATCACTGTAAGGACAACGCAAGGCGACGACTGGTGCGAAGGCGTGCTTGGAATGTGACCGCGGGAGTCGGTCTGGCCCTGTCATTGATTGTCGCCGCGCCGCCTCCCGTGCTCGCCCAGGACGGCCCGGTTGACCGGGGCCACAGAACGCGTTCGCTTGCCGCTGGCTGGGGCACTGCGTGGCGCTTCGGCGTTCCGGGCTATGGCAAGACGCGCACGGACGCGACGTTTGTCGCCCTCCATCCGGCGCTGGGTTGGTTCGTCCTCAAGCGCGCTGAGGTGGTTGGCGAAGCGACGCTCTTCGTCTACGACCGTGCCGGACCCGCAATCACGGTTGGCCTGGCCGGACTTGGTGTCCGTTATCACCTGCGCGACCAAGGGCGCGTGCTGCCGTTCGTGTCCGGCGGCGCCGGATTCCTGTGGACCTCGCTCGACGTTCCCGAGATCGACAGAGTTTTCAATGGCCAGCTGTACTATGGCGTCGGCATCCGCATGCGCCCGCGTGGGAATCCCTCCTGGCGGGTCGAGATCCGGAACCACCACATCTCGAATGCCGGCACGTCGGGCCAGAATCTCGGTCTCAACGCGTTCATCGTCATCGTCGGAGTGGAATGGTTCGTCCGGTCGGGTGGGTAGGAGGTCATCTTCCGGTCATGGCCAGGCAGCCAGCGAAAGAGTCGTCTCGCAGCTCGATCCCCACCCGCGCCGAGAAATTCACGGCCGTGGTGGCGACGGACAGCAGGAAGCGGGTGGTCGTTCCCGTCCCCTTCGACCCGGACGACGTGTGGGGGCCGAAACCGCAGCATCATGTCGCCGGCACCATGAACGGCGGCGGCGTCAGAGCGGTGATCGAACGCGTCCGCGACGGCCACGTGTTTTCAATCGGACCTGCGTGGCGACGCGGTTGTGGGATCGAGGTCGGCGACCAGGTCACCGTTGTTCTGATTCCCGAGGGTCCGCAACGCGATGATCTCGCGTCAGACGTCGTCGCGGCGTTCGAGGCTTCGCCGGAAGCCGGCGCGTTCTTCGACTCGCTCGCGCAGTTCTATCGGAAGGGGTACCTGCGCTGGATTGACGCGACGAAGCGAAGTCCGGCGATTCGGGCGGAGCGGATTGCCGAAATGGTCAAGCTGCTCGAAGCGCGCGTCAAGCAGCGATAGCCGCGGCTGGGTTCAACGCGCATTCGGCAGCGCAAACGCGACGATGGCGCTGCCGGACGGCGCGCCATTCTTGCCGCCCCCGCAGGCAATGACGATGTACTGTCGCCCGTTGAGCAGGTAGACCGCCGGCGTCGCGTTGCCAGCCGCGGGCAGCGTCGTCTCCCAGAGCAGCGTTCCGGTCATCTTGTCGTAGGCGCGAAACTTCTTGTCGAAGTTGGTGGCGCCGATGAAGACCAGTCCGCCGGCTGTGACGAGTGGGCCGCCGTAGTTGTCGCTGCCAGTGTTCGTCAGGCCCTTGGCCGCGAGCTCGGGGTACTCGCCGAACGGGATCTTCCAGCGAATGGCGCCGGTATCGAGGTCAATGGCGTTCAGCGTGCCCCAGGGCGGTGTGATCGCCGGGTAGCCGTCCGGATCGAGAAAGATCGATTCGCCGTCGCTCCGATACTTCAGCCGGCTCGGGTCGTTCGCGATGGCCGGATCGATCGCCTTGTCCTTCCCCGTCATCAGGTACTCGACGAGGTCAGTGATGTTCCGAGCCCCCAGATCTGGGAAACCGGGCATGCGGCCGGTGCCCTGTCGGATCAACGTCGCGAGCTCGTCGCGCGAGTACTTCGTGGCCACCTGTTCGAGCGACGGACCGGTCGCGCCGCCCTTTTTGTCCTCTCGATGGCAGGTTGCGCACTTGCTGTTGTAGAGCGCCGTGTCATTGTTCGCGATCAGTTTGATGATCCAGGGCTGCTCGTTCGAATTCACATAGAGCAGGGCGGTCTCCGGATCGAACGCCGCGCCGCCCCATTCGGCGCCGCCATCGAACCCGGGAAATACGATCGTCCCTTCGAGCGACGGCGGCTCGAAAAACCCCGTCCGGTACTTTCGAAATCTCGCCACCACGTCCGCGTGCGCCTCGGGCGTGCGCGTCGTCAGCATGGCTTCGGTCAGGCCCTGCCGGGCAAACGGAGGCGGCAGTGTCGGATAGGGCTGACGAGGCGCGAGCTGTTCGCCGTCCACCCGCGATGCCGGCACGCTGCGCATCTCGATGGGGAACAGCGGCGCGCCCGTGCGCCGATCGAGCACGAACACGTAACCCTGCTTGGTGATCTGCGCGACGGCCTCGACGGTGCGTCCGCTGCGCCGCACCGTGACGAGGCTCGGCGCGGCCGGAAAATCCCAATCCCACACGTCGTGCTTGATGCCCTGGAAGTGCCAGACGCGACGGCCGGTGCGCGCGTCGAGCGCCAGCACGCAATTGGCGAACAAATTGTCGCCGTGGCGCGTCACGCCGTAGAAATCAAAGGAGGCCGATCCCGTGGCCGCGAACACCATCCCGAGTGTCGTGTCGACCGTCACGCCGGCCCACGCGTTGGCGCCGCCCGACAGGTGATGGGCGTCCTTCGGCCACGTCTCGTAGCCGAATTCGCCCGGCTTCGGGATCGTGTGGAAGATCCACCGGATTTATGCCGGTGTTCACGTCGAACGCGCGGATGTGACCGGGCGATCCTGGCAGCGTCTCCGGGACCGAGCTGCCCATGATGATCATGTCTTCGAAGATCGAGCCCGGCGTGCTCGCGCTCACGCTCAGCCGCTCCGCCGGCTGGTCGAGCCCCTCGCGCAGATCGATCCGTCCTTTGGTGCCGAACGACGAGATCGGCTCGCCGGTCTTTCGGGCGAGCGCGTAGAGGAAACTGCGATAACTGACGAAGACGCGATCCCGGTGCACGGTGACGCCTCGATGCCGAAATCTCGGCGAGGTCGTCGCGCCGCCGCTCGGGTCGAACTTCCAGATCTCCCGACCGGAACCAGCGTCGATCGCCACGACCTTCAGCGTTGGCGTCGTCGCGTAGAGCACGCCGTCGACGATGATGGGGTTGCTCTGCATTTCGGAGGCGCGGAACGCGTCGCGCGAGTCGTACGTCCACGCGACCTCGAGGCGGGCGACGTTCGTACGGTTGATCTGATCGAGCGGCGAGTAGCGGATGTTGTCGGGGCCGCCGTTCACTGGCCACGGGACGGTCTGTCCGGGGCTTTGGGACAGCGCGACCAGCCAGAGGAGGGCAGCGCCGGGCAGGAGCGAGCGCACGGCGTGGATGTTAGCTCACGCCGTGGCTCGCGCAATCACGTCGTTAACGAACGTAGAACGCCAGTCCGCCGGCGATGTAGTGCCGTGCGTTGTCATTCAGCGCCAGGCCGGCCTCGGCGACCAGGTCCAGGTTGTCGGTGATCTTGAATTCAATTCCCGGCACGAAATGCGCGGTCTTGAAGTCGATCGGATCGCCGATCCCCTCGAAGGCCAGGTCCAGGCCGCCGTACAGCTCGAGCCGGCGCGTGACGTGACCGCTCGCGAGAAACGTCAAGTCGAGGCCGTTGAAGCTCTCTGTGTTGTCCCCCGTCCGGCGATGGAAACCGCCAGCCACCGAGAAGTCGAACGGCCGTTCCTTCACGAGCCAGACCTCCGCGTTGGCGCCCCAGAAGGTCACGCCGTCGAAGAAGGCCACCCCGCCTTCCATGTCGAAGTTGGAGGTAAACCCGTATCCCGCCAGAATCGCGACACCGGGTTCGTTGTCTTCGGCGCCTTTGCCGAAGATCAGGAGCGGGCTCACGCGAAGTTTGAAGTTCCCCTTGTTGATCGTTTCAGCCGATTCCAGAATGGCGAAATCCTGCGCGTGCGCCACGCTGGGCGGCATGGCGAATGCGGTCAGGACGCAGAACAGCAAGACAGCTCGCTGGATGCTCACGGACACCTCGGATTGGAAGGGGGAACCGATCCCACATTAGCAACTTCCGGGGTTCGGCAGCAAACGGCCGCTCCGCGGCCGAACTTCGAACTTCGAACTGAGAACTTCGAACTGACCACGGACGACCGGTGGTTTGCCGGTGGTGCGCCACCCCGTACAATGGCCCACGGGCGCCCGTAGCTCAGCGGATAGAGCATCGGCCTTCTAAGCCGAGGGTCGCAGGTTCGATTCCTGCCGGGCGCGCCAAGTTTTGCGATTCGCTAGGAAAGTCGGGCGGTCGACCTCCATCTGAAACCTTCAGAGCCCTTCGCAACCCTCATCCTTCGCGTGGCAGACCGCGTTGTCAGTCCGCGCCTGGACGCGTTCAATCAACCGAATCGCAAGGTGCGAATCGCGACGAAGCTCATCGAGCACCCCGAGTCCTACGCCTTCGCTCAGGTCAAGGGTGAGGTCGTGCTGCGCCACAAGCCTGATGCGAAGACCTGCATTACGGCAAAGTTCTTCGAGGACGATCGTGGTGTGTTCGTTTTGAGCATTCAGGGTTACACGTCGCGACGCTGAAGCCCACAATGCCAGTTTCACCTTCATCGGGGATGAGATTGGCAAACTCGTGGAGTTCATCAATCACATCCAGGCGATGCCGCTGCCGGGCGCTGGGTCGACGCGCGTGACTGACGCCGGCTTGCGCCGGCTGATCCTATCCCGGCCCCAAGTTCAGACACTTCTCCGCGACAACGATGAACTCTTCGCCGAAGTGCTTAGAGCCAGGCTGACGAAAGAGGATGTCGTCGCAGTCGGATAGCCGAACGACAGAAGGAACGCGACGCCCTCATGACGGAGATCGCCTCAGCGAAGACCCTGTATCAGATTCAGGTTGACCGTGAGGCGATCGAAGCCAACGTGCAGAGGGCAGTCGCAACGTGGCGCGATTTGTTGAACGGGTCGGTGTCGGACGCGCATCAAATGCTGCGCGAGGTGTTGGAAGCGCCACTTCCGTTCACGCCTGAAGGCAAGACCTATCGGTTCAGAGGACCAGTTGCGACGGGTCGGTTGATCGTCGGCGCGGTGCTGCCTACCAAGGTGGCGTCCCCAACGGGAGACGAGGGACTTTGCATCGAGGCTTCCGGCCGGATTTCCCCAGGTTCCAAGGCCGCCTGACGAATGTCAACACTCGAGGCGACTTCCATTCAAGAGCCGAAGAAGAAGGTCGTTCAGGATTGAAAGCTGGGCTGCCGGTCGCGGCCGACTCCTCGCAGCGCGGATCGGTACTGAGCATCCGGGTGCCACACGTTCGACTCACCTAGAGCAGCGGTTCGATCTCGCTGTCCAATCGCCAGCGCAAACATCCGATTTCGCTGCCGTCTGAGGAGTGGCACGTTGTTCGCTCTGTGAACCGACGTTCCGTTCAGACGAGGTTTGTATGCGCATCGTCGGCCTGACGTCAATGGTCGGATTCCTCGTGCTTGTCGCGAGGCCAGCCGCGCGGGCCTCGTTTGTCTGCTACGACGGAGACTTCGGCCCGGGCGATTTCGACGAGACGCCTGAAACGATTGCAACGTTGTTTGAGCCGGACGCCGCGGATGTTGGCGTCGGTGACCGCGCCGAACAACTGAGGTTCCTCGAACTTGATCATCACTCGATCGGAGCGATGCCGGAGACGCCGGCGCCGGCTGCGAAGCGCGGGCGGAAGGATCGGATCTGAGGAGGCGATTATGAGTGCAATTGTGCGTGCAGTCTGTCTCGTGTTCCTGGTGTCGGGCCCAATGCCCGATCGCGACGTGACGCTCTCGGTCTATGTCGTCGACGGCGTCGAGGCCATCAACGGGGCGCGCGTCGAGGTCTGCTGGTCGGGCGTATGCCGCGTGGCGATCAGCGCGCGCGACCGAGCGGTCATCAAGGGCGTTCCGCCCGACAGCACCGTTGAGGTTTCGGCCAGCTACCAGGGCGCGTCGGCCAGCCGGGTCGTGACACTTACCAACCGGCCGACACAATGGACCTGGCTCGACCTGGCGGCCGTGCAATAACGACAATACGCGTTCCCTGACGAGGAACTTTGCATCGACGCTTCAGGTCGCATTTTCCCTGGTTCGAAAGCGGCCTGAGCGAACCCACGGCGGGTCATGTTGAAGCTGGATTTGGAGAGCCTCAGCCGCCTACGATGACGGCGCGATGCGGCCGCTCCGACTGACCGGGTTCCGGTGGGATCCCAGAAATCCATCTGCCCGATGGGCGGGCACGCTGCGATTCACCCCACACACAGGCGCACGGCTGCGCCTAACGATTAAGACGAAGTCCGTCGTGGTGTTGAACACGTCAGCCCGCCCGTTTGACTGTGAACTGATGTTTGGGCTGACGACCAGGGGCCGACGTGTGACCTTGTTTCGCTGCCTGGCAACCCGTTCTCCCCTCGTCGGCTTTCCTCGAATCCTCGGAGCGTCAGGATTCACGCCAACGCCGTGATTGTCGGGCGACAGCCAGTACGCTTCCGTGCGCCTCCTGCCGTACGTCCCCAGCATCACCGGGGACCGTACGGCCGTCGCCCCGTCGATACCCTTGGGCTCAGCTCCCGACCTGGCAGTCGGCGGGCGCCTCAACCCCCTCGGTGATGGTCAGGGGACCCTGGGCCGGGACTTCGAAGAAGGTCGCGTAGATCACCGTCACACCGCCGGTGCGGTTGAAGGCGGTGTGGATGTGGCCGTGGCCGGGGTCCACGAACGCCGTGCCTGCCGGATACGGCCGCTCAATGCAGTCGCTGGCTTCGACGTAGACCAGCTCACCCTGGGCGATGTTGACGATGACTGGGCCAGGGTGCGTGTGCCACGGGAACTGCGCGCCGGGCTGGACGGTGATCCTGGCGACCACCGACCGGGAGAGGTCACGCATGTTGACCACATTGGTGCCGTGTCCTTCGAGCTTGATCCTGAACTGCCCGCGGACGTCGTCGGTGAACAAGCTCCGCGGTGTCAGTGGCTCGACCAGGATGGGAGGAGGGGGTACTTGTGCCCGCGAGGACGTGAAGCTGACTGCCACCAGCCCGAGGGCGACCGCGGTGGCAGCGCCGATGCCGGAGATCATGCTTCTGGCTCTGCTCAGCGTTGCTTGCATGGATCCATCTCCTTGATTTCGTTATGGACAGTGTGCTCCACCGCGTCGGCTCCGCGCTGCGTCGGAGCGCGGGCGCCCGGAGACGGTGGATCCGTCGTGCTGTCGCGTCACATCGATTCCCCCGGACCGGTAGGTCACGCGGCTCCGCGGGCGCTCCGCTCCGGGCCTGACTCCCCGGATGCTCGCGATCTCTCCACACCGGCGACTTCTCAATTCCTCGACGTCCGCAATGACCCACATGTCCCGGTTGGACTTGCCCTGCGCTACAAGAACCAGCACCTTCGTTTCTCGGACGTTAGCCGGCATTAACGCGCTGTCCCCGCGCGAATCAACATAAGCTCGTTCTCCGACGGACGCTCGCCCCCGCGATAGCGCGATGAGCGGCCCCGGAATCCCTTCGGCTAATCACATCGCGCTAACTATAGCTCGACAGAAGGGCCAGTCAACCGTCTGGACGAGCCAGTGTCTGGACGAGCGAAGAGGACGGCTGCAGGCACACCCGGCCGGGCGTACCGTTGACGTTCATCCCGCCTCTCGCGTATCTCAACGCTCCGAAATGGTGAGGCAAGAGTCTGGCGCCAGACACTGATCGTGCGCCGCTGGTGACGAGAGCCTTCGAGGAGTTGGCGACGGGTCGATTTACGAAAGAGGAAGTCCTCGACACCGTCACGCGGCTTGGACTCCGCACACGCAGAGTTGACGCTGACCCCGCCTCTCGTGAACATCGCCTGAGCCTATTCACGAACCAACATCGGCCAACGCCGGCCGAGGAGGAAGCCGATGTTCGACTTCGACCCTCGGGACTATGCCGATGCACGCGATGGCGACCTTGATGCGTACGAAGATCCGCGTGACACAACCTTGGACCACCTACAGGACGAAGGCTTGATTCGGTTCGTCCAGATTAACGGCGATGAGTGTGCGGCCGTGCTCACGGACCGGGGTTGGGACGTGCTCGACGCGGCCGCGACCGTGAGAACGACCGAGACCAAGAGGTCCACTCGGGGCTTGGTCGCGCGCCTGAACTCCAGCACGACGCAGCTGTTTCGAGCGTATCTGAAGGTCGAGAAGCGGCTGCGCGAGGAGGGCGCCGAGATCGAACGCATCGTCCTGGCACGGGACCTGCGGAGCGAGTATGAGGAGTTCCTGCAGGAGCACAACCGTGACCGCCCGGACAATGATGGGCGGCCCGATCGCGATGCGCGGGACAGCGAGGAGTGGTCGCGGGAACAAGACCTGCCGTATTTCGACGAGTCGGTCCACCTCCCCGACTTGCATCGAGTACGACCTCGATGGACGAGACCGTCATGAAGACATCGAAGTGGTCACGGAGCCCTACCGAGGTGCCCACGCGGCCTTCGGGCGCGGGCGGGATCCACCTGTTATCGCAGCGGACGTAGTGGCGCGCGGCCCTTCGATCCACGCGTGGCGGAGAACTTCGTTTGAATCTCTGGACCCCACGGGAATTGTCTGACAGCATCCGGCGGAACAAGGCCATTATGGCGTTCGGGTCCACCGATCGTCAGGCGCGGTTTCTGGCGCACGTCCTCATCCACTCCGGCGTGTTCATTGAACGCCAGTACCGCGGTTCGCCGGCATTGCCCGCAGGTCAGAAGAAACACGCGTTTCTGGCCAAGCTCGTCAGCCGCAGATACGCCTCGGCGATTCGCGTCGTTCGCGGCGACGCGGGGCCAGATCAAGCGCGTGGCACTTCCGCGTGGCAGTTCTCGCAACCCGTAGAAAGCAGGCCGCCTCCGACACAGGAATTCACCCTTCTAAGCCGAGGGTCGCAGGTTCGATTCCTGCCGGGCGCGCCAAAACGCCAAGATTCTGGAGAGTCTCCAATTCCATTCAACATCCCGCCGCCATTTTGGGCGGCTTCGCCGTCTCAACGGCGGTTGCATCCAGCGGCAGTGAAATACCTTCGCAACGCATGCGTCATCCCATCGTCTGCACCGATCAGGCTCGAGACCTTTCCGTTCAGCCGTCCTCCGTATCCTCGTCCCTGCACTCCGCGCCAGCCGTATTGATCCGGCGAAGGCGGAAGACCGAGTCGGCTGGCCGAGGCGGCGACGGAGCTCAGCAAGCGATATCGACTCTGCACGTGGGTCGCGGGAACGGCGTCGCTCGGAATGGGCGCCTTTCATCTGGCGCTGTCGCACGTCTTCGGTTGGGGCCCGTACGCGGACACGCTGCCGCCGGCCATTCACTGGGGCGTGTACGCGATCAACTGCGTCTTCAGGGTCCTGTTGATTCTGGGCGCGCTATTCAGTCTGCGCACGCGGATCGATTCGGGCGACGCGGCGAAGCTGGTGCCGTTCGGCATGAGCGTGTTCTGGGCGATCAACGCGGCCTACCAGATCGTCATTCCGTTTCCGATGCCGTGTTCGATGCAGGCGGTGCGCTGGTCGCTCCTCGCGTTTCCGATCTTCGTCGCCGTGTGCTACGGCGCCGCGTATGTGGCGGCGTCCTCGTTCAGGCGTGCCGCCACGACGTCGAACTCGAGAACCTGAGAATCCGACGAACCTCATGAGGAAGTACGGCGGGAAACACGGCCGGTGCGCCTGGTTCGCTCGAAACGACCGCTTGCAGAAGCATCTGCAACATGGGGATTCGGCTCCATCGCGCGCTTTCTCCTGCAGCTGACTCACGCTCCGGGTGGACGCCGCGCTCCTCGCGACCTAGATCAGCGACCAGTCGAGAATCGATCGACAGCTCAATCAGATCCACCGATTCCTGCTCGACCGCCCTGGCGCTCGAGCCAATCGCTCGAACGGCTCATCAGCGATTCCCCGATGGCTCGATGAATTGCTCGGTGAGTTACGAAAATCGCACTCGCGACCGGCGGCGTCACACGCGGCACTTTGGTCTTCCTCCCGGAGACTTTTCAGCTGGAGACACCCTGTTTGCCCCCGCATGTGTGGTGCAGTTCTTGCCTTACTAGGCGCGGCAGTAGAGGTGCAGTTGCGTAAGCGGACTCTTGGTCAAGAGAAAGGGTAGACGGTTTGTGGCGATAGCAGCTGGCGCTCCGTACGTAAGTCCTGATCACGTTCTGCCGTGGATTCTTCTTTACGTCGGTCCCGACGCGCTTCTCCCGCTGGCGTCGGCCTTCGCGGCCATTACTGGTGTGGTCTTGATGTTCTGGCGTGGCCTCATCGCATTGGCCGGGAGGCTGCGGCGGCTGGTGTTGCCGCGGCGGACCCAGTCGCGCACGACTCAAGAGAACATCAGCGCGACGGAACCGCGCGTCCCATGAGCTGGGTCGGCGTGACACTACTCGTGGCGGGCATTCTCACTGCGGCCGGGCTCTATCTGATCCGGTACCTGCGCTGGGAGATCGAACAGACGAGTGGAATGGCCTACGACGGACAGCCCAAGGTGCGGCGGGCGTGGCCCGTCGTGCAGCTCGCCGTGGCAGGAGCACTTATCACCGCGGCTTGCAATGTGGTCATGGGCTGGGGAAGGGTTTTGGCATTGATCCGATTCCGTGGACGGTTTAGTTACGCTGCTTGAGTCATCTTTCGTTCGAAGGCCGCCGGGCTCATTCGGCCCACGGACGAGTGCCGGCGCCGCTGGTTATAGAACACCTCGAGGTAATCGAACAACTGC
>DASQFI010000063.1:0-1868 GCA_035633215.1 Vicinamibacterales bacterium | reverse complement strand
CATTTTCGATTTGAAGGCTGAATGTACTGGGCTGTTCAAGACCGGCGGCGCCTGATCCGGCACGCTCGGTACTACATCCTCCAACTGGCCGAGAGCCACTTGACACGGCGCCTGTGTGGGCAGATCCTGGGGCGCATCACGCGACTCGCGTGACACCCCACCTGATCGCGAGCCCCACACCCGGTGCGAGGGCGATGAGGAGCGGGGGTCGAACCGGCCGAGTGTCTCTAAACGGGCGGGGCCGACAAACTCAGACGCGCGGGGCCACCCGGGCCATGCGTCGCGAGGATGACTTGCGTCAACGTGTCGGAAAGGGGTGAACGAGCGCCCGGGGGGACAGTCCGCTCACTCAACGCGACGACAGGGGCGGCGAATGGGTTCATATCGCAAATCCCGGTTTAGCCCACACTTCCCTTTGAGAGGACCATGCCATGCAACATCTGAAGCTTCGTCGCGGCCTCGTGTCGGTAAGCGCGGCGTGCGCCACCGCGCTGTGGGGCGCCGTCGCGATATTCGGGCAAGATGATCCGCTCGTGAAAACAGAACCGCTTGCCCAGGTCATCCAGCGCACGCAGCAGGAAAAGCCGGCGTTCGCCAGGCGTCACCAGGACCTGCTGAACCTGCGCTACGACCTCGCAAACCGCCCGGCGGCGGGCGTGACAATGTCCCGCGGTAAGGCAGTGCAGGACGGCGTGCGCGTGAAGCTCGCCACCGGCATGACGTGGGACAGGCTCGCCGCGATGACCCCGGACGAGATCAAGGCCCAGAATGCGTGGCCGGCAGGCTTCTACCCGCTTCCCCACCCGCATCACGAGGCGGGCGGCATGCTCTTCCCGAAGCCGCTCATCGACGAGGTGAAGAAACAGACCGGGCGCGATCTGACACGCTTCGATTTGGACTTCGACCTGCCCGATCACCTGATCCCGGAAATCTCGGCGGGCATCTTCCTCGTGACGCGGCCCGACCTCGGCGACGTCTCAAAGGGCGAGCTGGTGACGCTCGACAACTTCGAGCGGCTCTTCAAGGAGTTCCTCAACCCGAAACAACTCGAAGGCCTGCGGCTGCTCCTCACGCCGTTTCCGCAGCAGCAGTTCAACCTGACCGAGGATCGGCGGAGCGTGAAGGCGTCCCAGGGCGTGGCGTGCTTCGACTGCCATGCCAACGGCCACACGAACTCGGCCACGCATACCGTCGGCGACATCCGGCCCAATGAGCACCGGCACCGCATCGACACGCCGTCGCTGCGCGGCGTCGGCATCCAGCGTCTGTTCGGATCGCAGCGCGCCCTGAAGAGCGTCGAGGACTTCACGGAGTTCGAGCAGCGCGCCGCCTACTTCGACGGCGACCACACGCGCGCCGCGCGGAAGGGTGTGAGCCCGCTCGAGCGCGGAAGCCAGGTGCACTTCATGGGCGAGTTCCAGAACCTGCTCGACTTCCCGCCCGCGCCCAAGCTGAACATCCTCGGGCGGCTCGACCCTGCGAAGGCCACCGAGGCCGAGCGCCGCGGCGAGGCGCTGTTTTTCGGCAAGGCGCAGTGCTCGATCTGCCACGTGCCGCCGTACTACACCGACAACCTGATGCACAACCTGCAGGTTGAGCGCTTCTTCAAGGAGAGGGTCATCAACGGCCGCAAAGCGTCGGCGGACGGCCCGATCAAGACCTTCCCGCTGCGCGGCATCAAGGACTCGCCGCCATTCCTCCACGACGATCGCCTGCTGACGCTCGACGACACGGTCGAGTTCTTCAACCTGGTGCTGGGACTGAAGCTCGTGCCGCAGGAAAAGAAGGACCTGGTGGCGTTTCTACGGGCACTGTAGAACTGTCTCAGCTCAGCGCTGGCGCCGCGCGATCACGCGGATCTCCATTAA
>DASQFI010000062.1:0-454723 GCA_035633215.1 Vicinamibacterales bacterium | reverse complement strand
CCCGGCAAAGACCGGCACGGCGACGCGCGAGGCGGTGGCTTGCGCGAGCGGCGGGAGGCCGACCTCCTCGTAGAGCTCTTCGACGTCGGGCCAGTCGACAGCGATCCCGACAATTCGCCGGGCGGGTCCGCGGGCGAGCTCGCCCGCGAGCGCGGTCCGGCCGATGAAGGCGGGCTTGCTGAGATCGACCAGCCGATCCATACCCATTTCGAACGGCGTATAGAGCTGCGAGACCATCAGCGCTTTACGCACGCTGAAGAAGTCGACGTCGATCAGCAGCAAGCCCGCTTCGATTCGGGTGACGTCGAGCGCGAGCAACCCGGTCGGCCGCAGTCCGAAGGCCGGGCCCGCGCGCACGATCGCATCCCAGACCGCGCCCGCGTCCTCCCGGTTGATCCAGACCTCGTAGCCAAGGTCGCCGGTGTAGCCGGTCCGCGAGATCTCGACATGCCGGCCCGCGATGGAACCCCTGGTCGCGCGGAAGTACTTGAGGCTGTCGATGTCTGCCTCGGCGACCGTCCTCAGCAGCGCGGCCGACGTCGGCCCCTGAAGTGCGAGCGCGCCCATCCGCTCCGAGATGTCCTCCACCGTCACCTCGAGGCGGGAGGCCTGCCGGGTGATCCATCTCAGACTCGGGTCGGCGGCGGTCCAGCGAAACCGCTGCTCTTCGAGGCGCGTCACCGTGCCGTCGTCGATCACGCGGCCGTGCTCGTCGCACCAGGGCGTGTAGATCACCTGGCCGGGCTGGAGCTTGACCGCGTCGCGCGTGATGATGCGATCGACGAGCCGCGCCGCATCGCGTCCGGTGACGAGGTACTTGAACAGCGGCGAGATGTCGATGAGCGCGGTCGCGTTCCGGATCGCGTTGTACTCGTGCTCGTGGAGCGGCTCGTACGAGCTCGGCGCGAAGTAGCCGGCCCAGTCGCGATAGCTCAGGCTCTCGCAGAGCGGAAAGGTGCGATCGTGAAAGGGCGTCCCGACGGGCATTTGGATCGGGTCTCCGTCTGTGGGAAACTCCGTGGACTCTATCGTAAGTTCGGTCGTAGGACTTTGGTGCAGACGAAACCCCGACGCATTTTGAGCTGCGAACGATCGGTAGCGAGTGAGCCACGCGAGCGGAGCGGGGCGTAGGGGGTCCCCGCGAGCGAGCGTGTCAGGGGGTTCGGCGGGACGAAGTCCCCCGACTAAAGATGGACAAATACGACGCGATCGTCATCGGCGCGGGTCACAACGGACTGACGGCAGCGGCATATCTTGCGCGGGCGGGGCGGCGCGTGCTGGTGCTCGAGCGCCGGCACGTCATCGGCGGCGCGGCCGTCACCGAAGAGATCTTCCCGGGCTTCCGCTTCTCCGTCTGCTCGTACGTCGTCTCGCTGCTCCGGCCGGAGATCATCCGCGACCTCGAGCTCGCCCGCCACGGCCTCGAAATCCTGCCGCTCGACGGCACGTTCACGCCGATGCTGAATGGGAACTACCTCTGGCGAATGAACGATCACGCCCGGACGTTCCGTGAGATTTCCCGGCACTCGCGGCTCGACGCCGAGGTGTACGACGAGTATGGCCGCGCGATGGTGGACATGGGCCGGTTCGCCAAGGACATCCTGGCGATGACGCCGCCCGATCCGTTCTCGATGAAACTGCGCGAGCTGCGCAGGCTCGCCGACCTGGGCAAGCGGTTCCGCGCGCTGTCCGAGCACGATCGCGCCAATCAGCTCCAGTTGCTCACGATGAGCGCGATCGATTTCCTCGATCAGTGGTTCGAGACCGACGTGCTCAAGGCGACGATGGCCGCGTCGGGGATCATCGGAACGTTCCTCGGCGTCCGATCGCCCGGCACCGCCTACGTGCTGCTCCACCACTACATGGGCGAGATCGACGGCGCGTTCCGGTCGTGGGGCCTGTCGAAAGGCGGCACGGGCCGCGTGTCGGAGGCGATTGCGTCGGCCGCGCACGCGGCGGGTGCGGAGATCAAGATCAGCGCGCCCGTGAAGAACGTCCTGATCGAAAACGGCCAGGCGACCGGCGTCGTGCTGGAGAACGGCGACTACTATCTCGGCAAGACGGTGCTTTCGAGCGTCGACCCGCGGCTGACGTTCATGAAGATGGTCGGCGCCGATAAGCTGCCGGGCGAGTTCGTCGAGGACATCCAGCGCTACAAGTTCCGCGGCTCGTCCGGCAAGGTCAACCTGTCGCTCGACGCGCTTCCCGACTTTACGTGCCTGCCCGGCCGCGGCCCGCACCTGCGCGGCGCGATCTCGATTTCGCCGAGCGTGGACTACATGGAGCGCGCGTACGACGACGCGAAGTACGGACGGTATTCCCGGCGGCCGTACGTCGACATCGTGATCCCGAGCCTGACCGATCCGTCGGTCGCACCGGCGGGCAAACACGTGATGTCGTGCTTCGTGCAGTACGCGCCGTATCACCTGCGTCCCGCCGCGGGGCCGGTCAGTGCTGCCGGAGCCCCTGACAACGGATCGACGCCACCGGCCGATGCGCCTCACCCGTGGGACGTCGAGCGCGACGCGTTCGGCGAGACCGTCATCGACGCGATCGCGCAGTTCGCTCCCAACATCCGTAACTGCATCATCGACAAACAGGTGCTGACCCCGCTCGACCTCGAACGCGAATTCGGGTTATCCGAGGGCAACATCTTTCAGGGGGAGCTGACGCTCGAACAGCTCTTCTTTCTGCGCCCGGCGGCGGGATGGGCCGATTACCGCACGCCAATCAAGCGGCTGTACTTGTGCGGCTCGGCGACGCATCCCGGCGGCGGGATCATGGGCGCCCCGGGCCGCAACGCGGCGATGAGACTCATGGCGGATGTCCGTGGCTGACGTCGTCGTCGTCGGCGCGGGACTGAACGGGCTCGTCGCCGGCGCGTGGCTGGCGCGACGGAAGCTCTCGGTGGTCGTGCTCGACCAGCGGCCGATGCCCGGCGGCGCGGCGGTCACCAGTGAGTTCGCGCCCGGCTTTCGGGCGCCCATCCTCAGCCACGCGTTCGGGCCGATCGATCACCACGTCGCCCGCGCCGTGCGTCTCGATCGCGCCGTCCAGTTCATCACGCCGGATCCGGCGCTGACGGCGCTCGGCCGCGACGGCCGCGCGATCGTCTTTCATCGCGATCCGGTGCTCACGGCCGGATCCATCAACGCGATCTCGTCGAGCGACGCGATCAAATGGAACGAGTTCCTGCGCACGTCGCACCGAGTTGCCGGCCTCATCGCGGGGCTCAATCAGCACGCGCCGCCGTCGATCGACGAGATCGACGCGCGTGAGTATCTGCGGCTGCTCCTGGTCGGCCGGCGCGCGCGCAAGCTCGGCCGGCGCGATCTGGCGCGCGTGGCGCGGTGGGTGCCGATGGCGGTCGCCGACTTCGTCGCGGAGTGGTTCGAGACCGATCTGCTTCGGGCTGCGGTCGCCTCGCGCGCCGTGTTCGGCAATCCGGTCGGCCCCTGGTCGGCGGGGACGACCGCGACGTTCATGCAGCGGCTGGCTGAAGATCCCCTGCCGGTGGGCAGCGGCGTGACCGCTCGCGGCGGGCCCGGCGCGGTCGCCGACGCCCTCGCGAAGATCGCGACCAAGGCGGGCGCCACGATTCGGGCGAATGCGCGCGTCGCGAACATTATGGCGCGCGACGGGCGCGTGACCGGGGTCGTGCTCGACGGCGGCGACGAGATTCCGGCGCGCACCGTGGTCTCGGCGGTCGATCCGCGACAGACGTTCCTGAAACTCACCGATCCCGCAGACCTGCCGCCGACCTTCGTCGACCGGATTCGCAACTATCGCGCACGCGGCGTCACGGCGAAGATCAACCTCGCGCTCGACCGGGCCCCGGTGTTCACGTCGTTCGAAGGCGACGCGGTCCCGTCACGCGGCCGGTTCGTCGTCGCGCCCGACATCGACTACCTGGAACGCGCATTCGACGCGACCAAGTACGGCAAGATCTCGGACGATCCATGGCTCGAGCTCTCGGTCCCCAGCATCACCGACCCGTCGCTCGCGCCGGATGGACGTCACGTGATGTCCATCTATTTTCATTTCGCACCGCGGGACCTTCGGGGCGCCTCGTGGAGCGATCATCGCGAGCGTCTGTATCAATCCGCGATGCGCGTGCTCGAACCGCACGTGCGGGAATTGCCGTCGATCGTCTCCACCTGTCAGGTGCTCACGCCGGAAGATCTGGAACACACCTGGGGCCTCTCGGGCGGCCACATCTTTCACGGGGAGCCGTCGCTCGACCAGTCCTGGATCGCGCGGCCGCTTCTCGGATGGGCGCAGTATCGAACGCCGATCGAGGGTCTGTATCTCGGAGGCGCGGGAACGCATCCTGGCGGCGGACTCACGGGGCTATCCGGCTTGCTCGCGGCAAAGACGGTGGCGCGGGATCTGAAGAGCAGACGCAAAGGCCTCTGAGCCTCTGAGCCTCGTTTCAGCGATAGACTGCCACAATGTATCTGCCGCTGGGACGGGCGTGCTTGCTGGCGCTCCTCGCTGGCGGCGCGGCGTTCGCCCAGCAGGCCGCGCCACCCCCGCAAAATCCGCAAGGCCAGCCCACGTTCGCACGGCCGTCGACGTCGTCGCCGTCGACGTGAGCGTCATCGACCGGGACGGCCGTCCCGTCGGAAATCTCCAGGCGGAGGACTTTGCTCTCAAGGTGGACGGCAAGCCGCGGCAGGTCCGATCGGCCGAGTGATGGAGCGCGGAGAGGCGGACGTCTGGGCGAACATTCTCGACCGTGAGTGTCCCGCGGAACGCGACGCCACGTCGCTCGCGCAGTGCCGTCAAATCCTCGAGAGCGACGCCCGCGCCGTACATATGCAGGCCAGGAACAACACCGCCGCGTCGCTCGTGTCGCTCCGCGGCATCATCGATCGGTTTGCGTGGACGTCCGAGCCCAAGGCCGTGGTCCTGATCTCGGAAGGTCTCGTCGTCGATCCGCGATCGGGTACGCGCGGATGGGTCAGTTCGGAGAGGTGCTTCGCGTCGTCGATGCGGCGCACAGCGACCATGTCGTCGGCAGCTTTCTGGCGGGAGTCGCGGAACTCGCGCGCAGTGATGTGAATCGCGCCGCGCTTGATTTTGCCCAGGCCCTCAAAACGGTTCCGGGATTTTTCCCCGCCGCGTTCTACCTCGGTGCGTGCTACGCGGCGGGCGGGCAGGACAAGGAAGCCGCGACCGTGTGGCGCACGACGCTCGTGACCGACCCGAGCGCGCCATGGATCTACACGGCGCTCTCGTTGGCGGGCCAGCCTGATCAGGCCATCAAGACGCTCGACGGATATCTCTCACGCCGCCCTGCCGACGGCGACCGTCTCCTCCTGTCCATGCGGTTGCTGTACGAAGCGCGAATTCTCGGCCGCCCGCTCGACACCGCCGACGCCGACCGCGCGCAGTTCCTTCGCTACTTCTCGGCGTACGAAAAGCTCAGCGGCGCGAAGCTGGACACGGCGCGCGAGTGGCGGAAATATTTCGATAGATGAGAAGGGCAAAGGGCAGAGGGCAAAGGAGAGGGGGAAGGTGAAAGGGCGAAGGGAGGGGAAAGGGAAAAGCGTCCGAACTCTTCCCTTTCCCCTTCAACCTCACCTCTGCCCTTTGCCCTCTGCCCTTTGCCCTTGGATGGGGACCTTCACTTCAATAGCCCGTCCAGTCGTCACGGCCAGTTCCGTCCCGCTCGACAGCCCGACGTCCTTGCCTTTCGTCATGAGGACCGCGGCCGTGCCCGCGCCGCCGCCCACGGCGGCGCCGACAGCTGCACCTTTCCCCCCGCCAATGATCGCGCCGATGATCGCGCCGCCCGCCGCGGGCAAAGCGACCTTGTCGATGTCACGATTCCTGGTCGAGGGCGCGACCATCGAGAACTTCGCGTCAAGCGGATAGCTTTCCCCATGAGCCGTCACGCTCTTGAACTCCAGCGCGAGACTGGCGCGTCCTTTGACCTTGCCCGATGGCTCGGCCGCGGTGACTTCGCCGCGGACCGTGCTGCCGGCCGGCAGGACCTGCAAGCCATCTACCGTGACCGGATCGGCCAGGGTCGCCGTGACGGCATCACCGACATGACTTGTCGCCGACCCGACGGCCTCTCCCAGCTTCACCGAGATCTTGGTACCGCTCGGGATGGTGTACTCGCGAAACTTCGCGATCGGCGGCAGCTCGACGGGCTTGGCGTTCGGCTCGACGACGCGCACGTCCGCGATTTCCTTACGCGGCACGGAGCGCGTCGTCCGCCCGACATCCACTTTCACGGTCTGCTCGTCGCGCGCCGCGAGCTTGCCTTCGACGACGCCGCCGTCCTGCCGCGTGAGCTGGACGTCCGAGCCGACCGGGATCTTCTCGAGATCGGTGCCGCGTGAACACCCCGCGGCCACCGTGAGGACGATGAGGGCGATTGCAGTTCTGGTCATAAGGCTTTTTCGGTGCAAACCACCTGCCAGGGCTGTCCGAAAGCGGGCGGGAACCGTCAGAATAGGCCTGACCGCGCCAGTGTTCCCTTTTTGGCGCCGACAGGTCTAAAAGGGGTGTATGACGCCTAACGCCTATCGCCCATTCCGCCGGCTGGCGGCGCTCGTCGCGGTGGCCGGTCTCCTTTCATTGACGGCGGGTCAGCTGTCCGCCCAGCGCGACAGCGCGGTGCCCGGAAAGCCGGACGTCAAGACGATCACTCATGTGCTGAACCGCGTGGGGTTTGGCGCGCGGCCTGGCGACGTCGAGCGCGTGCAGCAGACGGGGCTCGCGGCGTACATCGACCAGCAGCTGCACCCCGAGCGGGTCGCCAACGCCGCGATGGACGCGCGTCTCGCGGAGTTCGAGACGCTCACCATGGACGCGCGCGACCTCGGCGAGAAGTTCGCGGCGGCCGACCAGATGCGCCGGGAGCTTCAGCGCCAGCAGGCGCAGCAGGCACCGCCGCCCGTGACAGGCGATCCGACGATGACGGCGCCGCCCGCGACGCCGCCGCGCCAGCCGCCGCCGCCGGAGCTCCGAATGCTCCAGCAGCAGGCGCAAAACATTACCCAGGAATTGATGCAGGCCAAGATCCTGCGGGCCGCCATGTCCGAGCGCCAGCTCGAGGAAGTGCTCGTCGACTTCTGGTTCAACCACTTCAACGTGTTCATCGGCAAGGGCCAGGTGCGGCAGTACCTGACCGACTACGAGCAGAACGTCATCCGTCCGCACGTGTTCGGCAGCTTCCGCGACCTGCTGGGCGCAACCGCGCACAGCCCCGCGATGCTGTTCTATCTCGACAACTTCCAGAGCTCCTCGCCCAACGCGGCGGTCATGATCAGCCCGGAGATGGAGCGCCGGTTGAACGATCCGCGGTTGCGGCCCGAGCAGCGACGCCAGCTCATGCAGCGGCTCGAACAGATGCGCCGGCCACAGCAGCAGCGTCCGCAGCGCGGGCTCAACGAGAACTACGCCCGTGAGCTGATGGAGCTCCACACGCTCGGCGTGGACGGCGGCTATACGCAGAAGGACGTCATCGAGGTGGCACGCGCGCTGACGGGCTGGACGATCGATCAGCCGCGGATGGGCGGCAGCTTCCTGTTCCGGTCGCAGACGCATGACGCGACCGAAAAGGTGATCCTCGGTGCGCACTTCCCCAAGGGCGGCGGCCAGGAAGAGGGCGAGCGCGTGCTCGACATGCTGGCCAAGCACCCATCGACCGCGCGCCACATTTCTTTCAAGCTCGCGCAGCGCTTCGTCTCAGATGAGCCGCCCAAGGCACTCGTCGATCGCGCGGCCAGGAAGTTCCTCGACACGAAGGGCGACCTGCGCGAAGTCACGCGCGTCATCATCACCTCACCGGAGTTCTTCGCCGCCGAGGCGTACCGCGCCAAGGTGAAGACGCCGTTCGAATTCGTCGTGTCCGCGATCCGCGCCTCGGGGGCGACGGTCGTGAACGCGCAGCCGCTCGTGCAGGCCATGCAGCAGCTCGGCATGCCGCTCTACGGCTGCCAGCCGCCGACTGGGTACTCCATGACCGCGGACGCCTGGGTCAACACGGGCGCGCTCCTCAATCGCATGAACTTTGCCGTGTCGCTCGTGAACGGGGGACAGGGGCTAGGCGGCGGCCGTGGGGGCCGTCCGGGACAACCAGGACAACCAGGACAGCCTGGTGCGCCGCCGAACGTCGTCGGTCCGCTTGGACAGCCGGGAGCGCCGGCCGGTCAGCTGCCGCCGAATCCGCGTCCGCGTCCGAACCAGCCCCAGGGTGGGCTCGGACAGCCGCTGCGTCCTGCGCAGATGGCGCGAATGCCGCTCCAGCTCGATATGGCGTCGCTCGCGCCCGACACGAGCGAAGCCACGCTCGAAAAACTCATCCAGACGATCCTGACCGGCCAGGTCGCGGACACGACGCGGCAGACGCTCGCGCGCGCCGAGAGCCCGCAACAGCTCGTCGCGCTGGCGCTCGGATCGCCGGAGTTTCAGAGACGGTAGGGAAAGGCCCATAGGCCTGGGGCCTGACAAGGAGCACTTGTCATGATGACTCGACGCGTTTTCCTCAAGAACGGCAGCCTCGCGCTCGTCAGTCTCGGCTTTGCGCCGCAGTTCATCGCGCGGGCCGCGGAGGTCGCGCAGACCCGCAAGAAGGTGCTCGTCGCGATCTTCCAGCGCGGCGCCGTGGACGGGCTCAACATGGTCGTGCCGTTCGGCGAGAAGGCGTACTACAACGCCCGGCCCTCGATCGCGATTCCGAAGCCCAACGAGCGCGACGGTGCGCTCGATCTGGACGGCTTCTTCGGACTGCACCCGCGGATGGCGTCGCTTCATCCACACTTCAAGCGCGGTGAGCTGGCGATCGTGCACGCCTGCGGGTCGCACGACGAGACGCGATCGCACTTCGATGCGCAGGACTACATGGAAAGCGGCACGCCGGGCTTGAAGAGCACGCGCGACGGCTGGCTCAACCGCTACCTGCACGCGAAGGAGCACGACAACGCGAGCCCGTTCCGGGCCGTAGCGCTTGCGCCAAACCTCCCGCGCACGCTCCAGGGCACGGCGCCCGCGCTCGCCATCGGCCAGCTCGGGCAATTCGGCGTGCGCGCCGGCATGGCGACCGAGATGATGTCGACGTCCTTCGAATCGCAGTACGCGCAGGCCGCCGATTCGCTGCTTCGCCCGACCGGCAAGGAAGCGTTCGACGCCGTCAAGATGATGAAGGAAGCCAATCCGGCGGGCTACACGCCGTCGAACGGCGCGCAGTACCCGGCGTCGGCTTACGGCGACGCGCTGCGGCAGATCGCGCAGATCATCAAGGGCGACATGGGCCTGGAAGTCGCGTTCACCGAAACCGGCAACTGGGATCACCACGCGAACGAAGGCAGCACGCAGGGGCAGATCGCGAACCGCCTCAACGACTTCTCGTCGGCGATCGCCGCTTTCGCGCAGGACCTCGGCGATCGCATGGCGGACGTCCTCGTCGTGACGATGTCGGAGTTCGGCCGGACGGTAAAAGAGAACGGCAACCGCGGCACGGACCACGGCCACGGCAACGCGATGCTCATCCTCGGCGGCAACGTCAAGGGTGGCAAGGTCTACGGCAAATGGCCGGGCCTCGAGCGCGACCAGCTCTGGCAGGGCCGCGACCTCGCGATTACGACCGACTTCCGCGACGTGTTCGCCGAAAGCGTCACGAAGCATCTGGGCGCCAGGGATGTCTCTAAGATATTTCCGGGTTACGCGTACAAGAGCCCTGTCGGGTTCCTGGCTTAGCGTCGATCTGAAATCTGTACTCTGTAATCTGAAATCGTCCGGCAATCCGGGAATCTGCGATCTCTAATCGAAACCGCTCGGATCTGCACGGTCCGAGCGGGATCGAAAGTCGCCTGGATTCCCAGCGGTTGGTAGCCAACCGATCCCCCGATTCCCCCGATTCTCCGTTCCCCCGATTCTCCGTTCCCCCGATTCCCCGATAGATTCCCCGATTCTCGATAGATTTCAGATTCCCCGATTTCCCGATTTCAGCCTAGATTACAGATTCAAGCTTTCAAATCTCAGATGACAGAATCACTCCACTCCATCCCCACGCCTCGTGTGTACATCGACCGTTCCCGGCTGCAGACGAACATCGCGGTCATGCAGTCGCGCGCGTCCAGCGCAGGCATCCGCCTGCGTCCGCACGCGAAGACCCACAAGAGCCCGGCCATCGCGCGTATGCAGATCGACGCCGGCGCGGTGGGCGTGTGCTGCGCCAAGCTGGGCGAAGCCGAAGTGTTCGCCGATGCCGGGATCAACGACATTCGGCTGCCCTATCCCACCAACCCGATGAATGCGAACCGTGTCCTGATGCTCCAGGATCGCGTTCGGCTTTCGATCGTCGTGGACAACCTCGAGGTCGCCCGTCAGTGGTCGGACGTCATGGCGGGCGCAGGCCGGCACCTCGATGTGCTGATCAAGGTGGACGTCGGATTCCATCGGTGCGGGATCAATCCGGACGCGTCTGACGCGCTCGAGACGGCTCGAGAGATCGCGGCGTGCCCGGGCCTCCGGTTCCTGGGCCTGCTCAGCCACGCCGGTCACGGGTACCACGCGGAGTCGGCGACCACCCTCGAGCAAATTGCCGCGCGGGAAGTCGAGATTCTCTCGCACCTCGCGGATGGCCTGCGTACGGCGGGCTTCGACGTCCGCGAGATCAGCGTCGGCGCGACGCCCACTGCCCGCTTCGTCACATCGCAGACCGGCGTCACCGAGATGCGGCCCGGCAACTACGTCTTCTTCGATCGCACGCAGGTCGGATTGGGCTCGGCGACGCTCGATCAGTGCTCGCTCGGCGTCGTCGCGACCGTCGTCAGCCGGCCGGACGCGGCGCGGGTCGTCTTCGACGCCGGATCGAAGACGCTCAGCACGGATGGCCTGCGCGGTTTCGGCACGACGGTCGGTTATGGGTTCGTCTACGCGAGCCTCGAGGCGCGGACTCCAGATCCGTCGATCGTCATCGAACGCCTCTCGGAAGAGCACTCCGTCGCGAAGGTCACGCCGGACTGCCGGCTGAAGCCCGGGGATCGCGTCCACATCCTGCCGAATCACGCGTGTGTCGTCGCGAATCTGGCCGAGGAACTGCTGCTCGTCGATGGGCTCGCGATCGTCGACCGCATTCCTGTCGCGGCGCGAGCCAAGGTCTGGTGAAGGCGGATGATGTAGAATCCAGGCCTGATGCCCACCAACGAACTGCCCGGCGAAGCGCTCGGCCTGGTCGAGACGCGCGGTCTCGTCGGGATGATCGAAGCGACCGACGCGATGGTGAAGACCGCGAACGTCGTCTTCGTCGGCTGGCAGAAAGTCGACGCCGGACTCGTGACGGCGATCGTTCGTGGCGACGTGGCCTCGGTCAAGGCCGCGACGGACGCAGGCGCCGCGGCGGCGCGGAAGGTCGGCGAGCTCGTCGGCGTGCACGTGATTCCGCGTCCAGTGGAAGGACTCGAAACCGTTTTCCCGATCGAGTAGGTCCCGCCCGAGCCGAACCCCGGCGACGACCGTCCTGCCTTTGCGCCTCTTCAGCTTTTCCCCAACAACAGCGCATTGAAAATCACCCGGAACGTGCCGAACGGCTGGCCGCGCCACTGCGGCCGGAAGCCGAGCAGCACGACGTGGCCCTCGCCGTATTCGACGTCGAGTGCCGCGGCCTTGCCCTGCAGGAACTTCTCGCCGAGCAGGAAGCCTGACAGCAGCGGCGTCCCGGTCTGATCGTAACCCGCGAGCACGGCGCCCTTGAACCCGACGAGCGTCTCGAAGGCCGGACCGTTGTCGAAGAAGACGGCGGCCTTGTCCGGCATGCCGGCCATGACGCGCTGCATTGGATCCGCCGTCACCTGAAGCAACGATCCGCCGACGAAGAAATCCTGCCGGCCGAGGCCAGCCGTCACGTTCCGGACCGGCAATTTCAATTGATCGATCGCGAACGTGCTGGCGCGGTTGAAGCAGACGAGCGTGCCGCCCGCTTTCACGAACTCGTCGATCGCGCGCACGCGCGCCTCGTTGTTCGACGATACCTGCGGCGGCGGTGGCGCTGCGGGCGCTCCGCCCCGCCCACCGCGACCCGGGCCCTCGAGCACACTGCCGTCGTTCGCGAGAATCAGCACGTCGTACTTGCTGCGCAGGGATCCCGCCTGGATGTCCGTCGCCAGGATCCTCGTGAACTCGAAGCCGTACTGCTCGAGCACCCACCGCGTCCATCCCTCGTCCATGCTTGGACTCGCCGGCCGGAACAGCGCGATGCGTGGACGCCGAACCGGAACGCCCGTCGGCGACGTCCGCTCGGCGGTGAGGGCGAGCGAACGGGCGAGTTGATCCTGTTCGGCCGCGGGAACGCCGCTGATCACGTAGCTGGACGCCGATGCATTCCCGGCGCCGGACACGAACCGCACATCGCCGCCGGTCCGCCACGCGCGGTTGATCGCGCGAAACGCGTTGTTCTGCGCCGGATTCACGGCAAGCGCAGGTCCGGCTCCCGAGACGCGTCCAGCAGGTGGGACGACCGCCGCCGCGTTCGGGTTCGAGTCGAATCCAATCCCCGGCACGCTGTCGAACGGCGACGCGTCGTCGCGGCCGGACACGTACGGCACGGGCTTGACCTTGAACTCGACCGGTGGACCGAGCAGCCGCATGGGACCGCCTCCGTCCGCGCGTGTGAGCGACATGACCGGGACGACTTTCACGCCCATCGCCAGCGGCAGCGTCCATCCCGCCGCGTCGTATGGCTGATCCAGCGGACCGTTCGGCGACTCGCGGATCTCCGGGTATTTCTGCACGTCGAGCACTTCCCGCGCCAGCGCGGCGAATTCCTGATCGGTGAGCACGATCCACGTGCCCGCCGGGTAGCTCGTGTTGTCGAGGGTCGCGGCGGCCGTCAACTGCGACACGCGCACTCCGGAGAACGCGAGCCGTCTCAGCAACTCGACGGCAGCAACCGGATCGCGCTGGTCCTGTGGAATCACGTACGCGTACGGCGCCTGGCGGCGGCCGTTCAGGATCTGATCGCGGCCCGCCTGATAACGGTTGAACAGCAGCGATTCCTTGTATCGCGAGGCGTATTCGAGCACGGACAGCGACGCCGTGTGCATGTAGTCGACCGCGTCGCGCAGCCGCCACGTGCCGCCGAGCCAGGGGCTGGAATAGAGCGCCTGCGGCCGCCGCATGTCCGCGGGAATCTGTTCGGGGGCCGAGGTGCGCGGCGCCGCGCCGTTGCCCTGCGTCTCGGTCCAGAACGCCGCGATGTTCTTGAACATCGGGAGGTAATCGATGTAGCCCGGGTACCACGCGTCGTAGCCGGTGCCCATGTGCGTCGCGCCAACCTGCCCTCGCTCCTCGAGGCCTTTCGCGATCGCCATGCCGATCATGTTCACTTCGCGCGAAAGAAGGAACGGCGCGTGCGTGGCAATCGGCTCCGCGAACGGCGGCAGCCAGATGCGGGTCGGGAACGGCGCCGACTGGTGGTGCACGTAGATGATGTTCGGCTCCCACAGCCGCCAGGTGTGCTCCAGCGTCCGCGACTCGACCATGTCCAGCATGTATGCGTCGCGGTTGTTGTCGTGCCCGACGTAATCCTGATAGAGCTCGGGCATCGGCGGAATGGACGCGTCGGGAGACGTCGCGTGCTTCATCTGCCATTCGGCGACCATCTGGTGGCCATCGGGGTTGATCGTCGGCCAGAGCATCAGGACGACGTTGTCCAGAATCGCGCGCATTCCGGGGTCGTCGGCGGTGCGCACGACGGTCTCGAGGAGCAGTGGCGTGTGCTGCGGACCCGCCACTTCGCTCGAGTGAAGACCGCCGTCGATGTGCACGAACGCCTTGCCTTCGCGTGCGAGCTTCCGCGCCTCGTCGTCGGTCAACCCGTCAGGATGCGCGAGGCGCCGCGCGATCTCGCGAAGCCGATCGAGGTTCGCGAGATTCGCCGGCGACGACACGAGCGCGAAGAAGAACGTGCGGCCCTGCGACGTCGTGCCCGCCTCGACCAGTCGGACTCGATCGGATGCGGCGTCCATCTGCCGGAAGTAGGCGAGGACCTGGTCGTAGGTCGCGAGCTTCAGGTCGGCGCCCGGCGCAAAACCGAACACCGATTCCGGCGATGGAATGGCGCGCGACTGCGCGACCAGGGCGATCGGAACCGTGAGGACCAGAACAATGGCAAGGCGGGTCATCGTGCGCATGATTGGCCGGATCATGACCGGCGATTGCGAGGCCCGCAAGCCTGAATCGGCGCGACGCGCGAAATCAGGTCTTCTTTTTTCGCTTTCGAGGCCGCGCCCGCCCGCTGACAGGTTTCAGCGCAAGCCCTTCACCGGTGATGAGTGGCTGGGTGGGATCGGCGAGGACGTCGAACAGGTGGCCTTGCCGCGTTCGGAGGAACAGCCCTCGCCCATCGGTCAGCAGCCGCATTTCGCCGGCATCGTCGAGCGTCTCGGAAAGCCGGCGACGAAAGTACGCGCGCAGCGTGTCCATGAGCAGTTTCAGATCCGCGGGCGTGAAACCGCGGCGCCGGAGATCGGCGAGGACGACGAGCTCGACAAGGTCGACGGGTGAGTAGCGGCGCTCCGTGAATCCGCCGGCGTTCGTCCGCCGAGACGAGATCGCCGACGGGAAGACGCGGCTCGCGTCCCAGCCCTGAAGCTGTCTGGCGGTGAGACCGGTCAGGGCCGCCACCTCGCGCGCGCTGTAACTGGTTTTGAGTTTCACGTGCGCCGCTTCGCGCGCCGGGCTCAGGCCTTGAATCCCAGCCGTCCGGCAATCGCGTCCGCCTGCCCCGCACCTGCGAAATCCTTCTCAGTGATTCCGCCTTCGCTGTGCGTGCTCCAGGTCACGGTCACGCGGCGGTAGTTCACGGCCAGATCGGGATGGTGATCGGCGGCCTCGGCATCGAACGCGAGCCTCGTCACGAACGCGATCGCGTCGGCGAACGACGTGAAGGTGAACGTCCGAACGAGCGCGTCGCCCCGCACCGTCCAGCCGGAGTACTGCGCTTGGCGAGATTCGACTTCTGCGGTCGACAGTTTCATGGCGTCCTCATGATAGTGAAGATCCGTTACGGCGAATAGAAGACGTTGACCCGCGGCGGAAAGCGGGCGCCGACGTCCGGGGTGACGTTTTTGCCAGAGACGCGAAGCTCGGAGAGTCTCGGCAGCCGCGCGAGCCGCGCCACGCCAGCGTCGGTCAACCCGTGGCACACGTCGAACGTGACGCGCTCGAGCGAGTCCATCTGCGACAGCAGCTCGGGGGTCCGATCCGTGATGGTCGTATAGCTGTTGAAATAGGACGAGAGTCTGCGCAGTCCCGTGATGCGCTCCGTCGCCGCGTCCGTGGTGTCGCGGCAGTACATGAGCACGAGCGACTCGAGCTGCTCGCATTGGCCGATGTGGCGGTATCCGTGGTCGGGAACGTCCATCGACATCAGCTCCCTCAGCGCCGGAAATGCAGGGAGCGCGGCGAGACCGGCGTCGTCCACGTTCAGACAACTCACCGACAGGCCTCGCAGCGCGGGCATGCGCGCCATCGCCCTGAACCCCGTTTGCCGGAGGTTGTGGCAGCGCCTTCCCCAGATGTACTCGATCGACCGGGACTGGCTCAGCGCGACGAAGCCGGCATCGCCCGCGGGCGTATCCTGCGCGCCGAGAAATCGCAAGCGCGGCATCGCCGCGATGAAGGGCATCCAGTCGTCCCTGGCGTCGACGGCCAACCAGCCGAGGTTCGGAAGCGACACGAGCGGTTCGAGCGCCGCCCGGGTGATTGCCAGGTGTCTGTCGTCGAGATTCAGGGCGAAGAGCCCATCGAGCCCGCGGATGTGCTGCATGCCGCGGTCCGTGAACGAGCCGCGCAGGAGCAGATAGTTCGGCTCGGCGCTGTAGCTCAGCAGCGCCATCCTGGGCTCGCCGCCCTGCCACGACTTGAAGATCGGCAGCTCGTGCAGCAGCGGGATTCCAGCGTCGGTCAGGTTTCCGATCGCGAGCCGCGAGAGCTTCGGCTTGCCGGCGAGCGCCTTCAACGCGCCGTCGCCGCTGGCGGTCCAGGTCAGATTCAAATCTCGCAGTTCGTTGCAGTGCGCGAAATGCGCGGCGCCCTCGTCGGTGATTTGCGTCATTCCCAGCGAGAGTCTCTCGAGTGCGGGCAGTTCGCGCAGCACCTCGAGACCCCGGTCGGTGATCGCCGTGGCGCCCAGGTCCAGGTCCGTCAGGTGCGGCAGCCGCGCCAGATGACGCACGCCTTCGTCCGTCACTGCCCTGGAACCGCTGAGGTCGAGCGCGGTGATGCCTTCGTGGCGGCAGACGTCCGCGAGGATCGCGTCCGTCATCTGTCCCCCGGCCTCCAGGCGTGCGCCGGGATTCATCGCCAGCCGCTCGATCACGACATCCCAGTCGCGGGAGCTGGCAATCGTGCGCGCGTGCTCGGGCGCGCCGGGATCGACGAGTTGCACGGGCTTCGCAGCCACGCGGGCGCCCGCTTGCGCTGACGCCGTGAACGCCTTCAATGCGTCCCAATTCGCAAACCCGTATTCAATGGCCACCAGAGACCGCGCGTCGTCGAGCGCGATCTCGACGTCATCGCCAGGGCCGCCCGGTCGCTTGCCGAGATCCAGCTGGACATACGTGCGCATCCCCGGCCACGCGCGACGGTGCCATGTGTACCGATAGTGGCGCTCCATCGCCTCGGGCGTGCCGGTGCGATACGCATCGAGCAGCGCCTCGGCCATCGTCTCGTAGTGCGCGAGGGCCTTCGCGCCAGCCTCGCGGCCGAGCGCCTGCGCCTGGTCGAGTGCCTGCTTGAGAGCGCTCCATCCGGAAAAGCCGTGCTCGCGCGCCAGCGCGCGCTGAACGTCACGCAGCGTCACGGTTGGTGGCGCGCCCGGCAGCGCACGTATGAGCCGCGCTCGCGCGTCGGCGACGTTTGCGCGAAGCGCGGCAAGCCAGCGTTTCGCTTCCTTCTTGAGGCTGTTCAGATTGCGGCGGCGCCGCGGGAATTCGTCGCTCATGAGACCTTCCTCCACTGCGCCTGAAGTCCGCTGAGTACAGGCAGGAGAAAGGCCCGGAACGGGGCTGCCAGTGCCGAATGGGTGGGAGGATTCCCTTGCCGCGGACAGGAGGCGCCCCAGAGCGCGCTGGGCGCAATTGTCGAGGAACTCGCGGCGAGCGTCAAGTGCGCTTTACCGCGGTGTCATGTCTTCCCTCGAAAAGCGCTCCGGCCCGGTCCATTCCAGCGCGCGATCTCTGAGACCCTCGAGCAGATAGTCGCGCACGATCGCCGCGGTGACTGGCGCGAGGAGTACCCCGTTTCGATAGTGACCCGTCGCGACGACCACCCGGGGTGCCGAAGGAAGAGGTCCGATGATGGGCAACCCGTCCGCGCTGGCGGGTCTGAGCCCGACCCTGACTTCCTGAAGCGACGCCGACCGCGCTTCGGGCAAGAGCTCATTGACTGCCGTCGTGAGCGCCTGAATCGCGGATGTGGTGGACCGCTCGTCGAATCCGACATCTTCGACGGTCGCGCCGACGAGGAGCGACTTGTCGGACCATGGCACCGTGTAGCAGCGGGGTCCCCAGACGACGCGACTGGGCGCGTGGGTGGCGGTCCAGGAAAGGTGGAGCAACTGGCCGCGCACCGGCCGCACATCGAGCCGTGGCGCGTTTCGGATTCGCACGCGTCCGGACCAGGTACCCGCGGCAACGACGACCGCGTCGGCAGCGTACCGCGAAGCTCCGGCCCGAACTTCGACAGTCTCATTCCGCGGATCGATCTCGACCGCCTCGACCGGTGCCTCGAACGATGCGCCCGACAATCGCGCGCTCTGAACGAGGGCCGCAATAAGCGAGCGGACCCCGACGAAGCCGTGCGGCTCAATCAGCAGTGCGCCGAGAGCCACGCTCGAGACGGCCGGCTCCAGCCTGCGAAGCTCGTCGGGCATCAACCAGGCGTGCTTCACGCCCGCGGCACGGAGCCTCGGCTGCGCGCTTTCGAGACGTCGGACATCGTCTTCGTCGAGCGCGACCTCGAGCGTCCCAGAGCGTGCGTACTCGACGCGCCGGCCGCTGCGCTCACTCGCACCCGAAACGAACGCGTCGAACAGGTCGAGGCTGCGCGTGGCCAGCTCGAGAAAACGCGCCTCGTGGTGAGACTCGACGTGCGGCGCGAGAATACCGGCGGAGGCAAAAGAGGCGCCTCGTCCGGGCCCGCGCATGTCAAGCACAGTCACCGTAGCGCCGCGAGCAGCCACCGCATCCGCGATCGCGACGCCAATGATGCCCGCGCCAACAATGATGACACTCTTGTCCAGCGTACTTCTCAGCTCTTCTCCCGCGTACTTCTCAGACGCGTCTCTTTCTCACTTGGCGCCCAAGTCATTCCAATTGAGCATGGCGTTGAACGCGAGAAAGAAGTTTCCTTGCGTCTGGAAACGCCAGAACGGCCGCGTCGCGAAGATGATCACGTGTCCGGTGCCGACCGGCGCATCAACGAGCACGGGGCGGCCAACGAGATTCTCGCCGCCGGCGAGCGCGCCCGAGAGCAGCAGATCATTCGGGTCGTTTGGATACGAGAGCAGCACGCGCGGCGCGCCCGTCGACGTCACGCCGAACGCCGCCGGACCGCGAGCCGTGGAGGCCGGCGTCGTGTCACCGCCGCCCCCGCCACCGCCTCCTCGTCCAGGGAATCCGGCGCCTCGCCCTCCGCCGCCGCCTGCGGGAGGCGGGGGTGGCGGACCGTCGAGCGTCGTGAGTCTCGGCGCCGCGGCCATCGGCTGCATGTTGATGTTGCTGACGCCGGCCGGCCCGGCGCCGCCCCCGCGTCCGCCGCCACCGCCGCCGCGTCCGGCCGGTGCTTCAGCGGCCGCCGGCGCGGGCCGCGCGCCCAACGAGAGCAGCGGATTGTTCCTGAACATCACGGCGAGAGCGTTCTGGTCATACCCGTAGAGGATCGGGCTCGTCTTGTCGCCAAGCAGGACCTTCACGACCGATCCGGGCGCGAAGACGTTCGCACCGGTGTCGACCGCGATCCCTTGCGTGATCTCGTACTGCGGGAAGAGCGTCGACGTTCCCCCTTCGGTGATGAGCACGCCGCCGTCGTTCACGAACTTCGCGAGCTCGCGAAGACCATCCCGGCCCAGACCACCGCGCGTATCGTCGGTCTGGTCGGGCGCCGTCGCGATGTTCGGCGTGAGCGCACTGCCTTTGTACGGCACGGGCGCGCCCGCCGGGATGCCCTCGGAGTCGGCTTGCACGCCCGCGTGCGGATAGATGATCACGTCGTACTTCGCGCGCAGGTTGCCCTGACGCACGACGTTGTCGCCGAAGTAGCTGTACGGAATCTTCAGCTTGTCGAAGGCCATCCGCACCCAGCCCTCGTCCTGCGTGTTCTGCCAGGAGTGGATGTAGCCGATCCGCGGCACGTCGAGGTCGTGCATGCGCACGGACGGCGGTGTGTCGGTCGCCCAGGCCATCAGGCCGAGCTCGCGGATCTGCGGCTCGAGCGCCGCGCGGTTCGCGTTCTGAATCACGAACGCGCCCGGCGCGAATTTGTGGCCGCCCATTTCGAACGCCGCCTCCGCCGCCGACATCTTCACGGTCGGATTCGTGAAGCGGAACGTCGCGAGCGTGTTGTCGGTCGTGTGATCGATGACGATCGTGCTGCCAGAACCCGTGATCGTCCCCGGCACCTTGAAGTTGGCTTTCGCCAGCGTCATCGGCTTGTCGAAGATCGTCTTGTCGGCGATGGCGTAGGACGTGATGTTGCGCAGGCCTGGAATGAACCATCCGGTGTCGTCATACGGCCGCGGATTATCCGCCGGATACCACTGCGTGCCGAGCAGCGTCTCGACGACCGCGCCGTACGGTTGATCGAGCCGGACGACGTAGTCGCCGGCGGCCACCTGGACGTTGCCGATCGAGAAGGCGGCATTCGCGATGTGGACTTCTGCGCCCTGGAACCGCACGAGGTTCATCAGATCCGCCGCTTCCATTTGCCGACGCTGCTTCGCCGGAATCACGTAAGCGTGGGGCGCCTTGTTCCGGCCCTGCTCGACCATCATCTTGTTCTTGATGTAGTAGTTCTCGAGGAACATTTCCTTGTTCTTCGCGACGGCGTTGAGCGCGATGAGCAGCGCCGACTGCTGCATGTTCACGTTCGACCGTCCGCTCCACTGCACGTCACCCGGACTCGGATTCGGCCGGTACCACTCGCGGCTGTTCGCACCGATGACACCGCCGCGCCCGCGACCCGCGCCCTGAGCGGCTTCAGCCCCGGCCGCGGCGCCGGCCCCACGTGCCGCGCCCGCACCAGCCCCGCCTGCTGCAGCGCCGGCTCCCGCGCCACCAGCCGCGGCGGCCCCGCCTGCGGCCGGCGGCGCGCCAGGGGCACCACGTCCCGGACCTGCACCACCACCGCCTCCGCCGCCACCGTAGCTCTGCGTTTCATAGAACCGGCCGATCGAGTTGTGCGTGACGCCAATCCAGAACATGTAGTTCGGGACCCAGCCGTCGTAGTAGTTGTAGGTCCACACGCCCGGCACGCCGCGCTTGGTCATCTCCATGATTTCCGTCTGCGCGATCCACCACCATTCGTTGACCTGAATCGGCGCGACGACAGGATTGTACGGACCGGTGCCCGTCGAGACGTACAGCAGGTTCACCGACTCGTGGAGATCGTGGAAGACCTGCGGACGCAGATCGAGGAATGACTTGATCATGTTCTGCGTGAGTGCGAGACCCACGCCAATACCGTCGCGGTTGTTGTCGTGCGCGACGTATTTGCCCCAATAGAGCATCCCAGGGTTCTGCTGGCCGGCCTGCTGGGCCATGTAGCCGTCGACGCGGCGCTCGCGGCCGTCCACTTCCGACGCGGGTGTGAATACGAAGATGACGTTGTTGCGAATCTGCTGGATGAATGGCGTTTCTTCGACCGCCAGCCGGAACGCGAGCTCCATCAGCATCTCGGGACTGCCGACCTCGGTTGAATGAATGCTGCCGGTGGCGTAGTAGATCGGCTTCCCGGTCTGGATGAGCTGGCGCGCCTGCGCGTCGCTGAGCGCCCGCGGATCGGTGAGCTGCCGCGTGATCTGCTTGTACTTGTCGAGCGCCTTGATCGTCGCTTCGTCGGCCACTGCCACCGCGTACATCTCGCGGCCTTCCTCGCTTTTCCCGATCGGCCACATCGTCACGCGTTCCGACGCCTTGTCGAGCGCGTCGAGGTAGCGGACGATGTCCTTGTGGTAGGTGATGCGGTTGTTCTCGCCGGGGATGTACCCCAGAAACTTCAAGGGCGACGGCACGGTATCCGACACCGGCATGTGATCGATCAGATCGGTGAGGATGCGCGGATCGGGCGTGTTGTCCTTGATGCGCTTCGCGTACTCCTGGTCGAGCCGCTGCGACGTCGCCTGGCGGGCCAACAGGCCTCCGCCGGTCACGCTCACCGCGATCGCGAGCGCCGTGCAGAACGCCAGCCGGCGCACAATATGTGTGGTCATGATTCCTCCAAGCGGGGGTAGATGGGCGTTATAGCACAGCTTACCGACCTCCCAGCTGTCCGTGCCAGGCTGCTGGCCGAGCGCGGCGATCGCACGGGATCGCTTCGCTGGACGCTCGAGCATCTCGACGCCGCCGACCGCCAGTTCGGAGGCGCGTGGCGGGAGATCACACTCGACGGCGCGTGCGCATTGCGCATCATCCTGCCGGCGCACGCAGGAGAGCCGTGCCGTGGCGACGTCATGCCTCTGGTGCCGCGAGAGGGCGCGACCGTGCGCGAGGCTGCCGAGCGGCTGCGCACCATCGAGTCGGAGTATGAAGCTGCCAATCCGTCGTGCTGGGGCCGAATCAAGCGCGCCGCCGACGAGCCCTTCTCGACCGTCATTGTCACGGCGGCGCCGCTCGACGTCGAGGAATACGCCGGCGTCGAGCCGCGACCGGAATCGGTCTATCGACTCGATGGATTTCACCGGTTGATTGGCTGGGCATGGGCCGGGAGGCTGACGGAGGCCGCATCAATCCGGGCGTTCATTGCTGTAGGGCGGATTGATCTCTAAATCCGCCAGGAAGAGACGGCGGATTTGGGGATCAATCCGCCCTACGTCTTCTAGGGGGTGCTGTGCCCCCAGGGGGACGGCCTGTCCTCTTCCAGACCCCGCACGCCGGAAAACTGGGAGAAAAGGCCCCTCTTGTATACGGTACGGGCCTTGCTCAAACTGTAACCGTGATCTCCACCAAGGCCCTCGTCGTCGCCATCGCCAGCACCGCGTGTCTGGGTGCGGCAGGCGCGGGTGGCTACCTGGCGGTGCGGACGAATCCGGCCGCGCCGCCGGTTGAGGCTGCCCCTTCCACGGTGTCCCATCCGGTGCCGGCCGTTCCCGGCGCCGCGCCGTCCACGACCGTCGAGATCCAGCCCGCGGCCCAGCAACCGGTTGCGGTGACGCGATCGGAGCCGCAAGAAAAACCGCGCGAGACGACGAAGAAGCCGGGGCGCACCGAAGTTCGGCCCGCGGCGGCCCCCGCCGCGCCCGCGAGCGCGCCGGCCAGCACGCCGCCACCTGCTCCTGCACCAATCGCGCTTCCGCCGACGACCACGTCCGACGTCGCGCCGACGCCGCGGGTGGCTGATGTGGCGCCGCCGGTCAAGGAAATCGAAAAGCCGCGCTTCGAGGAAGTGATCGTCAAGGCGGATTCGGTGATCGGCATTCGCCTCGATTCTTCAATCTCGAGCGAGACCGCCAAGGTCGAGGATCGCGTCGTGGCGCGCGTGTCTCGTGACGTGACCGTGGACGAGCGCGTGGCGATTCCCGCCGGCGCGCGGCTCGAAGGCAACGTCACCCTCGTCGAGAAGGGCGGCAAGTTCAAGGAGCGCGCGCGGCTCGGTGTGCGTTTCACGACCCTGATTCTCGCGGACGGCGCGACGCGCCTTCCGATCGACACCGAGACGATCTTCCGCGACGGCGACTCTCCGACGAAGGAAGCAAGCTCCAAGATTGGGGCGAGCGCGGTGGTCGGCGCGATCCTCGGCGCTGTCGTCGGCGGCAAGAAGGGCGCGGTGATTGGGTCGACAGCCGGCGCGGCAGGCGGTACCGCCGCGGTCATGTCCGGCGGACGCAACGCGGCGACGCTCTCGGCCGGGACGCCGCTCACCGTCCGGCTCACTGCGCCGGTGACGGTGCTCGTCGAGCGCGATCCCCGCTAAGAGAAGGCCCTAGCCCAGCAGGTTGCTGAAAAAGCCAGCAACCTGAACTGCGAACTTCGAACTGCGGAATCTGGCCGTTTTTCGTTAAGTTCTAGGTTTGAAGTTCGAAGTTCAGGCCGCGTTTTTCAGCGGCCTGCTAGGCCCCCGGGCCTTCTGATCTCCAGACTTCTTTCCAACTCACGCCATCACTCGTCTCGAGCATGACCAGTCCGTGCGCCGGGAACGGCGCCGCATCGGCCACCAGCATTTGAAGCAACGCCGCGATGTGCGGCATGTGACCGACCGCGAGGAGATCGCGCGTCTCGCCTCGAAGCGCGTCGCGGATGATCTCGGGAGGGTCGTCCGGCCTCAAGCCGCGGACCATTCGAAATTCTGCGAACGGATTACAGGCGCGCAGGAACGCTTCCGCTGTCTGGCGACCGCGCAGTTTTCCGCTGTGCCAGATCGTCGCGGGTGAGATCTGCGCCGCCTTCGCCCGAGCGGCCAGGCGATCGGCCTGCTCCAGTCCGAGCGACGACAGCGGCCGCTGCGGATCGACGTGCGGACCGACGGCGTCAGCGTGATGAACCAGCGCGAGGAGCATGAATAAGAAGCTCGTAACTTAGAACTTAGAACTCAGAACTCAGGGCATCCAACTGAAAGATCAAGTTCTGAGTTCTAAGTTCTGAGTTCTAAGTTTCTCGATCACTTCAACAATCTTCGGCTCGATCCGCTCCGGCGTGTCTCGCGACCCGAACCGCGCGACCACGTTGCCGTCGCGATCGATGAGGAACTTGGTGAAGTTCCAAAGAATCGCTCCGATGCCGAGCCACCCCTTCCGCGCCGATTTCAGGAGTTTGAAGAGCGGATGCGTGCCATCGCCATTGACGACGGTCTTCGCGAAGATCGGAAAGGTGACGTCGTATTGCCGGACACAAAACGCCTTGATTTCGGCATTCGTCCCAGGCTCCTGGCGGCCGAACTGGTCGCAGGGAAACCCGAGAACGACGAAGCCCCGGTCCCGATACTTGCGGTACAGCCGGTCGAGGCCCGCGTACTGCGGCGTGAATCCGCACTGGCTCGCGACGTTGACGACAAGAACAGTCTGACCGCGGTAGCGACCCATCTGCTCCAGCGCCCCGTCGATGGTCGTGAGCCCGATGTCGTACAGGTCGTCGTTCACGTCGCGGTCACTCGTCCTTCGGACTGACGTCTTCGACGTCCGTATCGCCCTGCCCGGCCCGCTTGCGCTCGCGGCCGCGCTTTGCGAGCAGCCCGTAGTTGTCGCGGATGCGGTCCAGTTCCTCCTCTTCCAGTTCCTCGAGATCGAGCAGCGCGTTGTGGGCGCCGGCCGTGACGCGAATGAGCTCGTCGAGCTTGATCTGGAGCGCCTCGGTGTCTCTATTCTGGGTGTGCTGAATCAGGAACACCATCAAAAACGTCACGATCGTCGTGCTCGTGTTGATGACGAGCTGCCAGGTATCGCTGAATCCGAAGAGCGGTCCTGTTGTCGCCCAGACGATGATGAGCGCGCCGGCCAGTCCGAAGGCGGCGGGCCGTCCCGAAAGCCGGGACGCGGTCTTGGCGAATTGTCCGAAGGTTGAGGTGCGGCGTGATTGACGCAATGGCGTTCGCCTCCTGCATCATCATCGCACCGGCTCCTCCATCTAGATCGACCCGCTCACCGCACCCCGTGCGCCAGCCGCGCGATCAGCACCGCTGCGCGCTTCGCCTGCACCGGCAATGCGCTCAGATCGGCGGTCTCGCCGACCGTATGGCCATCCTTGCCCTTCATGCCGGCGGCGTCGATGATCATCGGCACTTCCCCCGCGATGAACGACACGTCGGCGGCGCCTGCCCGATCCGGATTCACGGCCTCGACCGGTCCGAGCCCGAGGTCGCGGCTCGCACGATCGTAAAGCACGAGCAGCCGCTCGTTGCCGGCGGTCGGCGCGAGCGGCGGATAGCCTTCGTCGAACGTGAGCTCGGCCCGCGTCCGCGGCAGCGACGCCGCCGCGATCTCTTTCATCGTCGCCATCGCCTTCTGGAATTGCTCGTTCGTGAGCGCGCGCAAATCGCCTGAGACGACGGCGCGTTCGGCGATCACGTTGGTCTTGCCGAACGCGGTTCCCCGCGCCTGGACGGCATCGAACTCCACCGCCGTCCCGCCGAGCACGACTCCCGGGTTGAATGTGAGGTGCGGCTGGCCGGCTAACCGTTCCCGAAACGCGTTGAGGATGCGTGCCGCTTCGAAAACCGCGCCCGCGCCGACATCGTCGCGAAAGATCTGAGACGAATGGGCCGGCGTGCCCGTGACCCGGAGGTCCCACGACGTGGTGCCCCGGCGCGCGACGACGATGTGGCCAAGCTCGCCGTCGCCGTCCTCGAATCCAATCGCCGCGGCGGCGCCCTTTGCCGCGGTCACCAGCGCTTCCCGGGCGCGCACCAGCGGACGGCCGGCGGCCTCTTCGTCACCGGTCATGACGACGACGAGATTCAGATTCTTGAGCAGGCCAGCAGACTGAAGCGCGTTCAACGCCTGGATGATGATGACGTCGCCGCCCTTCATGTCGATAATGCCGGGCCCGCGCGCGGTCTTCGCGTCGATCGGCACGAACTTCTGAAAAGGACTGTCGCGTTCGAAGACGGTGTCGAGATGGCCGATCAGCAGGATCTTCGGCGACGTGCCGGGATGGGTCGCGACGAGGTGGCCCGCCCGCTGCCAGCTCGAGCCATCCACCCATTCGGTCTTGAAGCCGAGCTTGTCGAGCTCGGCCCGGAACACCGCGCCCACCTGCCTGACGCCTTCGAGATTCTGAGTGCCGCTGTTGATGTTCACGACGCGTTCGAGGAGCGCGAGCGCGTCGTCCTGATGAGCATCGATGTACTTCGAGATCGCCTGCTCATCAGCAGACAGCTGGGATTGGCTGGTTACGGAACACATGAAGGAGATGAACAGGGTGAAGAACATGAAGAAGAGCGATCTGGGGTCCATCTGGATCGAGGTCGGCGCCTTCATGAACTTCACCTTCATGTTCTTCACCCCTTCACTTCCTTCATGCTCCGACCATATTCGGATTGGACGTGTTGACGTTCTTTTTCAACAGCACCTTCCTGCCCTTCTTCCAGATGAAGCAGACGCTGTTGTCCTGCGAGACGACGAAGGCGGCGACGCCGTTCGAGACGCTGACGCACCGAAGTGCCGACCGATGCCGCATGCCGAAGCTCTGGCTGTCCACCTCGGGCCAGGTGTCGGCCAGATCCGGGTTGCCGACGACTTCGTAGGCGGTGATGGGGACCGCGGTGTCCAGGACGATCTCGGCGCCGAAGCCGAGCACACGCAAGTCTGACGTGAGCACGAGCGCGCCGTCGACCGCCGTCAACCGCGCGACGAGGTCGGCCGCGTCCGCGAGCTGCTCTTCGGCGTCGAAGGTGGCGTTCTCGAGCATCGAGAGCGCCGTCGCGTGCGCCTCGATGTGCGCCGCCGCTTTGCGGCGCCAGCGCGCCTCGGCCAGCTGGTGCCGCGCGTTCAGAAACTGCACGAACCGGTTCCCCAGCAGGTGCACGCGCTCGTGGATGTCGAACTTGGTGTGAATCGGCAGCGTCGGCGCGGAGTCCGGCGAGACCAGCAGGACCGTGCCGCCGTGCTCGTGCTCCTTCACGCCGTTGACGATGCAGAGGATCGTATTGAGGAGCGCGGTCCACTGGAAGTCCGACGTCTCGTGCGCCGATTCATGGCTGGGCATGGCGATCCTCGGGCGCAGCGCGTGCTCGCCGCGCGCGAGGATGTCGCTGATCGCCAGGAACTCGAGCGCCGAGTACATGATCTGATCGTGCAGGCGGCCTGCCTTCATCGCCGCCAGCTTCATGCCGCCCTGGTAGATGTGCAGCTCGCCCGCGTCGCGGACGTCGACGATGAGCGCGTACGGCGCCGGGCGGTAGTAAAAGGAGCGTCCGTTTCGCGCGCGCGCCAGGTTCGCTCCGACGTGCAGCAGGCCGGCGACCTCGCAGCGCTCGTCCTCGCCGCCGATTGGGCACTTGATGAGAATCGCCGCGTTGTTCGAGTTCACCGCCGGCGCGATCGATCGGAGCGTCGCGACCGACACCGGCCGCGGCGCTTCGAGCGGCATCACCGGGACAACTTCGCCGAACCCGTCTCGCGTGACTTCCAGGTCCGGCGAGCAGCAGAGGACGAAGCGCAGGTTGCGCCCTTCCTCGCGCTCGAAGCTCGCAAAAAACGCGGTCGCCAGCACGTGTCGCAAATCGGCCGGCCGCGGCAGCGCCGGCACGTGGCCTTCGTGCCTGGCGGCTATCGTGTGCCACCGCTCGGTCACCCGGTCGGCGAGATCCGCAGGAAACGCGTAATCAGACAAGAAAGCGCCCTAATTGAATGATCGATCTATCGCTCTATCGCTCTATTGACGGACGTACGTCTGCCGCTCGACAGAGACCGACCGTCGACTTGAAGAATACGTTACGCCAGTCCGAAGGTGTAGCGGCCGAGCCGCGACGAGCGTTCTTGGGGGCGATCTTCAATAGATCGATAGATCGATGGAAGCGCTTTTCACTCCATCAATTCGGAGCACTTGTCATGCCATCAATTTAAAGGCGTGTGTCCACTGGTTTTGGCGAAATCCAGGGATGCACCAGAGCTGACAGAGCGGCTCGATGGCGCGCGCGGCTTTCGCGGTGCCCATGTCGGCGGGCTCCCAGCCGAACTGCTCGAGGATGCGCTGCACGACCGCCTTGGCCGCCGCGTCATTGCCGCAGAAGAACATCGTCGGCCTGCCGCCGGGGAATGACGGGTTGACCATCACGGCGTTCCCGACGCTGTTGAAGGCCTTCACGAATTTCACGTCGGGATAGGCGTCCTGGAGCCGCTCCATCAACGACTCGTTCGGACCGGTGAACACACGCAGGACGCCGTCCTCGGGCGGGGCGGCGTCCAGCGGGTTCGTGACGTCGATGACGAGCTTGCCCGTGAGATTCGCGCGGCCGGCCAGCTCGAGCGCGTCGAGCGCGATCCGGCCGGCGACCGCGAGCACCAGACCTTCGGCCCACGCCGCGACATCGGCAAACGAGCCGTCGGCGATGCCGGTGCGCGTCGTGAAGTCCTTCAGCTTACCGGCGGTGCGACTTCCGACGCGCGCTTCATAGCCATGCTTTACGAGGCCCGACGCCAGGGTCTGGCCGACTGCGCCCGAGCCGAGAATGCCGAAACGTGTCATCTCCTACTTACCGACGATTTTCCCCTCAGTGTCGTACGTCTCCACCGTGCCGAACTGCTTCAACGTATCGCCGATCTTCGGATCGCCCACCGCGATGATCTGCAGACGGCCGAGGCTGAGGTACTTCCTCGCGGCCTCCTGCACCTGCGCCTGCGTGACCGCGGCGACGCGCTCCGGATAGCGATCCCAGTAGTCAGCCGGCAGTTTGTACAGCCACCGCGTGATGTGGTTTTGCAGCACTGCCTGAGGACTTTCGAGCGAGAGCGCAAACGACGCCACCATGCCGCGCTTCTTGTCCTGGAATTCCTTCTCGGGCACCGCTTCGTCGCGCATGCGGGCGATCTGGATCATCAAGTCGCGAAACGCGGGTTCGGTGACGTCCGTCCGGACTTCCGTGGACGCCGACCAGTTCCCGCGGAACCTGGTGGCGGAAAAGTTGCTGTAGGCGCCGTAGGTGTAGCCCTTCTCTTCGCGAAGGATGATGAACAGCCGGCCGGTCGGGCCGCCGCCGAGCACCTGGTTCATGACCGAGACGATGTCGTAGTCGGGCGCCGTGCGGTTGATGCCCTGCGTGCCGACGATGAAGTTGGTCTGGACCGAGTTCGGCCGGGCAACGAAGTAAATCTTGCCTGGGCCGATCGCCGGCGGGTCTTCGACCATCGGGGCCGCGGTGCCGCGCTTCTTCCAGGCGGCGAGCTTCGCATCGATGACCTTCCTGGCCTCGCTCATCGAGATGTCGCCCGCAATGGCGAGCACCGCGTTGTCGGGAACGTAGCGATCGCGGTGCAAATCGACCAGCATCGTGCGCGCCAGCTTGTCGAGCACGGGCGCCGTGATCGAGATGCGCGAGGCGGGATGGTTGCCGTACACGACGCGCGAAAACATCTCGCTCGCGAGGAAGCCCGGGTTGGTCCGTTGCTGAATCAGGCCCGCCCGCGTGCGTTCCTTGTAGCGTGTGAGCTCGGCGTCCGGAAACGTCGGGTTCATCAGCACGTCGGCGGCGAGCCCGAACGTCGCGTCGAAGTTCTCGGTCAGGCTCGAGCCGGAGAGCGTCGCGTCAATGGACGCCGTGCCCGTCCCGACGGTGACCGCCGATGCGAGCGACTCGAGCTTCTCCGAAATCTGCAGCGTGCTCAGACTGGGAGTGCCCTCCCGCATCATCGCCGCGGTGACGGACGCGACACCGGACATGTCCGCCGGGTCGTAGTACCCGCCGGCGCCCGGAATCAGCAACTGGAACGTGACCTGCGGCACGCGCCGGTCTTCGAGCACCATGACGTGCAGGCCGTTCGGCAGATCGGCCTCGGCCGGCCGCGGGAGTTTGATCTTGAGTAGCTCGGTCGAGACCGGGGCGCGGCCCTTCATGACGACGGCCTTGCTCGACGGCTGGGGTGGCGCGGCCTGACGGGCCGATACCAGACCGGCCGTGGCGACGCCGATCGCGGCAATCGTGAAAATGAATCGTCTGGTCGTCATTGCCGGCCTCCGGTCTCAGAATCGCCAGCCGCGCTCTTCGGCATCGTGATGACTACCGTGCGGTTGGTCTCGACGAAGTACTGTTTGGCGACGCGCTGGATGTCGGCCGGTTTCACGGCGACGATGCGATCCGCATAGGTATTGATCAGGTTGGGGTCGTTCCAGAAGAGCGCGTAACGGCCAAGCGAGATCGCCCGCTGCAGCGAGCTGCCGAGATTGGCTGCCATGTTCCGCTTCCAGTTGTTCCGCGCCTTCTCGAGCTCCCAGGCCTCGATCGTCCCGGTCTTCATCTTCTCGATCTCGGCGTAAATCCCCTTCTCGAGATCAGCGATCGCCTTGCCCGGCAGCGCCGTGGCGCCCACGCGGAACAGGCCCGGCCCGCGGTTGCCCGTCGACGACGCCGAGACGCCCGACGTCAGCGTCTGCTGCCGCACCAGGTTCTCGTAGAAGCGGGAGCTGCGGCCGCTGCCCAGGATCGCCGCGAGCACCGTCAGGGCGTCATCGTCCGGCGCGAGCGCCGGCGGCGTGTGCCAGACGATGTCGATCCGCGGGAGGCGCGCCAGCGTGTCCGTGAGCGTGTGCCGCTTCTCGGCTTTCTGCGGCGGCTCGTTGAAGTCCATCGCCGCCGGCGCCGGCTGCGAGGGGATGCGCTCGAAGTACTTGCGCACCTTTTCGAGGCATTCCGCCGCCTTGACGTCGCCGACGATCGTGAGGACCGCGTTGTTCGGGGCGTAATACGTCTTGAAGAACGACTTCACGTCGTCGATGGACGCCGCGTTCAGATCCTCGAGCGAGCCGATGACCGAGTGCTCGTACGCGAAGTTCTCGTACGCCAGCTCGTCGATCGCCTCGAATGTCTTGCCGTACGGCTGGTTGTCCACGCCGAGCCGCCGCTCCTCCTGGACCGCGTTCCGCTGGTTGTCCAGGTTCTCCTTGGTGATCTCGAGCGACCACATCCGGTCGGCTTCCAGGAACAGGCCCAGGTCGAGCTGGTTCGACGGGAGCGTCTCGAAGTAGAGCGTGCGCTCCTGGTTCGTCGTGCCGTTCATGTTGCCGCCGTTGTTGAAGACCAGGGTGAAGTGCTCGCCCGGTCCCACTTGTTCGGAGCCCTTGAACATCATGTGCTCGAACAGGTGGGCGAAGCCCGTGCGGCCCTTGCGCTCGTCGCGCGAGCCGACGTTGTAGGTCACGGCAATCGAATAGACCGGCGCGCTGTGATCTTCGGAGATGATCACGCGCAGGCCGTTCTTCAGTTTGGTGTCGGTGAATGTGATCTTCCCCGCCGCAGCCGAAAGCGTGATGGCAGTCGCCACCGCGCACAGGCCGACCGGGAGACACAAGCGGATCCAGCGACGCATGGGACCTCCTGCTGTGCGAATCCGTCGATTATATGAAGGACGCGCCGCCCGTGCGGCCAATGACGCCAAGCGGCCGGATTTGGACACCAACCGCGGCCAATCGGGTGCCGGTGCCCGATCGGCCGCGGCTGGCCTGGTCAGTTCAAGAAGGGATTGATGAACTGGCGCGCGTACGCCGTGTCGACGCGGTAGTAGAACCCCGCGCCCGTGCAATTGTAGTTCAGCACGAACGACCCGACCCCGGCCACGAGGTTCGTGTTGCCAATCAGCGCCGGGCCTCCGGAATCGCCGAAGCACGCCCCGCCAGGATGCGGCTTCCCCGGGTTGCTCGACAGGTGGATGTTCCAGCCGCCCGTGTTGGCGCTGCTGAGCTCGACCAGTTGCGGCGTCGCGCGATAGCGAATCAATCGGCTAATGGGAAACGGCACGATTGCCTGATCGCCGTACCCGACGAGTGTGAACAGCTGGCTCTGCAGGCCGCGCTGCCGCGCAAGACCGTCGATGACGCCCGACGGTGCGAGTTGTGCGTACTGGTTCAGGACGACCGGCACGTCGAGCACGACGACGCCGACGTCGCTGGAGTTGGGGAACGAGGTTCCGAAGGCCGGGTGCGTGTGCGGCGTTCCGCTGATCGACGTGCCGCCTCCGAACGGATAGCTCGGGTCCTGAATCCGGGTTTCGAACCAGACGCGCGCGGCATCCGTGCCGTCCGTGCAGTGCCCCGCCGTGAGGAACACCGTTGGCGAGATGAGCGAGCCCGAGCATCGATGCGACGGCGTGCCGTCGACGTCGAAGACAACGAGCCCGACATACGGATGACCGTTGCCGTCGGGCTGGGACCAGATCAGCGCGACGGCGGGAACGGCAGTCATCAAGAGCGCGGCCAGCAACGCGAAAGTGCGAACCTGCTTCATGTTCATGGGGGACTCCTGGAGAGGACCTCCGGGCAGTATAGCTGCGCGAGTCAGCGGCGAGGCTTGGGATCGACCGGCGTCGGCAGTTCGAACCAGATCTCGAGAACGTAACCGTCAGGATCTTCGGCGAACAGGTAGGGCTCGCCAGGGACGAACTCGCCGGTCTCGCGAATACGACCGCCAGCGGCCTTGACCGCCCGGCGGGTCGCGGCGATATCGGCCGCGCGCTGGAGGCGGAAGCCGAAATGCCGGATGCCGCCGATCTTTCCGGCGTGACGACGGTCGCGCTCGAAAACGAGCACGTCGCGGGTGCCCGGCGTCTGAGCCTGAATGAAATCCGCCTCGCGATACACGGCGACGACGCCGAGGAGAGCCTGGTAGAAACGCAGCGACCGTTCCGGGTCGCTCACCGCGAGCGCGATATGGGTCAGGCCGTGGGTTTTGACAGCCACTGCTTCACTTCCGCGAGCGCCCGCGCGACAGCCTCGGGACGCGTCGATTGCGGCGTGCGCTTCCCCGCGATCGCCGCCTCGGGCGTGATGACGGACTGCACGTCGTCCTCGAACGCCGCGTGATACTTGCGCCAATCGGCCGGGGTCAGCGCGGCAAAGTCCTTCCGCGCTTCATAGAGATCGCGGACGATGCGCCCGGTGATTTCGTGCGCGGTTCGAAACGGCACGCCCTTGGAGACGAGATAGTCGGCGACGTCGGTCGCCAGCAGCAACCCGGACGCCGCCGTGCGCATGCGATCGGTCCGCGGCGTCAGTGTGCGCACCACGACGGCGGCCGACATGGCCGATCCGATCAGCGTGTCCTCCGCGTCGAAGATCGCGGCTTTGTCTTCCTGGTAGTCCTTGTTGTATCCGAGCGGCGTGCCTTTCATCGTCGCCAGCCACCCCGTCAGCGTCCCGATCGCGCGGCCGGCCTTGCCGCGCACGAGCTCCATCGGATCCGGGTTCTTCTTCTGCGGCATCAGGCTCGATCCGGTCGCAATTTCGTCGGCCAGCTCGAAGAATCCGAACTCCTCGGACGTGAAGAGGATGACGTCCTCGGCCAGTCGCGACAGGTGCACCATCGCGAGCGCACAGGCGTACAGAAACGACGCGGCGAAATCGCGATCGCCCGAGACGTCCATGCTGTTGGCCGAAACGCGGCTGAATCCGAGCCGCTGCGCGAGCCACGCCGTGTCCACGTCGTAGCTCGTCCCGGCGATCGCGCCCGACCCGAGCGGCATCGCGTCGCATTCGTCGCGCACGCGCTCGAATCGCGCGACGTCCCGGCGAATCGCGGCGGCGTGCGCCAGCCACATGTGCGCCACCAGCACCGGCTGCGCCCGGCGCAAGTGCGTGTACGACGGCATCACCGATTGTCTTGAGTTCTCCGCTTGCGCGACCGCGGCCGCGACGACGTCGACGAGCCCGCGCTGCAGCTCGGGAATCCGGCGTCTCAGGTACAGCCGGATGTCGAGCGAGACTTGTTCGTTTCGTGAACGGCCGGTGTGGAGACGCCGGCCCGCATCGCCGATGCGCTGGACGAGCTCGCGCTCGACGTATGAATGGACGTCTTCGTCGTCGGCGGTATTGATGAGTTCGGGCCGGCCAGTCACGTCGGCGCGTACGGCGTCCAGCCCGGACACGATGGCGGTGACGTCGGCCGGCGATAACACGCCCGCCCGGCCGAGTGCCTCCGCCCACGCCTGACTGCCGGCGACGTCATCGTCGAACAGCCGTTTGTCGACGGCGAGCGACTTGCCGAAGTCGAAGACGCTCTTGTCCGGATCGCCGGCGAACCGGCCAGACCATAAAGACATTGGTAATTGCGCAATTGGTAATTGGTAATTGAAAAAGCGCATGGGCAATTGCCCATCGCCCGATTACCAATTCACTTCTTCCCCGCCCCCGCCGGCTCCTTTTCCTTCATCGCGGCCTTGGCCTTGCGCGCGGCGATCTCGAGCGGCAGACCCCAGATCTTCACGAAGCCCTCGCCGGCGGTGTGATCGAACTTGTCGCCCTCGTCGTACGTCGCCATTCCGTAGTCGTACAGCGCATGCGGAGACTTCCGGCCGACGACGCGGCAGTCGCCTTTGAAGAACTTGAGGCGGATGACGCCGGAGACCTTCTCCTGGACGTTGGCCACGAGCGCGTCGATCGCCTCCCGCGTCGGCGTGTACCAGAGGCCGTTGTAGACGAGGTCGGCGTATTTCACGCCGAGCTCGGCGGTCAGACGCTCGAGATCGCGCGCCGTCACGAACTTCTGGAGCTCGCGATGCGCGGCGTGCAGCGCGACGGCCGCCGGCGCCTCGTAAATCTCGCGCGACTTGATGCCGACGAGCCGGTTTTCGACCATGTCCACCCGGCCGACGCCGTGATCGCCGGCGATCGTCTCGAGACTCTGAATCAGCTCGACGAGCGACATGGCAACGCCGTTGATCTTGACCGGCACGCCGCTCTCGAACTCGATCTCGACGTACGCGGGCGTGTCCGGCGCGTCGGCGGGCGATTTCGTGAGCGTGTAGATCTCCTCGGGCGGCTCCTGCCACGGATCCTCGAGGCACCCACATTCGATCGACCGGCCCCAGAGATTCGAGTCGGTCGAATAGGGGCTGTCCACGGTCGCAGGCACCGGGATGCCGCGCTGCCGGGCGTACTCGATCTCCGCCGGCCGCGTCAGGCCCCAGATGCGCGCGGGCGCGATGACCTTGATCGACGGCTCGAGCGCGCGCGCCGACACGTCCATCCGCACCTGGTCGTTGCCCTTGCCGGTGCACCCGTGCGCGATGGCGGTGGCACCCTCGATCCGCGCGATCTCGACGAGATGCTTCGAGATGAGCGGACGGCCGAGCGCGGTCGCCAGCGGATAGCGGCCCTCGTAGATCGCGCCGGCCTGGAGCGCGGGCAGGATGAAGTCGCGCGCGAATTCCTCGCGCAGGTCGACCACATGCGCGCGGACCGCGCCGATCGCCAGCGCGCGCTCGCGCACGTCATCCAGTTCCTTGCCCTGTCCGAGATCCATCGTCACCGCGACGATTTCAGCGCCGTACTTCTCGGCGAGCCAGGGAATCGCGACCGACGTGTCAAGACCGCCGGAGTAAGCCAGAACGATACGTTCCATCGAAGTCAGTGTCCTTTCAGCATCGAGTTGAACTTCTTTTCGAGCGTTTCAGCCGCGCCCGAACCGCGGCAGACGAGCAAAATCGTGTCGTCACCCCCGATCGTGCCGGCGACCTCCGGGAGCTGCGCACGGTCGATCCACTCGGCCAGCCCCTGCGCCTGGCCGCGATCGGTGCGGACGACAATGAGCGGATCGACCCGCTCGATGGCGCGAAGCAGCGTCGTGATGGCTCGCCGGAGCTGCTCGCTCACGGCCGGGCTGCTCCGCTCCGCGCCCGGTCTCACGTAGGCGCCGTCGCCGGCGCGCTTGACCAGGCCCAACTCCTTCAAATCACGGGAGATCGTGGCCTGAGTGGCTTCAATCCCGCGTGTTTCCAGCATTTTCCGGAGCGCTTCCTGCGAGGCGACGGGCTCATGGTCGATGACATCAAGAATCTGGGACTGCCTCCAGGACTTCATACTTATTCACGCCGCCAAGCCATTATACATGGAATGCATACCTGAAATGCAAGAAACCAGTAGAAATCGTTGACCTAGCATACAACTCGTTGTATATATATGTACTTCGAATGAATACTTATCCGTCGCAGATTCGTGTCGGGGTGGCAGGCGCCACCGGGTATGCCGGCCAGGAGCTCATCGGGCTCCTCGCGCGGCATCCGCAGGTCCATCTCGAGGCCGCGATGTCGTCGAGCGCGGACTCCGCGGCGCGGCCCTTGCCGCGACTTGCGCGCGTGTGGAACGGCGCGGTCGAGCCGCTCGATCGCGACCGCCTCGCGCGCAGCGTGGACATCGTGTTCCTGGCGGTCCCGGAGAACGCGGCCGCCGATCTGGCCCCGCCGCTCTTGAACGCGGGCGTGCGCGTGATCGATCTGTCGGGCGCGTTTCGCATTCGCGATGACGCGGCGCGATCGCGGTGGTATCCGGCGACGAAATCGCTGCCGGAAGGCGCCGCCTACGGATTGACCGAGCACTACAAGTCGGATGTGCGCGACGCGTCGCTCGTGGCCAATCCCGGCTGCTATCCGACCGCCGCGCTTCTGGCGCTGCTGCCGCTCAGGCACGCGGGGCTGCTGGATACCGGCGCCGGTGTCGTGATCGACGCCAAGTCGGGCATCTCGGGCGCGGGCCGCGCGCCCAGCGACCGGACGCATTTTTCGGAGAACCACGGCTCGGTCGCGGCGTACGGCGTGTTCGGGCATCGGCACGTCGCCGAGATGGAACAGGAGCTCGGCGCGTCGGTGACGTTCGTGCCGCACCTCGTGCCGCTCGACCGGGGCATCCTCGAGACGATTTACGTGAAGGTGCGGCCCGGTGTCACGGCCGAGCAGATCGCCGACGTCTTCGCGCAGGCATACAAGGACGAGCCGTTCGTGCGGGTCACGGGCGACGCACTGCCGGAAATCAAGCACGTCGCGTGGACGAACTTTTGCGATCTCGGCTGGCGGCTGGAGCCGGGATCCGGGCGCCTCGTGATCGTCGCGTGCCTCGACAACCTCGTGAAGGGCGCGGCGGGCCAGGCGCTCCAGAACTTCAACGTCGCCTGCGGCTTCGACGAACGGACGGCCCTGCTGTGACGACGCCCCTGGTGCTCAAGATCGGCGGCGAGTTGCTCGAGACCGAGGCGCAACGGGCGAGCGTTGCGGCAACTGTCGCGGCCCTCGCGTCAGAGCAGCCGCTCGTGCTCGTCCACGGCGGAGGACGCGCGATCGACGCGGCACTCGCGCAATACGCGATCGCGCCACGGAAGATCGACGGGCTGCGCGTCACCGACGAGCCGACGCGCGATGTCGTCGTCTCCGTCCTTGCCGGGTCGGCCAACACCGCGCTCGTCGCCTCGCTCGTCGGCCTCGGCGTGCCGGCGGTCGGGCTGACCGGCGTGGACGCCGGCTTCGCGCCCGCGGCCCGCGCGAGCGAATATCGCGCGTCGACGGGCGCGGTCGTGGATCTCGGGTTCGTCGGCGATCCAGTCGACGCCGATCCGGCGCTCCTCGAGCTGCTGACCGCTCGTGGGTACGTCCCCGTGGTGGCGAGCCTGGGCGTCGAGGACGGCGTGGTGTTGAACGTCAACGCCGACGTCATGGCGGGCCGGATCGCAGCGGCGCTGCGGAGTCCGGAACTCGTCATCGCCGGCGGGACCGCGGGCGTGCTCGACGCCGACGGTCAGCCGATCGCGAACCTCGACGCCGAGGGCATCGACCGGATGATCGCGAGCGGAACGGCCACGGCCGGGATGATCGCGAAGCTCGAAGCGTGCCGCGCGGCACTGCTCCAGGGCGTGCCGCGCGTGCGGATCGTGGACGGCCGGGCGCTGTTCGAGGGGCGATCAGTGCCGGGTACGACGGTTGTCCTGTCGGAAGCAGTACCGGCCCTGGTCAGCAGCGCCTGCGGCCCGCGCGAGGATAGCGAGTCTTCGAGCGCCGGAGCGCGCGCGAGCGGGGGTGGGGTCCCCGCGAGCATTGATAGAAGAGACGGACGATGACGACGACTCCGATGACGGACGTACAGGCGCTGGAGCTCGAGCACGTACTGCAGATCTACCGCCGGCAGCCGGTGGTGTTCGAGCGCGGCAGCGGCATGCGTCTGTTCGACGACAAGGGCCGCGAGTACCTGGATTTCCTGTCCGGGATCGGCGTCGCCTCGCTCGGCCACGCGCATGCCGGACTGGCCAAAGCGCTCGGGACGCAGGCCGAGACGCTCCTGCACACCTCGAACCTGTACTTCCATCCCTTGCAGGGCGAGCTGGCGGGGCGTCTGTCGTCGCTCACAGGTCTCGACGCCGCGTTTTTCTGCAACAGCGGCACCGAGGCGGTCGAAGCGTGCCTGAAGTTCGCGCGCAAGTACTGGCACAGCAAGGGCGAGTCGTCGCGGACGAAGTTCGTGGCGTTCACGCACTCGTTCCACGGCCGGACGTTGGGCTCGTTGTCGGTGACGTGGGACAGCCACTACCGGACGCCGTTCGAGCCGCTCGTGCCGGGCGTGACGTTCGCGGACGTGGACGGGCCGACGGCGGCTGGCGCGATCGACGTGATAAACGCGTCGATCACCAGCGAGACCGCGGCGGTCATCGTCGAACCGATTCAGGGCGAAGGCGGCGTGCGGCCGATTGCCCCCGACGTCGCCGCCGCGATTGCCGCGGCGTGCCGACGCACGAAGACGCTGCTCATCGCCGATGAGGTGCAGACGGGGTCGGGACGGACCGGCACGTTCATTCACAGCCGGACGCTCGGCCTCGAGCCGGATCTGATCGCGCTCGGCAAGGCGCTCGGCGCGGGCGTGCCGATCGGCGCGGCACTGCTCAGCCGCGAGGTCGCTGCGGCGGCGGCGCCCGGAGACCACGGCACGACGTACGGCGGGAATCTGCTCGCGTGCCGCGCGGCGCTCGTGTTTCTCGATGCGCTCGAGGGCGGCTTGCAAGATTCGATTTCGCGCGTGTCGGGATATCTGTTCTCGGCGCTGCGCGGGCTGGCCGCGCGGCACGCCGGCGCGATCGTCGACGTGCGCGGCGCCGGGCTGCTCGCGGGCATCGAGCTCAACCGCGACGCGACCGATGTGGTCGCCGCGGCGCTCGACAAAGGCTTGCTCGTCAACCGGACCGCGACGAACGTGGTGCGGCTGTTGCCGCCGTACATCGTCACGGAGCGTGAGGTGGACGAGGCGATCGGCATCCTGGATGCCGTGCTGTGAAGACGACCGCGAGCAGGGTTTCAGCGCGCCATCTGGCGCGCCCCTCGCGAACGGAGTGGGGATCCAGGGGCCCCGCGAGTGAGCGAGCAGGGAGTCCGAGGGGCGAAGCCCCTCGGATACAGAAGGAGAGACTGAATTGACCGATCTCACGATTCGACCCGCGACCACCGCCGATGCCGAGGCGCTTCACGCGCTCATCAGTGGGCATCAGCGTGAGGGACACCTGCTGCCGCGCGATCTCGACGAGCTTCGCCGGCACGCGGGGCGCTTCGTCGTCTGCGACGTGGACGGCGAGATCACGGCGTGCGCCGAGCTGGCGCCGTTGTCGGCCGAAGTCGCCGAGGTTCGGTCGCTGGTCGTCGCGCGGCACTTCCGCCGCGTCGGGCTCGCCGCGCGCATGGTCGGCGAGCTGCGGACGCGCGCAAAGGCGTTGGGCTACGAGACGCTCTGCGCGTTCACCCACGATGCTCGGTTCTTCGTTCGTCAGAACTTCTCGATCGTGCCGCACCTGATGGTGCCGGAGAAGATCACGACCGACTGCCTCTCGTGCCCGCTCTTCCAGAAGTGCGGTCAGTACGCGATGGTCCTGCCGCTGCACGAGATCCCACGCTACGGGGTCTCGGAGCCGACCGTCTACCGGACGGCGGTCGCCTGACGGGGCCGCGGCTCATGTCTCCCGGGCTCGATCTCGACGGCGGTGTCACGTCGCCTCGCGGCTTCCGCGCGGCGGGCGTCGCCTGCGGCATCAAGCGGGCGCCCGCGCCGCCGGCGCCCGCACCGCTCGATCTGGCGCTTCTCGTCGCGGACGGGCCAGCCTCGGCGGCGGCGGTCTTCACGACGAACAAGGCGACCGCCGCGCCGATCACGGTCTCGCGTGATCACCTGACCCGCGCCGGCGGCCAGGCGCGCGCGATTGTCGTCAACAGCGGCTGCGCCAACGCGTGCACGGGCGAGGCGGGGCTTCAGGTGGCCGCCACGATGGCCGCGGCGACTGCGAGCGCCGTCGGATGCATGCCGGAGCAGGTGCTCGTCGCGTCGACCGGCGTGATCGGCGTCCAGCTCGACGCCGCCAAGGTGACGCGCGGCGTCACGGCGGCGGCGAGCGCGCTCGGGACCGATGGCGGGAGCGCGGCCGCGTGCGCCATCATGACGACCGATCCGTTCGCGAAGTCGTGCGCCGCGGAGGTCTCGGCCGGCGGCGGCGTCTTCCGCGTCGGCGGCATGGCGAAGGGCTCGGGAATGATCGAGCCGCGCATGGCCACGATGCTGGCATTTCTCACGACCGACGCGCAGGTGGAGCCCGGGGTGCTCGCCAGCGCGCTCCGCCGCGTGGTCGACGAGTCGTTCAACGCCATCACGGTCGATGGCGAGTGCTCGACCAATGACTGCGTGTTCCTGCTGGCCTCGGGGCAGTCAGGCGTGCGCGTGACGCGCGACGATGACCCGGCGTTACTCGAGGGATTGCGGGCCGTGGCCGGCCATCTCGCGCGCGAGATCGTGCGCGGGGGCGAAGGCGCGACCAAGCTCGTCACGGTGCACGTCACCGGCGCGCAGTCGGCGCCGGATGCGTGGCTCGCCGCGCGGACCATCGCCAACTCGCCGCTCGTCAAGACGGCGATCCACGGCGGAGATCCGAACTGGGGCCGGCTCGTCGCGGCCGCGGGGCGATCCGGCGCGGCGTTCGTGCTCGAGCGCGCGTCGGTCGCGATTGGCGCCGTGCCGCTGTTCGTCGCGGGCACGCCGCACGATGAACGTGCCGGTCAGGCCGCGCGGGTGCTCGACGCGCCGACGGTCACCGTGACGGTCGATCTCGGCACCGGCGGCGCGCACGACGCCACGATGTGGACGTGCGACTTCAGCGCCGAATACGTGCGCATCAACGCGGAGTATCGGACATGAGCAAAACGCCGGGTGTCGTCTCGATCAACATCGCGGGCCGCAAGCGCGTGCCCGCCTCGCTGCGGACCAAGGACGTCCTGTCCGTGCTGGATCTGCGTCCCGAGGAGCTCGACCGCGTGCTGGACCTGGCCGCGTCGATGAAGCGCAGCCGCGCCTCGGGTCAGCCCGGACCCCAGGCACTGGCCGGCAAACACGTCGCGCTGCTGTTCGAGAAACCATCGCTCCGGACGCGCTCGACGTTCGTGATCGCCGTGCGCGAGCTCGGCGGCGAAGTGATCGAGCCGCCGGCCGACGTCGCGTTCGGCGGCCGTGAGACGGTCGAGGACGTCGCCAGGAATCTCGAGCGCTGGGTAGCCGGCGCGATCGTGCGGACGTTCGCTCAGGAGCGGCTGGAGCTCTTCGCCGCCGCCGCCTCGCGGCTGCGCGTCGTCAACGCGCTGACCGACGAAGAGCATCCCTGCCAGGCGCTCGCGGACCTGATGACGCTCGGCGAGCGGCTCGGACCGCTGCCCGGACGCACGCTGACGTTCGTGGGCGATGGCAACAACGTCGCCGCGTCGCTCGCGCACGCCTGCGCGATGACCGGCGTGCACCTCAGGGTCGCTTCGCCGCCGGGGTTCGAGTTGCCGGCCACCGTGGTCGCCGCGGCCAGCGAGGTCGCGCGTCACGGCGCGACGCTCGCGATCACGAACGATCCCGAAGAGGCGGTACAGGGTGCCGACGCGGTCTACACGGATGCGTGGGCGTCGATGGGCCAGGAGTCGGAAGCGGCAGCACGCGAGCAGGCGTTCGAGGCGTACCAGGTCAACGAGGCGCTCATGGCGAAGGCGCAGCCGGATGCGTTGTTCATGCATTGTCTGCCCGCGCATCGCGGACACGAGGTGACGGACGCCGTCATGGATTCGGCGGCGTCAGTGGTCTTCGATCAGGCGGAGAACCGCCTGCACACGCAGAAGGCGCTGCTGGCACTCTTGATGGGGAGCCAATAGAAAGACCGCCCGAGGGGAGCGAGCAAAGCGAGCGCCGCAGGGCGGGCGAGCGGGGGTGGGGCCCCGCGAGCGGCTAAGAAAAGACGAAAGCCTGAAAGCCTCAGAGCCGAGACGGCTGAAAGGCTTTCAAGCTCTCTTCGAACTACTTCGCGGGCGTGATCGACGTGACGTCGATCGTCAACTTCCCGTCCTTGTCCTTTGCGACGGTGCCCTTCGCCGTGACGTTCTTCGCGACGAACGGCATCAGCTTCTCGTTCTTGTCCGCGGCGTAGGCACCGATGATGGTGTAGACGCCTTCCTTGTTCTTGATGGCCGCGGGCAGACCCTTGCGGGCACATTGGGTCGCGCACTCTTCGTGCCCGATGCCCTGGCCGCACTTCACGTCGATCACCTCGCCGGTAATCGTCGTTTCCTTCGCGGCGGGCGCCTGCTGCTGCGCGATCCCGGTCACGCCAAGCGCGAAGACCACCGCTGCCACGATCGTCCAGACTTTCCTGTTCATTCGACCCTCCTTCACTGGGAGCCTGATTCTATGGCGATTCCCGCGGATCGAGAAACGCTAATCGTGACGGCCTGTGGCTCTCCCGACCGGCAGTGCTACCGTACCGGCCGATCGGCAGCCGGCTTTGGAGGGGTTTTTACGCCCGCGATCGGTGTTAGAGTCTCGCCGTTCATCCCAGGAGGCCTCGTGGTCCCGCGACATTTGCGTCCGCTTTTCGTTGCGCTAGCCGCCCTTGTCACTGCCATCGTGCCGATCGATTCGCTGTTCTCGGCGACACTCGACGGACAGGCCGCGCAGGCCGGCGTCGCCGCCATTCGCGGCGCGACGATCGTGACCGTCACGAAGGGCACGATCAACAACGGGACAATCGTGATCCGGGACGGCAAGATCGCCGCCGTCGGCACCAACGTCCAGATCCCCGCGGGCGCCGACATCTACGACGGCACCGGCAAGTTCGTCTCGCCGGGCATCATCGACGCGCACTCGCACATCGCGAACGACGCGATCAACGAAGGCACGACGTCGGTCAGCTCGATGACAGGCATGGGCGACGTGATCAATCCAACCGACATCAGCATCTACCGCGACCTCGCCGGCGGGCTCACGGTCGCGAACGTCCTGCACGGCAGCGCGAACCCGATCGGCGGCAAGACGGTCGTCATCAAGCTCCGCTGGGGCAAGACGAAAGCCGAGGAGCTCCTGTTCGAAGGCGCGCTGCCCGGCATCAAGTTCGCGCTCGGCGAGAACGTCAAGCGGCCCGGTCCGCAGACCGGAACGGGCCCGCGGCGCTATCCGGCCACGCGCCAGGGCGTGGAGTACGTCATGCGCGACGCGTTCACGCGCGCCAAGACGTACCAGAAAGCGTGGCAGGACTACAACGCGCTGAAGGCGAAGAACGCGGACATGCTTCCGCCGAAGCGCGATCTGCAGCTCGACGCGCTCGTGGAGATCCTCGAGGGCAAGCGGCTGGTCCACTGCCACTCGTACCGCGCGGACGAGATCCTCATGATGATCCGCGTCGCCGACGAGATGGGCTTCAAGGTGGCGACGTTCCAGCACGTCCTCGAGGGCTACAAGGTCGCGAAGGAGATGGCGGCGCACGGCGCGGGCGCGTCCACGTTCTCCGACTGGTGGGGCTACAAGATCGAGGCCGAGGACGCGATTCCGGGGAACGCCGGCCTCATGACGCACAAGAACGTCAACGTGTCGGTCAACTCCGACAGCGCCGAACACGCGCGCCGCCTCAACACCGAAGCGGCCAAGTCGGTGCGGTGGGGCGACATCACCGACGACCAGGCGCTCGCCATGGTGACGCTGAATCCGGCCAGGCAGCTGCGCATCGACAACCGCGTCGGATCGATCGAGGTGGGCAAGGACGCGGACTTCGCGGTCTGGAACCACCATCCGCTCAGCACGATGGCGATCGTCGAGCGCACCTACATCGACGGGATCGTCTATTACGATCGGATCAAAGACGAGCAGCGCGCGGCCAACGTCGAGTCCGAAAAGGCGCTGCTGCTCGGCCGTGAAGGTGGCGCGCCGCCCGTACCGGCCGATCCGCCACCGGCCTCGCCGGCAGTTCCCCGCCCGCAGGCGGCTCCTGAACCACTCCGCGTGCAGTACAACGCCAACGGCCCGGCGTGGGCGATCACCAATGCGCGCATCTTCCCCGTCAGCGGTCCCGTCATCGAGCGCGGAACCATCGTCATCAAGGGCAACCGGATTCTGGCGGTCGGCGCCGGCGCGTCCGTGCCGTCGGGCGCGAAGGCCGTCGACGGCACCGGCCTCAGCGTCTACCCCGGCTTCATCGACGCGGGCACCGACCTCGGCCTGAACGAGCCGGGCGTCAGGAATTATGACGATGTGAACGAGATGCTGACGTTCAATCAGATGCTGCGCACGCGGGTCGCGTATCAGTCGGACAGCGACGCCATTCCGATCGCGCGCGTCGAAGGCATCACGACGGCCGCGATCGTGCCCGGCGGCGGCGTCATCGCGGGCGAAATCCCGGTGATGAACCTCGACGGCTGGACCTGGGAAGAAAACACCCTGCGCGCGTCGGCCGGATTGGCGATGGCGTTTCCAGGCGCGGGCGGCGGAGGGCGCGGCGGCGGTGGCGGGGCCGGCGCGGGTGGCGGTGGCGCGGGCGATCAGGCACGACCGGTCGACGAGCTGAACCGCATGCTCGATCAAACGCGTGCCTACATGAAGAACGCGAATCGCGCCGCCGTCGTCAACTGGTCGCTCGAAGCATTCGTGCCGATTCTCGAACACCGGCAGGCGATGTACGTCAATGCCGGCACCGATCAGGCCATTCGCGACGCGGTGGCCTGGGGCGAAAAGCAGGGCATCAACCTCGTGCTGCGCATCAACCCGAACTCCCAGACCATGGCGTCATTCCTCAAGGCGCACAACGTACCGGTCATTCTCGGCAACGTATTGTCGATGCCGTCGAACGAGGATCGCTTCCATGCCTACACGTACCAAACGGCCGGCGTGCTGGCCAAGGCCGGGGTGCCGTTCGCGTTCTCGAGCGGCGGTTACAGCAACGTGCGGCTGATTCCGTTCCAGGCCGGCATGTCGGTCGCCTGGGGACTCGACCGCGACGCCGCCATCCGCGCGCTCACGATCGACGCGGCCCGGATTCTCGGCGTCGACAGCCAGGTGGGCACGCTCGAGGTCGGCAAGCTCGCAAACCTCTTCGTCGTCCGCGGCGACCCGCTCGAGATTCGGTCACAGATCAAACACGTGGTCATCGCCGGGCGCGACGTTCCGCTCGACAGTAAGCACACGGATTTGTTCAAGAGATATATGTCGCGGCAGTGAAAGCGCCCGAGAGGCTCAAAGGCGGAAAGGGCTCAAAGCCTGAAAGGCTTGCTCAAAGGCCGCGACAAGCGGCGGGCTGAGGTCAGCGAGCGGGCAACGGCCCGCGAGCAACCAATAGAAAGACCGCCCGAGGAGAGCGAGGCTTGGCGAGCGCCGCAGGGCGGGCGAGCGGGGGTGGGGCCCCGCGAGCAACTAAAGAAACGAAGACAGGCGTTTTCAAGCGCGGAAATGGCCCGGAGATTCGAGATGATGAGATCTGCTGTTCACATCATTCGCCTGACCGCCGCAGCGGCGCTCGCGGTCGGCTTCGGCTCCTTCGATCTCGACGCGAAGCCCGCGACGACGAGTGGTCGGGCGGCCGCTCTGTACGCGATTCGCGGGGCGCGGATCATCCCGGTGTCGGGCGCGGCGATCGACAAGGGCACGATCGTCATGCGCGACGGCGTCATCGTCGACGTGGGCGCCGCGGTCACTGCGCCAGCCGATGCGATCGTGATCGACGGCGCGGGTCTGACCGTCTATCCCGGTCTCATCGACATGGCCAACACGACGGCCGTCGAGTCGTCCGACGCCGGCGCTGGAGCGGGCGGGGGCCGTGGCGCGGCGCCAGCCGGGGGTGGCGGGCGCGGCGGCGCGCCGGCGGGACCGCAGCCGACGCTCGAGGATCTCGAACGGGCGAAGCGCGCGAGCATCCTTCGGCCGGATTTCGAAGCCGCGAGGAACGTTCGGGTAGACGGCGCCGAAATGCAGCGGCTTGCCTCGGCCGGCATCACGAGCGTCCTGGCGGTGCCGCCGTCCGGCGTGTTTCGCGGCCAGAGCGCGCTCATCAACGTCCTCGCGCCGGAAGACGATCCGCAAATCAGCAACATCGGCGACTATCGCCGGGGTCTCGTCGTCGTGAGGACACCCGTCGCGCTCCACGTCGCGTTCGGCGGTGGGCAGGGCGGCGGCTATCCGGGATCGCTCCTCGGGTACGTTGCGTTCATCCGCCAGTCGTTCTACGACGCGCAGTGGCAGCGCGACGCGCGCGCGTACGCCGAGCGGCACAAGGACGCGCCTCGGGCGGTATTCGAGCCGGTCCTCGACGCGATGCTGCCGGCACTCGAGAAAAAGCTGCCGGTGGCGTTCGAGGTGAGCGCCGAGCGCGAGATCCGGCGCGCGCTCGCCATCGCGAGGGAATTCAACCTCGATCCGATCGTCACGGGCGCGGCCGAAGCCGCCGCGACGGCCGACGATCTCAAGGCGGCCAATGCGCGCGTGATTTACACACTGAACTTCGGCGGCGGCGGGGGTGGTGGAGGTGGACGCGGCGGCGGGGGTGGCGGCGGCGGACGCGGCGGTGGCGGGGACGAGACGCTTCGCGCCGTGCGCGCGCGCGTGAATGCTCCGCGCGCTCCGGCGGCCCTCGAAAAGGCCGGCGTGCCGTACGCCTTCACGTCGGGCGGTCTTCAGGACTTCGGCGACTTCGTGCGCAACGCCGCGCGTGTCGTGAAGGAAGGCAACCTGCCGGCCGACGCAACTCTGCGCGCCCTCACGGTCAACGCCGCTCGCATGGCCGGCGCGGCCGATCGCCTCGGGACGATCGAGAAGGGCAAGATCGCCAACCTGCTCGTCACCGAGGGCGACCTCTTCGAGAACGGCCGTATCCGGCACGTCTTCATCGATGGGCGGCCCGTCGAGATCGAAACCCCTGCGCCCGCGCCGACGGGGAGAGGCCGGGGAGGGCATTGATAATTGGGTAATGGGTAATGGGTAATTATCAATTACCAATATCTCTCGCCCACAGCCACTCGACCGCATCCGGGAACCGCCGCCCCCAGCTCGTCTCCGAGTGATCGCCGCGAGGATCCTCAACGTACCGCACCGCCGTCCGGCTCTGGCGACGTAGCAGTTTGTGGAGCTCGCGCGCGTCACGCGTGACCGCCGCGCCTTCCTTGCGCCCGGCGTCGAGCCAGATGCGTGGCAGCGGATCGATCTCATGGCGGCGGAGATGACGCAGCACCACGCGGCGATCCCACCAAAGCGATGGTGACATCACGATCAACCGGCCAAAGAAACCCGGAAACAAAATCGCCGTCCACAGCGTGACGAGACCGCCCATCGAGGAGCCGCCCAGTCCGAGACCGTCGGGATCCAGGCGCACGTGATAGTCGGCCGAAAGGCGCGGCAGGAGATCGGCGACGACGAGGCGCGCGTATTCCCCGGCGCGGCCGGCCGCGGGCCGGCTGCCCGGCGTCGGCGTGAACTCGTTGATCCGGTCCTCGCCGGCATGGTCGATGCCGGCGACAATGAGCGGGGGAATGCGGGCGGAGGCGATGAGCGGCGCGATCGACTCGTCCACGCGCCACGACCCGCCGCCGGGCGCCGTGCTGTCCGCGCGGCCCTCTTCGAACAGGTTCTGGCCGTCGTGCAGGATCAGTAGGGGATACGGCTGTGACCGCGTCTCGCTGTAACCGGCAGGCAACAGCACGCGCACGAGGCGGTCCGCGTACTCGCGCTCAATCAACGCAGGTATTATCCAGTCAATGCACCGCTCGTACCACCGCTGGCATTCTCAACAACTTGGCCGAGAGATGGAGCTGCTGGTCTTCGGGTACGGGGGCGCGCCCTACATCGTTTTTCCCACGTCGATGGGCGCGTTCTTCGAGTACGAAGATCGCGGGATGATCGACACGCTCTCCACCAAGCTCGAGCGCGGCGCGCTGCAGCTCTTCTGCGTGTCGACCGTCGACGCGGAGAGTTTCTACGGCAACCAGATTCACCCGCGGGCCCGTCTCGATCGGCACCTCCAGTACGAACGGTACCTGATCGAGGACGTCGTGCCGTTCGTGCGGCGCGCGAACGGGCTCCCGGCCGCCGGCGTCACGGGCTGCAGCTTCGGCGCCTATCACGCGCTCACGCTCGCGCTGCGCCATCCCGACACCTTCACGTCGTGCGTCACGATAGGCGGCGCGTTCGCGATCGACAACTTTCTCGACGGCTACTACGACCAGGACGCCTATCTCCTCTCGCCGCCGCATTTCCTGCCGAACCTCGCCGACCCGTGGTTTCTTGATCGGCTCCGCCGGAACAAGTGGGTGTTCGTCACCGGCGAGCACGACATCTGCCGGAGAGAAACGGAACACGCGGCGGAGCTGTTCGGCGCCAGGGGGATTCCGCACAGCCTGCACGTCTGGGGCCACGGCTCGTATCACGACTGGCCGGAATGGCGGAAAATGGCCGCCGCGTACCTGCCGTAGCAGGCCGCTGAAAAACGCCCCCGATAGATTCCCGATTCCCCGATAGATTCCCGATTCCCCGATGCCAGATTACCGATGAAGATTCCCAGATTCCAGATTCCAGATTCCAGATGACAAGGCACGCACACCAGTCTCTTCCACAGATAAGGTACAGTTCGGCTCATGTTGCGTATCGGCGTCCTTTTCGGGATGGAAGAGACGTTTCCGTCGGCGCTGGTGGAGCGGATCAATCGCATGCAGACGCCGGACGTCACGGCCGAGTTCGTGACCGTCGGCGCCGTGCGGATGGACGAGCCGGCCCGCTACCGCGTGATCGTCGATCGCATCTCACATGACATCCCCTTCTATCGCGCGTATCTCAAGAACGCCGTGCTCGGGGGCGCCACCGTCATCAACAACCCGTTCTGGTGGAGCGCCGACGACAAGTTCTTCAACTACGCGCTGGCCGAGCGGCTCGGCGTGGCGGTGCCGCCGACCGTGCTACTCCCGCACAAGCACCACCCGCCCGGCACGACCGAGCGGTCGATGCGGAACCTGCAGTACCCGATCGATTGGGATACCGTCTTCGACTACGTCGGCTTCCCCGCGTTTCTGAAGCCGTTCGACGGCGGCGGATGGAAGGACGTGTACAAGGTAAACTCGCCGCAGGAGCTGTTCGCGGCGTACGACAACACCGGCGACAAGTGCATGACGCTGCAGCGCGCCGTGAATTTCCGCGAGTACTTCCGCTGCTATGTCGTCGGCCAGGATCAGGTACGTATCATGCCGTACGATCCGCGCGCGCCGTTTCACGAACGCTACGTGCGCACGCCGCCGGAATACGACGCCGCCCTCCTCGCGCGCGTCGAGCGCGACGCCGTCGTGCTGTGCCACGCCCTGGGCTACGACCTCAATACGGTGGAGTTTGCCGTGGAAGGCGGGGTGCCGTACGCCATCGATTTCATGAACCCGGCCCCCGATGCCGACGTCCATTCGGTCGGCGAGGACAACTTCAACTGGATCGTGGACATGATGGCCACGCTCGCGGTCCGCAAGGCGCTCGAGCCTCCGGATCGGAAGGCGCCGTACCGCTGGGACACGCTGCTGAACGCCGCCGGGCCGGCCCCACGCACCTAGTGCCGTTCCAACTTAATCCACCGATGAGCACCCTCGTCACTCCCGCCACTCCAGCGACTCCAAGGGCGTTGCCTCTTGGCGGAACAAGTTGGAAACGGCACTAGCCGATGGCCACGGCGCCCACCTTCACGCTCGGCATCGAAGAGGAATACCAGACGGTCGATCCCGTCACGTTCGATCTCCGCTCGCACATCCAGATGGAGATCGTCGAAAAAGGCAAGCGGCAGATGAACGAGCGTGTGAAGGCGGAAATGCACCAGTCCGTGATCGAGGTCGGCACCGGCGTCTGCCGTACGGTCAAGGAAGCCGCCGCCGATCTCAAGGAGCTTCGGCGGCGGATGATCGCGCTCACCGAAGAAAACGGTCTGCGCCTGGTCGCCGGCGCCACGCACCCGTTCGCCGACTGGCGCGACCAGGATATCTATCCGGACGAGCGGTACCGGCAGGTCGTCGAGGACATGCAGATCGTCGCACGCGCGAACCTGATTTTCGGCCTGCACGTGCACGTCGGGATCGAGGACCGCGAGACGCTCATCCACCTGATGAACCAGCTGCGGTACTTCCTGCCGCACCTCCTCGCGCTGTCCACGAACTCGCCGTTCTGGATCGGCATGAACACCGGGTTCAAGTCCTACCGCTGCAAGGTCTTCGATCGCTTCCCGCGCACGAATATTCCCGACGCCTTCTCGTCGTGGGCCGATTTCGAGAATTTCGTCAACCTCCTCGTGCGCACGCGCTGCATCGACAACGCGAAGAAGATCTGGTGGGACGTGCGGCCGCATCCGTTCTTCGGCACGCTCGAGTTCCGCATCTGTGACATCCCGATGCGCGTGGACGAGACGCTCGCCATCGCCGCGCTGATCCAGGCGACCGTCGTCAAACTCTACCGCCTGCACGCCCGCAACCAGAGCTGGCGGCTGTACGGCCGGGCGCTGATCATGGAAAACAAGTGGCGCGCGCTGCGCTACGGCCTCGACGGCGCGCTGATCGACTTCGGCCGCGAGCGAGAGGTGCCCGAACGGGAGCTGATCGCCGAGTACCTCGAGTTCGTCGACGATGTCCTGGACGAGCTGGATAGCCGGAAAGAGGTCGAGTTCGTCCGGTGGATCCTCGAGAACGGCACGGGCGCCGATCGGCAACTGCGCGCCTTCCACGAATCCGGCGGCGATCTCAAGGCCGTCGTGCAATGCATGATCGAGGAGACAAAGGCGAATTTGTGATGTGGTGATGGACACCGACATCGATCCAGAGCTTCTGCCGGGCGCGCGCAACGCGGTTCGCGTGTGCCTCGGTGTTCAGCCACACGAGCGCGTGACCGTCATCACCGACGAGTCGTGCCTGCACATCGCGCGGGCCCTCGTCCACGAGGTGCACGACGTCGGCGCGCCGTGCGCGATGTTCGTCCTCGAGGCGGTCGCCCCACGGCCGCTCGAGAAGCTGCCAGACGTCGTCGCGGCCGACCTCGAGCAGAGCGCCGTCAGCATCTTTGCCGCGCACGCGCAGACGAATGAGCTCGGCTCCCGCATGCAGATGACCGACATCGTCAATCGCCGGCGCATGCGCCACGCGCACATGGTCAATATCACCGACCAGATCATGCGCGACGGCATGCGGGCCGACTACCGCGCGGTCGATCGTCTCAGCTCGCGCGTGTACGACATCGTCCGCGGCGCCCGAACGATCCGCGCGACCACCCCCGCCGGCAGCGACATCCGCGCCGATCTCGATCCCCAGTTGCGCTGGGTCAAGACGAGCGGCCTGATCTCTCCCGACAAATGGGGCAACCTGCCCGGCGGCGAGGTGTTCACCTCGCCCGGCAACGTCAACGGCACGTTCGTCATCGACGGCGTCGTCGGCGACTGGCTGTGCGACCGGTACGGCAATCTGAAGGACTCGCCGCTCACGGTGAACGTCCGCCAGGGACGTCTCGTGGACGCGCATTCCGGGAACGCCGCGCTGCGGGACGACTTCTGGCGCTACACGCACACGGACGAGAACAGCGATCGCGTCGGCGAGTTCGCGATCGGCACCAACATCGAGCTGAAGTCGGTCATCGGACACATCCTGCAGGACGAGAAGTTCCCGGGCGTCCACATCGCGTTCGGCAACCCCTACGGCGCGCACACGGGCGCCACGTGGTACTCCTCGACGCACATCGACGTCGTCGGCACCCACTTCGACATCTGGGTCGACGGCGACAAGATCATGGAAGACGGAAAATTCCTCGTGCGATGATTCAGTCTCACCGGCGGCGGTTCAATCGGGAGTTCTCGTCCGAGCGGTATGCCGCATTCGTGTCAGAGCTCGAACAGCGCTGCGGCGGACCGATCGACTTCAGGCTTTCCGAGACACCGTGCTTCATGCCAGCGTCGCTCATGTCGAGGCTGGCTGGCGCCGCGCACGAACTGCTCGGCCAGCTCCTGCATTGTCCTGACTATCGCGCCGCCGCCGATGCCGTCGCCGCGGCGTTTCGGCTCTCCGCGAGCGAGCCGCTGCCCACGTTCGCGCAGGTCGACTTCGGCCTGATCCAGACTCCTTCCGGCATCGAGGGTCGGCTCGTCGAGCTGCAAGCCTTCCCGTCGCTGTACGGCTTCCAGGTGCGGCTCGGCGAGTTGAGCCGCGAGCGATACGGGTTCCGAGAACTCACGCCCTACCTCGACGGGCTCGACGAAGAGTCGTACGTGCGCGCGGTCGGACAGGTGATCGTTGGCGCGCACGACCCGGCGGAGGTCGTGCTGCTCGAGATCGATCCTGAGCATCAGAAGACGCGGCCGGATTTCGCCGCCACCGAGCAGCTCTGGGGCGTCCGCGCGGTGGACGTGTCGGAGATCGAGCAGCGCGGGCGGCGGCTCTACGCGAAGCGAGACGGCCGTCTGACGCCCGTCTCGCGCATCTACAACCGCGTGATCCCGGATGAGCTCGTGCGGCGCGGCCTCACGCTGCCCTTCGACCCGACATCAGACCTCGACGTCGAATGGGCCGGCGGCCCCGACTGGTTTTTCAGGATCAGCAAGTTCTCGATTCCGTGGCTCCGTCATCCGTGGGTGCCGAGCACGCACTATCTGGACGAGCTCTCGACCCTGCCGGACGATCGCGAGAACTGGGTGCTCAAACCGCTCTTTTCGTTTGCAGGCGGCGGCATCCTGTTCGCGCCGACCGATGCGGACATCGCGGCGATTCCCGAGTCCGCCCGGCACGACTACATTCTTCAGGAACGCGTGCGCTTTACGCCGCTCATCGACACGCCACACGGCCCGACCCAGGTCGAGCTGCGCATCATGATGATTCGGGAAGGCGAGAAGTACCGCGCCGTGCTGCCGCTCGCGCGCATGGGCCGCGGACGCATGATGGGCGTCGACCACAACAAGGAGTTGTCGTGGGTCGGGGCTGCGGCGGTGCTGATAGATCAGGGAGAGTGAAAGGCGCTTGTCGGTACGGCGGGTACGCGATTCCTTGGACCAGTCGTACCTGACGTACCGACAAGCGCTTTTCACTTGAGGTAGAAATGCACCGCCACCAGGTAGTTCAACCCGTCAAGCGACGATCGATTCGACAGCCGGACCGGCAGCCGGTAGTAGATCAGCTCCGCGCTGAGCGCGACCTGCTCGGCTTCCTTGAACGTGATCTCCGCGCCGCCGAAGGCGTGCATCCCGGTGCCGCTCGCTTCTGACATGAGGATGTTGCCGGTTGGCGAGACGACGGGCCGCCGCGCGCGCAGGTAGCTCGGGCCTCCGCCGACGAACGGGCGAATGTCGACCTCGCGCGTGTAGTTCGGCTTGCCGATCAAATAAATGATCGACGGCGAGGCGTGGATCGCCGAGGGCCGCTGGCCGTTGGAGGTCTCATAGTAGCTGCGGTACCAGCCGGCGGTCATGTTCAGGCCGATGTGATCGCTGAACCAGTAGCGGACGTCGCCGGCCGCGCCCCGCGTGCTCGCCGTGACCGATCCACCGATGCCGAACTGATGGGGACGCTCCGTCTGTTGCGGTGTCGTGCTCGTGGCGCGCTGGGCCTCGACGCTGGACGCGTTCAGGGTCGCGACGAGCTTCGGGGCGGCCGCCGGGCTGGATGCACTCGGAGCCGCGAGCGTCGCAGTAACGAGAAGCAACGTCCCAAAAGGCATACATGCTCCTATCAGACCCCCGCGGCGCAGGCGCGGAGCCTCGGGGCAAACTTGTCAGTGACATTCTAAAGACCTCCGAGGTCATTTGGCGGATCCTCGCCAAAATGACCTCAGAGGTCTGTGAACCGAATTCGGGTGGGCGGCGTCTAAAGCGAGGCAACACGCACGACCCAACCAGGAGCCCGGAAGGATGGGGGGTTGAGACGAGTTCTGCGCGCCAGCACCCTGCTTGTCCTCGGCCTCCTCGCCGCGGCGACGCTGGCGCACGCCCAGACACCGCCGTCTGAACCCACTCCTCCCCAATCGCTGCGCATCGTCATCCACTGCCCGGACTGCGATACGGAGTTCCTGAAGACGAACGTCGGTTTCGCCGAGTTCGTCGCCGACGCGGCAACCGCAGAAGTTGACGTCACGGTGTCCATGCCGACCGGCACGAGCCGCGAGTGGCGGCTGGCGTTTGCCGGACGTGGGCGATTCGCGGGCCGCGACCGCGCGGTGATGTTCTCCGCCAACGGCGGCCCCGCGACCGAGGAGACGCGGCGCGAGCTGGCGCGCTGTCTGAAGCTGGGGCTGGCCGAATACGCGTTCGAGACCGGCGCCGGACCTCAGCTGAACGTGACGTTCAAGAGCACGGCAGCGGACGCGCCGAAGCAGACAAAAGATCCGTGGAACTACTGGGTGTTTCGGATGGGGATGGACTCGTACGGCAACGGCGAGCAGTCGAACGTCAGCCGATCGTACTACTTCAACCTCAGCGCGAACCGCACGACCGAAAACTGGAAAATTCGCGTGGGCGGGTCCCGCTCCCTGAACAAGAACACCTTCGACCTCGGCGACGGCGAGATCGTCAAGTCGAGTCTCTCCGACTGGAACGGCGACACGCTCATCGTGAAGAGCGTCACCGGCCATTTTTCAGTCGGACTGACCGCGTCGGTGAGCGGTTCGAGCTTCTCCAATGAAGAACGGGTCGCGGAGTTCGCGCCGGGCGTGGAGTTCGATGTCTTTCCGTACAAGGAATCCACGAAGCGCAGCCTGACGTTTCAGTACACGGTCGGCGGGGCGCACTACGACTACGAAAAGGAGACGATTTTCGACAAGCTGACGGAGAAAATCGCGAAGCACACGCTCAACACGTCACTCGGCCTGCGCCAGCCATGGGGACAGGCGGGTGGGTCGTTCGTCTTCACGCAGCAGCTCTCGGCCCTCGAGCGCACGCGGCTTTCGGTCTCCGGCAGCATCAGCGTCCGGCTCGTGAAGGGCCTGACCGTGAACAGTTCGGGCAGCTACGCGCGCATCAGAGATCAGTTCACACTGGACAAGGGCGAGGCAAGCGAGGAGGAAGTCCTGCTCCGGCAGCGCCAGCTTGCGACCGGCCATCGGTATTCGTTCAGCGTCGGCTTCTCCTTCAGCTTCGGCGCGCTGTCGAACGTGACCGTTAACCCGAGGTTCAGTCTGTGACCTTTGCCCTTTGCCTTCTGCCCTTTGCCCTTGCGTTTGCGCAGGAGCCGCCCGCGCCAATCCCGGCGACAGGCGCGACAGCCGCCGTCCCGATGCTTCGCGTGTTCCTTGATTGCTACGAGTGCGATACCGAATACCAGCGCCAGAACGTGACGTTCGTCGACTACGTGCGCGACCGGACGGATGCCGATCTGCACGTGCTGGTCACCACGCAGGGCACCGGCAGCGGCGGGTCGTCGTGGACCGTGAAGTTCATCGGCCTCGGCCGCCTGCAGCGTCAGGACCGGACGTTCACGTTCACCACCGAGCAGACGGCGACCAGCGATGACCGCCGGAAGGCTTTCTCGCGCATTTTCAAGATCGGCCTGGTCGGGTACGCCGCCGACACGTCGATCGCGCCTCAACTCGATCTGACATGGACGAAGCCCGCTGCGACGAAAGCCGCGGTCCGCGACCGGTGGAACTCGTGGGTCTTCCGCATCAACCTCAACGGCAACTTCAACGGCGAACGCACCAGCAAATCCTCCTCGTCGCGCATCTCCTTCTCGAGCAGCCGGACGACCGCGGACTGGAAACTCAACGTCTCCGTTGGCGGCAACGTCAACAAGAACACGTTCGAAGTCGACGAGGACCGCACGGTCAGGAGCCAGCGCGACAACTGGTTCACGGAAGGGCTGATCGTGAAAAGCCACGGGCCGCGAACGTCCAGCGGCCTTCGGGCGTCCATGTCGCACGACAGCTTCTCGAACATCGACCGGTCGGTCCGGATCGCGCCGGCCGTTGAATTCGACTTCTTTCCGTACAAGGAGTCGAACCGCCGAAGCCTGGCGGTGCAGTACACGATCGGCATGTCGCGGTACCAGTACCGTGAGGTGACGATCTTCGACAAGACTGAGGAGACGGTCCCCAACCATTCGGTGAGCCTGTCGGTCGGCCTGCGACAGCCGTGGGGATCGCTCAACGCCTATTCACAGCTCTCGCAGCACCTCAATCACCGCGATCGGTGGCGATCGGCGATCTGGGGCAGCACGGATGTCCGATTGTTCAAGGGTTTTTCGTTCAACGTCTTCGCGGAGTACTCGAAGATCAAGGATCAGATTTCGCTTCGCAAGGGCGGCGCGTCGACCGAGGAGGTGCTGCTGCGAATCCGGCAGCTCGCGACCGACTACAGCTACTACTACGGCTTCGGCATCAGCTACAGCTTCGGCTCGATTTTCGACAACATCGTCAATCCGCGTTTCAGCGGCGGCGGATTCTTCTTCTTTTTCTAGACATGAAGGGAGTGGAGACGTGAAGACCGTGAAGAAAGCCGGACACGGCTTCGGCCAGCCGTTCCTTCATGAGCTTCACCCTCTTCACTCCCTTCATGATTCTTTGTACAGATACGATCCCGCCAGCGCCGCACACATCATCGTCACGAGCTGCAACGCCGAGCTCTTCATGTACGTATCGATCGAGACCACCCCGATCGAGGCGAGCGCGCCCATCGTTGCCGCGATGCCGACAAAGATCACCAGCCCCGCATAGATCGCCGTTTTCGGTCCAGGTCCCCACCGCGTCCGAAAGCCCACGTAGGTGACGATGAGCAGGAACCCGAGAATGAAGTCCACGATGATCCAGGGCACGGGATTGTTGGCCACCGCCGGATCGAGGTTCAGCCGCTGCTGCATGATCTCGAAGTCCGGCTTCAGGATGATGCCCTGAAACACGAAGTCCAGCACGTTTGCGACGACCCCGGCGACGAGGCCGCCGACGACAACCTTGCCGGAATTGATGGCCACTGTGACTCCTTTTGAAGAAACTGAGAACTGAGAACTCAGAACTTAGAACTGAAGAGCACGGACCCGAGCCCGCCGGACAAATGCTCTAGTTCTGAGTTCAGAGTTCTCAGTTCTCAGTTGCAAGATCTCTTAACTGACCCCGCCGCGCCCTCCCGCGGCGGGGGGCACCACCTTCTGCTTGTCCTGCCGCTCCTTCAGCCGCTGATCGATGTGCTCCTGCATCTTCAGTCGCGGCACGCCGTACTGGAGCCATTCGGGCGCCGGCGCACCTTTCAGATAGTGATCGAAGAACTCCTTCATGCGGACCGTGTAATCCTGCTGGTTGGCCGGCCGCGCGAGGCCGTGGTTCTCGCCCGGATATTCGAGCAGGATGACGGGCTTCCCGAGCCGGCGGAGCGTGTTGAAGTACTCCATGCCCTGCGTGAAGTCGACCGCGCCGTCCAGATCGTTGTGCAGAATGATGAGCGGCGTCTTCACGTTCTTCGCGTGCGCGACGGGCGAGTTGCGGGTGTACGCGGCCCACTGATCCCACGGCCCGGCGGTGAACCGGCCCTGGCTGCTCTCGAAGATCGCGCCGTTCGTGCCGCCCGTGTTCTTGTAGATGATCGAATACATGCTGATCATGTTCGTCAGCGGTGCGCCCGCGATCGCCGCGGCGAAGATGTCGGTCTGCGTGATCGTGTGCGCCGTTTGATAACCGCCCCACGAGTGGCCGTGAAGCCCGACGCGCTTCGGATCGACGACGCCAGTCGCCACCGCGGCCTTGACCGCCGGCACGAGCGCCCAGACTGCTGACATCCCCGGATCGTTGATGTAGTACTTGATGTCCGGCTGCAGCACGGCGTAGCCGTTGCTCGTGTACGCCTGCCGGCTGAAGCCGTTCGCGGTCGGGCGGCCGTACTGGTGGTGGCCCTGCGTGAGCCGCTCGTAGATGTACACGACCATCGGATACTGCCGGCCTTTCTGATAGTTCGTCGGCAGGTAGAGCGAGCCCTGGAGCCGCTCGCCCTTGTCGTTCTTGTATTCGATGAGCTGCGCGCCCGCCGACCAGAGGAACGGCTCGGACTCTTTCGCCGTGTCGATGATCTTCCGTCCGTTGGCGAGCGTGGCATCCGTGACGAAGATCGACGTCGGGGACGTCGGCGTCTCGCGACTGTAGATCCACACGTCGGATTTCTCGGCCTTCGTCAGACGCCCGAACGACGCCTCTTCCCAGAGCAGCATCCTGAGTCCGGTCTTTCCGGGCTCGAGCACGCCGTAGCCGCCGCGCTTCGTCCACTCCGACATCGCCCCGAAGTACTGCGGCTTCGCGAGATCGATGCCGCGCTCGTCCTGATAGATCTGCACGCGGCCCTGGTACCTGATCGCGTCCTTCCGCCCGTTGACGGTGAGATTGGTGGCGGTCCCGCTCGCCGTCGCCGGCACCTGCCAGATGTCCCAGCGATCCGAAATCAGGACGGACTTGTTGTCGGCCGTCCAGCCGACGACGTTGGTCGGCGGATCGACGATGTTGTGGTCGTCCTCGCGATTGATGAACGACGCCGGGACGGTCGAGGTGACGTTGCGCGTCTCGCCGGTCTCGATGTCGTAGACGTGGAAGTGCTGGTTCTCGTAGTAGAGATACTTCGTTCCGTCAGGCGACGCGCTGTTGCCCCAGCGCAGCTCTTTCTTGATCGCTTTCTTCTGACCGGTCTTCGTGTCGATCGCGTAGACGTCCAGGAACCGGCGGCCATCCAGGTTGCCGCGCAGCTCGTAGGCGTCGTCGCTCGTACCGATGGCCCAGCGGCCGCGGCCCGTGAACGTGAGCGTCGACACTTCCTCGTCGGCCAGCCGCACCATCTTCTTGTCCTCTACGCGGTACAGCGCGAGGTAACTGAAGTTGCGATCGGCGTTTTCCTGGACGACCTGCTGCGACTGCAGCCGTGGATCCTTGTAATGCCAGATCATCAGGTTCGGCCGCTCGGAGTTCGTGTCGTCTTCGGTGTTCGTCGTGCCGCCGGCGCCGCGTCCGCCCGCGCCTTCGGCGGCTTCTCCCTCGGCGCCCTGGCCGCGCCCGCGTCCGGCCGGCGGCGGCACCTTCGTCAGCGCCGCGATCCCAAAGGAGATGGCGTCGCGCGCGTCGGTCCACTGCGGCGCGCGATTCCCGCTGATCGACATCCCGGCCGGGAACGTCTTGTCCTCCGCCGGGTCGTACGCGACGCGCTTGGGCGCGCCCGATCCGAATCCGGTGAACCCGACCACGCCGAACATCCGCTCGCGCCACTGCCGATCGTCTTTACCTTTCAGGGCGAGCAGCGCGTCGCCTTCGCGCGTCCAGGCCAGCCGCTCGTAGAACGCCTTGTCGGTGTCGAGCGACGTCACCGAGCCGGCTGTCATGTCGCGGATCTGGATGCCATTGCCCGCCTGGTCCGCGGCGTCGATCAGCATCGCCAGCGACTTGCCAGACTTGTTGAAACCGAACTCCGAGACGTTGCCGATATTGATTTCGGTGCCGCTCTTGAGCTCGCGCAGGATCAGGTCGGTGCCGCGCGGACGCGTGTCCCTCGGCGCATTGCCGGCCGCCGCGCCGCCACCGCCGCGTCCGCCTCGACCGCCGCCCTCAGGCGCGGCCCCACCCGCCGCGCCCGCGGTGTCCGGTCCGTATCGATGCAGCGCGATCCACGCCCCCGCTTCACCGGCGAACTCGAACCGGCGGATCTTGGGGATGCTCACCTTGTCGCCGGTGGCGAGGTTGACGATGGTCACGCTGTTCTGGACCGGCCGCCGCGCGCGTCGCGCGGTCTCGGCTTCACGACGCGTGGGCGCCGTCGTGATCGCAATCCAGTTCGAATCGATCGAGAAGGTCGCGGCGCCGCCCGCGCCCTCCCCGACCGGAAATCTCATTTCCTTGTCGCCCGAGGTGCTTCGAACGACGACCTCGCTGTCGCCCTGCAGCGGCGAGAGCCGGTAAGCCAGCCACTGACCGTTGGTCGAGAGCGTCGTGACGCCAATCGCCCGGAACGCCAGGATGTCTTCGAGGTCAAACGCACGTTTGGCGGGGGTCTGCGCCCCCATCGGCGCAAAAGCCACGAGGGCGACAAGGAGCACCAGCACGGCAGAGGGACGCAGCCGCTTCATAAGCCAACCTCCAGGGTGGGAGAAGTATAGGACCTCGGATGTCGTTTTCGGCCAAAGACCTCGGGTGTCGTTTTCTCCCGCCAAAGCCCTGCGAAAAACGACACCCAAGGTCCTTTACAATCACCCGCATGCGCAACCTGACCATCGTCCTGCTCATGGTGTTGCTCGCGCCGGTCAACCAGGCGTCCCAGCCCATCCAGGTCGATCTGGGCGTCGCCTCGAAAGCCGGTCTCGTCGTGTCGTCGTCGGACATCGCGTCGGACCTGGGCGCGGCCGTGCTTGCGCGAGGCGGCAACGCCGTCGACGCAGCGGTCGCGACGGCGTTTGCCATGGCCGTGACGCATCCGACCGCCGGCAACATCGGCGGCGGCGGGTTCATGATCGTGCGCCTCCCGAACGGCGCGGCGACGACGTTCGACTACCGGGAGATGGCGCCCGGCAAGGCCACGCCGACGATGTACTTAGGCGCGGACGGCACCATCACCAGGTCGCTGACGGCGGCGGGCTACCTGGCGCCGGGCGTGCCCGGCACGGTGCGCGGCATGGCGCTCGCCCACAAGAAATTCGGCAGGCTGCCGTGGAAGGACGTCGTCACGCCCGCGGCGGAGCTGGCCGCGCAAGGATTCGTCATGGCGCCGTCGCTGGTCGCCGGGCTCAACCGCGAGCTGCGCGAGGACGGGCCAATGCGCCGCTTTCCCGCCTCCGTCGCCGCGTACGGCAAGGCTGGCGGCAGCGCGTGGGCGGCCGGCGATCGACTCGTGCTGCCGGATCTCGCGAAGAGCTTGAAAGCGATCGCGACCGACGGGCCGGACGCTTTCTACACGGGATGGATTGCCGACCGCATTGCCGAAGACATGGTGGCCAACGGCGGCCACATCACCAAGTCGGATCTTGCCGAGTACAAGGCGAAGGAGCGCGCGCCGGTCAAAGGCACGTTCCTCGGCTACGACATCGTCTCGATGCCGCCGCCAAGCTCCGGCGGGACGGCGCTCGTCGAGATGCTCAACATGCTCGAGTCGCTGCAGATTCAGAAAAAGGCGCGCGGCTCGGCCGACGCGTTCCACCTCGTGACCGAGGTTATGCGGCGCGCGTATCTCGATCGCGCGCGGTTCCTGGGCGATCCCGACTTCGTGGACGTGCCGGTCGCCAAACTCACCGCGAAGCCGTACGCGCGCGATCTCATCAAGACGATCGACCCGCGCAAGGCCTCGAGCAGCGCCGCGCTCGGCAAGGACATCGTGACCGCGACGGTGCCCTCAGAGCCCGACGAGACGACGCATTTTTCGGTCATCGACAAGGACGGCATGGCGGTGTCGAACACGTACACGCTCGAGGGCGGGTACGGATCGCACGTCGTCATCAAGGGCACGGGCATTCTGCTCAACAACGAGATGGGCGACTTCAACAAGAAGCCGGGCACGACGAATCTCACCGGCGACATCGGCACGCCGGCCAACCTCATCGCGCCGCACAAACGGATGCTGAGCTCGATGACACCGACGATCGTCGCGCGAAACGGCCGGCTGGTGCTGGTGACCGGATCGCCGGGCGGCCGCACGATCATCAACACCGTCCTGAACATCGTCCTGAACGCGACGGCATGGGAGATGACGGGGCGCGAGGCGATCGACGCGCCCCGGTCGCATCATCAGTGGCTGCCCGACTCGCTCACGATTGAGGAGAACGGCGTCTCGACCGAGGTGCTGGAGAAGCTGAAGTCGTTCGGTCACGACGCCGCCATGCGCGGCCGCCAGGGATCGGCGCAGTCGATCTGGATTCATCCGGTGACGGGCACGGCGTTCGGCGTGGCGGACAAGCGGGACTCGACGGCGAAAGCGAGCAAGGCCGGATCGTAGTCATGGGGTCAGGTCTTGGATTGTCAGATTTCGCGATGAAGTTCGAACTTGTAATACAAAATCGAACTCTCACGTGAAACCTGACAATCCAAGACCTGACCCCATGCGGGTCTTCATCACCGGCGCCACGGGGTTCGTCGGTCCCGCCATCGCGAACGCGATCGTCGGCGCCGGCCACGACGTGCGCGTCCTCGAACGAACGCCCGGAGCGTCGAGGAACGCGGGCGTCAGGTGCCGGGAGGCGGTCCAGGGCGACGTCACTGATTCCGAGTCGCTTCGCCGCGGGGTGAGAGACATCGACGTCGTCGTTCACCTCGTCGCGATCCGTCAGGGGAAGCCCGAACAGTTCGAACGGGTGGTGGTAGGCGGCACGCGCAACCTCCTCGGTGCCGCGAAGGAAGCCGGCGTCCGCCGCTTCGTCCTCATGAGCGCCCTCGGCGTGAGCGAGCAGACGAAGGATCTCATCCCGTACTACCACGCAAAATGGACGAACGAGCAGGACACGAGCGGCTCGGGCGTCGAGCACGTGATCTTCCGGCCGAGCTTCATCTTCGGCCGCGGCGGCGGCATCCTCCCGACGTTCAGGAACCTGGCGAAGGTCGCCCCGGTCACCGCGATCATCGGTACTGGCGAGCAAAAGATTCAGCCGATCTGGGTCGACGACGTGGCCGCCTATTTCGCCCAGGCGATCGACAAGCCCGAGGCGGCAAATCGAACGTTTGACCTCGGCGGCCCGGACGTCGTCAGCTGGAACGAGTTCTGGCAACGGCTTCGCGCGGTGCTCGGAATCCGCCGCAGACCAACGATGCACGTACCGACTGCGCTGATGAGAATTCCTGCGACAGTCACCGAGCGCTTGCCCGGGAATATCCCGCTGACGCGCGATCTGCTGAAGATGCTCGAAGCGGGGGACAACGTCGTGTCGAACGACGACGCAGCGCGGACGTTCGGCCTCCCGCTCGTCCCGCTCGACGAGCAACTCAGGCGCGCTGTGTAGATCGAGCCTGAGTCGACATCGGACCCGTCACTTACGCGGTTCCAACCGTCGAGTCGCTCCCTCCGTCACCACCCCGTTGAGCGATCGCAGAAAACACGACGAGCGCCGATTGCTCGACCGGATTGAGCCGCAGCTCGAACAGAGCTGCGGAGTATCGGCTGCGACTGCCGCTCGACCGCTTGACGAGAGGCCGGTACCTGTTGACGATCGAAGCGCGGCTCGCCGACCGCATTTCACCGAATCGGGACGTGCCGTTCAGCGTGCGATAAAGACCTCGGGTTTCGTTTCTAGCCCCTCATCGCCCTCAGCGGATCGATCGTCGCGGCGCGGCGCGCGGGCACGAACGCCGCGAGCGTGGCGACGGCCAGGAGCACGATCGGGACGATCACGAACGACATCGGGTCGCGCGGAGTCACGCCGAACAGAAAGCCGCCCAACCAGCCGACGGCGATGTACGCGCCGGCGAGACCAACGGCCAGTCCGGCAATGGTGATTGCCGCGCCCTGCCGCAGGACGAGTCCCACGAGCGCGGCCGGGGTGGCGCCGAGCGCGGCGCGGACGCCAATCTCCCGCCGGCGCTGCGCAACGCCGTAGGCCAGGACGCCGTAGAGTCCGACGCCGGCAATGAGCAGCGCGAGACCGGCAAAGCCGCCGAGCAGCACCGCGTACAACCGCGGCCGCGCCAGGCTCGTCATCAGCCGGGCCTCCATCGACATGATCGAGTCGAGCAGGACGCCGCTGTGAAGCGCGCCGACCGTCTGCCGGAGGCGCGAGACGAGTGCCTCGGGATCGTGATCGCTCCGCAGGACCAGGATCGGCTCCTCGAAACGGACGCCCTCGGACAGCTGCCGGTACGACATGTAGATTTCCGGCTGCGCCGCCTCGCCACGCGCGCGCGGCTGCACGTCCTCGATAACGCCGGCGATCGTCCACTGGCTGGGTCCGGAATCCTCGAACGAGATCGGCAATGGCTCGCCGATGCCGCCGCCGTCGAAATACGCGCGCGCGAACGCGCGATTGACGACGACCACGGGCGGTGACGAGACAGTATCGTCGGCGGTGAACGTGCGCCCGGCAGCGGTGCGGATGCCGAGCGCCTCGAAGTAACCCGGGCTGACGTTGCGCAGTGCGGCTTGCGCGTCGATCGGTCCGCGCTGGCCGCGCGCCGGCAGCTTGAAGCTCATTGCCGACTCGGCAGTGCCGAGCGGCAGAATGGTCGTGAAGCCGGCCGAGCGCACGCCCGGAATGGCGGTCACGCGATCGAGCAGATCGCGCACGAATCCTGAACGGACATCAGGCTTGAACAGCCGGTTCGGCAGCAGCAGGCGCACGGTCATCACGTTCGCCGGCTCGTACCCGCGATCGGTGTTCCAGAGCGCAACGAACGTCCGGCCGAGCAGCGCGGCGCCGACGAGGAGGAACGACGCGACCGCCACCTGCCCCGCCATGATCAGCGCGCGCATCCGGCCGACCTTCGATCGGCCGGCCAGACCGACGGGCGCCAGACTATCCTCCGTCAGCACCTCGACGAGACTCAGTCGCCGCACCTGCCACGCCGGCAGCAGGCCGAACGCGAGGCCGGCGAGAAGCGAGACGACCCCCGAGAACAGCATGACGCGCCAGTCGAGCGAGACATCCGCGAGGCGCGGGAAGTCGGCCGGGAGCAGCCAGGGCAACGAGGCGTGAAGCGCCGCCGTGAGCGCGACGCCGGCCACGCCGCCCGCGAGGCCGAGCAGCGCACTCTCGACTAAGAGTTGACGCGCCAGCCGGCCCGTGCCCGCGCCGAGCGCGGCGCGTAGGGCGATCTCACGGCGGCGCGCGGCCGAACGCGCGAGCTGCATGCTCGAGATGCTTGCAACGGCGGTCAGAAACAACAGACCGACGGCAGCGAGAAACGCGATGACCGGCTCGCGGACCTCCTGCGTCAGAAAGTCCGCGTAGGGCATCGCGTGGATCACTGCGTCGCCCTTGGTTCCGAAGATCGCGATGTCCACCATGCCAGGACGCGGCGCGGATCCGGCACGCGACGTCGCCTCGGCGGCGGCCTGTTCGGCGGAGGCACCGGGACGCAGCCGCGCCATCGCGCTGAACATCGACAACCCCGTCGTCGTGCCGTCCCGCGCCTGCACCGCCGGCACGCGATACGGCAGCCACGCGCGCACCTCCGGATTCGGAAACCGGAACGAGGCTGGCATCACGCCTACGACGACCCGCGAGATCCCGTCGACCATGACCGATCGGCCGGCTGCATCGCGCGCGCCGCCGAACCGTTCGAGCGCGAGCGCGTGCGACAGGATGATCTCGCGCGGGAGCTCGGCGCCCGCGGTCTCGCTGAAGACCGATCCCACGATCGGCCGCACGGCGAGGAGCCCGAACAGGCTCGACGTGACCGGCATCGCCGGCACCCGCGTCCCTTCGGCATCGGCGCCCAGGGTCACGGAACGTACCGCGGACCAGGCCGCGAGGCCCGTGATGGTGTCGGGCCGCTCGGTCCATGCGTGGTACGTGCGGTTCGTGACGATCCGCGGCATCAGCCGGGTCCCGCCGTCCCGCGATTCCCAGACACGGATCAGGCGATCCGAGTCGTGCCACGGCAGCGGACGCAGGAGCACGCCGTACGCGACGCTGAAGAGCGTGCCGACGGCGCCGATCCCGAGCGCGGTGGTCACAATCGCGGCCACTGTGAAGGCGCGGTGACGCCGGAGCAACCTCAGACCGTACCGGACGTCGTGCGCCCATCCGGTGAGCCAGGACGACGACATGGGTGGCGGGGGCACGGCGGCCGCACGCGTCCGGCGACGCGGATAGTCGGCCAGATTGCGGCACCAGATCTCAACCTGAGCCCGGATTCTCTCAACCGCCTCCTCGGGCGACCGGCCGTCGGCCCGCTCTGCCTCGAACGCGGCGGCCGCGTGCTGGGCGAGCTCGAGCACGACCTGCTCGTCGGGCTCGGCCTGGTGCCGGCCCAGGGCGGCCCGCACTTCAGAGTTCCAGTCCATCATCAGTACCGGAGGGCTTCGCCCCCGGACCCCCTACGGCGTCGCTCGCGGGGGCCCCTGCCATCCCCGCTCCGCTCCGCCGAGCTCACTCGCTTTGCTCGTTCGCTTCGAATCACCGCGCCGTGGCGATGCCCGCGACGCGATCGAGCATCGCGAAGAAGTTCTGGAAGATCGATCGCTCGGCCGCGAGCACGCGGCGGCCTTTCGGCAGGATGCGGTAATAGCGGCGTCGCCGCTGCCCCGGCTTCTCGACCCATCGGCCCTCGACGAGGCCGCGGTCCTCGAGGCGATAGAGCGTCGGATAGAGCGACGCGACGTGATATTTCAGGGCGCCGCCGGATCGCTCATCGATCAGACGCGCGATCTCGTAGCCATGCCGCGGGCGCTGTTCGACCAGCGCCAGAATCAGCAGGTCCGCGCTGCCTTTTCGGAGTTCCTTGGAGATCGCGCCGCGACGACGTCCCATATATGGAAAAACCATATATGGAGTAAACGTGGTCGGTCAAGGGAAACGTAGGGCGGGTTGAATTCCAAACCCGCCGGGAGTGGCGGACTTGGAGTTCAATCCGCCCTACTCTGCTCTCAGCGCGATGACCGGATCGACGCGCAGGACCTGCCGCGCCGGGATGTAGCACGAGAGCACGGCCGTCACGACGAGCGCGAGCGTCACCGCGACGTACGTGCCCGCGTCGCTCGCGGTCACGCCGAACAGCAGGCTGGTCATGAAGCCCGACAGCCAGAACGACAGGCCGAGACCGATGGCTATCCCGACGAGCACCGGACGCAGGCCTCGGAGGATGGTGGACCGCAGGACGCGGCCGTGCTCGGCCCCGAGCGCGAGCCGGACGCCGATCTCCTGGGTCCGCCGCGCGATCGAATACGACAGCACGCCGTAGACGCCGGCGAGCGCGAGGAACAGCGCCAGACCGGCGAACGTGACCAGCAGCGTCATCGTGAAACGGCGTGTCGCCACCGACGTCGTCACGACATCGTCGAGCGTGCGGATGCTCGAGATCGGCAGGCCCGGATCGATGCTCGAGACCGCCGTTCGCACGGCGGGGACGGCATCCTCCGGCTGGCCTTTCGTCTGCATCACGAGCTGGAGCGTCGTGGTAGCCATCGCGCCGTACGCGGGGAAGTACACCGCAATCGTCGGATCGCTCTCGAGGCCGCGCTCGCGCATGTCGGCGACGACGCCGATGACCTCACCTTTGCTCTCGTTCTGGCCCTTCCAGAGAATCGCAGTGCGCCCGATCGGATTCTGGCCGGGCCACAGCACGTCGGCCGCGCGCTTGCTGATGATGGTTCTCCACGGTTTGCCTATCAGATCCTGCTCCGTGAATCCGCGTCCCGCGAGCAAGGACAGCCCCATCGTCTTGAAATAGTCCTTCGTGACGATGCGCCAGCTCGCCCAGGGGACGGCCGAGTCGGGCATGTCCGGCCGATCGGCGGCGGCCAGACCCAGTCCGGTGCTTCCGCGCGACAGCGGCCGGCCGCTCACCGCGGCCGACGACACCAGCTCGGGCAACGTGTCGAGCCTGGTGAGGATGTTCCGGACCGTACTGGCCATCCGCTCCTCGCCGTACGCGCTCGGGATGCTGATCGTGAGCAGCAGACGGCGTTCGGTCTGGAAACCGCGATCGACCGTCAGCACCTGCGCGAGGCTTCTCACGAGCAACCCGGCGCCGACGAGAAGCGTCAGCGCGATTGCCACTTCGGCGCCCACGAAGAGGCTTCGCGTTCGATCCTGTCGCCGATCGCCGACCGACCCGCGCTGCCCCTGTCGCATCGCCGTCATGACGTGGGCGACCGGCGCGTGCAGAGCCGGCGCCACGCCAGTTAGCACTCCGACGAGCAGCGTCACCCCCACTGCAAACGCGAAGACCCATCCGTTCAGCGTGACTTCACTCAGTCGCGGGATGCCGACGGGTCCGACGGTCGTCAGGAACTGGAGTATTCCAAGCGCCAGGAGCAACCCAAGAACGGCGCCGGCGATGCTGAACATCATCGACTCGGTCAGCCGCTCGCGCGCCAGGTCCGCACGCGTCGCGCCGAGCGCGGTTCGGACCGCGCTTTCCCGATGGCGGGCGGCGGCCCGCGCGAGAAGCAGGTTGGTCACGTTGACGCACGCGATGAGCAGCAGCAGTCCGACGGCGCCGAGCAGGATCCACAACGTCTGACGCAGCTGATCGCTCGCCACCCAGGTGCTCGACGGCGCCATCGTCGCGCCCATGCCTTTGTTGGCGGGATAGCGGGCTTCGAGCTCCCTGGCCACGCGCTCGAGGTCGGCGAATGCCGCGTCGTAGGTGATGCCCGGTTTGATTCGCCCGATGCCGACGTACTCCCAGCTGTCGCGGTCCGCGTCAGCCCGGCGGATGAACGGCACGAACACGTCCGCAGTGTCGAGCCAGGGTGTCCCGGCAGGGAGCACGCCGACCACCGCGTACGGCGTGTTGTCGAGCAGGATCGTACGGCCCACGATCCCCGGATCGCCGCCGAATCGCTGTCTCCAAAGACTGTTCGCGAGGATCACGCGCTCGGCGAGTGCGCCAGGATCGTCTTCGCCGGCGGCGAAGAGCCGGCCGGCGACGGGCTGCACGGCCAGCGCCCGGAAAAAGCCGACGCTTACCCTTGCGCCGCTCACGCGCTCCGGGGACATCCCTTCACCGGTGAGCGTAAAGCTCGCGCCGTGAAGCGCGCCGAGCTCTTCGAACGCGCGGTTCCAGTCGCGCATGTCCCAGAAGTTCGCTGCCGTGAGCGACAGATTCGCCAACTGGCGCGCGGGCAGCGATCCCCACACCTGCACAATGCGATCAGGCTCGGGAAACGGCAGCGGTTTGAGCAGCACGCCATACACCACGCTGAAGATGGCGGTGCTCGCGCCCAGCCCGAGCGCGAGCATCAGGACGACCGCGGAGCTGAAAAACGGCTGTTTACGCGCCAGCCGCGCGACGGCCCGAACGTCTTGTGGTCTCATCTTCATGCTCCTGTACATTCGTGACAAGCCCGACCGGCCGCCGGACTGTGCGCGCGCGGGCTCCTGCCACTCGCGGCGGACGCTGGCGGCAAACATCAGCAGGTCCCAGATGCCTCGCGGCCAGATCAGAAGGCGGCTCACGCCACGCCGTCGCGCGGACTCCGTCCGCACGCAATGGAAGAAGACTTCTTCCATCTCAGAGGCATATTCCAGCCGGATCGCGGCGGGGCACGCCCATATGGCCACCCGAAAGATGAACTCCTTCATGCCTTTCCCTTCATGTCCTTGCCTTCACGTTCTTCGCTTCACGTTCTTCACGCCTTCATTCTCTTCATGTCTCATGCTTTCAAGAGCTTTTTGGCGCGGGCGGCATCGACGAACGACGCGAGCCGCTCCGCCTCGGCGGCACACGTCCGCCGGCCAAGCGCCGTGATGCGATAGAACCGCGGCCGTCCTCCGCCAGACTCAAATCCTGGCGGCGCTTTCGTTTCGACCACGAGTCCCGCGATCGTCATCTTTCTCAGCGCGCCGTAGAGCATGCCGGGCCAGAGCTGCATCTGGCCGCCGGTGCGATCGAAGACTTCTTTGGTGATGGCCAGGCCGTGGAGATCGTGATCGGCGAGGGCCAGGAGAATCTGAAACCAGTGCGGTGCCATGGGCGAAGTATATATCGATACGTATATACACGAAGCCGGTGCATGGCGAAATGTAGGCCGGCCCTTCAGGGCCGGCGTGCCGGCGGGGCTGAAGCCCCGCCCTACACGAATTTCGCAGTGCTCCGGGCGTATCATTCCGCCGGAGGCTATCCATGACGTTTCGCCGTCTCCTGCTCATCCTCGCGACGGTCGCCGTCGGCATGTGGCCGATCGGCGCCGGCGATCCCTGGTCGTCGGTTCAGGCTCAGGGTCAGGCCCCGCCTCCGGCGCAGGGCCGCCAGAGTGGCCCGCCGCAGGGCGGACGCGGGGGCGGCGGGTTCATTGCGGCGCCGGCACGGCGAGCGGGTGAAGGTCTCGGCCCGTTCAAGACCCTGATCATCCGCAACGTCATGGTGATCGACGGCACTGGCGCGCCGCCCGTCGGGCCGATGAACGTCGTCGTCGAAGGCAACCGCATCGCGCGCCTCCAAAGCGCCGGGACGCCGGGCGTGCCACAGCGGCAAGGGGGCGCTGCTCCAACGGCCGATCACGTCATCGACGGCACCGGGATGTTTCTGATGCCCGGCTTCGTCGATCTGCACGTGCACGCGGGCGGGCCGCCGAAGAACGCGGAGGCCGAATACGCCTACAAGCTCTGGATGGCGCACGGCGTGACGACGGTGCGCGGCGTCTCGCTCGCCGACAACAACTTCAGCGTGGGCGAGAAGGGCCGCAGCGAGAAGAACGAGATCGTCGCGCCGCGCATCTTCAACTATCAGCGGCCGGGGAATGCCGACACGCCTGAAGGCGCGCGCGCGTGGGTGCAGCAAGCGGCCAAGAATGGCATCGACGGCTTGAAGCTCGGCTCGCATCCGCCTGACATCATGGCGGCGCTGCTCGACGAGGCGAAGAAGCAGGGGCTTGGTTCAACGGCGCATCTGGCGCAGAGCGGCGTCGCGCAGATGAACGCGATTGACGCGGCACGCCTCGGCCTCGGCACCGTCACCCATTTCTATGGGCACTTCGAGTCGCTGCTCAAGGACTACGTCGTCCAGCCGTGGCCCGTGGACATGAACTACAACGACGAGTCGTTGCGGTTCGGCCAGGTCGCGCGGCTCTGGGACAAGATTCATCCGCCGGGCAGCCCCGAGTGGAAGGCGTACCTCGAGGAGCACAAGAAACTCGGCACGACGTTCGATCCGACGATGACGATCTACTCGGCGGGCCGGGACGTCATGCGCGCGCGCAACGCCGACTGGCATGACAAATACACGCTGCCGTCGCTGATGGACTTCTACGCGCCCAGCCGCTCGAACCACGGCGCGTATTGGTACAACTGGACGACGGCCGACGAGATCGCGTGGCGCAACTTCTACCAGGTCTGGTTCAAGCTCGTGAACGACTACAAGAAGATGGGCGGACGCGTCACGACGGGATCGGACTCGGGCTTCATCTACCAGACCTACGGCTTCGGCTACATCCTCGAATTCGAGCTGCTGCAGGAAGCCGGCTTCCATCCGCTCGAGGTGATTCAGGCGGCCACGATGAACGGCGCGCTGACGCTCCACGAACCGAAGAAACAGCCGCTGCAATTCGGCATCGTTCGCGCCGGGCTGCTCGCCGACATGGTCATCGTCGATCAGAACCCGCTCGAGAACTTCAAGGTCCTGTACGGCACCGGCGCGGTCCGGCTCAACGATCGCACGGGCCGGCCGGAGCGCGTCGGCGGCATCAAATACACGATCAAGGACGGGATCGTCTACGACGCGAAGAAGCTGCTCGAGGACGTCGCGCTGATGGTCGAGAAGCAGAAGAAGCAAAGGGAAACGAACAACTCGAGCCGGTAGTGGTAGTCGGGGTCAGGTCTTGGATTATCAGCTTTCTGCGGAGATGACAGATGTGTATTGCAAGAATGTGGCGCCCCGCGAAACCTGATAATCCAAGACCTGACCCCATAGCTCTGTTGCTCATCGTCGTCACAGCCGTCGCCAGCGTCTCGGCGCAACAGGCGCAACCGACCGGCCCCGCGCATCCCGGCGGCATCGTCCCCGCGCCGGATCGGCGGGCGGACGAGGGACTCGGCCCGTTCAAGACGCTCGCGATTCGCGGCGTGATGGTCATCGACGGCACTGGCGCGCCGCCGATCGGACCGATGGACGTCATCGTCGAGAACAACCGGATCGCGCGCATCGTGAGCGCGGGCACGCCGGGGCTGCCGCTTCGCCCGAATCGTCCGCCGCAGGCTGACCACGAGATCGACGCGACGGGCATGTTCCTGCTGCCCGGCTTCATCAACCTCCATCAACACGTCGGCGACGCCAACAAGGCGCCCGAAGCCGAGTACGTCTTCAAGCTGTGGATGGCGCACGGGATTACAGCCGGCCGCGGCGTGGAACTCGGACCCCAGCCATACGCGCTGCCCGAGAAACAGCGGAGCGCGGCCAGCAAGATCGTGGCGCCGCGGATCTTCAACTACCAGCGGCCAGGGCTGGCCTGGACGGAAGGACCGGTCGACACGCCGGAGAAAGCGCGTGCGTGGGTGCGCTGGTGCGCGGCCAACGGCGTGGACGGCATGAAGCTCGTCGCGTATCCGCCGGACATCATGGCGGCGCTGCTCGACGAAGCAAAGAAGCTCGGTCTGGGATCGGTGGCGCACCTCGAGCAGAAGGGCGTCGCGCAAATGAACGCCCTCACCGCGGCAAAACTCGGGCTCGGCACCGTGACGCACTTCTACGGTCACTTCGAGGCGCTGCTGAAGGACTACGAAATCCAGCCATGGCCCGTGGAGATGAACTACAACGACGAGCAGTTCCGCTTCGGCCAGGTCGCGCGGCTGTGGGACAAGATCCACGAGCCCGGCAGCCAGGAGTGGAAGACGTACCTGCAGGAGCACGTCAAGCTCGGCACGATCTTCGATCCGACGATGACGGCGTATGCGGCGAGCCGCGACGTGATGCGGATGCGCAACGCCGATTGGCATGAGAAGTACACGCTCCCGTCGCTGATGGACTTCTACACGCCCAACCGTGAAAACCACGGCTCGTATTACTTCAACTGGACGACGGCCGACGAGATCGCCTGGCGGAACTTCTACCAGGTGTGGTTCCGGCTGCTGAACGACTACAAGAAGATGGGCGGACGAGTGACGGCGAGCGACGACGCCGCGTACATCTACAACACGTGGGGATTCGGCTTCATCCATGAGCTCGAGCTGCTGCAGGAAGCCGGGTTCCATCCGCTCGAGGTGATCCGCGGCGCCACGATGCATGCCGCGCAGGCGCTGCACGAGCCGAAGGGTCAGCCAATTCAGTTCGGAATCGTCCGCGCCGGCCTCCTCGCCGACATGGTCATCGTCGATCAGAACCCGCTCGAGAACCTGAAGGTGCTGTACGGCACGGGCGCGGTGCGGCTGAACGATCGGACCGGACGACCCGAGCGGGTCGGCGGGATCAAGTACACGATCAAGGACGGGATCGTGTACGACGCGAAGAAGCTGCTCGCCGATGTCGCGGCGATGGTGGACAAGCAAAAAAGGGAACGCGCCAAGAAGATGTAGGCCGGCCTACATGTTCAGCACCACCATCGGATTGACTCTTGACGCTCGACGAGCCGGAATCGCCACCGCCACGAGCGCAATCACCGACAACGTGCCGATGACACCGACGAGGACCCACGGGTCCGACGGCGCGACGTTGAAGAGCTGCTTCTCCATCGCCTTCCCGACGAAGTACGCGCCGGCCAGGCCGAGGGCGAGTCCGATTCCCAGAATCCTCATGCCGTCGGCGAGCACGAGACCGAACACCTCGCGTCGCGTGCTCCCAAGCGCCATTCGGATGCCGATCTCCCGTCGCCGCTGCGTCACGCCATACGCGAGGACCCCGTAGATGCCGATCGCCGACAGGAAGAGGGCGACCCCGCCGAACGCCACCGCGATGAGCATCGGCACCCGGCGCGCGATCAGCGCCTCGTCGAATCGCGCGGCCATCGTCCTGACGCCATAGACGGGCAATTCCGGATCGATGCGCGAGACGTCTTTCCGCACGACGTTCATCAGCGCCTCGGGATCCATCGCCGTTCTGAGCGCCACGACGTAGCCCCGATCGGGACTCTGGCTGTACGGAAAGTAGTACGTGCCGACCGGCTCCACGCCTGACCCGGGCGGCAGGACCTGGATCTCCTTCACGACGCCGACCACATTCAGGAACTTGGTCTCGGGTGTGATCGCGAGCACGTCCTTCGGGTTCTCCGGCAGGTACATGCGGCGGCCGATGGGATCCCGATCCGGCCAGAATTTTCGCGCCAGCCGTTCGTCGACGATCGCGACGCGGGGCGCGGTGGCAGTGTCGCTGGACGTGAAGTACCGGCCGCGCGCGAGCGGAATTTTCATGGTCTCGAAGTAGCCGTCGCTCACGATCGCCTGCATCGGAGAGATGAGCGACTCGCCCGGCTTCATCTGATAGCCCTCGGCGAGGATGACGCTGCTGCTGAAGTCGCCGCCGAACGGGATGATCGATGTCAGTCCCGCGGCTTCGACGCCCGGCTCGGCGCGAAGCGCGGTCAGCAGCCGATCGGAAAACGTCACGAGCGCGGTCTCGTCCTTGTAGCCCGACTGCGGCAGGCTGACGATGGCCGTCACGACGCCGCGCGGGTCGAACCCGGGATCGATGCCGAGCGCCGCGCGGAAGCTCGCGAACATCAGGCCAGCGCCGATGAGCAGCACGAACGCGATCGCGACCTGCGCCGTGGCGAGCGCGCGGCGGACGAGGCTCGCGCCGCGGCTCGTCGTGCCGCCGCGCCCTTCCTCGCGCAGCGCGACGTTGACGTTGAGCCTCAGGAGCCGCGCGAGAGGCAGAAGCCCGATCGCCAGTCCCACGGCGATCGCCAGGCCGAGCACCACGGCGACCGCGAACGGGTCGAGCGCGATCTCATGGCCGCGCGGCAGCTCCTCGAGCCGAAGCGACGTGATCGAGCGAAGACCCCACCAGCCGAAGAAAATGCCGAGCGCCCCGCCGAGCATCGCGAGCAGCGTCGTCTCGGTGAACAACTGGCGGGCGAGCCGGCCGCGGCTGGCACCGATCGCCGTGCGTGTCGCGATCTCGCGTGCGCGCACGCTCGAGCGAACCATGACGAGGTTCGCGATGTTGACGCATCCAAGGAGCAGCACGAACAGCACGCCGCCCCACAGGAGATAGAGCACCGGCCGGATCTCCCGCACGACGTCGTCCTGCAGGAGGACGGCGACCGAGTGGTAGCCGGCGTCTTTCAGGATCTGGTGAAACTGCGGGAACCGCTCGTCGTTGCGCGCGTTGACGGCGTCGACCTGCTGCTGCGCCAGCGGGACGTCGGCGCCCGGCTTGAGGCGGCCAATCATCTGCCAGTTGTTGCTGTGTCGCGAGTCGTCGGACTTCTCGCGCGCCGTGAACGCGGCTGGCACCCAGACGTCGATTTCCTGCCAGAGGAACTTGAACCTGGGCGGCAGCACGCCCTTGATCGTGTAGTTGACGCCGTTCAAGCGAAGGTCGCGGCCAATGGCCGCGGGGTCGCCGCCGAGCTGGCTCCTCCAGAAGTCGTGCGACAGCACGACCTTGCGCTCCTGCCCTTCCTCGCCGTCCGACTCGGTGAAGAGCTGGCCGTGAAGAGGCACCGCGCGGACCAGCCGGAAGAACGAGGGCGTCGCGCGGACCGCGCGAATCCGCTGTGCCCCTGCGGTCGCGCCGAGCGTCATGTCCTGCCGCCGATAGAGGGCCTGCTCGTCGAAGGCGGAGACGTCGCGCAGACGGTCGAAGTAGTCGGGCACGGCGGCCTCGGCGCGCGGCGCGCCGGCGTTCGGATAGCTGTTGTAGACGAAGACGATCCGTTCCGAATCCGGCACCGGCAGGGGCTTGAGGAGCACCGACCGCACGATGCTGAAAATGGCGGCGTTCGCGCCGATCGTGATGGCCAGCGTCAGAAGGGCTGTCGACGCGAACGTGCGGTCTTTCCAGAGGAGACGGAGGGCGAATCTAAGATCGGAGAGCATAAAGACAAAGACGGTTCCGAGGGTGCGGGGTTCCGGGGTTCCGCGGAACCCCGAACCGGAACCCCGGAACCGACATAGAATCAATCCACACTTCAACCCGCTGGAGTTTCCCATGTCTCGCTGTGCCCGAAACATGCTCACTGTCCTCGGTCTCCTGTCCGGATTCGTCATGTGGACGCTGCAGCCGCTCGCGCAGACGCCCGCGGCGCCTCCCCCCGCGCAGTCCACGGTGGCGCCGACCAACGACGCGCCCAATCCCTACGAAACGATCGATGGCTTTTTCAAGATGCCCGAAGGGCGCACGTGGGGATCGGTCAGCGCGGTCGATATCGACTTGGACGGCAAGTCCATCTGGGTGGCCGAGCGTTGTCAGGCGAACGGGTGCTACGACACCGCGACGAACACGATGTCGCCACTCGACGTCGTCCTCAAGTTCGACCCGTCCGGCAAGCTCGTCCGCAGCTTCGGCAAAGGGATGTTCGGATCTCCGCACGGCATCCATGTCGATCGCGACGGCAACATCTGGGTGACGGATTGGCAGGACAACTTCCCGCGTCGCGGGCGAGGCGCTCCCGCCGATACGCCCCTGCCGCCGGCGCTACCACCGGCCGGCCATCAGGTCTACAAGTTCAGCCCGGACGGTAAAGTGCTGTTGACGCTCGGCAAACCGGGCGGGAATCGTCCCGGGCAACCACCCGAACAAACGTCCTTCTATCAACCGAACGACGTGATCACGAATGCGGCGGGCGACATCTTTGTGTCCGAGGGTCACTCTTCCGCAGCCACCACCGTCTCCCGGATCGTGAAATTCGACCGGACCGGCAAATTCATCAAGGAGTGGGGTAAACACGGACGAGGTCCTGGTGAGTTCGACAATCCGCACGCGCTCGCGTGGGACTCGAAAGGCCGGCTGTTCGTCGCGGACCGCGGCAACAATCGCATCCAGATCTTCGATCAGGATGGCAACTTGCTCGACCATGGCTGGGAGCAGTACAGCCGTATCAGCGGCTTGTGGATCGATCCGAAGGACATGCTCTACGCAGCCGATTCGGAATCCGGCTCCGTCGCCCCGGCGAGAAAAGACTGGAAGAGGGGCATCCGCATCGGGAGCGTCCGTGACGGGAAGGACGGCAAGGTCCAGTTCTTCATCCCCGATCCGTCCACAGCCACGAGCGGAACTCTGGCCGCGGAGGGCGTCGCGGTGGATGCTGCCGGGAATGTCTATGGAGCCGAAGTAGGCCCCCGAGCACTCAAGAAATATGTGAAGAAATGAGTCTCTGAGCCTTAGGCCATTCGCTTGGGCCTTTCGCCTTGGGCCTGACACTCGGGCCCCGATTCTGATTGCCCATTCCCCCGCCGGGGCGTAAAATCCGGCGGTTAGCCATCTTTTCGACTGGTTGTACGCGGAGGAGGACTGCCATGCCGGTATCACGCCGCGGGTTCTTGAGGATCGTCGGCGCCAACGAACGCTCGGCAATGGGTGCGCTCCTGGCGGCGCGCGGCCACGAAGAGTTCCAGGCGCAGGCGCAGGCGCAGCAGACGCAGACGCAAACGGGACGCGGCGCCGGCGCCGGACGCGGTGGCGGCGGCGGCCAGGGTGGCCGCGGCGGCGCGCAGGGCGCCGGACGTGCCGAACGGCCTGCGCCCCCTCCGGGCATCGAAGAAATCAGGATCAGCAGCAACGAGAACCCGCTCGGACCAGGCAAGACGGTCCTCGACGCGATTCTCGGCGAGTTCCCCGAGGCCGGACGCTATCCGTTCAACAGCACGCCGAACGAAGGCAAGCTCGTCGAGACGGTCGCGTCCGTCAACAAGGCGAAGCCCGAGAACGTCGTCATGGGCGGCGGCTCGCAGGAGATCCTGCGGACGGCGGTCCGCGCGTTCACGTCGCCGTTCCGGCCGCTCGTCACAGGCGCGCCGACGTTCGAGAATTGCACGGGTTTCTGCCGACGGCTCGGCCATCCGGTGCACGAGGTCAAGGTCGACTCGCAGTTCCGGATCAACCTCGAAGAGATGCTCACGGTCGTGCGCGGCGCCGGGCTCGTGTTCCTGAACAACCCCAACAACCCGACCGCCACGGTGCACTCCGCGAAGACGGTTCAGAACTTCGTCGAGCGCGTGCGCCGCATTTCGCCCGACACGGTCATCCTGATCGACGAGGCGTATCACGACTACGTCACCGATCCCAACTACTCGACGGCGATTCCGCTGGCGCTCTCGACGCCGAACGTGTTCGTCGCCCGGACGTTCTCGAAGGCGTACGGCATGGCCGGGATGCGGATCGGGTACGCGATCGGCGACGCCGACACGATCAAGCCGATGGCGCGGCTGAAGATGCCGTACAACATCAGCGTCTTCGGCATCGCGGCGGCGATTGCGGCGTTGAACGATCCCAAACACATCGAGCAGGAGCGCGCGCGGAATACGCAAGTGCGCGCGTTCACGGTCAAGGCGCTCGAGGAGCTGGGCGGCAAGGCGACCGCTTCGGAGGGCAACTTCATCTTCGTCGACATCGGCCGGCCGGCCCGCGAGTTCCGCGACGCGTGCGCGAACCAGTGGGTGGCGGTCGGACGTGATTTCCCGCCGTTCGAGCACAGCCACGTCCGGATCTCGATCGGGACGATGGCCGAGATGCAGCGCGCCACTACCGTATTCCGTGAAGTCCTGCGGCCCGTAGTTCCGTCGGGCGGCGGCGGACGCTAGTCCCAGGAGGCCCCATGCTGACGCGACGTAATTTCGTTCGGACAGTCGGAATAGGCGCGGCCGGCGCGCTGACGAGCTCCTGGATTGGCGCGCGTGGACGGGAGGACAGCCTCTGGTCCGTGCTCGAGCCCGGGTTGCACGCGCAGACGGCCGCGCCTCCGGCAAACCTCATCGTCCTCTCGAGCAACGAGAATCCGCTCGGGCCGGGCAAGGTGGTCATGGAGGCGGTGCAGAAGGCGTTCGGGCCCAACGGCGCGGCGCCGGGACGCTACTCGGGCGCGTCGGGCGCGCTCACCGAGGCGCTGGCCAAGAAGCACAACGTCACGCCGCAAAACATCCTGCTCGGCTGCGGGTCAACCCAAATCCTTCGCACGGCCACGCACGTCTTCACCGCGAGGAACAAGGCGCTGGTCGGCACCATCCCGACGTACGAGGAGTGCGCCGGCTACGCGGACCTGATGGGCCACCCCGTGCGTGCGGTGCCGCTCGACGCCGACTTCAAGATGGATCTCGACCGTGTCCTCGCCGCGGCGCGCGGCGCTGGGCTCGTGTTCTTCTGCAACCCGAGCAACCCGACCGCGACCTACACCGGCGCGCGCGCGTCACGCGACTTCTTCGCGCGCATCACCCGCGTCTCTCCGGAGACGACGATCCTCATCGACGAGGCGTATTTCGATTACGTGACCGACCCCGACCACGAGACCCACATTCCGATCGCCGTCGAAGACCCGAACATTGTCGTCGCACGCACGTTCTCGAAGGCGTACGGCATGGCGGGACTCCGGATGGGCTACGCCGTCGGACACGTCGACACGATCGCCAAGATGTCGGCGTGGGACGGCGGCTCGGGAACGGGCTCGCTGAACGTCCTCGCGATGAACGCCGGGATCGCCGCCATCAATCAGGACCCCAGCTTCATCACGACGGAGCGCGCCCGCAACAAGGAAGTGCGCGACTTCACGATGAAGTGGTTCGCCGACCGCGGCATGAAGCCGGCCGAATCGCAGGCCAACTTCATGTTCGTGAACATCGGACGGCCGGTGAAGGCATTCCGCGAGGCCTGCGTCGCCAAGGGCGTGAGAGTCGCGCGCGACTTCCCGCCGTTCGAGAAGTCGCACTGCCGGATCTCGTTCGGCACGATGGCCGAAATGCAGAAGGCCGTGCAGGTCTTCGGCGAAGTGTTCGGCAAGCCGGCGGCCACCGCCGCGGCGTAAGTACGTAGGGCGGATTGATCTCCAAATCCACCTGACAGGCCGCAGGCCAAAGGCCGCAGGCCGAAGTAAAGACACGACACGAGGGCGCGCTTCGGCGCACCTTTTGTGTTTGTGGACCCAATTCAGACGGCGTGCCCTATCGCCGTTCCGCTGTCCCTACTTCGGCCTTCGGCCTACGGACTGGTCAGGACCGCCGCGATCTCGTCGATGTGATTGCAGAGCGTCGACAGATGCGCGTCGCGCGGGTACGTGACGAGCCTGGAGCCGCGCAGGTACGCGGCGGCGCGGCGCGCGAGGGCGATCGGCACGTTCACATCTTCCTCGCCGTGAAAGAGCGTAATCGGCGCGCGAACCTCGTCGAGCATGAAGTCGAACTCGCGGCCATACAGCCGCATGTCCCAGGCCGCGCCCTTGGTGCCCTGGCGCATGGATTCGGCCAGGCTCTCCGCAAATGCCTGAAAGCGGCCAGGCGCGCGGAATGCCTCATAGTCGGCGGGCGGCACGCGAGCGGCGATCTGTTTCAGTTCCTTCTCCACGTCATTCGACAACCCCGACTTCATCGTCGTGAGCAGCGGCCGCAGGAGCAGCGGCGCACTGCTGGCGAGAAACCAGGTAATCCGGTTTGGCAGCGGCAGGCTGTTCCGGTCCTTCAGCCATGTCATCGGCCACCCGCCTGAGACGATCACCGCGCCTCGGAGACGGTCCGGAATTTTCGCCGCGCATGCCGCGACGTACCCGCCGCCGCCCGACATGCCGACCACGCCGAAGCGATCGAGGCCGAGCGCGTCAGCGAGCGCGACGACATCGCCTGGCCAATGGCTGAATCCGCGCTTCGGCTGGAAGTCGGATTGCCCGATGCCAGGACGATCCGGCGCGATGAGGCGGAGGCCGTGCGCCTGCCAGACGTCGTCGCCGACGAGCATCGGCTCGAGACGAGACGAAGGCGCGCCGTGGAAATACAGGACAGGCCGGCCATCAGGCGCGCCATATTCCGCGTAGGCGAGGCGACGGCCGCCGGGCAGCGTGATGTCGCGCGTCAACGGCGGTTTGGGTCGATCAAGCCGACCACGTGCTGCTGAAGCTCACGGAACCTGGCACTGGCATCGTCGGACGGCAGGGCGGCGCTGATCGAGACGACGACCTCCGGGCCGGCGTTCATGGTCTGCTCCCGCTCGGGATCGATCGCAGCAGCAGCGCGAGGACGATGCCGAACGCGATGAGCGACGGGCCCTCCCACAGCGTCCAGAACCACGGCATGCCGGCGTGGAGGTCGATGGCAAGAATCATCAGTCCGAACGCGACGTTCAGAGCCGCAATGAACCAGACGATGGGTCGATAGCGGACTATATCGGTCGAGACCAGGAGCTGGAGCAGTCCGTGGAACCCGTACAAGGCAGCGACCGATCGCGCGAGATAATCGACGACCGGCGCGCGGGGAAACTCGCCCAGGCCAATCGCGCGATGGGTGGCCGCCATCCAGTCGACCGGTAGCAGGATGGCCAGAAACGCAACGGCGGTGACGCTGCCCGCAATTCGAAGGAGCAGAACGACCAGCCGGGCCGCCATTACCTGTCGCGCTGCTTCATCCGTTTCTCGGTGAGGTCATTGTAGACCGCGATCATGTCCTTGGGGTCCGGCCACATTGCCGGCGGGCCCGACGGGGTGGAACCGCCGGTGGGGCTGGCGTATCCAAGCGCCGCCAGACGTTCGCGCGCGGCCGCATCCGCCTCCGGAGCGGCCGCGATCTCGGCCGGGCCGAACGTCCTGAGCAGCGCCAGGAGCCTCGCGGCCGTGGCCGGCTGCGTGTCGTAGATATTGCGCGCCTCGTGGGGATCGGACTCGAGGTCGTACAGCTCCGGCCGTGGCGCCTCGATGAACTTGAACCGGCCCTCGCGCACGCTTCGGAGCGCGCTCCAACCGTGATGGAGCGGGTACATCGACTCCGCGTACGCGATCCGATCGGCCTGCCCTGAGCGAAGTCGAAGGTCCTGCTCCTGGCGACGTCGAAGGGCTGAACGATCTCCGCGCATCAACGGCGCCAGGCTGACCCCGTCCATCGGCGGCGCCGGAAGACCTTCGAGGTCGAGCACGGTTGGCGCGATATCGATGAGCTGCGCGAGATCTGACACACGCCGTGGCTGGACGCCCGGCCAGCGGACGATCAACGGCACCCGAAGCGCGCTCTCGTACACGAAAATGCCGTGCCCGCGTTCGCCGTGATCGCCGAGCGACTCCCCGTGGTCGGCGGTGACGATGACCGCGGTGCGATCAAGCGACTTGCGCTCGTCGACCGCGCGCAGCAACCGGCCGATCTGGGCGTCCATGATCGCAATCGCGCCCGTGTACGGATCGCCGTTCGGACTCGCGTCGAACGCCTCGGGCATCGCGTACGGCGCGTGGGCGTCGAAGAGGTGCACCCACATGAAGAATGGAGACGCGTCGCCGGTATTCAACCAGGCCAGTGCCGCGTCGATCACTTCGCTCGCGGGCCGGCGCAACCGCCTCGTTCCCGTCTCGCTGATCACGTCGTCATAGACGTCGAACCCTCGCCCAAGCCCGCGGTCCTTGTTGAGGACGACGGATCCGACGAAGGCGGCGGTGCGGTACCCGGCCTCGCGCAGACGTTCCGTGAAGAGCGGGTGACCGGCTCCGAGCCGCTCGGCGTTCACGCGGGCGCCGTGGGCCGGCGGGAGTCGCCCGGTGAACAGACTGCTGTGGGACGGCAGCGTCAGCGGGACGGGCGCGACCACGCGATTGAAGACGACGCCCTCGCGCGCCAGGCCCTCGATCGCCGGCAGTGGCATGCCGGCGTTGTACGGCGGAAGCCGATCGGCGCGCGTCGTGTCGAGCGTGATCAGAATGACGCTGGCCGGCCGCGGCGTGGCCCGGCCGACGCGTACGATGACCTCGCGCCCCGCGAGCCAGAGCACCGCGAACGCGACGAGAATCCCGAACGCCCGCTTCACGTCGTCATGCTCCTCCGGGATCAATGCTCGTCATCGGCGGAACTCGAACTTCGGATCGGCCGGACACCTGCGCGGGTTGGCGCCGGGGCCCTGCGCGTTCGCGTTCGTCAGGTAGTAATGGAAGAACCCCGAGAGCGTTCCCTCGACGACCGCCCCGGTGACCGTGCCGTTGAACTCGCCGTTCACGCCGATCCACTCCGTGGGGCTGACCCGCTGCGTCAGCCCCCAATCGAGGTAGTAGTCGTCATAGAAAAGCGTCATCGAGAAGGCATTCGCGGCAACCCGCCCGATGGTTTCGAAGATGAACGACGCAACATTCTGGAACCTGATGGTGAGCCGCGTGCCCTGTTGGGTGACGACCGCTCCAACCTGACGCGTCCGCGCTTCCGACGACCAGGTCTCGCTGCACGTGCCCGATGTCGAGACCGTCAGTGTCCACTGGCCCGACATGTCGGTCGTGTTGCCTGTCGTCACCAGCGTCACGTCGCGGACCGCGTGACCGGTCACGTTCAACGTGAACTCCTGGGTGGTGTAGCCTGGCGCCGACGCCCGCAGCTGCACCTGGCCGGCAACGCCAAATAACGCGTACGAGCCGCCCTGGAACGACTTCGTGCTCTGTCCCGCGCCGGTTCCCGACACCACTTCCACGACGACGCTGGTCAACCCGCCACTGGCGTCTCTCACGACACCGGACAGCTTGAAGGTGCCGGCCGGCAGGATGATGACGCTTCTCGACGCGGATCTTCCCGACATGTTGACGCCGATGAACGCGTCTCCCACCGTCAGGCCTTCGAACCGTCCGCCCCCGACATGCCGCAGATTGGAGCTGAACGTGCTCCAGGAGGCGCTGGCGGTGATGTCGCTGGTGGACCCATCCGCGTAGCGGCCGGTGGCGGTGAATTGCGCGGTGCTGCCCGGGGCGATTTCCGCGGGTCCCGTGATCATGATTGAGGTCAGGACGGGGTTGGGCTTGACGGTCACCCCGGCCGCGCTGCTGGAGACGTTCCGATAGGTCGCGGTGATTTGCGTCTCGCCGATGCCGACGATCCGGACCAGACCTCCGCTGACGGTGGCGATGGCAAGGTTGCTCGAGCTCCATTCGGCCTGCGACGAGACGTTACGCACCGTCCCATTCGCAAAGGTCGCCGATGCCGTGAGCTGACGCGTCTGTCCTATGGCCGTGAACGAAAGGTCGCCGTTGATTTGCAGGCTCTTCGGCGGCCCGAAGAAGCTCGGAACGACCGGAGACTGGGGCTGATCGTCGCCGCAGGCCACGAGGCCTGCAACCAATACCGCAGCGACTATCAGGAGCGTTGCTCGCATGTCACCCCCCAGGTCGAATGATCTGTTTGCGCTATCGACCTGTCGATCTATTGAAGATCATCGTCGCTCGTCATCTCCGGAACTCGAATGCGGAGTCCGCCGGACATCTGCGCGGATTGGGGCCCGGGACCTGCGCGTTCGCGGCGGACTGGTAATAGTGGAAATTCCCCGCGAAGGTGCCCGTGATGACCGGCCCACTCGCGACACCCGTGAATTCCCCGTGGACACCAATCCACTCGGTCGAGCTGACCCGCTGCATCAGTCCCCAATCCAGATAGTAGTCGTCGTAGTAGAGCGTCATCGAGAATACGTCCGACGCGATCCGGCCGATGCTTTCGTAGACGAACAACGTCACGTTCTGGAAGGTGATGGTGAGGCGTGTGCCCTGCTGCTTCACGACAGCGCCCACCTCCCGCAGCCGCGCTTCCGACGACCACGAATCGCTGCACGCCCCGGACGTCGAGACTGTCAGCGTCCACTGGCCCGACACATCTGCCGTATTGCCCGCAGTCACGAGATTGACGTCACGTGTCCCGTGACTGTTCACCGTCACGGTGAAGTCCTGCGTCGTATAGCCGGGCGCCGACGCCCGAAGTTGCACCTCACCGGCGACGCCGTAGAGCGCGTACACACCGTTGAACACCGATTTCGCGCTTTGTCCGGCGCCCGTGCCCGACACGACCTGAACCAGGACGTTCTCCAAGCCTCCGCTCGCATCCCTGATCGTTCCCGACAGCTTGAACGTACCGGCTGGCAGCACCAGGACGGCCTTCGAAGCGGATCGACCCGAGAAAGTGGCGCCAACGCGACCTTCTCCAGGGGTAAGGCCCTCGAACCGTCCGGCTCCGACGTGACGCATGTTGGTGTTGCCCGCGGTGCTCCACGCCACGTTCGGCGTGATGTCGCTCGTCGTGCCATCAGCATAGTGACCGTTGGCGGTGAACTGCGTCACGCTGCCCGGAGCGACTTCCGCCGGCCCGGCGATCGAAATCGCCGTGAGCACGGGGTTGGATTTGACCGTCACGGCGGCAGCCGTGCTGGTGACGTTGCGATAGGTCGCGGTGATTTGCGTTTCGCCGATGCCGACCACCCGGACGAGTCCGCCGGCGACCGTGGCGATGCCGGTGTTGCTCGAGCTCCACTCGGCCTCCGACGAGACGTTGCGCACGGACCCATTGGCAAACGTCGCCGACGCCGTGAGCTGACGCCCCTGTCCGATGGCAGTGAACGAGAGGTCGCCGTTGATTTGCAGGCTCTTCGGCGGGCCGAAGAAGCTCGGAACGAAAGGAGACTGGGGCTGACCGTCGCCGCAGGCCACGAGGCCCGCAACTATTGCCGCAGCGACCATGAGGAGCAGTGTTCGCATATGCATACCCTTCGATTGATCGATTGGCTGATCGACCTATCGATCTATTGAAGGACGCGCGCTGGAACGTTACTGGATCCTGAAGGAAGTGAAGGCCCCTTCACTTCCTTCAGTATTTATCGGCCCGGCCAGACGACGCCCTGATCACGCGGCACGCTGGTCACGCCCTTGAAGACGAACTTCTGGAGGCGCCGGCCCTCGTAGGTCTCGGTCGTGAAGATGTTGCCCTTCGAGTCGGTCACGATGCTGTGGACGGCGAAGAACTGGCCGGGCTGCCGGCCGCCGTCGCCGAAGCTCGAGAGGATCTCGAGCGTGTCGCGAAGCATGATGTAGACCCTTTCGTTCTTGCCGTCCGCGAGGAAGATGTACTTCTGCTGGGGATCCCTGGAGAAGGCGATGTCCCACGTCGAGCCGTCGCCGAGGGTCTTCTTCGCGACCCACACTTCTTTGACGAACGTCCCATCCTTCTTGAACACCTGAATCCTGTCGTTCGGCCGATCGCAGACATATACGAGGCCGTCGACCGACATCTCCGCGCAGTGCACGGGCGAGCGGAACTGCTTGATCGGCGGGGCGTCCGGATCGTAGGTTCCCGTGGGGGTGTCATCCGGCTTGTTGCCGTACGCGCCCCAATACCGCTTCATCTTGCCGGTATCAGCGTCGATGACGGCCACGCGCTTGTTGCCATACCCGTCGGCGAGGTACGCCTCGTTCTCCTTCGGGTCGACGAAGATCTTCGCGACGCGGCCGAAGTTCTCCTGGTCGTTGCTGCCCCAGCTCTTGCCCTGCGGCGCCGGCTTGCCGAACTGCGCGATGAACTTGCCGTCCTGCGTGAACTTCAGGACGTGGCCGTCGCTCCCCACGTTGCCGCCGATCCACACGTTGCCCTTGTGGTCGATCGTGATGCCGTGGTTCGAGTTCGGCCAGTCGTAGCCCTGGCCCGGGCCGCCCCAGTGACGGAGCAGGTTGCCGGCCTGATCGAACTCGAGGATCGGTGGCGCGCGGCGGCAACAGGACGCGGTCGGCGGATTCTGATCCGCCGCGGCCTCGTTGGCCCCGAGTGAGTCCTGGCGATGCACGATCCAGATGTGATCCTGCGCGTCGACGCCGACGCCGATCGCCTGGCCCAGGAGCCAGTTGTTCGGCAGCGGCTTCGGGAACGCCGGATCGACCTCGAACTTCGGCGCCTGGACCATGTCCTTGGCCTGCGCGGCCGCCGTACGCTCGAGCGCACGCTCGGTGACGGCGAGCACGCCGAGCGCGGCGAGAAACGCCGCGCCTACGACGAGATTCCGATTACGGTTCATTCCGTTCTCCGATCGCGATGTCACACGGCGGATTTGGGAACCAATCCGCCCTACTTGCGTACGAACTTCTGGACGCGTTTGCCCTCGAAGTTCTCGCCCGTATAGACGTTGCCTTTCGAATCGAGCGCCACGCTGCCGACACCGAAGAAGTGGCCCGGCCAGCGGCCCCCGTCGCCGATGCTGCCCGTCACTTCGAGCGTGTCGCGGCGGACGATGAACACTTTCTGATCCTGGCCGTCGGCGACGAACAACGTCTGCTGCTGCGGATCGTTCGAGAACGCGATGTCCCATACCGCGCCGTTCCCGAGCGTCGTCTTCGAGATCACGCCTTCCTTGACGAACGTGCCGTCCTTCTTGAAGACCTGGATGCGATTGTTCTGCCGATCGCAGACGTAGACCGATCCATCTCGCGCGATGCGCACGCAGCTCGGCGAGCGGAACTGCTTGGCCGGCGGGTCGTTCGGATTGTAGGCCGGGAGCGGCGAGTCGTCGGGCTTGGCGCCGTACGCGCCCCAGTGCCGCTTGTAGGCGCCGGTCGTCGCGTCGAAGACGACGATGCGGCGATTGGCCGCGCCGTCAGCCACATACACTTCGTTGGCCGGGAGATCGACCTCGACCGCCGCGGGCCGGTTGAGATTGGTCGTGCTCGCGTGATCGCCGGTCTTCCCCGCCTGACCGATCTGCATCACGAACTTGCCGTCGCTCGAGAACTTCAGGACGTGCGCGTCAGTCGGTCGCGGTGGCGCGGCACCTTGTCCGCCGCGTCCGGCGCCACGACCCTGACCGCCGCCAGCTGCGGCGCCACCCGCTGCTGCACCGCCTGCTGCCGCACCGCCTGCTGCCGCACCGCCTGCTGCCGCACCACCGGCGGCCGCACCGCCAGCAGCCGCACCACCGGCGGCCGCACCGCCAGCAGCCGCACCGGCGCGCCCGCCGCGTGCCGGGTCAGCCGGTTCTTCCGCCGGAGCGCCGCGACCGCGACCTGCCGGCGCATCGACGCCCGCGGCCGTGATCCAGACATTGCCTTTGCCGTCGACCTTGATGCCGCCTGGCGACACGGGCCACTCGAAGCCCTGCCCGGGACCGCCCCAGCGGGCGACGAGAGTGCCAGCCGGATCGAATTGCAGCACCTGCGGCGCCGGCCCGCAGCAGACTTCCGATCCGGGAGGATTGAGCGCGAGTCCGGCTTCGGTGCGCGCCGTCAGCGAGTCGAGCCCGCGATGCACGATCCAGACGTGCTCTTTCGAGTCGACGGCGACGCCGGTGACCGATCCGAGAATCCAGTGATTGGGCAGCGGCTTCGGCCAGAACGGATCGGCCTGATACGCCGGGCGCTGAGCAGCGCCACGTGCTTGTGCCGCGAGGTCGTCCTCGAACATGGGCTGCCGGGCGCCAAGTCCTGCGCCGGCGAGAAGCGCAAGTGCGGCCGCGCCACTGATGATGTTCCGGGTTCGCTTCATGTCCTCACCTTCCTGATCGAATCAGGTCGAGCGTCAGATTCCTCTCGGAAGGGCGCCAGTATACTGCCTTCATGAAGGACGTGAAGGGGTGAAGGAAGTGAAGGTGAAGAAAGTGAAGGAAGTGAAGGAAGTGAAGGGCGCGGACGTAAAGAGGATGGGAGTATACCTGCCTCCAGCCCGCGTACAGCCCATTTGGCCGGCCCTCCGAAGCCATGGAGCGCTCTTCTTCATGGCCTTCACGTCCTTCATGCTCTTCATGCCCCCGCTAGGCGGACATGACATTCCGGCGGACGTGCTCGTCCAGATGCTGGTCAAGCCCGAGGGCAACCGGCTGCGCGTCCTGGTGCGCGTGCCGCTCGGCTCGATGCGCGATGTCAATTTCCCTCAGCGGAGTCCCGCCGGGGATCTCGATTTCGCCCGCGCCCGTCCGCTGCTCCGGGATGCCGCCACGCTGTGGCTCGCCAACGGCCTCGCGATCTATGACGGGCAAACGCGGCTGGCGCCGCCGGCGCTCGTCGCGTCCCAGATTTCGCTGCCATCGGACCGGTCATTCATGGACTTCGAGTCGGCGGTGGCTCATGTGACGGGACCGCCACTGCCCGAAGACACGACGCTTCCCTGGAACCAGGCGCTGTTCGACGTGATGTACGACTATTCGATTGGATCACCGCAGGCCGAGCTCTCCGTCCACTCCGAACTGGCCCGCCTGGGCATCCGCACGGTGACGGTTCTGCGGTTCTATACGCCCGATGGCGCGGTACGCCCGTTCGAGTACGCCGGCGATCCCGGCCTCATCAGGCTCGACCCGCGGTGGCACCAGTCCGCGCTGCGGTTCGTCAAGCTGGGGTTCGAGCACATCCTCGACGGTATCGATCATCTGTTGTTCCTGCTCTGCCTCGTGATTCCGTTCAGGCGGATTGGCCAGCTCGTCCTGATCGTGACGTCGTTCACCGTCGCGCATTCGATCACGTTGATCGCATCGGCGTTCGGGGTCGGGCCGACCGCGCTCTGGTTCCCGCCGCTGATCGAGACGCTCATCGCGATGTCAATCGTCTACATGGCGCTCGAAAACATTGTCCTGATGTTTGGATCGAACGGGTCGCAGCCGCGCGTCTTGAACGTGCATCGCCGGTGGATGATTACGTTCGCGTTTGGACTCGTGCACGGGTTCGGGTTCTCCTTCGCGCTGCGGGAGACTCTGCAGTTCGCCGGGTCGCACCTGCTGACATCGCTCCTCTCGTTCAACCTCGGTGTCGAGCTCGGTCAGTTGCTCGTGCTCGGCCTGATGGTGCCTCTTCTCGTCGTCTTGTTCCGGTTCGTCGTGAGCGAACGAATCGGCGCGATCATTCTCTCAGCGCTGATCGCGCACACGGCGTGGCATTGGATGACCGAGCGCGGCGGGCAGCTTGGCGCGTACGAGTGGCCCACGCTCGATGCCGCGTTCTTCGCAGCCGCGATTCGCTGGACGATGCTGGTGGTCGGGCTGGCGGCGATCGTATGGCTGGTGCGCGGAGCGCTCAGACCTCGGGTTTCTTTTTTGGAAGAGCAGAGCAACAAAGAAACCCGAGGTTCTTAGAGGGTCGTTTGGGCCCGGTCGCAACTTTAAGACCTCGGGTTTCTTTTTTTGAAAGAGCAAAGCGAAAAAGAAACCCGAGGTCTAAACCGAGGTCATCGGCCGCGCGGTCCCGCGATAGCGTTCGGACGTAATCTCCGCCATGACGGACAGCGCGATTTCCGCCGGGGTGCGGCCGCCGAGGTCGAGGCCGACCGGCGCGTGGATTGCCTGGATGCGCGAATCGTCCACGCCGGCCTCCCGCAGCATCTCGGCGATGAGCACGGTCTTCCGCCGGCTGCCCAGCAATCCGATGTAGCGCGCCGGCGTCTTGACCGCCGCGAGCACGCAATCGCCGTCGAGCTTGTGACCGCGCGTTGCGACGACGATGAAGCTCGACCACCCGTAGTCGAGCGACCCGATGGTCTCGGGGACGTCGCCCTGGACGACGCGCGCACCGCCAAAGCGCTGCGGATCGGCGAACTCCGGCCGGTCTTCGAGAATCGTGACGTCGAAATCGAGGAGCATCGCCTGCCGCGCGATCGCGAGCGCGACGTGTCCGCCGCCGGCGATGACGAGCTGCGGGCGCCCGGCGACGGGATCGACGAGGAGATCGTGCGACTCGTCGAGCGCCACGAGCCGGGGCGTGGCATGCGGAAGCTGCGCCGTGGCCGCCGCCGACGCGCGCGCCTCGAGCCCCGTGTCGCCGAGGCTGCCCGCCATGGCGCCGCCCAATGCGTCCACGAACAGCCGGCCCGCGAAATCGACGGCGCGGCCTTGCTTTCGCAGGAGCGTCGCAATCGCGAGCGGCGGGCCGCCGGCTGACGCCCGAACGAGGTCGCTCAGCACGGACCTGCCGCTGGCCGAGAGCGCGTCCTCGCCCCGTTCGGCCAGAATCCACATCGTGCCACCGCACACGAGGCCGGTGTTCCACGCGAGCTGTTCGGTGAGCTCGTACGCGCGAAGCGACCGTCCGCCTTCGCGCAGGACCTGCCGCGCCACAAGGATGGCGTCGGCCTCGACGCACCCGCCGCCCAGCGTCCCGGCCGCCCGCCTCGATTCGTCGTCTGTCACGACGAGCTTGGCGCCGACGACCTGGGGCGTACTGCCCTGGGTGCGGACCACGGTCGCGAGGGCAAACCGCTGTCTGGCCTGTTCGAGCTCAGCCATTCGGGCGTACAGGGAGGCCACGAAATAAGTGTAAGAGACCTGCCCAGTTGGGACGAAATAACTCTAGGGCCGTTCTCACTTCCGCGTGGAGCAAAAACTGCATGTATCGCGAGACATTCGGCCGAATTCCATCAGGCGGCTCGCTACAGGAGAATGAGAACGGCCCTAGAGGTCACCCCATGCGAACACCTACGCTTTTGGTCATTTGGGCCCTCGCCGTGGCGACCCCAGTAGGTCAGGTTTTCCGGGCGCCCGAAAAGGCCGCGGAGTACGCCCTCATCGACCGCGCGATCGAGGCGGCAGGCGGGACCGAGGCCCTCAAACGGTCTCCGGCGTTCGTCTGGAAGGGCGAGGCTCAGATTCACGTTCAGGGACGCGATCTCAAGATTGTCGGGACGTGGAGCATCGACCCGCCCGACAAGGCCATTGTCGAAACGCGGCTCGAGGGTCAGGCTCCGGAAGAGACGCGAACGCTCGTGATCAACGGCAAGCAGGGATTCTCTATTGTCAAGGAAACACGGGAGCAACTTGCCGAAGAGGTGCTCGAAAACGAGCGCGACGAGTTCTACCTCTACTCGTTGATGAGACTGCTTCCGCTGCTGGACTCGGCCGTGCGCCTCGCAGGTCAACCGAAATCCGAGGATGGGCTCGACGTCATCCGCGTTTCACGGCCCGAACGGCCCGACGTGGATCTGTTCTTCGACGCCGACGCGCGCCTGCGCCGGTTGTCGCTTGAGACGCTCGATCCGGTCACGAACACACGCCGGCGTCAGAACGTGAAGCTGGATGGCGAACTGGTGAGCCGCGGGATCCGGTGGTTCAAGAACCTGACGATCACGTGGGAGAACGAGCCGTACTTCGAGCTCACGATCTTGACGCTCGACGTGCTGCCGGGGTTGACGGATCCGAGGTTGAGGTAGGGACTCTTATCGGCCGACCGTCCAGACAGGAATCACACGGTCGATCGTCCAGGTGCCCGATCGACGGCTCAAGACGGCGTAGAAGCCGTTGCCGGCCGATGCCGCCGCAAAGTGTACATAGACAACCGCGCGCGACAGATCCGGCGTAAACCCAACCGGCGAAAACGCCAGCTGGGCCTGGCGCGCGCGCACAATCGGGAGGAGGTCGTAGGATTGTGGAATCTCGAGCCGCCGCACGACTGGTTGTTGAATCGTTGACGCTTGGACGAAGTCGCTCCGCAATTCGGCGGCAATCCCGGCAACCGAGCAGGGATAGGCGGCCGTGCGCGAGAGCAGCACGAGCAGCAACGCCAACGGAAGCGCGGCGACTCGAAGGGTCATGGCTTGATGTCGCTGGGAAGATCGACGTCACGCCGGATGCCCTGGTCTTCGACGTCCACCTCGAGGCTTGCGCCAGCCTCCTTCAGCGCGTCATTGAGGGTTGACGCCGGGTCGGCTTTCAGAATGCCGTCTCTCAACCGTTGGGGAAACGCCACCGGATGGCCGTGGCGTCCCCGGTAGCGCGGCGAGACGATCCGGCCTGTGCTTGTCGCTTCGGAGAGCACTTTCTTGACGGTCGCCGGCTGCACGAACGGCATGTCGCCTGGGAGCACGAGGATCGGATCGCCCTGAGCTGACGCCAGGCCGATCTGAATTGACGAAAACATCCCGCGCGACGGATCGGGATTCACGACCCGAACGACCCGCTCGTCGTTCAGCAACTCGACGGTTGGCAGCGAGGTGTTGGGCGCCAGAACGACGACGATGTGAGCGACGCCGCCGTCGAGGAGCGAGCGCAGGGTGCGGTTGAGGAGTGGCTCGCCGCCGACGTCCGCGGCGAGCTTGCCGCCGCCGAAGCGCTCGGCCTTCCCCGCCGCGGGCACGATGGCGACATTCATAAGAAACGTCGAACTTCGAACTTCGAACTTTCGAGCCCGACTACGCCGGCGTGATGTTCACGTTGTGACGGAAGACGTTCTGCGGATCGTACTTCGCCTTGACCTTCCGCAGCCGGTCCAGATTCGGGCCGTAGGCGGCCCTGAGCGCGGCATCGGCCGCGTCGTCGTGATCCAGGTAGTTCAGATAACGGTTCGATCCTACGAACGGCTGAAGGGCTTTGTAGCTGTCCCGGGCCCATGAGACGCACGTCTCGTCGTGGGCGCCATCCATCCACTGCGAGAGCACGAGCATGTTGAAACCCGGTTTTCGCATCGCGTACGCCGTCTCGGTCGCCGGCACGCGCGTGACGGCGCCGTGAAAATGCTCGAGGAGGATCTTCGACATCGGCGATGTATTACGCGCAAAGGCATCGATCAGCGCGACAATCCCGTCGTCGGTCAACTGCTCCATGAAGTGAGACTTCCAGTAGTTCCTGGCGCCGCGTGGGAGGTCCGCGTCAAGCATCCCATTGAGCACGGTGTACGGCATGGGCCCGATGACGTCCATGACCGGCGATCCGAACTGCTTGATGGGCCGGAGCGCGGCCTCCGCATCAGCCGGAGAGCCCACGTGGCAGGCGACGATGGCGACCAGCCTGGTGGCCGCGTCGGGGCCGGTGAGCAATCCGGCCATGAGCATCAGGTCGTCCGAGGCGGTGGCCGCCGCGTCGCGGAACAGTCGCAGGACATCTCTGGCTTCCGAGATCGGGTGCGCGACCAGCCCGCCTGTGACCATCGGCCCGACCGGGTGTAGCCGGAACTCGAACGAGGTTGCGATGCCGAAGTTGCCGCCGCCGCCGCGGACGGCCCAGAAGAGATCGGCGTTCTCGTCGCTCGCGGCGCGCACGGCACGACCATCGGCCAGCACGAGATCGACCGACAGAAGATTGTCGAGCGCCATTCCGTACTTGGCCATCAGCCAGCCGATCCCGCCGCCAAGCGTCAGCCCTGCCACGCCGGTCGACGAGATGACGCCGCCCGTGGTCGCAAGTCCATGAAGCTGGGAGGCGCGGTTGAATTCCTTCCACAGCGTGCCCCCTTCGGCGCGCGCGGTCCGCGCCTTGGGATCGACGTGCAGGCCCTTCATGAGCGAGAGATCGACGAGCAACCCGCCTTCGATCGTGCCCCGGCCGCCGACGTTGTGACCGCCGCCGCGCACGGCGACGTCGAGGCCGAGCTTCTGCGCCAGTGTCAGCGCGTCGGCGACGTCGGCGGCGCCCAGGCAGCGCGCGATGACACCGGGCCGCTTGTCGACGAACCCGTTGTGGACCCGCCGCGCTTCGTCGAACAGGGAATCGCTCGGCTGGAGCAGACTACCAGCGAAGGACGGGGCAAGCTCGGTGACGGCTTCGGCAGCGGACGGCATGGAATTCCTCACGGTTCTCGCGGACTTGGGGAACAGTCCGCGCTACGAAGTTGATTTGCTCTTGATCCAGCGCTCCACTTTCTCGCGCAGCACCCAGAGCGGCAGCGAGCCGTCGGCGAGCACGAGGTCGTGGAACTCGCGGATGTCGAACTTCCCGCCCAGCGTCTGCTCGGCCTCGCTGCGGAGCTTTCTGATTTCAAGGTTGCCGATCATGTACGCGGTCGCCTGCGCGGGGACGGCGATGTAGCGGTCGATTTCGGCCGCCGCGCGGTCCGGCGTCTCCGTCGTGTGTGACAGCACGTAATCGATCGCCTGCTTCCGCGTCCAGCCGAGCACGTGCATGCCCGAGTCGACCACGAGTCGGGCGGCGCGAAGCGCTTCGTTCGAGAGCAAGCCGAGTTTGTCCACATTAGATGAGAACAGGCCCATCTCGTCGGCCAGTCGCTCGGTGTAGAGCGCCCAGCCCTCGCCGAAGCCGGAGAGAAAGAAGTAGCGCGAGATCGGATGGAGCTCCTTGCGCTCGAGCGCGATCGCCGCCTGCATGTGATGGCCCGGATACGCTTCGTGAAACGCGGTGGATTCGAGGCCGGCGCGGCTCTGCTCGTTCGCCTTGTACGCGTTGATCAGATACTTGCCGGGCTTGCCGTCGGCCGAGGGCGGCACGGCCTGGCCGCCCGGCGCCGTCTTCTCGAGATAGGGCGGGTACGGCTCGACGATCACGGGCGCGCTGGGAATTCGCCCGAACACCTTGGGCAGCGCCTGCTTCGCGCGCTCGACCGCCGCTTCCGCGTACTTGATCAGCTCGTCGCGGCTCTTGAATCGGTACTTGGGATCCGATCGGACGAGCTTCAGCAGCGCGATCGGATCGGACGTCTTGAAGAAGCGCTCGCCGATCTGCCGCATCTCGGTCTGGATCTTCTCCATCTGCGCAAGACCGAGGTCGTGCACCGCTTTTGGCGTCATCGCGACCGTCGCGTAGTACTTCACGGACGCTTCGTAACAGGCGGCTCCGTTCGGATTGGCCGAGACGCCAATCTCCTCGCGCGCGCCCGCGACGTACTCGTCTCGGAGGAAATCGCGGTACCGCTGGATGGCCGGTCGAATCTGCGTCTTCTCGAGCGCCTCGAGCTGCTTCCGGAACTCGGGCATGTCGGCCTTGGCCATCTGAACGAAGGGCGACTCGGCGAGTGGCGCTTTGAGCAACGCGTCCATCTGGCCGATCACCGTTCGCACGTTGTGCTTCGGCGCGGTGTATTTCAGCCGCAGGCCTTCCCTTAGATTCGCGATCTCATCGTCGACATACTTCGGCAGCTGCGTGAAGCGGGCGACGGCGTCGCGCTGGTTGTCGGCCGAAGCGGTCGCCTGCATGCCGGCGATCACTGGTATCTCGGCCTGCCAGCCGGTCCAGGTCGGACTCACGTTCCAGAGCTCGATCCGGCACACGCGATAGCCCTGCGCGGTTTCGAGCAGGTTCTGGAGGAACTTGTAGGTGACCGCTTCGGGCCGACCCTCGACCGACTTGAGATCGATTCGCTTGAGCTCGACGAGGAGCTGGTCCTCGCGATCCTGCCAGCGCTTCAGGGCCGGCAGGCTGTGATCGCCAAGCCGATCCGGGTGCACTTCGGGCGCGCCGTTCGCCAGCGCGTAATGCGGGAACGCCTCGAAGTAGTCCTTCACGTACGCATCGGCGAGCGACGTCACGCCCGTCGCGGCCGCGTCTCCGGGCGGCGGGCCGGCCGGCGGCGGCGAGCTGCATGCGGCGGCCAGCACGCAGACGCACGCGATCGCAAAATGAATCCTGAGCATGATCAGGCCTCCGAACGAATCAGATCAGACAGCATAGTAGACCTCGGGTTTCGTTTTGGTTTGCTTTGTCACAAAAAACGAAACCCGAGGTCTTGACTATCGATCGCGCCTCCGCGGACCGTACCAGAGCTCGAGCTGCTGGCGGTTCTGCAGGACGCGCGGTCCGCCGATCACGATTCTCCCAAGTGTGCCGAGGAGCTCGCCGAAGGAATGCGTTCGCATCTTGCGTCCGGACGTCGTGACCGTCTCGCGAAGCAAAACGAATTGCCCCTGCCGCTTGAGCGTGCGACTCAACGCGATTTCCTCGCCGGCAAAGAGCCGCTCGTCAAATCCGCCCGCCTGTTCGAACGCCGGCTTCGTGCAGAAGAAATAGCACCCGTTCGCGATCCGGACCGGCCGCGCGGCCCACGCGAGCAGCCACATCAGGAATTTCGCGTACCACGGACTCGCCTCATCGAGCCGCGCCGCCGAGCCGCCTCCGATCGCGCCGCGCTCGATCGCGCGACAGGTGGCCTGAACGACCGCTGGCGTGATCACGGTATCGGCGTCGACAAAGATGAGAATCTCGCCCGCCGCCGCGGCGGCACCGGCATTTCTCGCTTTCGCGATCTGACGTGCGGCAATTGGGACGACGCGGATGCCTTCGGCGGCGGCGACCGTCGCCGTCCCGTCTGTCGACGCATCGTCGACGACGATCACTTCATAGGGATGCCCGGCGGCATCACCGGCCTGTGTGATGGCGCGCAGGATCGCGCCGATCAGCGTCTCTTCGTCGTGGGCCGGGACGATGAAAGAAAGCATTTCTACATGTATTTCCAGTTCCGCGGCTTGCCCTGCGACATCCATTCGACGGCCTGGGCGAGCCGGCGGTTTCGGGTGTCCTCGCTCTTGGCCTCGGTCACCCATTCAACATATTCGCGTTTATGGCTCGGGCTGAACGCGGCAAACGCCGCGGCGGCCTTCTTGTTCTTCTGGAGCGCGCTCCGAAGAGATGAGGGCACCTTGACGGGCGGCTTTGGCGCCGCCTGCGGGCGCTCCACCTTGACGCCCTTGTCGTTCAGTTCGGCGGCGGCTTGGAGGATCCTGGTCAGCGCTTTGTCGGATGGCAGATCGTCGACCGAGGTGATCCTGCCTCGGTGTCCCAGCACCGTGTCGTCGGGCGCGATCACGCCGCGATCGATCAGCAGCTGATGCTTCCAGAATCCGAAAATGCAGTGCTCCTTGAACGCGGCCATCGAGCAGAAGATGCCCTTGTAGTCGAAGGCCGGATTGCTCCACTTCCAGTTCTCCTGGACATCCGGCACCGCCGCGTGGACGACCTTCCTGAGATGTGTGAGGATCGGCCGCGCGAATGGCTGCGTCTTCGCGATGTAGGCGTCGAATTTCGGATCGTAGGAGTTATGTTTCATACGTCGTGATCTCGATCTCGTGGCCGTCCGGATCGTGGAAGTAGAGCGAGCGCGAGATCTGGTGGTCCTGAATCTCGGGCTCGATCCCACGCGCCTGCAGCGCGCCGAGCGCCAGCTCGAAGTTCCGGCGGCTCGCGCGAAACGCGATGTGCCGCATCGTGAGCACGTCGCGCCCCGGGCGCGGCTGCGGGTTCGGCCCCTGGACCGGAAAGAGCGCGAGGCTCGTCGTGCCGGTGCCGACGACGGCCGGATGACTGCCCCACACGTCGGCATGACGGCGCTCCAGGCCAAGCAGATCGCAGTACCAGCGCGCCGACTGCTCGACGTCGCGCACGTTCAGCGCGACGTGATCGATCCCGTCGAGGGTGAAGGAAGGACTCATCTCAAGTCAGAAGGCAGAACCTGCCTTAGCGTAGCGTTCCGCGCCGAGAAAATGGAGCGAGACGTATGGCGTGTCGCCGACGACCCAGCTGTCGTGCGGCACCGGCGGCACGTGGAACAGCTCACCGGCCCCCAGCTCGATGACGCGGCCGTCGTCGAAGGCGACCGTCGCGACCCCCGAGATCACGAGGCCAACGTGCTCGACGGTGCAGCGCGTCGCGCCCACGGTCGGGCCGACGTGCTCGGACCATTTCCACCCAGGCTGGTACGTCGCTCGGCCGATCGTCACACCGGCCACGCGGACGATCTCGAAGCGGCCCTTCACCATCTCGCGGACTTCGTCCGGAGTCTCGAAGCGCCGCAGAACGACGTCGGGGATCACTTCACGGAGACGATCTGAATCGCTTTCGACGGGGCGTCGAACTTGAGCGGATCGGGTCCTTCCGGATAGCCGTTGGCCTGCAGAAGATACGCAACGAGATCCGCCGTGTCGCTCTCGGTCAGAACCACCGAGCCGTCGTTCGGCATCGTCGTCAGGATCGTCGTGTAGATCTCGCCGATCGTGTGGTCCTTCCAGTTCCCGACGAACATCGACTCTTTCCCGACGAGCGGCGGTCCCGGGGTCTTGTCGGGCGTCTTCTTCGCCGGGTCGTGGCACGCCGCGCAGACCGTCCCGAACTGCGCGGCGCCCTTGGCGGCCTGCTCCTTGGAGTAGACCTTGTCGCGGGTCGTGCGCGTGGGCGTCTGGTCGCGGCTCTCGCTCGCGCGCGTCATGGCCGTTGCAAACACCAGCACGAACAACACCAGCGCCGCGCCAATCAGGAGATGGCCCTGGGCGATCACGACGTACCGGTTACCGAAGTGGAGATCGAAGTAATTGTCTGTCTGTCGTCTCATGCCCAGCGGAACCCGTGTTTCGAGAGCGGCAGCGAGCGGACCCGCGTGCCGGTGGCCGAGAAAATCGCGTTGCACACCGCGGGAAGAATCGGCGGCAGCGCCGGCTCGCCCAGCCCGGTGGGGTTGTTGTCGGTCGTGCGGAAGTGGACCTCGATGTCGCGCGGCGCGAAGCGCATCCGCACCGGCTCGTACTCACCGAAGTTGGTCTGTTTCACGCGGCCGTTGACGATCGTGATCTCGAAGCCCATCAGATGGCTCAGCCCGTCGATGACCGAGCCATGCGCCTGGGCTTCGGCCTTCAGGGGATTGATAATCTGCCGGCCGATGTCGCCCGCGACCCAGACCTTGTTGACCTTGACGCGCTTCGAGGCGTCCACGCTGACCTCAGCCACCTCCGCGAAGTGGCCCTGGTGGCTGAAATGGAACGCGACGCCCATGGCCGTGCCCTGCGGCAGCTTGCGCGTGCCCCACCCCGATTTGTCGCGCACCAGCTCGAGCACGCCGCGCATTCTCGCCGGGTCCCAGCCCGGCTGGCCTCCGCCGCCGCCGCGACCGGCCCCGGGCGCCGCATTCGGATCCGGCGGTGGCGGGGGCGGTGGAACGACGAGAGGGCCGGAGAGCAGCGCGAGCCGGAACTCCAGCGGATCTTTCCCGGCCGCGTTGGCCAGCTCGTCGAGGAACGACTGCATGACGAACGCGATGGCGTTGCTGCCGGGGGCGCGCATGGCGCCCGTCGGCACCGTGAACGGAATCATCGACGTGAAGAGCGCGTAGTTCGGCACGAACCGCGCGGGAAACTCGCCGGCGCCCATGCCCGACGAGTTGGTCGCGTTCTGGCCGTTCGACGTGAACGTGATGAAGTGATTGCGCCACGCCACGAGCTTGCCCGAGGCGTCCACGCCGGCCTTGAGGAAGTGGAACCCGCCGGGCCGGAACATGTCGTGCGCCATGTCGTCTTCGCGCGTCCATCGGAGCTGCACCGGCGCGCCGGCCGCCTTCGAGATCGCGGCCGCCTCGACCAGATGCTCGTTGTAGAGACGACGGCCGAAGGCGCCGCCCATCCGCACCATGTGAATGGTGACGTTGGCCGCGTCGATCCCGAGCGTCTGCGCGACGATCATCCGGCCGTTGGCCGGCGTCTGGGTCCCCGCCCAAATCTCCACTTTGCCGTCCTTGAAGGACGCCACGGCGCTCATCGGCTCGATTTGCGCATGATTCAGGAACGGATACGCATAGGCCGCTTCGACGACCTTCGCCGCGCCTTTGAACCCCGCTTCGACGTCGCCGTCGGCGCGCGTCGGCTGCGCCGGCAGTGTCGGGGCCATCTCATTGGCCTTCTTCTCGAACGCCGTCGAGTTGTCCGTGGCGGCCGAACCCTCGTTCCAGGTCACTTTCAATTGCTGCCGCGCGGTCTGCGCCGTCCACCACTTGTTGGCGACGATCGCGACGCCGCTCAACAGTCCGCTGGCGTTGGCGATCGTGCCACCCTCAATCGGAAACGCGTGCGTGACCCCAGGAATCGCCTTGATTTGATCGAGGTTGGCCACCGCGCCGACCTTCCCGGCGAAGACCGGGCATTTCTCGTAGACCGCGTAGAGCATGCCGGGCACCGTGATGTCGATCCCGAAGAGCGGCTTGCCCGTGACGATGCCGTCGAGGTCCACGCCGGGAATGCGCTGGCCGATGATCTTGAAATCCTTCGGATCCTTCAGCTTGACCGACGCCGGATCGGGCGGCGTCATCGTGAGCGCTTTGTCGGCCAACTCACCGTAGCCGAGCGATCGCTTGGAGCCGGCGTGCGTGACGCGTCCGGACGCGGTCGTCAGTTCCGCCTCAGGCACGTTCAGGCTGGTCGCTGCAGCTGCGACCAGCATCTGCCGTGCCGCCGCGCCAATGCGCCGATGCGAATCGTAGTTTCCGGGCACCGCTGTGCTGCCGCCCGCGCTCTGCGTGCCGTACTTGACCGTGTCGAGGTCGCCCTGCTCGACGGTGACCGTCTTCCAGTCCACGTCGAGCTCTTCGGCAATCAACATGGGCAGCGTCGTCTTGATGCCCTGCCCGATTTCGGGGTTCTTCCCGATGATCGTCACCTTGCCGTCCGGCGCGATCTTGATGAACGCGTTCGGCACGAGCGGCGCGGCGGCGCCCCGGCCCTGGGCCAGGAGGTCGCCGATCGGCTCGAAGTAGGCGGCAATGACCAGGCCGCCGCCGGCAAGCGCGCTGACGCGAAGGAAGGAGCGACGGTCGAGAGTGACGGTGCTCATCGGATCTCCTATCTCGTGCGCGTGCCGGCCGCGAGCGCGGCGGCGCGGTGGATGCCCTGGCGAATACGAATGTAGGTCCCGCACCGGCAGATGTTGCCGTTCATCGCGGCGTCAATCTGGGCGTCGGTGGGGTCGGGTGCCGTCGAGAGCAGCGCCGCCGCCGACATGATCTGGCCGGCCTGGCAGTAGCCGCACTCGGGCACGTCGATCTCTTTCCAAATCTGCTGCAAGGGATGCGTGCCGGTGGGCGACAGACCCTCGATCGTCACCACTGGCGCGCCGGCGGCTGCCGAGGCCTTCACCTGGCAGGAGCGCACGGCGCGGCCGCGCAGGTGCACGGTGCAGGCGCCACACTGTCCGGCGCCGCAGCCGAATTTCGTCCCGCGCAAATTGAGCTCATCGCGAAGGACCCACAGGAGCGGCATGTCCGGAGGCACATCGACAGACACGGCTTTCCCGTTCACGTTCAGATCGAGCTTCATGGTGTAGGCTCCCTACCAACGGCGATCATACGACCGCTGGTCGTCAAGTCAAAGGAAACCATGATCGAACCAGGCAAAAAAGCCCCGGCATTCACGCTGAAGGATCAGGAAGGCCGGGCGCACACGTTATCGGAGTACTCCGGACGGCCCGTCATTCTGTACTTCTATCCGAAGGACGATACCCCCGGCTGCACCGCCGAGGCGTGCGCGTTCCGGGACAACCTCCCGCGCTTCCAGGCCGGCAAGGCGCAGGTGCTGGGGGTCAGTATTCTCGACGAGAAGAGCAAGGCGAAATTCGCAAGCAAGTACAGCCTGAACTTCCCGCTCCTGGCCGATCCCGATCACGCCGTCGCCGAGAAGTACGGCGTCTGGCAGGAGAAATCGCAGTATGGCCGGACCTACATGGGCATCGCGCGCACGACCTATTTGATCGACGGGACCGGCAAGGTCGCGAAGCGCTGGGATAACGTGAAGGTGGACGGGCACGCGGAGGACGTGCTGGGCGAAATGAAGAAGGCAGAAGGCAAGAAGGCAGAAGGCACCGGCTAAGTTCTGCCTTTTGCCTTGTCATCGACGATTCACGGCCCCGAGCCAGTCATGACGACGGGCGCAACGATTGGCGCGGTCTTGTCCAATGGGTCCTTGTCTCAACGGAAACAACGGAGTCTGCCCGAGTGCCCAGACGGACGAGCCGGCCTGGGCCGGTGCGTTGTGAACCTTGAGGGCCACGTCACGGCCCAGCCGCGGATCCCGGGCGCGATAGACCTCACCCATCCCGCCGCTGCCGAGGGCGGCAACGACTTCATACGCTCCCAGACGGGTCCCGGAACCCAACGCCAACGGCGTCCTCCGGCCAATTGATTGGCTGCGCGGGATTATAGTCTCGCGTGTTCGCGGCGCACGAAACCGCTACGGTGAACGGGCGATGGCGAGACCCGCAGTCGGGGCCGGCTTGGAGAAGAACCGGTAGAGCAGCCACGCGTCGATCACGATCACGGCCGCAAGCACCAGAAACGCGGAGAGGCCGGGCACCATGCCGAGCTTCTGAAGCAGGGCCGACAGGCCGAAGCCGACGATCCAGGCGTCGAAGCTCATACAGAGGCGACGGAACGTCTCGGCGGGGACGCGCTTGATCAACGCGGCGCCAATCGGCACGCCGATCAGGATGCTCGGCAGGATCCATGGAATCAGCGCAGCGCTCTGCGCGGTGAAGAGGCCCGCATAGGTGTAGGCGGCCGCCGTCATGCTGGCCTCGGCGAGCCGCACGAAGCCCAGCGCCGCGCGGAACTCCTGCTTGGCCAGCCCCTGATTGTTGAACATGATCGCGAGCGGCGGTCCGGAGATCGTCGTCACCGAATACAGGACCCCCACCCCGCCGCCGAACACCAGACCGACGGCGCGCTCGCGGTGAATCGGCCGCCGTAGTCCCGCCGCCTGCACGAGAATCAGCGGCAGCAGAATCGCGAACGTTCCGAACTTCAGCCAGTCGGGGCTGACACTCGAGACGATCATGGTGCCCACGATCACGCCGGGCGCGAGGCCGATGACGATGGGCAGCACCCGCCGCCAGACATGCCGCAGCGATTCACGATTGACCCAGAGGACATAGGCGTTGAGGACGACCTCAATCGGCACCAGCGCCGGGTTCAGAACGCGGTTGGTCAGAAACAGGAGGGCGACCGGAACGGTAATTGACGAAAACCCGTACCCGAGCGCGCCGTTGACGATGGCCGCGGCAAGTGTCAGGACGACGAGGACGAGCAGCTCTTCTGTCACAGGGTGTCGCCGCGCGCGCGGCGAACGGGCGTGCCATTGCAAGGTGCTCGCCTGGATCGGCCGGGTCGGTCAACGGAAAAGGGGCCGTCGTAGTATGTAAGTCATCAACTGCGGGGAGAAAAATCAGCCATGAGCATCCTTTCCGGACCGTCGACGGCATTGCCGGCCCGTCCCCAGACGTCCCACGAGACAAATCTGTCCCTGCCGGTTCTGGCCGTGTTGGGCACGCTGGCACTCGCCCCGGTTCCGGCCGCCCAGCAGGCAGCCGACCGCTTCTGGCCGCAATGGCGCGGACCGCACTCCACCGGTGTCTCGCGAAACGCGACGCCGCCGCTCGAGTGGAACGAGAAGAAAAACATCAGATGGAAGATCGAAATCCCCGGCCGGGGCTCGGCGACCCCCGTCGTCTGGGGCGATCGTGTGTTCGTGCTGTCGGCGGTGCCGGTCGGCGTCTCGGGTGACGGCGCGCATGCGCCGCTCGGACGGGCGCCCGTGACGCACAAGTACACGGTCATGGCGCTCGATCGGAAGACCGGTAAGGTCATCTGGGAGCGCACCGCGAAGGAAGAGACGCCGCACGAGGCCTCGCATCCCGAAAACGGCACCTGGGCGTCGGCGTCGGCCGCGACCGATGGCGAGCACCTGATTGCGTCGTTCGAGTCGCGCGGCTACTTCGCCTACGACATGAACGGCAAGCTCATCTGGCAGAAAGATCTCGGCGACAAGCGGATGCGGAGCACGTTCGGCGAGGGCAGTACGCCCGCGCTCCACGGCAACCACCTCGTCATCGTCTGGGATCACCAGGGACAGTCGTTCATCGTCGCGCTCGACAAGCGCACGGGCGCCGAGCTGTGGCGGCGCGATCGGAAGGAAATCGACACGTGGGCCACGCCACTCGTCGTCACCGTCAACGGGCGCGCGCAGGTTGTGACCGGCGCGATGAACCAGGTGGTGAGCTACGACCTCGAGACCGGCGATGTCGTGTGGTTCACGGGCGGTCTCACGATGAATCCGATCCCGACGCCGGTGGCCGCCAACGGCATGGTGTTCCTGACGGCCGGGTTCCGCGGCAACAGCCTGAAGGCGATACACCTGAACAACGCGAAGGGCGACATCACGGGCACGCCGGCGATCGCCTGGACGCTCAATCGCGATACGCCCTACGTGCCGTCCCCGGTGCTGTATGACGAAATCCTGTACGTGCTGAAGTCGAATAACGGAATCCTCTCCGCGTTCGACGCCAAAAGCGGCACCCCGCACTACCAGGCCCAGCGGATCAACGCGCTCCAGGAAGTGTTCGCGTCACCGGTCGGCGCGGTCGGCCGGATCTATATTCCTGGCCGCGACGGCGCGACGGTCGTGCTCAAGCATGGGCCCACACTCGAAGTCCTCGCCGTCAACGAGCTCGACGACGGCTTCGATGCCTCGCCGGCGCTGGTGGACGGCGAGATGTATCTGCGCGGGTACAAGAATCTGTACTGCATTGCGGAGAAATAAGGGCAAAGGGCAGAGGGCAGAGGGCAAAGGAGAGGGGAAAGGGGAAAGGTCCAAGGGAGTTGAGATCCCATCGTGGCCTCCGTCCGAACCTTACGCCTCTTGCCTTCAACCTCTCCTTTGCCCTCTGCCCTTTGCCCTCTGTCTCTGCCCTACAATTCCCGTATGTCGTCGCCCGTCACGCCCGAGGCCCCGGGCCGCCTGGATTTCATCCGCGAGATCGTCGCTGCCGACAACGTGAGCGGCCGGCACGGCGGACGTGTCGCGACCCGCTTTCCACCGGAGCCGAACGGCTACCTGCACATCGGCCACGCCAAGTCGATCTGCCTGAATTTCGGGATCGCGCGCGATTTCTCCGGCGTCTGCAACCTGCGGTTCGACGACACGAACCCGGTCACCGAGGATGTCGAGTACGTCGAGTCGATCCAGGAGGACGTGCGCTGGGTCGGCTTCTCGTGGGAGGACCGGCTCTACTACGCGTCCGACTATTTCCAGCAGCTCTACGACTGCGCCGAGACGCTCATTCGGGACGGCAAGGCGTACGTGGACGATCTCTCGGCGGACCAGATCCGCGAGTACCGCGGCACGTTGAAAGAGCCCGGGCGTGAGAGCCCGCATCGCGGCCGTTCGGCCGACGAGAACCTCGATTTGTTCCGCCGGATGCGGGCGGGCGAGTTTCCGGACGGGTCGCGCGTGCTGCGGGCGAAGATCGACATGGCCTCGCCCAACCTCAACATGCGCGACCCGGTGCTCTATCGCATCCGTCGGGCGCGCCACCACCGTACGGGCGACACGTGGTGCATCTACCCGATGTACGACTACGCGCACCCGATTTCCGACGCGCTCGAGCGCATCACGCACTCGATCTGCACGCTCGAGTTCGAGGACCATCGTCCGCTCTACGACTGGCTGGTGCAGAACCTGCCGCTGCCGGGCCGGCCGCAGCAGATCGAGTTCGCGCGGCTGAACCTGACGTACACGGTCATGAGCAAGCGGAAGCTGCTGCAGCTTGTGACCGAGAAGCGCGTCACCGGCTGGGACGACCCGAGGATGCCGACGATTTCCGGACTGCGCCGGCGCGGCTACACGCCGGAGGCGATTCGCCGCTTCTGCGACGAGATCGGCGTCGCCAAGCGGGAAAATGTCGTGGACGTCGGCCTGCTCGAGTTCTTCGTGCGCGAGGATCTCAACAAGCGCGCGCCGCGCGCGATGGCCGTCCTGCGTCCGCTCAAGGTCGTGCTCGAGAACTACCCCGAAGACCTCGTCGAAGACATGGACGTCGTCAACAACCCTGAAGATCCAGCGGCCGGCACCCGTAAGGTGCCGTTTTCACGCGTTCTGTACATCGAGCAGGACGACTTCATGCTCGATCCGCCGAAGAAGTTCTTCCGGCTCGCGCCGGGCCGGGAAGTCCGGCTGCGCAACGCGTATCTCGTGACCTGTACCGATGTCGTCAAGGATGAGTCGGGCACCGTCGTCGAGCTGCGCTGCACGTACGACCCGGCGACGCGCGGCGGCGACGCCCCGGACGGGCGCAAGGTGAAGGCGACGCTGCACTGGGTCTCGGCCGTGCATGCGGTGGACACGGAAGTGCGGCTGTACGACCGGCTGTTCACGGCGGAGTCCCCCGGCACCGGCGACGCGGACTTTCTCACCCAGTTGAACCCGCGGTCGCTCGAGGTGCTCCGCGGGGCCAAGCTCGAACCCTCACTCTCGGCGGCGGGGGCCGGCGCCCGGTTTCAGTTCGAGCGGCTCGGCTATTTCTGCGCTGATCCTGACTCGACGCCGGGGGCGCTTGTGTTCAATCGAACCGTGACGCTCAAGGACACGTGGGCGAAGATAAGAGACAAGCAATAGTCCGTGCGGCCATAGAGATTTGGTAGAGAGACCTATGCACATCGACCGACACAAGCCCGGCGCGTTCTGCTGGTTCGAGCTGGCCACGACCGATCAACGCGCCGCCAGGGACTTCTACCAGGCGCTGTTCGGCTGGGAGGCGAGCGACTCGCCGATCGGGCCGGACGAGGTCTACACGATCTTCAAGATGCACGGACGCGACGTCGGCGCGGCTTACACGATGCGTGCCGAGCAACAGTCGCAAGGCGTCCCGCCGAATTGGGGAATCTACGTCGCCGTCGAGGACGCCGACGCCGTGGCCGAGCGCGCGAAGACGCTCGGCGCCGCCATCCTCGCGCCGCCGTTCGACGTGGGCGATCACGGCCGGATGAGCGTCCTGCAGGATCCGACCGGCGCGGTGTTCTCGGTCTGGCAGCCGAACAAGCACATCGGGACGGGCGTGAGCGGCGAATCTCACAGCGTCTCGTGGGCCGACCTCAACACTCGCGACCAAGCGGCCGCCGGAGCGTTCTACTCGGACCTCTTCGGCTGGAAAATGACGATGGGCAAGGACATGAAGCCGGCCACGCCCGGCTCGTACTACCACATCGTCAACGGCTCGGACTTCATCGGCGGCGTGCCGCCACCCGGGCAGGGCAATCCCCACGTGCCGCCGCACTGGATGATCTACATCGAAGTCGCCGACTGCGCGGCTTCGACCTCGAAGGCCAGGGATCTCGGCGCCGCCACCTTCGTCGATTCGATGTCGATCGGCGACGAAGGCTGGTTCTCGGTCCTGCAGGATCCGCAAGGCGCCGTCTTCGCCTTGCATCAAGCCAGACGCAGGTAAGAACCTTGGCGACTTACGGACTCGTAGGCCTCCGGATGAACGTCGGCAAGGTGGGTGATGCGCAGCTGTTCCTCGAAGGCGGCGGCGCCGCGCAAGTGAAGGCCCGCCTGACGGCACTCATCCGAGGCTCGGAGACGCTGCAGGGCGACATCAGCGATCTCGTGTCGGTGCCGTTCACGGAGAGCTCGCCCCAGACGAAAGCGCTCGCGACGTTCGGCGGCGGACTCATGCTCACGATCACGCAGAAGATGGGCGTGGAGATGGGGTATCGCTACATCCGCATCTTCACGGACAACCCCGCGATCAATACCGGCACCATCTACGGCGCGCTAAGATTCGGCTTCTGAGACATGAAGGGAGTGAAGGGGTGAAGAACATGAAGGGAATCGGGGACGACGCCGGCACCGCCTTCTTCATGGTCTTCACACCTTCATTCCCTTCATTAATTTCTTAACGTCTCGGCCGGATCCAGTCTGAGGATCCTGAGCGCGGGCAGCACACTCGCCACGGTCGCGACGGCCAGCAGGAGCAGCGCGACGCCGATGTAGGTCGCTGGATCGTGCTGCTCCACTCCCCACAGGAACGACTGCACGAGCCGGACGGCGGCCAGCGACATGACTCCACCGATCGCAGCCCCGGCTGCCGCAAGGCCGATGCCTCCGAGGGCGACCCGCCGAATGGTCGCTGCGGTCGTCGCGCCGAGAGCGAGACGGATGCCGAACTCGCGCCGGCGCTCGGTCACGGAGTGAGCGATGACGCCGTGAATCCCGACCGCGGCCAGCAGCACGGCGGCGACGGCCAGCACGCCGACGAGCGTCATCAAGAGCCGCTGCTGAGAGATCGCGGCGGCCTGCACGGCTGCCATGCTTCGAACGTCGTTGACCGGCAACAGGGGATCCACGCTGTTGATCGCGCGCGGCAGGACCTGGCTGACGTTGACGGCCGTCGTCGCGCGCACGGTCCAGACAGGCGAGAACCAGGTGTGGGACGTCTGGAAGAACCCGTCGCTCGTCTGGGCGGCCGGGATGAACACGAGCGGCGAGGCCATGATCGGAGCGCTCGCCCGGCCCGGGAACTGAATGCCGGAGTTGCTCACCTGCACGTCGTTGACGACGCCAACGATCTCGCGAGCCGTCGGACCGCCCCCGAGGCGGCGCCCGACCGGATTGACGCCTTTCGCCCAGCTGCGAAGGAACGTCTCGTTCACGACGGCGACGAGCGGCGCACCGGCACGATCGTCCGGCGTAAAGACGCGGCCGTGACGGACGGACATCCGCAGCACCTCGAAAAACCGGGGCGTCACGTACATGAAATTCGCCATGGGCCAGAATTTCGGATCGGGCGCCTCGTCGGCGAACGTGAATCCGCTGTTGAGTAACCGCGAATATGGCAGCTCGAGCGACACGGCTGCCGACTCGATTCCCGGCGCGCGCTCCAGCGCGGTCAGGCTGTCGTCGAACAGCTGGTTGATGCGCGCCGATTGTTTGTACCGCGCGTCTTGCAGGGACACTCTGGCGGTCGTGAGTTGTGAAGGATCAAAGCCGGGATCAAGCGACCGCAGACCGACGAACGTCCGGATCAGCAGCCCTGCCACGACCAGCAGGACGACGCCGAGCGCCACCTCCGACACGACGAGCAGCCGCCGGATAGTCGGCCGCGATCGACCCGCGCTGTTGCGCGACCCGCTGTCCGAGAGCGCGGCGCTGATGTCGAACGCACTGGCCTGCAGGGCGGGCACGAGGCCAAACAGGAAACTCGTCAACACCGACAGACCAAGGGTGGCGGCGACCGCGCGCGCGTCGAGCGTCACGCGTCCCCATTCCTGAAACGTGTCGCTGCCCAGCGCCTTGAGGCTTTCGAGCCCGAGCTGGCCGATCAGCAGCCCGAGCGCGCCGCCCGCGACACTCAGCACGAGGCTCTCGGCCATGAGTTGACGCACGACGGCGGCACGACCGCTGCCGATGGCCATGCGCGTGGCGATCTCCTTGGCCCGGCTTCCGGCGCGTGAGATCAGAAGCGCGGCGAGGTTGACGCAGGCGATGAGTAGGACGACGCCGACGGCCGCGGCCAGCATCTGGATGGGCTCGCGCACGCCTCTGACGAGCTCGTGCTGCATGGGCACGAGCGACAGCCACCGCGTGTGGCCCTTCGGCAGCCCGCGTTCCGTGAACAACGCCTGCCCAAGACGGGCGAGCTCACCCGCGCCGTCGGTCCAGGTGTGGCCGGGTCGCACCCTCGCCACCACGGAATAGTTGGCGCCGCCGCCCTCGCCAATTCGGGATGGGCGCGCCGGCGTCCAGACGTCCGCGGGCTCTCCAGGGCTGCGAAAGGTCTCCGGCATGATGCCGACGACTTCGTAGGCTTCTCCGCGAAGCAGAATGGATTGGCCGACGGCGCGGCGATCGCCATGAAACAGCCGCTGCCACAGCCGATGGCTGAGCACCGCGACGGCGGGTCCGCCGGGCCGGTCTTCATCGGTCGTGAACTCGCGTCCGGCGACTGGATGGATCCCCAGCACGCGGAAATACCCGGCGCTGACGCGGGCCTGGCGGACCGACGCAGCCGCGTTGTCAACGACGAGGTTGACGTTGCGCCCGAAGCCGCTGGCGGTGAGCGCGATGTCAACCGTCGTGGCCCGATCGCGGAGAAATTCCCAGGTTGTGCCGTCCTGACTCTGCTGAGTGCCCACGCCCTCCGGTGACTGCCGGACAGCCACAATCGCGCCCAGCCGATCGGAATCCGGATACGACAAGGGCCGGATGAGGATCGCGTCGGCGAGACTGAACACGGCCGTGCAGGCGCCGATCGCGAGCGCGAGCGTGACGATGGCCGTCACGGTAAACGCGGGCGTCCGGCGAAGCACGCGCACGGCGTAGCGCAGATCGCGGACGAAGGGATCGACGATCGGCATCCTGGTCATCTGATGAATCTCCTCGAGCTTCACGCGCGGGTTCCCGAACGCCAGCCGCGCTTCACGCTCGGCGTCGGCGCGCGTGCGGCCGCGCGCCATCAGGTCCTCGACGTAGAGGTCGAGATGTGCGCGCATCTCCTCGGCGCGCTGACGTTCACGGGCGCCGCGGCGCCACCATCGGCCGAGGCCCATCACCTGGACCCGCTCCGAGCGGCGTCTAACCTTACGGGCCGCAAGACGCGCCCGATCGCGCGGGCGAGCGTCTCCCAGCGGCTGGTCTCGGCCAGCAAGTGCTTCCGGCCGCGCGGGGTCAGCCGATAGAACCGCGCGCGCCGATTCGTCTCCGAGGTGCCCCAGTAGGCCGCGATCCACCCGCGCTCCTCGATCCGGTGGAGCGCCGGGTACAGCGACCCCTGCTCGACGAGGAGCACTTCGTCGGACTGCCGCTGAATCCGCTGCGCAATCTCGAGTCCATGCGCGGCGCCGGACTGGAGGGTCCGGAGAATGAGCATGTCGAGGGTGCCGGCGAGCATGTCGCCGTCGGCTTCGCGTTGTCGGCCCTTGCGCCGCATGGAGCGCCTCCCGCCTAGAAGTTCTAGGTCAATAGGGATTGGACGGAAATCGGAAGGCGGAGGTTTGGTGCGGCGGCTGCGCCTCAGAGCAGCAGGCTTCTGAGGCCGTCTACCAGCCGGTGGACATTGAAGTTGATCAGCAACCCCTGGCGCAGGCTCAGGAGCCGCATGTACGTCAGCACCTGTGCCTGGTGGATGGGCTGCAGCCGTTCCACGCTCTTCAGTTCGACGAGGAGTTCATTCTCGACGACGAAATCCGCGCGGTGGGCGCAACTCACGGTCGTGCCCTTGTAGAGAATCGGCACGGCGACGTCGCGGCAGAAGCCAATGCCATTCAGGGTGAATTCGTGAGTCAGGCATGAGTCATACGCGGACTCGAGCAGACCGGGACCGATCTGCTGGTGGACTTCGATGGCGCATCCAATCACACGCCCGGCGAGAGCACTTCGCTGCACCGTCACGAGCGTGTTCCAGAGCAAACCTCACGCCAGTCTTGGAATACGGAAGCTTGGTGGGCACGCCATCGTCGATTGCACAACCTGCATACGACGCCCTGCTTGTCGAGTGCATTCCCTGCAGCGTCTGATCGCGTGCCAAGAGCGGTAAACCATGAAGAACATGGAGGACATGGAGGAAAACCCGACAAATCAAGAAGGTATGACGCCCGCTGACTGGCGAGCCCGGCTTCGCCGGGCTGCGATCTATGAGAGACCGCGACCGAACAAGACGCGAGTGCACTTCAGAGTCGTCTTGTCGGGTCGCGGTCTCTCACAGATCGCCACGCCGCCGCAGGCGGCCGCCAGTCAGCGCAGCCTTCATGTCCTCCATGTCCTTCATGGTCCATTGCTCTTGGCAAGTGTCTTCAACAAGCGCATGCGCTTCAAAGTGGTACCCTTGCCCCCGAGTGTCGCCTTTCGATCAGTCGCACTACGCTGAGATCAAGGCGCTCCTGTCTCCCGAGATCTGTCAGCTCGTGTACGACTACGTCTGTCTCCGGCGCGATACGGGCACGATGCTGTCGCCCGACCGGCGCGTCGAGGGCGCCGACCGACTGTACTGCGACATGCTGACCGAGACGCTCCTCGCGCAGAAGCAACCGGCGATCGAGCAGGCGGTGTGTGCCGCGCTGTGGCCGTCGTACAGTTACGTGCGGCTCCATCATCGCGGCGCCGTGCTCGCGCCCCATCGCGACCGCGAGGCCAGCGAGATCGCGGTGACGATCGCGATCGGCGGCGATCGCAACTGGCCGATCTGTTTTACGACCGATCGCGGGGACGTGACCTTCGCCCTCGAGCCGGGCGACGCGATCGTCTACGACGGCCGGAAGCTGTCGCACTGGCGCGACCCGTTCGAGGGCGAGATCCAGATTCAGGCCATGCTGTTTTACGTGAGGCAGGACGGCGCGCACGCGTCCGCCCGCTACGACGGCCGGCCGGGCGTCGGCTATCCGTGGGTCCCACCGCGCCAGCCGCTGCACCGGCGCGCGATGGGCAAACTGAAAAGATTGTTCAGACGATCGTCAGGCCGGAGTTTCTGAAGTTGCCGCCGAGAATCGACACGGAGTCGGCACCCAGCCAGCTGTCGATGACGCTCGCGTAGACGGATCGGAAATCCGTCTCCCAGGTCACATCCCCGCCGTTGTTTTCGAGCGTCGGATTGCCGGGCTGGAGGTTCGCGGCGGTGCCGTGGATGCCACCCTGGACGCTGCCCCCAATCGTCATCATGAGTCCGGCCGCGCCGTGATCGGTGCCGCCGCTCACGTTTTCGCTGATGCGGCGCCCGAACTCGGAGAAGACGACGATCATCGTGTTCTGCAGCAGCCCCTGGTTTTTCAGATCCGTGTAGAACGCGGTGAGCGCCGTGTCGAGCGTGCCCATCAGGTTCGCGTAGCCCAGATTGGCGGAGTTCACGTTCTGGCTCGCGTGCGTGTCGTACCCGCCGGTCTGCACCCAGAACACCTTGGTGCCGAGCCCGCGGAACATCGCGCCGGCCACAGCGCGCAAGGCCTGTGCGAGCGCATTGTTGTTCGGATAGACGACGCCCGTCGACGGCTGGTAGTTGACGACCGATCCCACACGATCGAGTGTCGCCAGCGCCGCCTGCGTCGTCGCATTGACGAACGACAGGTGCGGTTTTTCGGTGGGCAGGTGCGACGAGATGCGCGTCATCGCCTCGCGCGCAAAGCCCTGCTCGGCGCCGATGCCGTTCGGACTGTTGAACTGGTACGCCGCGGGATTGTTGATGGCCGGCACACTGACGGTTCGGCCGATGAGCGCACGCGGCACTTCGCGGACGGTCGCCCAGCCCGCAAGGGGATCGACCGGCGACGGCAGCGTGTCGAGATACCGGCCCAGCCATCCAGAGCCGGTGGGACTGGCGGGACTTGCGGTGTTCCAGATGTCGGTGCCCGTGAAATGCGACCGGCTCGATTGCGGATAGCCGCTGCGCTGGATCAGCCTCACGTGCCCCGCGTCGAACATCTGTTTCAGGCCGACAAGCCGCGGATGAAACCCAAGCACGACGCCCGACCGGTCGGCGCCGATCTGAATGACATTGATGGCCGGCACGGCCTGCGTCGGCCGACGGGTGTGGTACGCCGCGTCCTGATAGGGAACGAGCATGCTCAGCGCATCATTGCCACCCGAGAGATACAGCACGACGAGGCTGCGGCCGGTGGCGCCCTGCGCGCGCGCGAGATCGGACAGGAATGCGGGCGCCGCGAACCCGACGGTGAAGGCCGCGACTCCGTCACGAATGAACTCGCGTCGAGTGAATTTCATACGAATTGATAGATCCCCGACCCGGTCAGCAAGTGGAACAGCCCCGCGGTCTTGGTCAGCAACTGGCTCTCCGACCCGGTCCACGCGCCGCCCGCGCGGATGTAGTCGAGCAACGCGTTCCGTTCCTCTCCGTCGATTTCGGGGATCGACAGCCGGCCGATCGCGAACTCCAGGAGTGTTTCCGGCGTCTGGTTGTGCGCGCGCGCCGCGTCGCGGAGCGCGGCCCGCTGGTTGGTCGCGAGCGCGGACGCAAAATTCAGGCGCGCCAGCATCCCGCCCGTGGAGAACCACCCCGGCCCGAGATCCCAGCCATTGACGTCCGGCGGCTCGAAGAGTTGCTGGCCCATGTTGAGCATCGGCGTCGCGGCCGTGTCGACGTTGAACCCCGAGTACCCGACTTCCTTGAGCGATCGCACCACGAACTCCACCGGCCAGCCGTACCGCTGGTGGAAGCGCGCCGGGTCGGTGAATGGCTTCGAGAACAGCACGGCCCGAATCACGGGCTTCATGTTGGTGTCGTTGGCCAGATAGACGTTCGAGATCTGGTCCACGAACGCGTCGTCGGGCGTTTCCGTCTCGCTCACGAACCAGGTCCACAGCCGCCGCGCCATGCGTCTCGCGGTCTCGGGATGCGTGGCGAGCGCGCTGATCAGATCCAGGCCGTCCTGCATGCCGGCCGCGGCGCTGCGCGGCTGAATCCGCCGCGACCCGTCGCGGTAGATCGGGAAGCTGAACTCCTTGGCATCGGTGTCGTGATTGTTGGCGTTGTACCTGAACGCGTAATTCGCGTTCGACGTGCCTCGCGTGCCCGTCTGTACCAGGTTCCAGCCCGTGAACACCCGCGCCGCGGCGTAGACGTCCGACTCGGTGTGATGATCGACACCGATCGTGAACAGCTCCATCAGCTCACGGCCAAAGTTTTCCTGCGGCGATCCGCGCCGGTTCAGGTAGCCGTCGAGCCAGTAGAGCATCGCCGGATCTTTGGCGACCTCGACGAGCAGCTCATGGAAATTCCCGAGCGCGTACTCCCGGAAGAGCTCGATCTGCCCGCGCTGGTTCGTGGAATCCTCGGAGGGCTTGGCGGCCATGAGCCGCACCGCATCCGGATTGCCGATGGTGCCCGCGATCTTGCTGTGGGCCGTCGCGAAGTGATGGTGCCAGATGAGCGCCATCTTTTCCTGGAGCGGCGCCGGCGAGTGCACCATGCGGAAGAGCCACCGGTTCCGGGCGTCGGCCAGCACCTGATTCGGCAGGAACTGACGATTCCCCGGAATCTGGACGTAGCCGGGCGTATTGATCTTGTCGTCGACGTTCGTCTCGTCCGGGTTGAAATTCGTCAGCACCGACACGGCGATCGGATACGTGTACCGCGAGAACCGCTCGCGCTCGGCTTCCGACGCGCCGAATCCGGCGCGACGAAGCAGGTGCTCCACGAAGGGAGAAAGCTCGGCCATAAGTTGAGGGGCGAGACCGCTCCGCCGATCCTACTCCTTTCCGGGAATAGTCGGACGGAGTACTTTTGACCGGGCTCGAGGCGCGTTGGTTACAAGTGCCGGACGAACCCGAACGCGTCATCCTCCTGTCGAGGGGTGTCCTGGAAATATCTGAGCGCCGCGCGGGCGGCGTGCCAGGCGAGGCCATCGCCCTGCCAGCCGAACGCCATCGCAAAGAAATGAAAGGGGTAATTCCGATGCGGGCCGATCCACGGCAAGCCATCGAAAGTGGACACCACGGGCACGTCCCATCCCCAGGCCGATTGCAATCCTGAAATCGCCGGATACCGCACCGAGAACTCGTACATGAGCTGCGCGACCCGCTGGCGCAGTGCCTTGTCGCGCTGCCGGGGAGGAACCGGAGCCGAAAGGCCGCCGGCAAAGAGGGCGCGGTCGTCCGGGAGCCACCGCAGCCAGTGCGGCGCGCTGCCGGCCTCGGTCAAGACGCTGTCGCGGCGGCCGACGTCGCGTCGCATCGGCGCCGAGAGCGGCTCGGTGACGACGAGATACCCGTCGAGCCGCCGGATGTGGCGCCTGAGCTGGCCGAACAGGCTGCCCGGCTCGCCCGTCGCGATGACGATGCCGCGAGTGCGAATGGTGCCGGTGCCGAGCACGACGTCGGCGTACTTCCTCGTGAAGCGCGTGCGCCGGACCGGGGACTTCTCGAAAATCTGCGCGCCGCGCGCCTGCGCCGCGCCCGCGAGGCTCAGCGTGGCGCGGACCGGATCGAACAGGAACGTATCGCGCAGGCGGATGGCGCCAGACGAGTCGGTGCCGATCTCGGCCCGCTCCGCGTCGGCCGACAACCACGGCGCAGCCAGGCCGGCGCTGCGTCGCGCGGTCTGTTCCTTTCGCAGGTCCTGGGCGTCTTCCGAACCGCGCCCGTTGATCACGAGCGCCGACGCCGTCACGTCAGATTTGGTTGGGAGTTTTTTCAGCGCCGCACCAAAATCCGCGGCGCTTTTCTGCGCAATTTCCCACGCGGTCCGCGCGACCCGCCGGCCCGTGAGACTCTCGACCGCGCGAAACATCGCGTCCGGCTGCGGCAGGATCGCCCCAAGGCCGCCGGCGGTCGATCCTTCCGCCAGCCGTTCGGCCTCGAGCAGCATCACGCTCATGCCCGCGTTGGCGAGCACATACGCGGCCGTTGCGCCGGTCAGGCCGCCGCCGATAACGACGGCGTCGGTCGTGTGGGTGCCTCGAAATTTTGGATGGGAACGGCGGCGATTGTCGGCGGTGCGTTCGGCCCAGTAGCGGCTTCCGTAGCCTGGCATCCGCTACAGCATATGACCTCGGGTTTCTTTTTGCTTTGTTCTTTCAAAAAGAGAGGACCTCGGGTTTCTTTTTTGGAAGAACAGAGCAAGAAAGAAACCCGAAGTTCTTTCACCCCCGCGAAAGAAGTTCGGTCGCGATCTGCACGTACAGCTCAACCGCGCGGTGCAGCTCGGCAATCGGCACGTGCTCGTCCTCGGTATGCGCGAGCGTCACCGAGCCGGGCCCGAGCAGGAGCGGCGTGCCCCAGCGATCGAGCCAGGGAATGTCCGTCGTGAACGAAAACGCCGCGTGTTCGAGACCCGGTACCGTCGTCATCCGCGCCGGCGGCACCACCAGCACATCGTCGACCGCGACGAAGGCGCCGGTGTGCTGCTCGATCAGATGCTTGACGGCCTCGTGCGGACCGACCGTGCGAAACATGATCTCCGCTTCGGCAGCCGGTGGAATGACGTTCGGGGCGAGGCCACCCGAGATCAGGCCGACCGTGTAGAACGTCCGACCGAGATCGGGATCCGACGGCCAGTCGACCGAGCGAAGAGTGGTAAGGGCGTCGACGAGCTTTTCGATCGCCGAGACGCCAAGCTCCGGCAGACTGGAGTGCGCCGCGCGTCCCGACGCCCGCAAGCGCGCGCGGTAGACGCCGCGCGTGGCGGTTGCGAGGCGGTTGTCGGTCGGTTCACCGTTCACGAGAAACCTCGAGCCGGGCGCAACGACGTTCGCGGCCCGGGCGCCGTCGCTGCCCCGCTCCTCGCCGACGACGAACAGGAGGCCGACGCGCGACTCGCCGGCGGCGCGCAGCCGCTCGGCCGCCGCAATCTGCGCGATGAGCGTGCCTTTCGCGTCGCAGGACCCGCGCCCGAACAGGACGTGGCCGGACTCGCGACTCGGGAAAAACGGCGGGACGCAATCGAAGTGCGTCGAGAACACGACCTCGGGACGGCCGGCCGCCGCGATCACGTTGCTGCGGCCGTCGCTGACGGGCTGCTCGGTGACCTCGTAGCCGAGCCCGCGCAACGTGGCGGCAATGAAACGGCCAGCCTCGCCCTCCTGGCCGGTCGTCGAGTCGATGTCGACCAGTTCCCGCGTGAGCCGGAGCTGGGTTACCGAATCCACGCTTCCAGCTCCGTCCGCGTATCCGTCCGGTCGTCGCGATACTTGACGATGACGGGCGTGGCGAGCGACAGGCCCCAGTCGCGTCCGGCGCCGACCGATACCGCGCGCGCACCTGGCACCACGACCGCGCCCGCCGGCACGACAAGCGGCTGCCCGTCGTCGGGCCGAATCACGACGCCTCGCGGCAGGTCGTACACCGGCGTCGAGGCCGTGATGACGACGCCGGCGGCGATGACCGCGCGTTCCTTGATCACCGCGCCTTCGTAGACGCCGGTGTTTCCACCCACCAGGACGTCGTCCTCGATGATGACGGGCAGCGCGCCGACGGGTTCGATGACGCCGCCAATCTGCGCACCCGCGCTCAAGTGCACGCGGCGGCCGATCTGCGCGCACGATCCGACAAGGGCATGAGAGTCGACGAGCGTGCCTTCGTCGACGTACGCGCCGATGTTGACGTACATCGGCGGCATGCAGACGACGCTGGTGGCCACGAACGCGCCTTCCCGGATGGTCGAGCCGCCCGGAACGATGCGCACGCCCGCACCGAGGCCGGGCTTTTTCAGCGCCATCGTGTCCTTGTCGTAGAACGGCCAGCGCCCGTGGTCCGCCGAGACGTCGACGGTGTCGCCGAACCGGAAGCCGAGCAGAATGCCCTGCTTCACCCACGTGTTGACACGCCACCCGGCGGGCTTCGACGAGTCGCGCTCGGCGGCGCGGACCTCGCCGGCGCTCAACGCGCGCTGAAGAGCAAAGAACGCCTCACGCGCCGCGGCTTTGTCCGCGCGATCGCCCTGGGCGAACAGCGATTCGATGGTCTGTTGTAGAGGCATGTCCTCACGACGACACCCGAGGTCTTACGAGTGATGTTGCACTGCCACGACGGGCAGGCCGAAGTCCTTGAGCACGCCGAGAATCTTTTCCTGGGCCGCGGGCCGGGGCGGGACCATCGGCAGCCGGTAGCTCAGCTCGCACAGTCCCATCGCCGCCATCGCGAATTTCACCGGGCCGGGATTCGACTCGACGAAATTCACCTGCATGACGGGCATCAGCTTCTCGTGCCAGCGACGCGCCGTCGCGAAATCGCCGCGCTCGGCGGCCTCGACCATCTGCACCATTTCCGCCGGCACTTCGTTCGACGCGACCGAGACGATCCCGCGTCCGCCAATCGCCATCAGCGGCAGCGTGATCGCATCGTCGCCCGACAGGACGAGAAAGTCCGGCGGCACGGCGCGGCAGACCTCGGCCATCTGCGTGATGTTCCCGGAGGCTTCCTTCACGCCGGCGATGTTCGGAATCGTCGCGAGCCGCGCCAGCGTGGCCGCCTCGACGTTGCAGCCCGTACGTCCAGGCACGTTGTAGACGATGACCGGCAGCGGCGTGCTCTCGGCAATCGCCTTGAAGTGCTGGTAGAGCCCCTCCGGCGTCGGCTTGTTGTAGTACGGCGTCACCGACAGCAGCCCCTGCGCGCCAGCTTTGTGCATTTCCTGCGCGGCGTGTTTCACGTCGCGTGTGTCGTAGCCGCCCGCGCCCGCGAGCACCAGCGCGCGGCCCCTGGCTTCCTCGACCACGATCTCGACGACGCGCCGCCGCTCGCGCTCGTTCAAGGTGGGTGTTTCGCCGGTCGTGCCGCACGGCACGAGAAAATGGACGCCGGCGTCAACCTGACGCCTGGCCAGCGCTCTGAGCGTACGTTCGTCCAGCTCGCCCGAGGAGGTGAAGGGAGTAATCAACGCAGTGCCAACGCCGGTGAAAGTCGAACGCATAGTTTTCAGATTCCCAGATAGATTGTCGGTTCCCCGATTGCCGATTCCAGACCAGATTGCAGATGCTAGATTCCAGATTTCAGATTCTCCAACATGTTGTCCATCGAGAACCAGCCCTGGCGTCCCTTCAGCCACGCCGCCGCCTGGAGCGCGCCGTGGGCGAAGACCGCTCGATCGCGGACTTCGTGCACGAGGGTCATTGTCTCAGCCGCCGCGTCGAAGCCGACCACGTGGGTGCCAGGAATCGAGCCGGCGCGGGTCGACGACACATCCACGGGCCGGGGGTATCCGGCGTGCTCCATGGCCGTTTTCAGCATCAGCGCGGTGCCTGACGGCGCGTCTTTCTTGGCGGCATGGTGCGACTCGTGGATCCAGGCGCCGATGTCGGAGAGCGGCCCAAACCGCCTGGCAGCGTCCTGAACCACGGTCCGGAACACCGCCATGGCGATCGAGAAATTCGCCGACGCCAGCACGCCGATGCCATCGCGAATCGCGATCTCCCGAAGCGCCGCCTCGTCTCGCTGCCAGCCCGTGGTGCCGACGACGACGTTGATCTTTCGCTCGGCAAGCTGGTGGAAGTTTTCGGCGACCGCGGAAGGCTGCGTGAAGTCGATCGCCACGTCCACGGGTCCAAAGTGGCCCGAGCGGATGGCGCCCGGGCCGGACCGGCTCGAGACGATGCCCGCGACTTCGCAGGCGTGCGCCGAGGCCAGACGCTCGACGAGCTGTCCCATGCGTCCGTGGCCGACCAGGAGAATTCGAAGCATGTGTATCTGTCTTCTTGCGCCTTTTCGCCTTGAGGCTTTGAGGCTTCTTTATGTCGTCTTCTTCAATGCTCGCGGGGCCCCACCCCGCTACGTCATCACGCTCGCGCAGAACCGATCGTGCACGCGCCGGAGGACCGTCTCCAGATCCGTCTCGTGAATCACGAGCGTGATGTTCCGCCGCGCCGCCGCTTGCGACAGCATCCGGATCGGCACGCCGCCGGCGGCCTCGAGCAGGTGGCCGACGAAGGACGGATCGTTCTGCAGGCCATCGCCCACCGCGCAGACGATCGCCATGTTCGTCTCGTGCGTGACGTCGGCCACCGCCTCGAGCGCGGAGACGATCTCGGGCAAATGCCGCGCGTCATCCACGGTGACCGAGACGCTGACTTCGGAAGTGGTGACGACGTCGACCGAGGTGCCGTGGTCCTCGAACACCTCGAAGATCCGCTTCAGGAAGCCGTGCGAATCGAGCATGCGGGTGGACGTGATGTCCACGACCGTGACGCCCTTCTTCGACGCCACGGCGGTCAGCGGCCGTTCGGTCGGCGGGCGATCGCGCGTGATGAGCGTGCCGATCGGGTCCTGCGGGCGCTTCGAATTGAGGATGCGGACCGGAATGTTCTTGCCGACCGCCGGCTGAATGGTCGCTGGGTGCAGCACTTTCGCGCCGAAGTAGGCAAGCTCCGAGGCCTCCGCGAATGAGAGGTGCGGCACGACCTGTACGTTCGGGACGATCCTGGGATCGGCCGTGAGCATGCCGTCAACGTCGGTCCAGATCTGGATCTCCGATGCGTCCAGGCACGCGCCGATGATCGCGGCCGAATAGTCCGATCCGCCTCGCCCGAGCGTCGTCGTCACGCCCTGCCGTGTGGCGCCGACGAACCCGCCGACCACGGGAATCCGGCGGGAGGCGAGAAGAGGATCGACGATGGTCTTGAGCGCCGCGGTCGTCTCGGGCACCAGCGGCGCGGCGGCCACGTGGGCGTCGGCGGTCACCAACACGCGTCTCGCGTCCACCCAGGTTGCCGCCAGACCCTGTGACTCCAGCGCACCGGCCACGATGCGGCTGCTCGCGATCTCCCCTGTGGCGGCGATCGCGTCCAGCCAGCGGGGCGTCACTTCACGAAGCACACCCAGGGCGCCGGCGATGCGTTCGAGCTCGTCGAACGTGTCGCGAATGAATCGATCGACCAGTTGCCGCTCATCGGGTTGGGTGACGATACCGGCGACCTCGAGATGCCTGTCGCACAAGGCGCGCAGGTGATCGCGCGCGCCGTCGATGTCACCCGCGCCCGCCTGCGCCGCGATGCCGAGCAGCCGATCCGTCGCACCGCCGAGCGCCGAGACGACGACGACCGGTCCCCGCCAGTCGCGGCTCTCCGGCTGCACGGCAACCTGACGAGCCGCGCGGACGATCGACACGACGCGCTCGATCGCCGGACGATCGGCCACGGACGTGCCGCCGAACTTCATGACAATCACAACGTCCCCTCAGCGTGCATCAGCTCCGCATTGAGGATCGACGCGCCGGCCGCGCCACGGATGGTGTTGTGCCCAAGCGCGACGAACTTGTGCGTGAGCACCGGACAGACGCGGACGCGGCCGACTGAAACGGTCATGCCGTCGCCCAGGCCGGCGTCGAGGCGCGGCTGCGGGCGGTTGTCCTCGGATCGCAGCAGCAGCGGCGGATCGGGCGCGGACGGCAATTTCAGCTCTTGCGGGCGGCCGCGAAACGCACGCATGGCCGCTTCGACGTCGGCGGCTGCCGGACCCGACTCGAGATCGACGGACGCGACGACCGAGTGGCCGTCGATCACGGGCACGCGCGTCACGGACGCGCTGATGACAGCAGGATGCGCGGCCCGGCCGCCGTCGCCGCCAAGAATCTTTCGCGTCTCGACCTCGATCTTCTCCTCCTCGCCGCCGCCGATGAACGGAATGACGTTGCCGAGGATGTCGAGCGAGGCGACGCCGGGGTACCCGGCCCCCGACACCGCCTGCAGCGTTGTGACGACGACGCGGCGGAGGCCGAACTGGCGGAGTGGCGCGAGCGCCATCGCGAGCACGACCGCGGCGCAGTTGGGATTGGTCACGATCGCGCCGGACCAGCCTTTCACACGCCGCTGCTCGGCGAGGATGCCCAGATGATCGGCGTTGATTTCCGGAATCAGCAGCGGCACCAGCGGATCCATGCGGTGGCTGCGTGCGTTGCTGAGAACGATGTGACCCGCGGCGGCGAACTGGTGCTCGAGCTCGTCGGCGGCTTTCGCATCGAGCGCGGAAAAGACGACTTTCGGACCGCGGCCCGGCTCGCACGGCTCGACACGCGTGCCGCGACAGACATCCGGCATCGGCGACGCGAGACGCCATGGCGCCGCCTCCGCGTACGATTTGCCGAGCGACCGCTCGCTTGCCGCCAGCCACCGGATGTCGAACCACGGATGCCCGGCCAGCCGGGCCACGAATTGCTGGCCGACCATGCCGGTCGCGCCAAGCACACCCACTTCAATCCTGTGTTGAGACATGCACGTCCTGCGGACGTGATCATTCTCTCCTGAAAGAGGCAATCGCGCGGGAGGGGAAATCCTGTCGGTGTCTATCTGTAATCTGTAATCTGGGAATCTGATATCTGGATCAGCAATCTGGGAATCTGGGAATCTGAAATCTATCTGGGAGTCTGGAATCTATCGAGAATCGGGGAATCCGGAATCGGAAGCGTCGATTTCAGACTGCCAGATTCAAGATCCGACGATAGATGCTGCGATTCCCGATAGATTCCAGATTCCCCCGATTGCCGGATTCCAGATCCAGATATCAGATTCCCAGATTGCAGATTTCAGATTGACACAAGCTTTCAAAAGCTCAAGCTCATCCCGAAATTGATCCGGCGCACGCCGGACGCGCCCGTGGGCTTGAGGAAGAACGGCGACGTCATGACGCCGCTGTAGCCGGTGTAGTTTGCGTGATTCGTGAGGTTCGAGATCTGGACGTTGAACGACAAGCGGTACCGCGGCAGGGCTTGCGCCGCCATCGTGGACACGGTGACAGGGCCGGCGCCCTCCCGAATCATGATCCCGCCCATCGGTCCGCCGGAGGCGACCTGGCGCTTGCCCAGGCCGATCCAGTAGCTGAAGAACGCGAACGACTGCCACTGCCCCGTGGTCCGCTCGGTGTTGCGTCCGACGCCGGCGGGCCGATCGTTGAACACCAGATCGCCGTTGTCATCGACGCCGGTCCGGATCGTGATCGGCGGCGCGCTCGACATCGAGAAGTCGATGCTCCCGTTGAAGTTCTTGATCAGTCCCGTACTGATCGAGATGTTGCCGCGATGCCGCACGTCGCCGTTCGACGGACCCCATTCGGCGTCGAGGCTGCCAGTGGCCGGCAGGCTGAACGTGCCGTCCGAGTTGTTCCTGGCCCGGCTCCACGTGTAGTTGCCGTACAAACCCAGGTTGCGCTTCCAGTCGAAGAACCTCGTGTTGTTCGGCGTCGGCGTGAAGAAACTGAGACCGGCGTTGGTCGAGACCGATCGCGTGCGCAATCTCGCATCGGACACGGTTTGGATCACGTTCGCGAACGCCGGATCGGGCCTGACACCGTTGACCGGCGCGTTCAGGTTGCGTCCGCGCAGAATGCCGTCGCCCCGGATGTCGCTGAACGTCGCGCCCACGGAGAACTTGCTCGTGACGGCCTGCTGGAGCCCGGCGCTCACCCGCGTGTTCCGGCCCATGTACATGTCATCGTCGAGGAGGTACCGGTTCGTGGGCGGGATCACGCCCTCGAGCCCCGGATCGGGGTACGACGGATTGATGATGTTGAGCTCCTGCTGGCGGAAGCCATCCACGCGCAAGGTCTGCTCGATCGTGTTGGTCGTGAGCCAGTCGTAGAAAATCCCCCAACTCGTCCGCAGCGTCGTCTTGCCGTTCTTGAACGGCGCCCAGGTGATCCCGAACCGCGGCGCGAAGTTGTCGTAGTCGTCGAGACGCGTCTGCGCTTCGTAGCGCAGCCCCGGCGTGATCGTCAGGTTCTTGCGAAGCTTGATGTCGTCCTGGATGTAGATCCCGCTCTGGAGGTGAAAGTAGCTGATCGTCGGGTCGCCGATGCGCCGCGTGTAACTGCGCGGGCGGCCGGCCTCGAACGCCTCGAGGCTCTCGAAGGTATACGTGCCGAGATAGTTCGAGGCGTCGTCCGAGCGGTACGAGCCGCCGTCGAGCAGGACGCCGATGCGCACGGAGTGTTTGCCGCGGACGTAGTCGAGGTCGGAGCCGAGCGAGAACGCCCGCGTGCGGCGGCCGCCCGCCCGCTGCGCGCCGCCGCTCGTGAACGCGTCGTTCACGACGATGGTCGGCGCCTCGAGCGTGGAGGTCGTGTCGGAGTTGCTGATGTTCAACGAAAAACGCGTGTTGGTGAAGAACCGGCGCCCGAGCGGCCCGGCTTCCTGGACGCGCATCGAGAACACGTTGTTCTCGCTCGAGTAGGCGCGCTCGATCAAGTCGTACACCCCGACGCCCTGGTTCTCCGAGGTGAAGCGGTTCGAATTGAAGCCCACGCGCAGCGTCTGGTCCTTGGTAATGGCGTAGTCCCAGAGTCCCGAGACGAACACCGCGTCGCTCGGCTGGCGCAGGTTCAGGTTCTCGATCCGCGTGCCCGACGGCGTAGCGGCGTTCAGGACCGGCGTCGAGTACGACGTGTTCCCGCTGAAGTTCAGCGAGAACGAGCTGCGATCCTTGAGCAGCGTGCCGCCGAGATTGCCGCCCCAGTTGCGGCTCTGCGCGGGGCCCTTCTGCTGCACCAGCGGATGTTTGCCGTCCATCGAGCTGTCGTAGAAGCCGAGCCGCGCCGAGGCGCGGAGCGGGCCGATGCCCGGCTGCGTGATGATGTCGATGTGCAGGCCGCCGGCGCCGTGATTCTCGGCGGCGAACTGGTCGCGCGAGATGCGGACCATTTTGATCTGCGCTTTCGGCGGCAGTTGCTGCCCCTCGAAGCTGTCCACGCGGATGACGGACCCCAGACCCGCCATGTCCTGCAACTGCCTCTTCAGCTCGTCCGGATCCTCCGACAGCGCTTCGATCTGCTCGCGCGTGAGCACCGTGCCAAACGACAGGGTGCGATCGGCGGCGGCTTCCTGGCGATCGCGTCCCACCGTGACCGAGTCCTCCATCTTCCTCAGCGGGAGGATCAGGATGTGCTTGTTGTCGCCGCTCCGGACGCGCACGTCGCGCATCAGGCCCAGATCGAAGCCCGGAAACTCGCCCTGAATCGAATACCTGCCCGGCCGCAGCCGCTCGAACGTCGCGAGCCCGACCTCTGACGCCTTCACCGGCGGGATGGCCGTGGCTTTGGTCGCGTTCTCGACCCCGACGACCGTGACGATCGCGCCCGGCAGGATGCTGTTCGTCGCATCGACGACCGTGATGAGCAGCCTGCCGTCGCGCGGCGGTTGCGCCTGAGCAAACGCTGACGTCGAAAGCATCACGCAGGCAATAACAGCAAGGACGATCGTCGAGAGTTTCTTGAGCGGCACGGCCGGAATCTCCTCGAGCCGGGGGTCCGGCCCACTATTGGACGACGACACCTACTTGACCGGCTCGAACTTCCGCGGGTCGATCTTCTGGTTGAACCTGAACGCGTCGAAGTTGGTTTCCTCGACTGTGTCGGTTCCAATCGCGCGGCGCAGGCGGAACGGGAACATCACGCCGTTGCCGGCATCGCGATAGTCCGCGTAGTAGATCCGGTGTTCGACGAGCTTCGTTTGCGCTTTCCTTCTGACTTCGGCGACGTCCTTCGTGTACTTGTCGGTCTCTTCCTTGCCCGCGGTCGGCGCCGGCGCGGGCGGGCCTTCGACAACGACGGCCCCCGGCGCGAGTGTCTCTGGTTTTGGCGCGGGCTGTCCCGGGACCGTCACGACGACGTTCGACGGCGGCATCTGCCAGCTGACCATGATGGGTTGATGCGTCTGGCTGTTGATGAACAGCCGCGCCGCGAAGTTCGACCCTTCCGGGCCTTTGACCTCGAGGACGTCAGCTTTGCCCTGCGGCGCTTCTGCCTGCCCGGCTCGAGTGAAAGTCAGGGGAAAGCTGCTGAATGACGTGGCGAACATCCCGAGCGTGAGCTTCGTGAAGTCCTGCTTCACGGTGTTCACGCGCGCGCGGCGAGGATCCATCGGCGGACCGCCCGCGCGGCCGGGGCCGGCAGCAGGTGGTGTCGCCGTACCTGGAGGCGGTGGACCACCCGGACGCGCCGCGCCTGGAGGCGGCTCTCCCGCGCGGCCCGCTCCGGGTGCGGGTCCGCCCGCGCGCGGCGGGGCCGGAGGCGGAATCTGGATCAGTTGATCGCCGTTGAAGCCGCTCGAGGTCGGATCGCTTTCCTGGGCTGGAATCTCATCCTTGCGGACGTACTTGTCCGGAAGCTCGCACGCGATCTCAAACTCGATCGGCACGAGGTTGTTGCCGCGGACCTGCCGCGTGCGACCGGTCGCGACGAACGACTTGATGGCAGCGAGCTTGGCGTCGCCTCCGAGCGCCTCGCGGGCCGCCGCAAGGATTGGCGCTGCATCCTTATCTTGCGCGGGCGCCGACACCCCGAGCATGGCCATACCCGTCAGACAGATCACCGCCATGGACTGTCCGAAATCGCGCATAGTCTCTCCACGCACTCCGCCGGGAGCTCTTGCGGGCTCGACGACGCCTCGAGTGAAGTCAGCCGGTCCGGACGCTTCTACGACCTCGTCGTGGTTGCCCTCTTAGACGAAGTAAGACACCGTTTGGCTAGTCGTTACTCGAAATTTGCGCGAAAAAACGCCAGGAAACTGGGGAGTAGTAGAAGAAAGTGCGAAAAATAGGTCGCCGCGTAGTTCTTCACTACGTTGACCTATCTGAAGGATGTCAGTTCGATCGCAGTACCAGTGCAGGATCCACACGCGAGGCGCGGCGCGCGGGCCACCAGCAGGCCAGCACGGTCGACCCGAGCAGCACGGCGCCGACCACGCCCCACGTGATCGGGTCGATCGGCTGAACGCCGAAGAACTCGCGCCGGGCGATCCCCACGAGTCCCGCCGCGACCGCCACGCCGATCGTAATCCCAACCGCAGCGAGCATGAGCGCATGCCGCATGACCATTCGGGAGATCTGACGGCGGTCCGCGCCGAGGGCGAGCCGAACGCCAATCTCGGGCAGTCGCTGGCGCGTCGTGAATGCCATGAGCCCGTAGATCCCCGCGGCCATGAGCGCAAGCGCGATCAGCGCGAACGTGGCGAGCAAGGAAGAGGTCAAGCGCGGCAGGCCGAATAAGTGATCGACGACGTCTTCCATCGTGCGTATCGATGTGATCGCCAGATCGGGATCGAGATTCCAGATCGTCGATCGGATCGCTGGCGCGAGCGCCACGGGATCGCCGGTCGTGCGCACGAGCAGACTCATGATCGACTGCGGTTCCTGGAGGTCGTGCAGATAGAACTCGGGGACCGGCAGCTCGCGGAGCGACGCGTTGTGCGTGTCGGCGACGACGCCGATGACGTCGATCCAGGGACTGAGCAGCGCGCGAATGCGGCCGCCCACCGGATTGCCGTCGGGCCAGAACCGCCGCGCCATCACCTGGTTGATGACGACCACCGGCGCGGTCTGCGGCCGATCGTGGCCGGCAGGCATCGGCTGTTGGGGGAACCACCGTATGAACGGAACCGATATCCGGGCGTCGGCCGGCGCGAACGTCCGCCCGGCGATCACCGGAATGCCCATCGTCTTGAAGTACCCGGCGCTGACGACACGGTAACGCGCCGACTCGTCCTGGCCCGGCGGCGGCGCGGGCCGGCCGTCAATCGTGATGCTGATGCCGGAGAAGCCGCCGCCGATCGGCACCTGGCTCGTCGCGGCCGCGCTGACCACACCCGGCACCGCTGCCGTCCGCGCGACGACCTCGTCGAAGAACTGCCGCTGTGCGCCCGGCGATGCGTACCGCGCGCCCGGCAGCGAGAGGTCCACCGCCAGAATCCCTTGCGTCGTGAAGCCGGGATCAACGCGCACGAGCGAGATCAACGCGCGTGTCATGAGCGCAGCGCCCAGCACCAGGAGCAGCGTCAGCGCGATCTGACCGACGACGAGCGCGTGGCGAACGCGCGGATGTCCGGGTGACGCGATCGTCCGCTGGCCCTGCTTCAGAACCGTTGAGAGATCGATCCGGCGAATCTGCAGAATCGGCGCGAGACCGAACAGGACGCCGGTCAGGAGCGTCGCGGCCAGGGTGAACAACAGCACCGTGCCATCCACGCCGACGCGATCGATCGGCAGGATCTCTCGCGGCACCACCCGCGGCACGACGCGCGTGAGGGCCACGGTCACCGCGATCCCGAGCCCGGCGCCGATGAATGCTAGCACCAGCCCCTCCGTCAACAGCTGTCGCGAAATGCCGAGCCGGCCCGCCCCGAGCGCGAGCCGGACGCCGATCTCACGGCTGCGGGCCAGACCGCGCGCCAGCAGAAGTCCCGCGACGTTGCTGCATCCGACGAGGAGCAGGCACGACACCGCGCCCAGCAGAAGCAGCAGCGAGGGACGCGCATCCCGCGCAAGATCGCTCTGCAGACCGACGACCGTCGTCTCATGGCCCCGATTGAGATCCGGCAGATCGGTCGTGACACTCTGCGCCACGCGCGCCATGTCCGCGCGCGCGTCATCAATCGTCGCGTCCCGCTTCAGACGCCCGACGACGTGCAAGTAATGACGGCCGCGGTAGAGATGAATCGGCTCGGCGATGGGCGACCAGAAGCCGGGCCGTGCCGCCGCTGGTCCGCTGGGAAAGCTGAACCCCTCCGGCATCACTCCGACGACCTGGAACGGCTGCTCGTTCAACCGTATCGTCTGTCCGAGCACGCGCGCGTCGGCGCCGAATCGCTCCCGCCAGAGGCCGTCGCTCAGAATCACCACCTGCCCCAGCCCAGGCGTGTCCTCCTCGGCGCGAAACGCCCGGCCGATCGCCGGCTGCACGCCCATGACGTCGAAGAAACCGGCGGTCACCCGAATCCCCGTCAGCGCGGCGGGCTCTCCCGCGCCCGTGAGCGTGGCGACGCCGAACGTGAGCGCGGCCATCCGCTCGAACACGCGATTGCGCTCCTGCCACATCGGAAATTCGTGGCCGCTGACGACGTTGCGCGTGACCTGACGCTCGGGCCGCGTTTCCCAGACCATCACGAGGCGATCAGGCTGGCCGAACGGCAAAGGCCGGATCAGCACGGCGTTGACGACGCTGAAGATCGACGTCGCGGCCCCAATCGTGACCGCCATGAGCAGAACGATCGCCGCGCCCAGGCCGGGCGAGCGGCGCAGGAAATGGAAGGCATCGCGGATGTTGGCCGCGGCGCCGGCAAAGAGCGACCGTGGTCCGGCCGCCATGGCGCCGAGAACGCCGCGCTCGCGCCACACAGACCGCGCGAGATCGGTCACCGAGCGGCGCCAGAACCTGGCGAGCGAGATCGCGCCTCTCGCCGCAGCCGCCTGCCGCTGCGCGCGAAAGAACCCCACCATCTCGTCGCCAAACCGATCGCGAAAGGTCCGCGGGTACAGCAGCAGCGCCACGCGATACGCGCGGTCCGGCAGACCGGACAGCGGCCGGGGCATGGCGTTCATCGAATGACCCGCTTCACACGCGCGACGTCGAGCACGTCGGCCAGCCGCCGCGTCTCGAGCTCCAACGCTCGCTGCCCGACGGGCGTGATCGTGTAATAGCGGCGCCGGGGATCCTGCGAGTCGTCTTTGGGCCCGGACTCGACGTCTTCCACCAATCCGGTCTCGAGGAGCCGCTTGATGGCGCCATAGAGCGTTCCGGGCCCCAGACTCACCCGCCCGGCAGTGAACTCTTCAATGTGCTCGGCGATGCCGAGCCCGTGCCGGTCGCGATCGACCAGCGCGAGGAGGATGTGCATCACGATCGGGGTCAGCGGCAGCGCGACGCGGGCCTGGTCGTCAACCAGCCGGGTCGGACGGGTCGGACGGGTCGCCATAGAAGTATCGGAGACTGATATATCGTATGGTGATACTTGTCAAGAAAAGATTCATGAAGGACTTCATTAAAATCCGAATCTCGTTCCGATCTCGATCTTCCGGGAATTGAGGACGTTCGTCGGCAACCCGAAAAACGGCGACGTGAGGACTCCGCTGTAACCGATGTAGTTCTTGTGGTTGGTCACGTTCTGCGCGGAGGCGTAGACCTCGACCCGGAATCGCTTGTCCACCGCGCCGCCGCCGACGGCGCCCGGCATGCCTCCCCCGCCACCGGCCCCGCCGATCATCACGACTGTCTGGCCGCCGCCCGGTCCGCTGGTCTGCGGACGCTGACCAAAGCCGATGGCGTACGACAGGCGGAGTCCCAGGTCCCACTGCGTGTCCGTGCGAGCGGAGTTCCGGGACAGACCGGCCGGCCGATCGTTGAACAGGCCGTCGCCGTTGCCGTCCGCACCCGTCGTGACGTTGTACGGCGTACCCGACTGCGCGCGGAAATTCATGCTCACGCCGAAGTTGCGGATTGGCTGCATGCTGATCATGCCTCCCACGCGATGCCGGGCCGCGGCGAGTCCCCATTCGGCCGCGAGATCGTCACCGTTGGCGGGGAGCCCGAACGCGCCCGTGGTGTTGGTCTTGGTCGAGCCCAGCGTGTAGTTGGCGTGAAAGAACGTCTGGCGCCAGTTCAGCATCATCAGGCTCGCGCCAATGTTGAGCGCGTGCGTGCGCGACCCGGCGTCGCTCTGGACTTCGACGATGTTGCTGAACCGCGGATCGGGACGCGCGCCGCTCTCGGGTGCATTGAGATTGCGGCCGCGAAGCAGGTGCGAGCCTTTCCTGAACGAGTACCCGACGTTGAGCCGCAAAGATGACGTGAGCGCCTGGTCGACGCCGATGTTCGCGCCGAGACTGGCCGGGAGAACGAGACCGTCGCGCAACAGGTATCGATTCGTTGGCGGCGTCGCCCCACCCAGGCCCGGATCGGGATACTCCGGATTGAGAACGTTGAACTCCTGCTGCCGGAAGCCGTCCACGCGAAGCGTCTGCTCGTAGGTGCTGGTCCCAAGCCAGTCGGAGAAGTAGCCGACGCCGCCACGGAAGGTGGTCTTGCCGCTCTTGAGCGGCGAGTACGTCAGGCTCAGGCGCGGCGAGAAGTTGCGCTGGTCGGCAATCAACGTCTGGGCCTCGTAACGGAGGCCATAGCTCAGCATCAGGCTCCTCGCCATCCGGTAGTCGTCCTGCACGTACAGGCCGACCTGCAGGTTCGTGTAGCTGATGTTCGGATCGCCCAGGCGCCGCGTATAGGTGGTCGGCCGGCCCGCTTCGTAATCGGCGAGGCTCGCAAACGTGAACGTCCCGAGGTAGTTCGAGAACTCGTCGGAGCGGTAGCGCCCGCCCTCTAGGAGGATGCCGGTACGGAACGAATGGACGCCGCGGACATAGTCGAGATCGGTGGCCGCTTCGAACTCGGTCACCCGGCGGCCACCCGACTGCTGCGCGCCGCCGCCCGTGAACGCGTCGAGCACGCGAATCGTCGGCGATTCGATCGCGGACCGGCTCTCGGAGTTCGTCCAGCGCACCTGCAGCCGTGATTCAGTGAAGAACCGCCGGCCCAGCGCGCCATTCTCGGACATTCGAAAGATGTTGTCGGAGGAATTCGTCGAGTACGCGCGCTCGAGCAGGTCGAAGCTGCCGACGCCCAGGTTGCCCAGGTCCATGGCGTTGCGTTGGAACGAGAACCGGAGCACGTGGTCCCGGTTCAGCGCCTGATCGAACCGGCCGTTGAAGGTCATCCGGTCGGCCGGCCGCCGGATCGCCTGCGCGACCGTCGAATCGGGCAGCGCGGCAAGTAGACTCCCGGAATCGAACAGCCGCGCCTTTTGCGCCGTGATGAAGAACGACGACTTGTTCGGCACGATGGTCCCGCTGAGCGACCCGCCGCCCTGCTTCATGCTCTCGTCGCCTTTGAGCGGCGTGAACGGATTCCGGGCGTTCAAGGCATCGTCTCGATACGTGAGATCCGCCGAGCCGCGCAGGGAACCGTTACCGGGCTGCGTCATGATGTCGATGAAGATCATCCCCTGCAGCCCGCCGTGGTTCTGAGCCGCGAACATGTCCATGCGCGGCAGACGGATCGATCGGATTTGCGACTTGGGCGGCAGCTTGCCGCCGCTGAAGCCGTCCACGCGGATCGTGGCGCCCGGTGGCGCCATGGCCTTGAGCATGCGCTCCATTTCGTCGGGGTCGTCGGGCAGCGCGGCGATCTGCTCGCGCGTGAGCACGGTCGAGAACGCGTTGCCGCGCGGATCGAGCGCCGATGTCTGGCCGTCGCGCCCAACCGTCAGGTCCTCGGCCACTTTCTTGATAGGCAGCGCGATCGACCGGCGGTTGTCGCCCGCTCGCAGCCGCACGTCGCGCACGGTCACGGTCTCGAAACCGGCAAACTCCGCCTGGACGGCATACCGCCCTGGCGAGAGTGTCTCGAACGCCGCAATTCCCCCGATTGTCGTCGAGGCCGGCGCGATCTCCGGTTTCAACGTCGCCGGCTCCTGACCCGTGACGGTCACCTTCGCGCCAGGGATGACGGCGCCGCTGGGATCGACGACCGTCACGAGCAACCGCGCGTTCTCGGGCCGCGGTTGCTGCGCGGCCGAGGGCGCCGCGGTGATGACGACGAGCGCGGCGGCGATGAGGCCGAGAGTCCCGTGGCGCATCTACTTCGTGACCTCGAACTTCCTGGGGTCGATCTTCGTGTTGACCTTGATCTTCTCGAGGCTCAACTCTTCGGTCGCCTGACCGTCGATCATTCGCTGGATGCGCGTGGGCATCTGCACGCCGGAGAACGCCTTGTAGTCGCCATAGATGAGGCGGTACTCGACGGTGCGACGATTCGCCTCGGCTTCCTTCATCTTTTGTTCCATCTCGTGTCGAAGCTGCTCGGCCTGCTCCGGCGTCACCTGGCGGGCGCCGCCCGACAGGTGGGCGCCGTGTGCGATCGTGATGGCTCCGGAACCCACGGCCGCGCCGCCGCCGATGGTCATCCGCATCGGTTCCTTGTCCATCCAGCTCAACATCAGCGGCAACCGCGTTTTCGTGTCCACGAACAGGCGCGCCGTAAACCCGTCGGCGCCTTTGACGTCGATCACGTGCGCCTGGCCATCGGGCGCCTCGGCCTCGCCGGCATAGGCAAACTCGAGCGGGAACGCCCGAGGATTGGCCGCGAACATGCCGAGCAAGAGCCGCGCGAATTCCCGCTTGTTCGACGCGAGAATGGCTTGCCGCTGCGTCGCGATCTGCTCGGGTGTCGCCTGCATTCCGGGCGGTCCCGATCCGGCCATGCGTGTGATGACCATTCCGCCGCCCATCTGCGGCGGCGTATCGACGACTTCGATCAACCCGTCGCCGTTGAATCCGGTCGTCCGCGTGATCGATGTCTGTCCCAAGACGGCGATGACTTCTTTCTTGACGAACCTGTCGGGCAACTCGAAGGCCATCTCGAAATCGTTCGTCAGCGTCTGGCCGCCCGTGGTCTTCGTCAGCCGCCCTTCCACGGCGACGGACTTCACGGCCTCGAGCTTGGCGTCACCGCCGAGCGCGGCTCGCACGTCGGCCAGGACTTTGGCGGCGTCGGGGCCCTGACCGATCACGAGCGCCTGGGCGGCGAGCACGGTCAGAAGCAGGAACTGGAATGTGCGTGTCATATGTCCTCTTTGTTTAGTTGCTTTTTCCTTTCTTTGACGTTGATGCTCAATCGAAGTCCCACCGCAATGGTTAAGCAGTCGCAAAGAGTTTGTTAAGAACGTAAAAGCCGTCGTCGCAACGACTTGCGAGAACAGGTCCCGTAATTGCGCGTGCTAGACTCGGCCCATGCGCTCTCGACGGCTGCCGTTGGGGCTGATCCTTCCCGTGGCCCTCGCCGCGCTCGTCGTCACACTCGCGGTGCTGCAATACCGCTGGCTCGGCCAGGTGAGCGCCGCCGAGCGGGAGCGGATGAAGACGACGATGATGCAGCGCGCGGAGGCATTCGCGCGCGACTTCGACCGTGAAGTACTGCACCTCTACCTCGCGCTCCAGACGGAGAGCGCCGGTCTCGCGCAGCAGGATTGGACGGCCTTCGCGCGGCGGTACGACCTCTGGCGCGAGAGCGCGGAATACCCGCAGCTGGTCAAGGGCATCTACGTCGTCGAGCACGACCCGTCTCGATCGCCGGTCCTGCAGTACCGGCCCGAAAGCCGGACGTTCGAGCCGTCGGAGTGGCCCGCGGAGCTTTCGCCCGTCCGGAGGCGGATCGAGCAGACCGAGACCAGGCCCAGCGACAGCAAGCCGAGCATGCAGGCCAGGTCGTTCCTCCTGCTTCGCGAGCCGATCGTCGCGTCGGTTCCGGCATTGGTGATCTCGCTGCCGGTCGTGCAGACGATGGCCCCGGCCGACATGCGGTCGCAGGTCCAGTTCAGATTCACCTCGCGGTTCCTGATCGCGCACCTCGATCGCGCGTATCTGGAGTCGGCCCTCCTGCCGGCGCTTGCCGCGCGTCATTTCCCGGAACGTGACGCCGCTGACTATCGCTTTGCGGTCGTCGAGACCCAACCAACGGCCGCCACGGTGTACTCGCACGGCGTGGCGCGCGGCGCGGTGCTCGATCCGGCGAGCGCGGATGCCGTCGTGCCGTTTTTCACGCTACGGCTCGATCTCAGCAACCAGATGAGCGCGCGCGCGATGCTGCTGCACGGCGCCAACACGGGCTTTGACGTCATGACGCTGCCGCCGCCCCCGCCGCCCGCGCCCGTGCCAGGCTGGGTGGGACGGGCCACGGTCCGGACGAGCGAGACGCCGCCGCTGCCGAGGCAGGTCGCACCGGCGCCGCTGCCGCCCCAGCGATCCGGAGGCGGAGGCGCCGGCGGCCGCGGCGGAACGGTCTCGATCTTCGTGGAGCAGCGCGGCGCACAGGTGAGCGACTACCGGGTCACGCAAGGCCTCGGCAGTCCCGCCTGGCAATTCGTCGTTCAACACACCGCCGGGTCGCTCGACGCGGCGGTCGCGCGCGCCAGACGCCGCAATCTCTGGCTGAGCTTCGGCATCCTCTCGGTGCTCGCTTCGGGCGTCGGTCTCGTGGTGCTCAACGCACGACGGTCCGAGCGGCTGGCCGCGCAGCAGATGGACTTCGTCGCGACCGTTTCGCACGAGCTCCGGACGCCGCTGGCCGTGATTCGGTCGGCGGCGCAGAACCTCTCGGCCGGGGTGGTGCACGAAGCGGCACAGGCACGGCGATACGGCGACCTCATCGAGCAGGAGGGCCGCCGGCTGACGGACATGGTCGAGCAGGTACTCGCCTACGCAGGCGTGAGCGACACGCGCGGGCTGGTCAGCGCGCGCGCGACCGACGTCGGCGCGATCGTCACCGACGTGCTCGCCGCGTCCGCGCCGCTTGTCGAGTCGGCGGGATTCGAGCAGGTGATCCACATCGCGCCGGACCTGCCGCTCGTCATGGCGGATGAAGGTGCGGTCCAGCGTGCGCTCCACAACCTCGTGACGAACGCGCTCAAGTACGGCGCCGAGGGCAGGTGGCTGGGCGTGACCGTGCAGCGGGTCGCCGCCAGCCGCGCCAGGGATGCCGACGAGGTGCAGATCGCCGTCAGCGACCGCGGCCGCGGCATCGACACGCAGGATCTCCCGCACATCTTCGAGCCGTTCTATCGCGGCCGGTTCGCGATCGACCGTCAGATTCACGGCAACGGTCTCGGCCTGAGCCTCGTCAAGCGCATCGCCGAAGCCCACGGCGGACGCGTGTCGGTGCGGTCCTCGTCGGATCAGGGCACGACGTTCACACTACACCTGCCTGCGCTGAGCGAAGTCGAAGCGCCTGCCCTGAGCGAAATCGAAGGGCCCGCGCTGACCGAAGTCGAAGCGCCTGCGTTGAGTGAAACCGACAGGTCCGCGCCCGGCGACGTGCCAGGGCCCGTTCTCAGCAAAGCCGACGGACCGTGAGCGCGTCAAAACGCGTGCTGCTCGTCGAAGACGAGCCTGGCCTCGTGCTGACGCTGACCGATCGACTTCGGAGCGATGGCTACGAGGTCGGCACGGCGTCGGACGGGCACGCCGGCCTCGAGCGGGCGACGCGCGAGCACTGGGACGTGATCCTGCTCGACGTCATGCTGCCCGGCGCGAACGGATTCGACGTCTGCCGCGATCTCCGGCAGCGCGGGGTCACGACGCCGGTCATCATGCTCACCGCGCGCGGCCAGGTCGTGGACAAGGTGCTGGGCCTGCGGCTCGGCGCCGACGACTACGTCACGAAGCCGTTCGACATGCTCGAGCTCTCGGCGCGGATGGAAGTGCAGATGCGGCGCCGCGCGGTGGCCGGCTCGGCGGCCACGCAGTACTCATTTGGCGACGTGGCGGTGGACTTTCGAAAGGCCGAGGTCCGGCGCGAGGGTCAGCTGCTCGAGCTCTCAGCGCGCGAGTTTCTCCTGCTCAAATACTTCATCGAGCACCGCGAAGCCACGCTCACGCGCGACGAGCTCCTGAACGAAGTCTGGGGCTACCATTCGATGCCCTCGACGCGCACGGTCGACGTCCACGTCGCCTGGTTGCGGCAGAAGATTGAGCCGAATCCAAGACATCCGCAGTACGTTCTGACCGTACACGGGATGGGATACAAGTTCCTCGGATGACGTGAAGAACATGAAGACATGAAGGACATGAAGGCAATGCTCTTCTTCATGATCTTCATGCCTTCATGTTCTTCATGTCTTCATGTTCTTCATGTCTGCGCGACGAGCGCCAGATTCTCCCGCCGCATGCCGATTGAGTGTGAGGCCACGCCGACCAGTGGCACCCCGACAAGCAGGGTCACGAGCAGCCAGCCGACCATCAGGATCGGCGCGAGGGCCGTGTTCTCGAGCCAGTGCTGGGCCAGCATGATGATCACGGCGGGCGGGAGCGCGCAGAACAGCACGGCCGGCATGCCCACGAACATCGGCAGCGGATGCGGATTGCCGCCGCTCCCGGTCTTGCTGAGATCGGACGCGACCGGAAACAGCGCGGACATCCAGACGAACAGCGGACTGAGCAGGACGTACGTCGACATCACTCCCACAACCACGGCGAGCCAGAGCGACGGCGAGCTGTTGGCCGCCACGAGGAGCGCGGCCACGACGGCGAGCGCGAGGCCGACGAGAAAGATGATGCCGCAGCCGACAACCTTGCCGCGCGCAAGCTCGCGATCGCCAATCGGACTAAGAAACTGAAGCGTCAGCCCCGCCCGATCCGATCCGAACATGTTCATCGTGAGCGCCTGCATCGCGTACAGACAGAACAGCCCGCCGGCGCCCACCGTCAGGTGGCCGTTCGACGAAAGGACGACGGCCATGCGCTCGTCGCTGCCCATCTGCCGGAAGAGAAGCGTCATCATCGCCATCATCGGGCCCGGCAGGAGCACGAGCAGCCGCCCGCGGACCGATCGGAGGCCGGTGCGGACCTGCGCCCACGCGACAGCGGACGCTTCCGGACCGAGCAGCGGCAGCCGGCCGAGCACGGCCCGCGGGGTCGTGTTGCGGCGCCGCGCGCGGTCGCCTTCGAGCGTGGTGAGCAGCTGCCGGTGCGTGGCCGACGAGGCCGCGTAGACGATCGCGCCTTCCATGAAGAGCAGCACGACGGCCAACCCCGCGCGCGCGCGATTGCCCGCCAGCCCGTCCAGCACCGCCCGGCCGTACAGCTCCGACGGAAGGGCCCGCGTCCAGACGGGCAGCCGCCGATCGAACCTGTCGACCGAGAACGATCGCCGGCTCTCGCCAGGCGACCGGGTCCGGGCCTGGTTCTCGAGCCGTTCTCCAAAGAATGCCGGCAGAAATGACACGAGCGAGATGCCGAGGACGAACACAAGGGTGAAGAGCTCGCCCCGCCGCCGGCTCCGCAACAGCCACCCCACGAGGAAGCTCAGGAGCGCGGCCACCGACATGAGCACCACGAGGAGGCCGAGCGTCGCCGCGACCACCCAGACCGCCCCTTCCCCACGGCCGAAGAGCGCGAGACCAGCGGCGAACATCAACAATCCTGGAACGACGAACGCGACCACCGGATCCGACGCGCTGGCCAGCACCTCCACCAGATGGAGCGTCTGGCGCCGGATCGGCAGCAGGACGAGCCTGGTGTAGCGAGCCGTCGAGGTCTGATGCGGCGAGACGATCGTGATGACGGCGAGCAGCACCAGGCTGCCGAAGAGCGCCAGGCGGAGAATCCAGACGACGATCTGCGGATTGACGACGGCGCGGGCAACCGCGCGGCCGCCCACGAATCCGAGGATGGCCATGGCCACGACGGATCCCATCGAGAGCACGACCAAAATGATTGGCACGAAGAGCGCGAACGCGCGGGAGACTTGCTCCATGCGGTCGCGCTTCTGGCCGCCATGGATACCGTTGATGAGCAGCCGCCAGCGCAGCCAGACGAACGCGCGCAGCGACGACACCAGGCCGAGCGCACCGCCTTCGTCGGCCAGGTCGCGGGACGTCACGCGAGCCAGCCGAACGACGGCGCCTGGGCGCGCTCGGCCCCGACGAGCTCAAGAAACAGGTCTTCGAGCGTGCGGCCCGCACTGGCGCCGGCCCGGAGCTCCGCGAGCGATCCCTGCGCGACCAGCCGGCCGCGATGGATGACGCCGATGTGATCGCAGAGCCGCTCGACGATCTCGAGGATGTGCGACGTCAGAAAGATCGTCCCGCCGCCCCTCACGAACGTCGAGAGCAGGTCCTTGATCTGCCGCGATGCGATCGCGTCGATCCCCTCGAACGGCTCGTCGAGGAACAGCAGCCGCGGCGCGGGCAGGAGCGCGGCCGCGAGCGAGATCTTCTTCCGCATCCCGTGCGAATAGTCGGCGACGAGATCACCCGCCGCGGCGCGGAGATCCATCAGCGCCAGGAGCTCGTCAGATCGCTCCCGCATGCTGGCCGCGCTGAGCCCGTGGACCTGACCGACGAACGAGAGCGTCTCGGCGCCCGTCAGCCGATCGAACAGCGCGAGATCCTCGGGCATGACGCCGATCCTCCGCTTCACGGCAACCGGATCGGTGATCGGATCGATACCCAGAATCTGAAACGTCCCGCTCGTCGGGCGAAGCAGACCGGTCAGGCACTTGATCGTCGTGGATTTGCCGGCGCCGTTCGGACCCAGGAAGCCGTAGAAGCTGCCGCGCGGGACCACGAGATCGATGCCGTCCACCGCAACGAGATCGCCGAACGCCTTGCGGAGCGCCGACGATGAGATGGCGACGTCACTCATCTCGATGCACGGTGTCGGGCGAGAACGCTGGCACGCAGATCGCGACGTACTCCGCGCCGCCCTTCGCCGGCGTGCTGTAGCGGACCCATTCGAGCGGATGCGCGACCATCGCCTGGCCTGCGGCGACGTCGAGCGATCCCCCTTCGAACTCGACGTGCAAGGTGCCTTTCAGCACGATGGTGATTTCCTCGAATTCCGGCCGCTGTCCGGGCTCGGCCCAGCCCTCCGGCGAGACCATGCGCGCGACGCTCACCTGCGAGTGGCCGGAGTTGGCGCGGCCCGCGTACTCCTCGATGACCTTGGGCTTGGTGCCGACACATGGAATCACGGTAGGACGGTCGATGATCGTAGGCATGGCGTCGAAAATCATAGTACGTTCGACGGCATCCGCCTATGAAAGCCGTCGAGATCTCGGCACCCGGTCCCCCGGACGTCCTTCGTCTCGTCGAACGGCCCGATCCCGTCCCGGGCCCCGGCGAGGTTCTCATCGACGTCGTCGCCGCCGGCGTGAATCGGCCGGACCTCATGCAGCGGCAGGGGCACTACCCGCCGCCGAAGGGCACAACGGATATTCCCGGGCTCGAGGTCGCCGGGCGCATCGCCGCCGTCGGACCACCTTCTGGCAACGTCGCGCCCGGATCGGCGTCCGGCCGGCCATGGCGGACCGGCGACGAAGTCTGCGCGCTCGTGGCGGGCGGCGGGTACGCCGAACGCTGCGTGGCGCCGGGCGTGCAGTGCCTGCCCGTGCCGAGGAGCCTGACGCTCGTCGAGGCCGCCGCCGTGCCGGAGACGTACTTCACCGTGTGGACCAACGTCTTCGATCGCGGCCGGCTCACGCGCGGCGAGTGGCTGCTCGTGCATGGCGGAACCAGCGGCATCGGATCGACGGCGATCCAGCTCGCCGATGCGATGGGCTCGATCGTCATCGCGACGGCCGGGACGGACGCCAAATGCCGCGCCTCGCTGCAACTCGGCGCGCGCCATGCGATCAACCATCGCTCGGCGGATTTCGTGGCGGCCGTCAAGGACGCGACCGCCGGCCGCGGGGTCGACGTCGTGCTCGACATCATCGGCGGCGACTACACGCCGCGCAATCTCGACTGCCTCGCCCGCGACGGCCGGCTCGTCCAGGTCGGCGTGATGGGCGGCGCCACCACCGAGATCTCCTTGCGAACGATCCTCCTGAAGCGCCTGACGATCACCGGCTCCACGCTGCGGATCCGCACGCCGGAAGAAAAAGGCGCGATCGCGGCCGCGCTCGAACAGCACGTCTGGCCGCTCCTCGACTCCGCACGCGTGCGTCCTGTCGTCGATGCCACCGTGCCGCTCGCGCAGGCGGCCGACGCCCATCGGCAGCTCGAAGCCGGCACGATCGTCGGAAAAATCGTGCTGACCGTCGAGTAACCCGTGCGGCGGCTGCTGGGCGCGTTCTTGATCGTCGAGGCCGCGCTCGCAGCCTTGTCCACGCTGCAATCACTCCCCGCGCTTCCCGGCTACGACCCGATCGCCGTCGCGCTCATCCTGGCGCGCGCCGCCGTGGGCGCGCTTCAGCTCTCGAGCGGGTTTCTGCTCGTCGAGAAGCGACCCGCCGGTCCCGCGCTCGGGCAGGCCGCGCTTCTCGCCTCCGCGATCGTGACGACGCTGACGGTGGGGTATCGCCTCGCGCCGAGCGACGTCTATTACTGGATCAGATGGCAGTTCGTCGCGGGGTACTGGGCCTACGCGGTCGGTGGGATCTGGTTGTTGCGGGGAAGGTCTTAAAACCTCACTCTCACCCCGAATCGCATGACGCGCGGCGAAAGCGACTCGAGTATGAGGCCCTTCAGCAGGTTGGTGAGATCCGTATCGCGCTGGACCGGCCTCTGAGAGTTGAAGACGTTGAAGATGTCCGCGGAGATGTCGAGGTTGTAGTTCGCGACGGCGAACGACCGCTCGACGCGGAAGTCAGCGAGGAAGAGGCGGTCGAGGCGGTTCCCGTCGAAGTCACCCACCTGGATCGTGCGCGTCGCGTCATTGGCGTCGACGATCACGAACCGCGGCGCCGGGAATCCCTGGCGCCCATACACACGCGCCGCGACTTCCAGACCGAAGGGCACGCGTGTCATGCCGAGGATCTCGTACGACCAGTTGCTGTTCAGGAACACGCCCGCGCGCGACGGCGACGCGGACTGATCGGCGACCGGCGCCCCGTCGTTGTCCTCGGCGCCGATCAGATCGTTCCGATCGACGAAGAACGCCGGGGGAACGTTCCATGCTGACCGGCCGACGTTGATCCACGCGCGGAGGTACGCGCCCCGCACGTAGCGCTGGTCGTACTGCAGGCTCAGGTTGACGCCACGCTGCTCGCGCGCGCCATTGGCAATCGACACGCCGCCCGTGTAGAACAAGCCCGGGTTGAGGTCGAACGTCTCGATGACGAAGGGCGTGCCGTCGAGATCGGTCCCGGAGGCGATCGGGCCCGGCCCGAAGTCCGTGAACGTCACCGGCCGGCGGCCTTCGACGATCTGCACGACCGGCACCTCGTCGACGATGCCCGTGCGTTTCCGCCACTGCAGATGCGCGCTGACCGCGCCGCGGCCCACGAGGCGGTCCACGCCCAGGTGCAGCTCATTGGTCATCGGCGGGTCGAAGTCCTCGGCCACCAGGTTCGGCGCTTCCAGGAATCTCGGATCGCTGGTCGCGAACCGGACGAACGAAGTGGCCGTTCGCATTTCGCCGGCGTCCGGCAGCCGGTTGCCGTTGGCGTCGAAAAAAACGAACGCTTCGCTGCCCACGAGCTCTCGCCCCATGATCGGCGCGATCGGGTTCGTCAGCAGCACGCGATCGATGCCGAGCTGATCGGGATAGCGGCTGACCGACGCGCGCACCAGCATCGTCTGGTCCGGCCCGAGCGCGTAGGTCACGCCGAGGCGCGGCACGACGCTCGTCCAGCTCCACGCCGGCTCGTCGCCGCTGAACGTCACGGCGGGTACGAGCGACGACAGCGAGTTCGCGATGGCATCGGAGCGCTTGTTGCGGCCCCGTTGCGCGTCGAGCCGCAGGCCGAGATTCGCGGTGAGTCGTCCGCGGCTGATCGTGTCCTGTACGTACGCCGACGTGTACCTGGCAGCCGCCGACACGCTCAGGTCCGGCGGCAGCATAGCCATCGTCGTCTGCGTGCCCGAGGCCGCGGTGATGATGCCGCCGGGCCACTCGTACCGCGAGTCGGCGCTGACGGAGCGATGCCCCACGCCGAACTTGATCTCATGCGTGCCCATGTAGGTCGCGAGATCCGCGCGCGCCTCGCGCGACGTGTTGTCGGCGTCGACGCGCTGAAAGCCGTCGCGGAAAATGCCGAGCGCGTCCAGATGCGCCGCACCGCCGCCGACGGGATCCAGCGTGAAGCCGCTGTCGGCGAACGCCGCCAGCCCCGTCACGACCAGTCTGGACCCGAGCGCGGTCGAGTCCTCGACGTTCAGCAGCGTCGTGCGGCCGTCATCGTTCCAGACCGCGCTCGGCGCGCGCCTGACTCCGGCCCCTTCGCCATCCCGGCCGAGACCGCTCGTGTGCGCCGAAGCCGTCAGCGCGTGGCCGCCCGTCTGCATGCTGATCTTGCCGAGCAGCGACTGGCGGGAGAAATCGCGGCTGGCGAGCTCGTCGCCGGCCAGGGCCTCGCGATCCGATCGGAATCCGTCGATACCCGCGAAGTACCAGATCTTGTTCCTGACGATCGCGCCGCCGGCCTCGGCGCTGAATTCCATCGCGCCGCTGAAGTCGGTGCTGGAGTGCGGCACTACGTCGTTGTTGAAGCCGGCGCCCTTCGAGAAGAACGCCCGGCCCTGTCCCTGGAAGAGATTCGTGCCGCGCTTCGTCACGATGTTGACGCCGAGTCCCGACGTCATCTGGTGAATGTCAGTCCCGCCGGTGACAGTCTGGACCTCTTCGATCAGGCCGAAGTCGAAGTACCTTGGCGCCGATCCGAGCGCGGTCATGTCTGTCAGCGTGACGCCGTCGATGCTCCAGGTGTTCGCCTCGCGAGACCCGCCACGGTACACGACCGTCGGCCGATCGCCGGTTGCGCTGCCACCGACGTTCACCACGTCAAGCAACACTCCGGGCGTGGACTGCAGGATCGAAGCGACGTCGGGCGCAAACGGGATCTTGTCGATCTGGTCGAGTCTCAGGTTGGCACCCGTCGCGATGACGCGGGAATCGAGAAGCGCCGACTCGGCCGCGCCGAGCAGATGATGCCCGCCGGGGCTGGCCGTCATCTGGATCACCGTGGCGCGGCCGACGCGGACGATGACATTCGGATGACCGGCTGGCGTCACGCCCTTGCGCTCGACTTTGACCGAATACGAGCCGGGAGGCAGCGCAAGAAACTGAAACCGGCCCCCGACATCGGTGACCTGGGAGTGTTCGCCCAGAGGACTGCCTATCGACACGCGCGCACCCGACACCGGCTCCCCAAGCGGATCGACCACGCGTCCGTACAGGCTGCCGGCACTCGGTTGGGCCGGCGCGCGGCTCGCCGAGATGAGCACACACAGGACCGTGAGGCTTGCACGGAGAACCACCTGCCAGTTCATGAACGCTCCTCTGCAGGTTGCCGAGAAACCCCGCAAAACCTGAACTTAGGACTTCGAACTTTGAACCCTCACCTACTGCAAGAGACTTGCCGCTACTCGACTGCGTAGCGTGGATAGGTCTGTTTGGCGGTTTCCGCGAGAGTCAGGTCGATCGAGAGGGTGTGAAACGGCACGTCGAGGGAAGTTTGTGCCAGTACGCGACCATCCGGGTCTACAATCCAGCCGCCGCCGCCGAAATCGTCTCCGCCCGCGCCGGCCGTCCAATTCGACGACAGCGAGTACGCGCCCGAGACGATCGCCGCCGCTCGGCCGCCGGTCAGCCACTTCTCGACCGTCGGCCGGCCCGTGGCGCGGGGCGTCGCGATGATCACCGCGCCCGACCGGCCGTACGCCCGCGCGCGATCGAGCGCCCACAGCTCGGTGCAGATCAGCATCCCGACCATTTCGCCGGCGATCTCGGCCGTCTCGAACACACGCTCGCCTGGCGAGTACCACTTCGCTTCCCAGTACCCGGCCTCGTTCGGGAGAAAGACTTTGTCGTGCACGGCGCGGTAGCCGTCGTTGGCGCTCCACGCGAATCCTTCGTTCAACCGCTTGCCCGCGCGCGTCACGGGCCGCGACGAGACCACGCTGGCCGGCGCAAGCTCGGCAAGACGCGGCAGCCATTCTTCATGCGCGCGGACCGCGGTGTCCCACGACGCGGGCACGAAGGCCGGCGACGAGGCGAGCCAGGTGGAAAACGGCATCTCCGGCAGGAGCACGAGCGCGCTCTTGCAGTCACGCACGTGCGCGACAAGCCGCATCCAATCACGCTCGAAGGCCGCGCGCTCGTCGTGAAGCTCGCAGACGGTGACCCGCAGCGGCCGCGTCACGTCTCTTCGCGGAATCCAGCCTTCCGCCACCCGGCCATGTGTCCTCGCAGGAACGTAATTCGACGGAACCCAGCGCGCCGCATCATCGCCGCGGCCATGCGCGCGCGCGGACCGTGGCCACAGTAAACGACGAGCGTATCGTCACGGGAACCCGGCACTCTCAGCGGAGACAGCAGGAGTGTGGGCAGCGGCACATTGATCGCGCCTGGCACGTGCCCTTTGGAGAACTCGCGCCGGCTGCGGACATCGACGACGAGCGGGGCGGTGCCGGCGTCAATGCTCGCGAGCAGGTCGGCAGCGGTCAGGCCCCTGCTCCCGCGAGCGTCCGGACCAGCTCCCAGTAGAACTTCGTGAAGCGGTACAGCTCGCTTTCGAGGATGCGCTCCTGATCGCTGTGCGCGCCGAACCCCTTCGGGCCGTCCTCGGTGTCGATCGCGGGCCCGACGCCGTAACACTGCATGCCCTTGTTGCGCAGGTACGACATGTCCGTCGCGCCCGTGCTCATGGTCGGCAGCGTCGGGGCGTTGTAGTGCTTTTTCACGAGCGACTCGAACGCGAGAAAGGCCTCGGAGTCGATGCGCGCCTCGCGGCCGCCCGGCCGCGTGTCGCGCTGGCCGAACACGACCTCCACGGTCGGATCGTTCACGACCTTCCGAATCTGCTCGAGGAACTCGGGCATCTTCTCGTCAGGCAGCGCGCGGACATCGAGCGTGGCGACGGCTTCCGACGGAATGACGTTAATGCGATAGCCGGCCGTGAAGATGTTCGGCGACACCGACGTCCGCAGCATCGATGCGTGACGAGGCTCGTGTTCGAGGAAGTACTCGTCCGCCGCGCTCGCTTTGGCAGGGTCGAGCACCGCCCGATAGCGCGCGGCCTCCTCGGGCGGAGAGATCTCCGCCAGCCGCCTGAAGTAGGCACTGGTGGTCTCGTTCAGCCGGATCTCGGGCCGCCACTTCGCGATGGCCGCCACCGCGGCAGCGAGGTGCGCGACCGCGTTCGTCTTGAGCGGTACCGAGCCATGACCTGCGACGCCGCGCGCCGTGAGCTCGACCCGGTAGGGAATCTTCTCGAGCGTCTGCACGGACGCGAACTTCACAGCGCCGCCGGTGCGACTGACGCCGCCGCCTTCGGCAAGACAGTACTCAGCGTCGATCTGGTCGAAGTGCTGGTTGACCAGGAACTGGATGCCGACCCGTGTCGATCCCTCCTCGCCCGACTCGGCCAGGAAGATCACGTCACGGTCGAGCGGCACCTTCAGCCGCTTCAGCGTCAGCATCACCATCAGCGACGCCGCGAGGTTGTCCTTGTCGTCCACGGTGCCGCGGCCGTACACGTAGCCACCGTCACGCGTGGCGCTGAACGGCGGAAACGTCCACTTCTTGGGATCGACATTCACGACGTCGGTGTGCGCCATCAGCAGCAGCGGCCGTTTGCGTCCGCTGCCCTTCAGCCGCGCGACGACGCTCGGCCGATGGTCCTCGAGGGCGAAGAACTGTGCCGGAATGCCCTCGGCCTCGAGCACCTTCTTCAGGTACTGCGCGGCGTCGAGCTCGCGCCCCGGCGGATCGCTCGTGTCGATCTTCAGGAGCGCCTGGAAGTGCTGCAGCGTCTCGGCCTCGATCTTGGTCCAGTCGGGCTCGGCCGGCGTCTGCGCGAGCCAGCCGGAGACGGCAAACACGCCGACGAGGGCGGTCAAGGTTCGCATGCCACCAATGGTAGCGAAGAAACGCGATGGCGAGGCGCGTGTTCGTTTCCTGTTGCCCGGCATGGGCGTGTCCGTCAGACTGGCGGTCGCGCAAGTCGAGGCGACGCCCGGACGTCAATGTTTCAGGGGAACCGGCATGGTCACGAAATCATTCACACAGACGTGGGTCACTCGAGCAGGTCTGGTTATTCCGCTTGCGCTCGGCGGTGCAGGGCATTCTTCACAGCCCCAATCGATCAATCAGCGAAAGACCGTCGCCGAGGCGTTGATCGCGGGCAGTCGCGGGCGCTACGACGGCAGTTTCGCATTGACGGGCACGTCCGGCGTCTGCGGCGAGATTCCAAAGGACGCCTCTCTGACCGGGACGGCCACCTTCGTCATCGAGTTCCCGTCGGATGGAGATGGCAAGGGACCGATCAACGCCATCGCGTTCGGTTCGAACGAGCTCGTAGGCGGGGTCACGAAGAGCAGTGTGTTCCGCCTGATGATCACCGTCGTCACGGCAAAAGGCGGACGACCGCCGGCCTATGTGCTGAACACCGATTCGAAGAACCCGAAAAACACCGGCACCGCGACACTGACCAACAAAGGCGGCGTGACGACGCTGACGGTCGCTGGACAGAACGACATGGGTGAAACCATCACCCTCACCGTCACGTGCAGCTGAGAGGAGTGTCGTCCTTCAGTCCTGCAGCAATCACTTCGCCGGCGCCCTCACCCACTGCCGACGGGCTTCAGCCCGCGCCTCCTTTGGTGGCTATCTGGAAATCAGAACGTACCCGACGCCGTTCCGGTTCTCGATCTTCGTTCCGAACGGCTCCGAGAGCGTGATCAGATCGTCGAGGATCTTCTTGCGCAGCTCGGGGTCGGCGAGCATCGGGCGGCCCCGTTGACTGGCCGGTTTCCCGAAGCCGAGCGAGATCGGATGCAGGACGAGATCCACGAGCGTCTTGCCCTTGAAGCGCGGCATCGCCACGACCGACTCCCAGATCGGCGGATCGGCTGGGAATCCGCGCGTGTCGCCGCTGTACCGGCGGTCGTTGAACTCGGCGACGTGCGCACCGATGCCGAGGTCGTACGACTCGTAGTTCTCGCTCGGCAGCCGCAGCAGCGTCTCGTTCTGAAAGATGAAGTCGCCCAGGCTGTAGAGGATCGGCTTGCCCTTGTAGATCTCGATGCCGCGCAGGACGTGCGGACCGTGACCGACGAAGACGTCCGCGCCGGCGTCGATCATCGCCCGGGCGAACGTGACCAGGAACTCGGCCGGCACGAGCCGCCCGCCCTGGCCGCCCTCGTGCGCGTGAATCGTCACGATCGTGTAGTCAGCGAGCTTCGATGCGCTGCGCACCGACGCGGCAATCTGCTCGAGATCTTCCTTGTTCGGCTCGGTCCGGACGCCCGGCTTGTCGCCGACCACGACGCGCTGACCGAAGAGCGTGAGCGACTGCGGCGGCGCCTGCGCACCGGGGGCCGCGCCACCTGCTCCTCCCGCGCCACCGCCGGCGCCACGCCCGCCGCGTCCACCGAGTCCGGCCGCGGTCATGCCGTCGCGAAGCTTGGCCAGGCCGTCGGCGGTCGTCACATAGGTCGTCGTGAAACGCAGCGGGCTCAGACCCGGACGGCCCGGAATGTTCCCGCGCGACTCGCCCGCGCGTGAATGGTCGGGGAACGTCGAGGCGCACGCGACGAGCGCCACGCGCGCCCGCGCCGTGTCGGCGAAATGCGGCTCGCGCGCTTCGGACAGCGTCTCGCCGACGCCCGCGCCGACGAGCCCGGCGTCGGCGACGTACTTCGTCGTCAACCGCATCGCATCGGGCGCGTAGTCACCGGTGTGGTTGTTCGCGCGCGCGACGAGATCGAACCCGGCCCACGCGAGTTCCTTGGCGAGCGCCGGCTCGGCCCGCATGTACGTGCCGCCGCTCTGGTTCATCGCGTACGTCTCGTAGTCGTGGAAGAGCATTTCGAGATTCGTGAACGCGACGTCGGCGTTGCGGATGAGATCGATCATCTGCAGGAACGACGGCTCCTGGAACGGCGAGAGCCGCCGCGTGATGATCGAATCGCCCGTGAGCGCCATCGTGAAGGTGCCGGTGTCGGCCGACGGCGCGGGCGGGCGCGCCGGAGTCTGCCCGGTTGGCCCGGCGGCCAGGCCGCTCAGAAGCGCCGCGAGCGCGACAATCTTGAACCTCATACGGCCTCCCCAATCCTCTTGATCTGCCGCAGGTGCAGCAGATCGTGGCCTGCATAGAGACGAATCATGTGCTCCAGGCTTTCTTCACCACGCTCGCCATGCACGCCGACGCGCTCCAGATCCTGCGGCGACGCGCGCTCGAGCAGACGCAGGTTCGCGCGGCGCAGGACGTGGAACTCGTCGAGCGCTTCGCGCGGATGCGACTCGGCGTAGTGAAGCCGGTCGGCCCAGTGATCCTGGTCGTAGCCGGTGAGCGGGGGCCGGTCTTCCGCCAGCACGAGACGCAGTCGATAGGCCCACACGAGCTCCGAGTCGGCCAGGTGCTGCACGACGTCGCGCACCGCCCATTTCCCCGGCGCTTCCGGCGTCACGATCTGCGCCGGTGACAGCTCCTCCAGAGCATCCTCGAGCGCGGCCGGCGTCGCGCCCAGGACGTCGAGCGGCTTCCGATCGCCGAGCAGCTCGAGGAGCGCGCTGACGTACGCGCGCGCGTGATCGATCGACCGGCCCGCAGGATTGGTGAAGACAGACATGGCGCGCTCACGCGGCTGGCCAGAGCCAGCCGAAGACACCCGCGGTCAGCATCCCGTAGACGAGGCCATCGACTGTGGATTTGAACGTCGTGGTCCACGCGCGCTTGTACCAGATCGTGTTCTGCCATAACGCCAGCGCGTATCCCATGAAGGCCGTGGTTCCGGCGAACCGGAAGACGTCCAGGTATGAGCTGCCCGGCGGCAGCGCCCGGCCCGTGATGTAGGCGACGAACACACCGACCACCACGCAGTAGAGAAACCACAGCACGAGGTTCTTGGCCATGCCCGGCCGGCCGCTGGGCAACACGGTCATGAAGATCACCGGCCCTTTCGTCATCCGCTCGACGAAATCAGGCGAGCGCAAATCCTTCAGCCCGCTCGGCGACGGCAGCATGTAGTCGGCCGGCGGGATGCCGAAACGGCGAAGCGCGTCCTGCACCGCCGCTTCCTCCGGGAGCTTGCGGTAATCACCGCGGTGGTACGTGAGCATCATGTGGATGACGAAGCTGGCGGAGAACACGAATACCGCCGAGACAAGGATCGGCATCCATAACGACACGAGCGGGACCACTCCGACCTCCTTACTCACTGCGCGCGCGAGCCGCAGGCGCTTCCGATAGGAGCGGGACGTCAGTTTCTATTGGAGTGGAGAGTCTATCAGCCTTCGCGCGAAGGCGGACCGCCGGATCCGGCGGCATGATAATCAAGGCAGGCGTCTTCACTCTCGCGAGATTTCCGGTTTCCCTGACCCGACGGCGAACATGATTCCGACGCCGACGGCGATGACGGCGACAATGGCGATCCACGCGGGTGCGACGTGCGCGAGAATGCCGGCCTTCCAGAGCGCGAGGCCGACACCGATCACAAAGACGATCCAGCCGACGAAGTACAGATTGATGAAGCGCATGCGCCCTCCAGAGCCGGAGTTTTTCCAAGATCGACCCCCGGCCCGCTCACCTGTGGACACTCCGGCCTCAGTACGTCCCCCGCGGCCGGACTCGATGGTGTGTTGTGCAACGGACATGCCGTACCCAGATCTAGTACATTCGCCCGATGTCGACCGACCTGCTGGTGTTCGGCCCGCACCCCGACGACATCGAAATCGGCCTGGGCGGCACCGTCGCGCGGCATGCCGCCGCGGGGCGCACCGTCGGCCTCTGCGATCTCACGGCGGGCGAGCTTGGCAGCAACGGCACACCCGAGGAGCGACGCCGCGAGGCGGAGCAGGCCGCTCGCGCGCTCGGCGCCATCTGGCGGGAGAATCTCGGCTGGCCCGATGGCGGCATCGAGAACACGCCCGCGCTCGTGCGTTCGGCGGTCGATTTCATCCGCCGCCATCAGCCGCGCGCGATTGCGGTGCCGTACTGGCGCGATCGCCATCCGGATCACATCGCCGCGAGCCGCGTGCTGACCGGTGCCGTCTTCAAAAGCGGCCTGCGACGCTACGAGACCGGGACCGCCGCCTGGCGGCCCGAGTGGATCTGCTACTACTTCATCAACGACTTCGCACCGCCTTCATTCGTGATCGACGTGTCGGAGCACTACGAGCGGAAGCGCGAGGCGCTGGCGTGCTTTCGCAGCCAGTTTGCGCCCGCGGGCGGGTCGGCGGTGGACACACGCCTGACGGCTTCGACGTTTCGCCAGCTCATCGAGAGCCGTGACGCGCAGTTCGGGGCGCAGGCTGGCGTCGCGTTCGCCGAGGGCGTCATCGTGCGCGAGCCTGTCGTTCGCGCGACCCTCCTGAGGCACGAGTGAGAGTCGGTATCGTTTGCTACGCGTCGGTCGGCGGCAGCGGCGTCGTCGCGACGGAGCTGGCGCACGCCCTGGCGCGCCGCGGACACCAGGTGCAGTTGATGAGCAGCGAGGTGCCGTTCCGATGGCGCGCCGGCCTGCCGGGCCTGTCCTTCCAACGCGTGGACACACCCGCGTACCCGCTCTTCCGGGAGCCCCAGTACCTGCTCGCGCTGGCCAACACCATCGTCCGCGTGGCCTGCGACCGCGAGCTCGACATCGTCCACGCGCACTACGCGGTGCCGCACGCGACGGCGGCGTACCTGGCGGATCAGATTCTGAGCCTCGATACCGGCGCACGTCGGCCGCGCTCGGTCACGACCCTCCACGGCACCGACATCACGCTCGTCGGCAGCGATCCTTCGTACGCGCGTGTCGTGGCCTTCTCGATTGAGGAGTCACACGGCGTGACGGCGGTGTCCGAAAGTCTGAAGCGTGAGACGATCGACACGCTGCGGATCGCGCGCGATATCCGGGTCATTCCAAATTTCCTGGATTGCAGCGGCTATTGGCGTCAGCCGCAGCCCGCGCTCCGGGCCCGCCTCGCGCCGAACAACGAGTCGATCGTCATGCACGTCTCGAACTTCCGCCCTGTAAAACGCGTGGACACGGTGCTCGACGTCTTTCTTCGCCTGCGCCGCAGCATCCCGGCCAAGCTCGTGATGATCGGCGACGGACCGCAACGCCAGCCGCTCGAGCGACGAGTGGTGGACGAAGGACTGTTGGGCGACGTGACGTTCGTCCGCGAGCAACAGGACCTGGTGCCATGGCTGTCGGTTGCTGATCTGTTTCTGCTGCCGTCGTCGCAGGAAAGCTTCGGCATGGCCGCGCTCGAAGCGATGGCCTGCGAGGTCCCGGTCGTCGCCTCGCGCATCGGCGGGCTCCCGGAAGTCATCGAGGACGGCGAGACCGGATTCCTGTGCGCGCTGGACGACGTCGATCACATGGTCGCGCGCGCAGAGGCGCTACTGCGCGATGCGGATCTCCGGGGGCGAATCGGACGGGCGGCCGCCGATCATGTCCGGACGCATTTCTGCGCGGACGCGATCGTGCCGCAGTACGAGGCTTATTACAAAGAAGTGCTGGCAAAACCCTGAAGTCAAAAGCGCTTGTCGGTACGTCAGGTACGGCGGGTCCCAGGAAGGAACTGACGCTGGTCTTTTTCCTCAAAAGAAGCTGACAGAATCAGGTTCCTCGGACCCGTCGTACCCGCCGTACCGACAAGCGCCTTTTACTGGGTCCCGCCCCCACCACCCCGCCGCCCGGATGTCCCGTCCCCGTATTTCTCGATACGCCGGGTTTTCATGTTGTAGACGTCGCCGGCAGAGAGCACGAAGAATTCCTTCTCCCAGGGCTGACGGAGCGCGGTGCTGTCGTGGATCGCGACCTTCCATTTGCCCATCACCTCGAACGTGTCGCCCTTGACGATGATCGCGGTGCTTTCGGAGAGCCCGATGCCGAGAAGGTTCGGCCACTTCTTAATGACTGGAATCAAGTGGTCCCATCGATCGCGGGCGTTGATGTGTTGGTCAATCGCGGACTTCCGCAGGAACTCGAACGCCTTCTGATGGTTCGGCTCGGCCGTCATCATCACGTTCGGGCCGCTCGTATCGCCGCGGACGAGGTACTCGCCCTGGATCGTCGCGCCGGCCGAGCTGCCGCCAATCACGCCGCCGCGCTCGAGCACCTTGTGGAATTCCTTGTAGGTGAGCGTGCCCGCGTAGGAGTCGACGATGTTCCACTGCCGGCCGCCGTTGAACCAGACCGCGGTGGCCTGACGAAGATCCTTGACGAACTCCTCGGTGTTGGCCAGTTTCGGATCGTGCGTGTGAAGCATCTTCACGTTCTTGAGACCGCGCTTCAGCCAGCCCTGGAGGATCTGCTCTTCCTTAAATTGCCGCGGGGTGCCCTCCGGGTTCATGTTGCCGCTGGCGGTTGGCACGATGATGAACTTCCCGTCGGGCCCGCCGCCGAGCTCGACGAACTTCTCCATGATGCCGGTGGTGTCGGTGTTGCCGCCCCCGACGATCACGAGCGTGCCTGTCGCCGGTCCGTACTCCGGGACTGCCGCCTGACGGGCGGTGCCCGTCGCATACGCGGTCACGAACACGAGCGACGCGATCAGAACGACAGCAAACCGTCTGCGGGTCATGAGGAAAACTCCGTGGGTTGCGAAGATCGCGCGACAGTTTACCGCAAGCCCGACAGGTCCCTGGCCTCAGGACGTCCGGTCACGTCCGGCCGCCTGACACTGGGGGCCCGGCCGTCAGGAAACGCGGCTGGAACGGCCGCGCGACCTCGAAGGGCCCCAGCGGCCCACCTGGTCACGGTAGGTGGCGTAGTCCTCGCCGAACGTGCGGTGGAGCGTGGGTTCTTCGTACCGGATGACGAAGAAATGAAAGAAGAGGAGGAACGCGCTGGCGTAGGCAAGGAGCTGTACGGACTGGTAGTACAGCGCGGCGCCGGCCATCGCCAGCGACGCACCGAAATACATCGGGTTGCGCATGTATCGATACGGACCGGTCACGACGAGACAGCCCGGCGGGTCGAACGGCGCGGGCGTGCCTTTCCCGCTGAAGGCGAACGTGACGATGCACCACCCGGTCAGCAGCCCTCCGAGGGCGCCGATCATCCACCCCACGATCTGCGGCGCGCCGATCGTCGTCGGCCGCGCGATGCCGGCCTGCGCGAGGATCTGCGCCGGGACGAAGATCAGCAGCAACCCCACGAACGCCGTGGCGTACACCACCGCACGAAGCAAGATGAACATATGAGAGGCGACGGCCGCGCCTGCCACGCCATAGCGGCAAAGCCGCGACGGCGGGCCTACTGTACCTTCAGAAGAATTTGATTGGCGAAGGCGCGGATCGCCTGAAGCTGATCGGGCCGGAACGTGACGTCCACGCCGAGCACCGTCGCCGTCGGCTGCCCGCACTTCACGATCCGCAGGAACTCGGCCGGAGCGAGCTTCGCCGTCGCGAAGTTCATTCGCGCCCCGGGCGTCTGGTCGTCCGCGCCGAGCCTCGATGATAAATCGAGCACCGTGTGGTTCACGGGAACCGTGCGCACCGTCCGGCCGCTGGCTGGCGCGGCCGACGTGGGAAGCATGAACTTCAGCGTGTTGCTTCGAGCGCGACCGGCATTGGAGAGGACGCCTGCCGACGCGTGGACCAGCACCTCGCCGGGTGGCTGGCTGGGCGTCCGGCCTTTGAGCCGCGCTGAAAACCCGACGAGCATCGACGTCTGCGTGCCGACGGTCTTGAGACCCAGACCGATCTCCGTCTCATCGCTGGCCGGCACGTACCGCGACCACGTGTCGAGGTCGCCCCAGGCGGCGGGCAGCTCGTCGATGCGGCCCTGCGCATCCGGTCGCGCTTCGTCGCCGTAGACGATCCGCGCGGTCGCGAGCAGCACGGCCGCGAGCGGCAGCAGGAAGCCGGAAAAGAGCCGATTCGGTGAAGCAGTTGCGAGCATGGGCAGCTGCAGACTTGAAGTGCAAGGTTTGAGCCAGTCGGCCGCGCCGTGTGAAACTCCCGCTCGATCGCGCGCCTGGGATCACTTCAGCATTCGGTTGCCGTTAAAGAGCATTCGGCGCGCGGCAACCTTGAACCGGCCGTCAACTGGTGAGAAGCTGACGCATTCATGAGCGAATCGTTGTTCGTCGCACGAACGGCCACGGGCGCGGAGATTGCGCTTCCGCCGGGCATCGCCAACCGGCACGGGCTCATCACGGGCGCCACCGGCACGGGAAAAACCGTGACGCTCCAGGTGCTTGCCGAGGGATTCTCCCGGCTGGGCGTGCCGACCTTCATGGCCGACATCAAAGGCGACCTGGCGGGCCTGGCCGTCGCGGGGTCGGCGTCGCCCAAGATGACGCAGCGCCTCCAGCTCATCGGCGCGAAGGAGCCGGTCTGGCGCGCGTGCCCGGTCGTGTTCTGGGACGTTTTCGGCGCGTCGGGCCATCCCGTGCGCGCCACCGTGTCCGACATGGGACCGCTGCTGCTCGGCCGGCTGCTCGGATTGAACGACACCCAGCAGGGCGTCCTCACCATCGTGTTCAGAGTCGCCGACGATGCCGGAATGCTGCTGCTCGACCTCAAGGACCTGCGCGCCATGCTGCAATTCGTCAGCGGCAACGCCAAGCAGCTCAACGACCAGTACGGCCGGGTCTCAGCCGCGTCCATCGGCGCGATTCAACGCGGCCTGCTGACGCTCGAAGAGCAGGGAGCCGATCACTTCTTCGGCGAGCCGATGCTCGACATCGACGATCTGCTCCAGACCGGTCCCGACGGCCGGGGCGTCGTCAACATCCTCGCGGCGGAGCGGCTGATGACGTCGCCGAAGCTCTACTCGACGTTCCTGCTCTGGCTGCTGGCGGAGCTCTTCGAAAACCTGCCTGAGGTGGGCGATCCCGACAAGCCGAAGATGGTCTTCTTTTTCGAAGAGGCGCATCTGCTCTTTGCCGACGCGCCGCAAGCGCTGCTCCAGAAAATCGAGCAGGTCGTCCGGCTCATCCGGTCGAAAGGCGTCGGCGTGTACTTCATCACGCAGAATCCGGACGACGTGCCGGAAACCGTGCTCGCGCAGCTCGGCAACCGCGTGCAGCACGCGCTCCGCGCCTTCACACCGCGCGAGCAGAAGGCGGTCCGGACTGCCGCCGAAACCCTCCGCCCGAATCCGGCCCTCGACACGCGCACGGCCATCAGCGAGCTGGCGGTCGGAGAAGCGCTGATCTCGTTTCTGGACGAGCGCGGCAGCCCGACGATCGTCGAGCGCGCGTGGATCCTGCCGCCCGTCTCGCGCATCGGCCCGATCACGCCCGACGAGCGCCGTGCCGTGATCAACGGGTCGGTCATTCGCGGTCACTACGAGGAGACCGTCGATCGCGAGTCGGCCTACGAGAAGCTCAAGGCGCGGACCGAGACGAGACAGTCAGAGGCGGCGCCGGGCGAACCCGCTGCCACCGCGCCTCCAGCTGCGCCCGCCGAATCACCGCGGAGCAGACAGGCGCCGCCCGCGCCTCGGCCGTCGGCCGGCGGCGGGAGTCTGACCGACATCCTGCTGGGATCGACCGGTCCGCGCGGCGGCCGCCGAGAGGGCATTCTCGAATCGGCGGCACGAAGCGCGGCCCGCTCCGTGGGATCCGGCATGGCACGGGAGATCATGCGCGGAGTGCTGGGATCGATTCTGGGAAGGAGAAGATAAGAGTCGGTACGTCGGGTACGACGGGTCCCTGGAACCTACTCACGCTGGCCATTTTGTTTTCTTATCGCTCGACGCGCTCGATATCGATACTGCAGTCAGTGAGGAGCGCGGCGAGCGCGCCGACGGCGGCGAGCATCGGGGCGAAGACGGTGCCGACGACGCCCACGGTGAGGGGAAACTCGGCGATGAGCTTGTCCTGCTGACGGATCCGGACCCTTCGGACATTCCCCGCGGCGATCAGTTCCTTCACCTTCGCAATCAGCTGCTCGCCGGTCGTTTCAATCGTCTCCCACACGGTCCGTTCGGCCATACCCCATTCGACGTCATCGGGACCGGGTCAGTTCGATCGTGATCATCACCACGCCGACCTGTGGTCTATTCGCGCTTGCCCGCCGAAGCTCGAAGAGCGAAGGCGGGTCCATATTTCACCAGCCGTAATGATCCGTCCTGGATGAGGCCGACGCCGTTCGCGTAGTACTTGAACTCGCGCACCGCCGGCTCGAGGGGCGTGGTCTCGGTCACCTTCAGCACATCTTTGAATTCGCCGGCCGGCGTCTTCACCGTCTCGTTCAGGCCGAGGATCTCCGCGCGATCCATCGCCACGCCAGGCGCGATTTCCTGGTAGTACTTCGCCGAAACCAGCGGCAGTCCCGGCAGCGCCAGGCCGAACCGCGCGCCGTTCACACCCGCGCGCCACGCGCCCTCGTGGCTGACGACCTGGCCGTTCTTGTACATGTCCACGTCCTCGCCGAAATAGAACACCGCGTTCGTCCGCTTCGAGATAGCGAAGAAGTTCCTGGACACCTCCACCGGCTGGCTCTTGCTCGTCTCGCGCTCCTCGACGACGCGCGTGTCGACGCTGTCGATCCGTTGCGTTTCGTTGAGCACCGTGATCACCAGACGGGTGTCCCGATCCTCGAGCGTGAGGACGTAGCCCGGTTCCAGGATGAAGTAGGGATTGCGGCCGGTTGTGACGAGCTCGCCTGAATCGATGACGAATGACGTCGTCCAGGTGCGGTCGGCAGGACGCGCGGCCTGCGCCATCAACGCCGCACCGGCGGCGGCCGCAAGCAGCAAAGCCGTGAGACGGGTTCGCATCCGGGATCCTCGGGTCGGGTGTCAGCGAGTGTACACTCATTCCCCTATGAGGTTCTGGACCCGCTCGCGTCTTATCGTGCTCGTCGCGGCGCTCGTCTCCGCGACCGCGCTCACCCTGGCTGCCGACCAGACCCCGGCGCCGGCGGCGAGCGCGTCGCTCAGCCAGGCCATTCCCCCGGATCCGCAGATCACGATCGGGACCTTCCAGAACGGCTTGAAGTACTACATCCGCACGAACAAGAAACCGGAACGCCGCGCCGAGCTGCGGCTCGTCGTGAACGCCGGCTCGATCCTCGAAGAGGACGACCAGCTCGGGCTCGCGCACTTCGTCGAGCACATGGCGTTCAACGGCACGAAGAACTTCGCCAAGCAGGAGATCGTCGCGTTCATGGAGTCGATTGGGATGCGATTCGGCCAGCACCTAAACGCGTCCACGAGCTTCGACGAGACGGTCTATATGCTGCAGGTGCCGACCGACAAGCCGGATATCCTCGAGAAGGCGTTCCTGATTCTCGAGGACTGGGCGCACAACGTCACCTTCGATCCCGCCGAGATCGACAAGGAACGTGGCGTCATCGTCGAGGAATGGCGCATGGGGCGCGGCGCCGCCGCGCGGATCCAGGACCAGCAGTTTCCCGTGCTGCTCAAGGGCGCGCGCTACGCGGACCGCCTGCCGATCGGCAAGAAAGAGATCATCGAGACGTTCAAGCCCGAGCGTCTCAAGCAGTTCTACACGGACTGGTACCGGCCGGATCTCATGGCGGTCGTCGCGGTCGGCGACTTCGAGACACCGGCGGTCGAATCGCTCATCAAGAAGCACTTCGGGTCGCTGCCGGCCGCGCGCGCGCCGAAGCCGCGACCCACCTATCCCGTGCCTGACCATCCGGGCACGCTTTACACGATCGCGACCGACAAGGAGGCCTCGTCGGCCAACGTGAGCGTCTACGCGAAGATGACGCTCCGCGATCCGACCACGGTCGGGTCGTATCGCCAGCAGATCGTCGAGAACCTGTTCTCCGGGATGCTGTCGGCGCGGTTCGCGGAGATCGCCGAGAAGCCGGGCGCGCCGTTCCTCCAGGCCTATGGCGGCCGCGGGCTGTTCGTAAGATCAAAAGAAGCGTCGATGTTGAGCGCGGTCGTCAAGGAAGACGGCATCGCGCGCGGGCTCGAAGCGCTCTTCACCGAAGCCGAACGGGTCACCCGGTTCGGATTCACGGCGACGGAACTCGATCGCGAGAGGCGCAACACGCTTCGCGGCTACGAGCAGGCGCTCACCGAGAAGGACACGCAGCAGTCGGCCGGGTTCGCATCCGAGTACGCGCGAAATTTCACCCAGCGCGAGCCCATTCCCGGCATCGCGTATGAGTACGCGCTGCACCAGCGGTTCCTGTCCGAGATCACGCTGGCCGAGATCAACAGCCTCGCGCGGGAGTGGACGCCCGACGGCAACCGGGTGGTGCTCGTCAGCGCGCCGCAGCGCGAGGGCGTCGTGATGCCGGACGAAGCGACGCTCGCGAAAGTGATGACGGCCGCCGAGACGAAGACGCTCCAACCGTATGTGGATACGGTCGGCACGTCCACGCTGCTCGAGTCACCGCCCGCGCGCGGGACGATCGTCAAGACCACGACGCGCAGCGGCTTTGGCATCTCGGAGTGGGAGCTTTCGAACGGCGTGAAGGTCGTGCTGAAGCCGACGACGTTCAAGGAGGACCAGGTCCTCTTCCGCGCGTTCAGCCCGGGCGGCACGTCGCTCGCCTCCGACGCTGATTTCATCTCGGCCGACAGCGCCAGCCAGATCATCTCGGCCGGCGGCCTCGGCAAGTTCAGCGCGATCGAGCTCGGCAAGGTGCTGACGGGCAAGGTGGCGCAGGTCGAGCCGTACATCACCGAGCTCGAGGAGGGCGTCGCGGGCAGCGGCTCGCGCAAGGACCTCGAGACGATGTTCCAGTTGATCTACATGACGTTCACGCAGCCGAGGCCCGACGCCGACCTCTTCAGCGTGATGACGAGCCAGACGAAGATCATGCTCGCCAACCGGATGAACCAGCCCGACTACCAGTTCATCGTCACGCGCGACGGCGCGCTGTCGCAGAACCATTTCCGCACGCGGCCCATCACACCCGAGCTCATCGACCAGATGAACCTCGACAAGTCGTTGGCCTTCTACAAGGACCGGTTCGCCGACGCGAGCGACTTCACGTTCGTCTTCGTCGGAAGCTTCGACGAGGCGATTCTGCGGCCGCTCGTCGAGCAGTACCTTGCCAGCCTGCCGTCTCTGCGCCGGAAGGAAACGTGGAAGAACGTCGGCATCAATCCACCGAAAGGTGTGATCGAGAAGCGCGTCGAGAAGGGGATCGAGCCGAAGAGCCGCGCGAGCATCAACTTCACGGGCGCGTTTCAGTACGACCAGACCCAGCGCGTCGCGATCCGGGCGATGGCGATGGTGCTCGAGACGCGACTGCGCGAAATCCTGCGGGAGGATCTCGGGGGGACGTACAGCGTCAGCGTGTCGGCGGGCTACTCGAAGCTCCCCGATCCCGAGTACCGGCTCGCCATCGAGTTCGGCTGCAGCCCGGACCGGACCGAGGCACTGGTGAAGACCGTGTTCCAGGAAATCGCGCGGCTGAACACCGACGGCCCGACCGAGAAGCAGGCCGGCGACGTCCGCGAGGCGATGCTCCGCGAGTTCGAGACGAACATCAAGCAGAACGGCTACCTGCTCGGACAGATCTCGGGAAAATACGAATACGGCGAGGAGCCGGAGACCCTGCTGCTCGTGCCCGAGTTCTACAAGAAAATCACGCCGGCCACGATCCAGTCGGCCGCAAAGACGTATCTGGACACGAACAACTACGTGCAGGTGACGTTGTTCCCGGGGAAATGAAGATCATGAAGCAATGAAGGGAAATGAAGAAAAGCTCTTCTTCATGTTCTTCACCCCTTCATGCCCTTCATGTCTCAGAACAGCGTCATCTGGGAGCAGCTGGCCCGCGGCGGAGTGACGCTGCCCGTGTTCGCCGCGGCGACGATGAAGTCCGCGAGCCGCGAGTAACCAGCATCGTTCGGGTGGAACCCGTCGCCCGAGTACATCCCGCCCTGGTAGAACGCGGCGTCGCACATGAGATCGATCACGAGCACGCCCTGTGACCCCAGCTTGTTGACCTGGGCGGAGAACCCGACCGCGATCGTTTGCAGCCAGCGCTTTTCGTTGGGCGTGTAGCCGCTGGCGTATGGCAGCCCGGCCATGTTCGGCAGATTCAGGACGACGATCCGCGCCTGGGGCGCGCGTTCCTTGATCCCCGCGATGAGCGTGCGGAGATCGCGGCCGAAGTTGTCCGTCTGCGTCTGGACGTACCCCAGGGGATTCACGCCGCCGAACCCGGCCGCGATCGCCGCGCCGATCGTGTTGGCGTCATTGCCGCCCGCGAACACGCTGACGAGCGTCGCATTGCGCTGCACGAACGGGATTTCCCGTTCGATGAAGTTGCCGACGATGCCGCGGCCCAGCTGGTTGCCGATCGCCTGCACCTCGGGCGCGAGCACCGCGCCGGGAATGCCCAGATTCAGAAGCGTCACGGACTTGCCGCTGGTGCGGAGCCGGCGCTCGATCGTCTGCACGTACCCCGTCCCATCCGGGCACGAGGTCAACGGAAGACAGGGCACGCTGCTGCCGAACCCGGTCGTGTCGCTCGCGCCAATGGCCGTGTACAGCACGATATTGGGATTGGGCGGCGGATCGGACGGGCTGTTCACGGCCGCGCAGCCGGAGACGGCGAGCACGGCGGCGAGAATCAAAAGCTTGCGCTTCATAGGAAAAAGGGGACGGGGCTTACCTGTGGAAAACTCCCGGGACTTGGCCTATGTGGAATGTCGGGTGATGTCCCCGGAGTTTTCCACAGGTAAGCCCCGTCCCCTTTTCGGTCAGCGCACGGGGCCGCTGTAGGGACTGGCGGTGTGCGGCACCTGGGCGTAGTGCTGGGCCAGCACGTCCATCCCGAAGTCTCCCGCGAAATCACGCCAGACGATGTGCTGGTGATTGGCCTGGTTCTGGGTGTTGTCGTACTCGATGAGAAACGTCTTGCCCTGAATCCGGTAGTAATTGCCGTTGCCCGGCCCTTTGACGGTCGAGCCCATCCACGCGAATCGCACGTTGCTCCAGCCTTCGGCGCGCACCTTGGCCAGCCGCTGCTCGGCGAGCGCCGCCGGCTGCGACGCCGCGTGCTCCTCGATGAGACGCATGAGCATCTCCTGCTGCTTGGCAGCGAGCGTGGACACGACGATGCCGACCGGTTCGAGGACGTTCGCCTTCCGCGAGTTGCCGGTGACGATGTCGGTCGGCGACTTCTCGGACACGATCACCGCGCGTCGCTGCTCGTCGGTCAGGGCGGCGATGAACGCGCGGGCGAGATCGTCTTCGGCGGCCAGGGCGCGCGTGCCCTTCATCGGTCCGTCCATGACCTCGGCCGGATTCGCGCCAAAGAACGCCGGCGTCGTCGCGCTCGCCTTGCCGCCGGCGATCGTCCAGTTCTGAGAGAGATGATGTCCTTCGTAGCGCCAGCCCCACGACGCGCCGTCCGGATCGCCGAAGATGCTGAAGAAGTACAGCTCGGGATCGCGGGTCGCGCTGCCGCTTTGGGCGCGGAGCACGTTTTCGAGGCTCCGGATCGTCTCGGCCTTCGTGTAGCCCGACGCGCTGAGGCCGGTCTTCAACAGGTCGAACGCGATCTTGCGCTGCTGCTCGTTCATCTGCTTGAGCGGCAGGCCCTTACGAGCGATCGGGACGAATTGCCAGTTCATCCGTTCTTCCGCGTCGAACGGAATACGGAGGGTGGTCCGCTGCTCGTCGTTGAGCGCCGCGATGAGCGCTTTTGCGGCGTTCCGCATCGCGGTTTCCGGCCGGTTGGCTTGCGCGGCGATGACAACAAGGCCTCCGACGAGGACGACGCAGGTGAGGGCGACGAACCGTATCTGGTCTGGTCTCATGGTCAAGGCCACTTCTGCCCCGTTCAGCGCAGCCAAGTATACGCGCTACGTCGTCCTCTTGACCCTCTGGATCAGGCCGATGCGGCCCCACTCCATCACGACGTCGTGGTTCCACCCGAACAGGGGGCGCGCTATCGGATCGAGCCGCTTCATCCAGTTCTTGGTGACGCCGACCTCCCAGTCGTATCGCACGTGTGTGCCCGCGCCGGCCGCCGAGAGCTGCCAGCAGCCGCGACCGTCCAGCTCGCCGCTCGCGCGGCCTTCGATCAGCCGCCGCGGCTCGATCTTCGTTGTCTCCATGATGAACGTCAGGCGATACGGCAGGCGGCTGCGCCAGGTGTATCGCCGGATTGCGCCGCAGCCGTCGGGGCGGCCCGCGTCCAGGGTCTCGACGCGCACGACGCCTCGCCACCACTCGGGCCAGCGTTCCGGCGCCATCAGCTCGTTCCAGACGCGCTCCACCGGCGCGGGGATCTCCCACTCGGTGACGAACACATAGTGTGGAGAGCGCTTCACAAGGGCAAAGGGCAGAGGGCAGAGGGCAAAGGAGAGGCGGAAGGCGAGAGGTTCAAGGCGCCTCCGTCCGTGGCTCGAACCGTCCGGCCCTTTGCCCTTTCACCTTCAACCTCTCCTTTGCCCATTGCCCTCTGCCCTTTGCCCTTATCACGCCGTCGCTTTCAAGCTCGCGGCAATCTCGCGAATCTGCGCGATGTGCCGCATCTCGTGCGTGGCCGTGAACGCGATCCACTGGTACAGATCGAGCGTGCCGAGCGACCGGTGCGGGTACGTGATCTCGCCGAGCGCGAGCCCGTCGACGCCGATGACCGCCTCGCGGACGGCGGCCTGGGCTCGTGAGAGCTCGGTCCATGCGGTGTCGGCATTGAGGCCGGCGCGCGGCTGGACGCGCTCGTGAGCCGTGATCGCCTCGCGCCGATCGAGCACGCGCGCCGAGTCGAGCGTATAGAGGACCGTCCGAGTCTCTGTCTCCGGCCCGATGCCGGCCGCGCGCGCGTCCGCGCCGCGCTTCTCGATCAGCCGCGCGATGCTGGTCTCGACCAGCGCGAGATGCTCGAGCACCTCGGCCACCGACCACCGGTCCGGGCCCGGCTTGACGTCGCGCATCTCGGGCGGCACCGCGTCAACGGCGTCCTTCAGGTGGACGCCCGCGCTCGTCAGATACGCCAGCAGTTCCTCGATGCGTGGGTGCATGGCCGGCTTCGATCTCCTTCCAGATCAGGACGTTGTGAGTTTCGGTCAGAAAGATCGATCCGACGACGAACGTGACGGCCGCGACCGTAATCGGATAGTACAGCCCGGCGTAGATGTTGCCCGTGGCCGCGATGATCGAGAGCCCGATGATTGGCAGCAGTCCGCCGAAGACGCCGTTGCCGATGTGATACGGCAGCGACAACGCGGTGTACCTGATTCTCGCAGGAAACGCCTCGACCAGGTACGCAGCGATGGGTCCGTACACCATCGTTACGAAGATGACCTGCAGGAAGACGAGCCCGACGAGTTTCAATGCCGCCGGCTGGCTCAGGAGATCGCCGATGCCGCCAAACGGCAGCACCGCCGGCGCGGGCCGCAGCTCCCCGTTCACGAGCGTCTGTGGCGTGAGCGCAATCGCGCCCGTGACCTGATTCCGCTGCGAGGCGGCCGTGACGACGTTGGATCCGGCCGCCGCCTGCATCGCGTGATAGATCGGCACGTACGAAATCGCGGCCAGCAGGCACCCGGCCAGCATGATCCACTTGCGTCCGATCCGATCCGAGAGCGCGCCAAAGACGACGAAGAACGGCATGCCCGCCAGCAGCGCCGTCGCGACGATGACGTTCGCGGAGGCTCCGCTGACGTTGAGAATCGTCTGTAGGTAGAAGAGTGCGTAGAACTGGCCGGTGTACCAGACCACCCCCTGCCCCGCCGTGGCGCCGAAGAGGGAGATCAGCACTCGCTTCAGGTGCGTCCACTCCGTGAATGCTTCCTTGAGCGGCTTGGCGGACGTCATGCCGGTGCTTTTCAGGTGCTGGAAGATCGGCGACTCCTTCATCCGCAGACGGATGTAGAGCGACACGCCAACCAGGAAGATCGAGAGCAGGAACGGAATCCGCCATCCCCACGCGCCGAAGGCGTCGCGACTCATCGTCTGCTGGATGGTGAGAATCACCGCGAGCGACAGGAACAACCCGAGTGTCGCCGTGATCTGAATGAAGCTCGTGTAGAACCCACGCCGGTGGTCGGGGACGTGTTCGGCGACGTACACGGCGGCGCCGCCGTACTCACCCCCGAGCGCGAGGCCCTGCAGCACGCGAATGACGAGGAGCGCGATCGGCGCGGCCAGGCCAATCGACGCGTACGTCGGGAGCACGCCGACGAGCGCCGTCGCCGCGCCCATGATCAGCAGCGTGACCAGGAACGCGTTCTTGCGTCCGACGAGGTCGCCGATCCGGCCGAAGAACAGCGCGCCGAACGGCCGGACGACGAAACCGACGGCAAACGTCGAAAGGTACGCGATGAGCGCCAGGGCGTCGTCGCCCTTCGGGTAGAACAACGGCGAAATGACGGTCGCGAGGCTGCCGAAGATGTAGAAGTCGTACCACTCGACCATCGTGCCGACCGCCGAAGCGATGATGATGGGCCAGATCCTGTCTGGGCGGCCGGCGCGGTCCATCATCAGTGGGCGAGCAGCATGTCGATCGGATACAGCCCGTAGAGCGCCTCGCCGAGCAGGCAGACGAACCCGAGCGCCACCACGACAAATCGCTCGCCGCGACGGAACCCGACCGATAGCAGCACGGCCGCGACCGTGACGAGGATGGGCTTCATCAAGCCGAGCAAGAGCGACGCCATGGCCTCATATGAGGGATGGCCTCCGGTGGGCGCGAACTCGATGATGGCGAAGAAGACGAGGTCCAGCGCCATCACCGCCGCGAGAATCCACGCGGTCCGTGTCGGCCGCTGCAGCGGACGGAGGATGACCGGCACCAACAGGAACGGCAAAATAAGGATGGCGCTGACGAGAAAACTGCCTCCGCCTTCCACCAGGTGCCGTTGCACCGGCAGGAACAGCACCAGCAACGCGGCGACAAACCCGCCGACCAGCAGCGCGAGCTGCGCGCTTCGGCTCATGAGCAGGTCGCCTGGGCGACCCGTCTACTGCGCGATTGTCGCTTTCTTGATGTAGTCGAGCTTCGGGAAATCTTTCATCAAGTACGCGTTGCCCTCGGTCTGCACCCGGCCCTGATCCGGGCCGCGGCCGCGCGGGGGGCCGTCGCCGTACTCGCTGTTGATCTTGTCGACGACCGCCATGCCAGACGTGACCTGTCCGAACGCCGGGAAGCCCTGCGCGTCGAGACTGCCGTTGTCCCCGAAGTTGATGAAGACCTGGGTCGTGCGCGAGCCTGGCCCGCCGTGCGCGAAGGTGACGTAGCCGCGCTTGTTGCTCTGTTTGACCGGATCGTCGGGAATTCGCGCGGCCCGCCAGGCGGTGTTAACGGCTGGATCGCCGTTGATGCCGAACTGCACCATGAATCCGGACATGACGCGGAAGAACCGCGCGCCGTCATAGAAGCCGTTCTTGACGAGGTTGTAGAAGCGATCGGCGCCCTGCGGCGCCCAATCGCGGTGCACTTCGATCACGAAGGCCCCGACGCTGGTGTCGAAATTCGCCTTGAACGTGGCGGGGGCGGTTTCCTTCAGTGCCGCCGGATTCTTGAGCGCTGCGGCGCCCTGCTCGTCGGCAACGGCAACGGCCGCCGACGTAAACGCCGCGGCAAGAAGAGTGACGACCCAATACCGGCTGCTCATGCTCAGGTCCTCCACGGCCACTATATAAGACCTCGGGTTTCGTTTTTGCTTTGTTTCCTAAAAAAACGAAACCCGAGGTCGTCCGCGTCAGGAAATGACACCCGAGGTCTTCAACTCCTGCATCGTCTTCGCGAACGCCCGCTGGCCGAGGTGCGGATCGTAGACGATGGCGGGCATCAGCTTCCCCCTGATCCGATCGGGGCGCTTGCGCGCGTAGTTCATCAATGACGTGGCCAGCTTCTGCTTGGCGGCCCCCTTGCCGTCGTCTGGGGGTACGCCGGTGAAGAGATCGTTCAGCGAGATGCTCCACGGCTCTCCCCAGAGCAACGCGTCGATCACGATGCCCTTGAGCACGTTCTGGGAAAAATTGAAGAAGAACGAGAGCGGCGAATAGGCGCGGTCCGACGGCCGATAGCGATCGAACGCGTCGATGAGCGGCTGCCGGTATTCGTGAAAGTGCTGGCGGAACTCCGATCGATCGCCCTCGCACGGCGCCAGAAACTCCTGCGGATCGCCGACGAGCGGGCCGGCGTCGGAGGTGAGGCCATTCAGGAGCGCTTCGACGACCGTGTCTCGCGCCTCGCCCTCGATGCCGGCATCGTGGAGGCGCGCGTACTCACGCATCAGCATCGCGAGAGCGAAGCAGAGCCAGGGATAGTCCGCGCTGTTGTCGGCGCGCATGAATGATGCGTCGCGGCCGTACGTCGCCTCGAATCCGAACCGCAGATGGCAGCCCATGCTCTGCCCGTGCCCGAGCGCGACGTTCATCAGCGACGGCGGCCCGAGGGCCCTCGCCCGCTCGAGCAGGAGATCGTAGCCACGCTGGTCGGGTTCGTAGTGCGACGTCGCGACGAGCATCAGCGTCTCGGCGTTCGACACGAACTGTTGGCCGCTGCCGCCCTCGCCTTGCAGTGTCTCGAGCGCGCGCGTCAGACGACTGAAGTTCTCCTCTGGCCGCCCGTCGTCCCAGACCCTAAGAGAGAGCAACGCCAGCAGATAAAAGAAGTAGTAATCGAGCAGGATCGCGAGCACCGTCCGCGGCGAGTGACCGGCGTGGTTGTCATGCAGGAAGCTCAGGACGTCGACCACGATCGTGTCGCGGTTGACCTGTTCGGCTTTGCCGTCCCAGTCGTGCAGAACATGAAAGTAGTCGGCGCGGGTACGATGGTCGTACGCCTGGATCATCCGCGCGAAACTGATCGGATCGGCGCCGGTCTTGAACACGTGCGATCGCAGGCAGTCGCGCAGGGCCACCAGCGACCGGCCGAAGTCGCCGGAGGTTGACACCGCGTCGAGCATCTGCTGCCGGATCGACCCGTCGATCGCCTTCTCGATCGACGCGCAGGCTTGATCGAAGGAGATCTCGGTCATGCCAATCGACAGGGTTTCATGGGGTCAGGTCTTGGATTGTGAGATTTGCGCGACAATCCAAAAACTGCAAAACATAATTGTTTGGTCAACACAAATCTGACAATCCAAGACCTGACCCCATGACGGGAAGCCCCGCCCTACATGACAATCGCATAACACAACACGTCGCAGACTTCGCCCGCCCCCAGATTCGGGAAGGCACCATGCTGACGAAGGGTACCCTCGCACGTGAATCCGCACTTCTCCAGCACGTGCGCCGACGCGCGATGATCCACGTGGCAGATCGCGTACAGGCGGCGCAGGCTCAGATTGCGCGCGAGAACCGCCATCGCCTGAAGCGCCTCTGTCGCGTAGCCATGACCCCACGCGTCCTTCGCGAAGATGTAGCCGGTTGACGCGCGGAATGGCGTTTCGTAGCCGAGGCCGGTGCCGCCGAGCAGCGCGCCGTCGGCGCGTGACTCGACGAGGTACGGTCCGGCTGGCCACCGCGCCCATTCCTCGTCGCTGAACGCGAGGAAGGCGCGCGCATCGTCCACGGATCGATGCGCCGGCCATCCGACGTATTTCGTGACCTCGAAATCGCCGGCGTAGCGGGTGAAGATCGCGCCGGCATCCGCGGGCCGCGGCTTCCGAAGCAGGAGCCGGGCCGTCTCGATTCGATCCGGTGCCTTCATGCGCGGCTCTTGGGGGCTTGCGAGGACCCGGTTTTCGACTGGGCCTCGAACCGCGACACGAATCGCTGCGAGCCCAGGGTGAACGCGGCCAGCATCGTGACGTACACGCTCACATAGCACCACTCGGCCGGACCGGAGTGTCCGACCGCCTCGATGCCGAACCTCGCTTCGACCCAGGCGAAGAATGGCATGGCCAGGATGGTCGTGAGAATGGCGAGCGGTACGGTCAGGAGCAGAACGACGACGAAGATGATGAGACGTCGGATCATCGACAGCGCCCGACAGACCGGGCCCCTCGCAATAGAGGCCGCGCGCGCCTATGCGGCCGAGATCTCCGGCAGCACCGCGCGGCGCACGACGGTCGTGCCCGCCAGCCGATCGCCGAGGCGCTCCCGGCCGGCCAGCACGAGCGCCATCTCGCTCGCGAAAATCACCACGCCGAGGCCGCCCACGTACGGCACGCCCATGAGCAGCGGCGCGCCGGCCAGCGTGACGTTTCTCACGACTCTCCGCCCGAGGCCTGCCGGACCGCCATCGCGATCGGCGACGCGGACGCCGACCAGCCATTTGCCGGGGCTCGCGCCGGCGACGTCCTTGAGCAGCAGCCCGAGGCCCGCAATCAGCCGCGCCGCCGGCATACTCACGTCGTACGGACCGGCGAACACCCCGATGACCACGGTGACGACGAACAGCGGGGCCATGTCGATGAGCCCGCCGACGACACGTTGGCTGGTATTGGCCGCGAGCGCCGCCATGACCTCGTTCACCTCCGCCGATCTGGTGTTTACGCTTGACGTCGGATGACCCGGCGCAGTTCGTGCCGATGGCACCGGGTCTCGTCTTCGGCGCAGTGATCATAGGGCAAAGGGCAAAGGGCAGAGGGCAGAGGGCAGAGGGCAAAGGAGAGGGAAAAGGGAGAAGGTCTGAAGTTTTTCCCTTCCACTTTCAAACCTCACCTCTGCCCTTTGCCCTCTGCTCTTTGCCCTGTAATCAGGCCGCGGGCATGCGCGCGCTTCTGAAAATTTCCGCCCACTCGGCGCGTTCGGCCGCGGTGAGCACCCCCAATTCTTCGAACAGCTCGCGGGCGAATTCGACGTCCGCCAGTCCGCTGGCCGTGATCAGACCGCGATCCCGCACCGCCGGCGCGTCGACATAGCGGCCAGCCTCCGAATACCCGGGCACGTGCGACTGGAGGTACGCGAGGCCGTTGCTCGTGTGCTGGCGGCCCTTGATGAGACCGAGCTGCGCGACCACGAGCGTCGCGCCGCAGATCGCCGCGATCGGCACCTGCCGGTCGTCGAGCTCACGAAGCTTGGCCTCGAGCGCAGGCTCGATCGGCTGCTGCGCCCAGCGATCGCCGCCAGGCAGAATAAACACCGCGACGTCGTCGGGGTTGACGGCGTCGAGGGTCGTCGACGGCACGACACGCATGCCGCCCATGGATTCGACGGTTGCCGGCGAGAGGCCGACGGTTTCGACGCGGTATCCTCCGTGCCGTCGGAGCTCGGCGAGCGCGTGCGCGGGCTCCCAGTCGGCAAAGCCGTCGACAAAGAGCACGTAAACTGATTTCGAAGGCATTGAAGCGACTCCTTCCCGTACGCTGTGGCAGGTTGGGTGGCAAGTCAAGCGGCACCGCATGAAACCGAAGTTCTTTCCGACGCCGGCCGAGTGGTGTGACTGGCTCGAGCGCCATCACGGATCCGCTGACGAGCTCTGGGTCGGTTTCCGCAAGCGCGCGACCGGCAAGCCGAGTCTCACGTGGCCCGAGCCGGTGGACGAAGCGCTCTGCTTCGGCTGGATCGACGGCCTGCGGAAGAGTCTCGGCGCCGAGAGCTACATGATCCGGTTCACGCCGCGGCGATCGGACAGCATCTGGAGCGCGATTAACGTCCGCCGCGTCGGCGTATTGACCAGGCTCGGACGCATGCGGCCCGCCGGCGCGCGGGCGTTCAAGGAGCGAACGAAAAAGAAGACAGCCATCTACAGCTTCGAACAGCGGAAGGAGGTGAAGCTCCCGGCGGCCTACGCCCGGCGGTTCAAGGAGAATCCCGACGCCTGGCGTTTCTTCAGCGGTCACGCGCCCTGGTATCAGCGGACGACGACGTGGTGGGTGATCAGCGCGAAGCGCGAGGAGACCCGGCTCAGACGGCTCGCGACGCTCATCGCCGACTCAGCGGCTGGACGACGGATCGGACTCGCGAAAAGCAACCAACTGTCAAGATCAGCGTCGGTACGTCAGGTCCCTGGAACCTGAGACATGTCATCCTCTTTAACTCAAGCAAAAGATGGCCAGCGTCAGTTCGCTCCTAGGACCCGACGTACCTGACGTACCTGACGTACCGACACGCTACCGGACATGAGCTCTTATGCCGGCAGGTTGACGACCCCGAGCTGCAGCAGCATGCCCAGCTGATCGAACTCATTCCAGCCTTCGACCAGCTTGCCATTGTCCACGCGAACGATCGTCATCCCCGAGAAGCGCACGGCTTTACCCGTTGCGGGGAACCCGAGCCCATCGCCACGATGCGTGCCGGTTCCGCTCCACCGGACCGCCACTTTCTCCCCCTCGGTGATCACATCGTCGACCTGGATCCTCACGTCGGGAAATGCGTTGCGGTACGCCGCATGAAACTGTTTGAAGGCGCTCACGTCCTGCGCGGCCGGTCCGAGGCCATGGACCATCGTCTGGCTGGTGACCATGTCGTCGATCGCCGACGCGCGACCCTTGTTCCAGACTTCTTCGAACCATCTTTTGATCAGGACTCTGTTCTCAGCGGACATGTGGCCTCCCGGGGAGCGCAAGCAGGGACATTATGACCGCACGGTGACGGTTGGGGGCCGACGGCGCGCAATCAGCACCGCGATCGTGGCCAGCACCACGGCGATTGCAACCTGGAAGATGCGATCGTCCAGGTCGGCTCCGGGCAGCGGCTGATCTCCTGGAAGAAGTCCCAACACCTGGCCGGCAAATAAGATGGAAGCGCCGGTCGCCACAAGTTGGAGTCCGAAGACCAGCCCTCGAACGCCACAGTGAACGCGCCGGGGCCCGCCCAGACGCCTATTTCGAATCCAGCTGGATTCAGTGGAAGCACCTTGATCCAATCCGGTCCTTCCGCAAGGCCGACGTCCGGGTACTTCGCCAGCCGGTCCCGAAGCTGCCGGTGGATGTTCAGCATCGTGTCGTCGGCGTCATTTCCCCGGGATGAAGTCCCCCGGTGCGTGCTGGTGGACGAAGACGATGCAGTCGGTCGTCCCCTTGCACAGGTCGTTGTGCATCGCCTTGCCGGGCTGCAGAGCGTAGGAGCCCGGGGGCAGTTCGTAGGCTTTGGGATCGCCGCTGTTCGTGTGCACCCAGGTACCTTGCACGTTCACGGCGTGATAGTCCGCGGTGTGCGCGTGCATGCCGGCTTCTAAGCCCGCGGGTATTTTCAACAGCATCCCGTAGTCATTGCCCTTCGCGCGATCGCCCCAAAGGATGGCGACCTGGAGCGGCGAGCCGGGCGCGGCCGGCACCCACTTCATGCTGGCGAGCGGCATGTTGACGGGCTTGCTCTGGGCGACGCCGGCGGCATACGACACTGCCGCCACGGCCGTCACAACGAGCGTGCCACCGAGTCGTCGTTTGAACGTTGACGTCATCGCGATTTTCCTCCTCGCGCAGATTTTCGCTTGCGCGTGCTCTTCGGTTTCCGTTTTGGTTTTGGTTTCGGTTTCGGTTTCGGTTTCAGACGTTCAGGAAGTGTTTTGCGTCCGGTTTCGCGGTTCCATTCCTCGTAGATTTCGTCCGAGATTTTGCCCTGCACCAGCAGCTCCGCGAACTTGCGCCGTTGGGCCTTGCTCTTGAATGGCATGCGGTTTCATTCTTCAGAGAGTCCGAGCGAAGGTCAAGCGGACCGAATAGGATCTCGCCGTGCGAGTCCGTTTTGAGGCGACGTTCGACGAGTTCATGGACGTCGCCATCCGGTCGTGGCAGCTCCAGCATGCGGCGCTCCCATTCTGGCGCCGCGATCCCGTCATCGGCGCCCTGCTGACCGCCGCGATTCTGTCTCTGGCGACCCCGTCGCCGGTAGTCCAGAAGCTCGTCGTTGCCGCGATCGGAGGGATCTTCGGCGCGTTCTTCTACCCGCGCTATCGTCAGCTCACATTCAAGCGCAGCGCCAACCGACTGTATCGCGAGTGGCTCGGCGGGCAACCCGCGGCGGCCGTGGAGATCGAACCCCGAGACCGGGGACTCTGGGTCGCGCAGAACAGCACCGAAGTGCTGTACCCTTGGCGTGATGTCACCGCCGTCGATGACTCCGCTGCCGACGTCCAGATCTGTTTTCGGTATGAAGGACTGATTGTGGTCCGCACTCGCGCCTTCGCTGACGCGGCCACGCGGTCAGCCTTCCTGGCCGAGCTCGAGGATCGGCGGGCGGGAGCGACTCAGCAGGAATCGCGCAGGTGACAAATTACGTGTAGGGCGGGGCTTCAGCCCCGCCTGCACGCCGGCCCTGAAGGGCCGGCCTACATCTCGCAACGTGCTCCCGTCCTTCAGCGCAAGACACGTATCTCGTGCGGGTGAGTGCCTTCGAGCACCAGGAAGCCTGGAAGCTCGCCGCGGACGGGGCCGCCAACGATCTCGACCTCCGACTCGAACCGGATCGGGAAGACCTGATCCGGCGACGACTTGCCGAGTCGTCGATAGCTTTCTCCGATCTCGTCTGGCGTCGGAGCGCGCATGCCGTGCCAGAAGGCGACTTGACCGTCCGGCGTCAGGATGATGGGTTGCAGCGTTCCAAGCCCATCGTCACCCTGCACCGGCGGCGTGAGGTAGCCCGACATCGTCGTGCCATCCGCTAGCTGAAAGCGCGCTCGGACGACAAACATGCCGTCCACCGGCGGGGCGCCGGGGCGCGAATATGGCCGGACGGTCGTCTCGTCCTGATCAGGCTCACCTTCCTCGTCCAGCGCGAACTCCCATACCGGAGACAGAATGAAGTCCTCGAGGTCGAGCTTGAAGACGGGCTTTCGAATCTTCGAAACACTCATCTCGACCTAGTGCCGTTCCAACTTGTTGTCCCGAAGGCCTGTCAGGTACTCGGCCAGCCGGTTTCGCAGAAAGCGCTTGCCCTTGCCCGTCTTTAGGAATCGTTCTCGTCGAAAAGCATCCGCACGACCAATACACGCTTCGTAGTAAATGAGGCGGCAGGGCTGCCGGCTGGCCGTCGAGCGCACGCGGCCTTCGGCGTGCAACCGGAGCCTCGCGCGCAGATCGCCGGGCGAACCTGTGTACCACTCGCCGTCGGCGTCGCCTTGCAGCACGTAGGTGAACGTCAAGAGCCTCCTCCTCTTGGCGGAACAAGTTGGAACGGCACTAGGTTCGGTCTTTAGTCGCCCAAGCTGTAGTCAAACTCGTACGAATGCTTCTTGTCTTCGATGATGATCGCCATCTTTCCTGAGAGACCGGCCAGCTGGTCCGTGCCGGAATCGGGAACGACGGTGACCGTGAGCGCCGGCGTCCCGCGCGTCATGGTTCCGGAGTGCTGCAGCAGAAATGCGCCTTTCCGGCCGTGGAGCGTGCCTTCGACGCGCTCGATTGCCACGTAGCCGGCCGAGCCCTGCACCGGCGTCATCGCGGCGAGCATCTGGCCCTTGCTCGTGCCGGCGAGATCACCTTGAAAAGTCTTGTCGATCGTCATCCGGCCAAGGCCAGCCGTCGCGGCCTGGTCATCGGCTTGCGGCGCCATCGTGACCTCGAATGTTCCCCGCGCGCGGTTCGTCATGTGATCATCCTTTCCACCTCGCCCCACAGGTATCTCGACCTCAGAGACTCTCCACGAACTCCTTTGCCGTTTTCAGATCGGCGCCCGTCGCCTGGCGATATTGGCGAATCGCCTCGATCTTCTGTCCGGCCCGAAGCGCCTCGAGCACGCCTGGCGGCACGTTCGCGTGCGGATCGAATGTGATGCCGGCGTGCTTGAGAAGCAGGTCGACCTTGGCCTCCGTCCGCAGTTGTCGCTTCACCAGATCGGAGGCGTCGCCCTGGCGCGAGGCGCGGAGGAAACGCCGGAAGATGACCACCGCCAGCAGGACGACGAAGACGACGTACAGGACGGCCTGGTCCATGGCTGATCTCCGAGGGCCGTTCTCATTCTCTTGTAGCGGCTCTTGTAGCGGGCTGGTTGCTGGAAGGCACCGAATGTCTCGCGGTCCTTCCCGGTTTTGCTCTACGAGGAAATGAGAACGGCCCGAGGTCAACGAGAGTATAAGAATTCACATGCCACCGACACTTGGCAACGGCAAGATCTGCTACATCGAAATCCCGGCGACCGACGTCGCGCAGTCGGCTGATTTCTATCACAAGGTGTTCGGCTGGCAGATCCGCGCGCGGTGATGGAAGCACGGCATTCGACGATGCTGTCGGCGAGGTGAGTGGCACGTGGGTGCTCGGCCGGCCGCCCGCGACGCCCGGCTTCGTCGTCTACATCATGGTGGACAGCGTCGAGGCGACCTGTGCCGCGGTCGTCAGCCACGGCGGCAGGATCGTCCAGCCGATTGGGCTGATGCGCCCGAGATCACGGCGCGGTTCGCCGACCCGGCGGGGAACGTCGTCGGGCTGTACCAGCAGCCGGCCAAAAGCTGAACGCTGAACGTGCCGAAAGCCGAGCGTGCCCGAAGCCGACAGGTGGAGGGCCGGACCTTCAGGTCCGGCCGACAGGCGTTTACTTCTCTCCCGGCCGGTAGCGTGTCACCGCCTGTGCGTCGACCTCGCGCGCGGTGAACGCCACCTTCTTCATCTCGCCGCGCGCGAACATCGCCGCCTGATCGGCGTGCCAGGGCGATTCGGGATCCGGACTCTGTCCGTACGCGAGGACTGAATACGCGCGAGGGGTGTCGCTGAACTCGACGGCGAGCACCCAGCCGTCACCGGAATTGGCGACGAGCTTGCCGTCAGGATCGCGGCCGTAGCTCAGCACTCGGAAGCATCCCAGCGCGCCGGAGCATCCGCCGACGGCCACGTCGACGCTTCCCCGCCGAACGCGGTGCACCTCGCCCCATGCAACGTCCCATTGACCGTGCCGCCGCGCGGTTTCCTGGACCGCCCACGCGAATGCCTCGGCGGCCCGCGCCGGGTCGGCGAGGCCGCGCGGGGTCTTCAGCGGATCGGCCTCACTCCACACGTGAGTGAAGATGGCCGGCGGTTGCTGGCCCTGCGAGTAGCGCTGGTACCAGATCTCGAACAGCATCGCGCCACGGCTGTCTGGCGTGGCGGTGTTGTTCCAGCGCTGAAGCAGCGCGATCGCGTCGGCGACGTCGCCGCTGGGCCTGGTCGCCCTGACGGCCGCCACGAGATCGACCTTCACGCGATCGGCGAGCAGCATCCTGTAGCTGTGCTTCAGCCGGATGACGTCTTCGAGGCTTACCTTCTTGCCGTTTCCGATGAGCTCGATCGCGTGCTGGCTGCGCAGCCGCAGCATCGGCGGCTCGACGTTCGGGTACGCGTTGACCAGGTCGACCTTCTCGCGCACGTTCGCGAAATGCGGCGAGTCGTTCTCGTTGTGCACGTAGCCGCCGCGCGGATTGAGCACCTGCGGCAACGTGTCAAACGGCACGTACCGCGTCCACAAATCGCGCGTCTCCCGCACGGGCGTCGCGGCGTCGCCGCCGACGGGGTGAGGCAGCCACGGCAGCGAGGTGTTCCAGAGCGCGAGGATGTTGCCGGCGCGATCGGCGTAGGTGTAGTTGGACGTCACGAGCGCGCGGATGCGCATGGCGTCCTTCCACTCGGCGAGCGATCGCGCGCGCATCATCCTCAGGAACTGCTCGCCTGCCCGAAATTCGCCGTCGCCGGCGGTCCGGACGATGAAGACCCGGTCGGCGGTCCGGTGCACGACCGGGCCAATCGGCGTCGTCCAGAATTCACGCATGTCCGGAATGAAGCCCTCGCCCTCTTTCACGGTCACGGTGTACTGCTCGCGGCCGAGCGGAAGCGTCGCGCCGTCGAGCCTGTAGTGATCGGGCCGTTTCGGATCGAGCTCGAGCGCGTAGATCTCGCTCAAATCTCCGCTGTTGCTGTTCGTCGTCGCCCAGCCGAGATGCCAGTTGAAGCCGCCGATGACAATGAGCGGACCGCCAATGCGAAAGTCGCCGTAGAAATCGACCACGCCGGGGACGGTGAGATGCGCCTCGTAGTAGCCCGCGGTCCAGGCGAGATGGGGATTGCGCAGCAGGATCGCGCGCCCTGACTTCGTCCGATTTGGCGCGAGCGCCCACGCGTTCGATCCGTCCTCCGGCGTTCGATCCTCGTCAGCGTCCTCAGTCTCAGTCGCGACCGTGACCGCGCGAGCCGGCGGCGTGCCCGCGTTCACCGCGGCAAGAAATCGCCGGACCTTGGCGGAGGGCGGTCCGTCGCCGACGTCGAGCGTCGCGACGTCGTACCCGGAGAAGTCGGCGGGCATGCCGTCGGGAAATTCCTTGGGATTCAGTTGCACGTACCGATTGATGCCGGCCGCGAATCCGTCGTAGAGGTCGCGTGTTTCAGGATCCAGTAGATGGTAGGTCGCGATTACGCGCGCCCGCGCTCGGAGGTTCGTGAAGTCCGCATCGACCCGCGGCCGCCCCTCGAAGCGCGACAGCTCGCCTCGTGCGCCGACGAGCCGCATGCCCGTCCGCGGTCCGTAGTCCTCCGACATCACCCAGGCGAGCCCGTAGCCGCCCGCGCGCAGGTTTTCGGCGCGGACATGGGGGACACCGTGGGCTGTGCGAATGATCTCGACGTGACGCCAGAGCTCGGGTGCCTGGGGCGATGACGTCGCCGCCCCGACCGCACCGGCCAGACCGATGAGCGCAAGCACTCTCGCAGAGAGTCGATTGATCGAGAGAGACCAGGACATGCGCCGCAGTTCCTGGATTCTATCGCCTTGTCAGGGGGTAGCCGCGCGGGTGGCGCCCGAGGGGGCCGCCTCGCGCACAGCGAAGCGAGCACGAGGTGGGGCTGTCGGGCGGCAGGACCCGCGCGGGGGCGACCTCAGACGTCGAGTTCTTCGGCCTCCTCCGCCCGCTCCATGATGAACTTGAACCGCGCGGAGGGATCCTTCCCCATCAGCTCGTTGATGACGCGATCGGTCACGATCTGATCCGAGATCTCGACGCGCAACAGCCGCCGTGTGCGCGGGTTCAGCGTCGTCTCCCACAACACCTTCGGCATCATCTCGCCGAGGCCCTTGAACCGCGTAATCTCCGGCTTCCCTCGCCCGCCGATTCTCTTGATGATGTCGTTCTTGTGGACGTCGTCGAGCGCCCAGTGGGTTTCCTTCCCGACGTCGATCCGGTACAGCGGCGGCTGTGCGAGATAGATCTTGCCTTCCCGGATGAGCTGCGGGATGTGGCGATAAATAAAGGTGAGCAGGAGCGTCGCGATGTGATGGCCGTCAGAATCGGCGTCGGCCAGGATGATGACGCGCCCGTACCGCAATCTCGAGATCTCGAACCCTTTGCCGATGCCGCAGCCGAGCGCGGTCACGAGATCGGCCAGTTCCTTGTTTTCGAGGACCTTGGCGATCGACGCGCTCTCGGCGTTCAGGACCTTCCCTCGGAGCGGCAGGATCGCCTGGCGCGCGCGATCGCGGCCCTGCTTGGCGGACCCGCCGGCCGAGTCGCCCTCGACGATGAAGATCTCGCTCTCCTCGCGCCCGGGTGACGTGCAGTCGCTGAGCTTGCCGGGCAGGGTCAGCCGCGACGACGTGGCGCTCTTGCGCGTGACTTCGGCCTGCGCGGCGCGGCTGGCTTCACGCGCGCGCGCCGCCAGGATGATCCGCGCGACGATCGACTCGGCAATCGTCTTGTTGTGATTGAGCCAGTGCTCGAGCGCCGGCCGCACCATCGAGTCGACGATCGCCGTGACCTCGGGGTTGTTCAAGCGGTCCTTGGTCTGTCCCTGGAACTGCGGCTCTTTCAGGAACACGCTCAACACGCCGTGCATGCCTTCGCGAATGTCCTCGGCGGTCAGCGTCACGCCCTTTGGCGAGAGATTGTGCGTGTCGATGAAGTTGCGGATCGCCTTGCCGAGCCCGCCGCGCAAGCCGTTCTCGTGCGTGCCGCCCGATCCCGTCGGAATGCCGTTGACGTAGCTGCGCAGGTGCTCGTCGGTCGCTTCGGTCCACTGCATGACGAGGTCGAGCTTCAACCCCGTCTCGTCGTGCTCGCGCGTGACCGCGAACGCCGCGTCATGTACGGGCTTGGCCTTCCGCTCGGTCAGGATCTGCTTCAGGTACTCGGCGATCCCCTCGTCGTGCTGAAAGATCTCGCGCCTGGGTTCCTCGCCCTGCGCGGCTTCGTTCTCGAAGACGACCTTCAGCCCGCGGTGGAGATAGCTCGACACCTCCAGGCGCTCGCGGATGATCGACCCGTCGAACTGCGTCTTCGGAAAGATGGTCGGATCCGGCCGAAAGAAGATGGTCGTGCCGGTGCCGCGCGCTGGGCCCAGCTTCTTCACGCCGCCGACCGGATCGCCCTGTTTGTACTTCTGCTCCCACGTGGATCCGTCGCGGCGCACGGTCGCAACGAGCTCGCGTGACAGCGCGTTCACGACCGACGCACCCACGCCGTGCAGACCGCCCGCCGTCTTGTAGTTCTGCCCCTCGAACTTGCCGCCCGCGTGGAGCTTCGTGAAAATAACCTCGAGCGCGCTCGTCTTTGTCTTCGGGTGCTTGTCCACCGGAATGCCGCGCCCGTCATCCTGAATCGTCACCGACGACGCGTCTTTGTGCAGGGCGACGATGATGCTGGACGCATAGCCGTTCATCGCCTCATCGACGGAGTTGTCGAGAATCTCCCAGACCAGGTGGTGCAGGCCGGGCGATCCGACGCCGCCGATGTACATGCCGGGACGCCGGCGGACGGGTTCCAGGCCTTCGAGAACGGTGATGTCTTTGGCGGTGTACGTGGACATTCGGCGTCTGAGGATAGTACAGGTGTCGACTGCTTGTCGGAAGGACGACTGCTTGCCAAAAGCGCTTGCCAAGAGCGTGGACCATGAAGGACATGAAGGACATGGAGAGGGCGCTGACCTGGCGGCCGCCTCCGGCGGCCAAGCGATCTGTGGGAGACAGCGACCGACAAGACCACGAGAGCTTCTGAACGGTCTTGTCGGTCGTCGTCTCCCACAGATCGCGCCCGGCGAAGCCGGGCAGCCAGGTCAGCGGGTGTCCACAGCGGCCTCAAGAACTTGGCTGGTTCTTCTTCATGCCCTTCATGCGCTTCATGGTTCATGCTCTGGGTGGCGACGAGGATCGAGAGACGAATAGCCAGCGTTCTTGGCGAGCTTCGTGCGCTTCGACTTCCTCTCCTGCGCTGATCAGCGCCGGCCGAGGAACCGGATGACGAGCAGCGTGAGATCGTCCTCCGGCGGCGCGCCGGCGGCGAAGGTGCCGACCGCGTCGCTGATGCCGGCGACGATCTCCTCCGCCGACTTCCCGCCGCAGCGCTCGATCACGTTCGTGAGCCGATCGAGATCGAACATGTCGCCCCCGCGGTCCCTCGCATCCGTCGCGCCGTCGGTGTAGAGGACGAGCGCCTCCCCCGCCGCGAGCATGAAATGGCCGTCGGTGTAAGGCGTGTCCGCGACGACGCCGAGGGCCATGCACTTCGGGACCTTCGGAGTGCGTGAGCGGCCGTCCGGGCCGACAATGAGCACCGGATTGTGCCCGGCATCGCCGAGCGCGACCTCACCAGTCGTGAGCGAGAGGTGACCGACCGCCGCCGTGACGAACACGATCTGATCGTTGTCGCGGCAGAGCTCGCGGTTCATGCGCGACAGGACGTCGGCGGGCCCGAGGTCCGGCCGCACGCTCGCGCGAAACAGCGTTTTCGCCACCGCCATGTAGAGCGCCGCCGCGACGCCCTTCCCGGACACGTCCGCGATGATGAACCAGAGCCGATCCCCGTCGACCGCAAAGTCATAGAGATCGCCCCCGACGGATCGCGCGGGCGTGAGCCGCGCCGCCAGATCGATCTCCGGCCGCTCGAGCTGCTGCCGCGGCAGCATCGCCATCTGGATGTCATGGGCGAGCGACAGCTCGCGGTCGAGGACCTTCCTGGCCGCGGCTTCCTCGGCCAGCGCGACGTTGCGCACCCGCAGCGCGGCCGCCGACGCCAGCGAGACGAGCATCTCGAGATCCTGATCGGCAAACTGTTTGACGTTGACGCTCGACGAGAGCGCGATCATGCCGATCGATCCGTCCGCGTCCGACAGCGGCGCCGCGACGACGCTCCGCACGCCCGACATGATGAGCGACTTCGAGCTGGCGAACCGGTCGTCGAGCGCGGCGTCCAGTACGAGCGCCGGCTTGCCTTTGCCGGCGACCTCCTCGACGAGGCTGCGCGAGACGACGACCTCGCCCGTTTTTCCAGGCAACCGTCGCGTCGCCGCAGGCAGGAACTGCCCCGAGGTGTCCTTGAGCAGGATGACGCCTTCCTCGGGCCGCAGCACCTCGAAGCAGCGCTCGAGAATCAGATCGAGCAGCTCGCTGAGCGAGATCGGCGTCGCCAGCGCCCGGTGAATCTCGTTGAGCGTCCTGAGCCGCGCCGCCTGCCGATTGAGCGTCCCCGGATCGGTCGTGGCGCCGCCCGCGTCCGGATCGAAACGGATCACGGTCGCGCCGAGCCGCAGTCGATCGCCGTGGTCGAGCGCCGTCGCCTCGACCAGCGGCCGGTCGTTCAGCGTCGTGCCATTCGTTGTCCCGAGATCCTCGGCCCACCATCGTCCATCCCGCTGGAACAGCCGCGCGTGGTGGCGCGACATGCTCGAATCGGGCACCACGACCCCCGCCGTCGTCGCGCGGCCGATGATCACCTCGGGCGCCTGGAGCTCGCAGTCGAACGGCGGGCCTTGCGGCGGCTCGACGCGGACGCGCTCGCTCATCTGGCTGCCACCATGCGCACGGCCGCGTCGCGCGTGCCCTCGATTGAAAACAGCGGGAGGAAGCCCGCGAGCTCGAACACCTGGCGGACGCTATCGCCGAGGGAGCAGAGCGCCAGCGCGCCGCGCGCGTCCCGCACGCGTTTGGCCAGCGTCAGCATCACGCGCAGTCCGGCGCTGCTGATGTAGTCCACCTCCGAGAAATCGACGACCAGGCGCGGCACGCCGGCCTTGGCGACCTGTGAGAGGTGCGATTCGAGCGCGGCTGACGTCGTGCTGTCGATCCGGCCCCTGGGCGCCACCACGATCACATCCTGTTGCTGCTCTTGGGAAATGTGCATGTCAAATACGCCACGTCAACGTCAGTCGATTGCGATCGCCCCGGCGCTCGTAGCGCACGTCGTCGGTCAAAGCCCGCACGAGGGCAATTCCCAAACCGCCCGGCTTCCGCGCCTCGAGCGGCCCGGACGTGTCCGGCGCGGGCGCGAGCAGCGGATTGAACGGCCCGGCATCGTCGGCGACCTCGGCCCTGACGATCTCGCCTTCACGCGAGACCATCAGGTCGATGAGACCGGCTCGATCCCGAAAGCCGTGCCGCACGACGTTGGAAAGGACCTCATCGAGCGTCGTGAGCAGCCTGCGGCGGGTCTCGTCCGAGAGCCCCTCTTGCCCGCTCCACGCCTGGAGGGTTTCAACCGCCTCCCGCACGCCCGCCAGGGTCCCGTGCACGGCCAGGGTCATGGGGGTCAGGTCTTGAATTGTCACATTGGAACACCCAGACAAAGTTTGTAATGCAGGATTGTCACCAGCGGCAAAATCTTGCAATTCAAGACCTGACCCCTTCAGAATCGCACCAACTTTTGCCCGGCTCTCCTTGTATTCCATGGCAGGACCGAACGACGACGCCGTCTGGGTAGCCCGGTGTTTGCAGGGTGACGCCGCCGCGTTCGAAACCCTGGTCCGGCGATATCAGCGCGTGCTCTACACCGTCGCCATCCGGCTGACAGGCAACGCGGAAGATGCGCAGGATGTGACGCAGAACGCGTTCATCCGGGCGTACGAACGGCTCGAGACGTACGACCCGGGACGTCGGTTCTTCAGCTGGATTTACAGGATTGCCGTGAACGAAAGCCTGAACTTCCTGCGTGTGCGCCGGCCGCACGACCCGCTCGAGGACACCTTCGAGGCCGGCGAGCTGGACGATCCGGTGGAGCGCAAGCAGATTGGTGAGCGGGTGCAGGAGGCCCTGATGGCGTTGACCAAGGAGTACCGCGAGGTCGTCGTTCTGCGCTATTTCGGCGAATTGTCGTACGAAGAGATTGGCGAGACGATCGGAATCCCGGAGAAAACCGTCAAATCGCGCCTGTTTTCAGCGCGCCAGCGGCTGGCGCAGATTCTTTCAGCCAAAGGGAGCCTTGCGTGAGCCGCGCCACGGGCGCGGCCCGCGGCAGCGGCGCGGGGCTCGAGGGGCCCCGCGAGCGACCGCGCAAGGGGGTCCGGCGGGACGAAGTCCCCCGGTAAATAAGGAGCCTCGCGTGAACCGCCAGGAACCGGAAGACATCGTGGAACGCACACTCGGGAAGGTGAGCCATCCGGAGCCGCCCGCTGCCCTTGCGGAGGCCGTCATGCGAGAGGTCGAGGCGGTCGAAGCCGGCCTTCCAGCGTGGCGCCGGTGGCGCCGGACCCTCCGGGCCAGGCGCATCACCAACTTTCTGTCCCGTCAGGGTGTAGGTTTAGTCCAAACGAACGACGGGCGGCCTGCGGCTGTCCAGGGAGGCGTCATCGTGAGAACGAAGATTCTGTGGGGAGTGACCGGCCTGGCGGCAATGGCCATCGTCTCCTTTTTCGTATTCGGGTACCCGCCCCTGGGCAATTCCGGCACGGAGGGCAGCATCGGCCAGGCGCAGCGGTACCAGGGCGCGACGCTCAGTATGAAGGACGTGAGCGTGCCGGATACTGACGTACAGCGGTTCATTCAGAGCGACACCTTCGATCGCCTGCTCAAGGACAAGCCCGCGCGCATGGCGCTGATGGCCCTGTTCTCGAACGAGGCGCTCGCTCAGGCGCTGGCGCAGCCAGCCGTGCAGGAAGCACTGAACCAGCCGGCCGTCCGCAATGCGCTCAGCCAAGCCGCCGTCCGCAATGCGCTCAACCAGCCAGCCGTGCAGGAGGCCCTGAGCCAGGCAGCCGTGCAGGAGGCGCTGAGTCAGGCAGCCGTCCAGGAGGCCCTCGGCCAGGCTGCATTCCGAGAGCAGCTCGCCCAGCCGGCGGTTCGCAACGCGCTTGCACAGCCCGCCGTTCAGAAATCGCTGGCGGCCGCGAACGCCACGGAAGTGTTGGCGCACCCCGCTCTCCGCAGCTTCATGGCCGAGCCGGCGTTCCGCAACGCGCTGGCGCAGCCGGCCGTGATGGAGGCGCTCGCCCAGCCGGCGATGCTGGAGGCGCTCGGACAGCCAGCCGTCCGCGTGCTGTTTGCGAACTCGGCCGCCATGGCGGCATTCGCCCAGCCCGCGATGGAGGAAGCGATGGCGCAGCCGGCACTGCACGGGCTCTTCGCGAACCAGGCGGCGATGGAGGCCCTTGCGCAGCCCGCGATGCTCGAAGCGCTGGCGCAGCCGGCGATGCAGGAGGCGCTTGCTCAGCCGGCGATGAGCCGCGCGCTCGGCCAGGCCGCCAACCGCGCCGCGATTTCCGCGGCGATCAGCAGACAGTAGACGGAGACGACTCGTTGGGACGGACTGCGGTCCGTCCTGAACCTCGGGGGTCGTTTTGCCTGTTCTTCGACAAAACGACCCCCGAGGTCTTTTCTCTCAGGTCTCTCGCGGGCCCGTATACGATCTCGCTCGAATGTCTCCCAGGTTTCCCAGAGCACTCTCGCTTTCCCTGTGCTTCGCTCTGGCATCGGCGCCACCAGCCGCCGCACAACTAGCCAAGATCGAAACATCCGACATTCGGGTCGTCTACGTCGATCCGACCGAGACGTTCCTGGCGCCGTTTGCCGCGCGGACATTTCTCAACTCGTTCGCGTTTCATCGCAAGCTGTTCGACTTCAAGCCCGCCGAGCGGCCGACCGTCCTGCTCGTCGACTTTTCCGATTACGGCAACGCATCCGCAGGATCGGTGCCGCGCAACACGGTGCAGGTCCAGATCGCGCCGATGAGCTATCTGTTCGAGACGCTCTCGGCGGGCGAGCGGCTGACGATGCTCGCCAACCACGAGTTGGTCCATGTGGCGACGATGGATCAGGCCACGGGCGCCGACACGGTCTTCCGCAAGCTGTTTGCGGGCAAGGTCAACCCGGTGGCCGAACAGCCCGAGTCGGTCCTGTATTTCTACCTGACCTCGCCGCGCGTCGCCGTGCCCCGCTGGTACCTGGAAGGCATCGCCGTCTTCGTCGAGACCTGGATGTCAGGCGGGCTCGGGCGCGCGCAGAGCGGCTACGACGAGATGGTGTTCCGCGCGATGGTCAGGGACGACTCGCGGTTCTACGACCCGCTCGGACTCGTGTCGGAAGGCACGAAAATCGATTTTCAGGTCGAGGCCAATTCGTATCTCTACGGCGCGCGTTTCATGACCTGGCTGGCCTACGCGCACTCGCCCGAGAAGCTCATCGAGTGGGTGACGCGCCGGCCGGGCAGCCGCGCATATTTCGCCGCGCAGTTCCGCCATGTGTTCGGCAAGTCACTCGAGCAGGCCTGGGGCGAGTGGATCGCGTTCGAGCGCGATTTTCAGCAGAAGAATCTGGATGCGGTGCGCAAGTACCCGATCACGCCCACCACCGACCTCTCGCCCCGCGCGCTGGGATCGATTTCGCGCGCCTACTACGACGCGGCGTCCGGACGGATCTACGCCGCGCTGAACTATCCGGGCCAGGTCGCGCACGTCGGCGCGATCTCGACCTCCGGCGGCGCGGTCGATCACCTCGTCGACATCAAGGGCCCGAAGATCTATCAGGTGGCGTCGCTCGCGGCCGACGTGCCTGGCAACGCGCTGTATTACACGACCGACAACGGCGCACACCGCGATCTCGTGAAGCTCGATCTCACGACGCGCCGGACTACCGTGCTACAGAAGGACATCCGCATCGGCGATCTCGCCATGAACCGCGCGGACGGATCGATCTGGGGCGTCCGCCACCTCTTGGGCATCGCGTCCATCGCCCGCATGCAGCCGCCGTACACCGACTGGACGCGAGTCGTGTCGCTGCCGTACGGCACGCTGATTTACGACGTCGACGTCTCCCCCGACGGAACGATGCTCGTGGGATCGTTCGGCGAGGTGAGCGGCCGTCAAAGCGTGCGCGTCTGGAGAACGGCGTCGCTTCTCGCCGGCGACCTGACGCCGATCAACGAGTTCGATTTTGGCGGTCTCACCGTGCCGAACAGCTTCGTCTTCTCGCCGGACGGACGGTATCTCTACGGCACGTCGTACTTCACGGGGGTGTCCAACATCTTCCGGTACGAATTGGCAACGAAAAGCCTCGAGCCGGTCACGAATGCCGAGACGGGATTCTTCCGGCCCATGCCGATTGGCGGCGACGAACTGATCGCGTTCCGGTACACGGGCGAAGGACTCGTGCCGGTCCGTCTCACCGCTCAGGTTCAGAAGGATCTCGGCTCCATCACCTTCCTCGGGGAGCGGACGGTGGCGAAACATCCTGTGCTGCAGTCCTGGCAGATCCCGTCGCCTCAGACGCTCGATTACGACGCGCTGCCAAAAACCCAGGGCACCTATCACCTGAGCGGCGGGATGCTGCTCGAGTCGCTGTATCCCATCGTCCAAGGCTACAAAGACACGGCGGCGATCGGCGCGCGCGTAGACTTTTCCGATCCGCTCCGTCTGAACCACGCCAGCATCTCGGTCTCGTTCTCACCCGATCGTGATCTCCCGGCACGTGAACGAGTTCACATCGGGGCCGAATACCGCCGCTACGACTGGGAGGCACGGGCCACTTGGAACAACGCGGACTTCTACGATCTGTTCGGTCCGACGAAGACCAGCCGGAAAGGTTATGCCGTGAGCGTCGCCCGCACGGAGACGTTGATTTTCGACGAGCCCAAGCGGTTGACCGCGAGAATTGAAGGCCGCCTCGCCGGCAATCTCGACCAGTTGCCCGAGTATCAAAACGTCCTCGTCGCGGTCGATCGGTTGTTTTCCGTCCGCGCGGACCTGAACTACAGCTTCGTCAAGTCCTCACTCGGGCACGTCGACGATGAGAAGGGCCGGAAAGCCGGGCTGTCAGTCCACACCGATCGCGTCAACGGCGAGTTCTTTACGCGCGTGCACGGAACGTACGACACGGGCGCCGCACTGCCAATCGGCCATTCGTCGATCTGGATCCGTTCGGCCGCCGGCTTTTCCCCACATGATCCCGGCGAGCCGTTCGCGAACTTCTTCTTTGGCGGCTTCGGGAACAACTACGTCGACCACGCGGAGGAGAAACGCTATCGCGAGTACTACAGCTTCCCGGGAACGGAGCTCAACGCGATCGGTGGCCGGAACTTCGTGCGATCGCTCGTCGAGTGGAACCTGCCGCCCGTCCGGTTCAGCCGCGCCGGCACGCCCGGCGCCTATCTCAGCTGGATGCGGCCCGCCGTGTTTGTCGGGGGCCTCCTGACGAACCTCGATCAGGAACCGATCCGTCGCCGCGCGCTCACCGCCGGCGGCCAGCTCGACTTTCGCTTCACCATTCTCTCGGCCCTCGACATGACACTGTCGGCGGGGGCCGCGATCGCTGTCGAACCAGGCAGCCCGGCGCGACGAGAGGCGATGGTCTCTATGAGAGTGCTTCGGTGAATTGAGCGATTGATCGATCGACCTATCGAGCTATTGAAGAACTTTGCCGGCCTGACGGCCGGCGGTCGGCGTTCCGGCCCGCGACACGTCGCAACCCTGCCCCGACCTCATACGCTGCATCAGACGCGGCTATGATGCTCTTCAATCGATCGATAGATAGATCGATCGATCCCTCAATTCTCAATGGTCCTCACGTCACTGGTCGCAATTCTCCCCGTCGTTTCCTTTCTCCTGCTCCTGATCCTCTTCGACAGCTTCAAGCTGGTGCCCACGTCGACGTTCGTGCGGGCGCTCGTGTCCGGGGTCCTCGCGGCCATCGCGGCGTCGTTGCTGCACGCGGGGCTCTTCGCGGCGTTTCATCTGGACGCGCAGACGCTCGCCCGCTATGTCGCGCCCGTCACCGAGGAAGCGCTCAAGATGGTCTTCGTGCTTTGGGCACTGTTCCGGAGGCAAATCGGATTTCTCGTCGACGCCGCCATCGTCGGGTTCGCCATCGGCGCCGGCTTTGCGGTCGTCGAGAACATCGAGTACCTGCGGCACCTGCCTGACCAGGCGATCTGGCTCTGGATCGTCCGTGGCTTCGGGACGGCGATTCTGCACGCGCTCACGACGGCCGTCATCGCGATCGGCGCCAAGGCCGCGCTCGATCGCCGGCCTGAGCGTCCGTGGCTCGCCGTGATCCCGCCCTGGATGGGCGCGGTCCTGCTCCACTCAGCGTTCAACCATGCGCTCGTGTCGCCGCTCCTTGCCGCCGCGATGGTGATGTTCGTCCTGCCACTCGTCGTGCTCGCCGTCTTCACCGTGAGCGAGCAGAATACACGAGAGTGGGTCGGCGCCGGGCTGGATCTCGACATGGAGCTCCTCCAGCTCGTGAAGTCCAGTGAGTTCAGCGGGACCCGCTTCGGCCGCTATCTCGGGGAGCTGCGATCGCGATTCCCCGGCCCGGTCGTCGCCGACATGTTCTGCCTGCTGCAGCTCGACCTCGAGCTGGCCATTCGGGCGAAGGGCATGCTGATGGCGCGGGAGGCCGGGTTGATCGTGCCGGTGGACGATGCGCTGCGGGCGCGGCTGGCGGAACGCGCCTACCTGGAGAAGACCATCGGCCGCACCGGCCTTCTGGCGCTGCGGCCGCTCCAGGTCACCAGCGATTTCGACCGCTGGCATCGCCACCTCCTCGAGGGCACTGGCAAGCGGTAAAGGGCACCTTGGCCCTTACACTTTTGCCCTCCCCTTTGCCCTCTGCCCTTTGCCCTTTTACCGACCCCCAGTACTTGACCGGCCGTCCGGATCCGGCGCATAGTTCGTCCTATATCGCACACCTGTGACGTGGACTCGCAGCCAGGCGTCCTCCACGGCTGGATTCCACGTGCTGATGGTGTGTTTCGCGTCGTTCGTCACACCTGAACTCTGAGTGGATAGGTCCGGAGATTCGTCAAGGGCGGAGGAGAGGATGCGTCACAAGTATCTGGCAGTTGTGTCGGCGGTTCTACTGCTGGCACTCGCGAGCATGCCCGCGTTTGCCCAGGGCACTGCGACATCGTCCATTACCGGAGTCGTCGTCGATTCGGGCGGCGGTTTCGTGCCCGGTGCGACCGTCATCGTCAAGAGCGAAAGTACGGGCGCTGAGTCCACTGCGGTCACGCCGGCGAGCGGATCGTTTACAGTGCCGGCGTTGAACGTCGGCAATTACACGGTGACCGTCTCACTGCAGGGATTCAAGACCGCGGTGCTCAAGGGCGTCACCGTGACCGCCGGAATACCGGCCACGGTTCGCGCCGTTCTCGAAATCGGCGGCGTAACCGAAACCGTCGTGGTCGAGGGTGCGTCACAGGTCATCCAGACCCAGTCGGCGGCATCAGCGACGACCATCAATACCAAGGCGATCACCAACCTGCCGGTCAGCTCGCGCAGCGCGCTCGACTTCACGCAGTTCCTGCCGGGCGTGCAAACGTCGAGCTCGGTGCGGAACTCGACGGTCAACGGCCTGCCGCAAAGCTCCATCAGCATCACGCTCGACGGCGTGAACATTCAGGACAACACGCTCAAGACGACCGACGGCTTTTTCGCGATTGTAAGCCCGCGTCTCGACGCGATCGAGGAAGTCTCGCTGACGTCGGCCGCGCAGGGCGCCGATGCGACCGGTCAGGGCGGCGTGCAGATCAGGTTCACGACGCGCTCCGGCAGCAACGCGTTCTCGGGCAGCGGGTATCACTTCTATCAGAGCGACGCGCTCAACACGAATACGTACAACAACCGGGTCCGCGGTTTGCCAAAGGGCGAATTGACGCTGAATCAGCCCGGGATCAGACAGGGTGGACCGGTCTACATTCCTGGTGTGTTCGACGGTCGGGGCAAGCTGTTCTTCTTCGTCAACTATGAAGAGACTCGGCAGCCGAGGACTCTCACAACCGAGAACAACCTGCTGCTGCCGGACGCGCAGAACGGCATCTTCCGCTACAACGGTGGTCCCGCCGGCGGCGTGGACCTTTACGCCCTGGCGAGGAATGCCGGAGTCACATCGACACCCGATCCGCTCGTCGGCAAGCTGCTGCAGGACATCCGCAACTCGACAACGAGCGGCGGCGTGCTGTCGGAGATCACGGGCAGCTTCAACACCGAGCGGTACTCGTTCCAGCAACCGGCCGGCGGCCCGGTCTACTACCCGACGGTCCGGATGGATTACAACCTGAGCTCTCAGCACCGTGTGAGCGGCACGTGGTACCGGCAGAGATTCACCGACAGGGCCTTTGACACGACCAACAACCGCGAGGCCGACTGGCCGGGCTTCCCGCTCTACGGCACCCAGGGTTCGTGGCGCGAGGCGTATACGACGGGGCTTCGCTCCTCGCTCAATCAGAATCTCGTCAATGACGCCAGGGTCGCCTATTCGGGCGCGCCGGTGCAGTTCGGGCCTTATCACGATCTGAACATGTACACCGGCACGCTCGCCAACCAGAACGGGTTCGCGTTGGGCCTCAATGCATCGTGCGGTAACAACTGCAGCCTTGGCATCTCCAACGCGGGTCCGGCCTTCACGCCCAGCGCGCGAAACGCGACGACGCTCAACGTGAGCGATACGCTCACCTGGCTCAGGGGCGCGCACAGCATCAGCCTGGGCGGCGAGTTCGGCCAGTACGACGTCTGGCTCGACACTTACGGCTCCAGGGGGGCGCCGTCCATCACCTTCGGGACTGCGACCGCTGACCCCGCGCGCGCGATGTTCAACTCCACGAACTTCCCGGGCAGCAGCTCCACCGATCGGAATACCGCGGCGGCGCTCTATGCGATGTTGACCGGACGCGCGACCCAGATCGGCGCCACGGCACGTCTGACTCTTGATGGCCAATACGTCTATCAGGGCGACAGCCGCGCCGAAGGCCGGCTGCGTCAGGCGGACCTCTTCATTCAGGACAACTGGCGGATGCGCCCGAACCTGTCGGTCAATCTCGGGTTGCGGTACGCCATGCAGTTGCCGTTTTACGCGCGCAACAGCAGCTATTCCACGGTGTCGGTCGACGATGTCTGGGGGATCTCGGGATACAAGCCGGGCTGCGACATGAGCAACCCGACCCCGGCCAACTGTAACCTCTTCCAACAGGGCGTGATGACCGGCGTGTCGCCCCCCACGTACGAAAACCTCGGCAAGGGCGTGAAGGCGTACAACACCGATTGGGACAACATTGCCCCCAGCGTCGGCGTCAACTGGACGCCGGCACCTGGGAACGGCTGGCGGCGGATGCTGCTGGGCGACTCCGGAGAGTCGTCGATCTCGGGCGGTTTCAGCCGCGCGTACGATCGGCGCGGCATGAACGACTTCACGGGACGATTCGGGAACAATCCGGGTCTCACGGTCAACGCCAACCGCAACGTGGGCAAGGGCAATCTGACCGTGCCGCTTCTGCTCCGCGACGGCTTCCTGGGTCCCCCGGCGACCTGCCCGCCACTGCCGGCGCCGAAACCGACGGGCTGCCTCGTCGCCGCTCCTGAATACCCGCTGACCAATCAGGATGCCACCGGCAGCGTGAACATGTTCGACCCCAACCTGCAGGTGCCGTACTCGGACAGCTGGACGGTTGGTTTCCAGCGCGCGCTCGGAAGGACCTCGGCGATTGAAATCCGCTACGTCGGCACGAGGAGCCGCCAGCAGTGGGAGACGTTCAACTACAACGAAGCCAACATCCTCGACAACGGGTTCCTCGACGAGTTCAAACTGGCCCAGGCGAACCTTCAGTCGCACATCGCGGCCGGATGCGGCGCCGAGGGCAACGAGTGCTCGTTTGCGTATCGCGGCCCGGGAACGGGCACGTCGCCGTTGCCGATCTACCTGGCGTTTTTCAACGGTGTCGCACGCGACCAGGCCGGAGATGCGTCGAGATACACGTCGTCGAGCTGGACCAACTCGAACTTCGTCAACCCGCTTTCGCAGTACGACTCGAACCCGTTCACGCCCGCCGGCACGAACTCGGATACAGGTCTGGCTGGGAACCCGACCCGGCAGGCCAACGCGATCAGGGCCGGCCTGCCCGCGAACTTCTTCCGCGTGAACCCCGACATGCTCGGCGGGGCAAATGCCACGGGCAACCGCGGGTCCTCGAAGTACAACGCGCTCCAGCTCCAATACCGGCGCCGGCTGTCGGGCGGACTGCAGTTCGATGCCAATTACAGCTACGGCCGCGGCACCCTCTCGGAACACTTCTCATTCCGGGTGCCTCGGGTACAGCTGCGCGCGGTGGGCGGCGAAGGCGACGTCACGCACGGATTCAAATCGACCGGCTTCTATGAACTGCCGTTCGGCCAGGGCAAACGGTTTGGAACCGGCGCCGGACCGCTGATGGATCGCCTGATCGGCGGTTGGACGATCAGCGGCACGACGCGTATTCAGAGCGGCCGGCTGTTCGATCTCGGCAACGTACGAGTCGTCGGCATGAGCGAGAACGAGGTCCGCGACCTGTTCAAGCTGCGGTTCGAGAATGACACGGTGATTTACGCGTGGCCGCAGGCGATCATCGACGAGACGATCAAGGCGTTCAGCACCAGCGCGACGTCGCCGACCGGCTATGGCGCGCTCGGGACGCCGAGCGGCAAGTACTTCGCACCCGCCAACGGGCCGGACTGCATCGAAACAATCCCCGACTACGGTGATTGCGGGTTGCAGGCGTTCGTTCTCACCGGACCGATCGTCTCGAACGTCGATATGAGCGTGCGCAAACGCGTCAAGCTTGCCGGACGCGTGCAGTACGAGTTCAGTCTCGACATCTTCAACGTGTTCAACCGCGTGACGTTCGTGCCGACGCTTGGCATCGGAAACACCGACCTCGACGACTGGCAGCTGGGCCTGCCGTCCTCGGCTCGGACGATGCAGATCGGAACGAGAATCACCTGGTAGGTGATTGGGCGCAGGGCGGACTGGATTTCTGGTCCGCCCTGCGTTGTCTTAGAGGCTAAAAGCCCAAAGCCGCAAAGCCTGAAAGGCAGGGAGCCCGTTGAGGCTTTCAGGCTTTGAGCCTTTGAGCCTTTGAGCCTTTGAGCCTTTCAGCCTTTGATGCAGCTCTTCAGGATCACATTCCCATCGAGTCCCGCGCAGAAACACTTCAGCCTGACGCGCTGACCGGCGCCGACGACTTTCATGATCTCCGCGGCGTCTTCGTCGATGAGGTTCGCGCGGACGCCGAACTGATCGGATCCCCTGAAGAAGAGATAGTTCGCTGACGGCCCGCCCGTGTCGGCAGTATCCGACCTCGTGACGGTGCCGCTGACCTCGATCGCCTTCCCCCAGTACTTGCGATCGGCTTCCTTCGCGTCGGCCTGGTATTCCTTCCACAGGATGTCCGCGGGCATTTTGGCGACCGGAGGGCTGTCGCGAATGCGCAGATCCTGATCCGGGAGCGTGGTCACGCAGCCCGCGGTCACCAGGACGAGCGCGCAGATCGAAACCCGGGTGCGCATCAGGACGGACGTTTTGGCGACTCTGCCGGCGTCACAAGAGCGATCAGATCTTCGAGCGCCTTGGGATCGACCGGCTTCACCAGGTGGTGGTTGAAACCGGCCTGCTGCGAACGGCCCTTGTCTTCGTCGCGGGCCCAGCCGGTCAGCGCCGCAATCACGATCGCCTGTCCCCACTCATGCCGGCGAATCCGGCGGCAGACTTCATAGCCGTCGAGCCCAGGCATGCCGATGTCGAGCACGATCAAGTCCGGACGGAAGGTTTCGGCCAGATCCACGGCGGCCAGCCCGTTCTGCGCCGCGCGGACCTCGTGCCCCATCAACTGGAACAGCATCGCGAGGCTCTCGGCCGAGTCCTGGTCATCGTCGGCAACGAGAATCTTGCGGCCGGCCGCGCGCGCGACGGTCTCGGTCATCCTTCGATCAAGAGGACCCCTGGATCCTCGACCAGTTGCTTGATCCGGACCAGGAACCTGACAGCTTCCGAGCCGTCGACGATGCGGTGATCGTAGGTCAATGCCACATACATCATCGGTCTCAGGACCACCTGGCCGTCGACGCCAGTGGGACGGTCCTTGACCGCGTGCAAGCCCAGAATCCCGACCTGCGGCGGGTTGAGAATCGGCGTGCTCATGAGCGAGCCGAACACACCGCCGTTCGTGATGCTGAACGTTCCGCCCCGGATGTCGTCGAGCGCGAGCGTCCCGTCGGCAGCCTTGGTGGCGAACTCGCGAATGCCCAGCTCGATGTCGGCGAATGCCATCCGGTCGGCGTTGCGAAGCACGGGCACGACGAGCCCTTCGGCCGCGCCCACCGCGATGCCGATGTCGTAGTAGTGCTTCAGCACCATCTCGTCGCCCTGGATCTCGGCGTTGAGGCGCGGGAATTCCTTGAGGGCGACCACGGCGGCCTTGACGAAGAACGAGACGACGCCCAGGCCGACGCCGTACTTCGTCTTGAACGTGTCCTTGTGGCGGGCGCGCAGCGACATGATCGCCGACATGTCCACCTCGTTGAACGTGGTGAGCATCGCGGCGGTCTGCTGGACCTCGACGAGGCGCCTCGCGATCGTCGCGCGGCGCTTCGACATCCGCACGCGCTCTTCGCTGCGCGTCTCGGTCCGCTGCGCCGGTGAGGACGTGGGGACCGCGGGACGTTGAGGCGCGGGCGCCGGCGCCTTCGCCTGCGGCGGCGCGGGTGCCGGTGCCGCGCCCGGCGAGGACGCTTTCTCGACGTCGTTCCGCGTCACCCGCGGACCGTCGGATTTCACCGCACCGATCTCGACATTCTGCTCGCGCGCGAGTTTCCGGGCGGATGGCGTGGCGGGCGCGACAGGTTTGCCCGCGCCGGCCGCGGCTGGACCCTTGGCGTCCTTCGAGCCCTGTGAGCCTCGAGGCACTTGTGCCGCGGGGGCATCCTGCGGACTCGGCGTTTGAGTCCCCTTGGGCGCCGGAGTGCTCGCCCCAGCCGCACCCTCCTTGATCGTCCCGATCACTTCGCCAATCTTCACGTCGTCGCCGTCGCCATGCGCGATACGCTCGAGGACGCCGGCTTTCGGCGCCGGCACTTCGACGTCGATCTTGTCGGTCTCGAGCTCGACGAGCGGCTCCCCGGCGGCGACCGCGTCGCCCTCCTTCTTCAGCCAGCGTGCGACGCGGGCGTCCACGACCGATTCGCCGACTTCGGGCACGATGATGTTGATCGACATAGTGAAGAATCTACAATCTGGTATCTGGAATCTGCAATCTGGTCTGAAATCGGGGAATCGGGAAATCTGCGATCTATCGGGTCATCTGTAATCTATCTATGAGATTACAGGTTTCAGATTCTTCGAGAGTTCAAACGCGGTCCTGACCAGCCGCTCCTGGTTCTGGGCGTGTCGCGCCGCCGAGCCCTCTGCCGGACTCGAGCTGCGCGGGCGCGCGAGCACGGCCAGACGTCGAGCGCCCGACAGGCCCTCGAGCGACGGCCGGACGAAGTCCCACGCGCCCATGTTTTCCGGCTCCTCCTGGACCCAGACGATCTCCTCGAGCGACGGGTAGCGCTCGATCGCGGCGAGCAGGTCGCGCACCGGCAGCGGATAGATCTGCTCGACGCGGCACACGGCGACGGCGGAGGCCTCCGCGCGGGTCGGGCTCGTCAGCAAGTCCACACCGACCTTGCCTGTGCAGAAAATCAGCCGGCGCACGTCCTTCGCGCGGCGTGCGGACGCCGCCCCTTCGCCGGCCGGCGCCCCATCGCCACGGACGTCGGGATCGTCGATGACCTGAAGCCACCGGCCCTCTGCAAGATCGCGCGGCGCCGACGAGACGAACGGGTGCCGCAACAGGCTCTTGGGTGTGAGCACCACGAGCGGAAGCGGATCGTCCTTCAGGAGCGCGGCCTGGCGCCGCAGAAGGTGGAAGTACTGCGCCGCCGTCGTGCAGCTCGCGAGGCGCATGTTGATGTCGGCGGCCAGCTGCAGGAAGCGTTCGGGCCGGGCGCTTGCGTGGTCGGGTCCCTGACCTTCGTAGCCGTGCGGCAGGAGCAGGACGAGCGACGGCTCCTGGCCCCACTTGGCGCGCGCCGAGAGCACGAACTCGTCGAGCATCATCTGCGCGCCGTTGATGAAGTCGCCGTACTGCGCTTCCCAGATGACCAGGCGATCCGGCGCCTGCACGCTGTAGCCGTATTCGAACCCGATGGTCGCGTTTTCGCTCAGCGGGCTGTTTCGCACTTCGAACGATGCACGCGACTGCGCCAGATCCGCGAGCGGCGTGTATTTGCGGCCGCTGGCGGCGTCGTACAGCACGCAATGCCGATGGCTGAACGTGCCGCGCTCGACGTCCTCGCCCGTGAGCCGCACGGGAATGCCATCGGCAAGAATCGACGCGAACGCGAGCTCTTCAGCGGCGGCCCAGTCCACGCTTCGCCCGGCTGGCGCGTCGAAGACGCGGCGACGGCGCTCGCGCGGACGCTCGAGCTTCCGATGGATCGTGAACCCTTCCGGCACCGAGAGCAGTTGCTGGTTCAGCTCGCGGAGGCGCTCGAGCGGGACGCCGGTCCTCGCGCGCGCGGCCGTCCCGGGCGCGGCGACGACCGGCGTGGGTTCGACGAAGTGTTTCTCCGGATCGAGCGCTTCGAGGCGCCGCTGCAGATCGTCGATGCGCGCGGCGAGCATCGCGTCGGCTCGCCCGGCCTCGATGACACCGCGCGACTCCAGCGTCGTCGCCCACAGCTGTCGCACGGTCGGCTGCGCTGCGACCTTCTTGTACATCAGGGGCTGCGTGAAGGCCGGCTCATCGCCTTCGTTGTGACCATAGCGGCGATAGCCGATCAGATCGATCAGCACGTCGCGCTTGAACCGGGCGCGATACGCAAACGCCAGCCGCGCCGAGGCGACCGAAGCCTCCGGGTCGTCGGCGTTCACGTGAATGATCGGAATCTTGAAACCGCGCGCCAGCCCGCTCGCGTAGAGCGTGCTGTAGGCGTCGGACGGCTCGGTCGTAAACCCGATCTGGTTGTTCGCGATGATGTGAATCGTCCCGCCCGTCGTGTAGCCCGCGAGGCGATGCATGTTCAGCGTCTCGGCGATCACACCCTGTCCGGGGAACGAGGCATCGCCGTGGATCAAGATGGGCAGAACCGTGTCGGGATTGAACGACGGCGCGCCGGGACGATTGGCGTCCGTCCCGGCGGCCCGCGCCATGCCTTCGAGCACCGGGTCGATCGCCTCGAGGTGGCTTGGGTTCGGCGGCATCGAGACGACGAGATCCACCGCCTCGCCACCGTCGACGGCCCGTGATGCGCCGAGGTGGTATTTGACGTCGCCGCTCCACTGCACGCCTTCGATGTCGAGCGTGCTGCGCGCCGGGTCCTTGAACTCGGCGAGAATCTGCTCGTACGACTTGCCGAGGACGTGCGCCATCACGTTCAAGCGCCCGCGATGCGCCATCCCGATGAATGCCTGACGAAGCCCGGCTTCGGCCGCCTCCGCCACGACCTCGTCCAGGATCGGCACGAGCATGTCGAGGCCTTCGATCGAGAAACGCGTCTTGCCGGGAAAGGAGCGGTGCAGGAACCGCTCGAACGCCTCGACCTGCGTCAGCCGATCGAGCAGCGCGACGGGGTCGATCGGGTCGACCGGCGCGCGGAATCGGCCGGTCTCCACCGCGTGCCGCAGCCAGTGCCGTTCCTCCGGCAGAAAGATGTGAGCGAAGTCGTATCCAGTCGTCGAACAGTAGATCTGACGCAGCCGCTCGACGACTTCAGCCATCGACGTCGCGCCGTCGGCGACCGGACCAGTGACGAGACACGCGGGCAACGCGGCCAGGTCTTCCTGGGTGACGCCGTGAGTGGCGGGCTCGAGCGCCGGATCGCCAAGGGGACGGCTGCCGAGCGGATCGATCTGCGCCGCCAGGTGGCCATAGCGGCGGATCGACTGGGCCAGATTGAAGGCGCCGACTGCAAGAACGAGGTCTTCGGGCCTTGGCCCGCCGAAGCCTGGCGAAGGCCCTGGCCCGCCGAAGCCCTCCGGCGAAGGCGGCGGCGGCGTCCAGGTTTCGAAAAACTCGCGCGTCGCCGGATCGACCGAATGCGGGTCGCGCTGGTACTTGTCGTACAGCTCGAGCACGTAGGCCGCGTTGACGCCCTGAAAGACCTCGGGATCGGACATCCCAGTGATCATAATCCGGGATGTGAAATCGGAGATCAGATTGCCGATTCGGTCTCTCCTTTTGGCCCGAACACGGTCAGAAAATGTCCATCGGGATCGAGAAATGTCGCGGCCCAGTCGGTGGGCGTGACCTGCCGCGGCTCGCGGAAAAAACTGACGCCCTTGTCCGTGAGATCGCGCCAGGCTCGATGGACGTCAGGGACGGAAAACACCACCTCGACCGCGCCGGCCAGCGGCTGGCGCGCCCGGGCCAGATCGAGGCTGAGGCCGAGGCCGATCGCGCCGCCGTCGATGAACGCGATGCCGTCGGTCTTGAACCGGACCGCGCGGCCGAGGGTCTGCTCGTAGAACGCAATCGAACGCCCGAGGTCCGAGACGCCGAGCATGACGTGAGTGACGCCGGATCCTGTGACAGCGGACATGTGCACCTCCGGGAAGGCTCAAAGGCTCAAAGACTCAAAGCTATTGATTAGTTCGTACTAACTAATTAAAATACTGATTGGAACCGGATGTCAAGACCGTCACGCGACGCACGTCATGATGCCGCCGGGCGGCTGCACTCGGCCGCCATCCATCTGCTCCGAGCCGTCCGGAAGGTCGACTCGGCGATGGGGCTGGGGCCGGCGAAGAGCTCGGCCCTGTCCGTCCTCGTCTTTGGTGGTCCAAGATCGCTCGGCGAGCTGGCCGCCGCCGAGGGTGTGAAGCCGCCGAGCATGACGCGGGTCGTTCAGGAGCTCGTTGCCGAGGGGCTCGTCAAGCGGCGGACCGACAAGGAAGATCGTCGCGCGGTCCGGCTCGAAGCCACGGCCAAGGCCGTGCGGATTCTCAGAGAGGGCCGATCGCGGCGAGCGGCGCTCCTTGCCGAGTCGCTCGGACAGCTCGACGAGAGCGAGTTTGCGAAGATCCAGGCCGCGTTGCCGGTATTGGAAAAGACCTCGGATTTCGTTTTACGAAAACCGTAAAACGTGCACCCGAGGTCATTCCGCCCGCAGCGTGCCGGCCGGATCGACGCGCATCGCGCGCGCCGCGGGCGCCCAGGCCGCCAGGAGCGTCACGAGCAGGATCAGCGCGGCGACGCCGAGGAACGTCGGCGGGTCGCTGGCCGTGACGCCGAAGAGCAGCGATGTGGACGCGCGCGCGAGCACGACCGCGAGGATCAAGCCGACGACCAGGCCGATCCCGACGATTCTCAGGCCTTCAAGAATGATCATGCGGCCGATGCCGGCCGGCGAGGCGCCCAGCGCCAGTCGAATGCCGAGCTCCCGCCGGCGCTGACCGACGGAGTACGAAATCACGCCGAAGAGACCGGCCGCGGCCAGCGTGAGCGCCAACAACGCGAACCCGACGAACAGACCGTTCACGATCCGCGAGCTGGCCAGCTCGTCGTCGATGATCCGGCTCATCGTCTTGAGCTCCGAGATCGCGACCATGGGATCGACGGTGCGCATCAGCGACTGGACGTCCTGTGCGCGCGAGGCCGGATCGTCGGAGCGGACGAACACCGTGACCGCCGGGAGCGGCCACTGATCGAGCGGCACATACATCTGGGGGCTCGTGCGAACGACCTGGCTGTCGCGCGTGTCGGTGACGACGCCGACGATGGTCGCTGATTGATCGCCGCGCTCGGCATCATGAATCGTCACGGTGCGCCCGACGGCGTTCTGAACGCTGTCAAAGTACCTCTCGGCGGCCATCTTGTTGAGAACCGCGACCGGCTGCCGATTCGCCGAATCGTCCGCGCCGAACCCGCGACCGGCCAGCACGCGAATACCGGCGGCCCGAAAGAATCCCGGGCTGACGTCGAACCAGCAGGCCCACGGCCGCTCCTCGGCCTTGACGCCGTCGTGGAGCGTGTTCGAAAGCGGCCGGACGACGTCCGCATCGAGCGCCGGCGCGAGCGAGGTCAGCCCGGCGCCGGTCACGCCCGGAAGGTGCGCGAGCCGCGTCTCCAGCACGCGGGCGAATTCCGCCTGTGCCGCCGGCGTCGGGTAGCGGTCGGCCGGCAGATCGAACTTGTAGGTCAGGAGCGCGCGCACGTCGAACCCGAGGTCGACGCGTCGGAGATGGAGCATCGACTGGACGACCAGCGCGGAGACGACGAGCAGCGCGAACGCGAGCGCGACCTGTGATCCGATGAGGAGACTGCGGCGACGGCTGGTGGTCCGGCCGGCACTCATGCGTGCGCCCTGCAATATTTCGGATTGGACGGACCGTCCGGTGGAGACTGCCGGCCACAACGTGAATAGAAGCGGGGTGACCAATGACAACAGCGCGGTGAAGATCATCACGTTGCCGTCGATCTGCACCATGGTTCGGAGAAACACGTCGGTCGCGGCCGCCCGGATGACGCGCAGACCGGCATGAGCCAGCACCAATCCGAGCAGACCGCCGGCAATGCTCAGGACAAAGCTCTCCAGGAGGACCGGCCGGATCACCTGCCAGCGCGACGCGCCAAGCGCCAGCCGCACGGCCTGTTCCTTGCGTCTCGCGACGAGCCGCGCGAGCACCAGGTTCGCCAGATTCGCGCACGCGATGAGCAGCACGAACACGACAATCACGCCCAGCAATCCCAAAATGACCCAGGTGTCGCCCGACGCGAGCACGGTCTTGGTGGAGCGGACGTGCGCCTGCCAGCCCGCGTTGGTCTGCGCGTGCTCGCGAATCTGCGACGCCACGATCGTCTGAAGCTCGGCATCGGCGGAGACGAGGCTGGCTGTGGAGGCCAGACGGCCGACAACCACTAGCGTCCGGCGGTCACGAGGCACGGTCGCGTCGAGCGCGAGCGGTGTCCAGATATCGATCGCGGAGAGATTGCCGATCTCAATCGCCGGAGTGAGCACGCCGACGATGGTCAGCGGCTTCCCATCGAGGAGGTACATCTGTCCGATCGCATTGGCGTCGCCCTGAAATTCCTGCTGCCAGAACCGATAGCTCAGGACGCCGGACCGAGGACGGCCGGCCGAGTCCTCACCGGGTTGAAACAGGCGGCCACGCGCGGGCCGCAGGCCCCAGACGTCGAACAGATTCGCGGTCGCTTGCGCTGCCTGGATGCGCTTCGCATCGCCGTGTCCGGTCAGCGTCCCGAACGGCCTGGCGTAGGCGGCGAGCGACACGAAACTCGTCATCCGGCGCCATTCCAGGAAATCCGGCAGCGATGCCGGCGAGCGCTCGACGCCGCGCTCCGGATTCGACACCATGATCCAGCCGAGGCGGTCGGGATCCTCGATGGGCAACGGACGCAGCACGAGCGGGTTGGCGATGCTGAACAGCAGCGTGTTCGCGCCGACCGCCAGTGCCAGCGTGAGCAGCGTGATGCCGCTGTACCCGGGCGATCGCAGGATCGTGCGGATGCCGACGACCAGGTCCATCCAGATGCGCGACATGTCCAGCCTCCCGGCGGGCCGATACGCGCCCGGGGTCCGGCGAATCGCCCGGGCGGGCGCGATGCTTCGCAGCGACTGACTCCAGTACTGGCGGCGCGCCCGGCGGCATCCCTGGTCGCGTATCGCGTCGGCGAACTGCTCGTCGAGGTCGCCGAGCAGGAACTCGCGCATCGGCTCCTGAACGAGCGCCGACACCATCCAGCGCGCCAGCCGCGGCGGCGACGTCACAGCTTCAACTCCGACTCGAGCCCGTCGGTCATGCTGCGAAGGGCCCCGAGCGACTGCGTGAGGGCGCGATGTCCGGCGGCCAGCAGCCGGTAGTACTTCTTCCGCCGCCCGCCCCGCTCGGGCGTCGGCGCCCCCTCACGGCTTCCGACAAACCCCTTGTCCTCAAGCCGTTCCAGCGTCTTGTACACCGCACCAAGAGAGACACTGCGTCCGGTGCGATCGACGATTTCCCGCCAGATCGGCACGCCATAGGCGTCTTTTCCCACGCGAAACATGGACAACAAAACGAGCTGTTCGAACTCTCCGATTGAAGCCATACCGATATGTTAGACGACGTCGAGGATATATCGGTTCAGCCGATCAGAAGTACCGGTGGAGAGGGACCGAGAAGTACGGTGGAGAACGACCGAGAAGTTACGGGTGGACAAGGACGCTGAAGTACGGCTGGAGGGGGGCAAGGAGTACAAGAGCAAAACCCCGTGCACGAGTGCCTGGGCGCTTAAGGAACCAAGGCCCGATTCCCCCCCGACAGAATGCTCTTGTACGAGAAGCGATAGCGCCGTCCTTGAGCGTCAGTGCCAGTACTTCAGGAAGCTCTTGTACTGGAGCGGTAGTTGCCGTACTCAGCGTCAGTTCCCGTACTTCAGCGTCAGCTCCGTACTTCGGCGTCAGTTCCAGTACTTCGGCGACAGTTCGCTTAGTCCGGCCGTGTCATCTTTTTGGGATCGACCCATTTGTCGAAGTCTTCGGGGCTCACGAGTCCGAGGCTGACGGCGGCCTCGCGAAGTGTCGTGCCATCGCGATGGGCCTTCTTTGCGATCTTTGCGGCGTTGTCGTACCCAATGTGGGGGTTCAGAGCCGTTACGAGCATCAGGCTGCGTTCCAGGTTGTGCGCGATGCGATCGCGGTTGGGTTCGATGCCGGCGGCGCAGAAGCGATCGAAGCTGCGCGAGGCGTCGGCCAGGAGCCGGATGCTCTGCAGGATGTTGTGGATGATGAGCGGCTTGAAGACGTTCAGCTCGAAATTGCCACCGGCCGCGCCGATGCCGACCGCCACGTCATTTCCCATCACCTGTGCGCACGCCATCGTCATCGCCTCGGACTGCGTCGGATTCACCTTGCCCGGCATGATCGAGCTGCCCGGCTCGTTTTCCGGGATCACGATCTCGCCGAGGCCCGAACGGGGACCGGAGGCGAGCCAGCGGACGTCGTTGGCGATCTTGGTGAGCGCCGTGGCGAGCGTCTTGAGCGCGCCGTGCAGGAAGACCAGCGCTTCGTGGCCGCTGAGCGCCGCGAACTTGTTCGGCGCGCTCGTGAACGGGAGCTTGGTGAGCCGCGCGATTTCGCGCGCGGTGCGCTCGCCGAACTCGAGCGGCGCGTTGAGTCCGGTGCCGACCGCGGTGCCGCCGATCGCGAGCATATAGACCGACGGCAACGCCGCCTCGATCGCGGATTTCGCGAGGTCGAGTTGCGCCACCCAGCCCGAGATCTCCTGGCCGAGCGTTAGCGGCGTCGCGTCCTGCAGGTGCGTGCGGCCAATTTTCACGACGTCCTGAAACGCGCGCGCCTTCACGTCCAGCGTCGAGCGCAGCTGGTCGATCGCCGGCAGCAGCCGGCGCACGACTTCTTCGGCCGCAGCGATGTGCATCGCGGTCGGGAACGTGTCGTTCGACGACTGGCTCCGGTTGACGTGGTCGTTCGGGTGGATCGGCTTCTTGCTGCCGAGCGGCGCGCCGAAGAGCTCGATCGCGCGGTTCGAGATGACCTCGTTCGCATTCATGTTCGTCTGCGTGCCGCTGCCGGTCTGCCAGACGAACAGCGGGAAATGGTCGTCGAGCTTGCCGCTCGTCACCTCGTCAGCCGCGCGGACGATCAGGTCCACCTCGTTTGGCGAGAGCAGGCCGATCTCGCCGTTCACGAGCGCGGCCGCCTTCTTCAGGAGGCCGAACGCGCGAATCATCGGCCGGGTGAAATGCTCCTCGCCGATGTGAAAGTGATGAAGCGATCGCTCCGTCTGGGCGCCCCAGTACCGGTCCGCCGCGACCTCGATCTCCCCCATGCTGTCGGTTTCTTTCCGTGTGTTCGCCATTGGACGCCAACGGGGACGGGGTTTGGCTGTGGAAAAACTCCAGGGACATTATCCTGGCAAATGTGCGGGGCCACGTCCCGGGAGTTTTCCACAGCCAAACCCCGTCCCCGTATAGCGTCCGCCGCCGCGCCCGAAACGCCATGGTGGGCCGCCCCGATGGCTCGCCTACACTTGAGGGAGAACCGGAACACGGTGTCAGAAACCCTCCGCTCCTTTCGCCGCAATGCCGTCCACATCCGGCAGGCCCTCGACGTGCTGGCGAAGCCCGAGCATCAGCTGCAGGTGGACGGCGGCTATCTTCAGGAAGAGGGCTTGATCGAGCGGTACAAGCGTCTGTCGATTCCGGTGCGGCGCGCGCTGAATACGAACGATCGCGCGTCGTTCGCGCAGGCGCTCTCGGCGCTCGACACCCCGGACGGATCCGCGCATACCGAGGTCGCGACCGCGCGCAGCGCCTGGCAGAAGCTGCAGCAGGAGCTCGACAGCACCGTGGGGCTCGGCGGCAGCAAAGTGCCGCGCCGCCAGATTCTTGGCGGATGGCTCGACGCCGCGGCCTTCTACGACAAACTCGATCGCGTCCGCGCGTACGACCAACTGATCGATCAATGGGGCCACGCCGCGGAAGGCATCGGCTCGCAGTTGATGGAAGAAGCCGCGCGCGCGGTGCTGCTCCTCGACGGAGCGGCCGCGCACGTGCTCGGCGAGCCCGTGATCCTGCCGCCGCCCGTGAAGACCCCGCCGCCACCGCCCGATCCCAAGGAAAGCTGGTGGAAACGGCTCTTCGATTGGGGGGGCCGCCCCTGACGGCCCCTCGACTTCACTCGGGACCCTCGACGTGCCGTTCGTCGTGCTGAAACACCGTGTGTTGAACGAGCGGCTGACGCTGAGCAAGGCCATTGCCGCCACCCGACCGGACGTCAACGCGAACGAGCAGGCGAGCCGCGCCGTCGCCGCCGCGAGGGCGGATGTGTTCGAGTCAAAGCGGATTGGATCCTGATTGTTCTGTTCTTATCGAAAGAGGTTCTTCGCGACGAACCAGAGGTTGGCGGGCCGCTCCGCCAGCCGTCGCATATACCAGGGGAACCAATACTCGCCGTAGCTGATCAGGCAGCGCGTGCGCACCCCCAGGCGCGCGAAATGCTGCTGCCTCGCGCTTTGAATGCCATACAGCATCGCGAACTCGTAGCGGCTCGTGTCGACGCCGTTTTTCTCGATGATCTTCAGCAGCCGGTCCTGGAGACTCACGTCGTGCGTCGCGATGTGGAGCAGCGCGCCAGGTTGGGTATTGTCCGGCTGAAGCAGCCGTGACGCCAGCTTGAAGTAGTTGTCGTCCACGTCGGACTTCTTCGGGAACGCCACTTCCGCCGATTCAAGATACGCGCCCTTCACCAGGCGAATCGCGGCGCCCATGTCGACCAGCTCTTCGATGTCCGCGTCGGTGCGGTACAGATACGCCTGGACCGCAACGCCGACCTTGTCCGACCGCTCGCGCAGGCGCTTGTAGAGCTTGAGCGTGCCGTCGACGTACTGCGAGCTCTCCATGTCGAGCCAGAGGTAGGTGTTCACGGCCCGGCAGCACTCGAGCAGCGCCAAGCAGTACTTGAAGCACGTTTCCGGGTTCTGGTCGTAGCCGAGCTGCGTGGGCTTCACGGAGATGTGCGCGTCGAGGTTGGCCGCCTGGACCAGGTCGAGCACCTTCACGTAGTGGTCGGCCACCTCGGCGGCCTCGGAGATCCGAGTAAGGTTTTCACCCAACCTCGTGAGGATCGTCGTCAGTCCGAGCGGTTTCAGTTCCTTGGCGGCTTCGATCGCATCTTCGACCCGTTCGCCCGGCATGAACTTGACGACGGATCGGCGCACGAATCTCGTGCGCATCGCACGCTCCCTGAGCCAGACGTTGGTCGAGGCCCAGAGCAGGGTTTTACGCATCACGGACATGGGGAGCCTCTCTGACGGCAGAAGTCACAAGGCAGAAGGCAGAAACGTTTGCCTTGTGCCTTTTGACTTTCCGTCAGTTCCCTCCGCTGGCAGGCGCGGTGAGGGGCTTGAGCTGGCCGCGATGACACGTGAAGCACGACACCTTCTGCGGACCGGCGCCGAGCGGCGGGGGCGCGCCCGCGGCGGGAGGCGCGGGCGGCTCGGCGCTGCCGATGCCCTTCAGATGTTCCTCGTTGATGTGCATCACCATGTGGATCATCTTGCGGGCGACTTCCTTCGTGGGCTTCTCGTCAGCCGCGTAATTGAGCTGAGGCGGCGTGCCCGCGTGACAATGCGTGCACTGCACGCCAAGGGACGACGCGAACGTGTTCATGAGCGACTGGACCTGCTGGCGCGACCAGTTCTTCGGCAGCACCTTCAGGTTCTGAGGCGGGCCGGCGCCTCGCCCCTGTTGGGCCTGGACCTGCGCCTGCCCGCCTTGCTGACCTTGCCGCGCGTATGCCACGACTCCAGCAGCGACGACGTTGAGAATGACGAAACTCGCGAGAAGAGTTCTTCCGACAGAATGACGCATCCTGGACCCTCCGGACCAAGGCATATGTTAATAGAAACCCGTCTGACGATCGGTTGCGTTACGCGTCGCCGGCATCCGACGGCAGCTCGGGCGCGCGCGGAAGCACGCGCGTGAACTCCCCACGCTGCAGGAGCTCGCGTCCCTTTCCGCCGCGGCTGGTCACGCCGTATTTCGCGGTGCTGATCGTCTGCTCGGCGCCGCGCGTGGTTTCGACCGTCAGGAGATCCCGATCGCCGCTGGACGCGATGAAACCGAGCAGGCGATCGCCCTGCTTCTGGAGCTTGATCAGAATAACGCCGCGGCCCGGACCGCCGAGGAAATTGACGTCATCGGCCTTGCAGAGCATCGCCCGCGCCTGGCGTGTCGCGGCAATCACGATCTCGTCGCCCGTGATTCTCGCGACGTTCACGACTTCGGCGCCCTCCGCGACCCGGGCGAATTTCCTCCCCGCGCGCGTGCTGGGCTCGACGTACGGCTCGAACGAGAACCTGAGGCTGTAGCCGTCGCTCGTGACCGCCAGCGCGTGCACCGGCGGCGGCGTGGCTTCGGCATCATCGGGCCTGGCGGCTTTTGACGGCGGGGCCACGAGGCCCGGCGTCCTCTTCACATCCAGACTCTGCGCGGCGACGACTTTCTCGCCGTCCTTGAACTTGAAGAGACTCTGAATCGGCTCGCCGTAGCCCGTGGAGGCCGGGATGTCGGCGATTCGCGCCGTGTACGCCACGCCGAAGTTCGTGAGGAAGACCGCGGTCGCGCGCGTGCTGCCCGGCAGCACCGCCAGCACGGCGTCTCCTTCCCGAACGCGCGTGGAGGCGATGTCCTTCACTTCCTTCTGCCGTTTCACCCATCCGTCGCGCGTGACGATGACGACGTTGTCTTCCTCGACGATGAAGTCGTCGGCTGTGTACTCCTCCTCGTCCACCTCGCCGGTGATCTCCGACCGGCGCGCGTCGCCGTATGTCTTCTGGATCAGCTCGATCTCTCCCCGGACGATCTTCCAGAGGTCCGCGTCCCGCCGCAGCAGGCCGGTGATTTCCTTCGCGCGCTTGCGCTTGTCGGCCAGCTCGTTCTGGATGACGAGGATCTCGAGTCGCGCCAGCCGGTAGATTTTCAGTTCGAGGATCGCGTCGGTCTGCCCGGCGTCGAGCTCGAACCGCTTCATGATCTTCGCGGCGGCGTCTGCCTTGCCGTCCGATTTGCGGACGATCTTCAAGATCTCGTCGAGCGCGTCGAAGACGGTCGCGAAGCCTTCGAGGATGTGAATCCGCGACTTCAGCGCCTCGAGTTCGTGCTTCAGCCGCGCACGCACGACCTCGAGCCGGAAGTGCAGGAACTGCCACAGGATCTCGTGCAGCTCCAGCCGCTCGGGCTTGCAGATGAGCGGGTTCTCCGTCGGAATCAGGCAGGTCAGGTTGACCGGGAATGTCGACTGGAGCGGCGTGTGCTTGAAGAGATACGCCATCACCATGCGCTTGTTGGCGTCGCTCTTCAGCTCCAGTGCAATCCGGACGTCGTCTGTGGACAGATCCTTGACGTCCACGAGATGCGGCAGCTTGCGCGAGAGCGCGACGTCGGCGATGCGCTCGACGAGCGTGGCCTTGTTCAACATGTACGGCACGCTCGTGATGTAGATCGTCTTGCCGCCGCGCGTGGCGGGGCCGTCCTGCCAGGTCGCGCGAATCCGGATCGTCCCCGAGCCCGTTTTGTAGATGTCGCGGATTTCCTGCGCCGTGTTCACGATCAGGCCGCCGGTCGGAAAATCCGGACCCTTGATGAACTTGCAGAGCTGCGTGCTCGTGAGCTCCATGTCGGCGTCGATCATCTTCACGAGCGCCGTGCAGATCTCGCCGAGGTTGTGCGGCGGGATGTTGGTCGCCATGCCGACCGCAATCCCGGTCGCGCCGTTCACGAGCAGGTTCGGAATCCGCGCGGGCAGGACGACCGGCTCGTCCCGGGTGGCGTCGTAGTTGGGCCGGAACGTCACCGTGTCCTGATCGATCTCGGTCAGAAGCTCGTCGCTGATGCGCGCGAGCCGGCACTCCGTGTAGCGCATGGCCGCCGCGCTGTCGCCGTCGAGCGAGCCGAAGTTGCCTGAGCCATCGACGAGCGGATATCGGAGGGAAAACGGCTGCGCCATGCGCACGAGCGTCTCGTACAGCGCCGCGTCGCCGTGCGGGTGGTAGTTGCCCATCACGTCGCCCACGACCTTCGCGCATTTCCGGTGCTTGGCGTCGGCCGTGAGGTTCTGCTGCCACATCGTGTAGAGGATGCGGCGCTGGACGGGCTTGAGCCCGTCGCGCACGTCGGGCAGCGCGCGCGACGTGATGACCGAGAGCGCGTAGTTGAGATAGCGCGACTGCGCGGCTTCGTGCAGCGCCACCCGCTCTTCGCCGCCGTCCGACGGCGGGCGGCTCAGGACGTTCGAGTCGTCATCAGGTTGATCGAAAAGGGATGGAGTCTTCGATTTCCGCTTGGCCACGCGGCGATCTTAGTACGTGCCAGGGGGTCAGGTCTTGGATTATCAGATTTGGGCACCCGCGCGAATCCTGTAATACAACGTTGTCAGGCGGTCCCACAACTGATAATCCAAGACCTGACCCTTTCATGACCCAGCGCCTTTCAGGATCCAAATGAATACAGGGCGTCGGTCGTTCGAAGATAGAGACGTCCGTCGGCGAAGGCCGGCGTCGCGTAGCAATTCTCGCCGAGCACGTTCACGACGAGCGGCGTGAGATCGCCGTTCGGCGGCAGCACGGCGACTTTGCCCTCTTCGCTCACGAAGAAGACGTGGCCGTCGGCTGCGACAGGTGACGTGTAGTAGTGCTCGGCCGGACCGAGCCGCCCCTGCTTGATGACCGTGCCGTCCTTGGGATTGATCGTCGTCACGATGCCGCCGTCGTTCACCATGTAGAGCACGTTGCGGTAGAGCAGCGGCGACGGCAGCTGCGGCACGGCGCGCTGGTACTTCCACACGACAGCTTTGTCCGTCATGTCGCCCTTGCCCCCGAGACGGATGGCGAGCAGGCCGTTTTCTGAGTCGAGTGCCGCGCGGTAGTACTCCCATTCTTCCGTCGACAGCGTGCCGTTGGTGTCGAGATCAGCGATACCGAACCAGCCGCCGCCGGAGAACTTCGGAAACTCCGCTTTCTGCAGAACGCCATCGCCATTGGCGTCGGCCGTCTTCCAGACTTCCGCCGCAGGAGGCACGACGACCCTGCGGCCGGGTTCGTTTTGCTCCGAGCCAAATCCGTTGATGAACAACACGCCGTCGCCGATCACCGGCGTGGACTTCATTTCGAACGACAGCCCGCGCACCCACCAGCGCTTGGCGCCCGTCTGGGCATCGTACGCCGTCATCAGGAACGAGCCCGGCAAGAGGATCTCGTCCTTGCCGTCCGGTGCCCGCCAGAGAATCGGCGTCGAGTGTCCGCTCTTCGCCTCGGGCCTCATCGTCTTCCATTTCTGCTGGCCGGTTCGCTTGTCCACGGCCAGAAGGAACGATCCGGTGCTCTGATCGCAGGCGAGCACGACCAGGTCGCCGACGATCACCGGTGACGCGCCCATGCCGTAGATGTTGTTGAACGGACCGAGCGGCATCTTCCAACGCTCTTTGCCGTTCGCGTCGTAGGCCAGCATCCCGTAGTCCGGGAAGAACACGTAGATGCCGTCAGCCTCGACAGCGGGGCTGGGCGACGCCGGGTTGTTGCGCTTATCGACGACGTTCGTCTTCACGGTCGGCGCCTGACGCTCCCAGAGGATCTTGCCGCTGCGTCGATCGATGGCGATCGTGAACAGCGCGTCCGCGCGGTGCCCGGTCAGGTAAATGCGATCGCCCAGCAGAATCGGCGATGAGTGGCCGGAAGGGAGCGGCAGCCGCCACTGAAGGTTTTTCGTCGGGCTGAACTCGACCGGCACGTTGGCGGCCGTCGAGACGCCCGAGCCGTTCGGTCCGCGGAACCGCGCCCACTCCCCAGTACGCGCGGACTGATCAGCGCCGCCCGACGTCGAGAGACACGCGAAGAGCACAAGGATGCCGATAACGGTGCGCATGCCCGGCAGTATACGGGGACTAGACCTGCGACGGAACGGTCGTCGGGTCCGTCGGCGCGATCCCCACGACGGGATAGCAGTAATAGATCCCCTGGTTCGCTTTGAGCGCGCCGACGATCGGAAGCACGATCGCCGTCAGGCCGAGCACCATCCACATCACGATCGCGATGGGGATCAGAATGATCGTCAGCGAAAGCACCACCCCGCACATCAAGAGAAAGAACACGATGAGGTTCAGCAGAATGGCCTGCTTGGCGATGCTCGAGATGACCCGCGACTCGCTTTTCACCAGCCAGATGACGATCGGTACCACAATCCCGCCGAGCGGGATGATGTAGCCGGACAGGCCCGACAGGTGCGTGATGGCTGCAAGCGTGCGTTCCTCGGGGGAAATAGTCACTGTCTGCATTGAAGTCTCCGTCATCTTTGCTAGTGCTCGCGGGGCCCCACCCCCGCTCGCGCGCGCTCCGGCGCTCGGCGACTCGCTATCCTCGCGCGAGGCGCGGCGCCGGCGCCGGCGCTACCAGACCCAGTCCGCAATGAAGAGGTTCGTATCGGTTTCCTTGGTACTGTTACGGTTCGACGCGAAAACAAGTTTCGTGCCGTCCGGGGAGAACATCGGGAACCCGTCGAACGTCTCGCTGAATGTCACCTGCTCGAGGCCGGTGCCGTCGACGTTGATGAGATAGAGGTCGAAATTCGATGCGCCCGGTCCGCGCGGGTTCTTGAAGTTCGTCGCGAAGATGATTTTCGTCCCATCGGGGGCGAAAAACGGCGCCCAGTTGGCGCCGCCCATGTCGCGCGTGACCTGCGTGAGCCCGCTGCCGTCGCGATTCAGCACGAAGACGTCGAGCGAGGTCGGCCGCCACAGGCCCTTCTTCAGGAGCGCCATGTAGTCGTCGAGCTCCTTGCCCGGCGGGGTGTGGCGCCCCCGGAAGACGATCTTCGATCCGTCCGCCGAGAAGAATGGGCCGCCGTCCGGGCCCGGCAGGTTCGTCAGGCGGCGGACATCAGACCCGTCGGCATTCATTGAATAGATGTCCATGTCGCCATCGCGCGTGCTCGTGAAGACAATGCGGCCGTCCTTGGCGACGGTGGCTTCGGCGTCGTAGCCGGGCGTGGTCGTGAGACGACGAAGTCCGGTCCCGTCGGCGTTGACGCGGAAGATGTCGTACGTGTCGTAGATCGGCCAGACGTAGCCCATCTCGCGTCCCGGCACCGGCGGACACGCGTCGCCGCCCAGATGCGTGGACGCGTAGACAATCGACTTGCCGTCGGGCATGTAGTGGCTGCATGTCGTCCGGCCCTTGCCGGAACTCACCTGCTTCAGCTCGCTCCCGTCCACATTCATCGTGAAGATCTGGTCGCACGGATACTTGCCCGTGCTCTGGAACGTCAGCTTGCGGCCGTCGAATGAAAAGTAGGCCTCCGCGTTCTCGCCGCCGAACGTCAGCTGTTTGATGTTGCGAAGATGGCGCTCGGCCGGCTGGGCGGCAGGCGTCTGCGGCGTCGCGCCGCGGGGCGCGGCCACGAACATCGCGACGCCGGCAAGGGCGATCATTGCGAGGCTGACAGCGTGTTTTCGTTCCATGGATGGGATCTTATCGCCGGGAGCCCAATGTTGTTTCGATGACAGGTTCCCGAAGTATGAGGCCTCCCCGGGCCCTGAGCCCTGGGCCTTGGGCCTAAGACTTCGTGCTGTGCCACGATCGTCCGTCGTGCCCCGCCGCATCATCCACGTCGACATGGACGCGTTCTACGCGTCGGTCGAACAGCGCGATCGTCCCGAGCTGAAAGGCCGGCCCGTCGCGGTGGGCGGTCCACCCGAGTCGCGCGGGGTCGTCGCGGCCGCCAGCTACGAAGCGCGGGAATTCGGCGTCCGATCGGCGATGCCGATGGCCCTGGCGGTGCGTCGCTGCCGCGATCTCGTCATCGTCCCGCCGAACTTCAGCAAGTACCACACGGTGTCACAGCAGGTGTTCGGCATTTTTCGATCGGTGACACCGCTCGTCGAGCCGCTCTCGCTCGACGAGGCGTACCTCGACGTCACCGAGAACGCCTGGGACGAGCCGCTCGGCATGAACGTCGCCAGGCGGATCAAGACTTTGATCCGGGAGACGACGGGGCTCACCGCATCGGCGGGCGTCGCGCCGAACAAGTTCCTGGCGAAGGTCGCGTCGGCGTGGCGCAAGCCGGACGGGCTGACCGTGATCGCGCCCGAACGGGTCGAATCTTTTCTGCAGCACCTGCCGGTGGAGGCGCTGTGGGGCGTCGGACCCGTGACATCGAAGCGGCTCCGCGAGCGCGGCATCATGCGGCTGGTGGACGTGCGCGCGGTCGACGGCGGAATCCTCCGCGAAGCGGTCGGCAGCCTGTCGGACTGGCTCGTCAAGCTCGCGTCGGGCGACGACGACCGGCCGGTCGAGCCGAACCGGCCGTCGAAGTCATCGTCGAGCGAATGCACCTATGCGCGTGATCTCGTCGACCTCGACCGCATCCGCGAGGAGATCTCGTCGATGGCGCGCGACAACGCGAACTGGCTCCAGCGCCGTGGCATCCTGGCGCGAACGGTCACCATCAAGGTCCGGTACGACGACTTCACGACGATCACCCGCAGCCACACGCAGGCCCCGACCAACGACCCGGACGACATCGCGCGGCGCGCGATCGAACTTCTCGCCAAGACCGATGCAGGTCGTCGTCCGGTGCGACTGCTCGGCGTGGGTGTTCACAATCTGGGCGGCGTGGACGATGATGGCAAGCTGCCGTTCGACGAATCTGAAAACTGAAATCTGGGAATCTGAAATCTTTCGATCTCGGAATCTCGAATCGGGGAATCTGGGAATCTATCCGCGAAATCTGGAATCTATCTGGAATCTGGAATCTGGAATCGGGCCCCTACCTGGGCGGTTTTGATCCTCCGCCGCCGCGGGCCGTATCAACCGATTTGGTCAGAATTGCCACAAGCTCTGATGCCTCAGCCAGGAGCGCCGGGTTCGATGCGAGGCCGCAATCTCGAAGGTGCTCGAGCCAGTACAAGGCTTCGTCGGCTTCTTCCAGCGAGACTGTCAGTTTCGAGATGAACTCGGCTCGGGATCGCCCGCGCCTGCCGACCTGTGGTTTGCGGCTGCCCCGCTCGACGCCCTCCTGAGCTGCAGGGCCGATCCCCAGATTTGCGGATGAAGATTCCAGATTCCAGCTCCCCAGATTTCAGATGATCATTTGACAGTAGTATTCTACATAGCTAGACTTTGGCCATGCCTCGCGCGCTGTCGTCCGCTACCGCGCTCGTGATCGACGCGCTCGCCCGCGGCTGCCGCCACGGCTTCGACATCCTCGACGCCACCGGCCTCGCCAGCGGCACCGTGTACCCGATTCTGCGCCGGCTCGAACAGGACGGCCTCGCGACGTCCCGCTGGGAGTCCGCCCGCGTCGCGCAGCAGGAGCAGCGGCCGCCGCGCCGGTACTATGCGCTCACCCGCGACGGACAGACTCTCGTCGAGGAGGCGCGCGCCCGGTTTCCAATGCTGACGGCGGCGGCCGTGCGCGGCATGCGCCGGGCGTGATTCCAGATTCGCAGATTGCAGATTCCAGATCCGCAGATTTCAGATGTCAGATTTCAGATGTCAGATTCTCCAACCCCCCGCCTGATCGCCGCCGCCCTGGCGGTGGTGCGCGTGATCGGCGTCATCGTGCCGCGGCGCGATCGGAGCGCGTGGCGCCGCGAGTGGGAGAGCGAAATCCTCAACGGCCACATGACGCTCGAGCGCGAGCATCGATCCACCTGGAGAGAACACATGCCGCTCACCCGACGCGCGCTGGGATCATTTCTTGACGCCGCGTGGCTCAGGCGGCAGTTCACGCGGGACAGCGAGGTCGTCCAGGACCTGCGGCACATTTCACGCATCAGCGGGCGATCGCCGGCCATGATGGGCCTCGTCGTCGCCGTTCTCGCCATGGGCATCGGCGCGACGACGGCCGTCTTCAGCGCGGTCGAGGCGATGTTCCTCAGGCCGCTGCCCTACGCCAACGCCGACCAGATCGTCATGCTGTGGCAGCGATCGCAGACGGCCGCGGCGGCCGACGAGGACGTCGCGCCGGCCAATTTCCTGGACTGGCGCGCGCAGCTCGCGACGGGATTCGAAGCGGTCGCGGCCGCCGAGCCGTTCAGCCGCGACTACACGGGCGCGGGCGAGCCCGAGATTTTCGCCGGCGCGCGCGTGACGGAAGGATTCTTCGATGTCCTGCGGGTCGAGCCGCGGCTCGGCCGTTTTCTCACGGCCGACGACTATCGCCTGCGCCGGAACGTCGTCGTGCTCTCCACCGGCATCTGGCTGCGACGCTTCGGCGGCGATCCGGGTGTCATCGGCCGGCAGGTCCGGCTCGACGACGAGCCGTTCGAGATCGTCGGCGTCCTTCCTGTCGCATTCGAGCCGCGCGTGCTGGCGCCGACGCTGGATATCTGGACGCCCAAGGCCGTCATTGAAGACTACGAAACGCGGTCACGAGGCGGCGGGTATTGGCATGTGGTCGCCAAACTGCGCCCCGGCACGACGCTCGCGCAAGCGCAGGCGGAGCTCGACGCGGTGTCCACGAAACTCGCAGCCGCCCATCCGCGGACGAACAAGGACATGCGGGCGTGGGTCATGCCGCTCCGAACGCATCTTGCCGGCGGACTCGATCGCACTGTGCTGCTGCTGGGCGTTGGAGCAGCGCTGATTCTCGTGCTGGCCTGCACGACCGTAGCCAATCTTCTCTTCGGCCTCCTCGCCGCCCGGCTGCGAGAATTCGCCGTGCGGACGGCGCTTGGAGCCGACCGCGCGCGTCTGGTCAGGCAGGTGCTGACGGAGAGCGCAGCGATCGCCGGCGTGGCTGTGATCGGCGGCATCGGCATTTCGTGGTCGATGGTCACGCTGATACGCGCCGCCAGTCCGCCGACGTCGCCTGTCGTCGGCGTGGCCGCCATCAATCTGACGGTGCTGGCGTTTGCGATCGTCGCCGGCCTCGTTGCGGCGATGGTCTCGGCGGTGCTGCCGATTCTGACGGTCACGAGAGCCAACGTCACCCCGGCGCTGCGCGGCACGCTGGCTTCCCGCACGGCCTCGGCGGCGCCGCGCCAGGCGCGCTCCGCGCTCGTCGTCGTCCAGATCTCGCTCGCCCTGATCCTGCTGATTGCGTCCGGCCTGCTTGTCCGCAGTCTCGTCCGCCTGCTGGCGGTCGATCCGGGCCTCTCGACCAGGCAGCTCGTCGCCGCGCAGGTCTTTGCATACGACCGCAACGACACCGCGGCCAAACGTATCGCCTTCTTCGCGGAAACCGTGGCGCGGATTCAGACGCTGCCGGGCGTGGAGGCGGTCGGCGCGGCATCGACCGTACCGTTCGTCAAGGCCGACATCAACATCGAGGTTCCGCTGACGATCGTGGGCCGGCCGCCCGCGAGCGAAGCCGAAGCACCGACCGTGTTCCTCACGGCGGCCACGCCTGGCTATTTCCGGGCAGCCGGCATTCCCCTGCGGCGCGGCCGGATCTTCGACGAGGATGCGACCCTCACGTCGCGGATTGTGGCCGTCATCAACGACACGGTCGCCAGACGGCACTATTTCGGCGAGGAACCGATTGGGCGGCTGATCGAAGTGGTCGACCACGGCCGTCGCAAGCAGGCTGAAATCATCGGTGTGGTCGGCGACCTCCGTTACGGAGGTCTCAACGGACAGTCGCGCGCCGAAGTGTTCCTGCCGCACAGGCAGTCGCCACAGGCGTCCATGACGTACGTCGTCCGTACGACGGTCGATCCCGCCGCGATGATCACTTCGATCAAACAACGGGTCTGGTCGGTTGATCCCCTGCAGACGTTTTATGACGTGGGCGCCGTCGAGGACATGATTGAGGCGTCGCTGCGTCCCCGCGTGCTCGCCCTCCGGCTCGTGCTGCTGCTGTCGGCGGTCGGCATCGTGCTCGCCCTCGCCGGGACGTACGGCGCCGTCTCGTCGGTCATCCGGCGGCGCACGTCTGAGTTTGGCGTGCGCGTCGCGCTGGGAGCCACCGGATCCGATATCCGCCGGTTGATCATTCTTTATGGTCTGCGACTGACCGCGGCCGGGATCGGCATCGGCCTGCTCGCGACTGTCCCGTTGACGCGGCTCATGGAGACCTTCCTCTTTGGTGTCAGCCCGACCGATCCGACGACGTTTCTCGCGCTGTCGGGAGTGCTTGCGGTCGCGGTGCTCGTCGCGGCGTATTTCCCGGCGCAGCGGGCGTCGAGGCTTGATCCGGTCAAGGCGCTTAGAGAATCTGAAATCTAGAATCTGCAATCTGCAATCTGATGTGGAATCAGGGAATCGGAGAATCTGGAATCTATCGGGGAATCTGGAATCTATCGGGGAACTTGAAATCTGGAATCTGAAATTGTGCCGGCGAGTTGATTCCCCGATCCGGATCTCAGATTCCCCAGCTTCGAGATTCCACATAGATTTCAGATTTCCCGATCGATTGCAGATTCGCAGATTTCAGATCGCCGATATCAGATTCCAGATTCCCTGATTCCAGATTTCAGATTGACTGCGACAGGTCACTTGCCAATCGCGACAAGTTCCTTGTCCGTGCGCCAGTACCACACTCCGTCCACGAGCGCCGGCGACGCCAGAATCCGCCCGCCCAGCCGGTTGGTGTGAAGCAGTTTGAACACCGGGCCCGCCGCGACGACGAAGGTCTCCCCCTCGTCATTCGTGAAGAACAGCTTGTCTCCGACGGCTACGGGCGACGCGGAAAACCCTTCCTTCATCGGCGGTCCCAGCCGGTCCTGATACATGACCTTGCCGGTCGCCGCTTCATAGACGGTCAGAATGCTCTGAATGTCGTTCACGAGGTAGAGGTACGGCCCGTGGATCAATCCTGACGGCACGAAGGGCGATCCCTTCGGCGACGACCAGGCGATGTGCGTGGTGGTGACGTCGCCCGATCCGCCGGGCTTGATCGCCAGCGTGGGCCCCTGACGCCCGGACGAGCAGAACACCAACCCGTGTCCCACCACCGGCGTCGGAATGACTTCGAACGTCATCCCTCGCACGCTCCAGAGGTCTTTTCCGGTCTCGGGATCGTAGGCGGCGACGCGGCGCTGGCTGTTGACGATCAGCTCGTCACGCGTGCCGGTGTTGATGATGACCGGCGTGCCCCACCCGACGGTCTCGGGCCGGTCGCGCTTCCAGATCACCTTGCCGGTTGCGGCGTCGAATGCGGCGACGAACGAGCTGAGCGTCGAGGTGCCGTCGTGATCCTGGTACAGAAACACGCGGTCCTTGTAGAGCACCGGTGAGCCCGCGCTGCCGTGATAGTTGCTGAGGTCGCCGAGCTTCGCGTGCCACAAAAGCTTGCCGTTGAAGTCGAACGCCGCGAGCCCGTGCGTGCCGAACGACGCATAGACGCGCTGGCCGTCGGTCGTAGCCGTCGCCGACGCGTGGCTGTTTTTCGGGTACTTGTGTTCGACGCCCGTAGACGGCACCTTCGTTTGCCAGAGCGGTTTGCCGGTCGCGCGGCTGAACGCCAGCATCGACATCGTCGCGCCGTTGTCGGTCGCCGTCGTCAGAAACAGATGATCGCGCCAGATGATCGGTGACGAGTGGCCCAGCCCCGGCACCGGCTCGCGCCACTTGATGTTCTGGGTGTCGGACCAGGTGTCCACGTAGTTCGTGCCCGTCACGTAGCCCTGGCCGGACGGTCCGCGCCACCGCGGCCAGTACTTCGCGCCTTCACCGTCCACGCCGATCAGGCGGACGTCTTCGGGCGCGGGGACAGGCGCGCGGTGCCCTGCGACGAACGAAGCCAAAACGAGAACGACCGCGCGACTCAGCATGATCATCCGGAGATCCTATGACAGGTGGTCAATCTGAAATCTGCAATCTGGGAATCTGCAATCTCACCACCGGAATCCTCAGGGGGCGGGATTCCCCGATTCCGCGATTCCCCGATTCGAGATCGATTTCAGATTGCCCGATAGACTCGAGATTCCCCGATTCCAGATCACAGATCAAGATTACAGCTTCCCAGATTGCAGATTTCAGATTGACAGCGCACGGCAGATTACTTCACGGGCGCGCGCTGTTTGAGCTCCTCGAACCAGTTCAGGACGACATGAATCTCCTGCGTGCTGCTCGTCCCGGCCAGGACGTCCTGCCCGGGCGCGGCGAGCGCCACGAACTTGCCGCTTGGCGTCATGTCAAACGGTCGTCGAAGCTGCGGCGGTCCGGTCGTAAAGGGCCTCGGCACCGCGGCGGGGTTGCCAAACGAAAAGGTGGGTTGCGTCGTCACTGTCACCACCTCGTACGCCCCCGGACGCGGGTTGTAAAACAGCTCTTTCCCGTCCTGCGACCAGAGCACGTGGTGTCCGCTGTCCGGATCTCTCGCGTAGACCTGGTACCTTGCCCCCGTGGTGGGGAACGGCTGGACGTACACGCGGTTCGAGCCGGTCTCGGTGCTCGAATATGCGACCCATTGTCCGTTGGGCGCAAAGACGGCGCCGGTGGGAAAAGACGACTTGACGCCGCCAAAGGGCGTCGCTTTCTCGTCCGGAAGGGTCAGGCTCCACAACGTCACTTCGGAACCTTTGTTGCTCGCGAAGAGCAACACGTTGGCCGTCGGATGCCATGACTCCGGCGCATGGGTGACACCTTGTTCGGGTTTCGTCAGCCGCTCGACCGTGCCGGTGTTGTCGGCGGGCTGCGAGAACACTGCGACGTCGCCCTCGCGATCGGATTGGAACGCGATACGTTTTCCGTCGGACGACCAGACTGGGAAGCGGTTGTTGCCGCCGTACGTCAGCCGGCGCATCGCGCTCCCACCTGACAAGTCGTACACAGAGATGATGTCTTCCTTGCCGTCGTTCGTGACAAAAGCGATCTGCTTGCCGTCGGGAGACACGCGAGGGGTTGAATAGCTGCCCGGCGGAAGCTTCAGTTTTTCGGTCGCCCCCTTCCGATCGGCCAGCACGACCTCGAGCTGCGCCGACGATACCAACGCCGGGCCAGAAAAATACACAAGGGAACCCGTGCTGGACACGCCGAAATGTGCCGCGCCCGTCGTGCCTGCCGGGCCGCGCCTGACCCCCTCCACGACCGGCACCGAACCGCCTTTGACTTCCAGGCGCTGCACGTCGAACCCGACCGCGTAGAGCGATCCGCTCAGCGCAAACACGAGATGCCCGGTTGGTAGATAGCGGCCGTCAGATCCCCCCTCGATAACGGGCTTCCGTTCCTGGGTCGCCAGCGATTGCACGACGATCCGGCCTTTCTCCCACCGATCGCCCGACGTACCCGCCGCGAGCGTGAACAGGACGTGCTGCCCGCCGGGAAGGATCTGCGGGCCGTGTGCCAGCTCACCATCTTTTACGGTCACGATCTGTTCGGGTTTTCCGGCATTCGCTGACACCCGCATGACGCCGCCGCGGCCCTGGCCAAACACGAGGCCTTCGGTTCCCCAGTTCATCCCATAGGGATTCGCGGCGGAGCAGATGGTCACGGCGGCGCCGCCCGTGACGGCAATCCGCTTGAGTGTCTGATCGCTCTGCGCGTAGAAGGCCAGCGACTGTCCGTCGGGCGAGAATGCCGGCGTCGTGACGGACTGGAAATTTTCGGTTCCGGAAATCGGCTTCGCGTGCAGCTCCGACAGCGATCGAAGGTAGATCCGGCTATCCGCGACAAAGGCCATCAGCTGGCCGTTCGGCGAGAAGGCGACCGAGTGCCGGCCGATTCCGGTCAGGACGAGTCCCGCAGGCACCGCGAATGAGAACCGCGCCAGTGGTTGCGGCGCTGGGGTCCGAAGCCACCAGCCTGCCACGCCGGCCAGTGCCGCTGACGCGACGGCCGCCAGCGCGACCGGAATCGCGCGTCGCCAAAGCGGCCGTTGCTCGAATCGACCGGCCGCCGGAAGCAGTCGCGGAGTGGCCGCAACGGCCTCGATCTCCGATCGCAGATCGCCGATGGCCTGCCAGCGCCGCTTCGGGCTCTTTTCCAGGCAGCGTCGGACGAGATCGGGCAGGCGCGGATTCAGATCGGCCGGAAGCTTCGACATCTCCGGGTCGCGCACAAGGACCGACGCCAGGACATCCGGTGCCGTCTCACCCTGGAACGGTTGCCGGCCGGTCAACATCTCGTAGAGCACGACGCCGAACGAGAAGACGTCGCTGCGATGATCGGCGGGGAAGCCCTTCGCCTGTTCCGGCGACATGTACGCGGCGGTGCCCAGGATGATGCCCGCCTGCGTCGCCATCATGCTGAGCGTCGGCGAATCCGACATGCTTCCGACGGCCCGCTCAGTCTCCATCGCCTTGGCGAGACCGAAGTCCAGCACTTTGACCTTCTCGTCCGGCGTGATCTTGACGTTGGCCGGTTTCAGGTCGCGATGGACGATGCTCTTCTCGTGCGCGGCCTCGAGCGCGTCGGCGATCTGCAGCGCGACTTTCAGGGTCTCCTCAACCGGCATCGCTCCCCGGCGCAGCCTGTCGGCCAGCGTCTCGCCCTCGACGAGCTCCATGACCAGAAAGTGCCGGCCGTCGGCCTGCTCCATGCCGTAGAGCGCCGCGATGTGCGGATGGTTGAGCGACGCGAGCACCTTCGCCTCGCGCTCGAAGCGGACGACGCGATCCGGATCGGCGGCGAGCCCTTCGCGAACGACCTTGACGGCGACCGATCGCCCGAGTTTCGTGTCGCGCGCGAGATAGACCTCGCCCATCCCTCCGGCGCCCAGTGGGCTGAGCACTTCGTAAGAGCCAAGACGCGTTCCTGTGCTCAGCGGCACGGGCGCACTCCGGGATGGGCGAGGTAGGTCTTCTTTAAGAAGTGGCGCGGGGCCCCACCCCCGCGCCATGAGCCGCGCCTCGGCTCGCCGACTCGCTCGGTGCGGGGGCCGCAGGCGCTCATGTCGCCGGCGCCCAGTGGGCTGAGCACTTCGTAAGAACCGAGTCGCGTTCCTGCGTTGAGCGGCATAGCCTATGTCTCTTCCCACTGCACTACGACGTCCTCAGGTCCGAAGCCGTGCCAGGGACCGGTGAACATGACATGCCCCTCGCGTCGAACGCCTGCGCGATCAATGACGACGACTTCGTAGTCGTCGTGATACTCCTGGCGTCGCCACGCGCGTGGTCCACGCCAGAACGGCTCGCCACGAAACTCGACCAGTTCGAGACCCTCGGCTTTGGCCCAATGCTCGAGCTTGTGGCGGCTGTTCCATTCGCCCCAGATGATGGACAGCACGACGGCGAGGATGACCACGGCGGCAATCACGACGAGCCGGAACGGCCTGGGGTGACCGTCGAACCACGCGGTCAGTCTATGCAACTGCTCCATGGCCCATCCATTGTCGCCGGGCTGCCTCTTGCCGCAAACAAGCCCGAAATCAGCGTGCCACCGAGGATGTCGGCGATGCCCTCCCGACAATGAATGCCGTCGGGAGACCGACGCCAAGGATGTGAATAAGCACGCCGTTGGCCAGCACCGGCAATGGCGGCGGGAACGCGCCGCGGCCAAGCGCAGACCGCGGGATGACGACGAGGTTCATGACGAAGTAGACGAGAACGCCGTAGAGCGCGCCACAGATCAATGGATGGCGCGTCAGCACCTGAATCTTACGGCTGAGCAGGAAGTAGGTGCTCACGATGCCAAACGCGACGACGAAGTGGTGGAGGCCCACACCAAGGAGTGTCGTGGCCGCGCCGCCCTGGAACGCGGTCTGCCGGCCGACGAGCCCCGCGGCAATGCTCTGAAAGATCCGCGCTGGCGCCGCGCCGCGCAGCCCGAAAAAAATCAGCGCGTCCAAGCCGTCGAGTACGCCCACGACCACCGTGCCATACGCAATCGCGTGGGACGGAGCGAGTCGCCAGTCACGAATCCGCATGTGCAGAATCTGCACATCTTGCGGCGGCCCCGCTAGTTTGGCAAGCAAACCTGAAAGGTGTGTTTCAATTCAGGCCGTCCGCCGGGGGGCATGGTCCGCTTTTGCCAAGGTTGCGCTCGGCATGGGATTCGCTCGGATTGGACCGGCGGACTGAAGTCCGGAGATTGAAATCCCGATAACCTCGCAAACGAATTCGTAAGAAGGAACAAGCTCCTCATGAATTACGCACGCGCAACATTCCTCGTCTTCATCATCGTCATCGCAGGCAGTGCCTGCTCGTTCGAACGGAAGTCCAGTCTGGACGTGAACCCGAACCAGCCGACGCCGTCGTCCGGCGGAGGCGGATCGGGTCCGTCGCTGATGGGGACGTGGGCGTCGCCCGCGGAGGTCCCGTTCATCGACCCCAAGACCTGTAACTTCTTCCAGTGGAAGGTCTCGTCGCAGACGGCGACGACGATGGGCGGTCAATTCACGGCCGTCTGCATGACGAACGTGGCGATCTCGGGCAACGCGAACGGGACGCTCACGAGCCCGACGACGGTGGTGCTCACGGCCTCGGGTACGGCAAATCTGCCGAGCGCCCCGGGCTGCAGCTTCACGATCGACGGGCAGGGCACCGTCGAGGAGAACGGGAACGCACTTCGCGTACAGTTCTCGGGTAGTTCGTGCGTCGGTCCATTCTCCGGAACGACGACGTTGCGGCATCCGCCGCCGCCGGCTCCGCCCCCGCCGCCACCCCCGCCGCCGCCCCCACCCCCACCACCTCCGCCACCGGACCCGCCGGCGCCACCGCCGCCGCCGCCCGGACCGGAGCCGTGGGAGTCCTGTGCGTCACTGACCCACGACAAGCCCAGGCTGGTTGACTGTGTGCACGGCTACATCCAGCCCGGCCCGTCGTCCGCGCGTGCCTTCGAGGTGACAAAGCGGGTCGCCTGGCTGCTGCGTCACGAGGGGGGTGGCCTGCTGATTAAGGACTCCGGCGAGAACATCATCGCGTGGCAGGGCTACTGGTTCGCGATCGGGCGGATTTGCTTCCCGGACGGCCACATCTACAAGGTGATCACGGACGTCGGTGACGGCGGCGCGAACGGCGCGGGCTGGGACGACAACGGGTTCGTGGATCCGAGCCGCTACGTACCCGCGATCGATCCGAAGAGATAACGTGAAGGGATTGAAGGGTTGAAGGGCATGACGTGAAGGGATTGAAGGATTGAAGGGCATGAAGAAGAGCGCTTCTTCATGCCCTTCACCTTCATGACCTTCATCCCTTCACTCCCTTCATGTCCTGAACCTCCAGGATCGACTATTTCGCCAACGCCAGAGTCTAATCGAGGACATCACATCCTCAGGAGGAACTATGCCGCAGCGCTTCGCCGGACTCGTTCTGCTCACGGCTGTCGTGACGGGCACCACCGCGATCGTCGCGGCCAGAGCGCAGGCGGGCGGAGAGCAGGTGCGCGTGAGCGCCATGACCGTGCACGAATGGGGCACGTTCACCTCAGTGGCGGGCGAGACCGGTCAGGCGATCCAGTGGACCCCGCTCGACCGTCCGTCCGATTTGCCCTGCTTCGTGACCCTGCTGAATCCAACCACGATCAAGGTAGGCCCCAAGGGCTATCTGCCGTCGGTCAAAGCGACTGTCCGGATGGAGACCCCGGTCTTGTACTTCTATTCGCAGTCAGACGAGACCGCGCGGGTGAAAGTGGGCTTTCCTCAGGGCCTGATCACCGAGTGGTATCCCCAGGCCGTGGTGCCGCCGGTGACGCCCTGGATGGACCTGTACACCAACACCGGGTCGATTGAATGGCCCGAGGTCACGGTCCGGCCGGGTGCGACAGCCACCCTCCCCGACGAGCGAGACGGCAGTCACTACTACGCGGCGCGCGAGACTGACGCGTCGATCGTTCAAGTTGCCGGGCAGAACGAGAAGTTTCTGTTCTATCGGGGCCTGGCCAGCTTTCCGGTTTCGGTCTACGCCCACAGCCGCGCAGACGGATCGATCGAGGTGCGCAACACGGGGTTGCACGACATCGGCGACATGATCCTGTTCGAGAACTATGGCGGGCGGATCGCGTTCCGAGTGCTCGGCCGGCTGAAGGACTCGACTCGGGTCTTCCGGCCGACGTCGGGCGATCTCGCGTCACTGCGGAACACACTTCAGGAACTCCTCGTGGCCAACGGGCTCTATCCGCGCGAGGCCGCCGCCATGCTCGAGACCTGGCGTGAGTCATGGTTCACGGAGGGCACGCGCCTGTTCTACCTCGTGCCGCAGGCGACGGTGGATGCGATTCTGCCTCTCCAGATCGAACCCAGGCCCGCTCAGGTGGCGCGTGTGTTCGTCGGCCGGCTCGAAGTCATCACGCCCGCGACTGAAAACGCCGTGCTCGAAGCCATTCACAAGAACGACGGCATGGCGCTGACCGCGCACAGCCGGTTCCTGGAGCCGATCGTCCAGCGGATTCTGTCCACGCGGCCCGCCGAACTCGATCAGACGAGCGCGCAGCTCGCGCTGCGGACGATCGCGGCGTGGTATGCGACGGCGGAGCACTCGTGTCGATAACCTGAAAGACCTGTCGCTGGTCGCTGGTCATCTGTAATCTGCAATCTGGGAATCTGTAATCTGATCTGCAACCCGGCAATCGGGGCATCTGAGATCTATGGGGGAATCGGGAATCTAGGGAATCGTGGAATCTCAATCGGGGAATCTGGATCGGGGAATCTGCAGCTGGAGATTCGGCCGATCAGATTTCAGATCTTAGCGATTAGCCCCCCGATAGATTCCCAGATTCCAGGATAGATTTCAGGTGCCCAGATTCCCCGATTCCCCGGTTACAGAAGATTACAGATTCCCAGATTACAGGTTTCAGATTGCCAGCGACCATCGGCGCCTTCACCTGCAGCTTGGCAGCTTGAAGGCGCCGATTCTGGTGGAATAGCTCGTCGCGTCCTTCTTGAGGTAGTCGCCCACATACCAGATCGTGCAGTCGTCTGACGGGTCGACTGCCGTTTGCGTGTAGTCCTCCCAACGGAGCGTGCCCGTCTGAGACGCCTCGCCTTCCACGAGGACCGTCTCGCGGAGCGTGAGGACACCGAGAGGATCGTTGGCCAATCTCGCGGCGAAGCGCTGACCCGCGAAGTTCGGCGTGCCGCCGAACGAATAGCCGATCCCGATATTGCCGTTCCGGTCGATCGCCGGGCTCGCCATCCAGCGGAAGAAGCCGTCCGGCGCGTACGTGCCCTGCTGTCGCAGCGTCACGTTGCGGGCGCGGTCCACTGCAAACTCGTACCAGCGCACCCCGCCCGCGCCGGCCGACGTGTTGACCGAGTGCACCGCGACCAGCGTCTCGCGATTGCCAACCCGCCGATAGGCGAGGCGCGCCATGATCTTGTCGCCCTGCGCGTCGAGTCGCCGCTCGGTGCCGGGCTGTGGCACGCAGTTGGTGAGCTGTCCGTCGCACAGGTAGTGATATGGCGCCACTTTGATCTTCGCAGGTCCCTTGACCGCGGTTCTGGATGGGTCCTTCCAGTCGACGTGGAACTGCCACACGTCCACCACGTCGTCCTCCAACTTCTTGTCGAGCTGCGTGCCGCCGGCGGCCATCATGATGTTCGGCGCGCCCGCGGGCGGCAGCGCCTTGCCGTCGATGTCCGCATTGTTCAGGAAGTTGACGTTGTTGATGACGACGCACTGCTCGGTCGCCGGTCCGCCCTTCAACATCGTCGTCCGATCGGCCACGCACGCGTGCTTCTCGGTGGCGATCGTCTCCGAGATCCGGTTGTCGCCGGTGCTGGTCGGGTTGTAGTAGCCATCGATCCAGATGGCTGGACGCGGGTAGTCGGGGAAGAGCGGGCGCAGGAATTCGTACCGATAGTACGGACCGAACGGATCGGGTCCGACGCTCAGCGCGTAGCACATCGAATACGGTCCGGGCGGTCCCTGCTGACCGCGGCCTGCCGTGCCCTGCCCGCGCGGCGGCTGCCCGGGCTGTCCCGGCTGGCCCGGCGCGGGATCAGGTGGCGGCGGCGGCGGAGGCGGCGGTTGAAACAGCAGCGTCGCCCGGCCCGGCTGTCCTGAAACTCCCGGTGGACTGACGTACGCGGGATCGCCGCCTTTCCAGACGCCGGGCTGATCCGGCCGCGCCGCGGCTCGGCCAAAAATCGGCATCGTGATCAGCCATCGGTCCGCGAGCTGGTCGTAGCGGACGACCGCGTCGCCGTTGTTGCGCGCCTCGCATGTGCCGCCGAAGTCCTTGAAGACGTTGTTCGTGTTGACCGGGCCGTACAGCACCTTGCCGGTGACGTCGAATTTTTTGCCCTTCTTCGTGAAGATCGCCATGCGCGAGTTGACGGTCTGGACGACGTGATCGGGCCCGACGGCGAGGCTGTTGTCGGAGGGATTGCCCCCGCGCCCCCAAGGCCCCTGCGGACCCGCGAACCCGACGCCGAGGCCATCGAAACTCTCGGCGAGGACCGCCGCCGGCTTCGCGCCCGGCGACTTCTGCTCAACGGCCTCGGACCCCGCGGGGACCGTGATGACCGGCGGCACGATCGGCTGCTGGCCGCGCTGTGACCTCGGGTTTCGTTTTGCGCTCTCTGCAAAACGAAACCCGAGGTCCTTCCCGAACGGGTTCGACACATCGCGCCGGACCGCCTCTTTGACCGTTGCGGAACTGAACGCCGGGCTCGCGGCGCGCATCGGTGTGGGCCCCGTCAGCGCGGCCGCCAGGCCCACGGCGCTCGCAGTGACGGCTATCGCAAACGTTCCTCGCGGTGATGTCATCGGGGCCCTCCGGCGTGCGCCCCGGATTATAGCGGTGCTATCGTGTCATCGATTCCATGGATGAACGGCCTAACCGTCGGCTGCTGTCCGTGCTTGACTGGACCGAATCGCTCGCCAGCCTGCTGCTGCTCGCGCTCGTCTACTTCCTCGTCATCGCCGCGACAATCTGCCTGATCTGGCTCCTTCGAAATGCCCCGGAAGGCTTCGGCGGGCAGGCTGAATGGTTTTACGTTACGGTCGGCTACCTGATGCTGATTGGCTGGGCCATTGGACAGACGATCGTGGTCATCACGCGAAGCCGCCGCCTTCGCCGCTCCGAGGATGACATCAGCATTCCACTGCCGAAGGTCGAGTCGGGCCCTTCAGGCTTCTCGCTCCAATGGGGATCCAAGCCGCCGGGCGGGTCCGGTCAAGCGAAGAACTCGTGGACCTCGAACCTTCAAACGCAGCCGACAACGTTCCGCGTCGATGACGCGCAGCTCAATTTCGCGCAGGCGGCGGCCGACGCGGGCCGCGCGTGGGATGATATCTGTCGGGAAATCAATCCCCAGTACGACGCCCTCCCCGACTTCGAGCGCAAGCTGTACCAGCATGCGATTCGAACGGCCATCGACGAGCGGCGGCGCCAATCCAGGTCGTAGCGCGGATCGGATTCCAAATCCGCGATTGGGTTGAAGAGCGGACCGGGCGCTTCTGAAGGGCGCTCACGCCCGCGCGTCGGTACGATGGGTACGGCGGGTCCGTGGAACCTGATGGGCGTCATCTTTCTTAACGGTCACGTCGAGGGTTCTGCCAATACGGGCCAGGCCTCTGTACCCACAATGTGCTATCGCCATCGGGATCTCGGCCTTCAGGGGTGGCGACCGGACATGCGCTGTGCACGGTCAGGTTCAAGACCTAAAGAAGATGACAGAATCAGGTTCCTCGGACCCGCCGTACCCGTCGTACCGACTGATGCCGGCTAGGAGGTCCGGCTCGTTCTGCCCGGATCTTCGTCTAATCGCGTCTGCCTCGTTTCTGCTTGGCGCCGAGGCTTTTCGCTGTCTGAAATTCAGCCCTACCGGCCTTTCCGCGCGCGGATCGTGACCTTGTAGTTGTTCTCGCCGTTGAGGTTGATGAGCGACACGAACTGCCGCCCCTGGTAGAGCCCGACGGTGCCGGACTGCGAGACGGCCGACACGTCCCAGCCAGCCGGCAGCAGAATCGTGTTTCGCAGTCCGTGCAGCGTCCGCTCGAAGACGAGATCGCCGCCGTCGAGCCGGTAGCCCGCGTTCGAGAGCGTCCCCGTGACTTTCAAGTGCGCGCTTTGCTTCTCGTCCACGATCGGCACGTCGAGCTTCACGCTCATCACGTTGCCGTCCTTGGCCGGCGTGAGCGCTTTGGCCGTGTCGAGGTCCACGACGACGAGATCCTGCAGCGGCATGTAGGCGAGCGAGTCGAGCCGCGCCTTCTCACCCTTGCGAGAGTCGCTGTAGACCTGCTCGACTTTGATCCGTCCGGTGTCCGGCCCGTCGAGGTCGTAGAGCGTCTTGATGTCGTCGAAGAACATGTCCGTGTACGGCCGCGGAGCGAACGCGGCCGACGTCTTGCGTGCGTGAATGGTGACTGGATTGGCCTGGCCGCTCGGATTCGCGAACGCGAGCTTCAGCCGGCCGTCGGCGGTCGTCGTCATCTGCGCGGCGACGTTCGACGAGATGAACGCGAAGCCCTTCGGCAGCACGACGCCGAGCCGGTATCCGCTCAGGCTGCGGACCCACACGATGTCGTCGCCGTTCATCATGTACGTGCGCCCGTCCTTGTAGGTCTTGTAGATGAGGACGCGGCCGATGCCGCCCTGCGGCACGGGCATCGGGAGTTTGGCGACGATGACGTGGGTCTCTGGATCCCTCTGCTCGTACTTGAACTCGATCGGCTTACCGGTCCGGGGATCGTAGACCTCGATGCCCGACCCTTCGCTGCCGCCGCGCGTGGCGTTCTCGAGCTCGGTCGCGCCCGGCCGCGACACCTCGGGCAGGAAGCGGATGCGGAACTGCTCGCTGCCCGGTTCGAGCAGCGCGTACTCCGTGTAAGCATCCTGGCTGAAGAGGCGCGTCACCGGCGCCGAGGGCCGCAACGACCCGTCGGCATTGGTCCCGCCGGGAAAGGGATTGTTCCCGCCGCGCTGCTGCGCCAGGATCCAGACAGGCGCAAGCACGATCCCAACAAGCAGCGCGATCCGTACAATGCGTCGGCGAGACCGGGTCATGGGGTCCTCCGCGGGGGCTTGCCAACCGTAGCTCACGGTTGCCTGGCAAGCGAGCGAAGGTTGGAGTGTACAACCAGATGGGGAAAACGAGACTCGAAGCGTTCAGCGACGGTGTCATCGCGATTCTGATCACGATCATGGTGCTCGAGCTCAAGGTGCCGGAGGAAGGCGGCGGTCCGATCGAGGACCTGCGGCACCTCGCGCCCGTCTTTTTGTCCTACCTGATGAGCTTCGTCTTCGTCGGCATTTACTGGAACAACCATCACCACATGCTGCACCTGGCCGATCGGGTGACCGGGCCCATCCTGTGGGCCAATCTGCACCTGCTGTTCTGGCTCTCCCTCGTGCCGTTCACGACGCACTGGCTGGGCGAGCGCCACTTCACGCCGGTGCCCACGGCCGTCTACGGCATCGTGTTTTTTCTGGCGGGGGTCGCCTGGCTGATTCTGCAGCGAACGATCATCTCGGCGCAGGGGCGCGGGTCCCGGCTGCGCGAAGCGGTCGGCCGCGACGTGAAAGGCAAGCTGTCGGCTGGAATGTATGCCGTCGCGATCGCACTTGCATTCGTGAACCCCGGGGTCGCGATCACCATTTATGTGCTGGTGGCGGCGTTGTGGCTGATTCCCGATCGGAGAATCGAGCGATCGGTGAGATCGCTCCATTGATCGATCGCGCTATCGCTCTATCGATCGGTCTATCGGGGGAGCCGCAGAATCTGATAGTGCCGCACCCGTTGCGAGATTCTCGATTTCAGATTCAAGGATCCTGAGATTGCCGATAGATTGCAGATCCCCCGATAGATTGCAGATTGCCCGATTGCAGATTGCCGATTCAGATTTCAGATTCCCTGATTACAGATTTCAGATTGACTGCAACAGCGTCAAAGCTCTCTGAGCGCCGACGGAATCGGCAGCCGGGCGGCGCGAATCGCCGGGAGCAAGCCGCCAACGAGTCCCATCGCCAGCGCGTACACGAGACCCGTCACCAGGAGCTGGGGCGTGACCCTGAACGCGAATGCCACCTGGCTGAACGTCTGGAAGTTCATCGTCGAGGTCTGGTAGCCGTTGAAGGCCACGTACGCGGCCAGCCCGCCGATGAGCCCGCCGATAGCGCCGAGCGCCAGCGACTCGGTGAGCACGGAAACGATCACCGAGAGCGTGTTGAACCCGAGCGCGCGGAGCGTCGCGATCTCTCTCGTGCGCGTTGACACCGCGGTGTACATCGTCAGGATGGCGCCGAAGACGGCGCCGACGCCCATGAGTAACGCTACCGTCACGCCAATGCCCTGGATGATACTGGTCATGACGGTGGACTGCGCCGCGTAGTAGTCGCTCTCGCGGCGAACTTGCACGTCCAGCTGTGGATTGGTGGTCAGCCAATTGCGGAACGTGTCGAAGGAGGCCGCCGAATCCAGCTTCGCGAGAACGGACTGATACGAGTTCCCGCGGCGGTAGATTCCCTGCACGAGATGCGCGTCACACCAGACCTCGGTTTCCGCGACGGATCCGCCCGACGTGAAGATCCCGACGATCTTCAGGGTCAACTGGCCTGACTTGAATTCAGACCCGAGATCGATGCCTGTGAACTGGCGGTTAGCGCCCTGACCGACGATGGCCTCGTTGGTGCCGAACTGGAACATCCGGCCCTCCGCGATTTTCACGTTCTCGCGGACCCGGAGGGCCGACGACTCGACGCCACGCAGCGGCACGTTCGCGGTTGTGCCCGTCGTCCGCTTCGGAAGGTCGACGATGACGTAGAGCTCGGCCGATGCGACGGGACGATTATCTTCTCGCAGAAGACCTGGCGCCTGCTTGATGAGATCGGCTTCCGGTCCGCCGAGGCCGCTTGTCATCTCAGAATCTGCGCCGCTGCGCATCACCAGCGCGTTGTCGGGCGAACCTGCGTCGGCCACTGCCGCACGGAAGCCCTCCGCAATGGACAGCACTGCGACGAACACGATCACGACGCCGGCCACACCGATCACGGCGACGGCCGACGAGCCAAGCCGCCTTGGAATCGTACGAACCCCGAGCAGAATCACGGCAAGGGTCTGGCGGATCCATCCGGACACGTCAATTCCTCCTGAGCGCGTCGACGATGCGCAGGCGCATGGCCGCCATCGCGGGCAGGACGCCGGCGAGCACGCCCAGCGTCACGCACAACACGGCGCCGAGCGCGACGTCACGGCCGGTCAGCACGAAGATCGGCAGAAACGCGTTGTTGAACCCCCCCTGGCTGATGAACATCCAGGTGAGACCGAGGCCGAGAGCGCCGCCGACGGCCGCGATGATCAGGGCTTCGGCGAGCACCAGCGTCAATACCAGCCCGTCCGGAAATCCGAGGGTCTTGAGCACGGCAAACTCGGTCGTCCGCTCGCGCACGGACTGCGCCATGGTCTGCGCCGTGACGAGGAAGAAGAGCGTAAACAGCACGGCCGCCAGAATCGCCTTGATGATGAAACCGATGTTGCCGACCTGGTTGACAAATCCTTGAAGGAACGCCTTTTCCGTGGACGTCTTCGTCTCGGCCGCCGAGTTGGCGAACTGGGAGTCCAGGCTCTTGGCGATATCAGCGGCGTTGGGGGGATCGTTGATCTTGATGATGTACCACCCGACCTGCCCATATGCGCCGCGGCGGTTCTCGTCCAAATAGTCGTAGCGAAAAAAGAAGTTCGTCTTGTCGAAGTTCTTGTCGGCGTCGTAAATCGCGTCGACGTTGAAGTACCAGGTGTTCCCCTGTTTCGGCTGCCAAATGGTCGCCTGGATCGGTATCTTGTCGCCGATCTTCCAGCCGTACCGGTTCGCGATGTCGCGGCCAATGAGCGCGCCCTGTCGGTCGCCAAGCCAGGCCTTGAGCTGGTCCTCGGGGACTCTGATCTCCGGGTACAGCTTCGGGTACGCCTCGGGATCGACGGCCATGACGGCGAACTCATTCGCCTTGTTTTGATAGGTGCCACCGAACCAGGTCGCGTGCGACGCCAGCTCCACGCCGCGTGTCGATTGAATCTGCCGCAGGTACGCGATGGGCAGCAACTGGATGAGGCTGACCTTATGCATCATCGCCAGGCGGTCCACGCCCGCGACCTCGACGCCCATCGAGAAGGCCGTTCGAATGGTCATCAAGAAGGCGAAGAGCACGAAGGAGATGAAGACGACAAGCAGGGTGAACGCCGTGCGGAGTTTGCGCCGCAGCAGACTTCTCCAGACGAGGTAGAGGTACTTCATGCCGTCACCGCCTCCATCAGCGTGCCTTTTTCGAGATGGAGCACGCGTCCGGCGCGCTCCGCGGCATGCGGGTCGTGCGTGACCATCACGATCGTCTTGCCGTGATCCCGGTTCAGCGCCTGCAGCAGATCCAGGATCTCGTCGCCGGCCTTGCGGTCGAGATCGCCGGTCGGCTCGTCGCAGAGCAGCAGCGTCGGGTCCGTGACGATGGCGCGCGCGATGCCGACACGCTGCTCTTGTCCGCCCGACAACTGGCGCGGGTAGTGCCGCGCGCGATCGGTGAGCCCGACGACTTTGAGCGCGATGCCCACGCGGTTGCGGCGCTCGGATTTCGAGAGACTCGTCAGGAGCAGCGGCAGCTCGACGTTGCGCTCGGCCGTGAGCACCGGGAGCAGGTTGTAGAGCTGGAAGATGAAGCCGATGTGCTGCGACCGCCAGCGTGACAACCGCGCGCCGCCGAGATCGCTGATACGCTGGCCGCCGACTTCGATCGCCCCGCCCGTCGGCCGGTCCAGCCCGCCAATCAGATTGAGCAGCGTCGTCTTGCCAGACCCTGACGGTCCCATGAGCACGAGAAAATCGCCGCGCGGGATGTCGACGTTCACGCCCTGCAGCACGTCGATACGCTCGCTGCCGCGCGTGAAGTGCTTGTGGACGTCGCGAATGCGGACGAGAGGGTTCGAATCAGTCATTGACAGAAACTCCGCAAGAGTCGGTACGTCAGATGCACCTGACGTACCGACGATGATCACTTCACTGTCACTTTCGCGCCGTCCTTCAGCTCCGCCGGCGGCGAGACGACCACGCGATCGCCGTCGCTCAGTCCCGCGAGGACCTCGAGCCGGTCGCCGTCGGTGCCGCCGACCCTGACCGCACGCCGCTCGACGACGTCACCGCGAACGACGAACACGTACCGCGCGTCGTCCTCGCCTCGAACTGCCGCCTTCGGCACCAGCGTGACCGCCGCGGCGGCAGGCGTGCCCGTGTCGCCGGCCTCGCGCAGGAACGTCACCTTGACGCCCATGTCGGGCAGGATGCGCGGATCGAGCGCCTTGAAGCCGATTCGCACCAGTACGGTGGCCTTCTGACGGTCGGCCGTCGGCACCATCGTGATGACCTGCGCCGGAATCTGCCAGTCGGGATACGCGTCCAGCAGCGCCGTGACGCCCTGGCCCGGCTTCACCCGATTGATGTAGCTCTCGTTCACGTCCACTTCGATCTCGAGCGACTTCATGTCCACGATCGTGCAGATGCCCGTGCGCGTGAACCCGCCGCCGGCCGAGACCGGCGACACCATCTCGCCCGGCTGCGCGTCTTTCGTGATCGCGACGCCGCTGAACGGCGCGCGGATGATCGTGGAGTCGAGGTTGGTCTGTTCCAACTCGACCTGGCGCTGGGCGACTTTGACCTGCTCGCGCGCCGCCCCGATGCGCGCCGCGATCGAGTCCACTTCGGCTTTGGCGCGATCGAATTCGGCCTGCCCGACGACATTGTCCTTGAGCAACTGCGTCATACGACCGAGCGTCACTCGCGCCTCGGCGAGACGGACTTCGCTCTCGTGCACGGCCTGGATCGCGACCGCCAGATTCGCCTGCGCCAGCGCCAGGGCGGCACGGTAAGTCGCGTCGTCGAGCCTCGCGAGCACCTCCCCTTGTCGCACGGCCTGCCCCTCCTCGACGTTCACTTCCATGACCTTCCCCGTGATCTTCGAGGACACGGTCGCGCGCCGGCGCGCCGTCACGTAGCCGGACGCATTGAGCACCGCCGCCTGCGACCCCGCTGCCCGCTGCGTCACCGCGACCGCTTCGACATCGATCGGCCGCTCGCGCCTGGCCCACGTCCACACGACGCCCCCGGCGCCCGCGAGCAGCACCAGGACGACGAGCCAGGCCACCCAGCGCCTTGTCCCGCGTTCAGGCTTCCGCTCGATGCGCAACGCGGCGAGATCGTCGTTGAGGTCGGGCATGATCGCGTTCAGAGATCCTGACGAAGGCGCTTGACTGCCAGGTGCGTGGAATCGGTTAACGACGGGTGAGCCCCGGTGAACAGCGGTTGAGGCCCGACGGTACCATTTCTCAATCGATCTATCGATCTATCGATCTATTGAAGAGCTTACTGCCAGCCACGTGGCCATCAAGCTCTTCAATAGATCGATAGATCGATCATTCAATGGATCGATTCTTCTCTATCTCCCCGGCACTCCGATCCAGGGCCGGGTCAGGTAATCGCTCATGCCGAGGCCGAACAGGATGAAGAGCCAGAAGAACCCGGCGATCACGACGACCTTCGTGAGCGGCGTGTTGTGGCGCACGCCCATGAAAAACAGGACGACGAGCGAGGCCTTCGTGACGGCGATCGAGAGCGCGATGACGGTGTTGGCGAAGCCGAAGTCCTGATACCCGGCGAGGACCGTGAGACCCGTGAAGACCATCAAGAGCACGAAGATCGTCACGTAGACGCGGACGGAAACGACGGTATGGGGCGTGTGGGACATGCGCGTGCTCAAGCTCCATGCCCGCCGTGCAGACCCAGCAGGTACAGCAGCGGGAAAAGGAAGATCCAGACGATGTCGACGAAGTGCCAATACAGGCCCGAGACCTCGATCGGTCCGTAGTAGTCGGGCGTGAACCGGCCCCGCCACGCCATGAAGAGGATGACGGACATCAGTCCGATGCCGACGACCATGTGCGCGGCATGGATGCCGGTCATGATGAAGTACAGCGAGAAGAAGAGCTGCGTGGTGTAAGGATCCGCGCCGGTGCGGCCGAGGTGCTCGACCAGATACTGCGTGCTGAAGTGCGGCCCGGGCACCAGGTGATGCTCGAATTTGTTCGAATACTCGAAGTACTTGACCACGAGGAACGTCGTCCCGAACAGAATCGTGAGGATCAGATTCACGACCTGGCCGCGGCGCGATCCGACCTGCGCCGCCCGCACGGCCAGCACCATGGTCAAGCTGCTGCAGATGAGGACCATGGTGTTGACGGCGCCGAGCGGCACGTTGAGCGCGGCGCTGCCGTCGAGCCAGGCCTGCGGGTACATCGTCCGGTAGACGATGTACGCCATAAACAGGCCGCCGAAGAACATGATCTCGGTGACGAGGAACACCCACATCGCGAGGATCGACGCCTCGAGCTGCTGCTCCATCGAATAGAAGTGGTGCTGCAGCTTGGGGTGATGTGCGTGTGTGGGCTCCGCGACCGCGATGCCGTGGGGCGCCGCCGGCAGCGGTCCGGCGGGCGATCCTCCAGAACCCTTCCCGAGCGGAGTCGAGGCGTCAGCCAATGGTGGTTGTCTCCCGTTCGGGGACTTGCTTGTAGTGATAGGCCGGCTCCGTGACGATCGGGTCCGTATGGAAATTGAACGTCGGCGGCGGCGACGTCGTCTGCCACTCGAGCCCCGTCACGCCCCACGGATTGTCGGACGCCCGCTCGCCCTTGAAGAGCGACCAGGTCAGGTAGCAGAACGTCAGCAGGTAGCCCGCGCCGAGGATGGACGCGCCGGCCGTCGAGAGCACGTTCAGCACCTGCCACTCGTCGGGATACGCGTAGTAGCGCCGCGGCATGCCCATGTAGCCGAGGATGAACTGCGGTCCGAAGGTCAGGTTGAACCCCGCGAAGACGAGGATGGCCGACGCCTTGCCCCAGCCGTCCGGATAGAGCCGGCCCGTCATCTTCGGCCACCAGAAGTGCAGGCCGCCCATGAACGCCATGATGGCGCCACCGACCATGATGTAGTGAAAGTGGGCGACGACGAAGTACGTGTCGGTCAGGTGGACGTCGAGGCCGAGCGTCGCGAGGAAGAGACCCGTCAGTCCCCCGATCAGGAACAGCCCGACGAAGCCGACGACCCAATACGTCGGCGATTCCCAGCTCACCGATCCCTTGTACATCGTCACGGTCCAGTTGAACGTCTTGACCGCCGACGGCACCGCGACGAGCATGCTGATGATGGAGAACACCATGCCGGCGTAAATCGACTGGCTGCTCACGAACAGGTGATGACCCCAGACGAGGAAGCCGAGGATGGCGATCGCGAGACTCGAGAACGCCACGAAGCTGTAGCCGAAGATCTGCTTGCGCGCCATGCCGGCGACGAGCTCGCTGATGACGCCCATGCCCGGCAGGATCATGATGTAGACCGCCGGGTGCGAGTAGAACCAGAACAGGTGCTGGAAGAGCACCGGGTCGCCGCCGAGCTTCGGATCGAAGACGCCCAACCCAAGCGTGCGCTCGAATCCCACCAGCAGCACCGTGATCGCCACGACCGGCGTGCCGAGGATCATCACGAGGCTGGTGGCGTAGTTCGCCCAGACGAACAGCGGCAGCCGGAACCAGGTGAGGCCGGGCGCGCGCATCCGGTGCACGGTCACGATGAAGTTGAAGCCCGTCAGGATCGACGAGAACCCGGCGACGAAGACCCCGAGCGCGGCCGCCGTCACGGGTGTCTGCGAGCCGATCGTGCTGTAGGGGGTGTAGAACGTCCAGCCCGTGTCCAGCCCGCCGCTCGCGATGACGCCGAGCGTGATGAGCGCGCCGATGACGTACAGATACCAGCTCAGCAGATTGATGCGCGGGAAGGCGAGGTCCTTCGTGCCGCACATGATCGGAATCAGGAAGTTCCCGAGCGTCGCCGGGACCGACGGCACCAGGAAGAAAAAAACCATGATGACGCCGTGGAGCGTGAACGCCTTGTTGTAGAGGTCCGCTGTCAGGATGTCGCCGCGCGGCGTGAGCAGCTCGACCCGGACCAGCGTCGCGAAGAAGCCGCCCAGCGCGAACATGATCGTGATCGAGATGAGGTACAGCATCGCGATCCGCTTGTGGTCGCGCGTCAGGAGCCAGGCCGCGACGCCGTACGGCGCATCCAGGTAGCTCTGGCGATCTTTGGCAGTGTCGTGCATGTCCTCTTTCCTTCGCGCTCGCGGGGCCCCACCCCGCTCGCTCGCGCTCCGGCGCGCAGACTCGCGCTGGCGCTATCTCCCCGCCGCCGGCGCCACTGGTTTGAGCGTCTTCACGTACGCAATGAGCTGCAGGAGCTGGTCTTCGCCCAACATGCCCTGAAACGCCGGCATGATCGGCTGATAGCCCTGCACCACCTTCGCCTGGGAGTTCACGATCGATTCCCGCAGGTAGTTTTCGTCGGCCATCACGGTGCGCCCGTCGGCGAGCGCGACTTTGCTGCCGTAGAGGCCGTAGAGCGACGGACCGCGTCCGGTCGAATCCTGTTTGTGGCACGTGATGCAGGCGTGCTCCGTGAACAGCCGCTCGCCGTTCTGCGCGGGCGTGCCCACGCCTCGTCCGCCGGCCAGCCAGGCCTCGTAGTCCTGCGGCGTCATCGCGATGACCTGTCCGATCATGCCGGAGTGCTTGGTGCCGCAGTACTCGGCGCAGAACAGGTGGTAGGTGCCCGGCACCGTGGCGCGAAACCACATCGTCGTGAGCTTGCCGGGGACGACGTCCATTTTCACGCGGAACGCGGGGATCGAGAAATCGTGGAGGACGTCCTCGGAGCCCATCGTCAGCCGGACATTGCGGTTGATGGGCACGTGCAGTTCGTTGATCTCGCGCACGCCCTCGGGGTGCTGCACTTTCCACATCCACTGTTTGCCGACGACGAAAATCTCCATCGAGTCGCGCGGCGGCTTGGCGAGCCGGTAGAACAGGTCCGCGCCCCAGCCGAACATCACCATGGAAAGGATGAGCGGGATGATCGTCCAGGTCAGCTCGAGCGCGAGCGATCCGTGGATGTCGTGGCCGACCTCCTCTGGATGGCGCCGGCGGTACTTGATCGTGAAGACGACCACGAGCGCGGTGACGAGCACCGTGAAGAACGCGCAGACCGCGACGATGAACAGGTAGAGCAGGTCCATCTCGGTCGCGACCGACGAGGCGTTGGGCGGGAACAGGGGGAAGCTGCTCGGCATCTATCTGGCGCCTCGCGCGTCGACGACCCGGCGCTCGCGCCGGAGCGAGACGAGGATGAACACTCCAAGGCCGACGACGGTGAGCACACCGCCGAGGCGGATGAAGTTCATGATGGCCATGCCGTATTTGCCGCTCTCCGGGTCGTAGTGGTAGCAGAAGAGCAGAATCTCGTCCACGGCGGTGCCGATGCGCCCTTCGGATGCTTCGACGATCCCCAGCCGCAGGTCGCGCGGCGCGAACTCGATGCCGTAGAGGTAGCGCGAGACGCGGCCGTCCCCCGTGAGCACCGTGATCGCCGCCGGATGCGCGAACTGATCGATCTCCTGGTCGTACGCGTACCGGAATCCCACCGCGTCGGCGAGCCGCGAAATCGCCTCCTGCCGTCCGGTCAGGAACGTCACGCCGTTTTCCGCGCCAGCGCGTCGGTACCGGTTCAGGAAGGTCTTGCGCCGATCGGCTGCGAGCGCGGGCGTCTCGCCCGGATCGAAGCTCACGACGACGATGTCGAACTCCTGTCCCGCGCTGAAGGAGAGGGCGGTCAGCGACCCGTCGATGCCGCTCAGCACCTGCGTGCAGAGCATCGGGCACTCGTAATACACGAGGGCGAGGATGACCGGGCGGGCGCGGAACAGATCGCCCAGCTTCACGTCGCGGCCGTTCACATCGACGAACGTCAGATCGAGCGGCACCTGCGCGCCCAGTTTCTGGTCGATGCCCACCTCGCGGAGGATCGGGATCTGCTCGCTCGCCGCCTTGCCCGGCGGCGGCACCGATCGGGGGCGCGACGGCTGCGCCGAAACCTGCGACGCGAGAAGCGCCAGCGCGAACAGGGCGGTGCCGAGAGGCCGCCCGACGTGTCGCCACGCGCTTCGGAAACAGGACTCAGTCATTTCTTGCCTTCACTTGCAGGTGCACCGGACGAGGCGGCGCTCCGGACCGGGAAGCCCTTCTCGAGCAGCAGTTCCTTGGCGCGATCGACCGGAATCCGCGCCGTGCCCGCGGCTTCGTCGACCCAGCCGTACCCGTGCAGGATCTCGTCTTCACGCTTCCGGAACGCATCGAGCGTCGTCGGCTCGTCGACGAGCATCGCCGGCTGCGGCAGCTGGCCGTCGGACGCGATTCGGCCGTCCTCGATGCGCGGATGCATCATCGGCGCGGCGAGCGGGGCGCGGTCGCCGGCGGGGTGGCGGTAGGCGTCGAGCAGCACGAACATGCCCCACATGAGCAACTGGCACACCAGCGTCGTCCCGGTGAGGATCACCACGAACCAGAAGATGCCGCTGTAGCTGACGCCGTCGCCTTCGGTCGGCGGCGTCTGGGCGTGCGCCTGCGCGTGACTAGTGTCCGCCATGAGCGAATGCGTCCTTCAAGTACGGATCGCGCGCGGGAACGAGCGCGCGGCCGGCCAGATTCCGGAAGAAGACGAACAGCCAGATGCCGCCCATGCCGAGGACGAGGGCGAAGTCGAGCCAGTGCAGGCCGGATCCCTCGTGCCGGACCATCGGGCCGATCATCCACGCGGTCTCGACGACGCGCATCACCAGGATGAAGAAGGCGACGACCGCGACCCGGCTCGGCGTCCGCTTGAGCGACGCGGACAGGAGCAGCGCGAACGGGACGACGAAATGCCCGAGCAGCACGGCGATGCTGACCGGCCGCCACGGACCGTGGAAGCGATCCAGGTAGAACGGAATCTCTTCCGGCAGGTTGCCCGACCACACGATGATGAGCTGCGACACGCTGAAGTACGCCCACAGCAGCACGAAGGCGAACATCAGCTTGCTCAAGTCGTGAAAGTGATCGGCCACGGCGAACTCCGACATCGGTTTGAACCGCACCAGCCGCGAGAGGATCAGGATCGTGAACGCCATCGTCGACAGTCCGTACTCGCCGAGCGTGAGGATGCCGAAGATGGTCGAGTACCAGTGCGGGTCGAGCGACATGACCCAGTCCACGCTCATGAACGTGATGGTGATCACGAAGAGCACCAGGCCCGGGCCCGAGAGCATCCGGAAGCGCCGATCCAGCGGTCCCGGCGGCACGGCCGGCTGCTGGTCCTGTTCCTTCGACCACTTGTTCAGCCAGAAGACGAGCGCGCCCCAGACCACGAAGAACAACACCGCGCGGGCGTAGAAGAACTCCTTGTTCAGGTACGCCGCCTTGCGATGGATGATGTGATCGCTTGCCGCCTCCGGCCGCGCCCAGGAATAGAGCGCCGGCAGCTCGAAGGCGATCGGCACGAAGAGCACGAACATCAGCGGAAGGTTCCGCGTGGACGCTTCGAGCACGCGCCGCGCGACCAGGCCCCACGCGCCGCCTGTCAGGTGCTGAATCATCAGGACGGCGAGCGACCCGAGCGTAATGCCGAGCCAGAAGATGTACGCGATGAGATAGGACTGCAGGAGCACGTGGCGCGCGCTCTCGTCGGTGAGGAACCCGATCACGCCAAGCGCCACGCCGACCGCGCCGACGATGATCGCGCGCGTGCCCATCCGGCCGATTTCGGCCGTCGGACGGGCCATCAAGGCCGCTTCGTTCATCTGCATGCCCTTAGTCCTGTCCCCCGTGGCCGGCCGGCGCCTTGGCCGGCGTGCCCGCGGCACCGGCCTTCACCCGGTCCAGATCGGCCGGCGAAAGCTCTTTCATCGAGGCGTTGTGAGTCATCTGCAGCACGCGCACGTGCGCGATGATGCGCCACCGATCCTCGACCGTAATCTGCGCGCGGTAGTCCGGCATCGCGCCGAACCCGTTGCTCACCACCTCGAAAAAGTAGCCGGCCGGCGCCTGCCGCAGGCGATCGATGTGATACGACGCCGCCTGGCGATACCCGCGCTGCACGACCATGCCGTTGCCTTCACCGGTGCGTCCGTGGCACGGCGCGCAGTAGATGTTGAAGCGCTGCTCGCCGCGATCGAGATCCGCGCGCGTGATCGGGAACGGATACGCGTCGGCGACCGCGCCCATCACCCGGCCCGTGTGGAGCAGCTCATCCTCGGCGAGCTGGCCTCGCGCCACCGTTCCCGGCACGAGCGGCTGCGCCGAGCTGCCCTTCGGGAACACGGTGCTGGCCTCGAGCGGGTCATACCGCGGCGCGTCATGCATATCCTGGCGGCATCCTGCCGCCAGGATATGCATGAAGGGCAAAAGGCAAAGGGCAAAGGGCAAAGGTCTGGTGCGCCGCTTCGCGGCGGGCCTCGTTAATGGTGACCTGATGCGCGCCGACACATCGAGCACCTTGCCTTTGCCCTCTGGAGCGCCTGACCCAATGCGAAGGGCCGAGGGCAGGGTCAAAAACGTAAAGGGAAAAAAGATGACACGCGACAGAGGGGTCCGCACCTTTGCCCTTTGCCCTTTGCCCTTCCCGCCGGTTGCCCGTCCGTGGCTAGTCCTCAAGCTCCACCACCTCTCGTGAGCTGAGACTCGACAGGAAGTCGCGCGTCGTCTTCGCGTCGAACATCGGATCCGTCGCCTCGATGGCCAGAAAGAACTTCTCGGACGTCGCCAGCGCGAAGCGCTTCGCGCCGAAGACGGGGTGGTACGGCTGCGGCAGCCCGTTCAGCGCGAGCATCCCGAACACGGCCGCGAACGCGGCAAAGAGAATCGTCGTCTCGAACGCCGGCGGGATGAAGTTGACCCACGCATGATGCGGACGGCCGCCGACGTTCAGCGGATACGCGATGACCATCGTCCAGTACTGGAGGCCGTAGCCGACGATCAGCCCGGTCAGTCCGCCGGCGAGCACGATCGGCGCGACCGCGCGCTCGCGGATGCCGAGCGCCTCGGGCATGCCGTGTATCGGAAACGGCGAGTACGCGTCGGTCTTCGTGTAGCCTGCTTCGCGGACCTTGTTGGCGGCCTTCAGGAGCTGGCCGGGCGTGTCGAACTCGGCCAGCAGGCCGAAGAGCGACGGGCCCGACTGGAGATCGTGCGCCATCAGGAGGTCGCCTCCTCTCCGGCGGGTTTGCTGCGCGCCTGCGGCAGCAGCGTGTACATTTCAAAGATCGCGATCATCGGCAGGAGCCGGACGAACACGAACATCAGCGTCGTGAAAAGTCCGATCGTGCCGAAGAGCGTCATGAAGTCCCAGATCGTCGGGTAGTACATCTCCCAGGCCGACGGCACGAAGTCGCGGTGCAAGCTCGTCACGATGATGACGAACCGCTCGAGCCACATGCCGACGTTGACGAACATGCACACGATGAAGACGAGCGGGATGTTCCGGCGGAGCCGCTTGGACCAGAGCATCTGCGGCACGAGGAAGTTGCAGATCAGAAGCAGCCAGTAGGTCCACGCGTACGGCCCGAACCAGGTGCGGTTCTTGAGCATGAAGAGCTCGTAGTCGTTCGCGCTGTACCAGCCGAAGAAGAGCTCCGACATGTACCCGTACGTGACGATGAGGCCCGTGACCAGCGTGATCTTGGCCATGTTCTCGATGTGCCGCATCGTGATGAAGTCCTGCACGCCGAACATGACCCGGATCGGAATCGCGAGCGTCAGCACCATCGCGAATCCCGCGTAAATGGCGCCGGCGACGAAATAGGGCGGGAAGATCGTCGCGTGCCAGCCCGGCAGCACCGAGACCGCGAAGTCGAAGCTCACGACCGTGTGCACCGAGAGGACGAGCGGCGTCGAGAGGCCGGCCAGGAGCAGATACGCCTTCTCGTAGCGCGCCCAGTGCCGCGCCGATCCGCGCCAGCCGAGCGACAGCACCCCGAAGAGCTTCTTCAGCTTCGGATTCACCGCGCGATCCCGGAACGCGGCCATATCGGGAATGAGGCCGACCGACCAGAAGAGCAGCGAGACCGTCCCGTAGGTGGTGACGGCGAAGACGTCCCAGATGAGCGGGCTCCGGAACTGCGGCCACAACGTCATCGCGTTCGGATACGGGAACAGCCAGTAGATCGCGAGCCACGGACGGCCGGTGTGAATCAGCGGAAAGAGCGCCGCGCAGGCGACCGCAAAGAGCGTCATCGCCTCGGCGAACCGGTTGATCGACGTGCGCCAGTCCTGCTTGAAGAGCAGCAGAATCGCCGAGATCAGCGTGCCGGCGTGGCCGATCCCGATCCACCAGACGAAATTGATGATGTCGAACGCCCAGCCGACCGGGATGTTGTTGCCCCAGATCCCGATGCCCTTGGCCAGCAGGTACGCAATCGCGACCGTGAGGCCCATGAGGAACGTGAAGGCGATGCCGGTGACGATGAACCACACCAGCGGCGTGTTCCTCGTCAGAACGATCGACGTCAGCTTCTCGTTGATCGAGCGGAAGCTGTGCCCCGGCGCGATGACCGGAAGCGGTGCTCTGAAATCACCCGGCGGAAACTGGTGTTCGTGCACTGAGCCTCACAAACGCAACGTGCGTTACTTCACTTCCGGGTTCGGATTCTTCACCACCGCGAGATACGTCGTCCGCGGCCGCGTATTCAGATCCTCGAGCAGGCCGTAGTTCCGCTCCTGCTGCTTCAGCTTGACCACGCGGCTCTCCGGGTCGTTCAAGTTGCCGAAGACGATCGCGTCGGCCGGGCACGCCTGCTCGCAGGCGGTCTTGATGACGCCGTCCTTGATCGGATCCCCCGTGGTCTTCGCGTCGATGCGCGCTTCATTGATTCGCTGCACGCAATACGTGCACTTCTCCATGACGCCGCGGCTTCGAATCGTGACGTCGGGATTGCGCTGCGCCATCAGCTCTGGCGTGTGGAAGTCCGAGTAGAGCAGGAAGTTGAACCGCCGCACTTTGTACGGACAGTTGTTCGAGCAGTATCGCGTGCCGACACAACGGTTGTAGACCATGTCGTTCAGGCCTTCGTCGTTGTGAACGGTCGCCGCCACCGGGCAGACCACCTCGCACGGCGCGGTCTCGCACTGCTGGCACGGCACGGGCTGATGATGGGTGGCGGCCGGCGCCGCCGGATCGCCTTCGAAATAGGTGTCCACGCGCAGCCAGTGCATCTCGCGGCTGCGACTGACCTGATCCTTGCCGACGACCGCGATGTTGTTCTCCGCGACGCAGGCCGCGACGCACACGCCGCAGCCCGTGCACGAATTGAGATCGATCGACATGCCCCACTTGTGGCCCGTGTACTCGAACACGGGGTAGAGCGTCATGGTCTTCGGCGGCGCTTCGTGGCCGAGCGCCGCCACGACTTTCGGATCTTTCCGGTACTCGGCCGCATCGACCGCGCGCACCGGATGCCGGCCTTCCATCGCGAAGTGGTTCTGCGTCGAGGCGATCAGGTACGACTCGCCCGTCCTCACGATTTCGGCGCCGCCGTCGAACCAGGGCGCCTTGGACGTGCGCAGGCCGAACGTGTCCACGCCGATCCCCGTGCCCACGCGGCCCGCGCGCCGGCGTCCGTACCCGAAATGCACGACGACGACGTCGTCGGCCGTTCCCGGGAGGACCCAGACAGGCATGCGCGCGGTGCGCCCCTGATATCTGATCTCGATCACGTCGTTGGCGCCGTTGCCGACGCGCGCGATCGGAATGCTGAAGAATTCCGCGGTCTTCGGGCTGATGTAGGCGACGTTGTCCCACGTGACCTTCGACAGCGGCTTCGGCAGCTCCTGCAGCCAGCCGTTGTTGGCGAAGCGGCCGTCGAGGATGTTGGGATCGGGCCGGAAGATGATTTCCATGCCCGTCTGCGCGGCGGGGGCTGGTGCCGCCAATCCGGCCGCCGCAGGCGGGGTTGCCGGCGCGCCGCCCGCGCGCCCGGCGGTCGCGCCCGCGCCAGGGGCGGCGGTCGCCGCCGCGGCCGCGGTCGGGCTGGATGGCGTCCTGGCCGGGGCCGCCGCGGCGTGTCCGGCGGCCGGCGGCGCGATCGCGCTTGTGCTCGGCACGAATCCGTCATGCAGCGCGTGCCGCCAGAACGCCTCGGGGCTCGCGTACGGCGCGCCGTCAGCCGAACGCAGCGACCAGACCGTACTCGTCTGGCCCGCGAACGCGCGCGTCCAGTAGTCCTTGACGAGATCCATCGCGCTCGATTCGACCATGCCGTTCATCACGGCCAGGAGCTCGAGCGCCGTGCGTCCGTCGTAGAGCGGCGAGATGAGCGGCTGAATCAGCGACACGGTGCCGTCGAACGCGCGCGCGTCGCCCCACGACTCGAGGAAGTGCGCCTCGGGCACGTGCCACTGACAGAGCTCGGCGGTCTCGTCGTGGTAAAGGTCCAGGTGCACGCGGACCGTGACCTTTTTCAATGCTTCGGCGAAATTCAGATCGGCCGGCGCCGTGAAGACCGGGTTGCCGCCGAAGATCACGAGCACGTCCACGCGGCCGGCCTGCATGTCGGCGACGAGCTCGGAGATCGAGGCCGTGCCGTCGGCCGGCGAGGCGGCGATCGGCGCGTGATAGGTCACCGTCGCGCCGACGTTGCCGAGCGCTTCGTTCATCGCGCGCGCGAGCGCGTGCACGGCGGCCGGCTGGGTGTCACCCGCGACGACCAGCGAGCGGCCGCGATGCTTGTTGAGGTCGGCGGCGACGGCCGTCAGCCACGGTGCGACTTGCGCGGCCGCGGTCGAGGCGGGGAGTCCGGCCACGCCGATGGCGGAAGCGAGCGCCGCCGCGAATCCATGGACGTCCCGCGCTTTCATCGCGAGCCGATGGTCGGCCTTCGCGCCCGTGATGGTCGTGACAGGCTCGACGACGTACAGGCGGTTGAGCTCGGTTTCGGGCGTCGTGATCCGGCGTCGAGACGCAAAGTCCTTGTTGTACCGCACCATGCCGGGCCCGGTGCCCAGGAAGTCGGCGTCGAGCGCCACCACGACGTCGGCCTTGTCGAAGCGACAGATCGGCAACGCGGCGGGCGCGCCGCCCTGGCGCGCGCCGAATACCGCGTCCCACTGGTGCCATTTCGCTTCCGGCATGCCGGACAGCAGCTTCTCGATCTGGTCGATGAGCGAGGGCGACGTCACGGGCCCGGTGAGCAGCCGAAGCCCCTGACCCTTGATCGGGCGGCGCGACATCGTCGCCGCCTGCAGCACGTTGACGAACGTGCCCCACGTCCGAACCTCGCCGTCGCCGACGACCGTGCGCGACCGATCGGGGTCGTAGAGCGTGAGCACGGAGGTCTGGCTGAAGAGGTCGGTGCCGCCGAGGCTTGCCGGATGCTCCGGGTTGCCCTCGAGCTTCGTCGGGCGGCCCATGTGGTTCTCGGCGAGCAGCGGGAACGCGTAGCCGCCGAGCGGCATCGCCGTCGCGTAGAAGAGCGGGCGGCCCGGAATGATCTCTTCAGGCTGCCGGACGTACGGAATGATCTTCTCTTCCGGCTGGCGCGTGCACGCGCTCACGCCGGCGAGCGCGAGCGAGGCGCCCATCAGCTTCAGAAACTCGCGGCGGCCGGCCGGATCGTTGAACTCCGAGGCCTGCGCGGGAAACTCGCGATGCAGGTATTCCCGGAACTCGGGAGTGTCCGACAGCTCCTCGAGGCTGCGCCAGTAGGCGCGGCCTTCGAGGCTGGCGAGTCGCGTCCGAATGTCAGCGAGCGTCATGAAAGTTTGCCCACCATTCCCATCAGCACATCCGGATTTCACCGGTGACAGACTGAACACGACGTCATGTGCTCGAGGCTGGAGATGTTGTAGTCCCTCTTCAGCCGGAGCCCCAGCGCGAGCTGGTCCGCGTACGACTCTCCGCCGTATTCCACTGGCCTGTCGCCGCCCGGCGGCTGGTACGCCATGTTGAAGACCTGCTCGCGCGGCCGCAGGTATTTTTCGGGCGCGCGGTGGCAGTCGAGACACCACTCCATCAGCAGCGGCGCCGCCTGATACATCAGCGGCATCTTGTCCACGTTGCCGTGGCAGGTCACGCAGCCCACGCCTTGCCGGACGTGAATCTGGTGGTTGAAGTACACGAAGTCCGGCAGGTCGTGGACCCGCGTCCAGCTGAGCGGCGTGTCGTTCCGGAAACTGGCGCGGACGGGCTCGAGAATCGGGGCGTTCGTCCAGAGCTGCGAATGACAGTTCATGCAGGTCTTGGTCGGCGGGATGCCGGCAAACGCGGACTTCTCGACCGACGTGTGGCAGTACCTGCAGTCGAGGCCGACGCCGCCGACATGATGGGCATGGCTGAACTGCACGGGCTGTTCGACAAACTCGTGCTGTTTGGTCACCCACGACGATCGCATCAGGGTGAACACGACCCAGCCGAGGACGGCGATGAGACTGAGCACGCCCGCGAGGCTTGCCCGGGCGAGTGCGTTGGCACTGCGGGGGAAAATCTGGCTCATACGACCCAGCGAAGCGCCCCTAGCCTACATGGGATCGTCGGAGACTTGGACCTCGGGAGTCTTTTTCCAAAATCGGAACAAGACTTCCGAGGGCGTGCGAACGCGCGTCAGGCGGGCGACTGACCCGGCGCGGCGCTTCGGGCGCCTATATAATGTGAAATCTTTCACAATCCTGTCAAATGACCGCCGCGGCCCATGAATGCGATTGAAATCCGCCGGGTCACCAAGCAGTTCGGCTCCGTCGTTGCCGTCAATGACCTGTCGCTCGAAGTTCCCGAAGGTTCGATCTACGGGTTCATCGGTCCGAATGGGTCCGGAAAGACGACGACCATCAGGATGATCATGAAGATCATCCTGCCCGACTCGGGGGAGATCGCCGTGCTCGGGCAGCGCAGCGCGGGCGCGGCACGAGACCAGATAGGGTATTTGCCCGAAGAAAGAGGCCTCTACAAGAAAATGCCCTTCTCGGGACTGGATCCCGTGAACGCCAGGTCGCTCCGAGATGCGGTACTGGAGCTCAGGAGGCAGGGCACGACCATCGTCTTTTCCACCCACGACATGTCGACAGCCGAGCGCCTCTGTGACCGTATCTTCATGATTTTCAAGGGACATAAGGTCCTGGACGGGACGCTCGACGACATCCAGGCGCGGTACGGGCACGACACGATCCGGCTGCGCATCACGGGCACGGTCGCCGCGCTCGACGGCCTGACCGAAATCGAGTCGATCGACGATCACGGCAACTATCAGGACGTGCGTGTGAAGGGCAGTCCCCAGGCATTCCTGCAGGAGCTCGTGACCCGGACCGAGGTCCGGCACTTCGAGATCACCAAGCCGTCGCTCCACGACATCTTTGTCAGAATCTCGGGAGCGGGGTAGGCAAGGACCTCGGGGTTCTTTTTTCTTCGTGAATCGCGCAAAAAAGAAACCCGAGGTCTAAACTCACGCCGGTGTCCCGCATCCTCACGGTCGCCGAGTCCGAGTTCCTGACGCTGATTCGCTCGAAAGCGTTCATCTTCGGCATCTTCATGATGCCGGCACTCATGGGTGTCTTCTTTCTGTTCATGGAGTACGCGCAGCGGCATGCGGATCTGGAAGACCGGCGGTTCGTCGTCATCGACGGCACGGGCGTCCTGTATGACGTGCTCGCGGAGGCCGCCGGGGAGTTCAACCGGGAGGCCGGCCTCGGAGAGGAGCGCAGCGGCCCGCACTTCCTGCCGAGCCGGCGCGACCTGAACGGCGAGTCGCTGGACGACGTGAAGGTCGATCTATCGAACAAGATGCGGCAGAAGGAACTGTTCGCCGTCGTCGAGATCCCGGCCGGCATTTTCGAGCCTGGCGGTCGCGAGACGATCAAGTACTTCACGCAGAACACGTCGTACAGCCGCCTCCCGACCTGGGTTGGCGAGACGCTCAACGTCGAGATCACGAAACGGCGCTTCGAGAAGGCGGGCATCGACCAGAAGGTCGTGACGAATCTCACGAGACCCGCCGAGCTCGAGACCTTCGGTCTGGTCGAACGGAGCGCAGAGGGCGCCGTGGCAGCCGCGGCCGAAACCGACGATCTGAAGCGGTACGGTGTCCCCGTTTTTCTGCTGACGCTGATGTTCCTCGCGGTGATGACGAGCGCGCAGCACCTGCTGAACGCGATCATCGAAGAGAAGATGAGCAAGATCAACGAGGTCCTGCTCGGATCGCTGACGCCATTCCAATTGCTGATGGGAAAGCTGCTCGGCGTCGGGGCGGTGTCGCTCGTGCTCGCGCTGATCTACTTCCTCGGCGCCATTTACATGGTGCTGCAGTTTGGCCGGACCGATCTCATCAGCCTGCCGTTGCTCGCCTGGTTCCTGCTTTTTCTGATCTGCGCCGCGCTGACGTATGGCTCGCTCTTCCTGGCGCTCGGCTCGGCCTGTTCCGATCTGCGCGACGCCCAGAGCCTGTTGCAGCCGGCGATGATTCTCGTCGTCCTCGCCTACATTGGATCGTTCGTCGTCATGCGCGCGCCCGATTCGGACCTCGCCGTCGCGATGTCATTCATTCCGACGATGACGCCGTTCACGATGATGCTGCGGATGTCGATGACGCCGAGCCCGCCGGCCTGGCAGGTGGTGCTCTCACTGATCTTGCTGCTGGCGACCACCGTCGGAGTGGTCTGGGCGGCGTCGCGCATCTTCCGTATCGGGATCCTGATGCAAGGGAAGGCGCCGAATCTGCCGGAGCTGTTGAGGTGGATCAGAGCGTAAGAGCGTGAGTGAAAAGCGCTCGTCGGTACGACAGGTACGGCGGGTCCAAGGAACCTGATACATGTCATCCGCTTCAACAAAAAGACGACCAGCGTCAGTTCATTCCTGGGACCTGACGTACCCGTCGTACCGACCAGCGTTAGTTCGTTTTTCGTCAGAAGAAAATGTCTGATGACTTTGACGTCATCGTCGTCGGGGCGGGTCCGGCCGGCTCGGTGGCGGCGCTGCGGCTCGCGCAGGCGGGCCGGCGCGTGCTGCTGTGCGATCGCGCCGCGTTTCCGCGCGACAAGACGTGCGGCGATGGACTGATTGCCGACGCGCTCGCAGTCCTGCGGACGCTCGGCCTCGACGAGCTGGTGCGAAGCGCCGCGTATCGGTCGAGCCGGCTGCTGACCATTTCTCCGGGCGGCGTCGAGGTCCGGTTTCAATCGACGTTCCTCGTGCTGCCGCGGCGGCGCTTCGATCAGGTGCTCTTCGAGCACGCCGTGGCCGCAGGGGCGCAATTCCAGCAGCTCATCGTGGACGGCCCGGCGCGTGACGGCGATCGCGTGTTCGGCGTCCAGGCGCGGCGGCCGGTCTCGCATTCGGTGGTCCAGCTCCGGGCGCCGCTCACGGTGCTCGCCACCGGCGCCGAGGGCGGCGTGCTCAGGAAATTCGACGAACGTGCGCGGGTATCACCGTCGGGATTGGCGGTGCGGACGTACGCGCGACTCGCCAACGGCGCGGATCTGACCGATCTGATCATCTCGCTCGAGCGCGATCTGCTGCCCGGGTACGCCTGGGCGTTTCCGGCGCCCGACGGCCTCATGAACGTGGGTGTCGGCGCTCTGTCGGGAGAGGGCCTGCGATCGCAAGGGATCAACCTGCGCGCGCGACTCGACGCGCTGCTCGCCGGCAAGGGCCGGCTCGGGTCCATGCTCGGTCCGATGCAGGCCGTCGAGCGCCAACGCGGCGCGCCGTTGCGGACCGGACTCACCGGCTCGCAACTGGGCCGTCCCGGTCTGGCGGTCGTGGGAGAGGCCGGCGGCACCACCTATGCCGTGACGGGCGAAGGGATCGGCAAGGCGATGGAGAGCTCGATGCTCGTCGCCGATCTTGCCTCGACGCGCGACGATCTCTCGTCGGTGGGACCCGACTACGCGCAGGTGATGACGCAGCGGTATGGCGCGCGCTTCGCCGCGTACACCACCGCGGAAAGGTGGGTCGCCCGGCCGCTCGTGGCCGACTACGTCGCGCGCCGCGCCAACAAGAGCCAGTGGGTCCACGAACGGCTGACCGGCATCATCAACGAGCGCGATCTGCCGAATCGAATTTTTTCCGCGCGGTCGATCTGGCGGCTGCTCACGCACGCGTGAGAGCCCTACTTTATGCGTGCGGTAACTTCGAACCGCCGGTAGTTCGTGTAGTCCGCGTCGCAGAGGATCACCTCGCGATCCCCTTTGGTACGCTCATAGCGTTCGGCGAACGCGACGGGCACCCACATTTCCACTTTCTCGTCGAACGCGTACGTCGTCGTCAGTCTGGCCAGGATGGGGCCATCGACGAGCTCGATGACGGTGTGCTCGACGCGGCCGCTCTCAGCGTCGATCGTGAGCTCACCCCTGGCATACACCGGCCTGCCGTTCGCGTCGCGCACAAGCGTCGGACGGTCCCGCTCGCGGAACGACAACCGGACCTTGGTCCGGCCCGCACTCTGCAAGATCTCCTGCCGATCGAACGCGAACCCTCTCACGCGCTTCGGTTCGAGAATCAGGAGTGCGAGGGTGGGCTCGTTGAAGTTGCGGACGATGCTGCCCAGATTGAAGCGTGAATTGCGCGTGAGCACGCTCCGCACGACTGAGTTGGTTTCGCCTTTCTGCAAGAGCGCCCGGAGATCTTCGCGATCGGCAACGGGCTGCCCGTCCACTTCGGTGAAATCATGGACGGCCAGCCAGGCGGCATCCGCCGGAATGAACGTCAGGAACAGCTCGCCTTTGATCGATCGTCGGCCGGTTTCCCGGCGTTCGTTGTCGAATGTGGCTTGCGCGTACGTCTCGTCGGCAATCACGAACTTGAACTTGGCTTCGTAATCGACGACGTACTTCGTGGCGGCGGCGATCACGGCCCTCGTGGAGACGTCCACTTTCTGTTGACCGCTGGACACCGCCACGGTGACCGCAAGCGCGAGGAGCGATCCGATCGCCATGCGCACGGCTCTCATCGTCCGCCCCCATCGAGGACCAGCGGGGGATCCTGCACGGACCGGCGGCCCGCTTCGACCCACCCGAATCGCGTCAGAAGGGACCCCACGATCGCCATTATGCGGGCTGATGGCGCGGCTCGGCGACGCGTTGAGCGGCCCCGTCCGAAACAGGGACATCATGCGCCGATTGTACCCGGGACATGAAGAAGGTGAAGGGGTGAAGACCGTGAAGGCGCTTGTCTTCATGGTCTTCACGCCTTCATTTCCTTCACGTCGCGAGAAAACCGCGTACTCCCGCCTGATCACAATCAGCAGTTTCTGCAACGTGCTGCGCGAAACGCCGCGTGAATGCGGACGCGAATGTGGCGTGGTTCATGAATAAGAGACCGTCGCTCGGTCGAGAGCGCGAGGCCGGCGGTCGGGCGACCCGCCAGCGACGGACGACTGCGCGCACGGCGAGGAATCAGATCGCCGCAGTCACTCACGCCCGTGACCTCGGCTTCGGTTCTCGATCGAGAGACATGAAGGGCATGAAGGAGTGAAGAACATGAAGGAAACAGGAGGCCGTTTCGAAGGAGCCATGCGTACGAAATGCCTGGCGGTTGTGCTCAATGCGGTGGCGATCGGTCTGTCGGTGACTGTGGGTGCAACTGACCAGGCGGCGCTGGAAACGGCTCACGCCATTCCACGGCTCACGCTCGAGGAATTCCGCGTGCGTCAGGCCGCAGGCTCGGTGCTCGTCGTCGATGTGCGAGACGAGTTCGTGTTCAAGGCCGGCCACATTCCTGGGGCGATGAGCGTGCCGCTGGCCGAGATCGATCGGCGCGCCGGCGAAGTCCGCACGCGCGCGGGCCAACGTCCTGTCGTCACCTATTGTTCCTGCCCGAGCGAGCAGACGGCGGCGTCGGCGGCGATGTCGCTCTCGAAGCTCGGCATCGCGAACGTCAGCGTACTGGTCGGCGGCTATCCGGAATGGGTCGCGACTGGAGGTGCGGTCGAGCGAGGGGAAGGATAGACAGCGACAGGCGTCGCCGCGCGCAGTTGGGTGTCACAGGTTTGCCACCAACATATCGAGGTCTTGTCACAATTTGAGCCGGTCTTGCGGCCGTAGGATCGATCTGTCACACACGGCGACAGACAGATTCACCGAAAGGACCGGAAATGATCAGACCGCACCACACGGCCGGGCACGACAACGATGACCCCGACGACTTCGGCGGTTTGCAGCGCGACTTGCGGGCGACCGGCGCGACGATGGACCGGCGGTTGCTGCTTCGGATGGCGGCGAGATTCGGCGTCAGTCTGGCCGCTCTGCCTCTGCTCGGCTGCGAGAGCGACGCGGCGCCCAGCGACCCGGACGAGGGCGGATCAGGAACGTGCAGCCGCATTCCGCAGGAGACCGCCGGACCGTTTCCCGGTGACGGATCGAACGGGCCGAACGTCCTCACCCAGACCGGCGTCGTCCGGAGCGACATCCGTTCGAGTTTCGCCGGACTGGCAGGCACGGCTGATGGCGTCCCACTGACGATCGTGCTCACGATCGTCTCGGCGTCGACGTGCGCCACGCTGGCCGGACGCGCGGTGTATCTCTGGCAGTGCGACCGGCCGGGACGGTACTCGCTCTATTCGGCGGGCGTCACGTCCCAGAACTATCTGCGCGGGGTGCAGGAGGCCGACGCGAACGGCCGGGTCACGTTTGCGTCCATTTTTCCGGGATGCTACCAGGGCCGCTGGCCGCATATTCATTTCGAGGTGTACCCGAGCCTCGCTGCCGCCGGCAATGTCTCGAATAGAGTCGCGACGTCACAGATCGCGCTGCCGAAAGCCGCAAGCGATCTCGTCTATGCAACGTCGGGCTACGAGTCGAGCGTGTCGAATCTCTCGCAAGTCACGCTGGCCACGGACAACGTGTTCAGCGACGGCTCATCGCTCGAATTGGCGACGGTCACCGGATCCGTCGGGTCGGGTCTCACGGCGACGCTGTCAGTTGCGGTCTAGGTAGTCGCGCGCCACTATAGGCTTATGGTGAGAGGGCGAGTGGCGTGATGCGGAGACTGAAGGCGGTCGCAACCGGTCTGGGCGTGGCGGTGGCTGCGCTGACGTTTCCATCCTTCGCTGCCGCGTGCTCGTGCGTTGCGGTCCCGAATCCACTCACCGCCCAGGTTCGAAAGGCCGTGCAAGACGAGCTGAACCGGTCCGCGATGGTTTTCGTAGGCGAAGTGGTCACCGTCGATCGGTTCGAGGCGGTGCTGAAAGTTGAAACCGCCTGGAAGGACAAGGCCCCGGAGACGGTTCGGATGCTGCAGGCCCGCCGGATGCGGAGCTCAGCGCAGAGCCGCCGCTTCCTCCGCCAGAAACCGCCGGAACGCCTCCTCCGACTCGACGGTAATCACGCCGCGCATCCGGTAGTGGCCGAGGCCACAGAGCTGCGAGCAGGCGATCTCGAAGTCGCCAGTGACCGTCGGCGTGAACCAGACCGGCGTGACGATGCCGGGATTAGCGTCCTGCTTCACGCGCATCGCGGGCACGCCGAAGCTGTGGATGACGTCCTTGCTCGAAAGCTGAATGACGACCGGCCGGTTGACCGGAAGGTGCATCAGGCTGAGCAGGACGATGTCGTCCTTGCCGGACGGAGACCCACGATCGAGCCCGAGGGGATTGGTCGGTGACACGAGCGCCAGCTTCGTCTCGCCGAACCGGCCGTCGGCGCCGGGGTAGTGCACGTTCCAGGCGAACTGCTCGCCGACAACGCGAATGACGACGGCGCCGGCGTCGCTCGACCGCGCGGCGGTCCGATCGAACCAGACCGGCAGCGCGAAGATGACGAGCAGGACCACCTCGGCAATGACGACGCCGATTTCGGTGGCGAGGGCGACGCGTCCGCGCGCCCCCTCCGGGTTCGCGCGTGTGTTGCGTGACGCGCGAAACCGCGCCAGCACGAACACGAAGTACGTCCCCCAGCCGACGAACAGCACCAGCATGAGCAGATGCACGAGCGTCATCACGCTGTCGACGCTGCCGGCGTGACTGGATGCGGGCGGGGGGAGCCAGGGCACTACTGATTTCCGCCTTCCATCTTCGAGGCACGGCGGACGAATCCGTGGATGAATACCGCGAAGCCCACGAGCACCGAGCTGGTCACGCCCATCAGAACCAGCACAGCGGCGAAGACGCCGTCGGCGACGGGGCCGTCTTCCATGCGAAAACACACGGGGCAGGCCCACGCGGTGTCGCCGGAAGCCGCCCACATCAGGGCGACGGCGAGGACGAGCGAGAGACGTCGGAAGGCGTCGCTCATGACAGATAGAACAGCACGAAGATGATCAGCCAGACGACGTCGACGAACACCCAGTAGAGAGACAGGGCGCACACGCGGCCGGCGGTCATCTCCAGGCCCACGCGGGCGGCGCCGGTCGCCGCCCAGAGATTCGCGACGAGGCCGCCGATGACGTGAAGCGCGTGCAGTCCGGTCAGCGTGAAATACGTCGCCAGGAACGTGTTGACCGACGGCACGAGGCCCTGACGGATCTCACCCGCATACTCGACGGTCTTGATGCCCAGGAACACGAGCGCCAGCGCGCAACTCGCGAGGATCAGCCGCTGCGCCGCCGGCCACGACGCCGATCGCGCGCGCCAGAACACGCCGGTCATGAGCATCAGCACGACCGTGTTCGCCGCCCCCAGGCCGAGGCTCAGCACGTCGCGACCGGCTGGCCAGGCCGACGCCGACACGCGCAGCAGCGCATACGACGAAAACAGCGCGCCGAACAGCATCACCTCGGACGCCAGAAACAGCCAGATTCCCAGCGTGACGTTCGACACGCCCGTATCCGCCCGCGCCGTCGTCGTGTACGGAATCATGGCTGCCCCTGCGGGACGAAGTCGGCCGCGGACCCGGCGGGGCTGTAGTCGTACGGCCCGCGATGGACCGTCGGCGTCGCGGCGAAGTTGTCGTGCGGCGGCGGTGACGTCGTGGACCACTCGAGCGTCGTTGCCTGCCAGGGATTCTCGGTCGAAGCTTTGCCGCGGACGAGGCTCAGCACGAGGTTCACGATGAAAAAGATCTGCGCGACGCCGAGCAGCCCGGCGGCCCACGCCTGGAGCACGAACGAGCCTTCGAGGCCCGTCACGAATGAGTAACTGCGGCCGCCATCGTAGAGGCGCCGGTTCACGCCGGCCAGGCCCTGAATGAACATCGGAAGGAAGATGCCGTTCATCGCGACGAGCGACAGCCAGAAGTGCAGGCGGCCGAGGCCCTCGCTCATCCGCTTCCCCGTCACTTTCGGAAACCAGTAGTACACGCCGGCGAACAGCGCGAAGAGCGTGCCCGGCGCGACGATGTAGTGAAAGTGCCCGATCACGTAGTAGGTGTCATGGAGCGGGATGTCCGTTGCCGCCAGACCGAGCGGCAGACCCGTCAACCCGCCGATGCCGAACATCGGCAGGAACGCGAGCGCGAACAACGCCGGCACGGTGAAGCGGATCGATCCGCCGTAGAGCGACAGCAGGAGCGACGAGACGATCACCACCGACGGCACGGAGATAATCATCGTCGTCACCTGAAAGAACGCGCTCATGACGGGGCCCATGCCGGTGAGAAACATGTGATGGGCCCAGACAATGAACGACATGAAGCCCATGAAAAGCGCGGAACCCACCATCGCGCGATAGCCCCACAGCGGCTTGCGGGTGGCGTTCGCGATCACTTCGGCGACGATGCCGAGCGCCGGGAGGATGAGCACGTAGACTTCCGGGTGCGCCAGAAACCAGAACAGGTGCTGCCAGAGGATCGGGCTCCCGCCGCCGCTCACGTTCAGCGCCTGGCCGGACACGACGAGTCCGCTCGGAAGGAAGAAGCTGGTGCCGCCGAGCCGATCCATCAACTGCAGGACGGCGGCCGCTTGGAGCGGCGGAAACGCGAGCAGCAGCAAAAACGCGGTGACGAGCTGCGCCCAGATGAAAAACGGCAGCCGCATCATCGTGAGTCCCGGCGCGCGCAGCTGCAGGATCGTGACGATGATGTTGATCGCTCCAAGCAGCGACGAGAACACGAGCAGCAGCATCCCGAAGAGCCACGCGGTCTGGCCCGCGGTCGCGATGTTGGCGAGCGGCGGATACGACGTCCATCCGGAGTTGGCTGCCCCTCCCGGCAGGAAGAAGCTGACGAGCATGACGATCCCGCCCGCGAGGAAGAGCCAGTAGCTCCACATGTTCAGGCGGGGAAACGCCATGTCGGGCGCGCCAATCATCAGCGGGATGAGGTAATTGCCGAACCCGCCGACGGCGAGCGGCACGATCGCGAGGAAGACCATGATCGTGCCGTGCATCGCGCCGAGCTGGTTGTAGAACTCGGGCACGATCCGTCCGTCGAACGCGTTCGCTTCGCCGAGGAGCCCGCCGATCATCGGCACCGGCGTGCCGGGCCACGCGAGCTGCCAGCGGACGATCAGAATCAGCACGAACCCGAGCAAGAGGAACGTGAGACTCGTGAACGTGTATTGCAGGCCGATGACTTTGTGGTCGGTCGAGAACAAGGACGGGTTAGTTTACAGGGAAGGGCAGACGCAAAGCCTCAAAGGCCGAAAGGCATAGTCAGCGCGCGCCGCGGCCGCGCAAAGCGCGCCCGCCCAGTTTCCCCGTCGGCGCGCCATCTTTCAGCACCTGCACACCGTTGACGAAGACGTGCTGGACGCCGTCTGCCAGCTGATGCGGCTTCTCGAACGTCGCGTGATCCTGGATCGTGGCGGGGTTGAAGACGACGACGTCGGCGAACATCCCGGGCTGAAGCCTGCCGCGATCGACCAGCTCGAGATTGGTCGCCGGCAGGCTGGTCACGCGTCGAATCGCTTCCTCGATCGAAAGCACGCGGTCCTCGCGAACGTACTTCGCGAACAGGCGCGCGAAGTTGCCGTAGGCGCGCGGGTGGGTTGACGACTTGAGAAACACGCCTTCGGGCGCCATTGACGACGCGTCGGAGCCGAGCGAGACCCAGGGCCGCTGCAGCTGCTTCTTGATGTTGTCTTCGGACATCAGGAAGTAGACAGCCCCGACGCGCGACTCGTCCTCGAGCATCAAGTCGAGGATCGTGTCGAAGGGATCCTTGCCGCGCAGCTTCGCCACTTCGGCGAGTGTCTTGCCAGTCAGCGGCTTGAGCTTTTCGTTCTTGAAGTCCACCAGCAGCACCCGCTCTGGCGACCCGGCGGCCAGATGCAGGTTCTCCCACTCGTCGGTCGGCGTCGACATCGCCGTCTTGATGCGCGCGCGCTCGGCGGGATCGCGAAGACGTTTGAAGAGGGCCTGATATCCGCCGTCGAGCGCCGATGGCGGGATCGCGGCGTTGAGGCCCGTCGAGCCCGCCGGATACAAGTACATGTCCGCCGTGATCTTCTGGCCCGACGCGCGCGCGTCCTCGACCATCTCGAGCACGCGGTCCATCTTTCCCCAGTTGCTCTGGCCAGCCGCCTTCAGGTGAAAGATCTCCGCCGGGATCTTCGCCTCGCGGCTGATACGCAGCAACTCCTGCACCGCCTCGACCAGCCGGTTGCCCTCGCTTCGCATGTGGGAGATGTATTTGCCGCCGTACGAGGCGGCGACCTTGCACAGCTCAATCAACTCTTCGGTGGACGCGAACGAGTCCGGCGCGTAGATGAGCGACGTGCCGATGCCGAGCGCGCCCGCCTCCATTTCCTGGCGCACGAGCGCGCGCATGCGGTCCAGCTCGGCCGGCGTCGGCGCCCGGTTCGCCAGGCCGATGACGTTCTCGCGGATCGTGCCGGCGCCGATGAACGACGCGACGTTCGGCGCGACGCCCTTGCGCTCCAGAAACTTCAAGTACTCGGCGAGGGTCGTCCACTCGTACTCGAACTTGATGTCGCCCTGCTCGGATTTCCAGCGCTTCTTCATCTCGCCGGTGAGCGGGCCCATCGACGTCCCCTCGCCGAAGATCTCCGTCGTCACGCCCTGACGGATCTCTCCGAGCGACCGGCCGTCCACGATCAGCGACTCGGTGGACCAGGACAGCATGTTGATGAAGCCGGGCGCGACCGCCAGGCCGTTGGCGTCCACGGTCACGGTCGCGGACGCGTTCGTCAGGTCGCCCACCCCGGCAATCCGGTCGCCGCGAAGGCCGACGTCGGCCTGCACCCCCGGCGCGCCGGTGCCGTCATACACGAGCCCACGACGGATGATCACGTCGTAGCGAGTCCAACCGGACGGAGCCTGCGTGCTGGTGGTCGCCGCGCAGCCGGCGGCGCTGACCAGAGCGCTGACCAGAGCAAAGACCGAGAAGATCGGCCAGGAGCGCATGGGCTCAATATAGACTTCGAACTTCAAACTTCGAACTTCAAACTTCGGACTTCGGACGTCAAACTTCAGAGCTTGTATGCTGTCGTCGATGGTCCAAACGTCTCGACGGGGCCTCGTAGTTGCTCTCGGTGGCGCGCTGACCCTGGGCCTGGCGGCCGCGGCCGTCGATTCCCAGCAACCCGCCTTCGACCTCGTGATCACGAACGCCCGGCTGATCGACGGTACTGGCGCGCCTGCACGCCGTGCGGATATCGGGATCAACGACGGCAAGATCGTCCGTATCGGCACGCTCGGAGAGGCACAGTCGCGGGCGAAGCTGGATGCCGGCGGCCTCGTCGTCTCGCCCGGCTTCATCGACGTTCATACCCACGCCGACAATCTCGCCTCGTCGCCCCTTGCCGCGAACTTCGTGCGGATGGGCGTGACGACGATCGTCGCGGGCAATTGCGGATCGTCGGCGCTCGCGGTCGGGGAGGCGCTCGAGAAGATCGCACGCGCGACGCCCGCGTTGAACTTCGCAACGCTCATCGGCCATAACACGGTGCGGAATGCCGTGATGGGCTCGGCCGAGCGCGACCCGACCGCCGACGAGCTCGACCGCATGAAAGCACTGGTCCGGACCGCGATGAGCGAAGGCGCGGTCGGCTTCTCGACCGGTCTGCAATACGTACCCGGCACGTACTCGAAGAGCGCCGAGATCATCGAACTGGCGCGCGTGGCTGCTGGCGCCGGCGGTCTCTATGCCACGCACATGCGCAACGAAGGCACGGCGCTCGAGGCGGCCGTCCGCGAGTCGATCGACGTGGCGCGCGCCAACGGCATGCGGCTCCAGATCTCACATCTCAAGGTGGACAGTCCGAGCCGCTGGGGCGCCAGCACCGCGGCGCTGACGCTGATCGACGCTGCGCGCGCGGAGGGCGTGGACGTCCGCGCGGATCAGTACGCCTACACGGCCGGGTCGTCGTCACTGTCGATTCGGGTTCCGTCCTGGGCGCTCGAAGGCGGGAGCGACCGTATCCGCGAGCGCTTGAACGATCCGGCCACCTGGGCGCGGATCAAGAAGGAGATGATCGCGCTCTATGAGGAGCGCGGTTTCTCGGATCTCTCCTGGGCCGCGGTCGCGAGCTATCGGCCGGATCCGTCCCTCAATGGTCTCTCGATGAAGGACGTGGCGCACAAGCTCTCGGGCTCGACCTCCGCCGATGCGCAGCTCGAGTCCGCGCGGACGCTGATGCTCGGCGGCGGCGCGTCGATGGTCTATCACTTCATGAGCGAAGACGACATCGAGCGCATCATGAAGCATGCGCAGGTCGCGGTCGCGTCGGACTCGGACGTGCTGGAACCGGGTGCCGGCGTGCCCCACCCCCGAGGCAACGGCAACACCGCACGGGTCCTCGCCGAATACGTCCGCGAGCGGAAGGTCATCTCCCTCGAAGAGGCGGTGCGGAAGATGACGTCGCTGCCGGCCGGCCACTTCGGGTTCCGCGATCGCGGCGTCGTCCGCGAAGGCGCCGCGGCCGATCTCGTCGTGTTCGATCCGGCGCGCGTCCGGGACCGGGCGACCTACGCGGCACCCCATGCCGCTCCCGACGGCATCGTTCACGTGCTCGTGAACGGCGTGCCGGTCGTGCGCGACGGCGAGCCGACCGGTGCCCGGCCGGGCGTGGTGCTGCGTCACCAGCGCTGAGACTCGCCAAGTCCAAAGCTTCCAGGCCTCTTTTTCGTCTCTTGTTTCGCCGACCAGACGCGTGGCTTGACGATATTCGTTGAAACGAATATAATGCCGTCGTGCCCGCCAAGCCCGACCCGACGTCCCCGGCTCGCCGGCGAACACGAAGCGCCCGCACCACCGCGCAGTTCGAGGTGTTCTCGGCGCTGGTCGTCGCCGCCGAGCAGTTCGAGCGCGAACTGGTCGCGCTGCTGAGGGAGGACGAGCTCTCGGTGTCGCAGTACAACATCCTGCGCATTCTTCGAGGAGCCGGGCCGTTGGGCCTCGCGTGCGGGCAGGTGGCCGGGCAGCTGTTCCGGCACGATCCGGACGTCACGCGGCTGATGGATCGCCTGGAGAAGCGCGGGCTGATCGAGCGCACACGTGAGGTCCAGGACCGGCGCGTCGTCCGCACTCGGATCACGCCGCCCGGGCTCGAGCTGCTGGATGGCCTGGACGCGCCGGTCGATCACCTGCACGAGCGGCAGCTCGGCCACATGAGCGAGCGGCAACTGTCCTCGCTCAAGACGCTCCTGACGGAGGCCCGTACGCGTGAGGAGTGACGGTTTTTCGGTGCATATATTCGTTGTAACGACAATCGTCGCACGTCATTTCACGTTGGAACGTCGTACTGAAACTGAATAGGAGTCAGCAGATGCAGACCATCAGAAAAAACGTCGACCTGGGCTTGCTGCTCATTCGTCTCGCGCTCGGCATCGTCTTCGTGATGCACGGCTGGCAGAAGCTGACCCTGATGGGCTTCGACGGCTTCGCCGGAGTGCTCGCGTCGCTCGGCGTGCCATTTCCGGCCCTGAACTCGGCGATCGTGATTACCGTGGAACTGGTTGGTGGACTGGCGATGCTCGCCGGCATCGTTGTGAGACCGGTTGGGCTGCTGATCGCTTTCACCATGATCGTCGCGGCGGCGACCGTGCACCTGAGGAACGGGTTCTTCCTGCCGGCGGGCTACGAGTTCACGCTGGTCCTGATGCTCGCGAGTCTCGCGGTGTCGGTGGCGGGAGCCGGAGCGTACTCGCTCGACGCGTGGCTGTTCAGGAGTAAGCCGGCGCGCGTCGACGCCGTGCGTGAAAGGCTCGCGGCGTAGGCCGGCCCTTCCGCCTTCTGAAGCTACGGCGGACCACCGAAGCCTTGGCGGCGGTGGTCAGGGCCGGCGCGTTGGCGGGGCTGAAGCCCCGCCCTACAGCAACTCAAAGGCTCAAAGGCTGAAAGCAAGAGCTTTGCTTCCACGCCTTTGAGCCTCTGGGTCTTTGAGCCTTTGAGCCTCGGTCTAGAATCCCGGTCTCAAATTGAACACGAACATCCAGCCGCGTCCGTCGCGGTTGAGCGGCCGCGCCATGTTGAACTCGCCGATCGCGAACCCGAACAGGTTCACGCGCGCGCCAAACCCGGCGCTCGAGACCCATGGCCGCGAGCCGTCGGCAAAGGTCGGCTTCACGTCTCGGGTCCACGCCACGCCCGAGTCGAAGAACGCGAAGAGCTCGACCGGGATGGGGCCGTAGTCCATCTTGCGATTGAACAACCCGGCGAGAGGCGCGCGCACTTCCGCGTTCACCACCAACATCCGGCTGCCAGTCAGGCGGTCGAACTCCGGGCAGCTGCCATCGGCCGTCAGCGTGCATTCACTCGCCTCGAAGCTGTTGACGTCGTAGCCGCGCACGAGGGTCGGGTAGCCCAGGAACAGCGGCATCAGCCGTTCGTCTTCACTGCTTCCGCCGTACCGGGCGACGTGCACGCCCCGGACCGCGAACGTGATGGGACGCACCGGCATCAGGTAGTGACGGTAGTCGAGCGTGATGTTGTTGAGCTCGAGGTCGCCGAACGTCGGCGAGAAGTCGACCCGCATTCTGTGGCCCTTGACCGGGCTCGTCGCGCCGAACACCGACGTGTCGCGCACGAGCGCGACGCTGGCGTCATAGAGATTGAGCGGATCGCCCACCGGCAGGTTCGTCGTCTCCTCGCCCAGAAGCGCGCCGGTCCCCGGATCGAAGATCCGCGTGCGGACTTCGCTGTCGAAGCTGATCCGCCGCGCCGAGCCGCTGAACTCGATTCGAGCCACCCGGCTGAACGGATACGCGACGATCATGCCGCCCTGCTGGTACGTCTGCCGGAAGATCTCGGCTTGCTCGACGAACACCGTCTGCCCGCCGCTGTTGGCAAACCCGGCCCGGACCGTGCCAAACCGGTACGGCGACCGCTCGCCAAAGACGCCCCAGTTCCAGCGTGACGACCGGTTCAGATAGCTCACGCCGGCCGACGTGTCCTTGAAGCTCCCGTCGATACCGAAGCTCGTTCCGAGCAGGTGCTCGCCCAGCATGTCGCTGAACTGGAACGCGATGCCGCCCGAGGCGTAGGTGCCGAACATGCCGCCGGTGGACACGCCGATCTGCTGGCCAATCCCGACGAGCTCGAGCTTCGGCGAGTACTCCTTCACCGGAAACTCGGACGTGGGCGGCAAGCCGACCGCCGGCTGCTGCAGCTGCTCGGTCACGGGACCAACGGTCCGGCGAAGCGGCGGCAGGATGGCCGCATCAGCCATGGCCGTCACCGCCGCCGGCGGCGCAGCCGTCGTCGACGTATCGATCAAATGGATTTCATGTCCGCCGCCGCGGAACACGCTGACGGCGGCCTTCGGCACGCGCGCGGCGACCGAGAGCGCGGGACTCGACGGCGTGATCCCCGCGACGCCGGTGACCTCGTTCGTGACTTGCATCACCTGGCTGGTCGCCAGGTTCAGCTTCCACGCGTTCGATCGACCGCCGGTGTCCGAGATGAAGAACAGCGTGTTGCCGTCGCTCGACCACTGCGGGTTGACCGCGCTGCCCGGGAGCCCGGTCTCGATCGCCGAGATCGCGCCGGTCGAAAGGATCACCTGCGCGAGCCTGGGCGGCCCGTACGAAAGCAGCGTGAGGTTCGTCGAGAACCGATCGGTCACGAAGACGATGCGGGTGCCGTCGGGTGACCAGGCGGGCTGGAGATCCGCGAACGGATCCGAGGTCAGCCGCTTCGTCGTCGCCGTCCCGAGATCGTGCACGTAGAGGTCGGTGTAGCCGCCCGCCTGTCCCGAGAACGCGATCGCCCTGCCGTCCGGCGACCAGGTTGGCTGGAAGATCTCGCCGATGTTCGGGAGCTTGATTTCCTGCTTCACGTCGCCGTTGTTCCCGTCGATGAGGGCGATGACCGGGTTCCCGCCGCGGATCGTCGCGACAGCCAGCCGAAGCCCTTGCGGATCCCACGCCCCGGCCGATGCCAGGAACTGCAGGCTCTCGAAGTGGGGATCAGAGGCGGTCTCGACCAGCCGGCGGATGATTCGGCCCGTTGTCGCATCGGCGAGGTAGAGATCGATCGACAGCTGATCACGCTCGGAGAGGAACGCGATGCGTGTGCCGTCGGGACTCAGCGACGGACCGACGTTCATTTCGCCGCCGCCCGTCCGGCGGCCGATGACCAGCGGCCCACCTGTGGCCGGCGCCGGCCGCGTGGGCTCGTTCTTCTCACGCGCTCGCGCGGTGAGTCCATACGTCTCGCGCACCGAAGCGTGCCACGCCGCGGCGAGCTCGTCGGCGCTGATCCCCGTGACGGTCTCGATCGCGCTGATGGCATCGGCACGCGCCATGAGACCCCTGCCCGGCGCTTGCTCGCCGATCGGCGCGAACTCCAACAGAATCTTCGCTACCGCGTCGTCGCCGTAGCGTCCGCCGATGTACGCCCAGAACGCATGTCCGAACCGGTACGGGAAGTAGCGCGGGTCGTCGAGGGCCTTGAGGTCGGGCAGCCGATCTTCGATCGCCGCATCGCGCAGCCACATCGCGGTCTGCGGATCGCGCCCGCCGATCGAGAAGTACTCGGCCATTCCCTCGATGAACCAGAGCGGGAGGCCCTCCACGTTGTGCCCGAGGATGTCGTACTGGAACGCGTGTACGAGCTCATGGCCGAGGACATGGTCGGTGTCGGCGAGGCTCGCCGCCATCGGCATGATCACGCGGCGCTTGGCGCCTTCGGTCACCCCCCCGGTGCCCTCGCCGAGCTGCCCTTCGATGACATTCGTCTGCTCGAAATCGGGATGGCTCGCGTAGAGGATCACCGGCTGCCGGCCGAGCAGTGTGTGGCCGAGGAGCTTCGAGAGCCGGGCGTACCATCGTTCGGCCATTCGCCCGACTTGCTTCGCCGCATCGGCCTCTTCCGGGTAGTAGTAGATGTCGAAGTGCTCGGTGGTCAGGATTTGGAATTTGAACTTGTCGTACTGGACCTTGTTCCGTCCGAAGTACTGCGCGTCTGCACGGGCTGGCAGACCGAGGGTCAGCGCCAGCGTACAGACCAGACCGGCCACGAGGCCGCCTCGCGTCAACGCCTTCATCATGATGAGCTCCGGTTCACAGGGACCGACATGACAGTATTGTGCAAGCGTAGTACCAACGCTGGGTAACGCCTGTGCCTGCGGCGCTCGGCCCTTCCTTATGACGCTCGAAGGGTTAGAAAGGACATGCTCAGGTCAGAGTGACCTCTGACGGCCCCCGCTTTTGCGAAATTACGTGTAGGGCGGGGCTTCAGCCCCGCCTGCACGCCGGTCCTGAAGGGCCGGCCTACTGCCTCGGCTTCGCGTTCTTCACGTGCTTGTCCAGCCAGTTCAGCATCTCGGTAATCACGTGCATGTTCGACTCGCGCGCGGCGTAGCCGTGCGCTTCGTATGGCAGCGTGATGTACCGGACCGTGGCGCCGTGGCCCTTCAGGGCCATGTAGAAGCGCTCGGATTGGATGGGGAAGGTGCCCGAGTTGTCGTCCATCTCGCCGTGAATCAGGAGAATCGGCTCGTTCACTTTGTTGGCGTGCCAGAACGGCGACATCCGGGCGTACAGGTCCGGCTTCTCCCAGAACGTGCGCGTCTCGGCCTGGAACCCGAACGGCGTCAGCGAGCGGTTGTAGGCGCCGCTTCGTGCGATGCCGGCCCGGAAGAGATCGGAATGGGCGAGCAGATTGGCGGTCATGAAGCCGCCATAGCTGTGCCCGCCGACGCCGATCCGATCGCGATCGGCAAAGCCCTTCTCGACGGCGAAGTTCACGGCCGCCTCGGCGCTCGAAACGAGCTGCTCGATGTACGTGTCGTTGGCGGTCTCACCCGGTCCCACGATCGGCATCGTCGGACCATCGAAGATCGCGTAGCCCTGCGTCAGGAGCAGGAGATGCGACGCGCCGCCGGCACGCGTAAACCGATTCGGAGATCCGACGACCTGGCTGGCCGCGTCGGCGCTCGTGAACTCCTGCGGATACGCCCAGACGAACATCGGCAGGCGGGTGCCGGGCCGGTAGCTCGGTGGCAGGTAGATCGTCCCCGACAGCGTGACGCCGTCCTTCCGCTTGTAGGTCACCAACTGTTTCTGCACGTCCGAGAGCTGCGGCTGCGGATCCCTGAAGGTCGTCAGGTTGCGCGACGTCTTGGCCGACAGATCGCGCGACACGTAGTTGGCAGGCAGGTCCTTCGTCTCGCGCGACGTGATGACGCGCGTCGCGTTGTCGTCGAGGACCGCGACCACCGATTCGTAGCTCTGCTCGTCGCACTGCCACACGCGGTCGGCTTTCATCGTCTTGAGATTGAACCGATCGAGGAACGGCCGGTCGCCCTGGGGAGACGCGCCCGCGCCCGTGAGGTAGATCGAGTCGCCGATGTGCATGACGAGCGACGTCCCGGGCCGGAACATCGGAAAGCCCGGGTCCTTGTAGCGATCTTCCTGCAGCAGTTCCCACGCCTTGCGCGGCGCTTCGTTGTCGTACACCCAGGTGCGGCGCATTCGCGACGCGCGATCGCTCTCGCTCAGCAGCACCGAGCTCTTCTCGGTGAACTGCATGCCGCCGTAGCGCCATTCCGTTTTCAGGAGCTCCGACGGCTGTCCGCTGAAGGGCGCCTTGAGCACGAGCAGGCGATCGCGATGCGGGACCTTATTGCGGATGTCGCCCTTGTCGAGCGCCTCGGCCCAGTAGAGCGTCGCGGGCTCGAGCGCGTGCCACGTAAACGCGCGCGGTCCGGCGAAGACGCCGTTGGTCGGAATCGTGTCGCCCATCGGCACGTCGGCGAGCTTGCGCACCACCTTGCCAGAGCGATCCCAGAGCTCGACGTCCCGGGGGAAGAGGCCTGCGGGCGCGACGTACGAATACGGCCGCTTGACGCGCGTGACGACCAGCCACTGGCCGTCGGTCGAGAGCGACAACGACGCGTAGACGGCAGGCGAACCCACGGGCGTCTTGCGTCCGTCGAGTCCGACCCACGCCGGCTGACTCGTGTAGTAGTAGTCGTAGAGCCGCTCTTCGTGCGCGCTCGTCAGGAGATCCTGGTACGTGCGGCCGGGCGCCGTGCCGCCCATGTTCTCCTGGACGTTCGGTCCCGTGGGCACGCCTGGATCCTGCGGGGCCGCGCTCCGGCCGTCCGGGATGAGCCGGCAGAGCAGCCCATTCGAGTCATCGAGCCACGAGCAGCCGCCGGCGAGGCCGTTGACGCCGCCGTCGAGCAGCGTGCGCACCGTGCCGGCCGCGACATCGGCGACGAGCAGGCGGATGGCGCTGTCGGTGGTGTGCGTGATCGCGATCTTCTTGCTGTCGCGTGAGAACGCCGCGGTGAACGATCCGCCCGCTGGCAGCGCGATCTTGCGCTCGGTGCCGGTCGCGACGTCTTTCAAGGTGAACGCGATCGTGCCGCCGAGCACCCGCGGGCCGTTCGTGCGCGGGTTCACGCGCGCGCCGGCCAGGCCGAGAAACGGGGCCGCGACCTCGGCAATCGTCGGCATGCTCCGCCGGTGCGCGAGCAGCATGACCGTGCGATCGGGCGAGAGCGATACGGCGGGCAAGGGCTCGGCGTCCATCAGGTCGGCGATGACTTTCGGCGGCGTCAAATACCCGGTCGTCGCCGGGGCCTGCGCCGCGGGATTGGCGACCGCGAGATAAGCGAGGGTCGCCCCCACTCCGGAAAGCAGCCAGATCTTGCGCATGGGAATCCTCCGTCGGCACGATGATAGAGAAATCTCATGTTGTCGTCATGTTTTCTTGCGGTCGCGGCGTTGCTGGCCGACGGCCGTCCGACAACGCCGTGGGCGCCCGCCGAGCCGGTGGTCTCCGTCTGGTATCGCGGGTCGCCCGCAGGGACCCCGCGGGAGGACGACCTGGCCGCCATCCGCGCCCAGGGATTCACCGGGGTGACCTGGCCGGCCAGCCAGCCGTCAGGCGCAGGGGACCTCCTCAAGATGGCCGTGCGAATTGGACTCGGGGTCTCGATTCACGCGGCGCCCGTGCATCTGACGCCACCTGCGGCCCTCACCCCGCCCGAACGCATCGATATCGTCGTCTCGCGAGTCACGCCCGGCCAGATTCCAGCGCTCGTGTGGCGCGCGGTCGGCCGGGGGGCGCGGGCGATCGCCTTCGATCCCGAGGCGGCATCCGGCACCGGGCTGACCGACGCGAGCGGCCGTCCGCGGCCGTGGGTGGCGCCGGCGGCGGCCATCGCGCGCAATCTGACGTTCAACGCCCGGCTGTTCTATGACGTTCGGGCCGGTCCGTCCGTGGCGCTCCAGGCGCCGACGCCAGCGGGCGTGGACGTCGTCCTCCTTGAAACTGCGCGCGCCTGGGTGCTTGTCTCGACGAACACGTCGGCCGTGTCCATCAAAGGGGTTGTGGACCTGCCGCCCGCGGTCGCACCCGCACTCTGGACGAGCCTGCTCGACGGGGCAGATATGTCGATGCTCAGCCGGCCGAGCGGTCCACAGTGGACCTTCCGGTTGGGACCTGGGGAGGCTGGTGTCTGGGCGATAGACAAGTGAATGTGAATCTCGAATCTCTAATCTTCAATCTGCAATCTGGTCTCAACCGATGACCCGGCGCAGATTCCAGATTCCCGATTGTTTCCGATTCCCGTTAGATTCCAGATTCCCCGATAGATTTCCGATTCCCCGATTCCACGATTTCCAGACCAGATTCCAGATTCCCAGATTTCACCTTTCAGATGGACTGAGTCTTTCCAGATTCGAGTTCTTCATAGGCGACGGTGAGTGGCGCGCGGGCGTCCTGCATCGCGAACGGCCCGAAGTCCTCGAAGCCTTTCAACGGCTCGCGGATCGCAAGGATCTGATCCTTCGTCTTGCCCGATTTCATCTCGGCGCGCACGAAGTCCAGCAGCGCCGTGAAGTAGTCGCGCAGGCGCGTGAGGTCCGCGCGCGGGCCGGTGACCGGCTGATTCGCGCCCGAATGGCCGAAGATGTACATGGTGTCGTTCGCGTGCGCCGCCACGGTTTTCTCGAGGACGTTGATCCAGTTCTTGATTGACGCGCCCGCGGCCCGATCGATGATCGGGTGGCGCCCCTTGAACATCAGATCGCCCATGTGCGCGACGTTGGCTCGCTCGAACGTGACGACGGCGTCGCCGCTCGTGTGCGCCGGTCCGTAGAACTGCGCGCGGATCCATTCGCTGCCGACCTGCTCGCGCCATGTGTTCGTGAACGTCGCGTCCGGATAGAGCTGGTCCGTGGCCGGCACCGGCCGACCGGGTGGCGCGTGCATGTCCTTGGCTGCGCGCTCATGGGCCACGATCTTCTTCGCGATGCCCTTGAAGACGACGTTCCCGTCCGTGTGGTCGGCGTGATGGTGCGTGTTGATCAACCGATCGACGGGCCGGTTCTTCGATCGCTCGTTCAGGCCGTCCAGACAGAGCTTGGCGGAATCACGGTACTGGCTGTCGACGACCGCCACGCCGCCTGTATTGATCAGGTAGCCGATCGTCCCACCGCGTCCTGTGAAAAAGCCGACGTCACTGCGAATCGGCGTGAAGACCGGAGTGATTGCGGGCGGTGTCTGCTGCCCCGCGCGGACGATCGGCGAGCCGGCAATTGCGCCCGCGGCGGTACCAAGAACGGACGTGGCGAGAAAGTCGCGGCGGGTTAAGGACATGTGAGCCTCGCGGGCCTGTGGCCTTCAGCTTACGTCAGCAGCTCATCCACTTTCACCACGCCATTCGATGACTCCTCTGGAGATAGTCTAGTGCGATGTTTTCGTCGCGGCTGCCCGCGCGGCTCGAGGTCAATACGGTCAGCCGCGCCATCGCCCGCCGTCGCGCGGCCGGCGCGACGCTCCTCGATTTGACGATCACGAATCCCACCGAGGTCGGCATTTCGTACCCCGCGGGCGTGCTTTCGTCACTTTGCGACGACCGCGCGGACCGGTACGCGCCGGAGCCGCTCGGGTGGCCCGAGGCCAGGGCGGCGGTCGCGGCCGAGGCGGCGACGCCGGGGACCCTCATTGCGCCGTCGCAGATCGTGCTCACGTCCAGCACGAGCGAGGCCTACTCCCTGCTGTTCAAGCTGCTCTGCGACGCCGGGGATCGCGTGCTGGTGCCCCAGCCAAGCTATCCCTTATTTGAGATGCTGACGCGTCTCGAAAGTGTCGAGGCGGGCGTCTATCGCCTCGAGCATCACGGCGCCTGGTCGATCGATCGGGCCAGTCTCGAGCGGGTGCTGAGCGACACGACACGCGCGGTGCTGGTCGTCAGTCCGAACAATCCGACCGGTTCGATGATGCGCGCCGCGGACCTCGACTGGCTGACCGCGCTCTGCGCTGCGCGCGGCATCGCCTTGATTGCCGACGAGGTCTTTGCCGACTACCCGCTGATGCCGCGCGAGGATGCCCGCCGCGTCGCCGGCGACCGGCGCGCGCTGACGTTCTCGCTCGGCGGCCTGTCGAAGTCGGCAGGCTTGCCGCACCTCAAGCTCGGCTGGATCGTGGTCAGTGGTCCGGACGATCGCATCGCCGAAGCCATCAACCGGCTCGAAGTCATCTGCGACACGTACCTCTCCGTGTCCACGCCAGTCCAGGTGGCGGCTCCACGGCTGATCGAGGCCGGCAAAGTGATGCGCGCGGCGATTGCGGCCCGAGTGACACGCAACCTGCGCAGGCTCCAGGATCGCGTCGGATCGTTTCCGTCCCTCGCCCTCCTCGAGCCGGAGGGCGGCTGGTCCGCCGTGCTGCGCGTCCCGCGAACGACGTCGGAAGAAGCACTCGTGCTGCGCCTGCTCGAGGACGCCGACGTGATCGTGCATCCAGGCTATTTCTTCGACTTCGCGGAAGAGGCGTTTCTCGTCGTGAGCCTGTTGCCGGCGCCGGAGATGTTCGACGCTGCCATCGCTCGACTCTTGCCGATAGCGGCCGGAGCGCGCTGATGCGGCGACACGCCGGTCTGCAGCTGCCGCTCTTCTCGGCCGCGTCCTCCACGAGCTGGGGGATCGGCGAGCTCGGCGACGTCGTGCCGCTCGCGGCGTGGCTCGCTTCCGCGGGGTTCGATCGGCTCATGTTGCTTCCAATCGGCGCGATGGCGGCGCAGCAGTCGTCGCCGTATTCGGCGATGTCGGCCATGGCGATCGATCCGACTTACATCGGGCTCGGCCGGCTCGAGGACTTCGCGCGTCTTGGCGGCGAGGACGCGCTCGGCGCGGATGCGCGCGCGAGTCTCGAGGCCGCTCGCGCCCGCTCGTCGGTGAGCTACGACGCGGTCCGGCGCGCCAAAGACGACGGGCTCCGGCGAGCGTTCGATCGCTTCGTCGCCGACGAGTGGAGCGGGCTCACGCCCCGAGCGGCTGCGCTCTCCGCCTACATCGCCCGCGAGCGCGCCTGGCTCGACGACTACGCGCTCTACGTGACGCTGTCGGAGAAATTGAACGCGCGGTCGTGGCGACAGTGGCCCGAGCCGCTGCGCGATCGCGACTCGCGCGCGCTGGACGACGCGCGTCGGCAGTTTGCGCGCGACGTGCTGCGCCATCAGTACCTCCAATGGGTGGCCGAGACCGAATGGCAGCAGGCGCGAGCGGCCGCGCGCGACGCGGGGGTGGCGATGGTCGGCGACTTCACGTTTGCCGTCGAAGCCGACAGCGTGGACGTCTGGACGCGCCAGGAGGAATTCGCGCTCGACATCTCGGCCGGGGCCCCGCCCGACGCGTTCAGCGACACCGGGCAGGACTGGAACCTGCCGATGTACCGCTGGGACGCGATCGCGGCCACGGACTACGCGTGGCTCCGGCAGCGCGTGCACCGCATGGCCGCCCTGTTCGACGGCCTCCGCATCGATCACGTGGTCGGCTTCTACCGGACGTACGGCAAGCCGGCCGAGGGCGCGCCGTTTTTCTCGCCTGCGCACGAATCCGATCAGCTGCGTCAAGGTGAGGCGATTCTCCGGCTGACGCTCGAGAGCGGCGCGATGGTCATCGCCGAGGATCTCGGGACGATTCCAGACTTCGTGCGCGCCTCGCTCGCCCGGCTCGGGATTCCCGGAAGCAAGGTGCTCCGCTGGGAGCGCGCGTGGTACCAGCACGGACAGCCGCTCATCGAGCCGGGGGCCTATCCGGTGGTGTCCGCGGCGATGACCGGCACCCACGACACCGAGCCGCTCGCGATCTGGTGGGAGCGCGCCGGACGCGACGAGCGCGTCGAGACGCTCCGGCTGTTGTTCACGCTGGAGGAATTTCAACGGCGCGGCAGCAGCGATCCGGATCAGCCGTGGAACGAGGGTCTCCGCGACGGCCTGCTCGAATGTGCCTACCACACGGCGTCCACCGAGCTCTTCGTGCCCGTGCAGGACGCTTTTGGATGGCGCGATCGCATCAACACCCCGGCGAGCATCAGCGAGGACAACTGGACCTGGCGGCTGCCATGGCCGGTCGATCGGCTCGCGACCGCGCCCGAGGCGGTCGAGCGCGCCGCGTTCCTGCGCGCGATGGCCGAGCGGACGGGAAGAGCACTGAAGAAGTGATCAGTCGGTACGTCAGGTACGACGGCTGGTAGTAATGAAGGAGGCGTCCATAGAGTATTGAGATTCGCTCGTCTGATTCGGAGGCAACGTGAGTACGGCGAGACTGGTCGTGTGGGCCCTGAACCTCCTCAGCATCTTCGCCGTTGCCGCTGAGGCCATGGAGGGCCGCGTCGTCGACGGCCGCACCGGCAGCCCGATCGCCGGCGCCGAAGTGACGATCGTCGGGATGGCCGGATCCGCCAGGACCGACGCCGATGGCCGTTTCACCTGGAAGCCGGATCCCAAGCCGCCGTTCGTCGTCGTGGTCGTCATGCCGGGCGGCCAGCTCGCCAAGCCGATTTACATCGAGAAGCTGGATGCCGCGGCGGTGCTCATGCTCAAGGTGGACCCGGCGATTACCGAGGAAGTGACGGTCTCTGGCGTCGCGCCGAGCATCGACACCTCGCCCGGATCCGCGCTGACGCTGCTGTCCTCTCGCGAGATCGCCCTGCGGGCGCCGGCCAACCTGATGCAGTCGGTCGAGAACGTGCCGGGGGTCAATCAAGTCTCGGAAGGGCAGGCCGCCGTGCCGGCGGTGCGAGGCCTGGCGCGCGGCCGGACTCTGATTCTGATCGACGGCAGCCGGGTGACCTCCGAGCGCCGGGCCGGACCGAGCGCCACCTTTCTGGATCCGTCCGTCGTCGAAGGGATCGACGTCGCGCGTGGACCAGGGTCGGTGGCGTACGGGTCCGACGCGTTCGGCGGCATCATCTCGGTGCGGACGCGTCGACCGGATTACACGGGGACGAAAGTCGATCTTTCCGGCACGTTCGGCGCAGGCATCCCGGATCGGCGTGGCGACGTGACGTTCTCGAAGGGCTTTGGTTCCGGTGGGCTGCTGGTGGCCGCGCACGTTCGGGACGTCGAGGACTATCGCGGACCGGATGAAGACGTGATCAATTCGGGATGGGCGGATCGCGGTTTCCTGGTCCGCGCCGAACGTCGCACGGGATCGGGGCTCTTGACGACGTCGTGGCAGAGCGACTTCGGCCGCGACATCGAGCGTCCGCGGAACAACTCGAACTCCGTCAGGTTCTATTATCCCTTTGAGAACTCGCATCGATTCAACACGTCGTTCGAGCGGAGCGACGTCGGTCCGCTCAACCTGCTCCGGATTTCCGGCTACGCGGGATCGTTCGAGCAGCGTACGGACCAGGACCACATCCCGACCGCGACGCGTCCGCGCGACATCGTCCGATCGGACTTCTCGGCCGGCGATTTTCAGGTTCGCGCGACGGGCGAGCGGGCGATCGGCCGCGCGAGGGTCGAGTTCGGCCTGGACGTCAACGGCCGGTTCGGTCTGGAAGCGCACGACATCATCGTTCTCTACGATCTTGCCGGCAACGTCGTCTCGGAGAGCGACACGGTGTCGATCGACTCGGCCCGTCGCACCGATCTGGGCGCATTCGCGCAGATCGACGCCCCCGTCGGGCCGAAGCTGTCCGTCGCCGGCGGGTTGCGCGGCGATCATGTGCGAAACGTGAACCGCGGCGGATTCTTCGGCGATCGATCGGTCTCGAACGGCGCGGCCGCCGGGCTCGCATCCGTGACCGCCGGCCCGTTCGCGAACGTGACGTTCACCGCGCAGCTGTCGCGCGGGTTTCGCGATCCCACGCTGTCGGATCGGTTCTTTCGCGGCCCGACGGGGCGCGGGTTCATCACCGGCAATCCCGACCTCGAACCGGAGACGAGCGTCCAGTTGGATCTGGGCGCCCGGTACGCGAGCGGCCGGCTGCGGCTCGCCGGCTACTTCTATCAGTACCGGATCAGGAACCTCGTCGAGCGTTTCCAGACCGAGACCGACTTTTTCTTCTTCCGCAATCGCGGCCGGGCGCAGATCCGTGGATTCGAGGTCGAGTCACAGGCGGGGCTCGGGCGAGGGTACACGCTCGAAGTCGCGGGCCAGGTCGCTCGCGGCCGGGCGCTCGATGACGACACGCCGCTCGACGACATCTCACCAGAGTCGATTTCGTTCGTCGTACGAAAAGCGGTGACCGCCGAACTGATGGTCTTCGGCCGGGTCGCTCGCTATGCTGAGGACGACCGGCCGGGGCCGAGCGAAGTGGCCGCGCCGGGCCACACGAATGTCGACGTCGGCACCAGCTGGCTGCCGTCGAAACGCCTCGAGATCCGCGGGAGCGTCCGGAACCTGCTCAACCAGGAGTACTACGCGAGCCCGGATCCCCGGTTTGTCCTCGCCCCAGGCGTGAACGGCTCGGTGACAGTCCTGGTGCGCTTCTAGCCAGACCGGGGGCTTCGCCCCGCCGGACCCCCCATCGCCGTCGCTCGCGGGGGCCCCTACGCCCCGCTCCGCTCCGGCGGAGCGCGCTCGTGGCGCGCTAAGACGTTGCCGAACGGCAACCTGAACCTGGAACTTCAACTTCAAACGTCGAACGATCGGAAAATGAGCCGTTTCTGACGACAGTTCGAAGTTCAAAGTTCGAAGTTCAGGCGGCGTCAGCCGCCTGAGAGGCTGACGTACAATGCCGCGGCTGAGGCCACGGTGGAGTATGTGATTCGCGAATATCCCCTCCAGCAGGGGGCGCTTGAAATTGCCTATATCGAGGAGTTCTTCAACGAATTTCCGACGCGCAAGACCGCTGCGGAGATCATGCAGCGGCTCGACGGACGTGAGTTCCAGATCCTGATGGCCGAGGCGCCGCTGCCCGACGACGGGTCGGCGGTCGTGCCGGTGTCCTACAAGGTCTCGCACGAGCTGCGGGAGCATGAAACCGACCGGAAACTGGTCGATCTCGTGGCCCGCCTGGACGGCGTCATCGAGTTCGAGGGCCGGCGGATTCTCTACAACTGGCTCGGCGCGACGCGCCTCGACTGGCGCAGCCAGGGACATTTCCGCGCGCTCACCGAGGAGCAGGAAGTCTGGGCGGTCGCGGCGGGCTACGACGAGGTCGTCGTCAAGACCAAGAACCGCTACTACGGCATGCGCGGGACGCTCGACAGCTTGCAGTTCAACGTCATCAAGCTCGAGATGGCGCCCGAGCCGCTCGAATCCAAGGTGTATCTCAGCAAGCGGCTGGGTCCGTTCGTGCTCGACGCGCATCGAAGCCGCCGGCAGGTGACCCGTGTCTAGGGGGACGGGGCTGTTTTTCACAGTTTTGGCCCTGTCGGTGCCGGGGCTCGTCTGGACCTCCGGCACCTTACCCGCCAGGTCTGTGGAACAAAGCCCCGTTCCCCAGCCGACGCCGCCGGCGACCGAGGTCTACGTGACGACGCTCGGGGTGGACAGAATGCCGATGGCCGGCGGCATGCCGACCAACATCAGCAAGAACGAGGGCTACGACAACCAGCCCAGCTTCCTTCCGGACGGTTCGGGTCTCCTGTTCACGTCGAACCGCGACGGTAAACAGACGGACATCTATCGATACGACTTCGCATCGAGCGCGCTGTCACAAGTGACGCGGACGAGTGAGAACGAGTACTCGCCGCTCATCACACCCGATCGCAAATCGTTTTCGGTGATCCGCGTCGAGGCCGACGGCACGCAGCGGCTGTGGCGGTTTGATCTCGACGGATCGAATCCGCGGCTCGTTCTCGAGAACGTGAAGCCGGTGGGCTACCACGTGTGGATCGACGAGACTCGGCTGGCTCTGTTCGTCCTGGGAGGGCCGGGCCAGGCGAACACGCTTCAACTGGCGGACACGAAGACGGGTCAGGCGCAGGTGATCGAATCCGCCATCGGCCGATCGTTGCTCTTGCGCCCTGCCAAAGGTACGGTGAGTTTCGTCAGCAAACCGCCGAGCGGACATTGGGTCGTGAAGGAGTTCGATCCTCGCACTCGGGCGGTTCAGACGATCGCCGAGACCGCAGACGACAATCGCAGTGAGGATTTCGCCTGGCATCCGAACGGCACTCTGCTCATGGCAAGCGGGACGAAGCTGCTCGGTTGGTTGCCGGCGTCAGCAGCATGGAAGGAAGTTGGAGATTTCTCCCCGGCGGGGCTGGGCCGAATCACGCGGCTTGCCGTGGGGCCCTTCGGGCCCGCCGCGCGGGGTGTCCCACTCCGCCTCGCGCTCGTTGCAGATCCGCCTCGCTAACTCTCGCCCGCAGCACCTGTCTAAGAAACAATAGAGAGCGGGACTGATCCGCGCTCTCTCATGAAAATCGTCACGTGGAACGTCAACGGCATTCGCAAACGCCAGGGCGAGCTGCAGGATCTGCTCGCGGCCGAACAGCCGGACATTCTGTGCCTTCAGGAGATCAAAGCCGCGCCCGAACAGATTCCCGGCCTGCTGCTCGCACCCGAGGGTTACTGGTGTTACTGGCACGGTCTTGGCGGGTATTCAGGGGTCGCGATGCTCGTGCGGTGCGATTCCGCCCAGGCGCGTCCCGCGTTCACTCATCCGGCCTTCGACCACGAGGGCCGTATCGTGGTCGCCGATCTGGGCAGTATGCTGGTGGCTTCCGTCTATGTACCGAACGGCGGGAAGGACTTTCCCGCCAAGATGCGCTTTCTCGACGGCCTGGCTGGCTGGGCGAGTGAAACGAACGCCGCCGGCCGGACGGTAGTCATCTGTGGAGATTTGAACGTGGCCCGTGAGGAGCGAGACGTGCACCCGAAGGAGCGCAAGCCGAATCAGATCGGCACGCGTCCGGAGGAGCGCGCGCGGATTTCTGGCCTGATCGACACGGGGTTCGTCGACGTCGGCCGGACGCTCGATCCCGGCAATGACGAGCTGTTCACGTGGTGGGCGCCCTGGCGCAACCTGCGGCAGCGGAACATCGGCTGGCGCATCGATTACGTGCTCGCGACCGGCGCCTTCGGCGAACGTGCCGTGTCCGCGACGTCGCAGCGGGAGTTCGGCACGAGCGATCACGCGCCGCAGGTCGTGACGTTTCATCCATGAGTCTTCGCACTCGTCTGATCGTCGCCTTCTTCACGCTCTCGGTCGTGCCGCTCGGCGCCGTGACGTTCTATACGTACACGAGCAACGTCCGGGCGCTCCGCGAAGCCGCCGAACACGAAGCGGATCTCCTTGCGGGCGAGCTCGGCCAGCGCATGCAGCTCGTGACGGCGCAACTCAGCGAACGCGTGGAGCATCTGATGGACGTCGCCGAGCTGCAGTCGGCGGTCGGCCGCGCATCGGCTGTCAAGGCGACTGCTCCGGCGGCCGCACCGCCGGCGGCGCACGCAGAGGTCATCGGCGCGTCGGTCGCCAACGCGCTGGGCGAAGCGGCGATGCTCCTCAACAATGTCGAGTTGCAGGGACTGATCCCATGGACCGGTGGCCGGCAGGGCCGCACGGCGGGGCGGTCCGGTTCCGCAACCGGCGCAGAGGTGCTGCCGATCGCTGGCACGGCGCCGCGGCCCAATCGATTTGCCCCGAGTCGGCAGGGTTCCGGTCAGGGACAAGGACAGGGCCAGTCACAGGGTCGCAGACCGCCCGGCCCGCCGTCGCCCGCACCGGCGCCGCCGCCACTGCCGCCTGCCGCGACGACTTCAGTGACGCCGCCGCCGGCACCGGCCGGACCGCCTGCCCCGCCGCCTGCGGTCGGCCGTATCGGGCCTCCGCCGGTCGCTCCCGCGTCGCCTGCTGAGCCCCAGGCGCCCATGGTCACGCGCGTCGTGACGGCCGGTGAGACCAAGGATCGCATCAAGATCGACATGACGCAGATTCGCCGCGAGCTGTTGCGCGAAATCATTCCGGCCGGCAAGCAACTGGCGACGCTCACCCCCGAAGAGCGCGAGCGGCTCGGTCGAGAGATGTCGCAACGGATGCTCGGCGTCGTCACCGGTCTTCAGCTCGGCGCCGCCGAGTTGAAGAAACAGGCGGAAGCCGCCAAGCGGGAAGCGGATGCGAAAGCGAAGGCTTCACAGACTCGAAGCGCCAGCAGTGCCGTGGCCCCGATGCCGGCGCCAGCTCCGGCGCTCCCGTCCACACCACCAATCAAGGATTCGCCCGTGCCGGCGAAGATGAAGAAGAGCGCGTCGCTCTCTGGCAACCGGCTCGACGTGAAATACGAGCATGACGGGAAGGTCGTGCAGCAGGTCAACGCCGAGGTCAACTTCGCGAACGTCCTCGCGACGGTGTTCTCGACGACGCGCCGCGATCGCGGCGAGGTGCCGTTTGCCGTCGGACGCGATGGCCAGATTTACACGCGGAGCGACGACGATCGCCGGAAGGTGGAAGGGCTGGGGGCGATCGCCCGGCCGAACGGGCCGCTGACCGCGCGGCTCGACGACTGGATTGTCGTCACGACGGAGGATCCGTCCGGCTCGGGGCTGCGGCTCGGAATTGCCCGTCCGGTGGGCGATTCGCTGGACACGCTCAGGCGAACCGCCGCGCGCAACGCCGGGCTGGGCGGGCTCTTCATCCTCATCGCGCTCGCCGGCATCGTCCCACTTTCGACGCGGTTGACGCGCAATCTCTCGGCGCTCGGCGACGGCGTGCGGCGCATCGCGCAAGGCGACTACACCGCGCGCGTGCCGGTCCGCGCGAAGGACGAGGTGGGCGAGCTCGCGCAGGCGTTCAACCAGATGGCGGAGGACGTCGAAAAGCACCAGCGTGCAGCGCTCGGGCAGGAACGCATCAAACGGGAGCTCGAGCTCGGGCGTCAAATCCAGCACGACATGCTGCCGCACGCGCCGCTGAAGCTGGGGCTGACGGAGATCAAGGGGGTCTCCGTCCCGGCGCGCGAAGTCGGCGGTGATTTCTTCAACTACTTCGTGACGCCCGGAGGGCAAATCGCGCTGCTCGTCGGCGACGTGTCGGGGAAAGGCGTGGGCGCCGCGCTCCTCATGGCGAACATTCAGGCGTCGCTCCGGACCCGGCTCGCGCTCGGCCAGGATCTCTCCGAACTCGCGCGCGAGATCGACTACGACATCGAGGCCAACTCGCCCGGCCCCGTGTATGCGACGCTCTTCGTCGGCATTCTCGATCCGCCCACGCGCGTGCTTCGCTACGTGAACGCCGGTCACCATCCTCAGTACGTGCTGCACGAGCACGGCCGCCTCGACAAGATGGCGTCCACCGGCCTTCCGGTCGGCCTGTACGCGGGGCACGGCTTCCGGGAGCAGCAACTGCAGCTGGCCGCGGGCGACCTGCTCTTTTTCTACACGGATGGATGCGTCGAAGCCGAAAACGCGGCCGGCGACATGTTCGGCGCCGAGCGGCTCGAAGCGCTGCTCGTCTCCGCCGCCTCGTCCGGCAGCGACGAGATGCTCGCGCGCGTGGAGAGCGCGGTCAACTCGTTCCGCGGCGCCAGCGAACAGTTCGACGACGCGACGATGATGGCGGTCCAGGTCGGCTAGAGCATTCGCGGGTATTACATGAGCTCCCGGCCGTGCGTGCGTAGCCAGCGCTCGGCTGAACGCCACCACGCACATGCGGCATCGACCTCGCGCCAGAACTTTCGCGAGTGGTTCGGCTGCTTCAGGTGCATCAGCTCGTGGATGATGATGTAGTCGGAGACCTCCGGCGGCATCTGAATCAAACGCCAGTTCAAGGTAATGACACGCTTCGGCGAGCAGGCGCCCCAGCGCGATCGCTGATTGCGGACGTACACGCGCGTGACTGAGAGGCCGCACGTCGCCGAGAGATCGAGACAGCGCGCGGGCAGCTCCCGCCCCGCGAGTCCTCGCATCCACGGCTCGACGGTCGTCCGCAGATTTCGTCCGGCGATCTCGGTATTGATATTGATCTGGTGCGATCCGACAATTACGTAGCCGTTCGCGAGCGACAACACCGCGCGCTCGCCGCGAAACCACAGGGTGGTCCCGGTGGTCCACGGCGCCGATCGCTCGCGCTGGCGTCGCCACTCGCGGTCGAGCCAGCCGGCCTGCCGTTTCGCGAACGCCATCCCGCCGGCGATCGACGCGCCGCGCGGCACCGTCAGCCGCACGCCGTCGTTCGTGACACGCACGACGTACCGCCGGGCACGCCGGTGGCGTACGACGGCGACGGGTACAGGTTGGCCGCCAACCTCGACATACCTCGACTGGCCTGATGGCCGCACGACATCCCACGGCAACGGCAACTGCACAGCTGGGAAATAGTACCCGTACTTTTTCGACGGCGCTCTTTTTTCAGCGAACAACGATTCTCGTTTCGGTAGAACGCCCGGCGGAGTCGCGCGCCGTGATGGTGTGGGTGCCTGGGATCAGCGCCCAGCGCATGGTCGCGTCGCCAGCGGCGTGGCCGATGGAGGCGTCGTTCACGAACCATTCGACGGCGCCGGGCGAGGCGCCTTCGGTAGCGAGTGGCAGGGTCTGGAATTCCGGGCGGAGCGTGCGATCGATGAGATACACCCCGCCGCCGACGGGGCGGACGATCCTCAGCAGACCTCGGGAGTCTTTTTGACGGCTCCCGTAGGGCGGACTGAACTCCAAGTCCGCCCCAGGCGGATTTGGAACCCAATCCGCCCTACGTACGTCCGTTCCCGCCCACCGCTGGAACGGCTCTGGCCAGATCGTGACCAGGGCGCCGTCGCTCGTGTGATGCCAGGTGCAGCGATCGACGGAGGCCGAGGTCGGCATCCATTCGATGGCGCGGGTCGGGCAGGACGCGTGAGGCGCCATCCCGGACAGCGCGCAGAGCTCGACCCGCCGGACATCAGGGGGCACGGTGATGATGGCCGCGGTGTCGCCGATGGGGAGCGATCCGCGGGTCCGCTCGATCGCGGCGAGCATGACGTCGTGGAAAATCGGTCCGGCGCCGGTGACGCCCGACGAATTCCGGAGAGGCGTGCGATCGAAGTTGCCGACCCAGACGCCGACCGTGACGTCGCGCGTGAATCCGAGCGCCCAGTTGTCGTGATACGCCTGCGACGTGCCGGTCTTGGCCGCGACGGTGAACGGAAACTCGAGACTGCCGCCGCGGCCGAAAATGTAGGCGCGCGCGTCGGCGTCCGAGAGGATGTCCGCGATCCAGAACGCCGTCCGTTCGGAGACCAGCCGCTCGGTGGGTGGCCGCACCGGAACGATCCCGTCGGCGGCGCGCACGAGGCGGGGCGCGATGGATTCGCCTCCACGCGCGAACATCGCATACGCAGCCACCAGCTCGTCGAGACGCACCTCGGCGTTGCCGAGCGTGAGACCGAGTCCATAGTGCGCGGCGTTGTGATCGAGCGTGCTGAGCCCCGCGCGGCGGAGCAGGCGGGTGATCGCCGGCACGCCGATCTCGGAGGCCAGCGCGACCGCCGGCACGTTCTCGGATCCGGCAAGCGCGGTCCGCACGAGCAGCGGTCCGCGAAACTGGCCGTCGTAGTTCAGCGGACTGTAGAGCACGCCAGGCTGCGCGGTCGGGAACTGCGAGGGCACGTCGGCGAGCACGCGTCCGGGGTGGACCCCTCGTTCGAACGCGGCCGCGTAGGTAAACGGCTTCAGCGCCGAGCCGGGCTGGCGGGGCGTGACGACGCCGTCGATCGCGCCGCCGCGCCCGCCCGTCGCGTAGCTGCCCGATCCTTCCCACGCCAGCCACTCGCCGGAGCGGTTGTCGAGCACCGCGACCGCCACGTTCGCCGCGCGATGACGCACCAGATCGTCCCGATGCGCGGCGATGATGCCCTGGACCGCGCGCTGGAGCGTCGCGTCGAGCGTCGTGTCGATGCGGCGTGGATGGGTGGTCCCGCGCTGGCCGAGCACGCGCGCGACGAAGTGCGGCGCGATCTGTGACGACCGATCGCGCGTGAGGGTGAGCCGTTCCTGCGCGGCGAGTTCGAAGTCGGCGTGCGAGAGCCAGCCTTGCGCGGCCATTGCGACGAGGACGCGACGCTGCCGCTGGCGGGCACGCGCCGGGTCGCGCCACGGATTGAAGTTCGTCGGCTGCTGCGGCAGCGCCGCAAGGAACGCAGCCTCGGCCGGCGTCAGGAGCGCGCTCGGCCGGCCGAAATACGCACGCGCGGCGCGCTCGGCGCCCTCGATCTGATTGCCGTACGGCGCGAGGTTGAGATAAAACGCGAGAATCTCGTCCTTCGACAGCCGGTGGTCGAGGCGAAGCGCGATGACGGCCTCGTGGAGCTTGGCGCGCCAGCCACGATCCGTGGCACCGGCGTTCTGACGCGCCACGAGGAGCTTCGCGACCTGCTGCGTGATTGTCGATCCGCCCTGCACGACGCGGCCGGACACCATGTTGCGCCAGGCCGCGCGAACGACCGACTGCGGATCGATGCCGACGTGACGCTCGAATCGGACGTCCTCGGCGGCGAGCGTCGCGCGCGCGAGCATGCGCGGCAGGGTCGCGGCTTCGAGCCGATCGCTCCGCGTGCCGGCGCCCGAGCGCGCCTCGTGCAGCCGCTCGCCGTGGCGGTCGTAGACCTCCGTCGACGTCGCGCCGCTCTCGTCCAGCAGTCCGGCGGGCAACGGCCCGCAGCGCACCCACACGATCGTGGCCACGAGCACCGCTGTCGTTCCAACGCCGACACGAACCGCGCGTGAATCGCGCAAGCGCGACCACGCGCGAAACTTCATGTGCTTCACCCCTTCATTCCCTTCATGTCGTTCATTTGATGGTGATCGTCGCCGGCGCCGTGCGCCCGTTCACTTCCGGCGCGTACATCTCTTCCGCCCACGCGCCGGTCGCCCTGAACGTGCCGGCCGTCGTCGCTCGCACGAGGTACGAGAACTCGTGGCGGCCCTCGCTCAGGCGCGTCGCGAAGAGCTGGATGCGCTCGTCGTACTTCTCGATGTGATCGAATCCGCCGCGCCGGTAGCGCGCTTCCCAGGATTGATCCGCGCTCTGGACCGACGAGTCACGCGCGAGATCGCTCGCCGTCGTGTTGAACCAGCCGTCCACGGCCTCGAATCCAGCAGGGAGGCTGTCGGTCACGGCGACGTACCGCCGCTCCTTCGGCAGCGTCAGCGTGAGCGTGACGCGGACCAGATCACCCGCGGCAAACGACGTCGCCGGCGGGCTGTCGCCGTTCTCGACGAACCGTTCGTAGCGCCGATCGACGTGAATGCCCTGGTCGCTTACCGGCGGCGGCTCGCCCGGCACGTACTGCAGACGCGCGGCGTAATACAGCCGCCCGGTCCCCGCGCGCGAGACGGCGAGATCGGCTTCGGCGCCGGCCGCGATCTGTTTGATCAGATCCGGCATCGCGAGCCGCACCCGACGTGCCACCGTCGATCGGCCACGGAACGCCGTCGTGCCGATCGCGTGCTCGCCCAGCGCGACGGTCGCGGTCATGTCGGGCGCTTCAGATTCGAACTTGCGGTAGTAGGCGACGAGCGCCTCGAGCGCCGTCCCGTTCTCCTGCGTATTCCGCCACCGGCCTTTTTCACGGGCCTGAAGCAGCCAGCGGACGAGACCTGGCACGGGCTGCGGATCGTCGCCGCGCTGAACGAATCCGGTCAGGACGAGTGCCGTCGCGCGCGTGTTGGAGTTCCAGATCCACGCGAGCGCATCGGAGTCGATCTCCTCGACATGCACGCGATCGCCCTCGACCCGCAGCGCGTTCGTGAGGCGCCTCACCACGTCGCCGTATCGCGGTCCGCGATTGGTGGACGCGGCCATCGCGTCCGCCAGATATGAGAGCGCGAAGACCGGCAGCCGGTCCGTGGCCGACAACAGCCGCGTGATGTTCGAGTCCTGGTTGCGGCCGTGCTCGACGAGTACCTTGACGGCGAACGCCGAAGACGCGCCCCAGACGGGCAGCCATTGCACCTGGACCGGCGCCGGCGCCTTCAATGCCCTGTCGAGGAAGTCGAGCGCGCGGCCGGCCACGACGTTGTCGAGCGGAATGCCGAGCTGGTTCGCCACGTGCATGACGTGCATGACGTAGCTCGTCAGATAGAAGTGGCCGTGGAGGCAGTTGCCAGGCCAATAGCCGAAGCCGCCGTCCATGCACTGATACCGCGGCAGGTCGCGAAGAAGCTCGGCGGCGCGCTTGCGATAGTCCGTCGGCGCGATGCGCGGCATCTCGAAGGCCGATCCGAGGTCAGCGGCGAGCACCAGCGCCAACGCGGCGGACGCCTTCTGTTCCGCGCACTGGAAGGGGTAGTCGGCCAGGTAACGCGCGCCTTCGCCGAGCCCGACGAGGGCCGACGACGCCAGCTCGACGTTGAGGCCGCCCATCGTCGGCACGATACCCGTCGGAAGCAACAGCCGTTCGGTCGCGCGGGCGGTGGTATCGCCGAAGGCCGCCGTCGTTTCCAGCCGCGCCGGCGCGATGACCGGCAGCGCCATCTCGAACGCGTCGCTGTTGCTGCCGAGCCGGACGGTCATCTGCACGCGCGCGCGGCCGATGCCGCGCGCGACCGCGTCGAACCGCACCTCGGCGTTCGAGCCGCCGTCGATCGTGAGCGACTGGCGGCCGTTCGGGAACTCCAGCACGGTGGGATCGAGGCTGCGAATCGTGACCGTCGCCGTGCCGCTCGCGGGAAGCGTGTTGTTGACGACGGCCCCGAAGAGCGCGCGATCGCCGCGCGTGAGGAAGCGGGGGAACGCGGCCAGCATCGTGATCGGCTTGCTGACGCGAATCTCGGCGCTCGCCGATCCAAACCGCGATGACGTATCTCCAGCCACGGCCATGATGCGATACGTGGTGAGCGCGTCCGGAAGCGTGACTTCCTTCGTCGCGCGGCCGGTGCGATCCGTTTCGACCGACCCGAGCCAGAACGCAAGCGGACGGAAGTCCTGCCGGAACGCATTTTCCTTGCCGCCGCCGCCGCCCTCCGCGCCGCCTTTGGGTGTGAGCACACGCCGGCTGACGATCCGCTGCCGGTTGTCTTCCGTCATCACCTGCAACGCTTTACGCTGGTACACCGCGCTCACGACGTCGGGAGCGCGATAGTCGGTGAGCGAGAGCACGCCGTAGTCGACGGCCCAGAGCGTGACTTCACTTGCGGCAGGACGATTCGCGGCGTCCTGCACGTTCACGGAGACCTTGGCGGTGTTCGCGGGCCGGTACTCCGCGCGATCGGCGGAGACGGTGACGCCGAGCTTCTTCGAGTCGTCGGCGACTACGAGCTCGGTGTAGCCGAGCTTGAAGGCCGGCTTGCCGGGATCGCTCCCGTCCTTGCCGGGGTCGGAGGACATCCGGCCGCGAATCAGCAGCACCGACACGTAGACGTTCGGAATGTCGGCCTCGGTGATCGGCACCTGAACGGTCTGTTGAGTGGACGTGAGAGAGAAGCGCTCGTACCTGCGAACGCCTTCGCGCTCGACGGTGAGCAGCGCCGTGGCGCTCTCCCACGGCGACTGGATCATGATGCGCGCGGTCTCGCCCGGCTTCCACGTCTTCTTCTCGGGCTCGAGCGTGATGCGGTTGTGATCGAACCGCTGCCACGCCGTGTAGCCCGCGCCGATTCCGTAGAACCACGCGTCGGTTCTTGCCTGGTGTCCGGCGGCATCGCGCCCAACCGCGCGCAGCCTGTACGATCCACCCTCCGGGACCGGAATCTTCACCGTCACCGGCGTGGCCGTCGTCGTCACCGTCCATTCCCCGGCGGGAATCTCCAGCCGTTCGGTGTCCCACGTGTAGAAGCCGCTGCCTTCCGAGCGGCGCACCGAATTCCACTGGATCCGGACAAGAGAAACGGTCACGGGGACGCCGGGGACGGGATCGCCTTTCGGATCGACGGCGACGACGTCCACGCTCGTGCCGGTGGCGGTGTCCGCGAAGAAGGACGGCCGGCGCAGACCGATGTGCCAGGGTGCGGGGAAAACGACGACACTCGACCGATTCGAAAGCAACTGCCGGGAGATGTCCTCAACCTCCGCCTCGAACGTGTAGCGGTAGGGGAAGTCGACGGCGCGCTCGGTCGGCAGATCGACCGCGAACGTGCCGGTCTGCGTGAGCGTCGCGGTTTCGCCGGCGACGCGCGTCTCACCGCGGTTTTCGTTGTCCGGGTAGTACCCGAACGCGAACTTGTCGGCCGGATAGCGCTCGTGGATTGGCTCCGGCACCGTCATGTCCGGATCGCGCGTCAGCGTCCATCGCACGGGCCGTCGCGCCATCGCGTTGCCGAACAGGTATCGCGCGCTCGCCGTCGCGTTCAACGTCGAGCCGGCGACTGCTCGGGTGGCGGCAAGCGTCGTGTCCACGCGGAAATCGGGCTTGCGGTAGGCGGCGACGAGGAATTGCCCGTGCACGCGCTTCAGCCAATCGCCCGTCCGCCGGCGCTCGGTGACGTCATTGCCCTCCGGCCGTTCGGTGCCGGGCAGCATCGCCTGAATGCGGTAGTTGCCAAGCGTCGCATCGGCGGGCACGGTCCACTCCCACTCGGCGCTGCTCCAGCGATTGATCGTCAGCGTCCGGCGGTCGACTTCCTTGTTGCGGCTGTCGTGCACGCGCACGTCGACCGTCGATCCCGCGGGCAGCATCCGGATGCCGGTCGGCGTGTCCGATCGGACGATCGCCTTGACGTGGATGGGCTCGCCTGGCTTGTAGACGCCGCGATCCGTGAAGACCGATCCGCGAAGGATATCGGTCGCCTCCCACAGCTGGTACGAGAGACTGAAATCCCACGGCATGATGCCTTCGTTCCAGTCGGAGGCGACGTACGCGATGTCGCCATCCTTCTCGGCCGTCACGAGAAACGAAAGGTCGTCCCACTCGTCCGGCTGCCGCATGGGCAACGCGGGCGCGAGGACCACGCCGTCCTTCGCCGTCATGCCGCGCCACACCTGCTCGTTGCGCGTGTTGACGATAGTCACGCGCGCGTCGCCGACCGGCTCGCCGTTGTCGAGCCGCGTGACGAAGACGAGGGTGGACTGCGGGCTGTCCTTGACCGTGATGCCGAGGTTCGTGACCTGGACGACCGTCGAGTGCGGCCGGCTCACGTCGGTCGCGCGCGGGATCGGATCGCCCGGCGTCATACCGGCCCAGATGAGGCCGAATCCCTGCGGCGTCAGCAACGATTTCAGATCGAGTCCGTGTGACTGAATCTCGTCCGGTCTCACGTTCAGCCGCCGTGCCGTGCCTGCTCCAGGAGGCATGTCGCGAAAGTTGCCCTTCTCGAGCTCGAGCACGCGCGGCATCAGATCGTTTGGCGCGACCGTGACGGCCCGCTGCGTGACCGACTGCAGGTTGCGCGCGTAGAACGGGAGGATCGTGCCGCCGTCTTTTTCCCAGACGCCGTGCCCGTCGCCGAAGCTCGTGAACGCGGTCTCGTGCCAGTTCTCGACGATGCCGACCCAGGGATAGCCAAGGGTTTGACCGTCGCGCGACTGAAGCGAAGCGTTCAGACCGAGCAGCCAGGTGCGCGCGGGCGGCTGCCGATCGAAGCCCGCGTCTTCCACGTCGTGCGCAAAGCCCGTATCGCGGCCCGCCGCAGACACTTGGGACGTCGGGCGAAGCACCTGCTCGCGCGTGGTATCGGTCATGTCGCGCGCCGTCATCGCCGCGGCGAATCGTACGGCGTCCACCTGTTCCGTGAAGAAGATCGGGTTGTAGTGGGACGGATCGCAGCTGGTCTGGCAGTGCGGTCCCTTGACGAAGAACGCGCGCGTGAGCTCGGCGACGCTCGTTTGCGCCTCGGGCGGAAACGCCGGTCCTTCGGCGCTCGGCATCCGCGTGTCGAGCGTGAGCTGCAGCCAGCTGCCCGGCGGCGGCACCGACGTCGTTTCGAGCACGACCAGGGTTGGCGACGGCGGGAACCGCTTCTGATCCCACATAGCGGCGACCTGTGTGCCGACGAGATCCGTGCGGCTGGCGGTGTTCCGGGCGGCGGCGATCTTCGCGTCGAATCGTCTCAGACCGTCCGGATCGGAGGCGGAGAGTCGCGCGCGCTCCCGTGGCGTGAACCCGGGCAGTTCGACGTCATGCGGCTGATACCGGACGGCAAGATGCGCGACGACGTCGGCAGGCCGCACGCGCTGGTTGAACGTCAGCGCGAGCGTCACCGGCGCGTCGAATCGATCGGATCGCCGCGCCCAGCGCGCCGACGTCAGTCGCACTGTCGGTGTCGTGAACGTGAATCGCTGGACGGTCCCGAGCGCCCGGCCGGAAACCGCTGTCGCACTCCCATCAATCGTCACCGTATACGTCGTCGCGTTCGGGAGCGGCGCCGACGGATCGGGCGTGAAGATGAGGATTGTCGTGCCCGACCAGCGATAGGCGCCCTTGATCGCGGGTGAGATCTGAATCCAGGACGGCGTCGGATTCGACGGAATCCGTCCGAGCGGCACCATCGGCTCCGAGAAGATCACCCGGATCTCGTTGGCGTCCTGCAGCCGGGCGATCTCGCCGGTCGGACCGGCGCTGACGATGGTGAGCGGCGCGGATTGACTGGACGCGATCGCGGTTGCCGCGCCGGCGATCACGAAAAGGATAGCGACACCACGACCCACCGCACGCATAGATGCTCCCCGTCACGCGTTTTTCAACGCGAACCGCTGCAATCAACCGTAGTTGGCGGGTCTCTGCCCGCCCACCCTACGCCAGACGCGCGGTCGACCGGCTTTAGAGCCGGTCTACGTTCGATCTGTACGTCGGCAGGTCCGCCTTGATTCGTAAGACACCGAATTCATTCAAATGGCGGGGGGCCGAATTCCGGGTCGAATAACGACGCGAATTCGCCCAGGATCATTGCTGTCGCGCCCCAGACATGATGTCCGGCCAGGTCGAAGTGGGGATAGTCAACGACCAACCCTTCCCGGACGTGCCGGGACCAGCCAATTCGGCCGGCGTCCCGCAATTCCTCCAGCGGAACCTCCACCAGCGACGCCACTTCATGCGGCGCCAGCCGGAACTCCGGCCGGCCGTTCACGACGCCGACGAATGGCTGCACGACGAAGTTGCTGACGATGACGTTGAGCGAAGACAGCGTGCCGACGAGCCGCACGTCGGCGGGCGTGACGCCGATCTCTTCGTGCGCCTCGCGAAGCGCCGCCTGTTCCGGCGGCTCGCCCGGATCGACGGCGCCGCCCGGCAGGCTCACCTGGCCCGGGTGATGTGGCAGGTCGTCGCGCCGCACCGTGAGCGGCAACACCAGTCCGCCGTGGCTCTCATACAACAGGATGAGCGCGGCGGCCTGCCGCGCGCCCGCCGGCTGCTGATCGGGCTCCCACCCTTTGCGCGCCGGACGCGGGGCGAATCGCCAATGCGAGGGTGCGCCGGGCAACGATTGCGTGAGCCGTTCGCGAAGGAAGCCTTCAACGGCGGACAGATCGGCGAGGTTCACCGCTTCAGTAAACCATCTTGCCGCGATGACCGTCGAATGCTAATAATATTAGCAATATGGCGCGGGGCGTTTCCCGCAAATTGAGGTATCGATGGAGCACATTCGCCTCGGCGAAGTCGAGCACCTGGTGTTGTTGGCGGTGCTGCGTCTCGATGGCCAGGCCTACGCCGTGCCGATCCGCGAACTGATCGATCGCGACGCCGGCGTGAAGCTCTCGCGCGGGTCGATCTACATCACGCTCGATCGAGTCCAGAAGAAAGGTCTGGTCGAGTCCTGGTTTTCCGAGCCGACCGGGGAGCCGGGCGGCAAGGCGCGTCGTCTCTTTCGCATCCGGCCGTCGGGTGTGGCCGCGTTGAAAGCCGCGCGCCGCGCCGTCGAGCGCCTGTCCGTCGGGACCGCGCTGCATAAGCGATGAAAGTCTTCCGCCTCATTCCCGCCGCCTGGCGTGACTCGGTTCGGCGCGATCTGGAAGAGGAAGCCTCGCGTGCCGGGTGGCGAGGCACCCGCCGCGCGCTCTGGATCTCCTGGGAGGTGCTCCGGGTGGCTGGACGGTTTCACTGGCGCGCTCACGGGCTGTCGCTGCCAGAGTTTGGCCGCCGGACGTTTCTGAGCGGTTTCGCCACCGATCTGCGGCTCGGCCTGCGGGCGTTCCGCCGGCAGCCGGGATCGAGCGCGGCGATTGTGGTGATGCTCGCGCTCGGAATAGGTGCAACGACCACTGGCTATGCGTTGTTTAACTACGTCCTGTTTCGGCCGGTGCCCGGCGTGGTCGATCCCGACCGGCTCGTGACGATCTACTTCCATCCGATCGACGATCGGTTCGTGTTCGGTGCCGCGCCGCGGAGCTCGCTGGCCGCTCTGCGGCAAAGCCAGGCGATGGACGGTCTTGGCGGCGCTTACACGGTGGCGCTTCCAGTGGCGCTCCGGGGAGACGGGGATGCCGAACATGCGACCGTCGAGCTCGTCACCGATGGCTATCTTGGTGTCCTTGGTGTCCGAGCCCGCATCGGTCGTCTGTTCACAGACGAGGAGATCGGCAGCGGCGCCGACGTCGCGCTGATCAGCGAACGCCTGTGGCATCGCGCGTTTGGCGGAGCTTCGACCGCCGTCGGTCAGCGGATCACGGTCACTCGAATTCCGTTCACGGTTGTCGGCATCGTCGATCGATATCAGGGATGGGGCAGCGTGCGCGCCGGCGACGTCGACGTCTGGTTGCCGATGACCGCGGAGCGGCGGCTGAATCGGGTTGACGACAGGTTTGAGAATCTCGTCGGGCGTTTGCCACGAGGCGGCACCGCAGCGGTCGCGGAGCAACAGCTCCGGGCGGCGTTCACTTCGGTTGGGCCGACGCGGCCGTTCATGATGCTGCCAGGCGCTCGCCGTCTCAACCTCAACGGACCGTTGAGGTTGAGGTTCGCGCCGGCCCTCTACACCGGACTGCATGCGAGTGATCTGTTCGGGACGCGGAACCGCATCCTCGAGGTCTACCCGTTCGTGATCGGGCCCACGGCCTTGCTGCTGCTCCTGGCGTGCGCCAACGCTGCCAATCTCCTGTTGGCGAGAACGCTCCGGCGCGAGCGCGAGCTCGCCGTGAAAAGTGCGATCGGTGCCGGTGGCTGGCGACTGGCTCGCGGTGTGGCGGTCGAGGTGGGCATCCTTGGAATTGCCGCCATGCTGTTCGGCGTGCTCGGCGCGAAACTGCTGACTGGTCTTGTGAATGGCACGCAGGTTTTCAGCTGGGTGGCCCCGATTGACAATGTGCCACTCGATTGGCGTGTGCTGTTGTTCACGGCGGGGATGTCCATGGCAACGGTTGTCGTGTTCGGCTTCGTGCCGATCCTGGCTGTGAGGCGCGCCCGGCTCCGTCCCGTGCTTCATCAAGCGGGCAGATTCACCAGCTCGGCGAGCCGATTCCGCGCCGCTTTGCTGTGTGTGCAGATCGCGCTGTCCCTGACCCTGCTGGCAGGCGCCGGTGTACTCGCCCGGTCTCTGCACAATCTGCGGGCCGTCGATCTCGGGATGAACGCGCGGGGGGTGGTTTCGTTCGGCATCGACGGCCGCCGCCTCGGATTGACGCCGGCGCGCCGAGACGTTCTGGTCCGCGAGGTCCTCGAGCGGCTGAGCAGTACTCCCGGCGTTCAGGCCGCCGCAGTCGCCGCGCCACCAGCCTTCTCGAAAGACGGTTGGTTTCCGGCGCGGGTGCGTCCGGCGTCGGCGACCGCGCCGGACCTCCGGATTGAGACCGCCATGGTTTCAGGGAGCTACTTCGACGCCCTCGGCATCCCGGTACGGGCCGGCCGAACGTTTTCAGAGGACGAATTTCAACGGCGGCCTGGCGAGACCGGCGGCCTGGGCATGATCAGCGAGTCGCTGGCACGACGGCTGTTTGGCAATGCGCCGGCAGTCGGCCAGCACATCGAAGTGGGGGAGGCGCGTGAGGGTGAGTGGCGCTCTCTCCGACGGATTGAGATCATCGGCGTCGTCGGCGACACGCGATCCGGACTCCGGTTCCGGACCGACGAGCGTCCGGCGCTTTACGAGCCGGGCGCCCGGCTCACGATCAGCACGTTTTATGTCCGGTCCTCGCTGCCGGCGGCTGCCGCCATTGCCACGATGCGGAACGTCGTCAGGCAGATCGAACCGGGCCTGCCGCTCATCAATGCCGGCACGCTGCGCGACGAAGTTGAGCGTCTCATCCCCGAAGAGCGCGTGCTCGCCCAGGTGCTCGCCGGCGTCGCGCTTGTGGCGACCGTTCTTGCCCTCGCCGGAATCTATGCCGTCGTCACGTATCTGGTGAACGAGCGAACACGCGAGTTCGGCATTCGGATCGCGCTGGGTGCGTCGCGAAGAGCGATCTCGATCCACGTGCTGCGTGGGGTGGCCATCACTGGCGCCGTCGGTCTTGCCGCCGGCCTGGTCCTGTTCGCGGGCGCGTCGCGACTCCTCGAGGCCCGCGTGTTCGGTGTTTCGGCGCTCGATCCGGCCACGCTGGTCGTCGCGATGACGCTCTTGATTCTCACTGCCTTTCTCGCGGCCTGGCTTCCAACGCGCCGCGCGGCGCGCGTTGATCCGACGATCGCCTTGCACGCCGAATAGCCTCCGAAGTACGTGTCCCGTTCCGGACACTCTTATTCTTGTAGACAATCGACAAGGAAACTTATTAGTCTTGTCGAACGTCTACAAGAGGAGCGTTCCGGACCATGCCGACGAACCGCACCGACCTTCTGCAGGGCACGCTCGATCTGCTGATTCTCAAGACCCTCGCGCTCGGGCCGCAGCACGGCTGGGGCATCTCGCAGCGCATCCTGCAGATTTCCGAGGACGTTCTCCGCGTGAATCAGGGCTCGCTCTATCCGGCCCTGCATCGTCTCGACGAACAGGGGTGGATCGACTCGACTTGGGGCGTCTCCGATAACAACCGGGAAGCGAAGTTCTACCGGCTCACGCGAACCGGGCAGCGCCAGCTTCAGCGGGAAACGGAGCAGTGGGCGCGAATGTCTGAAGCGGTCGCGCGGGTGCTGAACGCGGTGTCATAGACAAGGCTCAAAGGCTCAAAGGCGAAGAGGCCAGGAGCGGGTCCACATGTTTCACAAAATGTTTCGCGGCGTCCGGGCGCTGTTGGGCTGGCGGCGTCTCGATCGGGACATCCAGCGCGAGCTCGACTTTCACATCGCCATGGAGTCCGACAAGCGCGCCCAGGCGGGCGTGCCGCCCCGGGACGCCCGGCAGTCGGCGCTGCGCGATTTCGGTCCAGTGACCCGCGTGCGCGAGGAAGTGCGCGACACGCGCGGGATGACGTTCTGGGACGCGCTCGTGCAGGACGTCCGGTTCGGATTCCGGACGCTGCGCCGGTCACCGGCCTACACGCTGGCCGCGGTGCTCATTCTTGCGCTTGGGATCGGCGCGAACACCGCGATGTTCTCGGTGATTGACGGGGTGCTTCTCAAGCCGCTCCCGTTCCGCGACGGCCACGAGCTCGTCCTGGTGCAGCAGGCGGCGCCGCAGACCAATCGGCCCGTCGTCAGCGTCTCGATTCCCGAGCTGTTCGACTATCGGACGCACCTCAAGGCGGTCCGCGATCTCGTCGAGTACCACTCGATGTCGTTCACGCTCCTCAATCACGGGGACCCGGACCGCGTGGACACCGGGGTCGTTTCCGCGAATTTCTTCGACGTGCTCGGCGTCAAGCCTCTGCACGGCCGGACGTTCATCGACACCGACGATGACCTCGGCTCCGAGGCGGTGCTGGTGCTGAGCCATGCCTACTGGCAGGAGAAGTTCGGGGGCGACAGATCCGTCGTCGGGAAATCGGTCGAGATGAACGATCGGATTCACACGATCGTCGGCGTCCTGCCCGCCTATCCGCAGTACCCGCGCGAGAACGACGTGTACATGCCCACCTCGGCGTGCCCGTTCCGCGCGCGCGGCGAGCAGACGATGCACCAGAATCACGGCGCCTTTCGCGGGCTCCAGGTCTTCGGACGGCTGGTGCCTGGAGTGAGCGAGGCCAAGGCCACGACCGAGATCGCGACGGTCGCCGCGACGTTCGACAAGTCGTTCCCGAAGGATTACGCGCGGCTCAAGGAGATCAAAGGCAACGCCCGTGTGCTCCAAGACGCGCTCGTCGTCCAGGCGCGCCCGATGCTCTATGCGCTGGCCGGCGCGACGGCGCTCGTCCTCCTGCTCGCGTGCGCGAACGTCGCGAACCTGGCGCTCGCGCGCACGGTGCGGCGCCACCGGGAGCTCGCATTGCGCTCCGCGCTCGGCGCCGGCCGGTGGCGCCTGTTGCGCCAGCTCGTTACCGAGAGCGTGCTGGTGGCGCTGATGGGTGGCGCGCTCGGCCTCGGACTGGCGTGGCTGACCGTGGGAATGCTGTCCACGTTCGTCGAGAGGTTTACGACGCGGACCGGCCAGATCGCGATCGACGGCGGCGTGCTGGCCTTCATGGTCGTCGTCTCGGTGCTGACTGGCATCGTCTTCGGCGCAGCGCCGGCGCTGTCCGCGCGACGAAACACGGCGCAGTCGATTCGCGACGGCAGCAGTCAGGCCGGCGAGAGCGGGGTCCGTCAGAAGCTTCGCGCCGGTCTGGTGGTCGCACAAGTGGCAGTGTCATTCGTGCTCCTGGTTGGCGCGGCGCTGTTGCTGCAGAGTCTGTATCGGCTCGCCTCCGTGCCGCTCGGGTATCAACTCGATCGCGTGGTCACGGCCGACATCGGCGGCAATTTCTCGCTGTTCCCGACCCCCGAGGCATCGCTCCAGCTGCATCGCGCCGTCCTCGACCAGCTTCGGGCGACGCCGGGCGTCGTCTCGGCGGCCGCGACGAGCCGGGTGCCGCTGACGGAAGGCCAGCCGTTTCGCGGGCAGATCCGGCTGGACGGCCCGGCGGCCGTCTCGACGGCCGGACCATTGGAGGCCGATCCCGCCGTCGCGACCGACGGGTATTTCGAAACGCTCGGCATGTCCGTGCTCTCCGGACGGACGTTCGACCGGACCGACACGGCGGACTCGACCAAGGTCGCCGTCATTAACGCATCCATGGCGAGGTATTGGCGCGGCGCGGATCCTGTCGGATCCCGGTTCGTCTTCGAGAACCCCCAGCCGCCGGTCACACTTACCGTCATCGGCGTCGTCAGCGACAGCCATCCGTACGGGCCCGATCGGGACGCCCAGCCGCAGTTCTACCAGCCAATGGATCAGTCGCAATTCGGCGGCGGCGGTCTCGTCATCAGCACGAACGGTCCGCCGGCCGAGCTCGTGAACACCATCACGGCAGCCGTGCACCGGGTCAATCCGCAGATTCCCGTCGAGGACGTCCGAACGCTCGAGGATCTGAAACAGAGCCGACTCGCGGTCCCGGGTCTGACAGCCGCGCTGCTCTCGATCTTCGCCGGCGTCGCGCTGCTCGTAACGCTGGCCGGCATCACGGGCGTCATTGCGACGTCGGTCAGCCAGCGGACGCGCGAGTTCGGGCTGCGGATGGCGCTCGGCGGCACGCGCGCGTCGGTGCTGACGCTCGTCATGCGTCAGGGGCTGGTGCTCGTCATCTCCGGACTCCTGCTCGGCGCGGCGGGCGCGGTGGCGTTCACGCGGCTCCTCGAGACGTATCTCTTTGCGACCACTCCGACAGAACCGGTCGCGTTCGTGGCGGTCGCCGTGCTGTTCTTCGTGACGGCGCTCGTGGCCGCGCTCGGCCCGGCCCGTCGCGCCACGACGATCAACCCGTTGAGTGCCCTGAGGTCGGAATGAAGATCATTCTCGCGGTGCTGGCGCTGATTGGGTCGAGTCTTGTCCTGCCACATTCACCGACCCCTGATGTGGCAGCGCAGGACTCGGCACCTGGCTTCGTCGTGTCGGCCGACTGGCTGAGCCAGCATCTGAACGACCCGCATGTTCGCGTGATCACTACCGGCGAACGCGCGCAATACGAACGCGCGCATATTCCCGGCGCGCGCTTCCTCTCGCATGAGGAGACGCTGAACCACGAGAGTCACGGCCTGCTTGCCCCCGCGGCGCTCTCCGCCGCGCTCGCGCGCGCGGGCGCGAGCGACGATGCGCGGATCGTGCTGTACGGCGAGAGTCCGATGGTGACCGGCTGGCTCTTCATGGCGCTCGCGTCGCTCGGCCACGGCGATCACGTCTCGATGCTCGACGGCAATCTCGACACCTGGCGCGCGAAGGACCGGCCCGTGGCGACTGCGGTCCCCCCGGCCGCGACGGGGACGCTCACACCAAAGCCGGCGCCCGACGTGATCGTCACGGCGCCGTGGGTTCGGGAGCGGCTGCAGACGCCCGGAGTGAAGGTGCTCGACGTGCGGAGCGAGCGCGAGCGGGCAAACGGCTACCTGCCGGGCTCCACGCTCGTGATCTGGCGCGATCTGTTCAGCGATCCCGACCGGGCGATCTTCAAGTCACGCGAAGACATCCGCGCATTGCTCTCGAAGGCGGGCGTCGGACCGCAGGATCAGGTCGTCACGTACTGCGCGATCGGGATGCGAGCGAGCCTGATGTACTTCGCCGCCAGGTACGCGGGACTGCCGGCGCGGGTCTACGTCGGATCGTTCGAGGACTGGCAGCGGCAGCCGGGGTATCCGGTTGTCAAGTGACCTGAGCCTCTAGAACGTTTTCCGCGCCACCCACTCCCGGAACAGCGAGTCGACCACGGCGTACGTCGTGCCTGCTTTTGTGACCACGTCGTCTCGAACCAGCGCGGCGAGCGCTGACTGCACGCTGGAGGCGCCGGCGAGGCGATAACGCGCGCGGACGTCGGCCGAGAGCAGCTCGCGGCCGTGTTCGAGGACGAGCGCGCGGAGCACGCCGCGTTGACCCAGCGTCAGTCGCTGCCAGGCCTCTTCGAAGATGGTGTCCTGCTGGCGGAGCAGGCGAGTGAGGGTCGTGTGCAGATCCTCGAGGCCCGCGGTCTTCCGCCCGGCGGCGCGCAGGTCATCCCAGGATTCGTGCGCCAGGCGCTGCACGTCGTACGGCACGTTGCCGGCGAGATCGACGATCGCGGCGCCGAGACCCGTTTCGGGCCGGATGCCGCTGCTCGTGAACCGGGCTTCCAGAAAGGCGCCAAACTCGTCGGCCGGGATCTTCTCGAGGCGGACGACGGGCCCGGCTTTGTAGAACGGCCGGCGCGGTCCCAGCATCCGCTCCATGAGCGAGGGCTCCGACCCCGCGAAGACATACCCGACGCGGCGCTGATCCTGAACGGCGGCGCGGAGCGCGTGCTCGACGCTGCCGCCGTCGAACCCGGCGATCGCCTGGAACTCGTCGAGCGCCACGGCGACTTTCCGGCGCCGCGCGGCGGCAATCCGGTCCGGCAGCGCGAAGACCTCCGCCGCCAGCCGCGCGACGTCGCGCGGCGTCTGCACGGTCGGAAACGCGAGGGCGACCCGCGTCGTGCCCGGCGCCTCGGTCTCGACGCGGACCTCGGGCCGCACGGACCGGAACATCTCGGCGGCCCACTGCCGCAGCCGGCCGACTGGCGTCTCGGCGCCCAGGAGCGCGCAGGCGTACGTCTCGAGAAAGGCCGCGTACGAGCTGGAGCTCGAGACCGTGACCTCGACGGTCAGCACGCCCTGCCGCGCCAGCCGCCGGAGGGCGTACCGGATCAGCGACGACTTGCCGTACCGTCGCGGCGAGATCAAGAAGACTTTCTGGCCGTTCTGCAGGTCGCGTTCGAGCCTGTCGAGCTCGAGGGCCCGGTCGGCGAACGCCGCAGAACCCACGATCTCGCCGTACACGAAGGGATTCTCTGGTGGCATTACGTCAAGTAACGTACTGGTTACCTAGTATAACGTAATCAGCGGTCGCCGAAGTACTGGGGTGGACGACCGAAGCCCTGGTGGATTGGTCAGGGTCGACGGCGCGAAGGGGTAGGCCGACCCTTCAGGGTCGGCATGGATGCTCAGTCGGCGCGCAACGCCAGCGTCGGCGGCACCCGCGTGGCGCGGCGGGCCGGCAGCCAGGCGGCCAGGAACGTGGCCAGGAGCAGCGTGACGACCGCGGCGGCAAGCACGACCCCGTCGACGCCGCGGCCCTCGTACGCCATGTTTCGCAGCGCGGCGCCGGTCGCGATTGACAAGACGCCGCCGGCGAGGAGACCAATCCCCGCGAGCAGCGCGCCCTCGCGGACGACCATCCGCACGACCGCGCCGGGCGTCGCGCCAAGCGCGACGCGAATGCCAATCTCCCGCGTGCGGCGTGACACCACGTACGCCTTGACGCCGTAGACGCCTACCGTCGCGAGAAAGAGCGCCACCCCGCCGAACGCCGCGAAGATGTTCGCGCCGACGCGCACGATTGCCAGTCCCAGGTTCCGTTCGCGAAACATCGGCCGCGTCTCGAGCGAGAGCACCGGCAGCGCCGGATCCACCTCGCGTACCAGCCGGCGGACGCCGGGCAGGAGCGCCGACTCGGCCTCGGCCGAGGGAAGCGACGTCCTCGCGTGGACGAATACGCTCGAACGAAACTCACGACCGAACGGCACGTACAGATGCGGCCCGGGAGCCGCGTCGAAGAGGTCCTGGCGCACGCCGGGTACCAGGCCGACGACGCGCAAGACGAGTGGCGGCTGGTTCTGATCGCGAACGGCGTACTGCACGCGCTGGCCGATCGGATCCTCGCTCCCGAACAGGCGACGAGAGAGCGGCTCGTCGATGATCGCGACCGGCTCTCCCGTGGCCGCCTCCTCCTCCGACGGCGAGAAGTCCCGCCCGCGCAGGATCGTCAGACCGAGTGAGCGAAAGTAATCGGATCCGATGGTCGTGAACTCCGCCGGAATCAGCTCGGCTGACGCGCGCGGGTCACCCGGCGGGATCGGCGCCCCGGCTCGCTGGACGGACTGGCCGTCCGAGAAGTCGCCGAACGGGATCGTGCCGGCGAGGCTCGCCGCGACGACCTCGGGCCGCGCGCGCAGCTGCGACAGCACGCGCTGGTAGAGCGGCCGCGCGCGATCCGGTCCGTACGACGCCAGGCTCGCGTCGATCTGCATGAGAATGCCGCGATCGAGCGTGAACCCGGGGTCGGCGCCGGCGGCGAGCGTCGCGCCGCGCAGAAACATCCCGGCCGTCGCGACCATGACGAGCGAGAACCCGAGCTGCGCCATGACCAGCATGTTCTGCATTCGGAACCGCGAGCGGCGGCCGGTCGTGAGATCGCCTGCCTGGTCGCGCAGGCCCGGCACGGTCTGGGTGCGTGACAGGGTCCACGCGGGCAGCGCGCCGAAGACGAGCGCGCCCAGCATCGCGAATCCGACCGTCGCGGCGAACACGCGCACGTCGGGCGTCCCATCAAATGACAACGCGACCGGCGAAATCGGCGCCAGCATCGCGACCAGCGCGCGCGACGCCGCCATCGCCAGGACGAGGCCCGCGGCGCCGCCGAGGAGCGAGAGCACCGCGCCTTCCGTCAGGAGCTGCCGTGCAATACGCGCGCGGCTGCCGCCAATCGCGAGCCGGATGGCCATTTCCTTGCGCCGCGACGTCCCGCGGGCGAGCAGCATGTTCGCGAGATTGAACGACGCAATCAGGAGGACCACGCCGGACATCGTGAGCAGCGCGCCGGCGACGCCGACGATCTCGCCGTCGCTCTGAGGACGCGTGCCGACGGACAGGCGCGCGAGCGGCGCGAGCGACAGCTCCTGGTCGTGGTTGTCCGCGGGGAACGCCAGGGCGAGCTGGCCGCCGACGGCCGCCAGCGCGGGCGCTGCCGAGGCGATCGTCGCGCCGGGCGCGAGGCGCGCGACCGCCACGAGCGTGTGATGCCCGCGGTCGGCCAGCGTGCCCGGCAGGCCCTCCCGGACGAAGTCGTTGGAGATCGAGTCGTAGACGCCGGTCGGGATCCACAACTCGGGCGTGACGAGCGCCATCGATCCGCCGAAGCCCTTTGGCGCGACGCCGACAATCTCGAACGGCCTGCCGTTCAACCGGATCGTCCGGCCGATCACGTCGCCAGGCGCCCCCATCCGCCGCCAGGCGGCGTGACTCAGAATCGCGACCGGCACGTTGGCGCCGGGCCGCTCTTCGTCCACCGTGAACGGCCGGCCGCGCTCGAGCGAGACGCCGAACGTGTCGAAGAAATTCGCGGTGACGAGATTGACGAAAACCCGTCGTGTCGCCGCGCCTTCGGTGATGCCGGCAAACGCGAACGTGTGCGCCGTGAGCGACCTGAAGACCTCCGAATGCGCCCGCAGGTCGGCGTAATTCGGATACGAAAACCCGCGATACGAATCGGGTTGTGTGCGGTCCCGGCTGTACAGACCGACGACCTGGCCCGCGGTCCGGCCCGGCCGCGGTTTCAAGAGCAGGGCATTGACGAGACCAAAAGCGGCGCTATTCGCGCCAATCCCGAGTGCGAGGACCGCGACGGCGATCCCGGAAAAGGCGCGCTGCCGAAGCAGGAGCCGCATGCCGTACTGGAGATCACGCCAGAGGCCACTCATGGCGTCTTAGACGGGCGCGCCGGTGTTGGGTTCCGGGACAGATGCTCTAAGATGCACCACCAAGGCACGCAATCCGAACTACGCGTCCAGAGGAGGCTCCATGCGTCGTGTGTTGATCGTGTTACTGGCTTCTGTGATCGCCGCCTCGTCCGGCGTCGGCCTGGCGGCATCCCGCGACGAACAGGGCGGCGGCGGTGGCGGCGCGGCAGGCGGCCAGCAGGGCCAGGCGCGCGGCGGCCGGCTCCCGTCGATTGCCGAGCGCATGGACGGCCTGCGCCGGCTCGACGGCTTCTTTCCGCTGTACTGGGACGAAGGGACCGGCGCGCTCTTTCTCGAGATCCCCAAGCTCGATACCGAAGTGCTGTGGGTGACCGGCGTCGGCGCGGGCATGGGCTCGAACGACATCGGCATCGATCGCGCGCAGCTCGGCGGCACGCACGTCGTGAGCTTCCAGCGCGTCGGGACGAAGATCCTGATGGTCGAGCCCAACTACGACTATCGCGCCGTCAGCCAGAACCCGCTGGAGCGCAGGGCGGTCGAAGAGGCGTTCGCGAAATCGGTGCTGTGGGGCTTTACGGCGATCGCCGAAACGAGCGGACGCGTGCTCGTGGATCTCGGCGACTTCCTGATGCGCGACACGTCCAATCTCGGCTCGCGGCTCGCGCCGGCGGCGTACCGGTTCGATCGCACGCGGAGCGCCATCTATCTGCCGAACACCAAAGCGTTTCCGAAGAACACCGAGATTGAAGTCCTGTCGACGCTCATCAGCGACGGCGGCGGCGGTGGGCGCGGCGGTGGGGGCGGCGGCGGACGGGGCGGTGGCGGCGGCGCGCAGATCGGCGGCACCGTCGGCGACGTCGTCCCCTCGCCCGAGGCGGTGACTGTCCGCCAGCATCACTCGTTCATCGAGCTGCCCGACGCGAACTACAAGCAGCGGAAATTCGACGCGCGCGCCGGGTACGGCGGGATGACCTACATGGATTTCTCCGCGCCCTTTGGGGCCGACGTGCGCGCGCGGTTCATCCGCCGGCACCGGCTCGAGAAGCGCGACCCGAACGCGGCCGTCAGCGAGCCGGTCAAGCCGATCATCTATTACGTCGATCCGGGCGCGCCGGAGCCGATCCGTTCGGCCCTCGTCGAGGGCGCGAGCTGGTGGAACCAGGCGTTCGAGGCGGCGGGATTCCGTAATGGTTTCCGTGTCGAGCTCCTGCCCGAAGGTGCCGATCCGATGGACGTCCGGTACAACACGATCACCTGGGTCCATCGATCGACGCGCGGCTGGAGCTACGGCTCGTCGATCAGCGATCCGCGCACGGGGGAGATCCTCAAGGGCCATGTCTCGCTCGGATCGCTGCGCGGCCAGCAGGACTATCTGATCGGCGAAGGGCTGCTCTCGCCGTACACGACCGGCACGGAGAAGCCGCAAATCCTGACGGAAATGGTGCTCGCCCGGCTGCGTCAGCTTTCCGCACACGAGGTCGGTCACACGCTCGGGCTCGGCCACAACTACTACGACAGCTCCACCGGCCGCATCTCGGTCATGGACTACCCGCACCCGCTCGTCACGCTCAGAAGCGACGGGACGATGGACTTCTCCGACGTCTACACGAAGAGCATCGGCGAGTGGGACAAGGTCGCGATCCGGTACGGGTACGGCGTGTTCCCCGAGGCGACCGAAGCCGCCGAGCTGAAGAAGGTGCTCGACAGCGCGTGGGACAAGGACATCAAGTACATGACGAACCAGGACAGCGACCTGCACCCGCGCGTGGACCAGTGGCACAACGGCACGGACATGGGCTCCGAGCTTACTCGCATGATGAGCATCCGCCGCGCCGGCCTCGAGCGGTTCGGCGAGACCGCCATCCAGAAGGACTGGCCGATGGCGATGATCGAGGAGGTGCTCGTGCCGCTGTACCTGCACCACCGGTACGCCGTGGAGGCCGCGGCGTCGACCGTTGCGGGCCAGAACTACATCTACGCGTTCCGCGGTGACGGACGAGTGCCGGTGGAGTGGGCGCCGGCCGCGGCTCAACGCGCCGCGCTCGACGCGCTTCTCGCGACGCTGAAGCCGTCCGAGCTCGCGCTCTCGACGGCCGTGCTGTCGAAGGTGCCGCCGCGCCCGTCGGGGTACGGCCGGACGCGCGAGCTGTTTCCGCGTTACACGGGCGGCGCGTTCGATCCGATTACCCCCGCCATCGTCGCCTCGGACATGACCGTCGGGTTCCTGCTGACGAATGACCGTGCGGCGCGCATGGTGTCGCAAGCCGCGATCAATCCCGCGCTGCCCGGCTTGAACGACGTCATCACGCGGTTGATTGCAGCCACCTTCGGCGCGACCGCCGCGACGCCGTACGAGGCCGAGATCAAGCGCGCCATCGAGCGCGTGGTCGTCGATCGCCTGGTCGACCTCGCCGACGCCGCGCCGATGTCGCAGGTGCGCGCGATTGCGGCGCACCATCTGAAGGCGCTGCAGGGCCGCACGGCTGGCACGACGACGGTCGCCGACTCGGCGCACCGCACGCTGCTCGCGAGCGACATCCAGCGGTTCCTCGATCGGCCGTCGGTGCCCGCGCGTGACTACGCGCAGCCGGCCACGCCGCCGGGCGCGCCCATCGGCGACATGGGGATGGACTTCCTGAGTCAGTACTTCGGGATGTGCAGCGTGAGGTAGAGCGGGAAAGGCTCAAAGGCTCAAAGGCAGAGCCGCTTGTCCGGGCGGTCTGCTCTGAGCCTTTGAGCCTCCGGGCCTTTAAGACTGTCTCAACGCATTCACCGGCTCGACCCGCATCGCCCGCCGCGCCGGAATCAGACACGCCGCAAGCGTCGCGACGATCAGAATCACCCCCACCGCCGTCAGGGTGATCGGGTCCCACGGCTGGATGTGGAACAGCATTTCTTCGGGCAGACCGCCGAGCCGCATGATGTACGAGCCGGCCACGAGCCCGATGGCCAGGCCCACCAGCGCCTGCCAGAGTCCTTCCGTCATCAACTGGCGAAGAATGTCGAACGGGCGCGCGCCGAGCGTCATCCGCACACCGATCTCGTGGACGCGCGTCGTGACGAGCTGAGCCATCACACCGTAGACGCCAATCACCGCGAGCACCAGCGCGAGCACGCCGAACGCGGCCAGGAGCAGGGTCTGCGCGCGTTCGGATCTCACGGACTCCGCGACGACCTCATCGAGCGTCCGCACGCTCGCGAGCGGCAGGTTCGGATCGATCGCCGCCACAGTCAAGCGGACCGGACCGGTGAGCGAGCCGGGATCGACGTCGCCCTGGAGCACGAAGGTCAGGAACGACGAGGAGGCCTGTGCCTGTGGCCAGTAGAGCGCTGGGTTGATGTCTCGCCGCAGTCCCCAATGCCGGACGTCGCCGGCGATGCCGACGATGGTGCGCCACGTGTCGTCGTCGCCGAACCGCACCCGCTGGCCGATCGGATTCGCGTTGGGCCAGAACCGCCGTGCGCTGGTCTCGCTGATGACGACGACCGCGATCGCGCGGTCGTCGTCCGTCGTCTCGAAGCCGCGGCCCTGTTTGATCGGGATGCCCATCGTGGAGAAATAAGACGGCGTCGCGATGCGCGGGTGCATGCGCGTCGGCGGATCGTCCGGCTTCGTCTCGCGGTTTTCGATCGCGATGCCCGTTCGTGAATCGCCGCCGCCGAGCGGAAGCAGGTGCACGGCACCGACGCTCCGCACTCCCGGGAGGGCCGCGAACCGGCGTTCCAGATCGAGGAGCACGGCGCGCCGCTCTTCCGGGGTCTTGTAACGGGCCGGCGGGACCGACAGCGTGAACGTGAGCCGCTGTGACGAATCGAATCCGAGCGGCTGTGCCATCGTCTGGGAGAAGCTCCGGACGACGAGCCCGGCGCCGACGAGCGTGAGCGCCGCGAGCGTGACCTCGCCGATCACGAGCGCGATTCGGGCGCGGCGTCTGACACCGGCCGATCCCCGCCCGCCCTGCTTCAGCGTGTCGGTCATGTCCGGCTTCGAGGCCTGGAGCGCCGGCAGCAGGCCGAACAGCACGCCCGTGAGCAGCGCGAGGCCGAACGAGAACAGCAGGACGCGCAGGTCGAGGCGGATCTGCTCGAGGCCGACGACCGACATCCGTTCCGGCATCACGGCCGGCAAGGCCTGGAGGAGCACCCATCCGATCACGCATCCGGCGACGCCGCCGACCACCGAGAGACTCACGCTTTCGACGAGCGTCTGCGTGACCAGGCGTCCGCGCGAGGCGCCGAGCGCCGATCGGACCGACATCTCGCGCCGTCGCGCCGCCGCGCGCGCAAGCAGCAGGTTAGCCACGTTCACGCACGCAATCAGGAGCACCAGACCGACGGCCGCGAAGAGCACGAGCAGCGTCGCCCGCAGCGGCTTCACGTAGACGTCACGCATGAGCGTCACGTGCGCGCCGTGCCCGCGGTTCTCCTGCGGATACTCCGCTTCGAGCTGCTGGCCGAGCCGATCCATCCCGTCGAGCGCCTGCGCGAACGACACGCCCGGCTTCAGCCGCGCGTACACGTCGAGCTGGTGGCTCACACGCGTGACTTCCTGTCCGAACACCAGCGGCACCCACAGATCGATCTCCTGAACGAACTGGAACGAGGCCGGCAGCACGCCGACGACTTCCCACGCGTTGCCGTTCAACCAGAGCCGACGGCCGACGATGTCGCGCTGACCGCCGTATCTCGTCCGCCAGAGCTCGTGGCCCATCACGATGACGCGATGTTTGCCGAGCACCTCGTCGTCGGGCTGAAACATCCGGCCAAGCTGGGGCCGCACGCTCAGGATGTCGAAGAACGACCAGCCGACGGCCGCGCCTGGCACCACCACCGGCTCGCCGTCGCCCGTGAGACTCACCGACGTGCCCGCGTACGCCGCCATGTGCTCGAAGACGGTGTTGCGCGCGCGCCAGTCGCGATAGTCGGCGGGCGAGACGACGTTGTTCATCACGCCTTCGCGCAGCCGCTTTTCCCAGACCATCACGATGCGGTCGGGATCCGGGTAGGGCAGGGCCCGCAGCAGGACACGATCGACGACGGAGAAGATCGCGGTGTTGGCGCCGATGCCGATCGCGAGCGTGGCCAGCGCGAGCAGCGACGAGGCCGGGTACCTTCGGAGCAGACGAAAGCCGTGTCGAAAGTCTCCGAGCACCGTGCGCATGACGATCCCTCCCGTTCGAGCGAACTCCGGTTCTGCCGGCGTCTCGCGGTCGTTCCAGCGCGGCCGCGCCGCCCGCCGGGGCGCCCGCGCGGCCACGGCCTGGGCGGCGACGTCATACGCGGCGCCGAACCAGAGTGAAAGCAGGTGCACCGGGCGGCCGGTCAGTTCCCGGCGGTAGTCGTGAAACAGCTGCGCCATGTCGTCGCCGAAGTCGCGGCGGAGATCGGCGGGCAGCGTGAGGAGCAGCAGGCGAAAGAGCTGTTCCGACATCTACGTTTTCCTGAGCAGCCGGCGCGTGCGCGCGTCGCCGAGCAGCTCCTGGAGCCGGCGCGCCTCGAGACGCGCCGCGTCGCGGCCGAGCGTCGTCACGCGGAAATACCGCCGGTCTTCCTTCCGGCCGGCCTCTTCAATGAGACCGTCGCCGAGCATCCCGCGGAGTGTGCGGTAGAAGTTGGCGGGAAGGATCCGGTCGCCTCCGGTGCGCTGTCGCACTTCACGCACGAGGCTCCACCCATGGCGTTCCCCCTCTGTGAGCGCGAGCAGGACCTGAAAGACCAAAGGTTTCAGCGGAATAAGGTCGCGGGGGTCGTTCATGTCCTGACTATAGTGTCAAAACGACACTACTGTCAAAACGACGTGTCAGGAGAAGTACGGCGGAGAAGAGCCGAAAAGTACGGTGGCCGTTACTTCAGCGCCAGCTCCGTACTTCAGCGACAGTGCCAGTACTTCTGAGTTCAGACGACTTAATTGCCAATCAGAAACTTTTTCAAAAAGTCGTCCATGCGCTTGAAGGTGTAGATCCATCGCGAGTGCAGCAGCGAGTCGTGCACGTCGTCCGGAAAGACGATGAGCTCGTAGTAGACGTCGCGGGCGCGGAGGAGTTGCACGAGCCCGGTCGTCTGCTGGAACGCCACGTTGCGGTCGTCGTCGCCGTGGACGAGGAGCACGGGCGACTTCCAGCCGTCAATCGCGCCGATCGCTGAAGACTGATACGACACGTCGTTCGGTTCGAGCGAGTTGCCCCAGAGGTGCACGCCGGCCAGGTCCACGCCGGCCGCGAAGATGTCCGAGTTGCGCGCGAGCGCCTGCGCGGTGAGCACACCGCCGTACGACAGGCCCCAGATGCCGACGCGCTTCGGATCGACGTCTGGCCGCGCCTGCAGCCACTTGCCGGCCGCGAGCACGTCGCCGTACTCGGCGTTGCCCCGCCCGCCGGTGTTGGCCGCGGTGCGGAACGATCTTCCGTAGCCGACGCCGCTCCGGTAATTGACGGACATCACGATGTAGCCCTGGCTCACGAGCCACTGATCGACCGCGTAGGCCATGTGGTAGAAGTGCCGGTAGTGGTACCCGAGCAGCATCTGCCGCGAGGGACCGCCGTGCACGAAGATCATCGCCGGCCGCTTCTCCCCCGGACGAATGTCTTTCGGCAGGAACAGCTGGTTGTAGAACTCGAAGCCGTCCGCGGCTTTGAGCGTGACGGCCTGCGGCTCGACGTGCGCCTGGAGCGGGAAGTCGGGCGTGAGCGCCGGATAGATCACCTTCTGGTCACCCGTCGCGATCGTGATGAGCCCGACGGACTGGGGACGGCGCGCGTCAGCCGTGAGTGAGGCCAGCCGCGTGCCCGAAGCGAACGCCATCGGGTAGGTCTCGATCCCCTTGCCCGTCGAGACCTGTTTTGGCGTGCCGCCGGACGTGGGCACGGCCCACAGGTGCCGGCGATCGATGTCGCCCGCGTTCGTCGTGTAGTAGAAGGTCTTGCCGTCCTTCGAGAGCGTCGAGCACGTCGCGTCCTCGATGATGCCGTCAGTCGTCGTGAGAAGGACGGGCTTGGCCGTCGCCGGCCCGGAGAGCGCGACTGAGAACCAGCGCTCCCACTCGTCGTTCGGGACCGTCACCGAGAAGATGACGTGGTCGCCGGCCCACTGAATGGCGTTGATGCCGGTGAACACGCGCTCGTCCGGGGTCGTGTGCCAGAACTCGCGGGCGTCGCCGGTCGCCGCGTCGGCGACCCAGAGCGACATCGTGTACCCGCCGCGGAATGTCGACCGCGTCAGACCCGGACGAGGATCCGGCTGATCCGGCGGCGTGTCCGCACCGCCTCGTCCGCCGCCCTGACGTCCGCCGCCCTGACGACCTTGGCCGCCACGACCGGCTGGCTGCGCGTTGGCTTGCGGGGCCGCAGCCGGTCCGGGCGGCACGCCGATGCCGCCGCCACCTTGCTGCGCCTGCTGACCGAACGGCAGACCGGGCCGACGAATGAACGCGATGCGCTTGCTGTCGGGCGACCACGTCGGGCTCGTGTCGCGGTCCACGTTCGGTGCCATGTACTTCATCGTGCGTGTCTTTACGTCGTAGACGCCGATGAAACTGTGGTCGGTCCGCGTGCTCACGAAGGCGATCCTCTTCCCGTCAGGCGACCAGCGTGGACCGCTGTTCGTGCCCCAGGCTTTGATGAACGGCTCCTCGCCGCGATCGACTTTTGAGACTGGCCGCGCCTGAGCCGTGAGCGCGCGGAAGATCTGCCCGTCTCTCACAAAGGCGACGGCGCGCCCATCGGGCGCCAGCTCGGGTGCGTTGCCCTCGGCGACGCGCCACGCGACGCCCGGCGCGGCCGTGCGCGCCGCCCAGATCGCCCGTTCGGCGCCGCCCGGATCGCTCGATGGATTGGCGACCCAGCCGTCGCGATTGGCCGTGTGACCCCGTAAGAACACCACCGTCGATCCGTCCTGGGAGATCCTGAGGCTCGTCAAATCCGTGCCGTCGTCCTTCAGAAAGGATGTGAGGCGGACAGGCCGAAACGCCGGCGCGATCGCGGTGTAGACGTTGCGCTTGCCCTCGTCATACGCGAGCCACGCGAGACGCTCGACGGTCCCGGCCGTCGCAAGCTCGAGCGGATACGCCGGGCTCAGGTACTGCTCGATGGTGCCCGATTTCTGCGCGGCTGCGCGGGGCCCGGCACTCGCGGCGAGCACCAGCGCCGCCACGAGACCAATGGCGATGCGGATGGTTTTCATGGGTTTCTCCGGTGCCGGCGATTGTAAGCCAAGAGCCGTCACCCGGAGACGGCGTTACCATGGGGACTGGGGCTTATGTCAAAGACCTCGGGGGTCATTTCCGCTTGAGAACCGCATCAGGAAATGACCCCCGAGGTCTGGTCCTCGTGCTCGTGCTGGCCGTGGCTTGTGGGGGCGGGCGGGAAGACACGCCGCCTGACGGACTCGGCCCGTTCGTTCCCCAACCGACGCCCTCGGTTCCGCCGCTCCGTGTGCTCATGCTCACGGCGACCACCGGATTCCGGCACGGGTCGATCGAGACGGCGCGTCAGACGCTCACGTCGCTCGGAAGCCGCACGGGCGAGTTCACGATCACGGCGACCGAGGACGTCTCGCAGATTACCGCGGCGCGCTTGGCCAACGTCGACGTGCTGGCGTTCATTCTCACGACGGGCGAATTGCCGTTCGATGCCGGTCAGAAAGCGGCCATCGTGAGCTTCGTCGAAAACGGCGGCGGGTTCATCGGTGCCCACAGCGCGACCGACACGCTCTACGAGTGGGCCGACTACGGCCGGCTCGTCGGCGCCTACTTCAACGGACACCCGTGGTCCCAGGAGGCGACGGTCAACGTCGAAGACCGCGATCACCCCGCGACGCGCGCGTTCGGTGCGACCTTCCGGCTGAACGAGGAGTACTATACGTTCCGCGAGAATCCACGGTCGCGCGTGCACGTACTGCTTTCACTCGATGCCGCCTCGGTGGGAACGACGGGTGATTATCCATTGGCGTGGTCACACAGCTTCGGGTCGGGCCGGGCGTTCTACACGGCGCTCGGGCACCATGACGCGACATGGCAAGACACACGCTTCCAGACGCACATGCGTGGCGCGATCAACTGGGTTGGAAAGCGGTAGGTCTGGTCTCACTCACAAGCCGAGGTCCGGTTCGGCCCGAGGTAGACGCCCGCGCGGCCTCGGGAAAGCTGCCGCTCGCAGACCCTCGAAGCCTTGTGGTGCCGGTTCGCGAGCCTCCGTGGACGTGACGCTCGAACCCGCTGCCTCCGTGCGCTCGGATTGCTTTCTGACGCTCACCGCGCCACTCCGCACACGGCAGAGCTTGGCGCGGGCAATCCTCGCTTCCTGCGGCGCAGGTTCGTACTAACGCTCATCGCGTCAGTCCAGGTCGGCCGCGAACGGCACCCAAGGCTTCGAGGGTCAATGTCTCGCGGCACCCCTCGGCCGCAACGTCTCACCTCGGGGCCGAACCGAGTGACAATGCACCGCCGCGTCATCCGACGAACGATCACACTCGCGACATCAGTTGGGAGTGGTCCCCGGTGAACCTGGAGTCGGTGCGCGACAAGCGGGAGCGTCTCGTCAAGGCATGCGGTTCGGCCTTGAGGTGCGACGGTCTGCGGCCGACTTGGACTGGCGCGATGAGCGACGGGTCGAACCCGCGCCGACGGGAGCGAAGGATTGCCCGCGCCGAACTCCGCCGTGTGCGGAGCGGCGCGGTCAGCGGCAGATCGCAATCCGAGCGGACAGAGGCCGCGGGTTCGAGCGCCACGTCCCGGAGGCCACAGACCGTCGCACCTCACGGCCGAACCGGACCTCGGCTCATGACTATCTCGAGAACGCACCGCGAAATCGTAAGCTCGTGGTTGAACCGCACCCGACTTCTCTACGCAAACTGCCGTCACTACTTCTGTGGCAGCACCGTACTTCTGCGACAGAAACACGTCTTGAGCCTTTACTTTTGACGTTTTTTATGGACAATAAGAAGTCCCGCCTTTGGCATCTCGCCCGGGACTTTTTCACCACGGCAAATTTGTGAATCTCTTTCATAGGAAGGAAGCTCCCGCTATGGCTTCGTCAGCGCTCCAAGACGCCACCAAAGACATCATCGAATGGGGAAAAGCCGCTGGGAAAACGGCCTCCCCGCGGCCCAAAGCCACCGACATTTTTGGCTCGCTGACCTTCAATGACGAGGTCCAGCGACGCCGCCTGCCGCGCGATGTCTACAAGGCGCTCCGACGGACGATGACGCATGGCGAGCCGCTCGACGCGTCCGCCGCCGACATCATCGCGTCGGCCATGAAGGACTGGGCGTTCGAGCACGGCGCGACGCACTACACGCACTGGTTCCAGCCGATGACGGGGATCACCGCCGAGAAGCACGACTCGTTCATCGTGCCGTCGAACGACGGCGGACGCGCCGTCGCTGAATTCAGCGGCAAGGAACTGATCAAAGGCGAGCCGGATGCGTCGAGCTTCCCGTCGGGCGGCATGCGCTCCACCTTCGAAGCGCGCGGCTACACGGCCTGGGACCCGACGAGCCCGCCGTGGCTCCTGACCTCGCAGAACGGCACGACGCTCGTCATTCCGACCGCGTTCGTGAGCTGGACCGGCGAGTCGCTCGACAAGAAAACGCCGCTCCTGCGCTCGATTGAGGCGCTCTCCAGGCAGGCGATCCGCATCCTCCGCCTGTTCGGGTCGCGCGCCGAGCGCGTCGGGACGACCTGCGGGCCCGAGCAGGAGTACTTCCTCATCGACCGCAACTTCTACTTCGCGCGTCCCGATCTCATCAACGCCGGCCGCACGCTGTTCGGCGCCAGGCCGCCGAAGGGGCAGGAGCTCGAGGATCAGTACTTCGGCTCGATTCCCGATCGCGTGCTCGCGTTCATGCAGGACGTCGAGAACGAGCTCTACAAAGTCGGCGTGCCCGTCAAGACGCGTCACAACGAAGTGGCGCCGAGCCAGTACGAACTCGCGCCGATCTTCGAGAACGCCAACGTCGCCACCGATCACCAGATGATGACGATGGAGACGATGAAGCGGATCGCGCCGAAGTACGGCCTGACGTGCCTGATGCACGAGAAGCCGTTCGCCGGCGTCAACGGCAGCGGCAAGCACCTGAACTGGAGCATGAGCGACGACCTGGGCAACAACCTGTTCAGCCCGGGCGACACGCCGCACGAGAACATCCAGTTCCTGGTCTTCTGCACCGCCATGCTCCGGGCCGTGAACAAGTGGCAGGGCCTGCTGCGGATGTCGATCGCCAGCGCCGGCAACGACCATCGGCTCGGCGCGAACGAGGCGCCGCCGGCGATCATCTCGGTCTTCCTCGGCGACATGCTGACCGACATCTTCGAGCAGATCGAGAAGGGCGGCGCCAAGCGCACGAAGAGCGGCGGCATCCTCGACACGGGCGTGTCGGTGCTGCCGAAGCTCCCGCGCGATGCCGGCGACCGGAACCGCACGAGTCCGCTCGCGTTCACCGGGAACAAGTTCGAGTTCCGCGCGGTATCAGCCAACCAGAGCATCGCGTTCCCGAACATCGCCCTCAATGTGGCGATGACCGAGGCGCTCGACTACGTCGCGACCGAGCTCGAGACGGCCGTCAAGTCGAAGAAGTCGCTCGACCAGGCCGTGAAGGCGCTGCTGCCGAAGATGTTCAAGGAGAACAAGCGGATCATCTTCAACGGCAACAACTACGCAGACGCCTGGCGCAAGGACGCCGCCAAGCGCGGCCTCCTGAACCACACCAACACCGTGGACGCGCTGCCCGAGCTGACCAAAACCGACGTCGTCAAGATCTTCGAGAAGTACAAGGTCCTGAACGCGCGCGAGCTGCACGCCCGGTTCGAGGTCGCCGTCGAGACGTACGTGAAAACCGTGAACGTCGAGGCGCAGCTGATGGTGCTGATGGCCAACCGGTACATCCTGCCGGCCGTGCTGAAGTACCAGAAAGACGTCGGCGAGTCGGTGGCCGCCGTCAAGAACGCGGGCGGCACGGTCAAGGAAGCCAAACGGCTGCTCGACCGCGTGAGCGGGCTCGTCGACGAGCTGAGACAGCGCACCGACCGGCTGGCCGACGCGCTCGACGAGCACGCGCCGTCGGCGGAAAAGCACGCGAAGTTCATGCGAGATACCGTCGTGCCCGCCATGACCGCGCTGCGCGAGACCGGCGACCAGGTCGAGCTCGTCGTGCCGCACGAGCTGTGGCCGCTGCCGACGTACAGAGAAATGCTATTTATCAAGTGAAAAGATCGTTCAATCGATCTATCGCTCTATCGATCTATTGAAGAACACGGCCGGGGCTGTCGCCCCGGCCTCTGTTTTTTCAGGCTGAGACAGAATCAGAGTCGCGCGAAGCGCGAGTGTGTTTCATATAGATCGATAGAGCGATAGATCGATCGTTCAATGCCAGAGATGTACCTGGGGCCGGACGAAGTCGCGCCGCTCGGCGGGCGGACTGGGCCTGTGGCAGCAGGCCCGAGTAGCAGGCTGGCTGCAAAACGCCGCGCGTGAACTGTCGTCCGGCTGGAAGAGTTAGACACCGAGTTGGTGTCAATGGACGAGGGCCCTGTCGGATGAATTGTTCGATCGCTCTATCGATCTATCGCTCTATTGAAGAACCTGGCCGGGGCTGACGCCCCGGCATTCGTTTTCCAGGCCGGGAACGTCTCGGGTAATCGAAGCCGCGCGTAAACGCGAGAGTTCTTCAATAGAGCGATAGATCGATAGAGCGATTGATCGATTCTTCATTCCACTCTCAATCCCTCTACCGGATCCACTCTCATCGCCCGGATCGCGGGGGGCACGCAGGCCAGGACGGAGGCGGTGAGCAGCAGGCCGGCGGCGAGCGCCGTGGAGGAGATGTCGCCGGGCGAGACGTCGAACAGGACGCGGACCAGCAGGCGTTCGGCGAGGCGGACCACCACCCAGCCGGCGACCAGCCCGACGCAGATCAAGAGCGCGCCCTGACGCAGCACGACCGCGCCGACGGACGCCGGCCGGGCGCCGAGCGTGAGACGTATCGCCAGCTCGCGCCGCCGCAGGGCGACCGACCAGGAGAAAAGCCCGTACACCCCCAGCGCCGCAAGCACCGCGGCCAGCACCGCGAAGAAGACGAGCAGCGTCATCAGCAACCGAGGCTCGGCGGCGATCGAACGGAACCGATCCACGAGCGTCGTCGTTTCGCCGAGCGGGATGCCCGGTGCGGCCTGGCGCAGCCCGGCCTGCATCGCCGCGACCGAGCTCGGCAGGTCCGGACCCAAGACGGTCAGGAACATCGCGCGGAACGGGTACTGTCTCGCCGAGTAATAGACCGCGGCCTCCACCGGCTGCGCGATCGGCACATTGCGCACGTCGGCCACGACCCCGACGATTTCGAAGCGGATGGGGGTCGGGGGCACCGGACCGCGCGTCGCTCCCGGGGGAACCGGCGGCAGCGGCGGCATCATCAGGTTCCAGCCGAGCGGCCCGATCCCGCGCGACGTTGAGACGAGATACCGCCCGACGATGGGACCGGGGAACCGGCGCGCCAGCGTCTCATTGACGACCACGACCGGCGCCGCACTCGAGTGGTCCTGTGGCGTGAAGAACCGGCCGGCCATGCGGGTGGCGCCGATGGCCTCGAAGTAGCCGTCCGTCACGCTCTGGTTCTGGGCCTGCACCTGCTCGCCCGCGGCCGCCGTTTCGCCCTCCAGGACGAGCGGCATGCGCCAGCCGACCTCGAAGGGCAGAAAGTTGGCCGCGCCGGCCGCGCGCACGCCCGGGCGCGCGCGGACGCCGTCCAGGATCGCGCCATGCACGTTGGCGACGGTGCTCCAGTCCGTGTAGGCCTGACCCGAAAGCTGGATACGAGTCGTCACCGCGTGTGGCGTGTGGACCCCCGTCGGAACGCTGGTCATCCGGCCGACGGTTCGAACGAGCAGCCCCGAACTGATCAGGAGTGCGCAGGCGAGCGCCACTTCGCCCACGACCAGCCCCTGATAGAGCGTCCGGCTGACGCGTGACGCGCCGCGTTCGGAGATCTTCAAATCCGCCGTCAACCGCCGCCGAATCAGCACGAGCGCGGGTACCAGCCCGAAGAGCAGCGTCGCGCCGGTCGCAATCGCGACCGCGAATCCCAGGACACGGACGTTGATCGCCGCCTCGTCCAGGCGTGGAATGTTCACGGGTGACGCGGCGACGATGGCCGGAATCGCGATGGCTGCCGCGATCACGCCGACGAGCGCGCCGGCGATCGAGAGCACGGTTGCCTCCGCGAGCAACTGCACGATGAGATGGCGGGGCGCGGCGCCGAGCGCGGTCCGCACCGCGACTTCGCGCTCACGGGACAACGCGCGCGTGAGCAGCAGCGACGCGACATTGAGGCACCCGATGACCATCAGCAATCCGACCGCGCCGAACAGGACGATGAGCGCCGCGCGGTAGTAGCCGAGCTGCTCCTCGACGAGCGGCACGAGGCGCACGCTCCAGGCGGCGTTGCTCGCGGCGAAATCCCTGGCGAGTCGCTCACCGAGCGTCTTCACCTGCACTCGTGCCTGCGCGACGTCGACGCCGGGCGCGAGGCGCGCGATCGACTCGAGGAAGTGCGCCTGCCGGCTGTGCTGGTGGAAGTCCCATTGCAGCCGCAGCCACACGTCCACGTCATCCGGGAAATGAAAACGCGGCGGCATGACGCCGACGATCGTGTACGGCACGCCGCTCAGCGCGAGTTGCTTGCCGATGAGTCCCGCATCCGCCTGATACCGCGTGCGCCAGAGCCGATCGCTGATGACCGCGATGCGGTTGCGATCGAAGAACGGACCGCCGGCGGCGAAGCCTGGCCCGACCTGCGGTGACACGCCGAGCAGCGAGAACAGATTGGCGCTCGTTTCGATCGCGCGGACGCGCACCGGATCGAGGCCGGGGTCGGTCAGGTTGATGTCCGGCCGCCACCAGCCCGCGGCGTCGGCAAAGGCGTCGAGCTCGCGGTAGTCCATGAACGTGACCGGCGACATCGGCTCGTGCGCGAGGCCGCGGCCCGGATTCGTGTCCCAGAGCGTGACGAGCTGGTCGGGCGCCGTGTACGGCAGCGGACGGAGCAGCACCGCGTCGACGACGGTGTAGACCGCGACGCTCGCGCCGGTGGAGAGACCCAGGACGAGCACGGTGACGAACGCAAATGCCTTGTGGCGGGTGAACTGACGCATCGCGAGGCGGAAGGCGTGTCGCATCGAAAGACTCCGAAGGGGCGAGGTCTGATGGAATCCGGTCACTGGCGGCGCGGGTGGACGCGCCCGCCGCCGGGGGCCGAGGAGTGAGTCGAGCGGCGATTCACGCAGCGCCGTCATCGCGCGCTCGATCGCGACGGGCTCGCTCGCGCCCTGGGCGCGCGCGGCTTGATAGAGATCCTCGAGGTGGGCGGACAGCTCGTCGACGACGTGGAGCGGCAGGCGTGCGGCGCCGCTCGCATCGGCATGGCGCCTCACGATCTCGGGCCAGGAAGGACGGGCCATCCGCGATCAGGCGTACGGCACGCCGGCGACCTTGCCGAGCGCCGCGACGAAGCGCGCCCAATCCAGGCGCTGCGCGGCCAGCACGCGCCGACCCGCCTGGGTGATCCGGTAGTGGCACCGGCGCCGCTGTCCGGCCTTCTCGATCCAGCGGCCGCGGATCCACCCGCGGTCCTCGAGCCGGTAGAGCGTCGCGTAGAGCGACGCGAGCGTGAACCGCAGCGTCCCGCCCGATCGTTCCTCGATCCGCCGCGCGATCTCGTAGCCGTGCAGGCTGCGCTCCTCGATGAGCGCGAGGATCAGGATCGCGGCGCTGCCCTTCTTGGCCTCGTCGATCGGTCGCCGTTTGAACATGCAGGACGACTATATGATGGACAACTGAGTATGGTCAAGAACGGAGCCATTGGGTGATCGGGCTATTGGGTTATTGAGTTATTGAAGAGCGTTCAGATCGCGTTTGCCGCGTGTTGAGGGCGACATGAAGGTTTTCAATAGCCCGATAACTCAATAACCCAATAACTCAATTACCCGCGTCAGTTCATACCCGCCACGCGTCTTCTTAAATTCTTTATGTGTTCCCAGATCTGATCCCGCTCGTCGGGGTCGGCGTTCTCCGACCAGCTGTTCAGCCGCAGGTAGTCCTCGAGGTCGCGGAGCGCGGCGGGGAAGTCGTCGAGGTGGTAGGCGAGGAGACCGCGATCGCGCAGCTCCGAGAGGACCGTCGGATCCGTCGTGAGGAGCAATTCCGTCGCCCAGCGCGCCTGGGGGAAGGAGCGCCATTCGACATAGGTCCGCTTCAGGTTGTTGAGCATCCGCGCGAGGAACTGGCGGGACGTGCACGGCCGCAGCATCGACGGATCGAGGTCGACGTCTTCGCCGACGTGGCGCGTGAGCAGCGCACGGCACCCGGCCTCGTCGACTTCGGCGCCGGCGTCGAACGGATCGAGAATCATCGATTCCGGGCCGCCGGCGACGCGCACAAGAAAGTGGCCGGGGAACGCCACGCCTGAGGCGTCGAGGCCCGCGCGGCGCGCCACCTCCATGTACACGAGCGCCAGCGAGATCGGGATGCCCAGGCGCCGCTCGAGCACCAGGTTGAGCAGGCTGTTCCTGAAGTCGTCGTAGTGCGCGCGGTTGCCGGCGAACCGTTCCTCCCCATAGATCAAGGTGTTCAGCGCGGCGACGCGGATGCGGAGGGACGCGCTGCCGAGCGGGGCCAGACGAGCCTTGGCGCGGTCGCCGAGCTGCTCCAGCACGTCGAGTGACGGCTTGGGATGCAGATGCGGGTATTCGAGTTTCGCGATGACGAGCGCCGCGCGCGCCAGATCGATCGGATCGGCGGCGACGTGCTGCTGCAACTCCGACACGAGCTCCGGCGGCGCGCGCATCAGAACGGTATCAGTTGGCGACTCGGGCCGTTCCAACTTTCGCGGACGCAGGCCGGCCCCGCGCATCGAGATCCTCTCGTGTCGAGGAGAGTTGGAACGGCCCAAGCCGCTCGCCGGCCTTGATCGCCGCCGTCAGACGATTCTCGCGGGGCGGCACCGGACAGACGTACGCCTGGTCGTAGACGCAGAACGGATGGTACGCGCGATTGAAGTCGAGATCGTAGAGCCCGGTGGGTGTCCGATCGAGATCGAGATAGCGTCCGCCCTTGTACGTGTCCGCGCCATTCGTCAAATCGCCGAACGGCACGAACAGCCGGCGCATGTCGGGCGCGTCGGCATCGACGAACGCGGTGAGGGTGTACGGCGCGCCCGACAGCGTGAACCCCAGCGCGCCCACCTTCCGCATCCGCCGCAGTTCCGTGGACGACGTCGGCAGGCTGATGACGACCTGCCGCCCGCTCGGATCTTCGGTCAGCACGGCCGGCACGCGATACGCCGGATCGATCGCGAAGTACGCCAGGCCGGCGAACGCCGCCCGGGCCGTGGCCGGAATCGGCGAATCGCTGGCCGTGCGGAACGCGGCGTCTTTCTCGGCGCGCGCCGCGTGCACCCGCTGCTCGTACGGCTGGTTGTCGACGGGCGGAGGGGGCGGGCCCGACGTGCACGCGCCGACCACGGTCACAAGAACGATCGCCCCGGCCGCCGTGCCCAGTCGTCGCGTCATTCGAAGACGTACCCTTTGCGCTGGGTGACCGCGTCGGCGATGCGCCGGCGCGGGACGATCGTGTTGAGCGGCGCCACCTTGAGCAGGCGCCGCAGTCCGGCGAGCGACGTGCGCAGCGCGTCGCCGCTCAGCATTCCGGCAAACAGCGTTCGTGCGTGCACCTCGACGCGGAGCGCGGCATCGTGGGTAAAGACCGCGGCCGCATCCACCTGGAGGTTCGCCGACGAGTGGGCGGACGCGACGGCGTGCGCCGCCCGGAGCGTGGCGCTCTCGGCCGCGAACATCTCCATCACGATGTCGGACACCAGCATCAGCACTTCCTGTTCCTGCGCCAGCGCCTCGCCATACGTCGTCGCGGCGAGGCCGAGCGAAGCCAGCGCGATCTTCCGCATCGCCACGACCGTTCGCCGTTCGTTGGCGAGCGGCTCGGGCCGTTCCAACTCGCTTCGCGATTGGATGACGTTCTGGCCAGGCAAGTTGGAACGGCCCTTGTCGCCGCCCTCCGCGCTTGCGGGTGCGACCGACACCAGTTCGTCCTGCACGGCCCTGGCCGCCTGCATCAGCGGCAAGCCGCTCTTCACCGCCCGGCGCAGCAGCATCGTCGGCACGAGCAGCCGGTTGATCTCGTTCGTGCCTTCGAAGATGCGATTGACGCGGGCATCGCGGTACCGGCGTTCGGCCGGGTAGTCGCGGACGAACCCATTGCCGCCGTGGATCTGCACCTCTTCGTCGATCACGTAGTCGAGCATCTCGCTGCCGGCGACCTTGAGGAGCGAACATTCGATCGCGTATTCCTCGAGTGCCGCCGCGATCGCCGCCGGCTCGTGTCCGGACTCGCCGATGGCCGCATCGATGAGCCCGGCCGTGCGGTACAGCATGCTCTCGACCGCGAACGTCCAGATCGTCATGGCCGCCAGCTTGTGGCGGATCGCGCCAAACGTCGCGATCGGCTGGCCAAACTGTCGGCGCGTCACGGCATAGCCGGCCGCTTCCTTGATCGCGGCCTTCGCGCCGCCGCTGCACATCGCGGCCAGCTTGAACCGGCCGTAGTTCAGCACGTTGAACGCGATCTTGTGACCCTTGCCGATCTCCCCAAGCAGGTTGTCGGCTGGCACCCGCGCGTCCTGCAGGAGCAGCGGGACGGTGGACGAGCCGTGCAGGCCCATCTTGTGCTCTTCCTGGCCGGTGCTGACGCCGGGGAACGCACGCTCGACGATGAACGCCGAGAAGTGCTCGCCATCGACCTTGGCGAAGACGATGAAGACGTCGGCGAAGCCGCCGTTGGTAATCCAGAGCTTCTCGCCGTTCAACACCCAGGATCCATCGTCCTGCCGCCCGGCCCGCGCGCGCGCGCTCAGGGCGTCCGAGCCCGAGCCCGCCTCGCTCAGGCAGTAGGCGCCGACCAGCTCACCGCTCACGATGCGCGGCAGGTACTTGCGCTGTTGCGCGGGCGTACCGAAGCAGAGGATCGGGATGATCGCGAGGCCCGTCTGGGCGCCAAAAGCGGTCGCGAATCCCGGCGACGCGCCAATCGCCTCGCCGACGACGATCGACGCGGCCTTGTCGAGGCCCACGCCGCCGACGCTTTCCGGCACGTCCGTCCCGACGAGACCCAGCTCGCCCGAGCGCAGCAGCAGCTTGCGCGCGAGCGCCCAGTTTTTCTTTTCGAGCTCGTCCAGCGCCGGGGTGACTTCCTGGTCCACGAACTCCCTGGCCGTTTGTCCGACCAGACGGTGTTCTTCGTCGAGCTTCTCCGGCGTCAGGATGTCGGGCGAGGACTCCGCGACCAGCCAGTCGGCGCCGCGAGGAGCAGCTGTCAAAGGCATGGTCTGAGTGTAAACAATAAGAACCTGAAAAGCGCTTGTCGGTACGGCGGGTACGACAGGTCCGCGGAACGTGATCCTTGTCATCTTCGTTAACTAAAGATGGCCACCGTCAGTTCCTTCCTCGGACCCGACGTACCCGTCGTACCGACAAGCGCTTTTCAAATGGGGCGGCTGGCTAGAGCTTTTCAAAGATTGCCGCCGCCCCCATCCCGCCGCCGATGCAGAGCGTGACCAGCCCGATCCTGGCCTGGCGGCGCTTCATTTCATGAAGGAGTGTCGTCGTGAGCCGGGCGCCCGTGCAGCCCAGAGGGTGACCGAGCGCGATGGCACCGCCGTTGACGTTCAACCGATCGATGTCGATCGGCAGCTCCTTCAGGCACGCAAGCACTTGCGCCGCGAATGCTTCGTTCAGCTCGACGAGGTCCACGTCGTCGAGCGAGAGCCGGGTGCGATTGAGCACCTTGCGGATGGCCGGCACCGGGCCGATGCCGAACAGCTCCGGCCGCACGCCGGCGGTGGCGTAGCCGCGAAAGCGCGCGAGCGGCTCGAGACGAAGGGCGCGCGCACGATCGTCGGACATGACGAGCACGGCCGCGGCGCCGTCGCTCGTCTGTGAGGAGTTGCCGGCGGTGACGCTGCCGGCGACGTGAAAAGCGGGTCGCAGCTTCGCGAGCGCCTCGGCGGACGTGTCGCGGCGCGGTCCCTCGTCCCGGTCGAAGACGACTGTTCGCGCGTGCGGCTTGCCGTTGCCCGACGGCTCGACGCTTTCGACGGTCACCGGGATCACTTCGTCGGCGAACCGACCGGCGTCGATCGCGGCGACGGCGCGTTGATGGCTGCGCAGCGCGAACGCGTCCTGATCCACGCGCGAGATGCCGCTCTCGCACGCGTGATTCTCGGCCACCAGACCCGTGCTGAGATACGTGTCCGGGTACTCCGCAACCAGCCGGGGATTGGGGGAGATGTGATGTCCGCCCATCGGCACGAGGCTCATCGATTCCGTTCCGCCCGCGAGGATGACGTCGGCGGCGCCTGCCGCGATGCGCTCCGCCGCGATCGCGATCGCCTCGAGACCTGACGCGCAAAACCGGTTGACGGTCGCGGCCGAGACCGTGACCGGCAGCCCCGCGCGCAGACTCGCGATGCGCGCGACGTTCAGGCCCTGTTCGGCCTCCGGCATCGCACAGCCGACGATGACGTCGTCGACGTCGCCGGGCTCGACACCGGGCGCGCGCGCCAGCGCCTCGCGCAGCACGATGGCCGCCAGCTCGTCCGGCCGCGTCGTGCGCAACGTGCCGTTCGGCGCCTTGCCGACTGGCGTGCGGACGGCGGTAACGATCACTGGACGCTTGTCGCTGGTCATCTGAGATCTGCGATCTGGGAATCTGGAATCTATTTCCGGAAGCTGGAATCTGGGAATCTGGAATCTATCTGGGAATCGGGAATCTAGCGAGGAATCGGGGAATCGGAGGATCCGGGAATCGGCACCCGAGACTAGAGATCCAAGATTCCCGATAGATTCCAGATTCCCAGATTCCCAGATTCGAGACCAGATTACAGATTCCAGATTCCAGATTCCAGTTTCCCATGGATCTATTCAGGGTCTCCCAGAAGCTCCGCGAGCACGTCGCCGACTTCTTCGGTCTTGCCTTCAAACAGATGATTCGCGCCGTCGATGACGACGAGCTCCTTGGGCTCTTTCAGTTTGGCGTAGAACGCCCACATGTCTTTGAGCGGGCAGAGCTCGTCGAGATTGCCTTGAATCAGGAACTTGGGCTTGGTGCTCTCGAGCGTGTGCGGGTACGAGTACCCGCTGCGGTCCACTGGAGGCGCGATCGCGATGAGTACCGAGACGCGCGGGTCGGCCGCGCCCGTCTCGAGACCCACCCAGGCGCCAAACGAAAACCCGGCTGCCCAAAGAGGAATACCTGGATAGCGCGCGGCCATCCAGTCGAGCGCGGCCTGGTAGTCGCCCATCTCGCCGCGGCCTTGGCCCGCCGAAGCGGCGTAGGCGCGAAGGAGGCCCTCGTCGAATTGGCCCGCGCTCTGGCCCACGCCGCGGAAATTGAACCGCAGGACCGCACAGCCGATCCGCGCGAGGCCTTTCGCGCCCTGAAACACGGCCTTCGTATGCATCGTGCCGCCCTGGCTCGGGTGCGGATGCGCGAACACGACGGCGGCGCGCGGGGTGACCGAGGAGGGCTCGGGCCGTTCCAACTCGCCTCTGGTCGACTGGATTGCGGTGCGCGGAATCGGGGTGCTGCCGGGCAAGTTGGAACGGCCCTCGTCGAGCAGGGCTTCGAGCGAGCCCGCCGGACCAGGAACCTCAAGATGCATGACGTGAGTGGGGGGCGCCGGAACGATTCGCGGGCGGCGGAGACGAATCGAGCGACTCGAGAAACCGATCCACGAGCGCCGACAGCTCGTCCGGCTTCGACACCCAGCCGATGTGGCCGGTGTGGGGCAGGATCTGATGACGGGTATCGGGCAACAGCGTCCGGTACTCGAGCGTGCTGTCCACGGGTACGACGCGATCGAGCGCCGGCTCGCCGGTGACGAGCAGCGTCGGCGTCGTCACGCGGCCGCATTCGCCGGCGATGTCGGCGCGCATCCAGGCCCCGACCCACGACGCCATCTGGGTCGGCGAGAGGGGATACCGTATCGCGCGTCCCGCGTACTCGAACGCGAGGCGCATTCGCGACGGCCACTCATCGCGGGCCGCGAAGATCTCCGGCGCGACCCGGAGGCACCCGCGCAACGCGAAGAGCGGCAGGGCCGCGCGCGGGTACTTCGCGCATGCCGCCGACACGCGGTCGAGCGAGTACAACGGCGACGGCGTCGCCACCAGGACGAGGGCGCCAACACGCTCGGCGTGGCGCGCCGCGTACCTGACGGCAATCAGCCCGCCGTACGACACGCCCACGAGGGTCACTCGCGGCTCGCCCGCCCGGTCGATCAGCCGGCCGACGATGTCGAGCCAGCCTGGGAAGGGATCGGGGCCGCTGCTGTCACCCAGCGAGAAGCTGAGCACGCGGTGCCGGCGGGAGAGCGCATCGATGGTCGGCGCCATCCATTCCAGGCGGCCCTGGAGACCAGGGATCAAGATGATGGGACTGCCGCTGCCCCTATCGATCACAGCGGACCCCTGAGATCAGGGCAGAGGGCAAAGGGCAAAGGGCAAAGGAGAGGTCAAAGCCCCTCCCCTTTGCCCTTTGCCCTCTGCCCTTTGCCCTGACCATTAATTCCTCAAAAGCTTTCCAGTCTTCAGTGTGTACCCAATTCGTTCGAGTGTCTTCCGTTCGCCGCACAGGCTCAAGAACGCCTCACGCTCGAGGTCCAACAAGTACTGTTCGGAGACTGTCGTGCGGTGGGGGAGATCGCCGCCGGACAGAATCCAGGCGAGCTTGCGCCCGATCAGCGCGTCGTGGTCGCTGATGCGGCCGGCCCGATGGGCCAGGTGCACGCCGAGCGAGAGGACCGCCAGAAGATCGGCGCCTCCGACCGGAACGACGGACCGCGGCGTCGGCGGCTGATAGCCCTCGCGCACACGGCGCAGCGCCACGTCCTTGGCGTCGGCGAGCACGCGCTCGCGGTTCATCGTGACGCCGTCGACATCGCGCAGGTAGCCGAGGCGCCGCGCGTCGGCGCCGCTCGTCGAGACGCGCGCGAAGGCCATCGTCGCGAACGCCGACTGGACGTTCTGCCCTGTGTCGCCGCCCGCGTCGGTCCCATCCACGGCTCGCAGCAGCATCTCTTTCGATCCGCCGCCGGCGGGAATCAGTCCGACGCCGACTTCGACGAGCCCGATGTACGTCTCGGCCGCGGCCTGAACGCGGTCCGTGTGGAGACACACTTCACACCCGCCGCCGAGAGCCAGCCCGCCGGGCGCCGCGACGGCCGGCACCGGCGACGTCTTGAGCGCCATCGTCGCGCCCTGAAACGACCGGACCATCAGATCCACTTCATCCCAGTTGCCCTCCTGCGCTTCGAGGAGCAGCAGCATGAGATTGGCGCCGGCCGAAAAGTGCTCGGCGTCGTTGCCGACGACGAGCGCGGAGAAATTCGCGGCGGCCTCACGCACGCCGGCCTGCAGCATCTCGATCGCGTCGCCGCCAAGGGCGTTCATCTTCGAATGGAACTCGACGCACAGCACGCCGTCGTCGAGATCGACCAGGCTGGCCCCGGCATTCTGCCGGACCACCTTCGAGCGGGCCCTGGCGGATTGCAGAATCAACAGTCCCGGCTGCGCCGGCGGCAGCGGAGCGTCGCGGAACTGTTTCCGTCCGGACGCGAGAAGGTCCCGGACGAGGGGCGGCGGATCGGGTACTTCGCACGAGTCGAGGACGGTCTCGATGCCGATGGCGTCCCAGGTTTCGAATGGGCCCAGCTCCCACCCGAACCCCCAGCGCATCGCGCGGTCCACGTCGTCGATTGAACTCGCGACCTCGGGCGCCACGCGTGCGGCATAGATCAATGTGGGCCCGAGCGTCCGCCGGAGCAGGGCGCCGGCGCGGTCCTTCGCGACGAACAGGGATCGCAATCGCGAGGCCACCGGAGCAGACGCGACGGCCTCCAGCGCCGGGAGTTTGGGTGGACGATTGGTGACGTACGGCTCCGATGCGCTCGTGCCCGCTCCGACGGCAGAGGTATCGAGCGTGAGGATTTTCGACTCGCCCCCATTAATATCAATAACCTTCTTATAGAAGCCCGCGCCGCGTTTCTCGCCCAGCAGTCCGGCTGCGACCATTTTCCTGATCAACTCTGGCGCCTCGAACTGCCGGCGTTCCTCCGTCGAGGTGAGCCGCCGCGCCAGGTCGTCGGTCACGCGATGGAAGATGTCGATGCCTGCGATGTCGAGCGTCCGGAACGTCGCGCTCTTTGGCCGGCCGATGGCTGGTCCGGTGATGGCGTCGATTTCCTCGATCGTGAACTCACCGCCGGCGGCGGCCTCGACGAGCCGAAGCGCGCCGAAGATCCCGATCCGGTTGGCGATGAACCCCGGCGTGTCGTTCGCGACGACTGTTCCTTTGCCCAGCCGGCGATCGATGAACGCGGCGAGCCGCGCGGTCACTTCTGGGTCCGTGTCCGGCGTCGGAATGATTTCGACGAGACGCAGGTATCTCGGTGGATTGAAGAAGTGCGTACCGAGCCAGCGGCGCTTGAAGGACTCGCTTCGCTTCCCGGCAATGGAGGCGAGCGGAATCCCCGACGTGTTCGACGACACGATCGTCTGTGGCCCCAGATACGGTTCGAGCCGGCCGAGTAGCTCTTGTTTGACGGGCAGGTCTTCGACGATGGCTTCGATGATCCAGTCCGCGGTCGCCGTCGAGGGCAGATCGTCGAAGCTGCCTGTCTGGATCAGTCCCGCGATGTCCGGCTGAAAGAGCGGATCCGGCTTGAGCGTCCGCAGGCGGTCGCGTCCGTCAGATGCCGCTTTCGTGGTGACGTCGAGGAGCAGGACGGAAAGCCCGGCATTGGCCAGATGCCCGGCGATCTGCGCACCCATGGTGCCGGCGCCGAGGACCGCAACGGAGCGAAAGGGACGACTCATCGGATCTAGGTATACTTCAGCGGGGACACCACTATGACCTTTCGCATCCGCCGCTGCCCGGTTTTGCTGCCACTCGTGCTGGTCGTTGCCGGTTGGGCGCTCATGTCGACGGTCGCGGCCCGAACGCAGACAGCGGCCGACAAGTCCATCTTCGTGACGGTCCTCGATTCTGACGCTAAGCCGGTCAAAGATCTCGCGGCTGCCGAGTTCGGCATCCGAGAGGATGGAGTCATTCGGGAGGTGAGTGGCGTCAAGCCGGCCACCCAGCCGCTGTTCATTACTCTGCTCGGCGACACGTCGAAGGCGGCAGGCGGAAGCGGCTTTAGCGCGGGTAGGGCGGGTTCGAGCGAGTTGATCCGCGACATTCGCGTGTCGCTCACGTCGTTTGTCCGGCAGATCGCCGCCGCCAGCCCCGAGTCACAGATGTCGCTGATGGAGTTCGGCCAGGCGGCGATCACGATCACGAACTTCACCGCGAAAACCGCCGACCTCGAGAAGGGCATCAATCGGCTCTTCCCGAAACCTGATGCCGCATCCGTTCTGCTCGAGGCGCTCATGGAAGCGAGCAAGAACCTGGGCAAGAGAGCGAGCCCAAGACGCGCCATCGTCATCCTCAATATCGAGCCGGGCGAGGAGCAAAGTCGCGAGCAGCCGCAGAGGATTAACGACGAGTTGAGAAAGTCCGGCGTGCAGCTCTGGGCCGTCTCGCTGCAGACGGGTTCCCTGCGCAATCCGGTTCGGGACCTCGTGCTCGACACCCTGACGCGAAACACGGGCGGCAAGCGTGAGTTCATTTTGGGCCAGTCAGCGGTCGAGAACGTGCTCAAGGGTTACGCCGACGCGCTGACGTCGCAATACGAGGTGAGCTACAAGCGCCCGGCAGGGACGACGACTGCGAAACTCGTAGAGGTCGCTGTGGCTCGTCCGGGCCTCAAGCTGTACGCACCCGTCTGGGCTCCACAGTAAAGACCTCGGGGGTCAAGGGGTCAGGTCTTGTATTGCAACATTCGGCCAACCGACCATCGAATGTTTCAATACAAGACCTGACCCCTTAGATCGCCTTGAACACCTCGAAGCCACCCCGTAAGCGACGCGGGAACAGCTCGCGCGAGCTCAAACGCGCTCCGGTGCGCCGTCCCCTCGTGAGTTGGGGCGCCGTCGGCGCTCTCGCGCTCGCGATCATCGTCGCCGCGCTGCTGTGGTGGCCGCGCGCGAGGCCGTTCGTGCTCGAGCCGCAAGCCGATCAGAATGTCCTGCTCGTGACGATCGACACGCTTCGGGCCGATGCGTTGTCCTCCTACGGCGGCCCGGCCCAGACCCCCAACCTCGATCGGCTCGCCGCCCATGGCACGCGCTTCACCTTCGCGCACTCGCATGCGGTAGTGACGCTGCCGTCCCACACGACGATACTGACGGGCCGGTACCCGTACGAACACGGCATGCGCGACAACAGCGGGTTTCGAGTCAAGGAGGGCACGGCGACGCTCGCGACGCGGCTCAAGGCCATCGGCTTTTCGACCGGTGCGTTCGTCGGCGGGTTTCCGCTCACGAAGCGGTTCGGCCTGACGCCAGGGTTCGATGCCTACGACGACCAGATGCCCGAAATGGATGTCGCCACCTCCGTGTCCATGCCGGAGCGCCGCGCCGACCTCGTCGTCTCGCGGGCTGGTGACTGGATCGGCCGTCAGGCCGGTCAATTCTTTGCCTGGGTGCACGTCTTCGACCCGCACTCGCCGTATACGCCCCCGGACGAGTACCGTGCGACATACCCCACGCAGCCCTACTACGGCGAAGTGGCGTGGGTCGACCACGCGCTCGGACCGCTCTTCGATCGTCTGGCGACCCTCTCGCGGCCGACACTTGTCATCGTCACAGCCGATCACGGGGAAAGCCTGGGCGATCATGGGGAGTTGACGCACGGCATGTTCGCGTACGAGGCGACCCTGCGGGTGCCGCTGATCATTGCTCGAGTCGCGGGGACCACCGCCTCCCGCGCCAGTCGGTCGCGCGGCGTCGTCATCGACACGCCGGTCCGGCAGATCGACATCGCGCCGACCGTGCTTGACGCCGTCGGCGGCGCGGCGGACGACTCGCTTCCAGGATCGTCGCTTCGTGACGTCATTCGCGCCGGACAGGGCGCTGACCGGCCCGCCTACTTCGAGTCGATGACCTACAATCTCGTTCGCGGTTGGGCCCCGCTCCGCGGCGTGCTTGCCGGCAAAAACAAGTTCATCGATCTGCCCATTCCGGAGCTGTACGACCTCGCCGCCGATCCGCAGGAAGCGAGGAACCACGCGGCCGAGCAGCCCGATCGCGCGCAGGTGATGGCCAACCTGCTGCGCGGCTACAACGTCGCGCCGCCGGCACGCCCGGGGCCGGAACCGGTCGAGGTGACCGCGGCGCTCCGATCGCTCGGTTACGTGACGGGCAGCGCGCCCGCGCGCCAGACCTACACCGAAGCGGACGATCCGAAGCGCCTTGTCAAGGTCGACCAGGATCTGCACACAGCCAGCGAGCTCTATCGGAGCGGCAGAGTTCAAGACGCGATCGCGATGCTCGATAGCGTCATCACGCGGCGGCCGGACACCGCGGATGCGTATATCCAGCTGGCGTACGCATACTGGGAAGCTGGTGAGCCACGGGCCGCGATCGCGACACTCGAGAAGGCTTTGGCCAACGGCGCACCGGACCGCGATGTACGGATTCGACTCGGCATCTACCTTGCCGAAAGCCGCACGGACAGCGCCCGCGCCATCAAGGTGCTCGAGACGCTGCCGACCGACGATGTCGAGGCGCTGAATGGTCTTGGCGTGGCGTACGGCGGCGCCGGCCGTCATGCCGACGCGATTCGGATCTTCAAGCGCGTACTGGCGCTCGATCCGACGAACGGACTCGCGTACCAGAACCTCGCGTCGATTGTCCTGAAGGAGGCCCGGGCCGCCAGGAACCCTTCGGACCGGGCGCGCGGGCTCAAGGAGGCCGAGGTCCTGGCGCGGCAGGCGCTCGATGCCGATCCCGATCTGGCGAAGGCGTACACGACGCTCGGCGTCATTCTGGCGGAAACCGGACGCAAGAGCGACGCCATTGAAAGCTGGAAGCGTGCCGTTGCGCTCGACGGCAGCGAGTTCGACGCGCTCTATAACTTGACCATTCTGCTCGTCGAGGCCGGCCGGCTCAACGAAGCCCGCGAGTACGCGCAGCGGTTCGTGGCCACGGCCCCGCCGGCACTCTACCGGGCGGACATCGATCAGATGCGGAGATACCTGAGCGGTGGGTAGCAACGAGAATGCGTGTAGGGCGGGGCTTCAGCCCCGCCTGTGCGCCGGCCCTTAAGGGCCGGCCTACATTTCGCCCTATGGCCAAGAAACCGCGCACGACGGCCAGGCCCCACGCCGGACATCAGCCGTCCCCGGCGCGTCGCATTCCGATCGCTCTCGTTTTCGCCGCGGCGGCGTTGGCGATCTCCGCGCTGAGTGTGTGGTGGTGGCTGCGTGCCCCGGCCGCATTCGCGCTCGACGTCAACGCGGATCGCAACGTCCTGCTCGTCACCATCGACACGCTGCGCGCCGATGCGCTCGGTTCGTATGGCGGGCGGGCGCTGACGCCAAACCTGGACCGGCTTGCCGCTCATGGCGCGCGCTTCGACTTCGCGCACGCGCAGGCGGTCGTGACGCTGCCGTCGCACGCGAGCATCCTGACGGGCCGCTATCCGTACGAGCACGGCATCCGCGACAACACCGGCTACCGGCTGCGGCCGACGGAGCCGACGGCTGCGACGCTGCTCAAGGCGCAGGGCTTCGCCACCGGCGCCTTCATCGGCGGCTTCCCGCTCGATCGTCGCTTCGGCCTTGCCATCGGGTTCGACCTCTACGACGACAGACTCAGCCAGGCGTCATCGAGCGGGGAAACCGGCGAACGCGAGCGTCGCGCCGACGCGGTTGTGACCTCCGCGCTCGACTGGATCGGCCGACAGTCCGGCAAGTGGTTCGCGTGGACCCACGTCTACGACCCGCACGTGACCTACCAGCCTCCAGACGATTGGGCCGCCCGCTTCCAGGCCGATCCGTATCTGGGTGAAGTGTCCTGGACCGACTTTGCGCTCGGTCCGCTCTTCGACCGGCTCGGCGCCCAGCCGCGCCCGACCCTCGTCATCGTCACCGCCGATCACGGCGAGGGTCTGGGCGATCATGGCGAGCTCACACACAGCGTATTTGCCTACGAATCGACACTGCGCGTCCCGCTCATCGTGGCCGAGATGGCGGGGTCCAAGCCTCCCGCCTTCGCTCTTCGAGCTTCGGCGGGCAGGCAAGCGTCCAGCCCCAAGCCTCGAGGCGTCGTGATCGAGACGCCCGTACGGCACGTGGACCTTCTGCCGACGCTGCTCGATGTTGTCGGCGCGGGCCCGGACGCCGCGACGAAAACGACGTCCGAGAACGGCGTCACACGACCAGGCTCGTCGCTGCGCCCCATCATCGCCGCGGGCCGTGGCGATGACCGGCCGTCGTATTTCGAGGCGATGACCGCGACCGTCACGCGCGGCTGGGCGCCGCTCCGAGGCGTCATCGTCGGCCGCGAGAAGTTCATCGATCTGCCGATCGCCGAGCTGTACGACCTCTCCGCCGATCCGCAGGAAGCGCGCAACATCGCCGCGCTCCGGACCGATCGCGGCCAGGTGATGCTGAACGCTCTGCGGACCTTTGATGTCGCGCCGCCCGGGCGGCCGCGAGCCGAGACGCCCGATACGATCGAGCGGCTGAGGTCGCTCGGCTACATCGGCGGCGCCGTGGCGGGGGTGCGGGAGAAATACACGGAGGCAGACGATCCCAAGCGGCTCATCGAGATCGAGCAGGCGATGAACCGGGCGGCGCACGCGTCCGAGCAGGGACGCCCGCACGAGGCCATCGAGTTGTACCGGGGCGTCATCGCCCGGCGGCCAGACACCGAAGACGCCTATCGGAAGCTCGCGCTCGTCTATTGGCGGACCGGGCGCCCTCGCGAGGCGATTGCCACGCTCGAGCTGGCGCTCAGAAACAACGTCACGCAGAGCGAAGTGCGGATCAAGCTCGGGCAGTACCTGGTGGAATCCGGGCAAGCCGATCGGGCGATTGCGCTGCTCGAGCAGACGGCCGGAGACGATCCCGACGCGCTCATCGCGCTCGGCAACGCCTATCAATTGGCCGGGCGGCGTGGCGACGCGATGCGGACCTTCAAACATCTGCTCGCGCTGGACCCGAGGAACGGCCTCGCCTACGAGAACATCGGCATCGTGCAGCTTCAAGCCAAGGACTACGCTGGCGCGGAGGCGTCGCTCCGCCGCGCGCTCGACGTCGATCCGAACCTGCCCGGTGCCCATACCGCTCTCGGGGTCGTGCTGGCGACGACCAACCGCAAGGCCGAGGCGATCGACGCGTGGGCGCGCGCGGTCGCGATCGACGGCATGGCGCTCGACGCCTTGTTCAACCTTACGATCAATCTCGTGGCGGCCGGCCGCCACGTCGAGGCGCGCGCGTACGGCGAGCAATATCTGGCAACCGCGCCGCCAGCCCTCCATCAGCAGGACATCGCGACGATCCGCAGAATCCTGGAGGGAAGATAGCAGCCGCATGAAGCGCGCGAGGGGACGGCGGCTTTCACGGGACGTGCCGGCGAGCGGTACGCGCTTGCGCCTCGCCGCGATTCTTCTCGCCGGGGCGCTGACGTACTCGAACAGCCTGTCCGGCCCATTCATCTTCGACGATCGCGACAGCGTGCTCGACAATGCCTCGATCCAGGACTGGCGTGACATCGAGACGGTTCTCTCTCCGCCCACGGAAACGTCAGTCGCCGGCCGGCCGCTCGTCAATGCCACATTCGCGATCAATTACGCCTTCGGAGGACTGGAGGTGCGCGGGTACCACATCGTGAACGTTGGCATCCATCTCCTCTGCGCGTTGCTCGTCTTCGCCATCGTGCAGCGGACATTGCAGGCGCTGGGCCCTGACACAGGCCTTGGCCACAGGAGTGCCGATCTGGCCTTCGCATCGGCGCTCATCTGGACCGTCCATCCTCTCAACAGCGAGGTCGTCAACTACCTGACGCAACGCAGCGAGTCGCTGCTGGCGTTGTTCTACCTGCTGACGCTCTTCGCGAGTATTCGCGCCACGCATTCCAGTCGTCAGTGGAGATGGGAGACGGTCGCGATCGTGTCGTGCGCGCTGGGCATGGCTTGCAAGGAGTCAATGGTCACGGCGCCGCTCATGATCGTCGTTTACGATCGCGTGTTCGTCTTCGACTCGCTGAAGAAGGCGGTTCGGACGCGGTGGCGCTTGTATACCGGACTCGCGGCCACATGGGTGCTGCTCGCGGCGCTGATGGCAACCGCTCCGCGAACGTTGTCGGCTGGATTCTCCGCGCCAGACGCGGCGCCGTGGACGTACCTCCTGAATCAGACCGTCCTGATCTCTCGCTACCTGCTGCTCGCGATCTGGCCGCGTTCCCTGGCCCTTTACTACGGCTGGCCGCTGCCGCTGACGCTTGGCGACGTCTGGCCGTACGCGCTTCTGATGATCGTGCTTCTCGCGCTGACCGTCATGGCGCTGTTCCGCTGGCCCAAGTGTGGGTTCCTGGGCGTCTGGTTTTTCGTCACGCTTGCACCAACATCGAGCATTGTGCCCATCGCGACGGAAGTGGGAGCCGAGCGTCGCATGTATCTTCCACTGATGGCCTTGGTCGTCCTGGGCGTCATCGGTGGCGCGCACGTCTGGACTCTTCTCAAGCGCTCGTGGCTCGCGCGTGCCAGGAGCGAGCGCGCCGGATCACGCTTGCCGCGAGCCAGACCTGACGCCTTCGTTATCCTGATCGCGGCGTTCGCAACGCTCCTTGCAGCCCGTACCGTGGCCAGGAACGGCGAGTACGCGTCGAGCATGACTCTGGCCGAGACCACGCTCGAGCGGTGGCCGACGCCTGCGGCACACTCGATGTTCGGAACCGAGCTTGCGGCGGCTGGCCGATTCGCAGAGGCCGAGTCGCACTTGCGCACGGCCACGCCCGACTATCCGCCCGCTCGCTACTACCTGGGCAGCGTTCTGGCGAGCGTCGGGAAATCGAATGAGGCGATCTCCCAGTTTCAAGAGTTCATTCGCCTGCAGCCGCCCGCGCTGGACCAGGTGCTCCTCGCCCGCGGGTTGCTGGGCGGGCTGTTCATGAAGGATCGAAGGTGGCCTGAGGCGATCGAGCAGTATCAGCTGATTCTGGCGACCGCACCAGCCGATGTTGACGCGCGAGCCTCTCTCGCGACCGCGTTGGTCAGGCAGCAATCGTTCGAGGAGGCGATTGAGCACTACCGAGTGGTTGTCGGCGCACGTCCAGGCGACGTGGCCGCGCTGGGCGGTCTGGGCATCGCGCTCGCATCGACCGGGAAGCTCGACGAGGCGATTCCGCTGTTTCGCCGCGCGGTCGAAGTGGATCCTAGGAACAGCCACGCGCGGCAGAATCTCGTCAAGGCGCTCCTGAGCGCGGGGAATCTCGCCGGCGCGGCCGCAGAGGCCGAGCAGGCGGTTGCGTTGGCACCGGATGACCCGGCCGCCCACGAGCTCTTCGGAGGAATCCTGGCGACGCAAGGCAGGTTCGTTGAGGCGCGGAGAGAGTTCGAGCGGGCGCTCCAGATAGACTCCGCCTCGCCAGCCCGGGACCTGCTGCGGAAACTTGCCGGTAGGGAGTAGGCCAGATGGAAGGTGGCGGGTAGGGTACAATTTCCCTACCGGAGTCCCTATACTGATGCGCACCGCACGGCAGTTCTGTTGTGCTGGAGCCGCCCTCATTCTGCTCGGGGCGGTCCCCTCACGTTCTCTTCACGGCCAGAACCAGCAACCCGCGGCACCGCAAGCGACGTTTCGCGCGACGACCGCGCTCGTCGAGGTCGACGTCATTGCCTTCGATGACAAGGGCCGGTTCGTACCCGGGCTCACGGCCGACGATCTCGCGCTCCTCGAAGACGGCAAGCCGCAGACGATCCAGCAGTTCTACATGGTCACGCACGACGGCACCGCGGCCGCGAACCCGACGGTCACCGCGAATACAGCCCAGGCGGAGAGTCGCGCGCACCGCGTGTTCGTCATGCTGTTCGACGAGGAACACTTGGCCAACGACTCGCTGCATCGCGTCAAGAAAGGCGCGGAGGAGTTCATTCGCGACCAGCTTCGCCCGGGCGACATCGCCGGTGTCTTCGTCAACGGCGAGATGTACAAGGGCCGCCTCACATCGGACAAGATCGAGCTCAGTTTGGGCGTTCGGGCCGTCAAACCGGCGTTCGACAATCGCCAGGCCTTGCTGGCGGGGTTCCGCCAGTTTCCGAGAATTCCGGGCGAGATCGACGCGGCACGGATCGCCGACGGTGCCCGCGAGCTCGTCGACCAGCTCGGGATCCAGGCGTGCAACGACGATCCATTCCTCTGCCAGGCTGCCGGAGGGCTGCAGGTGGTCGAAAACCAAATCGAGCGGAAAGCGCGCGACTACATCCGCCACGCACGTGTGCTGACCGCGCGCACCGTCCAGAACCTCCAGTACGTGGTCGGCCGCCTGAGTCGCATTCCTGGCCGGAAGACCCTCGTCTTCCTGTCGGAGGGGTTCTTCGTCGAGGAATCGCGGGCGATGCTTCAGACGGTCGCGGCCCAGGCCGCTCGCGCCGGCACCGCGATCTATTCAATCGATGGGCGCGGACTCATCCACGGATCGAGCGGCATTCCGGACGTCCTCAGACCGGAGACGGCGCGATCCACGGTGTTCGACACCGGCGAGGACGGCCCGACCATTCTCACGGCGGGGACCGGCGGCTTCAGGGTGAGCAACATCGACGACATCTCACGCGCGTTCGGCCTGATCGTGCGCGACACCAGCACGTACTACGTCATCGGGTACCAGCCCGACAACAAGGTCATGGACGGCAAGTTCCGGAAGATTGAGGTCAAGACGAAAGTTGACGGCCTCAATCTGCGCGCGCGCAAGGGCTACCTCGCCGTGGCGCTCCCACCCCTCGAATCGATCAGAGGCGGCGGGGACTAGGCCGAAGGCCAAGGGCCAAAGGCCGAAGGCAAGCAAAAAAGCAAAGGCAGAAGTGAGAAGTCTGCTCACCGTCATTCTTGCGGTCTCAGCCGGCGCATCAGGCGTCTGGCTCGGTGCGCAGCAGCCGCAGCAACCGCAGGTCACTTTCCGGCTCGAAGCCGATTACATCGAAGTCGATGCCGTCGTCACCGACGCACAGGGCAATGTCGTCCGCAATCTCCAGCGCGAGGATTTCGAGGTCCTGGAGGACAAGCGGCCGCAGACGATCGACGTGTTCTCGTTCGTCGACATCCCGCTCGAACGCGACGATCGGCCGCTCTATCGGCCGACGGCCGTGGAGCCGGACGTCGTCACGAATGAACGGGAGCTGGAAGGCCGGATTTACGTCCTGCTGCTCGACAGCAATCATGTGCCCGCGGCGAACAGCTACCTGGTGAAGAAGGCCGCGCGGCTCTTCATCGATCGGTACCTCGGTGCGAACGACCTGGCCTCCGTCGTCCATGCCCAGACCGGCTCGGTCGACGACAATCAAGAATTCACGTCGAGCAAGCCCGCCTTGCGAGTGGCGGTCGAGAAGTTCGTCGGCGAAAAGGTGCGATCGAAGGCGCTCAACGTCTACGACGCTTTCGTGACTGGGGCGGGGCGCGGCTTCGATCCCTCCGCGGTGACGGATCCGACGACGCTCGAACGGGCCGCGAAGGCAGACGCGACCATCGACGCCATCATGCGCGTCTCGAGATACATGGCGGGGATTCGCGGGCGGCGAAAGGCTGTCGTGCTTTTCAGCGAAGGCCTCGATTTCAATCTGGACGACACGGTCGGTCCGCGTAGTAGCACTGGCTTGGCCAATCCGTTCGGCGATAACTCCGTGCGTGAAGCGCTCCATGCCGCGGCGATCCGCGACCACATGCAGGCGATGTACGAGGTCGCCACGCGCGCCAACGTCGCCATCTATTCGATCGATCCACGCGGCCTCGCGTCCGATACGGATGCGCTCCTGCAGACCACCGGCCTGCCGCCCGGCCTCGAGGGTTTTGTCCCTCTCATGACCTCCGGCGTGCGCGACGAGCTGCGGCGCGAGCTGGGGACCCTCCGCACGTTCTCGGAGGTGACCGGGGGTGTCGCGCACGTCGGCACCAACGACTTCGACGCTGGCTTTCGCCGCATTGTCCTGGACAACAGCGCCTACTACGTGCTGGGCTACCGTCCGGCCGAGCTCAAGCACGACGGCAAGTTCCATGACATCACGGTTCGCGTAAAGCGGCCGGGCGTGCAGGTGCGCGCGCGCCGCGGATATTACGCGGTCAAAGACACCAAGCCCAACCCCGTGCCGCCGGCCGATCCGACCGTCGAGCTGCTGAACAGCCCGATGCCGTTGGGCGGCCTCGGCCTGCGGCTGACGACGAGCACGATGAAAGGAACGGCGTCGAACGTGCGCGTGCACGTCACCGTCGAGGTCGCCGGACGTGATGTCGCGCTCGATCCGAAGAATGACTCAATCGCCAACAGCGTGAAGCTGTCCTACGTCGCGCTCGACTTGTCGGGCAAGATCCGCGCGAGCGGACTCAAGACGATGGACGTGTCGATCAACCCCGAGACCCGACAGACGATCGCGGATCGTGGACTTCGCCTGGTGATGGAGATCGAGCTGCCGCCGGGCCGGTATCAGCTCCGGGTCGCGGGCCATGAAGCGCTTGGCGGGCGGACCGGATCGGTGTTCCGGGACCTCGACGTCGCCGACTTCACCAAGTCGCCGCTCGTCATGAGTCACCTCGCGCTCACGTCCGCGAGCGCCGGCAGGACGCCGACCGGCTACGACGCGCCGAGCTTGAAGGATCTGTTGCCCGGCCCGCCGACGGCGAGCCGTGAGTTCGTCCGCGAGGACACGCTCGCGATCCTCGCCGAGATCTACGACAACGAGGCCGCCCGGCTCCACACGGTCGATCTCAGCGCCACGGTCCGAACCGACGATGGGACGCAGGTCTTCGTGGCGCGGGAGGAGCGTAGCAGCCGCGATCTCGGATCGGAACGGGGAGGCTACACCTACGTCGTACGGATTCCGCTGCGGGATCTCGCGCCGGGCCGCTACGTGCTGACGATGGAAGCACGCTCCCGGCTGGGCGGCGATCCAGCGACGCGAGAGATTCAGTTCGTCGTCAAATAATCGCCTTGGGCCTTGGGCCTTGGGCCTTGGGCCTTGGGCCTTGGGCCTTGGGCCTTGGGCCTTGGGCCTTGGGCCTGGAACTTACTTTATCCGTGCGGCCGTCTCGAACCGCCGGAAGTTCGAGTACTTCGCCTCGCACGTGATGTCCTCGAATTGCGCGGGGGTCGTGAGCAGTTGCGACCTGGCATCGTTGGGTGCCAGCCCTTCTTCATAGTGCTCGCGGAACAGCGCCGGCACCCACATGCCCAGCCGCGGCTCCAGCGCGTAGATGGTCGTGAGCTCCATCTGTACCGATCCAATCTTCGCCCTGAGGACGGCCCGTCGCACCCGGCCCGTGCCGGCCTCGATAATCAGCTCTCCCTGTGAGAAGACGGGTCTCAGGCTCAAATCGCGAATCAGCCACGGCGGCTTCCGCTCGCTGAAGGCGAGCGTCACGAGGGTCGTTCCGGCCGTCCGCTGGATGCGCTTCCGTTCGAACGTCACGCTGTCGCGGTACCGCGAGTCGAGCACCAGCAGGCTCAGGGTCGGCTCGTTGAAGTTCCGGATCACGCGTCCGAGGTTGAACCGCGAGTTGTACGTCTTGAACGTGCCGGCGACTTGCGGGGCGGGAAGCGTCAGCAGTGCCGCTCTCAGATCGGGCCGGTGGTCAACAGGCTTGCGGTCGACTTCCGCCACATCGCGAATCGCCATCCAGACGCGATCGGCTGGCCCAAACATGAAAAACAACTCGCTCTTGAGCCTCCGCGACCGCGGCATGGTCCTGTCGAGCGGGACCTGGTTCCGGATCTGCTGGATGTAGATCTCGTCGGCCAGGACGTACGTCAACTGGTCCTGGTACTCCTTCACGTAGGCGGACGCGGCATCGACGACGGCTTGTGCCGAGGTGTCGAGACGCGCCGGCGGCTGGTTTTGAGAGTGGACGACGCCTGCAGCCAGGCCCCAGATGAGAAGGGCAAAGGGCAAGGGGCAAAGGGCAAAGGTCTGGAACGCGCTGGCGCTGGCCATCGTTTTTGAAAATAAGGAGACAACCGTCAGCGCCTTCCGCACCTTTGCCCTTCTTGCCCCGCTCCGGAGCAGGATACAAAAAAAACGGGCCCGGACTTTTCGCCCGGGCCCGTCCGTGTGTGTTTCCGGCGGCCGTCCGCCGGTCTGACCTCAACGACCTCTAGAACGAAAGCTGCGCGCCGATGCGGAACACCCGCGGCGGCACGATGCTGTTCGGCGCGTTGTAGCTCGCGTGGCTGAGGTTGTTGGCGTCGGTTGAGTATCCTCTGATCGTGGCGATGTTGAAGACGTTGAAGAGATCCGCCATCACCTTGACCCGGTTCTTTCCGCCGCGGAGCGCGATCACCTTGTGGACCCCGAGGTCGAGCAGGTTGATCAGATCGAGCCTCGTCGCATCGGCCGCCTCGATTCTCAGCGTGTTGTATGGCTGCTGGTTCCCGCTGAGTGTCGTCGCCGCGCCGGAGGCATTCACGCCGCCGTAGACACTCCCCGGCCCGTTGAGCGTCCGTGTGCGAGTGGCGCCGTCGTTGACGTTCCAGTTCGCCGCGACGTTGATCCCCCACGGCGCCGCGTAGCTGCCGTTCAGCTTGAAGAGATAGCGCGCGAGCGTGCTGACGCCGTTCTGGAACTCCAGGCCTGTCGGGTTGACCTGGTGCTCGGTGTACCCAGGGTTGGTCTGCACGGTGAGCGAACTGTTCAACATCCAGCGGTCGCTGAACCGCTTGTTGACGGTCGTGACGAACCCCTGGTAGACGTTGTAATTGAGGCTCGTCATCGTGATGCTGGCGACGCCCGACGGCCGCTGGCAGCCCTGGCAGATTTCCCAGTAGGGTGCTGACAGGCCGGTCACGGGGTCGGTGTAGGTGAGCGGTCCGACGTAGAGCTGCGACAGCGGGAAGAGCGGCGCGCCCGGCTGGTAGCCGACCGTGTAGCCTGCCGTCCCGCGATCGTATTTGCGATAGATGTACTCCACGCCCACCGCGAGATTCGGGATCAGCTCGTGCTGAAGCCCGGTGATGAACTCGCGCGTCCGGCCGATCTTCGTATCGGGAGAAACGACGTTTCCCGCCGGCCTCAAGATTCCCGTATTGAGATCGAAGCGCGCGTTGCTCGTCGACGGCGTGCCGATGAGCTCGCTGGCCTGGATCAGGCCGTCCAGGTTGTTGTCGAGCCAGCAGGACGCGCCAGCGGTCGTGCTGCAGGCGCCGCTGTTCTGGTTGGTCCCCCACGTGAGCGCCGTCTGCTCGGCCAAGCCCCCGAGGCTGTTGGCCAGCGTGATCTTGGTCTGGTAGTAGAGCGAGTAGCTCGCCCGAACCGACGTCTTCCCGGTGCCACTGAGGTCGTAGATCACCGAGACACGCGGCGCGAAGTTGGCGAAGGACGGGATCTTCTCCGTAATGGGCACGCCATTCGCGTCCACCTTGAGCAGGCCCGTGACGGGGTCGAGAACCGTCGACCGGTCCGTGCCGTTCTCGCACTGCGACGGCAGGAGGTCGGGGCGAAGCGGATTGTTCGCCACGCACCCGCCCAGGTATTTGGACGTTTGCCAGTCGTACCGCAGGCCGCCGTTGATGCGCCACCGGCCGCGGCTGTACGAATCCTGGAGGTACCCGTTATAGGTCCACCAGTCGTTGTTGAGCAAGTTATCGCGGTAGAGCGTCGCCTGGCGCACCACGAACCCGCTGGCCGACCCAGGGGCGACAGGCACGCCGGCTCCGCAATTGGCCGATAGGTTCCCCACGCACTGCAGGGTGGCACGCGCGCCGCCGCTGTAGTGCGAGTACGTCCGGATCGGATGCCGGCGCCAGCCGAGGCCGAATTTCAGGCTGTGGTCGCCGCCGAGCATGTTCGTCAGGAAGTAGGTCCCGTCGGTCTTGGCTTCCCACGAGTGCCGATCGGTCTGGTAGGTCGAGGTCAGCGATCGGGCGTTGAAGCCGGTGGTGCGGTTGCTCAACGATTGCACGTTGAACAGGCAGGCCGGATTCGCGCGGCTGCCGGTCAGGTAGTCGTCGTAATTGGTGTTCCCGATGAACCGGCTCTGGAGGCAGTCCCCTTGCGGTGGGACGTCCTGGTAGTCCAGGAAGAACCCGCCGTGTGAGTAGGTGAACTGGTTATTGAAGACCAGGCGATCGGTCAGAATCCACGTGTGCGTGAGCAGGTGCTGCGGGAGCGGGAACCCCCACGGCTTGTCGCTGGTCTGCTGGGTGGTCGCTTCCTTCAGCGTCGTGGCGCTCGCGCCGCGGGCGTTACGGTACTTGTTGTCGCTCGAGAACAAGTACTGGAACTTGTTCGACGCGTTGAGCTGGTAGTTGAATTTCCATTCCACGTTCTTGATGAGCGTCTTGTCGTTGCTCAAGCATTTCTGGACGTCCTCGAGCCGGTCGTAGGTGGCCACTGCGCCGAGCGCCGCTGACCCCTGCCGTTGCGCGGCAATCAGCTCGCTGCACAAGCCGCCCGCACCCGCGTCGAAGAAATTGATGACGCCGGCGTTGATGTCTTGTCTGTCCGCGGCGGCCCACCACCAGAGGCGGTTGCGCTTGATCGGCCCGCCGTACTCGACCGAATAGTTCGAGATCTCCTTAATCGGATTGCCCGACAGGAAGCCGCCCTGCCCCGACTCGAACAACTGCCGTGACACGTTGCCAGACTGCGTCTTGTCGTTTTCGAACGTGGCGACCGCCGTGCCCTTGAATATGTTGCTCCCGCTCTTGGTCACCAGGTTGATGCTGAGGCCGCTCGACTGCACCGAGACGTCGCCGCCGCCCGTCACCACCTGGATCTGCTCGAACGAGTCGAAGTTGAAGTAGGCCGGCGATGAGTTCGACGAGAGGTCCGTGATCGATCCGCCTTCACGGTTCCACTGGACGTTGCCGCTCGTGCCGTACACCGAGAGGCCAACCTGCTGGCCGGACGATGACCCGCCGACGTTCAGACCGGCCTGCACCCCGGGGGTCATGCCGATGATCTGCCACGGGTCGCGTGCCGTTGGAATGCTCTCGAAGATCTCCCTCGTGAACACCTGACCGGTCGTGGTCTTCTTCGTGTCGACCACGGGCGAAGCCGCCGTGACCGTCACCTCTTCGGACACCTGGCCGATCGCCAGTTTCATATCGATTTGCGCGTTGAAGCCGGTCTCGACGATCACGTTCTGGCGCGCCGCTTTTCTAAAGCTGGCGAGCTCGAACGTCACGGTGTACGTGCCAATGGGTACGCTCGGAAACTGATACGCCCCGGTCTCGGTCGTCGTGGCCACGAGCGGCCGCTGGAGCGAGGGGCCTGATACCGTCACAGTCACACCCGGCAGGATGCTGCCGGACGGATCTGTGACCTTGCCGAAGATCGAGCCAAGCGCTTGCGCGTGGGCCGCTCCGGCAGTCATGGCGAGGATGCCTGCACAAAGCAGGACGCCTCGGAAGACACGCATCATTCTTATCCTCCTTGGGACTTTCTACGGCAATCACGACGGAACAAGGCGGGAGCGGCTGCCGGCACGCAATTGGACGCCGGACAGACGTCTCCACAGCCGCAGGGTGCATGAATCCTACTCCGACGTACAATGGCGGTCAAGGCGCCGATCGCGTGCAAAAGTGTAAGCTTGAGCCGTTCTCACTTCCGCGAAGTGCTAAACCGCTCGAATCACGGACAGATGGGCTGAATTCTGCCCGACGGGCCGCTACAGGAAAGTGAGAACGGCTCTCGTCTGCTTCCTCACAGGCGTCTTCGTCCTCAAACTCGTCGTGGTCCTTCAATTGAGGGACCACCCGCTCGTCCAGCCCGACGTCGGCCTGGATACGACGGCCTACGCCGAGCTGGCCCGGAGGGTGGTCGCCGGTGACATCGGCCTCGGTCCCGGCCTCTACTACGTCTCGCCGCTCTATATCTACGTTCTCGCCGCGATTCTTTTCGCCACCGACTCGTTCACAGCCGCCCGCCTGATCCAGATTTTTCTGGGGACGGCCGCTGTCGGGTTCATTTTCGTCATGGCCCGGGAATGGTTTGGCGAGCGCGCGGCGAGGGTGGCCGCCGTCTTCGCCGCGTTCACGGGGCTCTTCACGTTCTACGAGGCGCTCATCCTTCAGGCCTCGATCGATGTGTTCCTCACGTCGGCGGCCTTGCTCTGTCTGACGTTGGCGCTCCGCCGCGGTCAAAGCGCCCGCGGCCCGCGCGGAGCCTTCAGCCTCATCGCTGGGGGTGGGGCCCCAGCGAGAGAAAAGGAGGATAGCGAGTCGGCGAGCGCCGGAGCGCGCGCGAGCGGGGGTGGGGCCCCGCGAGCATTGAAGAGTGATCGATGGTTCCTCCTCTCCGGACTGGTGTTCGGCATCCAGTCGTTGAATCGGCCCAACATGACGGTGGCTGTCGCGGGTCTCGCGACGGTCCTGCTGGTGACGCGCCGATTCCGGCCTGCCGCGTTGCTCGCCGCCGGTCTCCTCATCGGCATGGCGCCCGCGGCCATTCGCAACGTCGTCGTGACGCGCGAGTGGTCGCTCGTCTCTTCGCACGGCGGTCTGAACTTCTACATCGGCAACAGCGAGACGGCCACCGGCTTCTATCACCAGGTCCCCGGGATTACGCCGAACATCGCGGGCCAGGAGCGAGACGCGCGGCGAATCGCCGAGCGGGCGCTCGGGCGCCGCCTCAGCGAGGCCGAGACGTCCGACTACTTCTTCGGGCTCGCGTGGACGTGGATCAGGCAGCACCCGGGCGCGGCGATCAAGCTGTTTGCGCGCAAGCTCGGCTACGTGTTCAACGCGCAGCACATCGCGCTGCCCTACAGCTATCCTTTTTATGCGTACGACGCAGAGACGATGCTGCGTTTTTATGCGGTTGGGCCCTGGCTGCTCGTGCCGCTGGGCCTCGTGGGGCTGGTCTTCGCCGCGCCGTCCACTCGCAGCTCGAAGCCGGCGGTCCAAGGCGCGGAGGCTCAAAGGCTCAAAGGCTCAAAGGCCCAGAGGCTCGAAGACTCACCACGTGTCCGCAAGCGCGTAGTGGAAAAAGTCCGGCTGGAAGAAAGAGTCCGGCTGGGAAATGTACGAGGCGACTATCTCATCTGGCTATCGTTCGTTCCCTGCTACGCGGCGTCGGTGGCCGTGTTTCTCGTGGCCGAACGCTATCGGCTTCCGCTGCTCGTTCCGCTCTGCATCGGCGCTGGCGCCGCCGTTGACGCGGCGATCAGCGCCATTGCAGCAAAACGTGCCCGAATCCTTGTCGCGCCCGCTGTCGTCTTCGTGGTCCTGTTCGCGCTCGCCAACTGGCGCCATGGGCTGCACGACGGCCGGTGGGAGGAGGGACTGCGGATGGCGCAGCGTCTCGTCATTCTTGGCAGATACGACGAGGCCGAACAGTGGGTCGCGAGGTTCGAACCCCAGGCGCCGCGTGCGGGCATGGCGCACCACGGCGTCGGCATGCAGTTGCTGGTGGTGAATCAGACGGATCGCGCGATCGCGCACCTGGCGAAAGCGCACGAGCTCGATCCCGGCCAGCCGGCCGTCGAGTACGCGCTTGGGCAGGCGCTGCTCAAGGCCGGTCGCGCGAAAGACGCGGTGCCGCATTTGCAGCGTGGCTTCGACGCCGGTATCGAGATTCCCCTTGGCGGCTACGATCTTGCGGTCGCCCTCCACGCCATCGGCGATTTTCGCGCCGCCGCAGACGTCATTCGACGCATCAGGCTCAGTGACGATTCCGACCACGAGCTGTGGTTGAGAGTGGGAAGGCTCGCCACGGAAGTGAAGGCGCCTGATGCCGCCGAGCCATTCTTTCGGCACGCCGTCGGCATGCGCCCGGATCAGGCGAGCGCGCGCCAGCAGTACGGCCTCAACCTCCTGGTGCTCGGCCGCTACGAAGAGGCTGCGCGCGAACTGGCAGAGGCCGTTCGGCTCGACTCGTCCAATGCGGACACGCTCTCGCATCTGGCCTACTGCGAGCTGAAACTCGGGCGACCCGCCGACGCGGCGATCCACGCCGGCGCGGCGCTGGCGCTCGATCCCGACAATCCATTAGCGAAACAGGTCGCGGCGGCGGTCCGTCAGCCGGGTCCAGGTCGGACTCCTTAAGGCCGTTCTCACTTTCCTGAAGCGGCCCGCCGGGCAGAATTCTGCCACCTGTCCGCGATTCGGTGCCGTTTCGCACTGCGTGGAAGTGAGAACGGCCTTAAACACACCCCGCCACACGTCGTATTCAGTGACGGAGGGCCGGACCTCATCTGCGACCTACGGCCAGCGATAGGAGTCAGGCGGGTTGCGCCGGTTAGCGTCAAATGTTGGGAGCAGGGGTGGGCCGGGAAGTGCCAATGTTGGGAGCAGCAGAGCAGCAGGCGCTCATCACACGCCTGAACCGAATCGAAGGCCAGATTCGGGGCATTCGCCGAATGGTTCAGGAGCCGCGCCTCTGCGTGGAGATTCTCCAACAGCTGGCCGCTGCTGAAGCGGCCCTCAACCGCATCAGCCTTGCCATCTTCAAGTATCACGTCGACAACTGCGTCTCGGACGGCGCGGCCCAGAGCGAAGCCGATCGCCGCAAGCAGCTGAACGAACTGGTCGATATCTTCGATCGGTTCGCGAAGTAAGACCAAGGGTCCGAAAGGCCCCAAGGTTCCAGCGTCCCTCAAAGTCCGCCTCCGGTTTGGCCTTCAATCCAACCCCTTGGATTCACGACAACGGATCTCCGGGGTACGGAAGACACGGTCTCCTTACTTCTCAATGAGTTAGGGTGCCTTGACAGCCCTCGGAGAGGTGCGAGACATTTGCATTCAAGTAGCCAAAGTCCCTGTCGGCCGCAGTCTGCTCGGGAGCAGGCTGACGGCAGGGCGTGGGAATGGAGGGAGCTAAATGACGAGACGAATAGTGCACGTGGCCCTCGTGGCCCTGTGCCTCACGGCTCTGGCCGTGCCGGCGTCTGCGCAGGTCTTCACGGGACGCATCGACGTCACCGCGAAGGACGGCACGGGCGCGATTCTCCCCGGAGTCAACGTGGAGCTGACCGGCGTCCAGACCGCCAATGCCGTGACCGACACGCGAGGTGAGGCGCACTTCCTCAACCTGGCGCCTGGTCGTTATGCGGTGACCGCAAAACTGTCGGGGTTCAACGACTACAAGAACGACAACGTGCCGGTCGGCGCGGGGTCGATTGTCTCGCTGCCCGTGACGATGGCCGTGGGCGGCGTGACCGAAAAGGTCGACGTGACGGCGCAGACGCCAGTCATCGAGGCCAAGAGGCAGACGATTCAGACCAACGTCTCCCTCGACGAGTTGCAGAACATTCCGACGTCGCGCGATCCCTGGGTGATCCTGCAGACTGTTCCGGGCGTCATCGTCGACCGCGTGAACGTGGGCGGCGCTGAATCCGGCCAGCAGTCGAACTATCAGGCCAAGGGCGCAGCGGGCGGCGACAACACGTGGAACATCGACGGCATCGCCATCACCGACATGGCCGCGCTCGGCGCCTCGCCGACGTACTACGACTTCGACATGTTCCAGGAGATGCAGGTGACGACGGGCGGAGCCGATCCCGCGACGCCGACACCGGGCATCCAGCTGAACTTCGTGCTGCGCAGCGGCACGAACCGCTGGCGCGCGTCGAGCCGGTACTACTACGAGAACAGCGATCTGCAGTCCGACAACCTGCCGACTGATCTTTCCGGCAAGCTGCAGAGCTACAACCGCATGGAGTTCTACAAGGACTACGGCGCGGAGGGCGGTGGCCCGCTCCTGAAGGATCGCCTGTGGGTATGGGGCGCGTACGGCAAGACGAACCCCGCCCTGGAGATCTACAGTTTTCGCGCGACGGCGGCCGATGTTTTCCGCACGGAGCCAGGGTGCAAGGGTAGCGGGGCGTTGAATCCGTCCGAGGCCGGGACGTATCAGATCAGCGCGCGCGACTGCACGGTTCTCGAGAACTACTCGGCCAAGGCGAGCGCGAAGGTGACCGAGAAAATCCGGGGCTCCTTCACGTACTTCCGCGGCGACAAGTTGAAGTTCGGCCGCGGCGCCGCGGCCGACCGGCCCGCGCCGACGACGTTCAACCAAAAAGGCCCCACGGACATGTTCAAGGGCGAGGTCAATTTCAACCTGTCCAACTCGACCTTCCTGACCGGACGCTACGCCTACACGAGCGGCGGGTTCGGGCTCGAGCCGATTGGCGGGCGGAACGCGCAGACGGTGCTGGACGACGACCTGATCTGGCAGAACACGATCAGCTTCTACCAGACGGATCGTCCGCAGCACAACGCGCAGTTCGAGGGCAACTACTTCCGCGGCCGCCACGAGTTCAAGTTCGGCTTCGGCTGGAGGAAGGCCTCTGTGGCGTCGGAGAGCGGATTCCCGGGCGGCATCCTGACGATCTATGGCTCGGTGTTCGGACTCGATCCCTACCCGACGATGGTGGCGCAGTTCACGCGTGATTGGGCGCAGGGGGGCAACACCGTACAAATGGGCGGATTCGTGGGCGATCAGATCAGCCTGGACCGGCTGACCCTGAATCTCGGCCTCCGCTACGGTCGCGGGACCGCCAGTCTGGCCTCCTCGTCAGTTCCGGCCAACCCATGGACGCCGCTGCTGGGCGACTTGACGTCGACGGCACAGGACAACGTCGTGGTGAACAACGTCGTCACGCCGCGACTCGGGCTCACCTACGCGCTGAATGAATCGCGCAAGACGATCGCGCGGGCGAGCTACGGAATGTTCGCGTCGCAGCTCGACTCGACACGCGCGTATCTCGTGTCGCAGATTCCCGGGACCTCGACCGGCTCGGGCTACGTCTATTGGCTCGCGACCGATCTGAACGGCAACGGCATCACCGACACGAACGAGCTCGTGCCCGGGGGCTTCCTCGGCACGGTCGGCTTCGACCCGACCGATCCGCTGGGGGGCAACAAGGACCGCATGGGCAACTACGCGATCCCATTGACGCACGAGTTCGTGCTGGGCCTCGAGCACGAGCTCCGGACGAACTTCGGAATCAGCGCCGCGTTCACGTGGCGGAAACTGACGAACTTCAACTGGACGCACCTCGCCGGCCTGACCGGTTCGGACTTTATCCAGGCCGGGACACTCAGCGGGACGCAGGATCCGGTCGGCTCGTTCGACACACCGTTCTACACCGCCATCGCGGCCGAGGTCCCGGCCGACCGAGGGCGTGTCCAGGAGAAGCGGGACGGCTATAGCCAGCGGTACTACGGGTTCGAGCTGTCGGCGACCAAGCGCATGTCCAACAACTGGATGATGCGGGTTGGCTGGTCCACGAACGACCACCGCGAGTACTTCGATAGCCTCGACGCGAAGTACGATCCGACCCCGGCTTTGCCGGGGGGGCTGGCCTCGCCGAACAAGGACGGCGGATATGTCGTCGTGCCGACGGGCGGCAGCGGCAAGACAGCCATCTACATGGTGTTGCCGAAGTACCAGTACATCATGAACGCCGCGTATCAGGTGAAGTACAACATCACGGTTGGCATGAACTACCTGTTCCGCCAGGGGTACTCGACGCCGTTCTACCGTAGCGGCACTCCCGGATCCGCTGATCTGGTGTCACCGGGCGGCAAGAGCGTGCTGCTGGTCGGGGATGTCGGCGACCACAGGCTGCCGAACGTGCACTCCCTGGATGGACGCGTGAGCTGGGCTCTGAGGATCCAGAATCGCGCGAGCGTGCACTTCGATCTGGACGTCTTCAACCTGTTCAATAACGGCACGGTGCTCGGCAAGCAGCTCAACTTCAGCAGTCCCAGCACCTTCAACCAGGTGCGCGAGATCATGAATCCGCGCATCGTGCGGTTGGGCGCGCGTCTCATCTTCTAGAAGCGCTCGTTCACATACACATGCGGGGCGTCACCCTTCGGGGTGACGCCCCGTTTTCTTTTGACATGAAGGGCGCCCTCTTTCAGGCGTGGGCTGTTGAAGTTGATGAGCAACCCTTGGGAAACCCGTGCGAGCCTCAAGTAAGTGAGAATCTGCGCTTCATGGACGGGAAGGATGCGTTCGACGCACTTGTTGATACCGTTGGCCGGCCCCAGCGCCTTCAAATTGCTAATTCCTTCACTTTTTCAGGTGCTCGTCCGTTGCAAAAACCTTCACGCGCTTCACGTCTTCACGCGCTTCACGTCTTCACGGCCTTCACCTCTTCACGCCCTTCACCTCTTCATGCCCTTCATGTCCCACGTCCCCAGTCGAGTACCGCGATCGCCTCGCGCGCGTCCTTCTCGAACGGTCCGCCGATCGCGAGACATTTCTTGTAGGCGTCGAGCGCGCGCTGCCGGTCGCGGTCCGCGAGGCTGCGCACGGCCTGTGTCGATGCCGGGCCCGCCATTTTGAGCATCCGCAGATACCGCAGGTGGTAGACGCGCGCGAGGTTGAAGTGGCCCAGGCCCTCGTCGGGCGCAGCCGACACCGCGCGTGAAAACGCGTCGACGGCGTCGTCGAGCGCGCCCCGCGCAACGAGCACGACGCCGACGGCGTTGTGAGCCTCGGCATCGGCTGGCCAGCGACGGGCGGCATCGCGGAGCACGGCAAGCGCATCGCCGCCCCGCCCGAGCTGAAGGTAGGCGTCGGCGAGGTCGAAATAGACCGCCTCAAAGTCTGGCTGGGCGGTCCGAACCCGCTGCCAGGCCGCCGCAGCGGCGTCGGCGTGCTGAAGGGCGAACTCCGCCAAGCCGAGCGCGTAGTCCACCCACACGCCGCCGCCTCCGGCCGACCCGGCCGCCAGCTTGTCGCGCGCCGCTTCGACGTTGCCTGCGGCGTACAGATCCCACCCTTCTCTGGCGATGGCGGCTGCGAGATCTGTTCTCGAGCCAGCCGACTCGGCGAGCCGCTTCGAGATGGCGTCGGTGTTGGAGGTCCCGTCCGGCCGCACGCGGAGCGGAGTGGCGCCAGTAGCGGCAGGAGAAGCCGGAACAGGCGCGCCGACCGGAGAGGGCGCAGCCGGCGTCGGCGGCGTTGTCGCAACAGGCGGCGTGCCCGCCGATGGAGCTGGCCCGAGCGGCGTCTTCGAAGAGACCGGGGACGTTGCCGGAGCAGGCGACGGCACCGCGGCTGGGTCGTCTTTGCCGGCCGGCGGCGCGCCAGGCCTCACCGCCAGATAGCCGCGTCGCGCGCGGACCGTCAACCCTGGACGCTTCACGCTCACTTCGATCTTCCGATAGGACCCGTCGAACGCGTCGCGAGGCGAGTAGCCGAGCATGTAGTACGTACCCGCTTCGATTGCGATCGCATCGAGCGCCGGGCGGAGGTTGTTGCGGTCGCGGACGCGCTGGCCGCCGGTGTCGAGCGCCAGCGTCGTGAGGACGTCGGCGTTCTCGTCGAATCCGAGCACGGCCCCGAAGTCGCTCGTGCCCACGACCGGCGCCTCGCCCAGCAGGTTTTGCTGCCGTAGATCGCGAGCGAGCCCCCGCGCGTCGAGCGTCGAGATGCGCACGCGGTTTCTCGCGGCGAGACCGGCGACCTGGCTCACGCGCTCGGAAAAGTCTCCGGTATAGAACCCTTCCGAGAACACTGCGACACTCTTGGGGCCAGGGAATCTGCCCAGCCCATTGGCCAGCGTCAGCAGCGTCCCGAGTGTCGCCTGGGCGTCGCGGACGGACTCGCCGGCGATCAGCCGGCTCTTCGCTTCGATTTCGGCTTCGACCGCGAAGCGGCCATTGCCGGTGCAGTCGCCCGGACGCTCGTCGCACGCTCGCTGCACGGCCTGGTTCCTGGCGGTTTCGTCGTTGCGTGCGATACGCGCGGCTTCCTCCTCAGTGAGGATTCGCGGCCACGTGCGCATGTCGTTGTAGCGGGTTCCGCTCGGTGTCGCGACGCCCTCCAGCAGCGCGAGGAGTACCGCCTTGTCGCTGACGATCCGGTTGCCGAGCATCTCACCGTTCACGACGAGGCCCGCAAGATCGAGTGGCTGTAGCCCCTCGTTGAGAAAGCTCCGAATGGCGGTGCGCGTGCGGTCGAAGCCGGCGGGCGACAAGTGCGCGACGTCGAGGACGAACACGAACACACGCGGCTGGAGGGCCCGTCGCGGCACGGGCGCACCGGCGTCCGGCGGCGCTGCACCAGACGGTTGCGGCGCCTGTCGCACCAGCGCAGGGTCGCCGGTCACCAGATAGATCGTCTCGATGCGCTGAGCGGCCCCGCGCTCACGGATCTCGAAATCCCGGGCGGTGAGGTCTGTGACCGGACGACCGTTTTTGTCGATGACGGTCACGTCGACCTCGACGAGATCGACGCCGGTCTTGAATTGCGACGTGAAGGACGTGAAGACGTGAAGGACGTGAAGACGTGCAGACGTGAAGACGGATGAAGACGTGAAGACGGATGAAGACGTGAAGAGCGTGAAGGAGAGCGCAATGACAGATTTCTTCATGTCCTTCACGCCTTCACGCCCTTCATGTCTTCATTTCTTCACGTCCACGTCAGCGACAACCACCGCGAACTTGCTGCGCCCGCGCCCTTCGAGGTAGGCGATTCTTGCCCCGTCCTCCGACCAGGCGGGCAGGATGACGGCCTTCGTGTCGGCGACCTTCTGCTTCTTCCCGGTCTTGTCCATGATCACGAGCCTGCCGGTCGACTTTTCGGCGAACGCGATGAGCCCGCTCTCCTTCGGTCCCCATCCGAACGTGAGACCCGGAACGATCGGAAGGTTGATCCACTCGCCGATGATCTCGCCCTTCAAGCGCATCGTGCGGACGTCGTTGTTCTCCATGCCGCGCGCCGCGCTGAGCGCCGATTCGCTCGACAGTCCGGTCGCCGGATCGGCCGTGCCGCCGCGCGCCATCTCGCCGCCGGCCGGCAGCGCCACGCCAGTCTCCGCGCGCTTCTTTTCGTCGGACAGCTCGATCGTGAGTGAGGGCTCGCCCGGCGCGGACCGGTCGGATTTCCACGTCCAGTAGGCCGCGGCCCAAACCGGCGGTGCGTCGACCCGGTTCGGCCGCCCACCTGAAATCGGGATCAGGTAGTGGAACGCTTGCTTGATTGACGCGTCGGGCTTGGGCTCGTACGTCATCAGATACAGCTCTTTCCCGTCTGGCGACCAGGCGAGCTGCCGCACCCGTGAGCCGTTGACGCCGTTCTTCCCGAGCTCGAATTCCCCGATGACCGAGGGGGACAGGCGGATCGTGTCAGCCGACGTCACCGACTGTGCAACCGCGAGAGAGCAGAACAAAAGCGCATGGAGCATGGATCGATCTCCCTGCCAATCACGTTACCACCGGTCGGAATGGCGACGTCGGGCCGGCTAAAGCCGGCCCCTACGAATGTCCCGTCATCGTTTCAGCGCCGCGAGCATCGTCTGCAGCTCGCGCGAGTCGGGCAGGTGACGCAGGCCGGACTCGAGCGCCTGCACGGCGAGCGCGGGTTGGGCGAGGTTGACGTAGGCTCCCGCGAGCGCCAGATACGCCGGGACCATCGTGGGCTCGAGGTGGGCGGCATTGCGGAACGCGCTGATCGCGCCAGTCGCGTCGCCCGCGCCGATTCGAGCCCAGCCCAGCACGAACGCCAACGCCGCATCGACGGGCCTGGCGTCGAACGCCAGTCCCAGCGATGCCGCGGCCGAGCGGTAGTCGCGTGCGCCGAGATGGGCCAATCCGCGCACGCGATTGGCATCGACATCAGTCTCGGGCGCGGATGCCAACGCGTTGATCGCGCCGGTCCATTGTCCACGCCCGAGACTGGCGGCCGCGCCGCGAACCTCGTCGCGCGCGCTCGACGCCAAATCACGGACCAATCGGCGGCCGATTTCGCCGTGCAGAACGTCGCTCGGGCGGCTTTCGTCAGTGCGCGCCACTTCCGGCGCCGCCCCGACCACGACGTCGACTGGACGCCGCAGGTCGGCGACCACCTCGCCGGCCGCCTGGACGACGGCGCGCGCGACGTATGGACCGGCGTCGAGTCCGGACAGCGGAAGAGCGAACATCACGTCGCGCATCGCGCCCGTCGGGGTCACGATCACTTGGCCGAACGTCGCGGCGATGCCGCGGCCGCTGACTTGTCGATCGCCCGCGTCGGCGATCGGGACCAGCTCGAGCCGGGCAGTGACCGGCTGCAGTTGGTCGGCCGTCCGCCCATACAGACGCGCCGTGCCAGTCAGAGTGCCTTCGGTGTACGCGCGCGCGCGAACAGGAAATGAATCGCCCGGGGATGTCAGCACCAGGTCACTGGCCCCGATGTCGAAGCCGCCGAGCGCGCGGACGCTGAATCGGCGGTCTGCGCTGCCGACGATGCCGCCCGGCTCCCGGACGACGCAGCGCATGATGTAGTCGCCCGCCGGCAGCTCGAACGCCACGTGCCAGGGCGAATTGCCGGTTGACGAGCCGCGGTCCGTGCGGACCGGCAGCGCGAGCGCCTCCGTGCCGCTGGCGGCGACGCGGCCGGTCCGGCTGTCGCGAACGACGAAGACGATGTCGGCCGAGCTCGCGTCGGCATCCGTGCCGGCGGGCCGATCGAGCCGCACCGGCAATTCGGCCAGGAGACTGACGGCGACGCGCTGCATGCCCGGAACAGACGCCTGTCCGACGTAGGTCGTGTACTCCAGCTTCAGTCCCTGCTGCGTGAACGGCGCACCCAGCGCGGCATCGATGGCGCGGCGTCGATCCGCCGGCGTTGGCTGCGCCCCGATCGCATAGCCGGTCCGCGAAATCGCGCGCGCGTCGGGCCGCGCCACGTCCAGCTTCACGCGCCGATAGTGGCTGTCCCCGGTCTCGGGCGATGCAGGCTCGAAGCCCACGAGGTAATAACTGCCGTCGTCGGACAGCAGCGTCGACATGGCCGACTGCAGACGGACCGAGGCGTCCTTGACGAGCGCGCCGCTCGTTTCGGCGGCGAGACTGCCCAGGGGCTCGAGGCGATTGAGGATCTCCGTCGGTTCGTCAGACGTCGAGCTCTCCGCCGCGGTCAGATCAGTGCGCCGGTTCAAATCAAAGGAGTAGATCACCGAGTAGGTCTCGGCGGCGGCCGTGGCCACGTCCTCGAGGTCGCGGGCGACGTTGTCGCCGTAGAACCCTTCCGAGAACAGCAGCACGGTCTTGCGCCCGTCGATGCCGCGGAGTCCACGGAGCACATCGGCGAACATCACCAGGAATCGGCGCGCTTCCGCATCCGCGCGGTTCACAATCGACTGCGCGTTCTCGCGCAGCAGGCGGCGCACGACGGCCGGATCCTCGGAGTCTCGCTGCACGCGGTCCGGGGCCGCGAATGCCACTGTTATGAATCGGCTCAGGACAAGTTCGTTGCCGCGAACGATCTCGTAGGCCTCGGCGAGGGTCATCTCCGTGACCGCGCCGTTCGCGCGGCGGTCCAGCCCGCCTCGGAGCAGGTCGAGTTGTTGTCGCGCGGATGCAAGATTGGCCGTGAACGGCTGAGTCGGACCCGGACCGGGCAGGCCGTACATGGCGACGCGATCGTGCGGACGAACCTGCGTGCGCAGAAACGCGTCGGCGGCCAGACGCACGGGTTGCTCCCCGCCGGATCGAATGTGATCCTGATCAAAGACGAGCACGAACAACTGGCCCTGTGGAGCGCCCTGATTGGTCGAGACGTCCGACGCGATCGTCCGCTGAGCGGACTCGATGTATGACGGGCTCAGTCCGGCCACGCGCTGGAATAGCACGACCGGTCGCCTGACGCCGCCTTCGAGAATCCGGATCTCGTCCGCCCTGAGATCAGTAATAGGCCGGCCGGACGCATCGACGACGCGGACATCGAGCCGGACCAGGCGCACGCCGGATCTGAAAACTGGACGGTCCTGGGGTGCCTGGGCCGAGCCCGCCGCGACCAGGACGCTGACCAGGCCGGCCACGACCGGAAATCTGGCGTGCATCAATTCCAACCTTGGGGACCGACCTATTTTACCGCCCAATCAGCGTGCGGACGTGCGCGATGTCGGCCGCGTAGAGGGCCGGCGGTGCGGTCGCGACGTATCGATTACCGAATTGGCGCGCCTCGTCGAATCGCCGCTCGGCCACGAGCTCGAGTGTCAGGTTGTAGAGGGCGTCGAATTCCGTGGGCTCGATGTCTACCGCCCGCTTCCACGCCTCGACGGCCTCTGGCCCGCGCCCGGTCTTGCCAAGCACGACGCCGAGCGTCGTGTATGCGCCCGCGAGCGTGGGGTCGATCCGGAGCGCTTCGCGCAGGGCGGCTTCGGCTGCCGCGAGGTCGCCTGCGCGCAGGTGCAGCGTGCCGATGTTCTGATGGGCCAGCCCGCTCGTCGAATCGAGCTCGAGCGCCCGTCGGAACGCGCGCATGGCGTCGGCGGCGCGGCCCGCCTGGCCGTAGGCCATGCCCAGCGCGTTCAGCACTTCGGTGTCGTCCTGCGGCAGCGCTTCCAGGAGCGGAATCGCCTTTGTCGCCTCTCCCAGCTGGGACAGGTAGATGCCGAGCTTCATCTGAATCTCGCGCCCGGAGACGCCGTTCCTGAGCGCCGCCTGGAGCGTGGCGACGGCTGCGCCCGGCCGGCCCATCTGCCACAGCGCGAACGCCATGTTGCGATACGCGTCGGCGGTATCGGGGCGACGGGCGATGACCTGCTGATAAATATTGATGGCCTCGGCCGTTTGATTGGCCTGAAATGCCTCGCGCGCTCGATGCAGCATGCGGTCGAGGTCGATGAGCCGCTTGGGATCGTCGTTTTCGGTGTAGCGCTCGCGAACGGGCGCCGGGCTCCCGCCCGTGTAGCCAAGTGCGTGCAGCCGCTCGCGCGCGGCGGTTGTTTCTTCGGCCGGCCGATTGGGCGGCGCCAGGTTGAATCCACCCAGGATCCCGACGAGAACAGTCGAGCGTTCGGCGCGCAACGGCGCAAGGTTCTGCAGTTCGCCGGGATCGGCGGAGAGGTCGTACAGCTCGGGGATAGGCAGGTCGATGTATTTCTCTCGTCCGGCAATCACGCCACGCAAGGGCGCCCATCCGCGCGTGAGGACCGGCATCATCGACTCGAAATACGAAGGACGATCGCCGGCGCCGCCTCGAAGGACGTCAAGGAGCGACGAGCCCGGGAGATCCGAGGGCACTTCGGCGCCCAGAGCGGCGAGCAGCGTCGGCACGACGTCGATGTGTCGCACCGGGCTCGTGACGACAACGCCGTGCCCCGGCGTTCCACCGGGCGCTACCTCAGCCACGATCAGCGGCACGTGAAGCGTCGACTCGTACGCAAAGATGCCGTGCGTCAGTTCGCCGTGCTCGCCAAGACCTTCGCCGTGATCCGCCGTCACGATGACGAGAGTCGGTCTGGCCTCCCGCTCCAGGCGTTCCAGGAGCGGCCCCAGCGCGAAATCGGTCCAGGCAACTTCTCCGGCGTAGGCATCAGACGGGTACTTCGCCTGCCATTCGGCCGGCGGCGCATACGGCGCATGCGGATCGAAGACGTGGACCCATCCAAACCATTTCCCGCTCTGCCGGCCGATCCAGTCCACGGCGGACGCCACGGCCACATCAGCACGCCGCTCGGGCACGGCGATTTCCGTCGTCGTGCCCGTCTCGCTGAAGCGGTCGTCATACACGTCGAAGCCGGTGTTGAGGCCGTAGCGCTGATCGAGCGGGTACGCGCTGACGAAGGCGCCGGTGGCAAAGCCGAGGCTCTTCAGACGGCCGGCGAGTGTGACCTCACCGGTTCGGACGCGAAATCCGGCGTTGTCACGGATGCCGTGCTCGTACGGATACCGGCCCGTCAGGAGAGAGGTGTGGGAGGGCAGCGTCAGGACGGCGTGCGCGTGCGCAAAGGTGCATCGGGCCCCGCCGGCGGCGAGTCGGTCCAGATTCGGCGTCGCCGCCCGCCCGCCGTACGATCCGAGCGCGTCGCCGCGCAGAGTGTCGATCGTCACGATGAGGACGTTGCGATCTGCGCGTGGCTCGATCCGGAACGCCGGCGCCCGCAAGGACCACCACGTGATGGCGGCGGCACCGACGAGCATAAGAGCAATCAGCGCTGTGAGACGTCTGGACATGCGTATTGATTACGGCTGTTTCTCATCGCCCGAACCGCTTCGCCGCCTCGGCGCGAACGGCCGCTGCACGATCGGAGCGGCCGAACATCCGCCAGAGATTCTCGGCGCGATCGTACGCCTCCGGGTTGGGTGAGCTGCGGAGCATGTCCTGAATCACCCGCTCGGCGTCGGCCGGGCGGCCCACCGACTGATAGAGCATGGCCATTCCGGCACGGGCGCGCGTGTTCTGCGGATAGAGCCGCAGCTCCTGAACGAAGTACGGGAGCGCCTCCTCGTAGCGGCCGAGCCGGGCCAGCGAATCCCCGATGAAGAAGTTCAGATCGCTCGGTTGCGTCGTGCGACGCGAGTAGCCGTCGCGCGCCGCCATCAACAACGGCAGAGCCTCGGCGTAGCGGTGCCCGTTGTATTCGATGGTTCCGCGTACGAGCATCGGGAACGGCAGCGTGGGATCGGCCTCGGCCACCAGATTCGCGTGCCGCAGCGCGTCATTGAATCGGCCCTGCATGAGCGCGACGTTTGCGAGCGCCTGATGCGCGCCGGCCGGCGAACGCTTCAGCGCCAGCTCGGCGTGCTGCCGGGCTTCGTGGTATCGATTCATCGACAGGAGCACGGACGACGCGCCGAGGAGTCCGGCCGGCTCGTCGGGCTTGCGCTGGATGACTTGCCGGTAGGCTTGGTACGCGTCCGGCAGCCGGCCCAGCCGGATGTTCATGGCGGCGTAGTGCATCCAGGCGTCGATCATGTCGGGGTTGTCGTCGAGCACTTCGCGCAGCAGGCGGAGACCTTCATCGAACTTCCCCGCGCCCATGCGCTCGATCGCCTCCCGGTACTTCACGAGGATGCCGACCTTGTCCTTCGGATCGGGAAGCGTCTCGGCGCTGGCGGCCGCGGGCGCCGCTGTCTGGGTGCCGACGTATCCGAGGGCGGCCAGCCGCTCTCGATCCTCCCCGGAGACCGCCGATGGCGAATCAATCGGCTGGCCCGCGACGAGCATGTCGAGCGCAGCTCGCATCGCCAGCGAGGCTTGCGCGCGCTCCTCGACGACGTTCTGGCGCTCGTGCGGATCGCGCTCGAGGTCGAAGAGCTCTGGTCGCGGGGCTTTGATGTACTTGTAGCGGCCGTCCACCAGCGCGACGAGCTCGCTCCAACCGAAGTGGTACCGCGGATAGAGGGCTTCGGCGTAGATGCCTTGCGGGGTGATCGAGCCGGTGCCCATGAGGACCGGCTGCAGATTCCGGCCGCGCAGATCAGCCGGAACCGCGAATCCGGCGAGCGCGCCGAGGGTCGGCAGCAGATCGATGTGCTGCACCGGTTCGGCCACGCGCGTGCCGCCGTGGCGGCCGTTCGGCAGCTTGATCATGAGCGGTACGCGAATCGTCTCGTCGTACACGAAGAGGCCGTGCTCGCGCTCGGTATGATCTCCCAACCCCTCGCCGTGATCGGCGGTCACGACAATCGTCGCGTCGTCGTACCACGTTTTCTGCCGGAGGGCGGTGAGCAACCCTCCGACGATCTCGTCGGCATACGCCACTTCACCGTCGTACCTATCCGGCTGTGGAAATCGATCCGGCGGTGTGTAGGGCGCGTGTGGCTCGTAGATGTGAAAGAACAGGAAGAACCGCTCGTCGGTGCGCGACCCCAACCACCGGGTGGCCGCGTCCAGAGTGGCTGGACCGGGCCGAAGGATCTGCGCCGGCGCCTGATCGCTTGCGGCCGGCGGGAGCGTCGCGTCGTACTGATCAAATCCCTGACCCATCCCGGTCTCCGCGCGGAGCACGTACGCCGACACAAAGCCGGCCGATTGGTAGCCAGCCTTCGAAAACAGCGAGGCCAGTGTCGTCTGTCCAGCCGGCAACGTGAATCCGAGGTTGTCGCGGACCTTGTGCTCAAACGGCAGACGGCCCGTGAAGATCGAGGTATGCGATGGAAGGGTCTGCGGCGCGTGGGCGTAGGCGCGATCGAAGACGATCGCATCACCAGCAAACGCGGACAGGGCCGGAGTACTGCCGGCGGCGTAGCCGTAGACCGGAAGTCGGTCGGCCCGGAGCGTATCGATCGAGATCAGAACGACGGCCCCCGGGCCGCGAGGCCGGCCGGTCCACCACCACCATCCGGTCGCGATGATCGCCACGAGCGCCACGCCGACTGCGAGGAGAGCCGGCCGGAACGAGCGCGGCTTCGTGGGAGACACCATCACCGAATCCCCATCTGCTGCAGCCGCCTGAGGTTCTCGAGCGCCGGACCGTGACCAGGATTCAGCGCCAGTGCCTGCCGAACCTGCTGCATGGCCTCCGGCAACCGGCCGGCGGCCGCCAGGGCGCTGCTGAGATTGGTGCGGATGACGGCCGAGTTCGGCTTGAGGTCGACGCCGCGTTCGAAGTGCCTCAGGGCCTCCTGCACCCGGCCGCGCGAAAACAGCAGCGAACCCAGATTGACGTGCGCATCCGCGAAGTCAGGGTTGAGGACCAGCGCTCGTTCATACGCGGCCGCCGCCTCGGCGACCCGGGATACCTTCCCGAGCGCGTTGCCTAGATTGAAGAGCATGGTTTCGTCGCCCGGCGCGAGCGCGACGGCGCGGCGGAAGTGCACCAGGGCGTCCGCCGTGCGGCCCTGCGATAGCAGCGCCGTGCCAAGATCGCTGTGCGCGCCCGCGGACCGCGCATCGAGACGGAGCGCCGCTTCAAGATGCGGGATCGCCTCGGCGGATCGGCCGACCTCGACGTAGCTGCTGCCGAGAAACGCGCGATATTCGGCGTTGTTCGGCGCCTCACGCACACGGAGCTCGCCGAGCGCCACGTTGGCGAGCGCGGCACGATCATCGAATGACTGGACGAGTCGCGCGGCATCCGTGAGCGATTTCGGTATGACCTGCAACCCGAGTTCCGCCATCTCGTCGGTCGACTGCGGCCCCAGCCGTACGCGCACCGGCGGGTGGTGCGGGTTCTCAGGGTTCGCGTCCGAATTGTCGTACGTGTATCGCATGGTCACGCGCGTCCCGCTCGGCAGTGGAATCGGCGTGGCGTAGCGATAGTCCTGCTGCCAGTGAAAGCTCCACTGCTTGATGTGGAGCAGCGACTTGACGGCGCCGTCCGGCAGAGTGGCAGTGACGAGCATCTCCTTGCCGAGATAGTGCGCGTGCGGATACACGCTCATCAGATCCACCGGCACCGGCAGCTCGTACGTGTCGGTGACGACGTAGTCCTTTTGACCGGCGGGAATGTCGATCAATTTCGAGCTCATCTTGACGGTGAGAGGCGTCCGCACCGCCGGTGTCTCTGTAAGGAACAAGCCAATCGTCGGCTGAATGGTGACGGGTTTGGCCGAGGGGATGACGTGTACTTCGACGACCAGGTCGGCTCCCCGATCCAGGCGCCACGGCATCCCTTCGGGCGCGACGATCGGCCCGCGGCCGGGCGCCCAGCCGACGAAGTGGCCGTCCGGATCCTCGACGGTGCCCCATGCCATGCCTTCGAATCCCGGTTGTCCGTCCTCGCCGTCGCGGCGGCGCGAGGCTCCGGTGCGGTCCACCCGGATCACCGCATGGTGAATCGGCGCGCCGCCCGTCCTGAACTCCACGGCGCGAACAAACACTCCCGCCTTCAGCGAGGTCCGCAGCACCAGGTTGCGGTAGACGTCCTCGGCCGTGGGCTTCAGCTGGTATGGCCGCGCCATGGTGACGACCTCGTCAGGCCGGCCGAGCGCCCATCCGTCAGGCCACACCGGCGGCTTCGGCAGGTCGGCGGCATTCCCTTCGACAGTTCCGCCTTTCACCCATCGCTCAATCGCATCGATCTGGTCCTGGCGCAGCCGCCGTTCGCCGAGGATCGGAAACTCACCAGGTTCGAGCAACCACGGCGGCATGTGACGGGCGCGCGTTTGTTGGGCGATCTCGGCGGCGTTTTCGACGGCGTCGGCGTACGTCAACAGCGAAAACGGCGCGGCCTGGCCGGGCCGATGACACGGCGCGCAGTTCGCAAACAGGATGGGCGCGATGTCCTTGTTGAACGTCACGGGCGAAGACGCCGGCGAAGAGCGGCCACATGCGCCTGCGCTAAGTGCTGATGCCGCGACGATGGCAACGAGCGCCACGCCGAGCGCGACGAGAGTCGGCCGGAACGAGCGCGGCTTCGTGGGAGACATCGCTTCGATTCTATAATCCGGACCATGTCCCGGGCCTGCCCGGAGCGCAGTCGAAGGGCCGCTCTGCTCCTCAGCCTCACCCTTGTGTCCGCCATGGTGGCGGACCCCCGCCCTCTTCGAGCTGAGCTCCAGTCATCTTTTACTAGTGCTCGCGGGGCCCCACCCCCGCTCACTCGCGCTCCGGCGCTCGCAGACTCGCTACCGTTCCTTGATGACGCTGGGGCCCCACCCCCAGCGATGAGGCTGAAGGCTCCGCGCGGGCCGCAGGCGCCTGGCTTCGATCTCTCCCGTCTCGCCCGTCTCGACACCGTCATTGCCGACGCGATCGCCGAGCGCAAGCTTCCCGGCGCCGTCGTCGTCGTCGGTCGCGGCGATACGGTGGTATTGCGCAAAGCGTACGGCAGCCGCGCGCTCCAGCCGGCGCGTGAGCCGATGACGCTCGACACCATCTTCGATCTCGCGTCGCTGACGAAGGTCGTCGCGACCACGCCGTCCGTGATGATGCTGGTCGAAGAAGGGAAGATCCGGCTCACCGATCCGGTGGCCACCTTCATTCCCGAGTTCGCCAAATACGGCAAGGACCGCGTGACCGTGCGCGATCTCCTGACGCACATGTCCGGTCTCCGACCCGACGTCGACGTGTCGTTCGACTGGCGCGGATACGACGAAGCGATTCGCCTCGCGACCGAGGAGGTGCTGACGGCGCCGCCGGGCCGGCGGTTCGTCTACAGCGACATCAACTTCTTTCTGCTCGCCGAGATCGTCCGGCGCGTGAGCAAACAACCGTTCGAGGACTTCGTCCGCCAGCGCGTGTTCGCGCCGCTGGGGATGCGGGAGACGATGTTCAATCCGCCGGAGGCGTTGCTGCCGCGGGTGGCGCCGACGGAGCCCTGCACCCAGTTCGGCTGGCCGTGCCAGGGACCGGACATGAAGATGCTGCGCGGCGTCGTGCACGATCCGACGGCGCGCCGCATGGGCGGCGTGGCGGGGCACGCGGGCGTGTTCAGCACGGCGGCCGATCTCACGCTCTACTGCCGGATGCTGCTCGGCGGCGGCGCGGTTGGACCCGCGCGCATCCTCGCGCCGCTGACCGTCGGCCGCATGACGTCGCCGGCCACGCCGGCTGGCGAAGCGAACGTGCGCGGGTTCGGGTGGGACGTCGATTCGTCCTACGCCGCCAATCGGGGCGAGTTCTTTCCGCTGGGATCGTTCGGCCACACCGGGTTCACGGGCACGTCCATCTGGATCGACCCGGCGACGCGCGTCTTCGTCATCTTCCTGTCGAACCGGCTGCACCCCGATGGCTCAGGCGACGTCACGCCGCTCCGCGCTCGCGTCGCGACCATCGTCGCATCCTCACTGACCGATGTCTCAGCCGATAGGCTCGGCCAGACGACGTGGACGCAGCAGGCGTTCGCGTCACAGATACCGGCGGTGCCCGTCCCACCCAGTCCGCCCGTGCTCACGGGGATCGATGTTCTTCGAGCGGAAGGCTTTGCGGCGCTCGCCGGCAAGCGCGTCGCGCTACTCACGAATCACACGGGCCGCGCGCGCGACGGCACACCCACGATCGATCTGCTCGCGGCGGCGCCGAACGTGAAACTCGTGTCGCTGTTCAGCCCGGAGCATGGCATCCGCGGGCTCCTCGATGCGTCCGTCCCATCGACCACGGACGAGAAGACCGGACTGCCGATTCACTCGCTGTACGGCGCGACCCGGCGGCCGAGCAGCGAGGTGCTGGCGGGGCTCGACACCATCGTCATCGACCTGCAGGACATCGGCACGCGCTTCTACACGTACATGACGTCGATGGCGTACGTGATGGAGGAGGCCGCAGCGCGCAAGATCGCCGTCGTCGTCCTCGATCGGCCCAATCCGGTCGGAGGTGTGCAGATCGAGGGCCCATCGCTCGACGAATCCGCGGTCGGGTTCACCGGCTATCTGCCGGCGATGCCGATCCGGCACGGCATGACCATCGGCGAGCTGGCGCGGCTGTTCAACGCCGAGAAGAAGATCAACGTGAATCTTACGGTCGTGGCGATGAAGAACTGGCGCCGCGACGCGTGGTTCGACGAGACGGGCCTCACGTGGATCGGTCCGTCGCCGAACATGCGCAACCTCCATCAGGCGACGCTCTATCCGGGCATCGGGGCCTTCGAGTCGACGAACCTTTCGGTTGGCCGCGGCACCGACACGCCATTCGAGCAGGTAGGCGCGCCCTGGATCGACGGCGTGCGTCTCGCGGAGGCGATGAACGCACGTCAAATCGCGGGGGTGCGGTTCTACCCGGTGCGCTTCACACCAACCTCCAGCAAGTTCTCCGGCGAGGAGTGCCAGGGCGTATTCATGGTCGTGACCGACCGGAACGCGCTTCGTTCCGTGCGCGTGGGCGTCGAGCTCGCGTCGGCCCTCCTCAAGCTGTTCCCGGGCAAGCTCGAGATCGACGCGGCCGCGCGGCTGTTCGGTTCGACGGCGGGTCTGGCGCGCTTGAAGGCCGGCGACGATCCGGCGACGATCGCCTCGTCCTGGGCGGCCGCCGAAGGACGATGGCGGTTACTACGAGGAAAATACCTCCTCTACTAGCGCTCGTCTGCGGCTGCGCCTGCGCTTGCGCCTGTGTCGGTACGTCGGGTGCGTCAGGTACGACCGGTACGTCGGGTCCGCGGAACCTGATCCGTGTCTCATCGTTCTTGATGTTCGAAGCCCGGCGGCATTCCTAGTGAAGATGACAAGTTTCCAGGTTCCACGAACCTGTCGTACCCGTCGTACCTGTCGTACCTTTTGGGGGTCTCTTGCCCAGTGATTTCCTCCGCCACACGATCGCTACTCTTGCCTATCGCGGCGGCAAAGCCGTTCGCGACGTACCGGCGGACTTCAGCGCGTTTCGCGCCGGGCCTGGATCTCGGACGGCGGGCGAGATTCTCGCGCACCTCGGCGACCTTCTCGACTGGGCTTTGTCGCTGGCCGAAGGCGCGCAGCGATGGGAGCCGCGGGCGCCGCAGGACTGGGCGGCCGACGTGACACGCTTCCACGACGGACTGGCGAAGTTCGACGCCTATCTCGAATCCGGCGCGCCGCTCGGCTCTCCCGCCGAGAAGCTGTTTCAAGGGCCGATCGCCGACGCGTTGACGCATGTCGGCCAAATCGCGATGCTGCGACGGCTCGCGGGCGGGCCCGTCAAGGGTGAGAATTACCACCGCGCCGAAATCGCGATCGGACGAGTGGGAAGCGATCAGGCCAATGCAGTTAGGGAATTCTGAGAAACTTCAAACTTCGAACTTCGAACGATGGAACGACCCTGACGCTGTCATCTTTGTTCGACGCTCGTCCGGCGAGTCAGTAGAGATTAAGTTCCTAGTTCAGAGTTCTCAGTTCTAAGTCTCTTTGACGCCGCGTTCGCCTCAGGACCATTGATAGAGCATGAGGTACACGATCACGCCGGTCACGGAGACGAACAGCCAGATCGGAAGCGTCACCCTGGCAATACGCCGGTGGCGCACGTCGTCCCGCCGCAGCCCGCGTCGAAGCGTGATGATCGCGAGGGGCAGGACGGCCGCGGCGAGAATGACGTGCGGAACGAGAATCGCGAAGTACACCACGCGCATGGTGCCGGTGCCGGGGAAGGGCTTCGAGCCGACCTGCGCGTGGTAGATCACGTACGACGTCAGGAACAGCGCCGAGGTAATGAAGGCAAAAATCATGCAGCGCCGGTGGGCCTCGATCCGGCGCGCCTTGATGAAGAACCAGGCGGTGACGAGCAGGACCGCCGACACGGCATTCAGCGCGGCATTAAGAGCTGGGAGAGACATTGATCGATTGATCGATCGCTCTATCGATCTATTGAAAAGCCTGCTTGTCTCGTGGCCATGAAGGTTGTCAATAGATCGATAGATCGATCGTTCGATGAATCAATTCCTCTTGTCTCTTGACCATCAAGGTTTTCAATAGAGCGATAGATCGATAGAGCGATCTATCAATTCTTCTATCAATTCTTCTTTCCTATCACCATCAGCAGCCACAGCAGTGGCAGATATGTGATTGATCCGTAAAACAGGCGTCGTGCGCTGCGGTCGGTCCGACGGACCGCGAAGTTGATCGCCAGGCCGAGCTGCAGCATCCCCAGCAGGATCGACCCGGCGCCGTAGGCGGGGCCCGTGAGCCCGACCAGGTACGGCACGGCGCCGAACGGCACGAGCGCCGCGGCCCAGATCGTGGCCTGACGGCCGGTGAGGATGCCGTCACGGTCGATGACGGGAAGCATCGGCAGGCCGGCGCGAGCGTAATCGTCGCGATAGAGCCACGCGATGGCCAGGAAGTGCGGCAGCTGCCAGAGGAACATCAGGAGAAATAACCCCCAGGGCGCGAGCTCCGAGACCGTGCCGCGTGAGGCCGCCCAGCCGATGAGCGGCGGCAGCGCGCCGGGGACGGCGCCGACGACCGTGGCCAGGGACGTTCGGCGCTTGAGCGGCGTGTAGATGAACGCGTACAAGACGAGCGTTGCGAGGGCGACGAGCATCGCCGTGGCGTTGGCCGCGATCCAGAGGATGACGAGCCCGGCCACGGAGAGGCCGACGGCAATGGCCCGGCCTTCGCTCGATCCCATCCGGCCGTCGGCAAGGGGGCGCTGGCGCGTGCGCGCCATCAGCCGATCGACGTCGCGTTCGTCCACCTGGTTGATCGCCGACGCGCCGCTGGCGACGAGCGCCGTGCCCAGAGATGTGACGATCAACGACACCAGATCGATCCCGCCCGTGGCGCCGAGGTAGTACCCGCCGGCCGTCGTCGCGACGACCAGCGCATTGACGCGCACTTTGGTCAGAACGAAGAGGTCCGCCAGGCGCGATCGCGAGGCCGGAAGGGCGAGAGCCGTTCTCATTGTCCTATGGCGAGCAACTTGCCGAGTTCGGCCGAAAGTCTCGGGATCTCTGGCAGTCTTTCTCTGCGAGGAAATGAGAACGGCTCGAGGACACTCATGAAGAAACTTGCAACTTCGAACGTCGAACTTCGAACTGAAGACCCGGGGCGTGATGCGGGCGTTTGGTGAAACGATGACGAAATGCACGCAGTGTGAGGACGACCGATGTACCGAGCACGGCCGCGCCGGTCGCGACGTGGAGCGTGTTGATGACCGGCTGCCGGCCGGTCAGAATCACGAGCCCGCCGAGGGCGACCTGCATCGCCACCAGCACCACCAGCAGCCACGACGGACGCACGAGCTCCGGTCGATCGGGATGCGCTCTCCAGATGTACGCGGCGATGAGAAGCACGGCGACGGTCACGACGAGCGCGCCGACGCGATGCGCGAAGTGGATCGCGACCTGGTCGGTCCAGGCTGGAGGGATCAGCCGGCCGAACGCGAGCGGGAAGTCGGGGATGGCCAGTCCCGCGCCCGTGTGGCGCATCGTCGCCCCGATCAGGATCTGCGCGTAGACCAGGCCGACCAGGATCAGCAGCCGGCGTTCGAGGGCACGATCCTCGACGAGCGCGCGCGGAGGAACGCGCCAGGTCGGCGACGTGACAAGCGCCAGGGCGACCGTCATACAGAAAAAGATCTGCGCGAGACCTGCGTGACTGATGGAGATTGCGTCAGGCAGGAACAGCAGCACCGTGAGGCCGCCGAGCAGTCCCTGCAGAATCACGACCGCCAACGCCGCGATGCCGAGTCGTCGCACCCAGCGGCGCGGCTCGGCACGCCAGAGCCAGATCACGAGGCCGATCGTCAGCATGCCGACCGTCGTCGCAATCAGCCGATGACCGTGCTCGTAAAAGATCCCGCCGACCATCTTGCCGAGCGGGAAGGAGAACATCGAATAGCCGTAGGTCGTCGGCCAGTCCGGTACCGCGAGGCCGGATCCGGTGCTCGTCACCATGCCGCCCGCGGCGACGAGGATCAGCGTCGCGCCCACCAGCAGGCGAGTGTAGCGGGTGAGGCCCGACCTGACCCCTTCGGTCATCAGAGTCCCGGTGTTTTGAACGTGAAGGCGACCGTTTGTGTCTGCTTCTCGCCGATCGTCACTCTTTCAGTCTGACGTCCAAACTTCTCATGCCAGGCCTCGAGCGTGTACGTCCCGGGCGGAAGGCCCTTCAGCTCGAACTTGCCCGAGGCGTCAGTTACCGCGAAGAACGGATGCGCCACGACGCCGACATGCGCCGCCATCCAGCCATGGACGTTGCACATGAAGCGGACCATCACTTCGGGCACCGTGAACACCTGCCGCTCACGCATGCCCTGGAATGGCTGGCCCTTGTTGAACTCCTGGTTGGACATCGGCACGGCGTGCACGTTGTGTACCGTGGGGTCGCTGTTCACGATTTCGAGCGCCTGACCGGCGCGAACGCCGAGCACGCGCGGCGTGTAGATGCAGCCCTTCTGATCAAGGACCGCGGCCTCGGTCGGGACGGCGAACGAGTAGGCGGAATCGAGACCGTCCTTCACGTACACGAACACGTTCTTCAGGCTGCCGTCGGCGGCGACGAGGACCGCGTCACTCTGCGGATTCGGTCCGGCGCCCTGCACGCATTTCTGGTCGGTGTTCATCCGAATCGTTTCAGCCGCCGGCACCTGGCCGTCGAACGTGACGCGGCCGGTGACGGCGCCAGCGGTCGCCTGATCGACCTGTTTTCCGCCTCCGGACGGAGGCGGTGGCGGAGCCGGCGACGAGCAGGCGGAGACAAGCAGGAGACTTGCGACGACAAACGATCGGTGACAGGACATCATCGACAATGAAGGTGAATGCGCCCATGACATACGGGCGCGGAAGACGTTCTCGGAACAATTATCACCTATCTCCGACTTGACCGTATTTGCGCCAGGATGCTACACGTACCAGGTTGCCAAAGAGCGGCAACCTGAACTTAGACCTTCGAACTTCGAACTGGTGAGGAAACGGGCGTATTCCGGCCTAGAATCTGAAGTTCGAAGTTCCAAGTTCGAAGTTCAGGCTGCGTAGCAGCCTGCGTGGCGGTATCGTCTAGGGGTCAGGACACGTGGTTCTCAGCCACGGGACCGGGGTTCGATTCCCCGTACCGCTACCAGAATCGGGGTCAGGTCTTGTATTGCAACATCCGGCGGCTACCGTTCTTTCGGATGTTGCAATACAAGACCTGACCCCATGCTCCGACGCCTGCTCGTCAGCCTCGCCCTGGGCGTGACCGCCGGGCTCGTCGCCCATCTGCTTTCCTTCCTGCCGATCGCGCAGACCTTTGAAGCCCAGACCTACGACCGGCGCCTGGCGCTGACGGCCAAACCGCAAGAAGCCCGTCCGGACATCGCCATCGTCGAGATCGACGAGCAGTCGCTGCACGCGCTCGAGCCGCTGCTCGGGCGATGGCCGTGGCCGCGCTACCCGCACGCCGGCGTGATCGACTTTCTCTCGCGCGGGCCCGCGAAGGTGATTGTCTACGACGTGCTGTTCCAGGAGCGCGACGAGCTTGGCCGCTATCGCGCCGGCGATCGCACCATCACGGGAACGGATTCAGACGCGGAGCTCGTGTCCGCCGTGAGGCGCGCGGGGAATGTCGTGCTGCCCGCCGACGCGGTCTCGGAGAGCGGCGGCGCCGCGCCGGCGAGCCTGCCCGGGACCACGTATCAGCCCGGTCAGGGCTTCGAGGTGCGATCGTCGCTGCGTGCGCCCTTTGCCGAGCTCTATGGGGCCGCCGCGACTGTCGGCCACAACATGGCGCCGAAGGACGCCGACGGCGTGACCAGGGCGATGTCGCCCTTCGTCGAGGTGGGCGGTCTCGCGCTGCCGTCGCTCGGGACCGCGGCCGCGCTCATCGCCGAGCGCCAGCCGCCGGAAACCGTGCGGCTCGACGGCGATCACCTCGTCATCGCCGCGGCCCGGATGCCGCTGTTCCGCGCGCCCATACCCGCGGCTTCCGGGCAGCCGGCAACGTCCTCGCTGCGAACGGTGCTTCGCTTCCACGGTCCGTATACCGACGGGAATACAACGACGTATCCGGCCTACTCGTTTTACGACGTGCTGCTCTCGGAGGACGAGGTCGTGAACGGCAGGAAGCCGCCGATCGACCCTGCCGCTTTTCGCGACAAGGTGGTGATCGTCGGCACGCGCGCGGCCGGCGCGTACGACGTGCACAAGACCGCGTTCAGCAGCGCGACGCCAGGCATGCACCTGCACGCGACGCTCGCCGACAACATCCTGAGCGGCCGATTCATGCGGCGCGTCCCGGCGCGAGTCGATCTCGTCGTCGCGCTCGCTGTGGGCGTGGTCATCGGCGCGCTCGCCGTGTATCTGCCTGTGCCGTGGGCGATCTCATCGGCGCTCGCTGCTGCTCTCGCGCTCTCGGCGTGGGTCACGCGGCAGGTGGCGGGCGGCACGTGGATGGGACTCGTCGAACCGCTGTCGGCGGGAAGCCTCGCGCTCTTTGCCGGCGTGGCCTGGCGCTACTTCGTCGAGGGCGCCGAGAAACGCAAGGTCAAGGCGTTGTTCGGCCGCTACGTCTCGAAGGACGTGTTCAACCAGCTGCTGACCGATCCCGCGCTGGCCCGGCTGGGCGGCCGCCGGCGGGAAATGACGGTATTGTTCTCCGACATCCGCGGGTTCACGGCCGCCTCGGAAAAAGGCACGCCCGAGGACGTCGTCGCCCAGCTCAACGAGTACTTCAACGGAATGGTCGAAGTGCTGTTCCGGCACCACGGAACGCTCGATAAGTTCGTAGGCGACATGGTGATGGGCCTGTTTGGCGCGCCCGTGGACGACCCGCGCCACGCCGACCATGCCGTCGCCGCGGCGCTCGAGATGGCCTCGACCCTCGACCGGCTGAACGAGAAGTGGCGCGGCGAGCACCGGCCGGCCATGGACATCGGCATCGGCATCAACTCGGGAGAGATGATCGCCGGAAACATCGGCGCGACGACGATCATGAGCTACACGGTCATCGGCGACGCCGTGAATCTCGGGTCGCGGATCGAATCGCTCAACAAGGACTACGGAACGCGTATCCTTATCAGCCAGGCGACGAAGGATCGGCTCACGACCCCGGTCGCCACCCGGCTCGTCGGCGACGTCAAGGTGAAAGGACGCGATCGAAGCGTCGTGGTTCACGAGGTGCTTGGGGCGGGCGTGTCACCCTCGCCCGGGACCCATTAGAACGACACAGGAGTTCTCATGACGAAGACGATCATCTTTGCCGCTCTGCTCCTCGCAAGTCCCGTCGTGGACCAGATCGGCCAGCGGCTCGGTCAGCTGAAGAAGGTCGCCGACAAAGTCGACGACCTCAACTTCAGTGAAGCCGAAGAGCGTCAGCTCGGCGCCGACATCAGCGCGCAGCTGCGCGAGAAATACGGCGTCGTGCAGGACAGAAACGTGCACAAATACGTCACGCTCGTCGGCTCGGTGTTGGCGTCATCGAGCAGCCGGCCTGGACTCCAGTGGACCTTCGTCGTGCTCGACACGGATGGCGTCAACGCGTTTGCTGCGCCGGGCGGTTTCATCCATGTCACTCGCGGCGCGCTTGCGCTGATAGAGAACGAGGCGGAGTTGGCTGACGTCCTTGGACACGAGATCGGCCACGTGACGGAAAAGCACACGATCAACGCCATCACGAAGAGCAAAGGCGTCGGCACCGTGGCCGGGGCGACGCGCAACGAGTTCCTGAAGAATGTCGCGAACAAGGCATACGAGATGACCGTCGAAAACGCCTGGGATCGTGGAGACGAGAACGGCGCCGACAAGGTCGGCCTCGTCCTCGCGAGCAAGGCGGGATATTCGCCCTCGGGCATGGCGGCGTTCCTGACGAGACTCTCGGATCGCAACAAAGGCCTGAAGGAACGCAGCGGCATGTTCGCGTCGCATCCCGAGATGAAGGCCCGGTTGGACGACATCGCGAAATACATCACATCGCAGAAGCTCACGTCCACGGCCACCGTCGCGCCGCGCTACACGCAGTCGATCGAGTACAAGCTCGTCCCCGTCGATCAGATTGCCCAGGTCGCGCCGCCGACTCCGGCGGCGGCCGCCAAGCCCGAAGAGAAACCGAGCGGCTCGGGCAAGTTCGGCTTGAGCGGCCTGAACCCGCTGGGCCGCGAGAAGTCTGGCTCGCAGACCGTTGCCTCCGCCGGATCGCGCGGCGTCAATCCGGATCGCGACGCCAAGGGCGGCCCGAACAAGTCGGCGGTCGTGGTGACCGTCAGCCCGACTGAAATCGCTGAGTTCCGAAAGGGTATCGTCGGCTGATCGCGCGTGCCCGCCGCCCATCCGACCGCGCATCTCTTCTGGACGCTTGCGCTCGCGGCGGTGTCGGCCGGGCTCATGGCGGCCGTCCGCAACCGCCTGATCCGTCGGCGGCTGCTGGTCGCGACGATCGTCCTGGCTGCGGCGATGAGCCTGCACGCGGCGATCGTCTGGCTGCCGGACAACGCGTTTCTCCAGACACAGGGATGGAAGATTGAAGCGTTGCTGGCCGCGTTCGCGGTCATCAGCGCCTTCGTCAGCCTGCTGTTCAACCCATGGTCCGAGGACCGCGCGTCGGAGCGAACGCCGGCCATCGTCCAGGACGCGGTCGTCGCCGTCCTGCTCGTCGTCGCGTCGGTCTTCGCGTTCCGGGTGTCCAGCCTCGACTTTCTCGCCGGTTCCGCGATCGTCGCGGCGATCGTCGGCTTCGCGTTGCAGGAGACACTCGGCAACGCCTTCGCCGGCATCGCGATTCAGATCGACAAGCCGTTTCGCGTCGGCCACTGGATCGCGGTCGGGAGCTTCGAGGGCGCCGTCGCCGAAGTCACCTGGCGCGCGACGAAGATCCGAACGAAGGCCGGGAACCTCGTGATCGTGCCCAACAACATCATCGCGCGCGAGCCGATCAACAACTACTCGCAGCCCACGGCGCCGACCCGGCTGCAGGTCGAGGTCGGGGCCACGTACGATGTGGCGCCCAACGACGTGCGGGCCGGGCTGCTCGCGGCGGTCGCCCAGGCCAGGTCGGTCAGAACGTCACCGGCGCCCGAGGTGCTCGTCCTGGATTTTGCCGGATCGGCGATCACCTATCGCGTCCGTTTCTGGATCGACGACTTCAGTCGGGACGATGAGGCCAGGGGCGAGGTGCGGACGCTGATCTACTACGAGCTGCGCCGCCGCAAGATCGAGATCCCGTGGCCGATTCAGATCGAGTACTCGCGCGAGGAACCACCCGCCGATCCGCCGGAACGCCGCCAGCGGTTCAAGCAGGCGATCGCCGCGATGCCGGTATTCGCCGCGCTGCCGGAGGACGGCCACCATGCGCTCGCGACAGCGGCCTCAGAGCTGGTGTTTGCCGACGGCGAGGTCATCGTCCGCGAGGGCGAGGCCGGCGCGTCGATGTTCCTGGTCTGTCGCGGGAAGGTGGCGGTGACGATCGGCCCCGAGCGGCGCGAGGTCGCGGTCACCGAAGCGGGCGGCTACTTTGGCGAGATGTCGCTCCTCACCGGCGAGGCTCGCACGGCGACGGTCGTCGCGCGCGGCGATTGCACCGTGCTCGAAATTGGCGCCGAGGCATTCGGCGCCTATGTGAAGAGCCGGCCCGACGTGATCGACGTGCTTGCCGAAGCCGCGCTCGCGCGCCGCCGCGCGCTCGATCAGAGCCGCGCGGCAGCCAGCCCCGCGCACGCGCTGCCAATGGCCACGCTCACGCAGCGCATGCGCCAGTTTTTCGGGTTGGGTGCGTAACTTCAAACTTCAAACTTCGAAACTCTCCGATCCTCGGGCGCTGCCGGCGCTCACAGTTCGAAGTTTGAAGTTCGAAGTTCGAAGTTCAGGCTGCGCAGCAGCCTGCTAGAACAACCACCACCAGGGCCTTGAGCCGTTGCGTCGCCCGTCCGCGTAGCCGCGCTCGTAGCCCTGCCGGAACGCGTCGCGATAGTTCATTTTGTACGCCTCGCGCGCGCCGTACCGGCGGTCGTAGCCGTGATCGCCATCACGATAGCGGCTTTCGCCGAACGGATCGTTGCGCCGGCGGTCGCGCCCGTCGTCGAGCCCGCGCTCGTAGCCGTCGTTGAATCCGGTCTGGAACCCGAGGCTGTTCTGATTGTTGCGGTAGTTGCCGTATCGCTCGAACGGGCTGTTGCCGTTCCCGCGTCCGTTGGACCAGGGCGGCGGTCCGTTCCGCCGCTCGTTGCCGTAGGAGCCGTTGCGTTCGTACCCGGCGCGATAGCCCTGCTCGAAGCCGCGGCGGAATTCGTTGCGGTACCACTCGACGTTGCCGTACTCGCGCCGGTAGCCGGCATCGCCGCGGCGGAAATCGGATTCGTCGGTGTAGTTGTAGGACTCGCGCCGGCGGCCGTCTTCCTCACCCGACCGCACGCCGCGGTTGTAGCCTTCGTTGTACGCCTGCTGGGTGCCGTTCGGGCCCCACTGATCTCGTGCCTCGAGCATCACGGGCGCCGCCAGGGCCAGCACGGAAACCAGAGCAACGGAACGAACAACCATACAGACCTCCCGCCCTGACTTGCTGCAAGAGGTTTGCCATGGCGCCGGGCTTCGTTTTTCTCTCTTTTTGCTCAGAAGAAAAACGAAACCCGACGTCTTCCGCAGGTCACTGCGTCCACAGGAGGACACGCTCCCCGCGCGGCGAGCGGACGTCGATGACAATCACCGGGCCGATGCGCTCGAGCTCCCTGACGTCGATGTTGAGCCGATCCAGATCAAATCCCTCGCCGCCGTGCGCGAAATCCACCTTGCGTTTCCCCAGACGCAGGAGCCAGAACGGCAGCGAAATCTTCACGAGCCGTTCCTCGTCCGGATCCCACGCCTGGATCCACAGATTGTGCGGCTTGACGCTGGACGTCGGCAGGTCCTCAATCGGCCGCACGGCCTTCGCGCGCTCGAACGAGTCGATCTCGAACAGCGGCTTCTGTTCCTTGAACGTCGCTTTGATTTCCTCGAACGACCGTCCGGCGTCGGTGCTCGACGAGGCCTTCATGTCGAAGTGGTTCGCGACGAAGTACACGCCCGCGCCGGCGACCGCCATCAACGCGATGACGCAGACGCCGAGGAAGATGACGACGATCCAGATCCATTTTCTGCGTGAGGCCATCCGTCAGTCAGTCCAATCTAAAGGTCTGCGTCGGCCGGACTCATTTTCCGTACGGCCGTCGCTGCAGGCGCGACGCTTCACCCGCGCACACGGGGTCGTCGTTCGCCTCGCAAATGCTCTTGGCGGAACGGTATTCGCCGACCGCTTCCTGCCGCCGTGCGTGAAGATCCGCCACTTTTCCGAGCTCGAGGTGGATCCGTCCGTCCACCCAGCCGGCGGGGAGCGCCCCTTGGGCCGAATGGAGGTCGGCGCGCGCCGTGTCGAGGTGCCGCAGGATCACGCGCGCCAGTCCGCGCTTGTAGAGCCAATACGCCCGCTCGCCCGGCATTTTCGGCCGGGTGTCCTTGTCGAACTCCTGCAGACCCCGGGTGAGGGTGACCTCGGCGTCGGCGGCGCGGCCGGCGCGGATGGCCGCCGCGCCCTCCTCTAACAAGAAGAGACGGTTTCGGGGGAACTCGGTTCGCATCTCGCGGGCCAGCGTGACCACGTCGCCGTGGCGGCCCTCGCGGCTGTAGACGAGCATCAGCGCCGCTTTCGCGTCGAATTTGGTCCCCGGATCGCGCGTCGCCTCTTCGAGCAGCTTGATGCCGCGCTCCTTGCCGCCGCCAAAGCCGACGACATACGCGAGCAGCCGCGTCGGCAGCGCCAGTGCCGACGTGATGTAGCGATAGAGACCGACGACGAGCCCCGCCCCGACGCGTGTCGGATCGCGCGTCAGCACTTCCTCCTGCGCGTCGTACGCCCGCCGCGCGGACTTGAATGCCGCGGTCATGCTTCCTTCGACCGAGGCGGTATAGGACGCCTGCAGCGCGTACACGGAACCGACGTCGTACCGCGCCTGGAGATCGCGGGGATGCTGTTTCAGCCGCGCTTCGGCCAGCTCGATCGCCCTGGCCAGCTCGGCCTTGAACTCCGCGACGAGCTCCGGCGGGGGCTTGGGCGACGACGAACGCTGTCGCGTCAGGCTGCCCAGGTAGTAATCGATGGAGACCGCCCCGCGGCGAAACAGGATGTTGAGCCAGAGAATCGACGCGAGCGCGCGATGCGCCTGCGATTCGTCCGGCCCGGCCGCCACCGCGCGGCGCGCGTGCGCCATTGCTTCGTCGTGATCCAGGCTGTAGGCCGCGCGAAACGCCTCGTCGATGAGCGAATTGACCGCAGCGGGCGTCTGCGCCGCGTCGGCGGACGCCGCCATCCGCGCCGCGCTTGTCGCACCCGACGCGAGAGCCGTTCTCACTTCCTCGAATGCGGCAACGCGATCGCGACCGGCAAGTGAGAACGGCTCGAGCAGGACGGCCACCACCAGACTGACGCTGACCAGGGCCGTTCTCACTTCCTCATAGAGCAACACCGACATGGATCGCGAGACCGGTCGGCCGGATTTGCCAATTGGCTCGCTACAGGACAGTGAGAACGGCCCCAGGCGCGTCATCAGGTCAACTCAAACGTCTGTCCCAGGCCGGCGGCTTTGGCGCGCTCGACGACGAGCCTCGCAGTGACGACGTCCTCGACGGCCATACCGAGCGACTTGAAGATCGTCAGATCCGCATCCGATTGGCGGCCGGCCACTCTGCCCAGCGCCAGCTCGCCCAGCTCGCCCGCGATGTGCGTCTCGTCGATCGCGCGCTCGCGGATCGGCAGCAGGATGTCGCCCGCTTCCTTGAGCGCGCCGGCCCGCGAATCGACGAAGATCCTCGATCGTGCGACGATCGCCGTTGGCATCTCTCGCTGATCCGGCCGGCACGCGCCGACGCCGCAGATGTGCGCCCCGGCGCTGATGGCGTCATCTTCCACCACCGGAGATACCGAGGCGGTGGCAAGCACGACGATGTCCGCGTCACGCGCCGCCTCGGACGCCGACGCAGACGCGCGAACCGGCAGACCCGTGGCGGAACTCATTTCGGCGGCGAAGGCTTCTCGATGCCTGGCCGTCGGACTCCACACCCGCACCTCCGAGAGCGCACGGACATGACGAATCGCTTCGAGGTGGCTCCGTGCCTGCACGCCGCTGCCGATGATGGCGAGTGACCGGGCGTTCGGCCGCGCCAGGAGTTTGACCGACACCGCCGAGACCGCCGCCGTGCGCGCCTCGGTGATGTACCGGCCGTCCATCAGCGCCACCAGCTCGCCCGTGGCGTGATCGAGCACGACGATCGTCGCAAGATGCGAGGGCAGGCCGCGATGGTGATTCTCGTTGTAGACGGTCACGAGCTTCGCGCCCATCACCGGCGGATCGTCGAGCGCGGCGGGCATGACGGCGAAGAAGCCTGCGCCCGACCCGACTTCGAGCACCGTTCGTACGGGCTGGACGACGCGTCTGGCTGAGTACTCGGCGAGCGCCCCGCTCATCGCCTCGATGAGATCAGGCATCGGGAGGACCGCGCGGACGTCGCGTTCGGTGAGAAGAACGGGCATGGCCGTTCTTCACAGTGTAGAAGACCTCGGGTTTCGTTTTCTGGATGCCCCTAAAACGAAACCCGAGGTCGTAAGGTCCTTATTTCAACGTCGCGAGCTTCGCCAGGTCAACCGTCTCGAGTGCTTTTTTCACGGGGTCGATGCTCGCCATGCGATGTCCTGTCGCCTGCACGACGAATCGATTGGCCACGATGACCGTGACTTCGGCTTTGCTCGAGTCCTTCTCCCACGACTCGAATCCCGGCGAGCCGGCGATCGTGCCAGCCTTCTTGTAGCCGTCGTCGGATCGTTCCTCGTAGCCGGACGCCATGAACATGGCAAACGGCGCGAAGATCATCTGGTTGAGTGCGCTGTCGGTGATCTCGATGTCCATCGAGCTTTCGCCGCTGGAGTAGTGCGCCTTGGCGTTCGAGATCGCGAACGGCATGTTCATCTGCTCGCCGCGCGCTTTCTCCTTCGTCCAACCCGAGAGCTCGGGCAGGAAGCCTTTCAGCAGCTCGAAATCGACCGGCTTCGCCTGACTCTGCGACAGCTGCGAAAGCCCCTGCGCGAACTGCTGCAGACCCTGCGCCATCTGGCCGGCGCCGCCCTGAGCAGAGGGCTGGCCGCCGGGCGGCGTTTGCGCGGTCGCCGCGGCTCCGGCGGCGGGCGCCGCGGTGGACGCGGCCTGGCTGCTGGACGCCGGCGTCGAGGAAGACCCGGACTGCCCGCCGCCGCCGCAGCCCACGCCGGCAATCAGGAAAAGACTCACAAACGCCCGGGGCACTCTCATGGTTGTCGCTCCGGTCGGAATTTTAGCAGCGGCCTCGTCTAGTCAATCTGAAACCTGCAATCTGGAATCTGCAATCTGGTCGGGGAATCTGGAAATCTGGCAACTGCAATCTATCGGGGAATCTGTGAGCTATCGGGACATCTCAAATCGGCTATCTGAAATGGCAGATTTCAGATTGGCACGCTCAGTGTCTCTCCAAACAACCTCACCCGCCCGCTACTTCCTCGCCAGCGCGTCAGCTTTCAGGATCAGCTCTTGCGCGCTCGGGAAGGGCAGCGCGTCGAGCGCCTCGGCGAGCTCGAGCCATTTCTTGTCACGGTCCTCGGACGAATTGCCGTCGCGCACGAACTCCATCAGGAAGAACTCCGCGCGCACCGGTCCCTTCCTGCCGACGAACTCGACCGTGTCGAGCGGCTCGCGCACAGACGCGTCGACGCCCGCCTCCTCGAGCACCTCGCGGTGCGCCGCCTGCGACGGCGATTCGCCCGGCTCGATGCGACCCTTGGGCAGGACCCACGAGCGCGATTCCGTCATTGATGTGACAACGAGGTAACGAAGCGAAGCACCGTCGCGCCGCACGACGACGCCCCCCGCGTGCGTTGGCGCCTTGGCGGACGGCTGCGCGTGCTCGTTCTGCGGCGTGCCGGCTGTCGTCACGAGGGTTCGAGGGAAACGGTCCCGGTGCTGCCGAACGCTGCGGCCGCGAGCGCGTCGATCGTCGCGCACGACTGAGGACCGAACCATGTATGCACTATTTCGGCTCCTCGCCGTTCATGCACCAGTCAACGGCCCTCCAGCCGCCGCGACGAGCGATTTTGTAATCGTCATCCGCTACCGAATCCGATCTCTCACTCGGCCCGGCTTCGTCAGCTTCTCGCCGGCGACCTCGAGCGAGATGACGTAATCGCCTGTCGCGAGCCCGCCTCCGCCCGCCGCCGGAGGCCCGCCGCGGCCGCCGCCACCGGCGGCGAGATTGATGACGGCGCGATTGAGCCCGCGCCGTCCCGGGCCGTCTACCGTGCGGACCGCGCGGCCGGTCGCGTCGGTCACGGTCACCCGCGCGTTCCCGGTGGCGTCGCTGCGCAGGTAGTAGTTCACGATCAGCGCTTCCGGCTCGTTCGGGATCTCGATGTACTTGTCGCCGTACAGGTTGTAATTGCCGATCGCGCTGAAGCCGTAGCGCGCGCGCGGCTCGATGTCAAAGAGATGCACGGTCTTGGCCATGATCTCCGCCGTGAGCTCCTGCAGCGGCGTGATGTCGCCGACCCAGATCGCGCGGCCATACGTGCCGAGCACCAGATCGCCCTCGCGCGGGTGAACGGTCAGGTCGTGTACCGCCACCGCCGGCAGGTTCGCCTTCAACCGCGCCCAGCTCCTGCCCGCGTCGATCGAGACCCAGACCCCCATGTCGTTGCCGACGATCAGCAGATTCGCGTTCTTCCGATCCTGCACGACGACGTTGATGGGGGAGGCGGGGAGGCCCGCGCCAATCGACGTCCACGTCTTACCGAGATCGGTCGTACGGTACAGGTAGGGTGTGAAATCGTCGTGACGGAAGCCGCTTTTCGCGACGAAAGCGGTCGCCGCGTCGTGCGGCGACGCGAAGACACGGCTGACGTAGCGATCGACCAACGCGCCGGAGCCCACCAGGGACGGCGTGAGATCGGTCCACGCCGCGCCGTGGTTTTGCGTGAGCTGCACCTTGCCGTCGTCGGTCCCGATCCAGATGACGCCGGGCCGCAGCGGTGACTCGGAGATCGTGGTGATCGCGCAATACGGCACCGATCCGGAGTTCTGTCCGCACTTGCCCGTCTCGTTCGTCGTGAGGTCGTCGCTGATCTGCTCCCAGCCGTCGCCGCGATTGAGCGACCGGAACAGCACGTCGGCGCCGGCGTACACGATCTGCGGGTTGTGGGGCGAGAGCACGATCGGCGCGGCCCAGACGTACCGCCCTCGCGACCGGCCCTGGGGCGGCGGCGGCGCGATCACCGTCCGCTGACCCGTCAGCTGATCGAAGCGGCCGTGATTGCCCATCTCGCGGGTGTTGTAGACCCAGCGTGAATTCGTCGGATCGACCTGGTTGTACATCCCGTCGCCCGGTCCGACGGTCGTCCAGTGCTCGAGCGTGATGCGGCCGGACAGCCCGTTCGACGGCCCTTTCCAGGAGTCATGATCCTGCATGCCGCCGTAGACGTTGTACGGATCGTCCATGTCCACGCCGATCGCGTACATCTCGCCGATGCGCATGTTGAGGAAGTAGTCGGCGGTGCGTCCGCCATCGTACGAGACGTTGAGGCCGCCGTCGCTGCCGATGAGGATCCGGTTGGAGTCTTCCGGATCCCACCACATCGTCCGGTAGTCGCCGAACACGCCGCGGAAGAAGCCGTTCGTGTTCGAGCAGCTCCACGTCTTGCCGCCGTCCTCCGAGACGTACATCTGATCGCTGTTGATGATCACGCGATCCGGATTGTTGGGATCCATCCGGATCTGGTTGAACGAGTACGGCGCCTTGCCGCCGCCGACGTCGATGTCGTCGCCGTGGGTCTTGCGCCACGTCTTGCCGCCATCGTCGCTCCTGAACACTTCGTTGCCGACGCGTGCGGCGCCGCCGCGGCCCCGGCCCGGCTGCGCGGCTGGTGCCGCCGCCGCCCCAGCGGCTCCGGCCGCTCCACGGCCGGCCTGATCTGCGGCCGCGCCGCCAGCGCCACGCGCTCCCGCGGCCGCGCCAGCCCCTCGCCCAGGCTGAGCCGCGTTGCACGCATCGATGGCGCCGGGCACTCCCTCGGGCCTCGTGTTCACGTTCTCGACCAGGGCGTACAGAATGTTCGGATTCCTGAAGTTGATGTCGAGCCCGATGCGGCCGAGCGTGCCGGTCGGCAGGCCGCCTTCCACGCGGTGCCACTTCGTTCCGCCGTCGTCCGAGCGGTACAGGCCGGTCCCCGGACCACCGAGGACGAGCTGCCAGGGACTGCGATGCTTTTCATACATCGCGGCATAGAGCGTCATCGGATTGCGGCGGCTCATGACGAGGTCGATCGCGCCGACGCCGTCGTTGACGAACAGCACCTTCTGCCAGGTCTTGCCGCCATCCTGGGTCCGAAACACGCCGCGCTCGTCGTTGCGCGAAAACAGATGCCCCATGGCCGCCACGTAGACGACGTCAGGGTTCTTTGGATGAATCACGATGCGGGCGATGTGATGGGAATCCGGCAGGCCCATGGGCTGCCAGGTCTTGCCCGCGTCGGTGGACTTGAAGACGCCTTTGCCTGAGTACGAGGAGCGCGCGTTGGCCTGATCGCCGGTGCCCATCCAGACGACGTTGGCGTTGGAGGGCGCCACTGCGACCGCCCCCACCGCCGCGACCTCGACGCTGTCGGAGATTACATCCCACGTGACGCCGTTGTTCGTCGTCTTCCACAGCCCGCCGCTGCGCGAGGCGGCGTAGATCGTATAGAGGTGATCGCGCGCGGGCGTCTCGGGCACCGCGATGTCGGTGATCCAGGCCGATGTGCGAAACGGACCGATATTCCTGAACGTCAGCGCGTTCAGGACCTCATCAAGCCCGGCGGCCGCCGGCTGCTGCGCCCGGATGACGGCAAGTGGCGCGGCGAGCGCCACGGCCAGCACGACGCCGGTGAGCGTCTTTTTCATGGGGGCAATTCTATGGGTAATGGCTACCAGTGTTCTTACATCCGTCCCATCAACTGCAGCAACCCGGTCGTGAGCCAGGGGACGTAGGTGATGAGCAGGACGCCGATGGCGAGGATGGCCAGCATGGGCAGAGTCGCCCACGTCACTTCCAGGACGGGCTTCTTGAAACGGATCGACGCCAGCAGGAGATTCAGGCCGAGCGGCGGGTGCAGAAAGCCCAGCTCGAGGTTCGCGATGAAGATGATGCCCAGGTGCACCGCGTTGATCTGATACACGTCGGCGAGCGGCAGAATCAGCGGCACGACGACGACGATGGCCGAGAAGATGTCCATGACCGTGCCGACGAGCAGCAGGAACAGATTGAGCGCGAGCAGGAAGACGATGCGCGAATCCACGTGCGCCTGCGTCCACTCGATCAGCCGGGTGGGCACGTCGGCGTCCATGAAGTAGTCGGTGAGCCCGGCCGCGACCCCGAGAATGAGCAGCACGCCGCCGACGAGCGCCACGCAATCGCTCATGACTCTCAACACGTCGGCGAGCGTCGGCAGGTCGTGGTGAATGTAGCGTTGCACGACGAACGTGTAGAGCGCGGCCATCGGCGCCGCTTCGACGAGGGTGGCGACGCCGCCGAAGAAGGTCGCGAGCACGAAGACCGGCAACAGCAGCTCCCACTTCGCGTCCCAGAGCGCCGCAAGCGCCTCGCGCGACTCGAACGGCGTGCGCCGCGTCTTCTGCCGCACGCTCTCGCGCACGCCGAGCGCCGCGACGAGCCCAAGCATCACGAGTCCGGGCAGGACGCCGCCGATAAACAGGTCCTCGATCGCCGCTTTCTGCGAGACGATGCCGTAGAGCATCAGCGGCAGGGACAGCGGAAACAGCAGGCCGAGCGATCCGGACGCCGTGAGCAGCCCGATCGAAAACCGCTCGCGGTAGCCGTCGGCGATGAGCGTCGGCAGAAGGAGCCCGCCAAGGACGAGGATCGTCACGCCCGATCCGCCGGTGAAGAGCGTGAAAAACGCACACAGGGTCGCTGCCGCCGCAGCGGTGCCGCCGGGCGCCGCGCCGAACCACGCACGAAGCACTCGCAGCAGCCGCTCCGAGGATTTGCCCTCGGCCAGCATGAAACCCGCGAACGTGAAGAGCGGTATCGCGGCCAGCCCGGTGGAGGTCGTGAGCTGCTCGTAGGCGCGGATCATCAGGACGACGGGCGTGTTGCCCTGGGCGAGCGACGCGAAGACCGCGATGCCGCCGAGCAGGACGAAGATGGGCGCGCCCAGCACCGCGGCGACCACCACCATGGAGAGCCAGGGCCACATCGCCTGACCCTCGAACGCCGCCGCGCGGCTGTGCATGACGATGCCCGCGATGATGCCGAGCGCGGCGATCGCGCGGCCGATCCACGTCGGCGACGCGCGCCAGACCAGCCGCGCCGCAATCAGCCCGAACCCGATGGGCAGCGCGAGATCCGCGATCCAGGTCGGGATGCCGACCGCAATGACGTCTCCCGCGTCGCGATCGCTCCGCACGAGCGCGATGCCGCCGAGCACGAACATCGTGGACACGGCGGCGCCGATCGTGGCGGCGATGACGTGCGCGATGTCCCCGATCCGCCCCTTGGGCAGGAACTCGCCGGTGGCCAGCGTGAGCAGCTTGCCCTCGCGCGCCGCGATCGCGGCGCCGAAGAGGCCGACCCAGAGCGTGAGGTTCTGCGCGATGGGTCCCGCGCCGGGGATGCCGGCATTCAGGAATTTTCGGGAAAAGATCTCGGCGAGCGGCAGCACCATGATGCCGCCGAGCGCGAGCGACGCGACGAGGCCCTCGGCGCGGAGGGCAACCGCTTTCATTCAGCGTTCCGATCGCGCACGACGTGCGTTCTGGATGAATTTGCTTGCCGCGTCACGTCGCCGACATTGTCCTACCGGCCTTTGGATTTCCGGTACGCATCGCGTTCGGCGAGCGCCTGGTCGAACACGTCGGCCGGCACCATGCCACCGCGCATCGTCTTGATCAGATCGGTCGCCGCCGCGCGGAATTCCGCCGTGGCCTTGTCGTCGAGTTTGATCACCTGCAGGCCCTTGGCGGTCATCGCGGCGATCGAATCAGCGTCCTGCTTCGGCGACTCCGTCCGAATCCGGGTTTCCATGGCGCGCGCGGCGTCGGTGACCTTCTTCTGGTCCTCGGGCGAGATCTTGTTCCAGGTCTGGGTCGAGACGATCATCGCGCCCACGAGCGGTGCGATGTGCAGGTCGAGCATGTATTTCGCGTCGCCGAAGATCTGCGTCGTGAGCGCCAGATACGGCGTGTTCGGCGCCGTGTCGATCATGCCGGTCGGCAGCTTCAGCTGCGGCGCGATGTCGGCGATGAGCAGCGGCTTGGGGTTGAACCCGTTGCGCGTGTACCACTGGACCATCCGGTCGTCGGTTTTGCTCGCGTAGAGTTTGGCGGCCTTGACGTCGGCGAGCGATCGGAGCGGCTTCTTCGAGAACAGCTGCACCCAGCCGCCCGAGCCCCAGGCCACCAGGTGGAAGCCCTTCGCCTGAAGCGCCTGTTCGAGGCGCGGCTCGAGCTTTCGCTGCACGGCCAGCTCTTCCTCGTCGCTCTCGAAGAAGAACGGCATGCCCAGGGCGTTGAAGGCGTCGTCGATCTCGGCCAGCCCGCCGATGGTCAGGAGTCCGGCCTGCAGCGAATCCACCGCCGGCCGCATCTTCCTGATCGTCGTCGCTTCGTCGCCCGCCCGGCCGTCCGGATAGACCATCAGCGTCACGCGCTTGTCGGTGGCCTTGCTCCACGTCGCGCCCATGTCGAGCAGCGCCTTGTGCCACATCGAGTTGGTCGGCGCCTGCGTGCCAAGCTTGATCGCGACGTCCGCCGCGGCGAGCGTCGTGGTGGCCAACGCCAGGAGTGCGGCGGTCATCAGCGGTTTCGGGCCTGACATGTGTCGGTTCTCCATCTTCATGCTCTTCAGGCTCTAGCTTTTGAGCCTTTCCCACTATTTCACGAACAACAAGTCGATCTGGTCCAGCAGTGCCCGTGCCCGGCGCTGCGTGACGAGCGTCACGAGCATGGTCGACGGATTCGCCTTCGGATCGATCTCGATCGCCGTGCCCAGGAGCTTCTTGAACTCCTCGATATTCTGTGTCGGCACGGACACGCCGAGCGCCAGGGCCACGTAGGGGCCAGGCGTACGGCCTTTCTGGATCTCGATGGCCTGCTTGAAGTGCTCCCGCGCGCGGTCCGGTGATCCGCCGATCGCCTCGGGCAGGCTGTCGAGCGAGATCATCATCTCGTGGATCGCGCCGTTGCTCCAAGCGGCGTCGAGCGCGAGCGCCCGTTCGGCCAGCACGCGCACGGTCGGCAGGTCGACGATCAACTCCGGCTTGTCGACGCCGAGCGAGATCGCCGATCCCCAGGACGCGGCGGTCCAGTAGAGCAGCTCGACGTCCGATTTGGCCGCGCGACGCAGCGCCGCGGCCGGATCCTTCGCGAGCCCGGCTCGAATGCCCGGGAACCGGAGGTCCATCGCGCGCAGGCAATAGTCTCTGGCGCGCACGTACATGTTCAGCGCGCGCTCGTTCAGCTTCACGACCTCGTCATGGTGCGCTTCGCCGAGGACGATCGCGTCGGTCTGGATGAACGCGTAGGCGTACTGCGTGAAGCTGCCACACGTCGCCACCAGGAGGTCTTTGTTCTTCGGCACCGATTCGAGCAGCGACTCGTACAGCTTCAGCGCGAACGCCGACGCGTCGCGAACGAGCTCGACGTCGTTGTCCCGCGTGAACGTGTCGCCCGTGCCCTTGGCGAGGGTGTCGGCGACGCTGTTGATGGCCATGCCCTTGATGGCGCCACAACCGGACAGCGGCACACCCGCCGCGAGGATGGCCACGACGACACAACCGCGAGACACACTCTCAATGCGTGAAAACGTCATTCAAGTGCTCAGGCTGACAAGGCTTTGATCATATAGGGCCCCGGCCCGGACCGCGGTTGGCCCCAGGGCCCCAGGCTTCAGGCCCAAGGCCCAAGCATGGCTTGTCGGCGCTCCGTCCGTAACCAGACACACAACTTCCGAAATCAGGTACTCGTCTAAGCCTTCTGGATGCGTTCGGAGCGAGGATTGAGGCAGTGGAGCAAGATCATGTGGCGGACAGGACGATTCGATTGGAATTTCTCCAGCACGGCTGAGGCCGCGACCGGCATTCTGTTGCTCATGGCCGTGGTGGTCGCGTTTTTCTGAACAGAATCCGTTAAGGCAGCAGGTTACTTCCTCGCCTCGGCGATGTAGGTCTTGCGGGCGCGCGCTTCGGCGCCTCGCCGCTTCACCTTCACTTCCAGCTCGTGAGTGGTGCCGTCGAGCCGATCGGTCGCGATCGCGAGGAGATACTGGCGGTGCAGCTCCTCGGCGACGCGCACGAACGTCGCGTTGAGATCTTCGGTCTCGTGCAGCTCGAAGTAGCCGCCGCCGCTCTCCTCGGCGAGCGTCTTCAACCCGGGATGCGGTTTCTGCACGCGCCTGGAAATCGAGGCGGGGCGCTGGGGCACGGGGTAGCGCCCGCCGCCGACCGAGCCCTGCGGCATCGACCACCCCGACAACCGTGACGTCGTGACGGCAAAGCCGATCGCGTACACCATGATCTCGTTGATGCGCGCGCGCCGACGGACGTCGTCGAGCGTCGTCCTGACCTGATTGCGGCCCGGATCGTCGTACCCATCTGAAAAGACCAGCACCACGCGGCGGCCCTCGCGGGGCTGGAGCGCCGTGATGCTGCGATCGATCGCGGTCCACACCGGTGACGGCCCGGCCTCCTGCAGCCGGTCGTGCAGAATCTCCGACAATTCGGTGCGATCGCCGCTGAAGCCGTCCGGGTCGATCCGGATCTCGTCGCTGAAGCTGCCGATGCGCGCGCGATCGGCCGGCTGCATCTGGCCGATGAACTCGCGTGCGGCATCGCGGATGAGATCGAAGTTGTCCGCCATGGTGCCGCTGCGATCGAGCATCACGACGACCGAGACTGGCTGGCTGTCGCTGGTGAAGAAGACGAGCGGCTTGCGGCGCCCGTTGTCCCGGACTTCGAAGTCGTCGGCGGTCAGATCGGGGACGAGGCGCCCGGCTTCGTCGGTGACCGTCACGTAGATCGGCACGAGCGACGTGCCCGCCCTGAACGACGGCTGGTCCTGCGCGTCCACGGCCGCCAGCATCGCCAGCCCGAGCGCCGCCACGAGGTAGAGGCGTTTCATGCTGTTCCTACGTGCCGGGCCGCAGCGGCGCGAGGTAACTCTTGCGCGCCCGTACCACCATGTCCGGACGAGACACGAGCACGTCCAGCGCATGCGGCTTGCCGTCGAACTTCTGCAGCGAGAACCCGAGCACGTACTGCTGGTGCAGCTCATTGGCGACGCGCGTGAACGTGCTGTTGACGTCGTCGCGCTCCGTCAGCAGGAAGTGCCCGCCGCCGGTTTCCACGGCCAGCCGCCGCAGCGACTCCGTCGGATGCCGCTCACGCCGGATGTCGTTGGAGAGCATCGCGCGCAGGCCCTGGGACAGCGGCATCTCGATGTCCGGCTGGCGCAGCCGGGGCCGGAACTGGACGGCGTACACCATCAGTTCCTCCGCGTACGCGCGCGCGAGCAATTCCTCGGACCGCTTCTGGCTCTGCGTGTCGAAGCCGTCGGTGAGCAGCAGAATCACGCGGCGTCCCCCCAGCGGCGCGAGCTCGGTCATCGTCTGGTCGAGCGCATCCCAGAGCGCGGTCGTGTGCCCGATGCGAAGATCCTCGCGGATCGTGCGCAGCAGCCTGTCGCGATCCCCAGTGAACTCAGCGCTCAAGTGCGTGCGATCGTTGAAGCTTCCGACCCGCGCCCGGTCGCCGGGCTGCATCCTGATGATGAACTGCTCGGCGGCCGCGCGCGCCAGGTGCAGCAGCGGCGTCATGCTCGCGCTCGTGTCAATCAGTACGACGGCGGTAATCGGCTGCTGGCCGTTCACGAAGTGCGTCAGATCCTGACGTTTGCCCTCGTCGAAGATCTTGAAATCGGGTTTGCCGAGATCCGTGATGATCTCGCCGTACCGGTCGAACACGGTCGTGTAGATCGAGACCGTGTCCGTGCCGGTGCGAAAGACCGGTTGTTGCGGAGTCGGCTGCTGGGCGGCAGTCGTCACCGCCAATCCGATGAGGGCCACGGCGAGGGGAGCGAGTCGGGTCACGGTCTCAGGACCTCAAATCACTTGTCCAATCCAGTTCCGGGCTTCGAAGCCACGTACGATTTGCGCGCGCGCGCCGTCATGCCGTCGACCTTGACGCGCACGTCGATCCGATGCGGCTTCCCATCGAGCGTGGTCGGTGAAAAGCCAAGCACGTACTGGCGGTGCAGCTCGTCGGCGACCCGCGTGAACGTCGGCCCGAGGTCGGTCGTGGTCTTGAGCTCGAAGTAGCCCCCGCCGGTCTCTTCGGCGAGCTTCCGGAGCCCGCGGTCCGGGCGCGACGGTGGCTGGCCCAGGATCTGGGTCTGCAGGCCGATCGCGTAGATCATGAACTCTTCCTTGAGGGCCCGTGCCAGGACTTCGTCGTGCGACGTCTTCTTGCTGAACATGTCCGCGCCGTCGGTGAAGATCAGCACGACGCGGCGTCCCTCCTCGCGGGAAAGCGCCGTCATACTGTGGTCGATCGCGTCCCACAGGTGGGTCGGGTTCCCGTACTGGATGTCGTTGTGAATGATGCGGATCAGCTCGTCGCGATCGCCCGTGAACGTGGGGCTCAGAATGATCTTGTCCGAGAAGCTGCCGATGCGCGCGCGATCGGCGGGCAACAGCCGCAGCACGAACTGCTCGGCCGCCTGCATCAGGAGCTTGAGATGGAGCGTCATGCTGCCGCTGGTGTCCAGCATGACCACGACCTTGATCGGTTGGACGTCGCTCTGGAAAAACGTCAGCGGCTGGAGGACGCCGTTGTCGAGCACCTCGAAGTGCTCGCGCTCCAGGCTCGGCACCAGCCGTCCGGCAGCGTCGACGACGGTCGCGTAAATGGGCACCGTCTGGACGCCGGCGCGGAACGCGGGCGCCTGCTGCGCGATGAGCCCCGCCGCTCCCGCCAGAACGACCAGGAAAGTGACTGACGTGATTCGTTTCATGCCGAACAGTTCGTAAGCCCGAATCCCTGCTTTGAATACGCCGTCCCGACAGGCTCCATTTGCAAGAAAGAGACCCGGTGGAGGGCGCCTGACGGAGAGCACATGACAGAAGTGAGGTGGGTCATTTCTCCCGTTTTCCCGCCTTTTGCCGTCTGCGCCGCGACTTAGTTCCTCGTCCGGGTGTCCTTCGCGACGACCCCGGAAGTGGTCAGCGTGGCCGTAATCTATCAGACCTCGGCGAGGCCAAGGCGGAAAGACGAAGAGCCGGCGGCGAAGACAATAGACATCAGGCGAGCGCTCGGAAGCGTCTTGCCGGCGGCTATGTTGACGGACCGCGGCCGACTCAGGCTGACGCACTGAGCGTTCGTTTGAAACCGAGCCGAAAGGAGCGAAGGATTGCCCGCGGTCCGTCAACCCAGCCGCCGGCGCTACTCGGTACAGGAGGGCGGCACTTTTGCACATGCGACTCATCGTCTTCGACTTTGACGGCACGATCATCGACTCGCGGCGCGATCTGGCCGACAGCACCAACGAGATGCTGGCGACCTATGGCGCGGCGCCGCATGCGATCGACGACATCGCGTTGATGATCGGCGATGGCGCGAAGAAGCTGGTCGAGCGCGCACTCGCCCGGTCGGGGCTCGACCCGTTCGAGCCGGAGGCGCTGGATCGGTTTCGCGAGATCTATGACCGGCGGCTGCTCGCGACCACGCGGCCGTACGACGGGATGGTCGACGTGCTCGGCGCGGCCGGCCGTCGCACGCGGCTGGCGCTGCTCAGCAACAAACCCGAGGTTCCGACGCGACGGATCCTGGACGCACTCGATTTGGCGCGCCATTTCGCCTGGGTCATCGGCGGCGATTCCGGCTTCGAGCGCAAGCCCGATCCCGCGAGCCTGGAGTTCCTGATCCGCGAGAGCGGCGCGACCCCGGCGTCCACGCTCTTCGTCGGCGATTCGGCGATTGACGCCGAGACCGCGCGGCGCGCCGGCGCCGGCCTGTGCCTGGTCGATTTCGGGTTCGGCAAGCTGCCGGCTTCATTCACGCTCCAGCCGGGCGAGTCTGCCGCGTCGCATGCCGCCGACGTCGCTCTGGCCATTGACCGATTTCTGGGGCCGTTCTCACTTCCGTGTAGTGCCAAACCGCTCGAATCGCGGACAGATGGGCCGAATTCTGCCCGGCGGGCCGCTACAGGAGAGTGAGAACGGCTCTGGCCGACGGCGGGAACGGATTCCCAGTTGCGAAGTGACCGGCGATCAACTAACAACTACCCATTCCGATGATTCTGCTCCGTCCTGCCGTCGTTGCCCTCTCGGTGCTCTCGCTGGCTCTGGTCCAGGCGCCGCCGAAACCGCTGCCGGCCGCTTTGCCGGCGTCGGTCGGCGTTCAGGCCCCGGCGCTCGCAAGCGCCGTCAAGCTCTACAAGAGCGCGGTCGATCGCGACGACATCCGCGGCGCCGTGCTGTACGTCGCCCGCCGGGGCCAGGTCGTGCTGTTCGAGGCGATCGGCTGGAAACATCACGGCTACCGGCTGGCGATGACCAAGGACACGCTGTTCCGGATGGCGTCGAACACCAAGCCGGTCGTGGCTGCCGCGGTGATGATGCTCGTCGAGGACGGCAGGATCGCGCTGTCGGATCCCGCGGCGAAGTACGTCCCGGGCTTTGACACGGACAAGTCGAGAGGCGTGACGATCGAACAGCTGCTCACGCACTCGTCCGGACTCCGGATTCAGCCGATCCTGCTGCCGTTCGCGGCTAGTGAGCCGCCGTCTCTCCAGGCGGCCGTCGCGAAGTTCGGCGCCGAGGGGCCGGCCGCGCCGCCCGGGACCTACTCGTACAACAACGCCGGCTACAACACGCTCGGGGCGATCATCGAGGTCGCGTCCGGCATGCCGCTCGAGCAGTTCCTGAAGACTCGCATCTACGATCCGCTGGGCATGACCGATTCGCTCAATCACGAGGATGCGACGAAGCTGGAGCGTATGGCGACGGTCTATCGGGGCCGGCGCGAGACCGGGGGCCGCGTGACGTTCACGCAGGGGTTCACGCCCGGCGATCCGCCAGACTTTCCGATCATTCGCGCCTCGGGCGGGCTCATCTCGACCGCTTCCGACTACGCCCGGTTCCTCGAGATGTACCGGCTCGGCGGCGTCTACGGCGGGCGCCGGCTGCTGAAGCCCGAAACGATCAAGAGCGCGACGCAGGGGCGGGTGAAGATCAACGAGAGCAGCGCGTACGGATACGGATGGATGGTCCGCGCCGACGGCACGTTCTCGCATACCGGATCTGACGGCACGATGGCGTGGATCGACCCGAAGCGCGAGATCATCGCGATGGTGTTCACGCAAAGTCCCGGCGGCAACAATCCGACCGCCGAGTTCAGGAAGCTCATCGAAATGGCCGTGGACGCGATCAGCCAGACGCCGAGTCAAGTCGTCAGGAACTGAAGGCTATCCTCGTGTCTCTGGTCACCACCCTGAAGCCGCTTGCATTGCCGACTCGCGGACCTCCGGGACCTGTCGAGTGGCGGCGCAGGGCCGGCGATCCGCTGTCCAGGACCGGTGTCACACCGGACGTGAAACTCGTGCTGGGCGGCGAGATCGGCATTCGGAGCGCGTTCGTCGAGCTGCGTTACACGTCGGACGTCTCCACACGAACGCGTACGACGCCGCCGCAGATCGAGGTCACACGCAGCGGGCCGCGGCTGGTTCCGTCGACGTCGCGCAAGGAGCTCGCGCTGTCGAACGGCGGGGTGATGCTGACCGTCGGCTTGCGGCTGCGCTGACGCAACGGTCGACCGCGTATCAATCGATTTTCGGATCTGTGGTATCAAAGACGTGCGGTGCCTGCCGTGCTGTCGGCTTGGGGAAGCGCTCATGACTCGCCTCGTGATGTATGCGGCACTTGCCGCCGGTGTGCTGTCCGCACAGAGCGGCGGTCAGCAGGCGCCCGTCTTTCGTGGGATCGGCGACAGCGTGCCGGTCTTCGTTACGGTCACCGATAAAGACAACCGGCTCGTTCCGGGACTCACCCGCGACGACTTTCAGGTGCTCGACAACGGGCGCGCGCAACCCCTGACGGTCTTCGACAACACTCCGCAGCCTGTCCGGATCGTCGTCCTGCTCGACGTCAGCGGCAGCATGCAGGGCAATCTGCCGCTGCTCCGGGCCGGCTGCGAGCAGCTCTTCTCCAGACTGCTGCCGGGCGATCTGGCGCGCGTGGGCACGTTCGGCAAGGAGATCGTGATCAGCCCGACGTTCACCGCCGATGTCGCGGCGCTGCGGGCGGCGTTGCCGTCCGAGATCGAGCCGAACGCGCCGACGCCGCTGTGGCGCGGGATGGACGATGCGATGAACACCTTCAGCGGCACCGACGGCCGGCGCGTCGTGCTGGTCCTGAGCGACGGCAAGGATGCGCCCGGGTTCAGGAAATTCGGCGAGCGGTTCATCAGCCAACTCGAGATCGTCGATCGCGCGCAGCGCGAGGAAGTGATGATCTACGGCATCGGTCTACGCAGCCGCGGCGCGCCCGGCTCGATGCCGATCGGCGGCGATCTCCGCAGCATGCTCGTCGACGATCTGCCCGATCCCGCGCTCGGGACCACGGCCCTCGAAACCGGCGGCGGCTACTTCGAAATCCGCCCGCGCGACGACCTCGGCGCCGCCTTCGCGCGCGTTGTCGAAGAGCTGCATAGCCAATATCTGATGGGCTTCGCGCCGCCCGCGCGTGATGGCAAGCGGCATCGGGTTGAGGTCAAACTCCCAGGAAAAGACCTGAAGCCGAGGGCGAGAAAGAACTATGTCGCTCCGAAGAACTGAGGCCCGCGAAGCCGGGGAAGTACGGTGGACAAGAGAGCTGAAGTACGGTCGTCAAGAACGCGGAAGTAACTGGCGTCAGGAACCCTGAAGCACGGCAGTCAAGAACCGCGAGTACTGCTTGCCAAGAGCATGCTGTCGGAAATCTCGCCAACGCGATCTCTCATGAAAGCTCTTGTACTCCACCGTTACACCATCCTTCAGCGGCAGCTGCCGGTACTTCAGCGGTAGCGCCGTACTTCCAGCGTCAGCTCCGTACTTCTGCGACAGATGACACCGCTGACGGGCCTATTTGTGCGTCAGTGCCTTGGTCACGGCAGGCAGCAGGGCGTCCGCCATCGACTTGTATCCCGTGATGTCAGGGTGCAGACCGTCGGGTGTCCCCGCCAGACGGTCGGCGTCGCCGGCGGCCGCGACGGACTTACGCGTATCAACCGCGATGATGTTGCGATCACGAGAGGGCTGGTTTGCGATCCACGCGTTGATCTCGTGCATCTTGCGGTTCTGCTCGGCGGTCGCGGTGTTGTACGGCACGATCGAGCCGGCAATCACCGGGATGCTGGCGGCGGCGGCACGGTCGTACATGTCGCGCAGGTGAGTGAGGACGTGGTCGACCGGCCGTCCCTGGTAGACGTCGTTCACGCCGGCGATGATGATGACCGCGGCGGGACGATGCGCCAGCACGTCGCGATCGAAGCGCGCCGCGATCTGATCCGACCGCTCGCCGTTCACGCCGCGATTCAAGACCGACCAGCCCGGCTGCCACTGCATCAACCAGTACGCGAATTGACTTTGGTCGTTGCCGCTGCCGGCCGGCGGCGCCTCAATCGGTGACTTGTAGAGCGGCGTGCCAGCCGTCGTCGAATCGCCGAGCGCGACGATGAGGGGACGGGGGTCGCCTGGGGAAAACTCCCGGGAGGCGGTCGCAGGGCTCTCCCGGGAGTTTTCCCCAGGCGACCCCCGTCCCCCTACCCGCGCGGCCGTGGCTTCCGCCGCGCGCATCACGCGAAGAATGTTCCGCGACGCGATCTTTCTAACGTCCGCGTCGCTGTAGCCGCGTCTCAGCAGCTCCGCCAGGAGCAACGGGAAGGTCGAGACGTCCTCGAGGCCGACGGGCACGCTCGTGATGCCGTCGAAATCGCTCCCAAGGCCGACGTGATCGATGCCGGCGACCTTCCTGACGTGATCGACGTGATCGGCCACCTGGATGACCGACGCCCGCGGCGCCGGGTTCGTCCGCCGCCAGTCCTCGAGCGCCTTGGTGATCGCGTCCGCGTTGCCGCCGAGCGTACCGGTCAATCGCGTGCGCTCGCTCGTCTCGCGCTTGTTCCAGTCGGCGACTTCCTGCGAGACGAAGCCCGGCACGAACGTGACCATGACGACGCCGCCGTTGCGCGGCAGCTCGCGCAGGATGTCGTCCGGCACGTTGCGCGGGACGTCGGTCAGAGCGCGGGCCGACGAGTGCGAGAAAATCACAGGCGCCGTCGAGATCTTGATCGCGTCGCTCATCGTCGCCGGCGAGACGTGGCTGAGATCGATGAGCATCCCGAGCCGGTTCATCTCCTGAATCACCTGCTCGCCGAACGGCGACAGGCCGTCGAGCTTCGGACTGTCGGTCGCCGAATCGGCCCACGGCACGTTCAGACCGTGCGTGAGCGTCATGTACCGCGCGCCGAGACGGTACATCATGCGCAACACCGGGAGCGACGAGTTGATCGAGTGTCCGCCCTCCATCCCGATGAGCGACGCTATGCGGCCCTGCTTCATCGCGCGCTCGATGTCGTCGGCGGTCAGCGCGAGCGTGAGCGCATCGGGGTATCGCGCGACCATCCGGTGGACGACGTCGATCTGCTCGAGCGTCTGGGTCACCGACGTCGCCGGGTCGGTGCCGGGCGGCGGCGACGGGACGTACACCGACCAGAACTGGCCGCCGACGCCGCCGGCCTTGAGCCGCGGCAGGTCGGTCATGATCACCGGCTGCGACACACGCAGGTCCAGCTTCGCCAGGTCGCCCTCCGCGCGCTGCCGGATTTCCCAGGGATAGTCGTTGTGACCGTCGATCACCGGCGTGTCGCGCAAGAGCCGCCGCGCACGCTCGACGAGCGGATCGGACGGCGTCTGTCCGGAGAACACCACGAGGGGAAGCATGACGACGGCCAGCGCGAGGAAAGACAACCGCATGGCCCATCACATTAGCGCGTTTGCCGGCCGAACCTAAAGGTTCGGCCCTCCACCTGTCGGGCTTCGGGCGTTCCCGCCTTTTCGTCTCTGAGCCTTTCGGGCTTTTCGACTCTATTCGCTCCTCAATGCCACCGCCGGGTCCACTCTCGACGCCTGCCGGGCGGGTACGAGACTGGCCACGACGGCAATGCCGATGAGCGCGACGACGATCGCCCCGAAGAGCTCCGGCCGGACCGAGACCACGTTGAAGAGCACGCCGCGGAGCACACCGGTCAGCAGCCATGCCGGGACCAGGCCGATGACGACGCCGACGCAGGCCAGCCACCAGGCCCGGCGGATCGTCTGCCGGATGACCGTGGCCCGCGACGCGCCGAGGGCCATGCGCACGCCGATCTCGTGCCGTCGCTGCGAGACGTGATACGCCATCAGGCTGTAGAGCCCGATGGCGGCGAGCACGACCGCGAGCGCGCCGAGCACGCCCATCATCGCGCCGATCATCTGCAGGCCCACCGTCCGCTCGTGCAGCATGCCCTTCATCGTCATGACGTAGACCGGCGGCTGCGAGGGATCGATCGATTTGAGCAACTGTCGAACTTCGCCGGAGAGCGCCGTGGGATCGCCACCGGCGCGCACGACGAGATTGACGATGTACGACGGGCGCTGCGGCATGGGGATGTAGAGCATCGGACCGTTTCGCCGCGAGAACCAGTCGTCGATGATGTTGCCCGCGACGCCGACGACGGTGATCCAGCGCTTGTCGTCCGCGTCGCCAATCCTCAATCTGCGGCCGACCGCGTGCTCGCCCGGCCAGAGCCGGTGGGCGAGCGCCTGGCTGACGACCGCCACCGGCTGCGTGTCCCCGGTGTCGGTCGTCTCGAACGCGCGGCCCTCCGAGAGGGGGATGCGCATCGTCTCGAAATATCGCGACGAGACGGCGCGATACGCGGCGGTCGGCCGGCGGCCCGAGCCTTCATCCGGACGGCCGTCGACGACGAGCTCGCGAGTCGAGTTCGAGTCCCCGGACGGCACGAAGGTCGTCGTTGCCGCGGCCTCCACCCCGGGCAGCCGTGACGCGCCGTCGATGAGCTGTTCGGCGAACCGCCGGCGGTCCGCGGCTTCGTGGTGCGTCGCATCGACGAGCACCGTTCGCATCGTGATCACGCCTTCGGGGTCGTAGCCCTGCGGCCCGAGCGCGAATTCGCGCGCGGCCGATCCGGTGAATCCGGTCGCGACGAGAAGCGGCACGGCCACGGCCATCTGTCCGACGACCAGCGCGCTCCGCACGACGCGTCCCGAGCGGCCCCCGGCGACATTGCGACCGCCCTCGCGAAGCGTCGTCACGACGTTCGGCTTCGACGCCTGAAGCGCCGGGACGATGCTGAAGAGCACCGACGCAAGCAGTGCTGTCACTGAGATCACCAGCATGAGACGGCCGTCGATGCCGATGTCGGCCCAGCCCGGCACGAAGGGCAGGATGCGCGCCGGCATCGTGCTCTTCAAGAGTCGCAGCGATCCCCATGCGAACGTGAGCGAGACGGGCACCGCCAGCGCCGCGAGGACCGCGCTCTCGACGAGCAACTGGCGGAGCAGACGGGCGCGGCCGGCGCCGATGGCCAGGCGCAGCGCGATCTCGCGCCGCCGATCCCAGCCGCGCGCAAGCAGCAGGTTCGCGATGTTCGCGCCGCCGATGACGAGCACCAGCAGCGCGCCGATCTGAATCATGCCGAGAATCTGCTCCATGCCGGGATCGATCATGCCGGTCGTGAACGACAGCACGTGCGGCGAGAAGCGCTCGTTGTCGACGGGGTGTTCCTTCCGCACGCGGTCGCCGATGACCTTCATTTCCGCCCGCGCGTCGTCGAGCGTGCGGCCCGCGGCCAGCCGCCCGAGGACGGTGAGAAAACGATTGCGGCGATCCTGGAGCGCCGCTGGACCGGCGTCGAGCGGCCCCCACACCGCCGCGCCGGTCGGAAAGTCGAAGCGCTCCGGCGCGACGCCGATGACGTCGTAGTACTGGCCGTCGATTTTCACCGTCTGGCCGACAATGTCCTGGCGGGCGCCAAATCGTCGCTGCCAGAGTCCGTACCCGATCACGACGACCCGATGCGGGCCGCCTGTCGTATCCGCCTCGCCGATGAACCGGCCGAGCGACGGCGTCAGTTTGAGCATCGGGAAGAAATCAGCAGAGACGCGAAAGCCAAGCACGCGCTCGGGCTCGTCCCCTCCCGAAAAATTGACCTGCCACCAGGCGAATGCCGCGAGATGCTCGAACACCTGCGTCTGGCTCCGCCAGTCCACGAAATTGGCCGGCGCGACCGACTCGTCCGGATCGTGCGGCGACGAGTTGTCCTCGCTCCATTCGGAGACGACCGCCAGCCGATCAACTTCCGGCAGGCTGAATGGCCGGAGGACGAGCGCGTCGAGCATCGAGAACGCCGCGGCATTCACGCCGAGCCCGAGCGCCAGCGTGAGCACGATGGCGGCGGTGACGAGCGGATAGCGGCGGAGCGCGCGGCCGGCCACGCGGATTTCGTTCAGCAGTGCGGTCATGGGGCGATCTCCAGGGAAGAAAAACGTGCGGGCCACCTCGAGCGACTCCGAGCCAAGCCGGCGAGTGGCGGCGGCGGAGAGGAGCAGGGTCTGCCCCCAGTACCAGAGATCCGAGAAGAGTGCGCCGCGACGCGCGGCGAGGTCCGCGTGCTCCTCGGCGAGATCGCCGAAGGCGGTCTCGCCCCAGCTCAAACGCGCCGCGCACCATCGCACGACCCGCGCTGCCAGCCTTGGCGGGCGGCTCACGGTTTGTCCAGGAGGCCTTCGAGGCCGCGTGAGAGATTCATCACCGCCTGACGCGCGTCGCGCAGCGCATCCAGTCCCGCGGCGGTCAGGCTGAAGTACCGGCGTGCCCGGCCGCCGCGAATCGCCAGCGGCTCGCCGAGCCGGGAGCTGAGGAGGCCCTTGGCCTCGAGGCGCTCGAGCGAGGTGTAGACGGCGCCCCGCGCCAGCCGTCGCTGACTGCGGTCGGCCAGCACCCGGCGGATGGGAACCGTATAGGCGTCTTCACCGCACTGAAGAATCGCCAGGAGAACCAGCTGTTCGAGCTCGCCGACATACGGAGCGCCGGGCATGGGACTGCATTGTAGTCTTAATCAGCGCCTATCTCAGACTTGACCGGTCGGAATTCCTGAAATATGCTGAGCCGTCCAAAACGAGACTCGTCTCATTTAACCAACACTCGCTTACCCGGTCTCATCTTCATGGTGCTCCAGTCGTTCGTCATCACCCTCCGCGAAGGCCTCGAGGCTTTCCTCATCGTCGCCATCAGCCTCGCGTACCTCAAGAAGACCGGCCGAATCGAGCTCGTCCCGGCCGTGAAGTGGGGCATCGCCATCTCGATCGCGCTGAGCGTCGGCGCCGGGATCCTCCTTCAGCAGGCAAGCAATCAGCCGCTTTGGGAAGGCGTGCTCGCGATCGTGGCGGCGGTGTCCGTGACGACGCTCATTATTCACATGTGGAGGACCGGGCGCAGCATGAAGGCCAACATCGAGGGCCGTCTGGCGTCCTCAGCGCTGCGCACGGGCCGCGCCGCGTTCCTCGGTGTTCTCGCGTTCACGATCCTCATGATCACGCGCGAGGGCATGGAAACGGCACTGCTCATGAACACGCTGCTGTTCCAGGTGTCGAACGCGGAACTGCTCGCGGGGGCAGTCGGCGGGACCCTGGCGGCAGCGGGCGTCGCCTGGCTCTGGTCGAAATACGGGCACCGCGTCAACCTGGCGCGGTTCTTCCAGGTCACCGCCGTGTTCCTGTTCGTCTTCGTCGTGCAGTTGGTGATTTACGGCTTCCACGAACTGACGGAAGCCAACATCGGCATCCCGAATTCAGAGGCTCTGCACTGGGCCACGGAGCCCTACGGGCCCGACGGGATGTACGGTCAGTACCTGACGTACCTGCTGGTGGTCCTGCCGGTCGGCTGGCTGGTCCTGTCGAGCCTCTTCGCTCGCCGGCCGAAGTTGCGGCTGGGCCCGCCGAACGTCGCCGCCGCCAACAATCAGTAGTCCCCGACCTTCAACGACTGAATGTGCTGCCCGAGCTGCAGCTTCATCTCGTGGTGCAGCTGATCGAAGGCGAGCCCGAATCCCTCTTTTGGCTCGGCGCGCACGACCTTCCCCTTAATCGACAGCGGGCCGTGCTTGCCAAAATAGAGCGTCATCGTAGTCAGCTCGGTCGAGGCGGGCGCGGTCGGCGATTTTGCGAAACATCCGCCCATGCTGACGTTCAGGACTTGGCAGAAGTGTCCGCCCGAAGCGCTTCGCCACTGGCCGTCAATCGGTTCGGTCACGCGGGGGTGTTTTCGGCGTTCTTGGGCCATGAGAGTGCTCTTCTTCCGGCTCAGGCGGGTCGCCGGTCGCAGGCTGGTCCAGCTGGGGTTTGCGCGTCTTCCAGACGTAGGCGCTGACTGGGAAACGATCGAAGTGCTCTTCGTCCTTCAGCGTCTCGAGCTGAATACTGAGCTGGAATTCGTGCGACGAGCTCAGATGCGGAAACCGGACGGCAAAGCCGCCGTCACGCGAAGCAGGGACAACCTCTCCCTCGACCACCATCGGTCCGTCGTGCTTGAAGTAAATGGTGAGAGTCCCGGGTTGACCGGCCGCCGGCGCTTTGTGGGCCTGAAGGAAGCACCCACCGAGGCTGAGATCCGCAAGCTGGTAGAAGCCTGGAGCTGACTCAGCTCTCCAGTGTCCGTCCAGCATCACCCTCACACGAGGATGCTTTCTGCGCTCGACCAACACGCGAGGACTCATGGAACCTCAGCGCAATTTGCGTACCGCAGAGTGGCGGACTTCCGCCGACCTGTCGATCGGAGAAGACCGACAGTAAATGACCTTTGTACAACCCGTGGTGCACTTTGTTACGCGACCCGTGCCGACTTTAGTTCTTCGAGGTATCTCATCAGTTCGGAGCGGACGTCGGCCGAGACGTCCTGAAACTTCATGCCGAAGCCGCGGCCGCGTTCGGCGTGCACGATCCGGCCCGCGATCGAGAGCGGCCGGCGCCCGAAGATCAGGCGCAGGACTCCCATACCTTCGACGGAGGGCGCCGACGTCCGCACGAAACAACCTCCGAGGCTGATGTTCTCCACCTGGCAGGTCGTCCCGCCCGAGTCACCCAACCAGCGACCGTCCATCGGTACTGCGATGCGTGGATGCTGCCGCCGTTCATTGACCATGTCGACCTCAGCCAAAATTGTCGGCCGCAGACGAAACCGGCTTTATGCTCGAGCCGTTCTCACGTTCCTCTGGCAGGCAACCGGTTGATACTCGGCCGAATGTCTCGTGATCCTCGCCGGGTTTACTCCATGCGGGACGTGAGAACGGCCCTCGTCGGATAATCGTGTACGCATGCCCAAGGTCTCGTTATCGCTCGACTGGAAGGGCGATCTGCGCTTCACCAATGGCGAGGGGAGCCCCCGCATCGAGCTCGACAGCTCCACGCCCGAGCTGACGTCGCCTCCCCAGGCGCTGGCATACGCCGTGATGGCCTGTATGGCGATGGACGTGGTGCATGTCCTCAAAAAAGGCCGTCAGGACCTGCAAGATCTGAGAATTACCTTCGATGGCGTGCGCGCCGAGGAGCATCCGCGCAGGTACCTGTCGATGCATCTGCACTTCGAGGTTCGCGGCCGCGTGGAAGGTCACATGGTGGAACGGGCGATCGAGCTTTCCCGAACGACCTACTGCTCGGTCTGGAACACGATTCGCCAGGATGTCGAGTTGAAGACGACGTTCACGGTCACGGGCTGACGCCGGGTGCCGTGACGGATGCGCCGCCGAACGTACATCGACTGGCTCCGCGGCCTGGCCGTGCTCATCATGATGGAGTGGCACGCCGTCGACGCCTGGACGGCGTCAGAGGCGCGCGAGAGCGGCGCGTTCAGACTGGCCTCGCTCGTTGGCGGCTGGGCCGCGCCGCTGTTTCTGTTTCTTGCGGGAGTCGCGGTTCCGCTCGCTGGAGCCGCGAAGATGCGGAAGTCCGGCATCGATCGCCAGTCGGCGGCCGCCGCGCTCGAGTGGCGCGGCTGGCAGGTCTTCGGCCTGGCGCATCTCTTTCGTTTTCAGTCGTTTCTGTTCGACCTTTCGGCGAGCTGGTCGTCGATCTTCAAACCGGACATCCTCAACATTCTCGGCCTCGGGCTGGTCGTCGCCGCCGCCGGCTGGGGTCGCGCGACGACGCCCAGAAAGCTCGCCCTCTACCTGCTGGTCCCCGCCGCCATCATCGTGCTCATCTCGCCGTGGTCGAGAGTCTGGGAGTGGCCGGCGGCGCTCCCTCCGAGACTCGAGGCGTACATTCGTCCGGTCGGCACCTTCGGCGTGTTCACGCTTTTTCCCTGGATTGCATTCGTCTTCATCGGCGCGTACGTCGGGGTGTATCTGGCGCGGGACCGGAGCGCCGAGGGCGATCGAACGTTTCATTTACGCCTGGCAATTGCGGGTCTCGCAATCACGGGCGCCGGAACGCTCGGCCGGTCTTTGCCGTCGCCCTTTGCCGCATCTGAATTCTGGAGCACGTCGATTTCGTTTTTCCTGATCCGGGTGGGCGTCATGACGGTCGCCCTCGCCGCCGCCTGGCTGTGGCTCCAACGTCCCACGAGCGATCACTGGAGTCCCCTCGTCGTCTTCGGTCGACATTCGCTCTTCGTCTACTGGGTGCACGTCGCGCTGGCGTACGGTGCTGTCAGCGCGCCGTTGCATCGTGCTCTTCCTCTTCAGTGGTCGCTGGTCGCGTTCGGCCTGCTGACGTGGTTGATGCTGGGGTTGGCGGTGTGGTGGGGAAAAAGACCATTGGCAATTGGCAATCGGTAATAGGTAATGGAAAGAACCCATTACCAATTAGCCATTACCAATTACCAATCTCTTCCGGGCCATTGGCCGTAGTACTGTCTTGACGGCCCAGACCGTGCCGGACACTTTGCGAAAGGACGCTGCCGAGGCCGACCGCCAGATTCTGGCGGAGGTCGCCGGCGGATCGGCGGACGCTTTGGAACGCCTCTACGATCGCTACGCCTCGACGGCCTACGGTCTGGCGCGTCGGATCCTGGCGCAGCCGGACCTGGCCGAAGAGGTCGTGCAGGACGTGTTCGCGCAGGTGTGGCGGGAGGCCACCCGTTACGACGCCGCGCGCGCGAGCGTGGCGGGGTGGATCGTGCTGCTCACGCGGACGCGCGCGATCGATCGGCTTCGCGCGCGGCGGGCGCGGCCGGATCTCGAGCGCGGCGTCGAACCGGCCACGGTCGCGCCGCTCTCAACGCCCGACCGGAGTCCGGAGCAGGTCGCCATGTCGTCCGAGGACGCGCGCAACGTGCGCGCCGCGCTCGAAGGGTTGCCCGACGAGCAGCGGGCGCTAGTCGATCTGGCGTATTACGAAGGCCTGACGCATTCGGAAATTGCCGCGCGCACAGGCGTGCCGCTCGGCACGATCAAGACGCGCCTCCGCTCGGCGATGATGACGCTGAGGGGAGCGCTGAAATGATGGCCCACGAAGCCTTCGAAGACGCTCTCGCGTCGTACGCCATCGACGCGCTCGATCCGCCCGACGCGCGGGCATTCGAGGCGCATCTGTCGTCGTGTGCCCGCTGCCAGGCCGAGCTGGCCGAGCTCAGGCGTGTCGTCGCCGGCATCGGCATGACCGCCGAGCCGATGACGCCGCCGGTCGCGCTGAAGGCGCGGACGCTCGCGAACGCGACGGGGCAGCCGGATGCCGCATTTCTGCGCCGGGCCGCGCCCGTGCCGCCGGCACAGACGCTGCCATTCCCGCCGTCCCGCGCCTCAGCTCGCCCGTCGCCGATGCCGTGGCTCGTCGCGGCCGCCGCCGTCGTCGCCGCGATGGTGAGCGGTATGTATGCGTGGTCGCTGCGTTCCAGGATCAGCTCGCTCGAGCAGATGGTGACCGTGAGCTCCGCGCAGGCCGATCGCCTGCGCGAGGACCTGATTTCCCTCCGGCGTGATTCGGCGAATCTGATCCAGACCGTACGCGTCATCAGCGCGCCCGATGTGCAGCAGGTCGTGATGAAGGGGCAGCCAGGCGCGGAAGGAGCGACGGGCCGGGCGTACTGGAGCCCGTCGCGTGGTCTGGTGTTCAACGCCGAGCAGCTGCCAGCATTGACGCCCGGGCGCGTGTATCAACTCTGGGTGATCGCGGGGAAGACGCCAATAGGCGTCGGGACGTTCGGACCGACAAACGGATCAGGCTCGCTCACGGTTCCGTTGCCGCCGGGCGTCACCGCCATCAACGCGGTGGCGGTGACGAATGAGCCGGCGGGTGGGTCTCAGACACCCACGCCGCCCATTCTGCTGATCGGCACCAATTAGACGTAGGCCGGGGCTTCAGCCCCGGCGACCCGCCGGCCCTGAAGGGCCGGCCTACATCTGTCATTTTGCCGGCGCGGGCACGTCGTTCCAGTTCAGAATCGAATTGAAGATCATGTTGAACTCGCCGTGGTTCTGCCAGCGGTAGACCGGGTTGTTCGAGAACATGATCACGCGTCCCTTGCCGTTGTGCGCGTTCGGCACGTCCACGGCGAACGCGCGGCCGCGGATTGCGTCGCCGCCCACCATCAGCCCACTCAGCACCGCGGCGTCCCCGCCGACGAATCGCGCCAGGATGTTGGCCTGATCCGCAGGACCGACCCGGAAGAACGACTGCTGTGACGCGTACTTGATCGGGATGATCCGATCCGCGTAGCCGTAGAAGGCGGGATGGTCGGTTCGCACGATCTCCGCCTGCACGAGCGGCTTCTGCGCATTCACGCCCGTCACGCCTTCGGTGTCGATCGAACGGGCAAACCCGAATTCGATGGGGAACCTGACGGCGCTGTCGGCCGCCACGATCGTGCCGCCGGCCTCGAGGAATTTCGCAAAGGCGTCGACGCCTTCCTGTCCGAAGCCGCCGGTCGTATCGGTCGTCTCGCCGTACATCCCCAGGAACTTGAACTTGTCGGTCTTCACGTAGGCGCTGGGGCGCGCGGCCGGCGTCGCGAGCGCGACCGTGCGGTTGATGTTCTGCGCCGCCATGACGATCACGTCGAAGTCGCCCTTGAGATTGCCCTTCGTGACCCGCTCCTTGTAGATCAGCTCGAACGGGATGCCGAACTGATCGAACGCGTGGCGGTACCACCCCAGCTCCTGCGTGCCGTTCCACTGCGAGTAGATGGCCACGCGCGGCACGTCGCCGTCATGCGTCGCGACCGTCGGCGCCGTCGCAAACGCCGCGGCCGTCAGGCCAAGCTGCTCGACGGCGGTGCGCACAGCCGTCAGATCGGTCGACCCAGTGACGATGTACGAGCCGGCGGGGAATTCGACCCCCTCGACCGTGAAGCTCTTCTCGGCGACTTTCATGGGCACGTTTCGCACCTTGTAGCGGAACGTGATCATGTTGTTCGACCCGAAGTGCGCGATCGCCAGGCCGGCTGTGCCGGTGCCCGTGATCTTGCCTTTGAGCTCCGGCAGCTTGATGAGCGGCGCGGCGACGTCGAGGATCGCCTTGTCGCGAATCTCTTTCACGTCGACGTTGAAGGCGTGTCCCATTGACCAGCCGCTGTCGTCGTAGGTCCGAAGCGCGGGGTCAGGATAGTCCTGGCGTTCGAGGAGGTTCTTGGCAAGCCGCCAGTACGGCTGGCCGCCTTTGATCACGAACGAACCTGCCGGGAACGACGTCTCGCCGATCTTCACGGCGGCCGTCGTCTGGCCGACTTCGATGCCCTGCACGCGAAGGATGCGCACGAGCTCGGTCGGCCGGGTCATGTCGCGCTGAACGGGAATGACGTAGCCGAACGGCGCGGTCGTTTTGCCCTGCTCGATCGAGTTGCGGGTCTTCGTGTAGAAGTTCTCGATGACCAGGTTCGGGAACATCGCCGTCAGCTGGAGCCCGGACAGCACGCCGGTCTGCATGTAGTTCGTGTTGTTGCGGCGCGTGAAGTTGTTCTGCGCGCCCGGCGGGATCGGAATACCGCGGTACCACTCGCGGTCCTGGCCGCCGCCTCGACCGGTGGGGATACCGCCGCGGCCGCCGCCCGGAGCGCCACCGGGTCCGCCGCCGCCACGGCCGACACTGCCTGGGAATAGCGGGCCGGCGGCTCCAGCCGGACCACCCGCCTGAGCGCCTGCACCACCGGCACCCGGCTGAGCAGCCCCGGCGGTCTCGCCGCCTCGTCCGGCCGTGCCCGCCGCGGCGCCGCCGCCTGCGGCACCACCACCGGCCGCCGCACCACCACCTCCGGCGCCGCCCCCGCCGCCCCGGTTTCCACGCCCACCGCCACCGCCTCCAGCACCTGCGCGGCCTCCAGCGGCTGGCGCGGCGCCCGCGCCTGGTGCGGTACCCGCGGCCGCCGCGGCCGGTCCGCCGTCACGGCCCGACTGCGTCTCGTACATCCGCATCATGCCGTTGTGGTTGTACGCGACCGAGCCGAGGTAACCCGGCGACCAGCCGTCCATGAATGCGTGCGTGTACACCCCCGGCATGCCCCACTTCGTCATCTGCGCGAGCTCCCAGTTCGAGAAGAACGGCAGCTCGGCGAAGAGGATCGGATCGAGATTCGGGTTCTGCGGCGGTCCGCCGCTGTAGGTGTAGAGCAACGGTTGCGCCTCGTGCAGGTCGTGCATGATGGGCGGGTGCGCGGTGAAGTACCAATCCGCCAGCGCGCGCATCTGTATCTGCGAGAGGTTAATGTCGCGGTTGTTGTCGTGATAGACGTACTTACCCCAATACGGCAGGCTGCACGCGCCGCCGCCGCCCACTCCGCCGCCGCGACCAGCGCCAGCCGGCGGCGCCGCGCCGGCACCGGCTCCAGGTCCAGCGGCACCGCCCGGTGCGGCGTTCGCGTCCTGGTTGCAATAGAAGAGATCGACGTTTCGATCCCGCCCGTCGGTGTCGGCGACCGGTGTGACTGACACGATCACGTTGTCGCGAATCGTCGAGATGAACGGCGACGTCTCGGTCGCCAGCCGATAGACCAGCTCCATCAGCATCTCGGGCGGTCCGAACTCGCCGCTGTGGAGACCGCCGATGAAGTGGTAGTGCGGCTTCGTCGTCGCAATCAGTTGTTTGATGGCTGCCTCGGGCACGCCGCGCGGATCGGCGAGCCGCGCGAGGTTGGCGCGGTTCTGCTGCAGGTTCGTGATGTTCGCGTCGGACGATACCCACACGACGACGAGCTCGCGGTTTTCGTCCGACTTGCCAATCGTTTCAATCTTCACTCGTGGTGTCGCCGCGGCAAGCGCGCGGTAGTACTTCAGGATGTTCTCGTAGTACGTGAGGGTGCGCGGGGCGCCGATGTGGTACCCGAGCACGTCCTTCGGCGTGGGGATGCCGGAGACCTTCGGCAGGTGGTCGACGAGCGGGCTGCCGAACATCGGGTCACCCGTCCACTCCTTGTAGGCCTTCGCGAAATCTTCGTCCTGCGTCTGCTTCGGATCGCGCGTCTCGGTGACCCACTGCTGGGCCGGGAGGCCAGTGGACGCGATGACGAGTACAGCCAGGGGGAGCAGGGCGGTTCGAAGACGCCGAAAGATGGTGCCGAGCGCGTTCATCACATCAACTCCTTGACGGCCTGTTACTTACCGCGGACGACGACGGGGACCTGAAGCGGGATGCGGCGCCTGAGGGGAGTGGGGAGGCTTGAGATTGTGCACGGCTGGCACATAGAATCGCGATCGACACTTCTCTTTTTTGCCCGGGGCGTTCCCTCGAGGCGCGAAAGGTCCCGCCAACCTATGATCAGCGTCGCCGCGCTTCGAATGCAGCAGTTTGGCGTGCAATTCTATCAGGCTTCCCTCACGGCGAAAGACATCGACAAGCTGGTGCGATTCGAGGTCCTGAGCTACGGCGAGACGGGCCCGCAGCCGGGCGTCCGCGGCGCCGCGCGTCAGTCGAAAGTCCGATGGGATCTGCTCGAGCGCCGCATCGCGTCGAGCGACAAAGCCTACCAGCGCCAGATCATCCGAAAGAAGATCGACGAGCTCGTCTCGTACTACGAGCAGTGCCGCCAGGCGCGCGATCTGCCGTCGATTGCCGGCGCTGTGATCATCTCGTGCGACGAGCCGCTCAAGTTCGAGCCGTCTCCGAGCGATCCGTCGCTTGGGATTCTCAAGGTCCCCGAGCGCGAAGGCATCCTTCGCGCGATCGACGGCCAGCACCGGCTGCTCGCGCTGCACGCGGCGATAAATGAGCTTGGCGACGAGACGTTTACGGTCCCGGCGGTTATCTTCGATCGGCTACCCGAAGATCACGTCGTGCAGATGTTCGTCACGATCAACGCGAAGCACACGCGGCTGAACGCGTCGCACCTCGTGTCGCTGTCGGGGCGCCAGCTCTATCGCGACGACAACCTCGCCGCCGCGCACGACGTCGTCCGCGTGCTCAGCGAGAAGGATGAGTCGCCGCTCCACGGCGAAATCAAGCTGCTCGGCGTCGGGCGCGGCCGCGTGGCCCAGGCGCCGCTCGCTCAGGAGCTGAAGAAGCTGTTTTCCTCCGATGCGTTCGGCACGGGCAAGAAGGCCGAGGACTTCCGCGAGGACGGCAAGAAGTTCTTCATCAATTACTTCAGGCAGGTGGCCGTGGTGTTTGGCGCCGCGTGGAACGGCCGGAAGTACAGCATCAAGACCGCGCCGGCCCTTCGCGCCTTCATCAGGGTCGCTCCCGACATCGTGCGCCAGCTCGACCAGCAGCACGCCGACCGCGCCGACTTCCGGGCCATCGGCCGGGTCATCGCCCCGTGGGGCCGCCGGATCGGAGACCTCCGTTTCGAGACCGAAGGCGCCTGGAAACGGTCGGGGACGACGGTCGACCAGCTGGCCAAGGAGCTCCGGCTGGCGCTCCAGTACCCCGAAGGCGCGATGGTCTGAGGCCCACCGGATCGCGGTGCCCACCGGGTCGCTGGAGTCATGCAACTGATACGAAAATTCAAAGTTGTAAGCCCAGTCACCAAATGGGAAGTTCTACACGTGGTTTGGTTCAACAAGATTGCACATTTCCGCAAATTCCAGCGCGTTTGCGGCGGCATGGGGCTTGCGTGTCCATCTGGCCCGGGTAGCCTGAATTTGCGGCAAGTGCCGTAAAGAGCTGGGGAGCCAGGTTGCCCGTAAAGGCCCGCGTATGCGGGCCTTTTTCTTATCGCTCAAAGACATCCATCACATCGCGATCGGTACGGAGCGCTCGCTGACGTTCCTCCCGCCGGCGTCTCCGGACTTCGGGCAGCTGCCCGAGTGCATCGATCGCTCCCAGTGCGAAGTCGAATCGCAGCGTGAGAGGTGAGGTGACGAACAGAACTACTACCCAGAGTAGGTGCTGAATGAACCACGACCGGTCGTGAAGATGGATCCAGTTGAGGAAGAGCCGGTTGCGTTGACTGATGCGCCGGATTCGTCCTGCTGAGGCGCTCTTGCCAATCGTCGAGGAGAACTGGTGGCGGGCGACCGAATCAGGCGCGTAGCCGACCCGCAGACCGCGCTTCCACGCGCGGTAGCTCAGCTCGACGTCCTCGAGATAGAAGGGCGCGAACAACGGATCGAAGCCGCCCAGCTCGAGGAATCGTTTGCGGTCGACCATCGACGATCCGCCGCTGGCGAACATCGACGGCCACGGGCCCGCGGCGGCACCCTGCGGGGAGTAGCGCTCGTGGACTCGGATAAAGCCACGGCGGAAGCTGCCGAGTTGTCCAGCGCCTGCCAGCGCGTTCGTGTCGAAGTCGACGACGCGGCAGTGCACGGCGAACAACGGGCTCGACGTTTCCGAGTGCCTGAGATGCGCGGCCAGACGCGCGATGGCGTCCGCATCGAGCGCGACGTCGTTGTTGAGCAGGAGCACGAGCGAAGAGCGAGCTTCCAACACACCGCGACTGCATGCCGCGCCGAATCCAAGATTCGCGTGGTTGACGATGATACGCAACGGCACTTTGGCCGTTCGTGTCCGCCGAGTCAGCCAGTCAACTGAATCATCCGTGCTGCCGTCGTCGACGACGACGATCTCGACGGTGCCGCCGGTCGCCTGTTGGTGCGCCGACGCCGACGTGATGACGGACGGAAGAAAGCGCTCCAGCAGGTGACGCCCGTTCCAGCTCGGAATGACGACGCTGACGTCTGCGGGCGCGGGCATTCGGCCGCAAGTCTACGTCGGGCCGGACGTTAAGGGGTCAGGTCTTGGATTGCAAGAATTTGCGGCTGAGACCAGTTTTGCAATACAAGACTGCAAGTCGCCAGGGAATCTGACAATCCAAGACCTGACCCCATGACGTTTCGCTTTGGAATCGACACGGGCGGCACGTTCACCGACTTTGTGCGGTTCGGACCTGACGGCCTCGTCGTCCACAAGCTTCGTACGACCCCCGACGATCCGTCGCGCGCGATTCTCGCCGGCGTGAGCGATCTCACACCCGCGCAGGGAAAGACTGCGGCGCAGGAACACACAGTCGTGCACGGATCGACGGTCGCGACGAATGCCGTCCTCGAGCGAAAAGGCGCCCGGGTGGCGTTGTTCGCGACGAGCGGGTTCGAGGATGTGCTGCGGATTGGGCGGCAAACGCGTCCAGAGCTCTACAACCTCTTCGTGCCGCTGCCGAGGCCGATCGTCGATGCGCAGCTGACGTTTGGCGTGGGCGAGCGGATCGATGCCGACGGGCGAGTGCTTCACGCGCCTGACGACGCCGAGGTCGACCGGCTCGCAGATCTCGCGAAGGAGCAGCGAGCCGACGTCATCGCGCTGTGCCTTCTCCATTCGTACGTCAATCCAGCGCACGAGCGCGGCCTCGCCGAACGGCTGCGGAAAGCCGGCTGGCAGGTCTCCGCGTCCCACGAGGTCCTGCCGGAGTACCGCGAGTTCGAGCGCTGGAGCACGACGGTCGTGAACGCGTACGTGACGCCGCTCATCGATCGGTACCTCGCGGCGCTCGAGCGCCACTTCCGCGGATCGCGGCTCGCGATCATGCAGTCGAACGGCGGGTCGATCTCGGCTGGGGCCGCGAGGGCCAGCGCGGTCCGGACGGTGCTGTCCGGTCCGGCGGCCGGGGTGGTCGGTGCTCGCGCCGTCGCGCGTGATGCGGGTTTCCGGCAGGTGATCTCCTTCGACATGGGCGGCACGTCCACGGACGTAAGCCTCATCGACGATGCGGTCGCGATGACGACGGAGTCGAAGATCGGGGACTTTCCGGTGCGGCTGCCGGTCATCGACATTCACACGGTCGGCGCCGGCGGCGGGTCGATCGCGTATGTCGACAGCGGCGGTGCCCTTCGGGTGGGCCCTCGCAGTGCCGGGTCCATTCCCGGTCCCGTCTGCTACGGCACCGGGACCGAGCTGACCGTGACAGACGCCAATCTGCTCCTGGGCCGGCTGGATCCGGATTTTTTCCTCGGCGGCAGGATGGCGCTCGATCCCGGCAGAACGAAGACGGTGGCCGCCGGGATGGCCGCGCGGCTGAAACTGGCCGTGCCCGAGCTGGCCGAGGGCGTGGTGCGGGTCGCCAACGCCAACATGGAGCGCGCGATTCGCGTCGTCTCGGTCGAGCGCGGCCACGATCCGCGCCGGTTTGCGCTGCTCGCTTTTGGCGGCGCGGGCGGGATGCACGCGTGCGAGATTGCCGAGCGCCTCGAGATTTCCGCGGTCATCGTTCCGAGGCATGCTGGCGTGCTGTCCGCGCTGGGAATGCTCGTTGCCGACGTCACGCGCGATTACTCGGCGAGCGTCCTCCGTCCGAGCGACGAGCTCGATCTGGCGGCGCTCGACCGTCGCGCGGCGCCCCTGGTCCGTACCGCCACCACCGAGCTTTCGAAGGAAGGCTTTCGACGCGATCGACAGGTCATCGAGCGGCTCGTCGATGTTCGCTATGTCGGGCAGTCGTACGAGATCACCGTGCCGTTCGCGCGCGACTACCGCCGGCGGTTCGATCGCCTTCATGGACGCTTGTACGGATATTCGAATCCCGCGCGCGCGACGGAGGTGGTGGCCGTGCGCGTCCGCGCTGCCGGCGTGACCACCAAGCCGCGATTGCCCTTCGTCCGGCCGCGCCGGCGCTCGGTCCCGAAGCCGGAAGCCACGCGCCCCGCGCGATTCGGCGGCCGCACGGTGAAGACCGCGCACTATCGGTGGCCGGCACTCGCGCCAGGTGCAGCAGCCCGCGGTCCTGCCATCATCACGGGCGCTGAAGCGACCGTCGTCGTGCCGCCGGGATTCACGTTCAGAGTGGATGGGTTTGGAAATGTGATCGTGAAAGGGCGATAGATGTAGGGCGGCCCTGGGCCGCCTTGTCGCCGGGCCTGAAGGCCCGGCCTACATCTGATGACTAACCATGAAGATCCACCCCGTCGAGTTCGAAGTCTTCAAGAACCTCTATCTCTCGATCGCCGAGGAGATGGGCGTGACGCTGTGCCGGACGGCGTTCTCGCCGAACATCAAGGAACGGCTCGACTACTCCTGCGCGGTGTACGACGCGAACGGCGAGACGATCGCCCAGGGCGACCACATGCCCGTGCATCTTGGCGCGATGCCCTTGTCCGTCCGCGCGGCCATCGATGCGTTCGAGATGGAGCCGGGCGACGTCGTGATGCTGAACGATCCATTTCGCGGCGGCACGCATCTGCCCGACATCACGCTCGTCTCGCCGGTGTTTCTCGCGCGCGAGCGCAAGCCGGCGTTCTACGTGGCGAATCGCGCGCACCACTCCGACGTCGGGGGCATGAGCCCGGGATCGATGCCGGTCGCCCGCGAGCTCTATCAGGAAGGGCTGATCCTGCCGCCCGTGCGACTCGCCCGACGCGGCCGGATCGTGGACGACATCCTCGCGCTGCTCCTGGCCAACGTGCGAACGCCTGACGAGCGTGAGGGCGATCTCACGGCGCAGATTGCGGCTAATCGCGTCGCGGACGCGCGGCTGCGACAGACCGTCAGTCGGTACGGCCGCCGCGCATCGCTCGGCTACGCGGCCGCGCTGCAGGACTACACGGAGCGCGTCGTGCGCGCGACGATCCGGGAAATCCCCGACGGCCGCTACGAGTTCGGGGACGCGCTCGACGACGACGGGTTCGGCGACAGACCGATCCGGATTCGCGCCCTGGTCGAGATCTGCGGCGATCGGGCGACGATCGACTTCACCGGGTCCGATCCGCAGGTCGAAGGCAGCGTGAACGCGAATTTTGCGATGACCCTGTCGGCCTGCCTCTACGCGTTTCGCTGTCTCGTCCAGGACGACGTCCTGTACAACGCGGGTGTGGCGCGGCCGCTGACCGTCGTCGCGCCCGAGGGCACCATCGTCAACGCGCGCCGGCCCGCCGCGGTCGCCGGCGGCAACGTCGAGACGTCGCAGCGGATCACGGACGTCGTGCTTGGCGCGCTGGGGTTGGCCCTGCCGGATCGGGTGCCCGCGGCCAGCCAGGGCACGATGAACAACGTCACGCTCGGCGGGACGCATCCGCGCACCGGCCGGCCGTTCGCGTACTACGAGACGATTGGTGGCGGCATGGGTGGACGTCGCGGGCTGGCGGGGCTGTCAGGCGTCCACACGCACATGAGCAATACGCGAAACACGCCGGTCGAGGCCATCGAGCACTATCTGCCCGTGCGGATTCGCCAGTATCGGCTGCGGCGCGGCAGTGGCGGAGCGGGGACGTCGGCGGGCGGCGATGGGATCGTGCGCGAGTACGAAATGCTGACCTCCACGTCCGTCACGGTGATTTCCGAGCGGCGGCGCGGCGCGCCGTACGGGGCCAGGGGCGGCGCGCCCGGCGCGTCCGGCCGCAACACCCTGATTCGCGACGGCCAGGAACAGGTGCTGCCGGGCAAGGTCCAACTTCAGCTTCTTCCGGGCGATCGGCTGCGCATCGAAACGCCGGGCGGCGGCGGGTATGGACATGGGTAATGGGCCATGGGTAATGGGTAATGGGTAATGGGAACCAATCAATTACCAATTGCCGATTGCCAAATTATCAATGCTCTATGCTGTATCGCCCTTCAATTACCCATTACAAATTACCCAATTACCCATGCTCTTCTGGCGCGAAGCCACCCCCACCGCCCGCCGCGCGCTGATTGCCGCGTCGCTCGGCTGGATGCTCGACGCGTTCGACGTGATGCTCTACGCGCTCGTCCTCACGTCGCTCAGGTCGGACCTCGCGATTGACGCGAAGACCGCGGGCGGTCTCCAGTCGCTCACGCTGCTGGCGTCGGCCGCGGGCGGCGTGATGTTCGGCATCCTGGCCGATCGCCAGGGCCGCGTGCGCGCGCTGATGCTGAGCGTGCTGCTGTATTCGGTGTTCACGGCGGCGTGCGGTCTGGCGCAGACCGCGGCGCAACTCGCGGTCTTCAGAATCTTCCTCGGTCTCGGGATGGGTGGCGAGTGGGCCAGCGGCGCCGCGCTCGTATCGGAGACCTGGAGCGACCGCCATCGCGGCAAAGCGCTTGGCCTGATGCAGAGCTCGTGGGCGATCGGCTATGCGCTGGCAGCGGTCGTCAACCTGCTCGTGCAGGACGTTCTCGGGTTCGGGTGGCGCGCCGTGTTCTTCGTCGGCGTGGTCCCGGCCCTGTACGCGTTCTGGGTCAGGCGCCGCGTCGAGGAGCCGGCGCTCTGGAAGCAGGCCAGAGCCCGCCCGGCGCGTGTCTCGCTCCGGGAGGCGATTGCCGGACCGATGCTGCGCGTCACCGTCGCGGTGACGCTGATGAACGCCTGCACCATGTTCGCGTGGTGGGGATTCAACACGTGGGTGCCGTCGTACCTGCGGCTCGCGCCAAGCGCCGGCGGCATCGGCCTCTCCGGCGCCGCGATGAACTTCTTCATCATCGCCATGCAGGTCGGGATGTGGTTCGGCTATGTGACGTTCGGGTTCGTGGCCGACCACGTGGGCCGCAAGCGGACGTATGTGACGTACCTGGTGCTGGCGGCGGTCTTCGTGCTGCTCTATGCTTCGACGGGGAATCCGACGGCTCTTTTCGCGCTCGGACCCGTCACGGCGTTCTTCGCGACCGGATTCTTCAGCGGCTTCGGCGCTGTGACCGCCGAGCTCTTTCCGACCGAGGTCCGCGCGACCGCTCAGGGATTCACCTACAACATCGGCCGCGTCGCGAGCGCCGCCGCTCCCTACGTCGTCGGCGGCCTGACCGAATCCCGCGGGTTCCCGGCAGCCCTTTCGGTCGCGGCGGCCGCGTACGCCCTCGCGGCTGTATTTTGGGTCGCGATCCCCGAAACTAAGGGCAGGGAGATCAAGTGACCTGTTGGCTCCGGGCGTTTCTCTTTCTTGCGTTCGGCATTGCGACGCAGGGATGCCTCGTCCTCGGCCTCGATCGGTTCTACGAGGAACCGTCGATCAGCTTCGACGAGCGCCTGCTGGGCGCGTGGCGCGACGCGGACGACAACGTGACGGTCACGGTCGAGAAAAGCGATTGGCGGTCATATCGCATCCAGTACGTCCATCCGACCGAGACCGGCGCGCTCACGGGATATCTCTTCAAACAAGGCGCCGCGGTGTATCTCGATCTCGTGGCCGTGCGTGGGAAGGACTTCGGATCCTTCGTCATCCCCGCGCACGGGCTGGTGCGAGTGAGCTTCGGCACCGATGCGCGTGAGGTGACGATCGCGCCGCTCTCGTTCGACTGGTTTGCAAAGGGACTCGCTGACCACACGCTGCCGGCCACGCTGCGTGCGACGAAAGGCGAGCGCGATCAGATTCTTCTGGCTGGCGCCCGATCCGATCTTCAGGCCTGGCTCGCCGCGCGGCCGGCCACCGATCCGGCCTTCGGCCCCGATGCGGTGTTCAGGAAGCAGTAACGCGTTGCGCAATGTAGGCCGGCGCTTCAGGGCCGGCGCCTGGCGGGGCTGAAGCCCCGCCCTACAGCCAATTCCGCAACGTGCACTTAGGCTTTCGTGATCTCCGACACCATGCCCATGACGAAATGCATGGTGACTTTGTCCCCGACCTCGAGACTGCGCGGCGCCGATTCAGCGCCGACGCGCGCGTGACGCAGCTCCTGTTCGGGATCCTCGGGATCGAACCAAAACACGTCGAGCGACATCTGGCCGTGGATGGAGATCGGCTGAATGCGTTGGACGACGGCCTGCCTCGTGCCCTTCAGCACGGTCCTAGCTTACCTCCTCACGTCGTAGACGTGGAGGGCATCCTGCTCGCGGACATACAAACGCCCACCGGTGACAACGGGGTGCGGCCAGCTCACCGTGTACGGATTCGGAATTTGTAAGGATCCCTTCTCCTTGTATCCCGTCGGCGTCGCCTCGACCAGCAGGACCACGCCGTTCTGATAACGAAAATAGAGATGGCCGTCGGCGGCAACCACCGCTGCCGACCCCGTGCCCGAGTTTCGGGCGCGCGGCCAGATGGACTTGCCCGTGGCAAGCTCGATGCACGCGGGAAGTCCGGCGTTGTGGCCGTGACCGCCATAGATGTGATCGCCGACGATGACGAACCCGCCGTGATGGCTCTGGAAGACGCCGGCGTCGAGAAAGTACTTCTGCTTCGCGGTTGCGCGGCCGTTCGGCGCCGGCGAGATCTCGAGCATGACCGAGCCGGTGCCGTACCCCGTTGACGCAAAAACGTAGTTGTCCCTGACGACCGGGGTCGAGATGTTCGCGATGTCGTTGGCGATCGCGTTATTGCCCCACATGTACCAGCCATCCGAGGCGCGTACGCCGACGATGCCCCGGCCCATCACCTGGACGTACTGCTTCACGCCGCCGCCGTTCGAAATCACGATCGACGAGTAGGCGGCGCCGTCCGCGCCAGCCGGGCCAATTCTCGGAATGGCGGCTCGCCAGATCTCCTTGCCGGTCGCTTTTTCCAACGCCACGATGCCCGCGCGTGGGCCGCCAGGGGTGACGACCACGCGGTCGCCGTCGACGAGCGGTGATTCGGCCCACCGCCATTGGCTCATCATGCGGCCGTCGAAGTCGCGCTCGAGGTTCTTCCGCCAGCGCTCGCGCCCGGTCGCCGACTCGAGACACACGAGACTGCCATCGGTCCCGATGGCGTACAGAAGTTCCCCGTCGATCGTCGGCGTCCCGCGCGCCCCGCCAAACCCATCCGGGTCTTCGTGGACGCCGCCAATGCGCGTCGCCCAGATCTGTTTGCCGGTTTCCTCGTCGAGCGCGAGGACGTACTGGCCATCCCGCCGATCGCCCATGGTGTAGATCCGCCCGCCCGTCACCGCGACACTCGAGAAGCCCCGGCCGAGTCCGCTCGCCATGAACAGCCGCTTTGGCCCGCCCTGTGGCCAACTCGTCAGCAGGCCCGTCTCGGTCGACACGCCGTCGCGTTGCGGCCCTCGCCACTGCGGCCAGTTACCGCCGGCGAGGTCGGCCCGCACGCCGGGATCGAGCGCCGCGATCATCACAAAACTGAATCCCGCCAACCACCGGTAGCCGAAGTGTCTCGCGCGCATGCATCCTCCGCCGGGGTCCCCCACGCGCACGCTTGCGCGTGGGGGTGGTGCCGGTCCCCGAAACACGCACGCTTGCGCGCCGGGGCAGTGACTCGCACTATTATCGTGACTACACGGAAACCGCGTGATGAGACGTGGTAGTCGAGCGCGTTTCACAAGCGTCGCCGCAGGCGACCACGTCAAGTCAAGTGGTTTCCGGGATTAGGAGTTGCCAGATGTTCAGACGTTTCGACCTCGGTTTGGTTCGACTTGTTTCCGCAGCGGTCGCGGTGCTCGTTTTCGCACAGACGGCGACGCTGCCGGCGACGCAGGATCCCCCGCTGCCGTCGGGACGCGACATCCTCGCGAAGCACGTCAAAGCGATTGGCGGCGAAGCGCCCTACAAAGCCGTCAAGTCGATCCGCGCGTCGGGGCGCTTCGAAATGCCCGCGCAGCAGATCTCCGGCGAGTTCGAGATGATGGCCGCGCGGCCGAACAAGCAGCGCGTCAAGGTCACCGTCTCCGGCATCGGCGAAATCGAATCGGGCTACGACGGCAAAGTCGGCTGGCGCGTCGATCCGATGTCCGGTCCCGCGCTGCTGACCGGCAAGGAGCTCTCGGAAGCGGCTGACGACGCGTTCTTCGACGGCGCGCTGTACGGACCGGATTTCGTCGGCGAGGCCACGACGGTGGGCAAGCAGACCTTCGAAGGCCGGCCGGCCTACAAAGTGAAGATCGTGCTGAAGTCCGGCAACGAGCGGTTCGAGTATTTCGACGCCGAGACCGGCCTTCAGATCGGCAGCGAGACCACCCGGGCCACGCCGATGGGCATGATGCCGGTCGTGAGCGTTCTGCGCGATTATCGGAAGTTCGGCGCGCTGATGATGCCGGCCAGCCTGACGCAGCGGCTGATGGGCGTCGAGCAGGTCGTCAACGTCAACACGTACGAGTACGACACGGTCCCGGCCACCGCGTTCGACCTGCCGCCGGCGATCAAAGCGCTGATCAAGTGATTGCCGGCCTCGTCCTGCTCGTCTGGGGGCTGGGGTCAGGTCTTGTATTGTCCTGGCTGGGGTCAGGTCTTGAATTGACGTACGCGTCTGAAGAGGCACCCTCGCGTACGTCAATTCAAGACCTGACCCCAGCCCGCAAGGCAATACAAGACCTGACCCCAGCCCTGGCCAGCTTCGACGAAGTCTGGCAGACCATCAACGACACGTACTACGACCCGTCGTTCGGCGGCCTCGACTGGAAGGCCGTGCGCGCCGAGCTCCGTCCCCAGGCCGAAGCCGCGACGTCGCCCGAGGATGTCCGGAAGGTCATCCGGGAGATGCTCGGCCGGCTGAAGCAGTCGCATTTCCTGCTGATGAGCTCGGCGTCGGTGGAAGACACGCTGCCGGGACCGGCCGCCGTGGCCGTGGAGCTTCGCGTCGCGCTCCCAGACATCGTCATCACTCATGTGACGCCGAAGTCGCCGGCCGAGCGCGCGGGACTCCGTCCGGGCGAGGCCGTGATCGCGATCGACGGCCACCAGTCGTCCGAGTGGATGAAGGCCGGTCCGGTCGAGGCGGCCAACAGCCGCGCGCGCCTGTACGAGGTCTGGCGGCGCGCGTTTCGCGTGCTGCACGGCGCGTCCGGATCGACCGCGGTCGTGCGGGTCCGGGGACGCGACGGGCGCGAGCGCGACGTGAGCGTCACCCGATCGGACGCGCCCGGCCAGACGGTCGCGTTCGGTAACCTGCCGCCGCTCCAGGTACGTGTCGAATCGTCGGAGCTCTCGACGCCGAAGAAGCGGCGCGTCGGACTCATCGCGTTCAATTTGTGGATGCCCGCTGTCGATGCACGGTTCGCGCAGGCGGTCGATACGTTCAGGAAGGCCGACGGCCTCATCATCGATCTGCGCGGCAACCCAGGTGGACTGGCCGGGATGATGGTCGGCATCGCGGGGCAGCTGATCGGCGAGCCGAAGCTTTTGGGCAAGACGCAGACGCGCGAGACCGAACTCGTGTTCAACGTGAATCCGCGCCTTTCGATGCCGGATGGCCGGCGCGTGAGGCCGTTTGCCGGACCGGTCGCGATCCTCGTGGACGAGCTCTCGGCCAGCGCGACCGAATGTTTCGCCGGCGCGCTGCAGAGCCTGGGACGCGTGCGCGTCTTCGGGCGGCAGACGCTCGGCCAGGCGCTGCCGGCGATGACGAGACGCCTGCCGACCGGCGATGTGCTCATGTACGTGCTGGGCGATTTCGTGACGTCGACAGGCCGCCGGCTCGAGGGTGAGGGCGTGATTCCCGACGAAATGGTGCCGCTGTCGATCGCCGGTCTGGCCGCGGGCCGGGACGCGACGGTGGACGCGGCGCTCGCCTGGATGGACAGGGCCCCCCTTGCCCTCCGGCCGCCCTTGTTGCTATCCTCCAGTGACCTGCACGTCAGCAATTCCATCCGCGTCAGAAGCGCATCTGACCCCGGAACGAACGCGCCCGAAAATGTAAGTCGGCCGAGATAGGCCGGGTGGCGCAGGAAGCGAATCGGAAATGAAGTCCCGTCGGGAGTACTGAATGGAGCAGCGCCCGCTGCGTCTCGGCGACATCGTGGACGACTACTGTCCCCGAGAGCGACGCATCACCAATCACGCCATTGTCGCACTGGTCGGCGAAGCCATTCGGCAGACCCGCTGCACCACTTGCGACGCCGAACATCTTTTCAAAGCGGCCAGAATGCCGAAGCGGAAGAAACCCGACGCGCCGGCGACGTTGTACGACCAGGTCCTTGCCGAGGTCGCACCGGCGCAATTGGTCGCACAAAAAAGTGAGGCCGAAGCCGGGCTCCCGGCTCTGGCGGCCGCGGCCAGTAGATCCGATGATCCGGGCGTGAGCAAGCCACCCGAAGACGACCGGCCGCAGTCAGGCAACGGACAGTCAGATAACGGATCGACTGGCGAGTCCGAGCCGGCGCAGCCAGACACGCGAACCGAAGATGTCTGGGCCGCGCACCGGCCGCTGATTCGCGCGACGCTGCCGCGCACCGAAAACGATCCTCCCACCCCGCGTCCGATTCCCGAGTTCACGATGCACCAGCGCCGCACGCGCGGCGGCCACGCGTTCCGTCAAGGCGGCTGGCAGGGGCAGGACAACGGCAACGTGCGCCACAACGGCTTCCGGCCCGGACGATCCGCGCACGGCCACGGTCAGGGTCAGAATCACGGCAACGGACCCGGTCCGAATCGCCATGAGTCCGGCGGCCGATCCGGCCGCCGCCACGCTCCCAAGAACAAACGCCCGCGCTGACGGCAGCCGCTCCCGCCATGAAACCCCCGGCCCTCTCCGGCAAGGTCGGTCTGGTCGTGGGTGTGGCCAACAAGCGATCGCTCGCCTGGGCAATTGCGCAGGCGGCCGCGCTCGAGGGTGCGAGCCTCGCGCTCACGTACCAGGGCGAGCGGCTCGAGGAGAACGTGCGTGACCTGGCGGCTTCGCTCGCCGATCCGCTCGTGGTGCCGTGCGACGTGACAAGCGATGATCAGGTCGACGCCGTGTTTGCGGCGATCGATCGTCAATACGGGGGCCTCGACTTCGTGGTGCATGGCGTCGCGTACGCCGAACGCGACGATCTCTCGCGGCCGTTCTCGGAGACCTCTCGCGAAGGGTTTCGTAAGGCGCTCGACGTGAGCGCCTACTCGCTCATCGCGCTCTCGCGCCGGGCCGCGCCGTTGATGGACAAGAAGAGCGGCGGCAGCATCCTCACGCTCACGTATCTGGGTAGCGAGCGCGTCTTCACGAACTACAACGTGATGGGCGTCGCCAAAGCGGCCCTCGAAGCGACCGTGCGCTACCTCGCGTCCGAGCTCGGTCCGCGCAACATTCGCGTCAACGCGATTTCCGCCGGCCCGGTCAAGACGCTCGCCGCGTCGGGCATCTCGGGGTTTTCCCGCATTCTGCAGACCTACCGCGATCGCGCGCCCCTGCGCCGCACCGTCGACGGCAGCGACGTCGCCGACGCCGCGATCTTCCTCCTCGGGTCGGCCGGCCGCGCCGTCACCGCCGAGGTGCTGATGGTGGACGGCGGGTTCCATGCCATGGGCGTCTGAAGACCTGAAAAGCTCTCGAACTTCGAACTTCGAACTGAAGACACTGGAAGTTCGAAGTTATGCTTTCGGCGCGCCCTTGTAGTAGTCCGTCTGGAACCGTTCGATCAGTTTCTTCATCTGCACCGCGTCGCCCTTCCTGTGGCCATGGCACACGATCGGATTGTGGCCCCCGGTCGTCTCGATGAAGACATCCGAGAAAATCACGTGCGTGTCGATCTTGATCGAGGCGACGTGCGCCATGTGGATCGACTCCTCGCGCTTGCCAATCCACTGCGGTCGCAACAGCGTGACGCTCGTGGGTGAGATCTGGACCTGCGCCGGGAACAGCCGATTGCCTTGGCTCAGGCGGCTCGCGCGGAAGACGTGCTCGCCGGGCATGCGACGGTTGCGGCTCCAGAGGTAGAGGCCGACGAGAACCACAAACGCGACGAGCACCAGGAGCACGATGACCCACGGGCTCGACGTCGTCGTTTCGACCGGCAGCGATCCTGTCTGCATAAGGCGGAATGGTAAGCTAACTCAGGTTCAGGATTCGACGTGCCGCATCGCGCTCCCGGGTCGCCGGCTCGCGGCCCCCGCCAGTACCTCACGGGCCGCCCGATCACGTATTACCGGCCAACCGGGCATCCGGCCATTCGCCATCTGATCGAGAACGGGTTTCAGGCGTTCAATTCGGGCCGCCTGTCGGAGGCGTGCCGCATCTTCGCCGACAAGATGCTGGATCCGAAGAACGACACGACGATCGGCCTCACGATTGCCGGGGCGATGACACCGGCCGGCCTCGGCGGCTGCGTCAACGAGATGATGGAGCGGGGCCTGGTCGACTTCCTGATCAGCACCGGCGCCAACCTCTACCACGATCTGCACTACGCGCTGAATTTCACCCTGACGCGCGGGTCGCCGTTCCTCGACGATCGCGATCTGTACGCCGCGGGCGTGATTCGCATCTACGACGTGCTGTTTCCGGCCACGGTGCTGCTCGAGACCGACGCGTACATTCGCGATTTCCTCGCGCGGTCGGGGATGGACGGACCCGTCTCGACTGCTGAGTTCCACTACCGCCTGGGACAGGACTTGATCGCGACGCGGCCCGGATGCGAGGACTACTCGGTGGTCGCGCGGGCGGCCAAGCTCGGCGTGCCGGTCTACACGTCGTCGCCCGGCGACAGCTCCATCGGGATGAACATCGCGTGGCACGAGCTGATGAACGGCAGCCGGCTGATGATCGATCCCAACCTCGACGTGAACGAGGTCTGCGCGATCATTCTGGGCGGGAAGAAGAACGGCTGCATCATCCTCGGCGGCGGGTCGCCGAAGAACTTCTACCTGCAGGGGCAGCCGACCTTGTGGGAGGTGTACGGCATTCCCAAGGGCGGCAACGACTACTTCATTCAAATTACGACCGACCAGGTGGTGTGGGGCGGGCTCTCCGGCGCCACGCCGTCCGAAGCCGTTTCCTGGGGCAAGGTCAACCCGAACGTGTTGCCCGACACCGTCGTCGCCTACTGCGATTCGACGATCGGGTTTCCGCTGTTTTGCGAGTACGCGGTCGGGAGCAAGTTCGGCAAGCGGAAGCGGAAGGGGCTCTACCAGCAGCGCGAGGCGCTGGTGACCGAGTTGCGGCGGCAGGGCAAAGCGGCCGCGGCAAAACGCGCGAGGAAGCGAAAAACCTAGATTCCAGATTTCAGATTGCAGAACCGTTTCCAGATTTCAGATTGCAGATTTCAGCTTAGATGGGCACTCTCGCCGAGCAGCTTCGTCCGATCGCAAGCGACCTCGCGGACGCGCCGCGCGTGTACGCCGACGCGAATCTGCCCGTGGGCGTCGTGTCATTCATGCGGCACGAGCTCGGCTGGGACGTCCTCTTCGTCCTCGAGGACGATCGGCTGCGTCGCGCGTCCGACGATGCGCACTATCGGCTGGCGCTGGAGTTCGGGCGGACGTTGATCACGCTCGATCGAGATTTCTGCGACGACCGGCGGTTCCCCATGGCCACGAGCCCCGGGGTCATCGTCTGCTCGGCGCCGGACGAGACAGCCTTGATGCGACTGCTTCACCACGCTGACCGATCGCTGCTGCGGCCCGCGCCGCCCGTTCCGGTGCCGCTGCTCGGACGAAAGGTCGAGCTCACGCCCGGCGTGTTCAGCGCCTGACTGCCATCCGTCCCTCATGACGCCTCCCCAATCGCGGCGCTGCTTCCTTGCGGGCGCCAGTCTGGTCCTGCCCGACCGCGTGGTGTCCGGGCAGACGCTCGTCATCGAAGGGAACCGGATTGTCGACTTCGTCAGCGGACCTCGAGAAACGGGCCCGGACGAAGTCCGCGTCAACCTCGAGGGGCACTTCGTCGTGCCCGGCTTCATCGACGTGCACGTGCATGGCGTGGCGGGGACCGACACCCTCGACGCTGGCGGCGCGGCCGTGCGGACGATCGCGGAACAGCTGCCGCGTTTTGGCGTCGCCGCGTTCTGCCCGACGTCCGTCGCGTGTCCTCCCGCCGAGCTCGATCGCTTTCTCGAAGAGGTCGGCCGCCTTCGTCAAACGAGCGCACCGCAGTCCCGGGTGTTGCCCGCGCACATCGAGAGCAACTTCATCAACCCGGAGTTCCGCGGGGCGCAGCCGGTCGAGTGCCTCCGCGTTCCCTCCGGCACATCGCCGAATGCGGCCTCCTCGGGTTCGGCGAGCGCCGGCGACGCCCCCCAGGACTTCACGGCGCGCGACATTCTCGACGTGATCGATCGGCGCCGCGCCGATTTGGCGATCGTGACGCTCGCGCCCGAGATTCCGGGAGGTCTGGAGCTCACCCGCGCCCTGGTCGCGGGCGGGCTTCGTGTCTCGCTCGGGCACTCGGGCGCGACGTTCGAACAGGCGCAGGAAGCGATCGCCGCCGGCGCACGACAAGCCACGCACCTCTTCAACCGCATGCGCCCGATGACCCATCGCGACCCCGGTCTCGTCGGCGCGGCGCTTGCCAGCGAAGACCTCGCGGTCGAAATCATCTGCGACGGTCTGCACGTTCACCCGGCGGTGATGCGGCTCGCGGTGGCGGCGAAAGGACCGTCACGCACGCTCGCGATCACCGACGGCACGGCCGGATCGGGTCTCCCGCCTGGCTCGAAAGCGAAGATCGGCGGCCGGCCGATCACCGTCTCGGACATCGCGCGGCTCGACGACGGCACGATGGCGGGGAGCGTGTTGACGATGGATCGTGCGTTTGCCGGTCTGATCACGAAATGCGGGTTCGACCTCGTCCAGGCCGCGGAAATGTGCGCAACGACACCGGCGAGGGAACTCGGCCTCGTCGGCCATGGGGTCATCGCTCCTGGGGCCATCGCCGACGTGACGGTGCTCGATTCGCGGCTTCAGGTCGTGCAGACGTGGGTGGGCGGGGTCAGGATCTGGCCGCCGACCTCGGGTTTCGTAAGCTAGATTCCGACTGTTAGCAACCTTTCGACAACGAAACCCGAGGTCTTCGAAAGGGGGAACTCCGTTACCCACGTACCCGTCTTCACTGTCATGACCGGCCGAGTCCCAGCCCTCTGCCTCTCCGTAACGGTGGCCATGTCCACGGCCTGCGCGGTCAACATCGATCAGCAGGGGTATATCGCGCGGGAAGAGAAGCGGTTTCCCGCTGAAGTCGTGGTTGATTTGCACCTGTATACGTTCGACGGCGGCGTCGAAGTCCGGTCGTGGGATCGGTCCGAAGTGCTCGTCGAGATCGAAAAGCGCGGCCAGGACCAGGAGGCCGTGTCGAAGATCCAGGTCCTGGCCGATCGGGCCGGGAACCGCATCCAGATCGAAGCGCGGCATCCGGGCAAGCACACGTTTGCCATCGGGCGCTTCACCTCGCCGAGCGCCAGGTTCATCGTCAGCGTCCCGCGCAAGACCAACCTCGTCGTCCGGAGCGGCGACGGCCCGATCATGGTCGAGCGGGTCACGGGCCGGCTCGAGCTGCGCACGTCGGACGGGAGCATTCGCACGCTCGAGACGTCGGGCGAGCTGCTCGCCGAGAGCGGCGACGGCACCATCCAGCTCGAGGAAGTCGCCGGACGCGTCGAGGCGCGGACGAACGACGGCAGCCTGCGCGTTACCGGCACGCCGGCCGCGCTGCGCGCGCGGTCGGGTGACGGTTCCGTCGTACTTCGGATCCGCCGCGGCGCGACGATGACGGAGGACTGGATGGTGACGACCGAGGACGGCTCCGTCTCGGTCGAGCTGCCGGAGGGGTTCAACGCGGATATCGAAGCCGACCCCGGCTCCGATGGCCGCGCGCGAAGCGACCTCACGCTCATCAACGTCTCCGGCGGCACACGCAGCGAACGCGTGCTTCGCGGCCGCCTCGGGCAGGGCGGTCATCGTCTCCTGCTACGCACCGGAGACGGATCGATCAAGCTCACGAACTATTAGGTAGCGAGTCGATCCGACATCTGTAATCTGGGAATCTGGAATCTGGAATCTGATCGGGGCGATCTGCGATAGGGAATCTGGAATCTATCTGGAATCTGGGATCTATCCGTAATCGGTAATTGGAAAACCTCTCGACATTCTGGCCGCCTCCAGAATACGGCGCCGATTTCAAATTGCCGATTCGAAATGTCCCGATAGATTCCAGATTCCCCGATTTCCAGACTTCCTGACCAGATTCCAGATTCCAAGATTGCAAATCTCAGATTGACAGTCAGGACTTCCATTCCCCCGCGATCCGAAACGCATCGTCTCTCTCGCGGCACTTGCTGCACCGCCCGCAGGGCCGGCCCGCCGACGGATTCATGCACGACAGCGTCAGGTCGAGCGGCACGCCGAGCTCCACGCCCATCCTCACCACGTCTTCCTTGTGCAGCGCCGACAGCGGCGCGACGATCTCGAGGGGCCGCGCCAGGCCGAGTGACATCCCGCGCGACATCGCCGAAAAGAACTCGGGTGTCGCGTCTGGAAAGGGATTGCCGGCGAGTGGCCCGAGCGCCAGCCGCTCGACCCCAAGACGCGCGCAGACGATCGCCGACTTCGCGATGAGGATGAGGTTGCGCCCCTCGAGGTAGACGTCTTCGTCAGGCGTGTCGTACGCCGGCGGCCGCCCGACGATCGCCCAGTGATTGGGCGGATAGACGTCGCGCATGTCCACCGTCACTGTGATCAACGGCTCGATGCGGCCGGCGAACGGCGGCGAGGAAAGCAGGCGATCGATCGCCACGGCCTCGGCCGCTTCCCACGCCAGACCGGCCCGCACGTGAATCGGCCACACGGGCGCGAATGTCCGGCGCTCCGTGGCGAGCAGGACCGCGCTGTCGAGCCCGCCCGAGAACAGGACGCAAGATCCGGGCATATGATTAGGGGTCAGGTCTTGGATTATCAGGTTTCTCAGGTCGTCACATCTTTGGGATACACACCTGTAAGCTCGCGAGAAACCTGATAATCCAAGACCTGACCCCTATGTACCTCGTCACCAAACGCATCGATTTCTGCTACGGCCACCGGCTGCTCGACTACGACGGGATCTGCAAGCATCCGCACGGCCACAACGCCGTCGTCGAGGTGGACGTCCGTACGGACCGCCTGGACGCGCGCAACATGGTGGCAGATTTCTCGGACATCAAGCGCCTCGTCAAGGGCTGGATCGACCGCGAGCTGGACCACAAGATGATTCTGCGCGAAGACGACCCGCTCGTCGCGCCGCTCGAGGCGCTCGGCGAGCCCGTCTTCAAGCTCGAAAGCAACCCGACCGTCGAACGCATTGCCAAGCTGATCTTCGACATGACCCGCGACCAGGGGCTCGATGTGGTCGCGGTGCGTGTGTGGGAGACGCCAACGTCGTACGCGGCGTACAGTGCATAGAACCGCGCAACTGAGAACTGAGAACTCTGAACTGAGAACTTGATCTCTCAGTCCTGAAGTTCTGAGTTCTCAGTTCTCAGTTCTAAGTTGCACCGACAATCAATCTCTTGCTCTTAACAGCAGTACCGGTACTCGTACCAGATGCCGGACCTTGTCGGCGGTCGTCCCGTGGATCACGTCGGACAGGAACCGATGGCCGTGGGTCGACATCGCGATCAGGTCGACGTGCTCGTCGCCCGCGACGCGGATGAGCTCGCTTGCCGGATCCCCGGCGGCGAGCCGCGTCTCGACGGAAAAGCCCTTGCTCGAGAGCTCCTGCTGCAGGCCCGCCAGATAGGCGCGATCCTCTTTCATTTCCTCCGACTCGCGCAGCTGAAGCTCGTCGAAGTGACGCGCCGCCCACCCGTCGGCGACGTGCACCAGGAGCAGTGACGCGCCGGTGAGCCGCGCGAGCTGCTCGACGTGGTCGAGGATCGTCCGATCCGCGGCCGAGTTCTCCACGGCGATCAGAATGCGATGGTACATGGGCAGATTCTACAGACCCGTGAACGTCTGATAGAGCAGCCAGACGTTCAGGGCCGCGATGACGACCGCAATGAGCCAGGCCAGGACTTTCACCCAGAGCGGGCTGACGAAGCGGCCCATTTTCACGCGATTGCTCGTGAACATGACGAGCGGGAAGACCGCGAACGGCAGCTGCATGCTCAGAATCACCTGGCTCAGCACGAGCAGCTGGCCCGAGCCTCGCTCGCCGTACAGGTAGACGACGATGATCGCCGGGATGATGGCGATGAGGCGCGTGATCAGGCGGCGCAGCCACGGCCGCAGCCGCAGGTTGATGAATCCCTCCATCACGATCTGACCCGCCAACGTGCCCGTGAGCGTGGCGTTCTGCCCGGAGCAAAGAAGCGCAATGGCGAAGAGCGTGCTCGCCATGGTGGTCCCCAGAAGCGGCGAAAGTAGCGTGTACGCGTCCGAGATGTCCGCTACGTTCTGGTGACCGGTGCCGTGGAAGGTCGCCGCCGCCATGATGAGAATCGCCGCGTTGATGAAGAGCGCCGACATCAACGCGAACGTCGAGTCGATCGTCGCGAACGTGATGGCTTCGCGCTTGCTCTCGTAGCTGTCCGTGTACTTGCGCGTCTGGACGATGGACGAGTGCAGATACAGATTGTGCGGCATCACGGTCGCGCCGAGGATGCCGATGGCGATGTAGAGCATCTCGGGGTTGCGGAGAATCTCGGTCGTCGGGATGAAGCCGCGCGCCATGCTCGCGACGTCCGGCTTCGCGAGCCAGAGCTCGACGGCAAACGACCCGGCAATCAACAGAATCAGTCCGACGACGAGCGCCTCGACGTAACGGAACCCGCGGTTCTGCAGGTACAGCACGATCAGCACGTCGAGCGCGGTCAGCGTCACGCCCCAGATGAGCGGCAGCCCGAAGAGCAGGTTCAACGCGATCGCCGCGCCGATCACCTCGGCGAGGTCGCAGGCCGCAATGGCAATCTCGCAGAGGAACCACAGCGCCCACGTCGTCGGACGGGAGAAGTGGTCGCGACAGGCCTGCGCCAGGTCGCGGCCGGTGGCGATGCCGAGCCGCAGCGCCAGTGCCTGCAGCAGGATCGCCATCAGATTCGAAAGCATGATCACGCTCAGCAGCGTGTAGCCGTACCGCGCGCCGCCGGCGAGGTCGGTCGCCCAGTTGCCCGGATCCATGTATCCGACCGCCACCAGGTAGCCGGGGCCCGCAAACGCAAAGAGCTTTCGCCAGAAGGTCGAGGGAATGGGAATCGACCCGTGGACTTCCGGAAGGCTCACCGAGCCCGGCGGCAGCCGCCAGCCGACGTTCGGCGCCGGCGCGGGGGATCCCTGGGGAGGGGTTGCCGCGGGAGGATTCGCAGAACTACGCCCGAGCCGCCATTTCATCGCGTTTGAGTCGTCTTAACCATGATTTTGACGACTCAAAATCATACGTGTCGCAGCGGTGTCTGTCAATTTGTCTTAGAAAAACGCCTACTTCTTCGGAATCCGTGACACGGCGCGGACCCGAACCTTGGCGGCCGCCCGGCTCCCGATCGTGACGGACCGGCCCGTGTCGAACGAGAGCTGGACGGCGTCCGACGCCTCGTCACGCGTTTCAATGACGACGGTCCGGCCCGGCACCAGGTCCCGCTCCTCGACGAACCGGAGGAACACCGGGTCCTGGTCAAGCACGCGGCTCACCTGCAGAGTCGTCTGGATCGGCGCCGTCAGGAGGTCGAGGTCGTCCGGGCGCGCGATGCGGCCCTCGGGCGTGGGGATCGGATCGCCGTGCGGATCGACCGCGGGCCGGCCGAGCATCTCGTCGATCCGATCGATCAGGCGCTCGGACACCGCGTGCTCGAGTTGTTCGGCTTCATCATGGACTTCCGCCCAGCTCATGCCGAGCACCTTGACGAGGAAGAGCTCGATGAGGCGGTGCCGCCGCGAGACGAGGCTCGCGAGCCGCTCGCCGGCCGGCGTCAAGCGGACGCCCATGTACGGCTCGTAGTGCACGAGCCCGGATTCGGCGAGCGCTTTCACCATGGTCGTCGCCGTCCCGGGCACGACGCCGAGCGCTGACGCGAGCTGGCCCATCGGCACGAGCTCCTGCTCCGACGTCATGTCGGTCTGCGCCAGGTAGATCGTCTTCAGGTAGTTCTCGACGGTCTGCGACGGGAGCATCGCGACTATCATGCGTCAAAAGCCGTGAAAGGCGCATCCCTCGAGCGCGCGTTCGACACGCCGGAGACCAAGCGCCAGTACGTGCGCCGGCTTTTCGCGACGATCGCGCCGCGATACGATCTCATTACGCGCGTTCTGTCGTTCGGCCGCGATCGGCACTGGAAAATCCGGCTGGTCGATCTCGCCGAGGTGCGTCCCGGCGCGCGTCTGCTGGATCTGGCGTGCGGCACGGGCGACATCGCGTTCGAGGCCGCGCGCCGCGGCGCGGCGGCGGTCGGGCTCGATATCACTGCCGGGATGATTCACCTGGCGCGCGCGAAGCCGGGCGCCGCGCGGTTGACCTGGCTGGTCGGCGACATGGCCGCACTGCCGGTCGCGAGCGAGTCGTTCGATCTGGTCACGACCGGATACGGCCTGCGCAACACGTCCAATCTCACCGGCGCGCTGGCCGAGATTCACCGCGTGCTGAAGCCGGGCGGGCGGCTGCTCTCCCTCGATTTCGATCGTCCCGAGAATCGGCCGCTTCGCGCCGTCTATCTGACGTTCCTGACGCTCTTCGGCTCGACGCTCGGCTTCGTGCTCCACGGCGATCCGGACACTTACCGCTACATTCCGGCGTCGATTCGACGGTATCCCGGCGCACGCGGCGTCTGCGACATGATGCGCGCGGCCGGTTTCGGCGACGTCCGGCACGTGCGCGTGCTCGGCGGGCTCATGGCGATCCATGTGGCGAAGAAATGACCTCTGAGGTCATTTTTCCGAAGCACGTAAAATGACCTCAGAGGTCATCTCAGTGGACGTCTCCGATCTCAGAAAACGCATCCTCCGCGCGCTCGACGAAGCGCGGAAGGACGCGACGTCGCGGCGAGGCGTGCTCGACGAGGCGGCGCAGTCGTACGAGGCCTTTCTCCAGACGCACGGCATCCCGCTGCTCAAACAGGCCGTGCAGGTGCTTCGCGCCGAAAAGCATCTCTTTACGCTGAATACACCCGCCGATGGTCCCCGCATCGCATCCGAGGCGTCACCGAACACGTATCTGGAGTTCGCGCTCGACAGCACCGGTGCGGTCCCGCAGGTCATTGGCCGCGTGAGCCTGGCTCACGGCCGTCAGGGCCGAATCGTCGAGGAACGTCCCCTCGCGCCGGGCACGCCGGTCGCCGACGTGACTGAAGACGACGTGGCGAAGTTTCTGGTGACGGAGATCCCGAAGCTGATCCTCCGGCCGTAGGTCACGCCCGAAGAGTCCGAACAACGCCGAGGTCGACGAGCGTCTGGATCTGCCCATCGTCCAGGCCCAGCTCCTCGCGCAGCACGCGCTCGGTGTGCTCGCCCAGTCGCGGCGGCGGCGTGCGAACCGCGCCGGGCGTCTCCGAGAGCTTCACGGGAAGTCCCAGCATTCTGATCGGTCCGAGCGCGGGGTGATCGACCGAGACGACCATTTCTCTTGCAAGAATCTGCGGATCGCGCAGAACGTCTGCCACCGATCGCACGCCGCCGCACGGCACGCCGGCCGCGCGCAGGACCGAGACCCATTCGTCGAGCGGTCGAGTGACCAGGCGCCGGGCGATCAGCGGCTGCAGAGCGGAGTAATTGGTCACACGGCTGGCATTCGTCGAGAAGCGTTCGTCGCTCGCGAGCACGTCGAGACCGGACGTACGGCAGAACCGTTGCCAGAGACTGTCGTTGCCAACGGCGAGGACGAGCACGCCGTCTGACGTCTCGAATGTCTCGTAAGGCGCGATCGTCAGATGGCGATTGCCGGCGCGCTCTGGAATCTCTCCCGTCGCGAAGTGCCGGCTGGCCTGATACGTCAGCAGCGCCGCGACCGAGTCGAGCAGGCTGATGTCCACCCATTGCCCGCGTCCGGTCCGCGCGCGCGCGAGCAGTGCCAGCAACAGACCCTGAAACGCGAACATGCCGGAGGCGAGGTCTCCGATGGCCACACCGAGCCGCACGGCGGGACCGTCCGGCGTGCCGGTAATGCTCATCAATCCGCCCTCGGCTTGCACGACGGCGTCATAGCCCGGCTCGCCACGGCGCGGGCCGTGTTGTCCGTAACCCGAGATCGAGACATAGACGAGACGCGGATCCTTCGCCGAGAGCGATGCGTATCCGAAGCCCGACGCATCGAGCGTGCCTGGTCGGAAATTCTCGACCAGCACGTCGGCCTTCGCGATCAATCTGTCGAGAATCGCCTGGCCCTCGGGCCGCCGGAAGTCCAGCGCGACGCTTTCCTTGTTCCGGTTGATGCTGAGGTAATACGCGCTCTCCGAGCCCTGGAACGGCGGCCCCCAGGCTCGCGTGTCGTCGCCGCGCTCGATGTGCTCGATCTTGATGACCCGCGCGCCCATGTCGGCCGCAAGCATCGTGCAGTACGGACCAGAGAGCACTCGTGAGAGATCGACGATCGTGATCCCGGTGAGCGGCGCGTCCGTCACCGGAGGTCCTTTGCGATCGCCACCAGGTCGCTCAGCAGCGCATACGCGGTCTTTTCGAGACCGCCGTCCCGTTGGGTGACGACGATGCGGCCGAGAGGCCAGGTGTCGATCTCGAGCGCGTTGGCCTGCCCCTCGAGAATCGCAAGCGGATCGTCGGCCTCGAGTTCCTGCAGCGCGACGCTGGCAGTCGCGGCGTTTCCATGACCCCGGCCGGTCGCCACGAGCTTGAGACGACGGCCCGAGGCGCGGGCGGCGCGAGCCCGATCTCCCGTCTCGCGTCCGATACCTTCGCGGCTCACCGTGTGCGGCGTGAGGTCGGCATCGAGCATCACGTTGGCGAGCGCCGCGGCTTTGGCCGCCGCGTCCCACCCGTCGAGATCGAGCGACGCATCGGCCTCGGCGACGCCGGCCTCCTGCATCCGTTTCAAGGCCGGTTCGAACGGCTCACCTTGTTCCAGCGCGCTCAGGATGAAGTTGGTCGTGCTGTTCACCACCCCTCGAAAGCCGCGGATCGTCGCGGCCGGCAGCGTCTCGCGCACGAGGTTGAAGATGGGGAGGCCGTCCATGACGGCCCCTTCGAAGCGGAAAACGACGCCGGCCCGGGCCGCCTCGTCCCGCAGTGCGCGATAGGCGAAGGCGACCGGGCCCTTATTGGCCGTGATCACGTGCGCGCCTGCGGCAAATGCGGCCCGAACATGGCCGATCGCCGGCTCGCCAGACCGGATGTCCAGCGTGGTCGTCTCAACTACTACGCGGGCCTCGACGCCCTGGGAGCGTAGTCGCGAGATCCACTCCAGCGCCGAAGGCACGGACGCCGGCCCAAACGCGCCGCCTTTGGCCCGGATCTCCGCGGCTCGAATTGCGTCGAGGCCCGCTTCGTCGAACACGGCGCCGTGTCGCCGGGTGACGATTCCCACCACAGTAGGCTCGATTCCCAAATCTTGCATCGCTGCCCGCGATTCCTCGAGCAGCTGCACGAACCGCCGCGCGACATGGCCAAACCCGACGAGCACGAGCGCAGCTTTCATGAGTTCCGGGCGTAGAGTGTAGTTGAGGAGGATGGGATGCACCGATTCCGTCTGGGACTGCTGTTCGTGCTGCTCGCCGCCGCGACCGCCAACGCACAGATGCCGCCGCCCCAGCAGGAACCGCCCGTCATCGTCGCGCAGGGCGAGGCGATCGTCCGGCAGGCGCCAGATGTCGCCTGGGTTCAGATCGCAGTCGAAGCGCGGGGGGCCAAACCCGAGGACGCGCGGCAAAAAGCGGCCGAGGCGATGACCGCGGTGCTCGCCGCGCTCAAGCCGGTTGTGCCGGCGCCAAACCTGCGGACGTCGGGGCTGGCCGTCACGCCCGAGATCGACTACACGACGGGCGGGTCGCGTTTGAAGGGGTATCTCGCGCGCAACCAGGTCGAAGCGCGCGTGGACAACCTGGAGCTTTTGTCGAAAGTGATGGATGCCTCGATCGCATCCGGGGCGACGACGATTTCCGGCCTGCGGTTCGACGTGAAAGCGCGCGCGCAGCACGAACGCGAGGCGCTGCGCAACGCGGTGCAGGACGCGACGGAGCGTGCCCAGGCGATCGCGGCCGGCGCCGGCCGCACGCTCGGGCCAATCGTGCGCATTCAGGAACAGCGAATGTCGACCACGCCGTATAGAGTGACGATGGGCGGGGCCGGTGGCGGACGTGGGGGCCAGCTCGGCGAAGCGACGCCAATCACTCCGGGCGAAATAGAGATTCGCGCGATCGTGGTGCTTACGGCGGCGATCAAGTAGGCCTCAAAGCCTCAACGGCGCAAAGACAAAGGCACAACTTCATGGGCCGCCTATTTCTGACGCTCACCATCCTGCTTTCTGTTTCTTCGCCTGCGCTTGCGCAAATCGGACCGCCGGGTCCGCCGTCGATCATCACCCGCGGGCACGCGACGCTGAAGCGCGTGCCCAACCAGGCGTGGGTCCAGATCGCCGCCGAGACGCGCGCGACGTCGCCCGCCGAAGCGCAGCGCCTGGCGGCCGACGCGATGACGTCCGTGCAGGCCGCGCTCGGTAAAGCCGGCATCGCCGCCGACGCGATGAAGACGACCGGCTATTCGCTGCAACCGGACATCGAGTGGTCAAGCGGCCGTTCGCGCGTGCGCGGCTACATCGCGCGCAATCAGATCGAGATCCGCGTGGACGCGCTCGACCGGCTCGGCCCGGTGATCGACGCCGCCGGGTCGTCGGGCGCGACGTCGATGTCCGGCCTGCGGTTCGATCTCAAGGAGCGTGACGCGGTCGAGCGGGAAGCGCTCGCGCTGGCCGTGCAGGATGCGATGGCTCGCGCGAAGGCGATCGCGGCCGGCGTCGGCGCGACGCTCGGTCCGATCCTTCGGATCGATGAGCAGGGCGAGATGGCGCAGCCCGTGCCCTACATGACGATGCGCGCCGAAGCTGCGGCGCCGGCTCAGACGCCGATCAGCCTGGGCGAGATCGAGATTCGTGTGAGCGTGACACTCACGGTGGCGATCGGGGCGAGAAATCCTACGCCGGACGTTCTTTCTCTTCCGGCTGTTCGGTGAGCAGCGTCAGTTCAGGCTTCTCGACGCGGCGGACCTGAAGCCGCAGCGGCTCGGGCACGTCCAGTTCCTTGGTCGAGATCACGCCGAGGTCCTTGAACCGTCGCGCGCCAGGCAGCACCTTCTGCTCGAGCGAGCCGATGAATCGGTCGTAGCTTTCGGCGGCCTGTTTGATATTCCTTCCCACGCCGCCAAGGTGATCGACCATCGTCGCGAGCCGGTCGTAGAGCTCGCGTCCAATCTGCCGAATCTCCTCCGCGTTGTCCGCAAGTTGCTGCTGCTTCCATCCGTAGGACACGGCTTTGAGCAGCGCCAGAAGGGTCATCGGCGTCGCTGGAATGACGCGCAGGGTCGCCGCTTGCTCGAGGAGCGTGCCGTCCTGCTCGAACGCGGCCGCCAGCAGCGGCTCGAGCGGCAGGAACATCACCACGAACTCCGGCGCCGGCTCGAACTGCTTCCAGTATTCCTTGGCGCCAAGCGTCCGGACGTGCTCCCGCACCTGACGCGCGTGCGCCGCGAGCAGGTCCTGCCGCTCGGCTTCGGTGCGCGCGTTGGTCGAAGAGAGATACGCCTCGATCGGCACTTTCGAGTCGATGACGATGCTCGTCTGGCCGGGAAGCTTGACGATGAGATCGGGCGTCTGGCGCGTGCCTTCGGCGTTGGTGGCGCTCTCCTTCTCGACGAAGTCGCACTGTCCGAGCATGCCCGCCAGCTCGACGATGCGCCGCAGCTGCACCTCGCCCCACTTGCCGCGCACGTTGGGAGATCGCAGCGACCGGGACAGGCCCTCGGCGGCCGCACGGAGCTGTTCCTGCGCCTGGGCGAGCGAGCTCAGCTGCGAGGTGACCTCGCGAAATGACCCTTCCCGGGCTTTGTCCACCTCGGCGAGCTGCACCTGGACGCGACTGAGAGTCTCGCGGACGGGCTGCAGGAGCTGACCGGCGTCGTGAAGGAAATCCTGGCGGTTTTCGCGGAGCGCCGACCGCGACAAAGCCTCGAACGCGTCGCGCAGCTGCGCATGGCTTCGGGCGAGCGCCTCGCGCTGGTCGTCGGCTGACGCTTCGGCGGCGTTGCGCTCGGCTTCGAGCCGGGCGGCGTCGCGGACGAGCGACTGCCGATCGCGCAGCCACAGGAGCCCCACGGCAGCAGCACCGCCGAGAAACGCCAGGAGGACAAGGACGAGCGAGTCGAGCATCCGGAAGTTCTATGATGGCGGCGTGACAGGGGCGGTCACACCCCGTCGCGTCGGCGCCTTCGATCGTCTCCGGGGACTGATTATGGTCCTGATGGCGATCGATCACGCGAGCTTTTTCATCGCGCGGGTCCATCCGGCCGAGAGTTGGGCGTTCGGCCCGCCCTACTACGCCTCGACGTTCGCGTTCCTCACTCGCTGGGTGACGCACCTCTGCGCGCCAGGTTTCTTTCTCCTCATGGGCGCCGGGATGGCCATCTTTGCCGCCTCACGCCTGCAGGCGGGCTGGAGCCGCAGGCGCGTGAAGCGATTCCTGGTGACGCGTGGCGCGATTCTGCTCGTCATCCAGCACTTCGTCGAGAATCCGGCGTGGCTGCTCGGCATTCTCTCGGCGAGTCCGGACCTGCGCGAGCTGGCGCCATTCCCCGGGGACAAGAGCGACATCTTCATGAACTTCGCGGTCATCACGGCCCTGGGGGTATCGATGATCGTGTGGGGGCTGCTGATCGAGGCGCCAACCGCGGTCGTCATCGCCGTCAGTCTCGCCGGCATGGCGGCGAGCATGGCCGTGACGCCCGGGCCGGAGAACGCAACGGAGGCGTATTCGATTCCGATGCGGCTGCTGTTCATTCCAGGGCAATCCAGCTTCGTCGGGGTCGTCTACCCCGTGGTGCCGTGGCTCGTGCCGACCGGACTCGGGATCCTGCTGGCGCGACACATCGCCCGCCGGCCTTCGTTCGTCGAGCGTCGTGCGGCCCTGGCCGGGGCATTCCTCATCGCGACGTTCATCGTGTTGCGCGCCGCCGGTCTGGGCGACTATCACGCGGCGCCGCCGGGACTGATCGGGTTCCTGAGCGTCACGAAGTATCCGCCGAGCCTGGACTTCTTCGCGGTGATGCTCGGGATCGATCTCGTGCTCCTCGCGGTCCTCGCGCGTCCGATCGCTTCCTGGCTCGCCACGGCGCTGCAGGTCTTCGGGCAGGCGCCGCTCTTTTTCTATCTGCTGCACCTCTATGTTTTCGGAGCGATCAGCTGGCTCTTTCCGCACGGAACGTCGTTTGGCGTGATGTATCTGGTGTGGCTGGCGGCCCTCGCCGGGATGTATCCGGCATGCCGCTGGTATGCTCGATTCAAGGGCGCCCGGCCGATCACATCGGTCTGGCGGATGTTGTAGGGGGACGGGAGTTTTTTCCACAGATTCCGGCCTTTCGGGGACGGAGGTCTCGTGGGACCTCCGTCCCCTCCCTGTGGAAAGCTGTGGAAAAAACTCCCGTCCCCCTCCGCTACGCTCGCCAGACGACCCTCCCGGAATTCGGCGAGCGGGGGCAGACGCGACTGGCTGCGGCGCGGGTGCTGATTGTCGGCGTTGGGGGATTGGGATCTCCAGCCGCGATGTATCTCGCGGCGGCTGGCGTCGGCACTCTGGGACTCGTCGATTTCGATGCGGTGGACGAAAGCAATCTCCACCGCCAGATCATCTACGGCACGCCGGACGTCGGCCGTCCGAAGCTCACCGCGGCGGCCGAGCGGCTGCGCGCGATCAATCCTCACGTCTCCCTCGAGCTCCACAACGAGCCGTTCGGCGCGGGCAACGCCCGTCACCTCGTCGAGCGTTACACCGTCGTGATCGACGGCACCGACAACTTCGCGACGCGATACCTGGTCAATGACGCCTGCGTCATGACGAAGACCGCGAACGTCTACGGCAGCATCTTCAGGTTCGAGGGGCAGGCGTCGGTGTTCGCGGCGGGTGAGGGGCCTTGCTACCGCTGCCTCCATCCTGACCCGCCGCCCGCGGGGTTGATTCCGACGTGCGCCGAAGGCGGCGTGCTCGGTGTCCTGCCGGGTATCATCGGCACGATTCAGGCAACCGAGGCGATCAAGCTTCTGACGGGGATCGGTCAGCCGCTCATTGGCCGGCTCTTGTTGTACGACGCGCTGAACATGCGCTTCCGGCAGATCGTCCTGCCACGTGATCCTGACTGTCCGGTCTGCGGCGACCGCCCGACGATTCGCGAGCTGGTCGCCTACGACCAGGCCTGCGGCCCTTCGGTGACGCAGACGGATCTCACGGCCGACCAGCTCCGGGACTGGCGCAGCGCGGGCCGGGCTCACACCCTGATCGATGTTCGCGAGCCGTCGGAGCACGCCCAGACCCGCATCGACGGCTCGGTCCTCATTCCATTGGGGACACTGGAGGGTCGTCTGACCGAGGTGCCCAAGGATCTCCCGGTGGTCGTGCACTGCCAGAGCGGCGGCCGCAGCTCGCGGGCCGCCGAGCTCCTTCGCCGGCATGGCTATGTCGCCCACAACCTGATTGGCGGGATCAAGGCCTGGCGTGCATCCGAGCCCCTTGTTTAGACCAGTCTCAGTAAGTAACTCATTTAACTACAATGACTTACTGAGTCGACTGTCAGGACGATAACTGCCCCGCCTTCCCTTGCACTCGGGCTATCAAGCCACTAAAATGGACTAGTTCGGTCGGATATAGATTTCCATGCTGAGGCTCTCAAAGAAAGCGGACTACGCGCTCATCGCGATGCGGCATCTGGCGGCCAACGCCGACCGAAGCGCGGTTTCCGCGCGCGAGCTGGCGGAGTCGTACGACATCCCCGGCGAGCTCCTCGCGAAGGTCCTTCAGAAACTGGTCCATGGGGGGCTGCTCGAATCGCATCAAGGCACCCGCGGCGGCTACGTGCTCGGACGGCCGGCGGCGGCGATGTCGGTCGCCGAGGTCATCCAGGTCATCGACGGCCCGCTCACGGTGACGGCGTGCTCCGAGATCGATCACAGCTGCGATCAGTTTTCGAAATGTAACGTCCGTGATCCGCTCTGGCGCATCAAGGATCGGATCGTCTCGGCGCTCTCGTCGACGTCGGTGGCCGAGCTGGCCGCGGACATGCCGGCGCTTCCGGCCTCGACAGCGATGCCGGTCGCGGTGGTGCGGAAATGATCATGGTTACGGAGAACGCCGGCAGTCAGATTCAGAAGCTGCTCGAGAAGCAGCACGTCGAGGCGCGCGGCCTTCGGGTTGGCGTCAAGGCCGGCGGCTGCTCGGGCTTCGAGTACGTGTTCACGTGGGAAGCCGAACCGCGCCGGGACGACCTGGTGTTCCAGGCACCCAACGGCGTCCGGGTCTGGATCGACCCGCGCAGCCACCGTCTGCTCGACGGCACCACGCTCGACTACGACACGAGCCTGCTCAGCCGGGGCTTCATGTTCGAGAACCCGCATGCCAAGAGCACGTGCGGGTGCGGAACATCGTTTTCTGTGTAGGGCGGCCCTCAGGGCCGCCGCTTGTCGCCGGGCCTGAAGGCCCGGCCTACGACCGAATCGATAGCTGCCATGTCTACATCCACTGACACCATCGAACAGCTCGCCACACGCGAGTACAAATACGGCTTCGAGACCGACGTCGAGACGGACACGTTCGCGCCGGGGCTCGATGAGTCCGTCATCACGCGCCTCTCGGCCATCAAGCAGGAGCCGGAGTGGCTGCTCGAGTTCCGGCTCAAGGCGTATCGGGCCTGGCTCGAGATGCGCGAGCCGGTGTGGCACAACCTCAAGATTCAGCCGACCGACTACCAGGCCATCAGCTACTACTCGGCGCCGAAGAAGAAGCCGGCGCTGAAGAGCCTCGACGAGGTCGATCCCGAGGTGCGGCGCACGTTCGAGAAGCTCGGGATTCCGCTCGACGAGCAGAAGCTGCTCGCCGGCGTCGCCGTGGACGCGGTCTTCGACAGCGTCTCGGTCGCGACCACGTTCCGCGAGAAGCTCGGCGAGCTCGGGATCATCTTCTGTTCGTTCTCGGAAGCGGTGAAGGGCCATCCCGAGCTCGTCCGGAAGTACCTCGGCTCGGTCGTGCCCTACACGGACAACTTCTACGCGACGCTGAACTCCGCGGTCTTCAGTGACGGCTCGTTCGTCTACGTGCCGAAGGGCGTGCGCTGCCCGATGGAGCTCTCGACCTACTTCCGCATCAACGCCAAGAACACCGGTCAGTTCGAGCGGACGCTGATCGTCGCCGACGAAGGCGCGTATGTGAGCTATCTCGAGGGCTGCACCGCGCCGATGCGCGACGAGCATCAGCTGCACGCCGCCGTCGTCGAGCTCGTTGCGCTCGACGGCGCGACCATCAAGTACTCGACGATTCAGAACTGGTACCCGGGCGACAAGGACGGCAAGGGCGGGATCTACAACTTCGTCACGAAGCGCGGGAGGGCCCTGCAGAACGCGAAGATCACGTGGACGCAGGTCGAAACCGGCTCGGCGATCACGTGGAAGTACCCGAGCTGCATCCTGCAGGGCGACAACTCGGTCGGCGAGTTCTATTCGGTGGCGACGACGAACAACTGGCAGCAGGCCGATACCGGCACGAAGATGATTCACCTCGGCCGGAACACGCGCAGCACCATCGTCTCGAAGGGCATCTCGGCCGGCCACGGACAGAACACGTACCGGGGCGCCGTGAAGATCGGCAAGAACGCCGCCGGTGCGCGCAACTACTCGCAGTGCGATTCGCTGCTCATCGGCGACAAGTGCGGCGCGCACACGTTCCCGTATCTCGAGATCAAGAACACGACGGCCAGAGTCGAGCACGAGGCCTCGACCTCGAAGATCGGCGAGGACCAGATCTTCTACTGCCGTCAGCGCGGGATTCCGACGGAAGACGCGGTGAACATGATCGTGAGCGGCTTCTGCAAGGAAGTGTTTCGCGAGCTGCCGATGGAATTTGCCGTCGAAGCGCAGAAGCTATTGTCGATTAGCCTCGAAGGGTCGGTTGGATAACACATGCTGCTCGAGATCAAAGACCTCCGCGTCCGTGCGGAGAACAAGGAGATCCTGAAAGGGCTATCGCTCTCGGTCGATTCGGGCCAGGTGCACGCCATCATGGGGCCGAACGGGTCGGGCAAGAGCACGCTCGCGCGCGCGCTGGCCGGTCATCCCGGCTACGAGGTCGTGAGCGGCTCGATCACCTACGACGGCAAGGATCTGCTGGCCCTGCAGCCGGAGGAGCGCGCCTGCGAGGGCGTGTTCATGGCGTTCCAGTACCCGGTCGAAATCGCCGGCATCAACAACACGTATTTCCTCAAGGCCGCGTTGAACGCCATCCGCAAGCATCGTGGCGAGCAGGAGCTCGACGCCGTGGAGTTCATGCAGCTCGTGCGTGGCAAGGCCAAGGCGCTCGACATGGACCAGGCGATGCTCGGCCGATCCGTCAACGAGGGCTTCTCCGGCGGCGAGAAGAAGCGCAACGAGATCTTCCAGATGGCGGTGCTCGAGCCGCGGCTCGCCATCCTCGACGAGACCGACTCCGGCCTCGACATCGACGCCCTCAAGGTCGTGTCGAAGGGCGTCAACGCGCTCCGCAGTCCGGAGCGCGCGATCGTCGTCGTCACGCACTACCAGCGTCTGCTCAATTACATCGTTCCCGACTTCGTCCACGTCCTCAACGACGGCCGCATCGTTCGGTCCGGCGGCAAGGACCTGGCGCTCGAGCTCGAAGAGAAGGGCTACGGCTGGATCGAGGCCGAGGCCGCGCCCACGGGGTCACGCTGATGCCGGTCGCCGAGCGCCAGAGCGCGTACGCCGCGAGCTTCGAGGCGTTTCGCCGGTCGCCGGACGCGGGTCCCGACTGGCTGCGCGACGTCCGCGACGCGGCGTTCGCGCGCTTCCAGGAGCGCGGATTTCCCACGACGCGCGACGAGGAATGGCGCTTTACGAACGTCGCGCCCATCGCCGGCGCGACGTTCGAGCGCGCCGCCAGCGGCACGCCCTCGAGCGAGGTCCTGACGCCCGCGTTGTTCGAGGAGGACGCCGCCGCCGAGATCGTCGTCGTGAACGGCCGGATGTCGCGGGCCCTGTCGTCACTCGAAGCCTTGCCCCGCGGCGTCGTCGTCCGACATCTTCGCGACCACTGGCAGGCGCTCAACGGGCATCGCGCGGGTGCGGTGCCGTCGTCGAGCCAGTCGGGTGTCGACCGCGCCGCCTCGACGCCGTTCACCGACTTGAACCTCGCGTTCTTCGAGGACGGCCTCGTGATTGACGTCGACCCGAAGACGATCGTCCGGTCGCCCATTCACGTCCTCTTCCTCTCGGTGGCGGGTGCGGCGCCCGCGATGATGTCACCGCGACTGTCGGTGGTGGCGGGCGAGCAGTCGCAGATCTCGATCATCGAAAGCTATGTCGGTGCGGGCGCCGGGGTCACGTTCTCGAACGCGGTCACGGAATTCCGCGTCGGCGCCAACGCGGTCGTCAATCACGTCAAGATTCAGCGGGAGTTGCCGACGGCGTTTCACATCGCGCACACGACGGCGCGCCTGGATCGATCCGCCACCCTGGTCTCCCACGCGATTTCGCTTGGCGGCCGGATCGCGCGCAACGACATCCTGGCCGTGCTCGACGGCGAGGGCGCCGAGTGCACGCTGAACGGCCTGTACATCGCCGACGGCGAGACGCTCGTCGACACGCACTCGACGATCGACCACGCCAAACCGCACTGTCCCAGCCACGAGCTCTACAAGGGGATTCTCGCCGGCCGTGCGCGCGCGGTGTTCAACGGCAAGATCATCGTGCGGCCGGACGCGCAGAAGACCGACGCGAAGCAGACCAACAAGGCGCTGCTCCTGACCGACGAGGCGCAGATCAACACGAAGCCGCAGCTCGAGATCTTCGCCGACGACGTCAAATGCACGCACGGCGCGGCCATCGGCCAGCTCGACGAGGACGCGATGTTCTACATGCGCGCACGTGGGATTGCCGAAGTGGACGCGCGGAATCTGCTGATCCATGCCTTTGCCAACGACGTCCTGACGAGCATCAAGATCGAAGGCGTGCGGCAGCGGGCGATCCACTGGCTGGAGGAGAAGTTGCGGCTGCCGGAGGCATAAGAAGGGCAAAGGGCAAAGGGCAGAGATAAGGGGAAAGGGTGAAGGGGCAGATGACCCGCTCGTTGACTACGGCTTTTGATGTCGCCGCCATTCGCGCGGACTTCCCGGCGCTGGCTCAGCAGGCGCACGGGCGGCCGCTTGTCTATCTCGACAATGCGGCGACCACGCAGAAGCCGCGGCAGGTCATCGACGCGCTGCGCCAGTACTACGAGCGAGACAACGCCAACGTGCATCGCGGTGTCCACATGATGAGCGAGCGCGCGACCGAGGCGTACGAGGGCGCGCGGGAGAACGTCCGCGCGTTCATCAATGCCGCGTCCGTTCGGGAGATCGTCTTCACCAGGAACGCGACCGAGAGCATCAACCTCGTCGCGCGCGCGTGGGGCGACGCCAACGTCCGCGCGGGCGACGAGGTGCTCATCACGGCGATGGAGCACCACTCGAACATCGTGCCGTGGCAGCTTCTGTGCGCGCGCACGGGCGCCACGCTGAAGGTCGCGCCCATCGACGATCGGGGCGATCTTGAGATGGACGATCTGGCGCGCCTCATCACGCCCCGAACGAAGATGGTCGCGGCCGTGCACCTCTCGAACGCGCTCGGCACCGTCAATCCCGTCGCGGACATCGTCGCGCTGGCTCGCCGCGCGGGCGCCGCCGTGCTGATCGACGGCTCGCAGGCCGCGTACCACATGGCCACCGACGTCGCCGCGCTCGGCGCCGACTTCTACGTCTTCACCGGCCACAAGCTCTACGGGCCGACCGGGATCGGCGTGCTCCACGGCCGCGAGGCGGTCCTCGATGCGATGCCGCCGTTTCTCGGCGGCGGGGACATGATCCGGACGGTCACGTTTCAGGGCAGCACCTGGAACGATCTGCCGTACAAGTTCGAGGCCGGCACGCCGAACATCGCCGGCGCGGTCGGTCTCGGCGCCGCGATCGACTACGTCCGCGCGATCGGATTCGAGGCCCTCGAGCCGCACGAGTCCGCGCTCGTCGCGCGCGCGACCGCCGAGTTGGTCAAGGTGCCGGGGGTGCGCATCGTCGGCACCGCGCGGCGGAAGGCGAGCGTCGTGTCGTTCGTCATGGACGGCATCCACCCGCACGACATCGGGACGATCGTCGATCGCGAAGGGGTCGCGATTCGCACGGGACATCACTGCGCGCAGCCGGTCATGGATCGCTTCGGCATTCCGGCGACCGCCCGCGCGTCGTTCGCGATGTACAACACGATGGATGAAGTCGACGCGCTCGTCGCGGCCCTCGGCCGCGTGCGCGCGCTCCTGGGATAAGCCGTGGGCATTTTCTCGTTTCTCGGCGGCCACAAGAGTGAGACGGATCTCGATGACGCCCCCTCGCGGGCGGAGATGGACGACGCGCCCGTCGAGTCGAAGGTCGACCCGCCGCCCGCCGTGCCGTTCGACGATCCGCCGCTCAATACCTCCGCGCTGACGGCGCCCGCGCCCGAGAGCGGCGACACGCCGCAGGTCGGTCCGATGGATCCCGCGCAGACCGCGGCGCTCCAGGGGCCGATCATCGAAGTGGTGAAGACCGTCTACGACCCGGAGATTCCAGTCGACATCTACGAGCTTGGGCTGATCTACGAGATCATCGTGGACGCGGAGCGGCACGTGCTCGTGAAGATGACGCTCACGAGTCCCGCGTGCCCGTCGGCACAGCAGATTCCGAACGAGGTCCGCTACAAGGTGAAATCGGTGCCGGGTGTGGCCGACGCGTGGGTCGAGATCGTCTGGGAGCCGCCGTGGGACAAGGACCGGATGTCCGAAGCGGCGAAGCTGTCGCTGGGATTCTTTTAGAAGGCAGATGTAGGCCGGCCCTTGAGGGCCGGCGGGGCTGAAGCCCCGCCCTACATCGGATCAGACATGTCCGAACTTTCCGACCTCTATCAGGAGGTCATCCTCGATCACAACCGTCGGCCGCGAAACTTCGGCCCGCTTGCCGGCGCGAGCCGCACCGCGCAAGGCCACAATCCGCTCTGCGGCGATCGCCTGACGCTCTACGTCCAGCTCGACGGCGATCGCATTGCCGGGATCTCGTTCGAAGGATCGGGCTGCGCGATTTCGAAAGCGTCTGCGTCACTGATGACGGATGCCATCAAGGGCCACAGCGTTGGCGAAGCCACCGCCCTGTTCGAGCGGTTCCACCAGATGATCACGAGCCCCTTCGATCGGCCCGTGAACGACGAGGGGCTGGGCAAGCTCGCCGCATTCGCCGGCGTGCGCGAGTTTCCTGTGCGCATCAAATGCGCGAGCCTGGCGTGGCACACGCTGAAGGCGGCGCTTTCGGACGCGCACCAGATGGTGAAGACAGAGTAGAGCTGGGAACACTCATGCGGATCATCAGGAGTGCGCTGGTCGGCATCGTGGCGGCGGTCGGCGCCGCGGTGCTCAGCCTGCTTGCCGAGCTCGCGGTCGCGGTGGCGAGCATCTCCAGTCAAGTCACCAGCGGCTCCGGCGGTTTGGGCGCGGTCTCGGGGCCGGCGTTCTTTCCGCTTGCGGCCATGATCGGATTCGTGGCCGGGTTCTACTGGCAGTTCCGGCGCTCCGGGACGCGGTCGGAACCAGCGGTCTAGCGCCGCTTCAGTCGTCAGATCACATCCATCACCGTCTGCAACGGAATCCACATGTATTCCGGCCGATCCGCCAGCTCCCGCCGGATCTCGGCAAGCGACTGTTCGATCAACAACAGCTTGAGCAGCGCGTCCAGGCCGTGCGGGTCGGCGGGCAGGAACGCGGCGCCGGCCGCCGTCGCCTGATAGGCGGCGAGAAAACTCGCGGTCGTCCACGTGTGCCACCAGCGCGCCCAGGCGGTGATGCGCTCGGCGTCCTGCGGCGCGATCGTGACGCGCGCCGACAAGCTGGCGCCGGCGGCGTACTGGAACGACCGCACCATGTTGGCGACGTCTCGAAGCGGCGTGTTGAGCCGGCGGCGCTCTTCCATCGGCTGCGCGGGGTCGCCTTCGAAGTCGATGATGACGAAATCCGCTTCGCTCAGGAGCACCTGCCCCAGGTCGTACGCGCCGTGAACGCGCGTCAGCTGCAGGCCGGTCGGCACGCGGCGCGCGAGATCGTCGATCGACGTCATCAGCCGATGGTGCGCGGCGAGCAGCGTGTCAATCTTCGACGAGATGACAGGCATGGGCCGGTCGGCGGCGGCCGAGAGCGCCGCCAGCGTGGTCTCGGCCTGCCGGCCCGCGCGGGCGACCATCGCGTCGACCCACGCGGCATCGAGCGTCGCGGTCCCGAACTCCGATCGGGCCTCGTCACCGGCAAGCGTGAGATGCAGCTCGGCCGTCCGCCGGCCGAGCGTCGAGGCGCTTTCGATCGCGGCTCCGACCGTGCGGCGCGCCGATTCCGGAACGGCCGCGCCGGAGAGCTGGAGCGACCGATCCACCTGGGCCTGGGCGACGTCCCAGGCGACCGCGCTGTCGAAGTAGCGCTCGAGCTCACTCAGCGCTTGCCGCCAGCCGTCCATCTGGTGCGGCACGAAGGCATGCAGGAGCGCGACGTTCGACGTCTCGCCCGAGGCCCGCACGTCGATGGTCCCGGCCAGGCGCGGCGCGCGTGGAAAGTGCGCGCGCTCGGTGAGGAACCTGCCGAGTTCGACTTCATGACTCGGGCCGGGCCAGATGCGGCGGACGAGCTTCAGCACGTAGCGCTCGCCGAATCGAATGGACGAGTTGGCGCGCTCGACGCTCGGCACGACGGCCGTGACGTCGGCATCCGGCGCGTGTGTCCGGATGTCGTCGAAGGCGGCGGTTCGCGACGCGACGAGCTGTCCTTGCCGCAGATCGATGGTCCTCGTGTCGGCGATCGCCGCAAAGAACTCACGCGCCACGTCCGGCTCGAGCGAACCGTGGAGGACGCCTTTCGACGCGCCGGCGATGCGCGCGAGCACGCCGTCCGGCGCGTGCTGGAGAATCTTGTCCGCCCGTGCCCCCGAGGCCATCGCCAGCGGCATGAAGTACCGGTCCTCGTGGCCGTCTTCGAACTTTGCGGTGACGAGCGTCGCCATGACCGGCTCCTTGCCGCCCCGGATCGTGGCCCAGTCGGAGAGGCGCGCGTCAGCGAGCGCCGCCGCGCGTTTCTGGAACCAGCGCTGCCGCCGCAGAAACGACGCGAGATAACGTCGCTCGAGGAGCGATCGCGTGCTGCCGAGCGTCCTCGACCAGTCCTCGCCGAGGAGCACCGGCATCTGCTCGAGCTCGCCGGCGGTGTGCGCGAGCGGCCGGACCGTGATCGGCTCCGGCGCCTGGCGTTTGAGCTCGAGCCAGGAGAACCCGTGCGGCGCGAGCGTGAGGAAATACGGCGTCTCTCCGATGCGCGGCAGATCGGTGCCGCCAGACATCTCGATCGGCACGAGGCCGGCAAACCTCGACAGGTCGAGCGACGCTGGCTGCATCGTCCGCGCCATGTTGGCGACGACGAGAATCGGGTCTTCGCCCTCGAGGCGCCGCACGAACGCGAACACGCGCCGGTTCTCGGGCCTCAACAGCTCGATCGCCCCTCGTCCGAACGTGCGATGACGCTGCCGAAGCGCGATCAGCCGGCGCATCCAGTTCAGCCGCGAATGCGGTGCGCGCTCCTGCGCTTCGACGTTGACGGACTGGTAGCCGTACACGGAATCCATGATCACCGGCGCATAGAGACGCGCCGGATCGGCGCGCGAGAAGCCGGCGTTGCGATCGGCGGTCCACTGCATCGGCGTCCGCACGGCGTTGCGATCGCCCAGGTAGACGTTGTCGCCCATCCCCAGCTCGTCGCCGTAATAGATGACCGGCGTGCCGGGGAGCGAGAGCAGCAGGCCGTTCAACAGCTCGATGCGGGCACGGCTGTTCTCCATCAGCGGCGCCAGACGCCGGCGGATCCCGGCGTTCACCCGCATCTGCGGATCGGCTGCATACGCCTGATACATGTAGTCGCGCTCGTCGTCGGCGACCATCTCGAGCGTGAGCTCGTCGTGGTTGCGCAGGAAAATCGCCCACTGGCAGCTCTCGGGAATCTCCGGTGTCTGGTAGAGGATCTCGCTGATGGGATGCCGGTCCTCCTGCCGCAGCGCCATGTACAAGCGCGGCATCAGCGGGAAGTGGAACGCCATGTGGCATTCGTCGCCGTCGCCAAAATACGCGGCGACGTCCGAGGGCCACAGATTCGCTTCGGCGAGCAGCATCCGACCGTGATGGCGCGCATCCATGTCGCGCCTGAGCCCGCGGAGCACGTCGTGGGTTTCGGGCAGGTTTGCACAGCTCGTGCCCTCGCGCTCGATGAGGTACGGCACGGCGTCGAGCCGCATCCCGTCCACGCCCTGGTCGAGCCAGAAGCGCATCACGCGCGTCACGGCTTTCCGCACCTGCGGGTTGTCGAAGTTCAGGTCCGGCTGGTGATGAAAGAACCGGTGCCAGTAGTACGCGCCCGCGACGGGATCCCACGTCCAGTTCGATCGCTCGGTGTCGCTGAAGATGATCCGGACGTTCGCGTACTTCTGATCGGAGTCGCTCCAGACGTAGTAGTCACGCTTGCGCGATCCCGGTCTGGCGCGGCGGGCCGCCTGGAACCAGGGGTGCTGGTCGGACGTGTGGTTGATGACGAGCTCGGTGATGACGCGCAGCCCGCGCGCGTGCGCCTCGTCGAGGAACGACCGGAAATGCTTCAGCGTGCCGTACGACTTGTGGACGCCCTCGTAGTGGGCGATGTCGTAGCCGTCGTCCTTGAGCGGCGACGGGTAGAACGGCTGGAGCCAGACACACGACACGCCGAGCGACTGGATATAGTCGAGCTTGCGGGTCAGGCCCTCGAAGTCGCCGATGCCGTCGTCATCGCTGTCGAAGAACCCCCGAACGTGGACCTGATAGATGACGGCGTCTTTGTACCAATGGGAGGGGGACGGGGCTCGATTTGTGGAAAACTCCAGGGAGGTCCCCCTCTCTAGCGTTGCATGGGCTGTCTCCCTGGAGTTTTCCACAATCGAGCCCCGTCCCCGTCCTATCGGCGCGTGTCGGGAGTCCGGTTACGCCTATTTGATCCCGCTCGCGTCGAGCGCCCACATGCCGCGGCCGTACGTCGAGATTACGAGAATCTGATCGCGCGGCTGGAACTGCAGATCCGAGACCTGGTTCGACGGCAGGCCGCTGCCGAGCACCTCCCAGCGCTCGCCGCCGTTCGTCGAGATGTACACGCCGACGTCGGTCCCGACGTACAGGATGTCCGGGTTTCGCGGATCCTCGCGAATCACGTTCACGGGTCCGGCCGGGATGTTGCCGGCGATGCTGCGGATCGTCCGGCCATGATCCGTGGATTTGTAGACATACACACCGAAGTCGTCGTCCTCGCGGCCGCGCTGGGTGATGTAGACCGTGCCTTCGGCGTGTTCGGACGCGACAATCCGTGAAATCCACCGGCGGACCGGGAGTTTCGACGTCAGCTCCGTCCACTCCTTGCCGGTGTCGAGCGTGACATGCAGGCGGCCGTCGTCGCTGCCGACGTAGAGCAGGCCCTTGCGCTTCGGCGATTCGGCGAGCGACGCGATCGTCTGGTAGGGAATCGCAGTCGGGTTTTCGCCCATCTGCGTCTTGTTGTTGTCGGTGAGGTCGGCGCTGATTTTCTGCCAGCTGTCGCCGCGATTCTCCGACCGGAACACGGACTGGAAGCCGGCGTAAATAATGCTGCCGTCATGGGGCGAGACGATGATCGGCGCCATCCACTGCGCGCGCAGCTCGGCGTCGGGGTCCTTCGGCTGGATCGGCGTGTTGTTGCCGCCGCGCCCGCGGCCGCGGCCGCTCGCGTCGGGCGCAGGCGGCGGCGCGCCGAGATCCGTGCGGCTGAAATTGCCGTAGAACCCGTGCGAGTAGACGATGTTCGGGTTCGCGGAATCGATCGCGTGATGCGACCCCTCGCCGCCCGGCGCGTTCTCGAACGTCACCGGCTTGATGGCGCCACGTCCGCCGCCGATGTCGATGCGTCCGCGCCGGCTGCCGTGATCCTGGATCGATCCGTACGCCCAGACCGGCGAGCTCGTGTCGAGCGTGACGTTGTAGAACTGCGCGCCGCCCGCGGAAACAGCGAACTTCCAGGTCTTGCCGGCATCCTCCGACTGGTAGAAGCCGCCATCGTTGGCGTTGTAGAGGATCGCGGTGTTGGCCGGATCGATCCACAGGCCGTGGTGGTCGCCGTGCATGCCGGAAATCCGCGCGAAGTTCTGTCCGCCGTCCCGGGAGACATTCAGCGCCAGGCCCATGGTGTAAATCGTGTTTTCGTCTTTGGGGTCGACCCGAATCTGTCCAAACACCCAGCCGTACGTGCCGGAATGACCATTCAGATAGTCGATCGTATTTTGATTGTTCCGGCTGGTCTGCCGCCACGATTTGCCCGCGTCGTCGGTCCGGTAGACATCGGCGCCCTTGATGAACCCTTTGCCTTCCGGCATCAACCGGCCATACGCGTCGCGCGCGCCCGGCTTCGGCACCAGTCCGATCTCGTAGTTGTCGACGAAGGCGTACAGCACGTTGGGATTCGACACGGAGATGTCGATGCCGATGCGGCCGCGGAACTCGGGTGCCGGCAGCCCCTGACTGACGTCGGTCCAGGTCTTGCCGCCGTCCGTCGTCTTCATGATCCCGCCTTCCTTGTAGCCGGGTTCGACGCGCGGATCGGACCACTTGCGGCGAACGCGCTGCCACATCGCCGCGTAGAGCGTGTTCGGATCGCGCGGGTGCATGACGAGATCGATCGCCCCGGTGCGCGGGCTCCGGTAGAGGATCTTCGTCCAGGTCTTGCCGCCGTCCGTCGTCTTGAACACGCCGCGCATCTCGTTGTCGGTCCACTCATGGCCCGAGGCGGCGACGTACACGATGTCGGGGTTCGTCGGGTCAACGAGAATGCGCGCGATGGTCTGCGTGTCCGTGAGACCCATGTGCTGGAAGGTCTTGCCTCCGTCGGTGGATTTGTAGAGGCCGACCCCGGCCATCGACGCGCGGAAGATGTTCGCCTCGCCCGTGCCGACCCAGAGCATGTCGGGGTTCGACGGCGCCACCGCCAGGTCGCCGATGCTCGTCGACGCCATGTCGTCGAAGATCGACTGCCACGTCGCGCCGTTGTCGTCGGTCTTCCAGACGCCGCTCGTCGCATAGGCCGCATAAATCCGGCGCTGGCCGGTCTTGTCAGCGACGGCGACGTCCGTGGCGCGTCCGCTGACGTTGGTGGGACCAGCGTACATCCACGTGTTCGATCGAAATGGCGATGCTTGTCGCATCGACAGATACGTGTCATAGCCCTTGCGCAGGGCCTCGGCGTCGAGCTTGGGCTGCGACTGCGCGCGCAGCCCGAACGCCACGCCGACCAGCGCGGCAACAAGGGCCAGCGAGAGGCGGCTGGCACGCCACAGAAGTGGGGTCATGCGCATTAGCGTAGCGCGAATTCGTGGCCGGGCGGATTGAACCCCAAATCCGCCGTGACGCCTACGGACTACAATCGTGCCCGTGCCTCATGCGCCCGTGTACCTCGACTACCATGCGACGACACCGGTCGATCGCCGCGTGGTCGAGGCGATGCTGCCGTACTTCACTGAGGCCTTCGGCAATCCCGCGTCGTCCATGCACCAATGGGGCTGGAAGGCCCAGGAAGCTGTGGAGCACGCACGCCGCGACGTCGCCGGCCTGATCGGCGCTACCGCGCGGGAGATCGTCTTCACGAGCGGGGCGACCGAGTCGAACAACCTGGCAATCCAGGGCATCGCCGCCCACACTCCGGAATCCAGGCGTCACATCGTCGTCTCGGCCATCGAGCACAAATCGGTCCTCGAGGCGGCGCACCGGCTCGGGCAGGGGGGCTGGCGGGTCACGGAAATCCCGGTCACGAACGACGGGGTCCTCGACCTCGCGGCGCTCGATCGCGCGCTCGCGCACGAGACCGCGCTCGTGAGCGTGATGGCGGCCAACAACGAGATCGGCGTCGTGCAGCCGATCGCCGAGATCGGCGCCGCCGCGCGCGCGCGAGGCGCGCTGTTCCATGTCGACGCGGCGCAGGGCGCGGGAAAAATCCCGATCGACGTCAACGCGATGCAGGTGGATCTCCTGTCGCTCACCGGTCATAAGATGTGCGGACCCAAGGGCTGCGGCGCCCTGTTCGTCCGCAAGCGAACCGAGCTCGCACCTCTGATCATCGGTGGCGGACAGGAACGTGGCTTGCGATCGGGCACGCTCAACGTTCCAGGCATTGTCGGCCTCGGCGCGGCGTGCGCGATCTGCCAGGGCGAGTTGCGCGAGGAGGCGGAGCGGCTCAGGCGGCTTCGCGACCGCCTGCTGAACGGCTTGACCTCGCAGCTCGACGGCGTCGTCGTGAACGGATCGCTCGAGCGCCGGCTGTCCAACAACCTGCACGTCAGCTTCACGGGCGTGGACGGCGAGTCGCTGCTCATCGCGATCGGCGACATCGCCGTATCGTCGGGTTCGGCCTGCAGCTCGGCGTCGGCCACACCGTCCCACGTGCTGCGCGCCATCCTGGGCGACGACGTGCCGGCGGCGGCGATTCGGTTCGGCCTCGGCCGGTTCACGACCGAGGACGAGATCGACTATGCCATCGAGAAATTCACGACTGTCGTGCGACATCTCCGAAGCGTGACGCCGGCGACGCGACCATGAACGGCGCCGAGGAACGTCCAGGACGCGAAACCCGGCTGCTCGTGCTCGTGATCGTCGTGTCACTCGCCGTGCTCTTTCTGCTGGCGCGATTCCGCTTTCCCCCCGCCGGACTGACGGCCGGACCGCCGAGCCCGGGACCGCTCGATCGGCTGGCCGCGCGCGCGACCTTCGACGATCTGGCGGCGGCGATCGCGTCTGTCGTGCAGCGGGTCGAACCCTCGGTCGTGATCGTGCAAGTCGACGCGGCGCCTCCCGAGGAGAAGGACAAGGGACAGAAGGAGAAGGGCGTCCCGCCTCCGCCGCCCGCCCAGCCCCCGCCCCCGGCGCGCCTCCTGCCGGGGATTCGGTTGCGGTCCGACCTGGCGCTCGTGCACGTGCCGATCGGCATGCGCGTCAGCCCCGCGCAGGGATTTACGGGACCGACATCGGTCTTCGCGACGGATCCGAAGCGCGAAATCGCGCTCGTGCGCGTCGCGCCGCTGCCCGAATCGACGACCGGGGTGCCGAGCGTGTTCGAGGGATTCCCCGGATTCAGCTACGTGGCCGTCGTCGAGGCCGCCATGGGCGGACCGACCGCACGTCCGGCGTTCATCGGCCGGCTCGACACGTCGGTGGACGATCGCTGGCAGCCGTCGCCCCTCCTCATCGGCGGCGCGTCGGAGGCGCCCGCGGGATCGCTGCTGTTTGCCGTCGATGGCCGGTTCATTGGGATGGTGCTGCCCCAATTCGGCACGCTCGCCGTGGTTCCGCCTGCCGCGCTCAACGCCGTGGTTACCGAGCTCGGCGGCGGCGCGGGAGCAGGTGGTCTGGCAGACACGGAGAGCAGGCGCGGCCGCGGCGAGGCGGGGGCCCGGGGTCCCCGCCGTTCGACTGGCGCTCACGGCGCCTCAAGCGGAGTCGAGAGGCGCGAGAGGCGGCCGCTCGTCGGGGTGCAGCGCGTGTCGGAATGGCCGAGAGGCTGGTGAATGGTGCGGCCGAAGTCGAGCGAGCGTCGAAGCGCGAGCGTAACGAAGGCCGCTAGGCGGGGTGCAGGGGACCCCGCCGATCAAGAGTGGACGCGGCCAAAGCGAGGCGGGGCTCCGGGGCCCCCGCGAGCGAAGGCCGCTAGTCGGGGTGCAGGGGGCCCCGACGATAAATAAATGACATCGCCCCTTCGAGACATCCGGCGCCGCGAGCTGGGAGGACCCGATCCGCTCGATCGCCGGCTCGGGATCCCGCCGCAGTCGCCGCTCAGGTGGCTGCGGACCCTGTTCTTCACGCGCTCGGCGCTGGGCCTGTCTCCATCGCTCACACCGGCGGTCGTGTTCCTGCCCGTCGGCTTTCTGCTCGGCCCGCGGGGGTTGAACTTCCTCTCGCCGACCGTGCTCAGCCGGCTCGATCTTGCGGTGACGATCGCGCTCGCGGTGCTGGGGGTACTCGTCGGCATCGCGCTTGGCCGCGAGATCAAATCCTCCACACGTCTCTTCATCGCCGCGAGCCTCGAGAGCCTGGTGACGATCGTGGCGGTGACGGGCGCGACCATGTATTTCGCGCGGGCAACCGGTCTGCCGCTCGGCGCGCCCCTGGTCGCGTTCGCACTGGCCATGGGTCTCTGCGCGTCGGCGTCGTCTGCGACCTCCGCCGATCCTGATTCCGAGCCTTCGGCCGAGGTCGCGACGCGCGTGGCCGATCTCGATGACGTGGTGCCGATCGTGGTCGCGACGATCGGGTTCGGTCTGCTCGCGCCCGTGCCGGTTGAGGACACGCTGCTCCTGGCGCTGGCGCCGGTGATCGCGGGGCTCGCCGTCGGGGCAATCGGCTGGCTGCTGTTCGAACGCGCTGAGTCCGGTGCCGAGCGCGCGGTGTTTCTGCTCGGCGCGCTCGCGCTGGCTGGCGGCGCGGCTGCCGCACTTCGCGTGTCGCCGCTCGCCGTCGGGCTCGTGGCCGGCTTGTGCTGGACGATCGCGCCAGGCCGCGCCGATCGCATCGTCCAGGACGACCTGGGCAAGGTGCAGCACCCGCTGGTGGTGCTCCTGCTCGTCACGGCCGGCGCGCTCTGGACGCCGTCCGTGGTCAGTCTGTGGCTGCTTGCGCCTTACCTGTTGTTCCGGCTGGCCGGCAAGGTGGCCGGGGCGTGGGTCTCGGCGCGAATCGTCGACGTCAGCGCCGCCGACCTCGCCGCGTTCCTCGTGCCGCCGGGCGTGCTCGCGGTGGCGTTCGCGCTCAACTTCCGCCAACTCCTGCCGCCCGACGCCGGCGACACACTGTTGTCCGCGGTCGTGATCGGCACGGCGGCGTTCGACCTGTTCGCTCTGGCCGTCGTGCCTCACTGGAGGCGGAGGCCCGGATAGGTCTGCTATGCGGCCTGTTGCGGACACTCTCGTCTCGTTGTTGCGCGCCGCATGGCCAGGCGCGCCACAGGCGCGCCCCGCCGGAGCGGAGCGGGGCACAGGGGTCCCCGCCGTTCGACTGACGCTCACGGCGCCTCGAGCAAAGTCGAGAGGCGCGAGCGAACGGCGAGAGGGGGTCCGGGGGACGAATGTCCCCCGGTCAATCTAGTGCGCCGGCTCAGCGCGCTTGCGATCACGATCTGGCTCGCCTGGCTCGTTCTCGTCCGGTTGGGCGACGCGACGGCGAGCGGGACCGCGCTCGGTCTGGGCGTCGCGCTGGTCTCGGCGTCGATCGTCGGCTGGCTGTTCGAATTCCTGCGCCTCCCGCGCATTACCGGGTACCTGATCTTCGGGTTGCTCTGCGGCCCGGCGGTCGCCAATCTCATCACCGAGCCGATGGCGCGCGATCTCCGCGTGGTCGGCGGCTTCGCGATCGGCATCATCGCGTTCATCGCGGGCCTGCAGCTGAACTTCGCCACACTGCGTCCGAGGCTTGGCGCCATCGTGAAGCTGAGCGTCACGACGGTGATCGTGTCGCTTGCGGGCATGGCCGTGGCCCTCTTCGTGCTGTGGCGCTGGCTGCCGTTCGGCGCGCTGTCGGGCGTCGAGCGCGCGGCCGCGTCCGCGCTGATCGCCACGCTCCTCGTCGGCGTCTCGCCGATTCTCACGACCGCGGTCATCGCGGAAAGCCGCGCGCGCGGGCCGCTCTCGACGATGTCCACGGCGGTCGTCGTCTCGGTCGAGCTGCTCGTGATCGTGTTCTTCGCGATCTGCCTGCAGGTGGCGCGCAATGCTTTTGACACCCAGCCGGCGCAAGGGTTGGCGCTCGCGCTCTCGACCGTGTGGGTCATCGGCGGATCCGTCGCGTTCGGCGGCCTCCTGGGATCGCTCTTCGCCCTGTATCTGCGCTATGTCGGGCGTGAAATCACCGTGGTCCTGCTCGCGCTGTTCGCCCTGTTCACCGGCCTGGGCGCGCGCATGCACTTCGAGCCGCTCTTGTCGGGCCTGGCCGCCGGTCTCGTCGTGCAGAACGTCATGGGGCCGGCCGGCGACGTGCTGCGCGACTCGATTGCGCGCGGCGCGATGCCGGTCTTCGTGCTGTTCTTTGCGGCGGTCGGCGCGTCCATCCAGGTGGACGCCGTCGCGACGCTCAGCATCACCGCGCTTGCCGTCGCGATGCTCCGGGCCGTGCTCCTTCGCGCCGGCGCGCGGTTCGGCGCGCGCGCGGCGCGCGTCGACACGCAGGAATCGCACCTCCTCTGGCGATCGTTCATCTCCACGTCGGAAATGACGCTCGGACTCACCGCCCTGGTGGCCGCCGAATATCCGGGGTGGGCGGGGCAGCTCTCGACGCTCATGATCGCGGTCGTCGCGCTGCACGAGCTCGTCGGACCGATCGTCTTCCGGGCGACGCTGGCGCAGCTCCGGGAGATCGGCGGGACCGGCGGCAGCCTCGTCGTCGTGTCGAATCGCGAGCCATGGGTGCACGATTTCGCGCCCGACGGATCGATTCGCGCGCGGCCGACGCCCGGCGGCGTCTCCGTGGCCCTCGACGCGCTGATGCGCGAGCGCGGCGGCGTCTGGATCGCGCACGGGGCCGGCAGCGCCGACCGGGAGGTCGTCGACGAGCGCAGCTCGATCGAGGTGCCGCCGGATTCGCCGTCCTACCGTCTGAGACGATTGTGGTTGTCGCCCGAGGAAGAGGAGCGGTACTACGCCGGATTCTCGAACAGCGCGCTCTGGCCCCTCTGTCACCAGGCGCACGTGCGTCCGGTCTTCAAAGCCGAAGATTGGGAGGCGTACAAGTCGGTCAATCGCCTCTTTGCCGAAGCGGTCGCGCTCGAGGCGCCGCCCGACTCGTCGGTGTTCCTGAACGACTACCATCTCTCGCTCGTCGCCAAATACATGCGGGAGCGCCGGCCGCTCCTGCGTTCGGCGCTCTTCTGGCACATCCCCTGGCCGGACGCGGACCGGTTGCGGATTTGCCCGTGGCGGAAGGAGATCCTCGAGGGTCTGCTGAGCAACGACCTGCTCGCGTTCCAGCTGCCGCGCGATCAGCGCAATTTCATGGTCTCGGTGACGGACGAGCTCGAGGCGTCGGTCTCCGGCGAGACCGTCTATTTCGGCGAACGTCCGGTGCGCGTGCTCGCGATTCCGATCGGCGCCGACTTCGATCGCATCACGGAGATTCTCGCCGACCCGGACCTGCCATCCGAGATGCGGCGGCTCGCGCGAGATCTGAGGCTCGAGGACAAGATCGTCGGCGTCGGGGTCGATCGGCTCGACTACACGAAGGGCATTCCCGAGCGCATGGCGGCGATCGAGCGCGTGCTCGCCGAGCGGCCGGATCTGGCGCAGCGGTTCGTCTTCGTGCAGATCGGCGTCCCGTCGCGGACCGATGTGCCGGCCTACGCCGACATCACGGCTGAGATCGACGAGCAGGTCGCGCGCATCAACGCCAAATATGGCGATGGCGCCGACAACGGCCCCGTCCGATACCTCAAGCAGGCGTTCCAGCTGCCCGAGCTGGTCGCGCTGTACCGCGTCGCGCGATTCTGCATCGTCTCGTCGCTCCACGACGGGATGAACCTGGTCGCGAAGGAGTTCGTCGCGGCGCGGGACGACCTCGAAGGCGTGCTGATCCTGAGCGAGCTCGCCGGCGCTGCCCAGGAGCTTTCGGAGGCGCTGATCATCAACCCGTACGACGAGCGCGGCTTCACCGAGGCCATCTCGCGCGCGCTCGACATGCCCGGCTGGGAGCGCCGTCGCCGCATGCAGGCGCTTCGGCGGCGGGTGGCAGGGCGCGACGTCCTCGCCTGGGCGTCGGACATTCTCGATCGGCTCGAACGGCGGAAGGGTATGGGCTTTCTCGCTGGGTAGGAACGACACGATTCGCGGCGCCCTCTACGACGCCTCGGACGTCGTCGCGTCCGACGTCTACGAGCGGCTCGCCGGACGGCACGTGCTGCTGCTCACCGACTACGACGGCACGCTGGCCGACATCGCGCCGACGCCAGCCGAGGCCGCGGTCTCCGAGGCCGTGCGCCTGGAGCTGTCGAGCCTGGCCGCATTCGACGAGATCACCGTCGGCGTCGTCAGCGGCCGGCGTCTCGACGATGTGCTTGAGCGCGTGGGGCCGGCGGCCGAATACGCCGCGGGCCTGCACGGGCTCGAGATCATCGGTCCGGAGTCGGCGTTCCACCACTACGCGCTCGACTCGGTCGAGCCGACGATCGCCAGGCTCGCGCGCGACGCCGCGCGCGAGCTGCAGTGGTGCCCCGGCGTCCTGCTCGAGAACAAGACGTACGCGCTCACGTGTCATGTGCGGCTCGCGCCGCCGGAGCTCGCCGATCGCGCGCTCGAAGAGTTCGAGGCGCTCGCCGAGCCGCAGCTCGAAGCGCGCGTGTTGAAGCTGCTGACCGGCTCGAAGGCGTTCGAGCTGCTTCCGGCCGTGGACTGGCACAAAGGGCGCGCCACCGAATGGATCCGCGCGCGCGTCGCCCGACGCGTCGATGCGCCCGTGTCAGTCGTCTACCTCGGCGACGACCGAACAGACGAAGACGCCTTTACCGCGCTCGGCGACGAAGACGTCGTCATCGGCGTCGGCGATCGTCCGCACACG
>DASQFI010000061.1:0-13906 GCA_035633215.1 Vicinamibacterales bacterium | reverse complement strand
CCTCCTCTCCTCAACAGTTTAGGCTGCGCTGTTCTCATAGTATAGTCACTATGTGACTAAAATTCCACCGCCGGTCACGCTGGCCGAGTTCGAGCTGCTCGTCATGGTGGCTGCCATGCGTCTCGGCGCCGATGAGGCCCATCTCGGAAGTGGAGTTGAGCCGAGCGTTCCGACTCCACCTCCTAAACAGCTCAAAATCAACAGGTTACGGATCGGGCCAATCCGCAGTATCGAACTTCCACAGGCTAAGTGCTTGATTCTACGGGTCGCCTCAACTTGTAACGGTCTCCCGAACCGCTGTGTCTTCATATAAATCGCTACGAACGGTCCGAGAGGATTGCGTTTACATTCGAACGACCCGGCGCGTCGGCGTACGGCTCAAGACGTCGAGCTTGGAAAAGATGCCCCTCAGGTGGCTTGGCGTGCTCTCACGCCGCCCGATCGCTTACGCCATTCTGACAGTCCAATCCTGGTCCCGAACTGATCAGTTCATCACTTTCTCGATCGACAGCGGCAATGCCCGAATGCGTTTTCCAGTCGCATGGAACACCGCGTTTGCGATCGCCGCGGCTACGCCGGTGACCGCCAGCTCTCCGATGCCCTTCGCGCCAACCTCGGTCATCGGATCGGGGCCGCCGACGAAGCTCACGTCGATCTCCGGAACGTCAGCGTTGACGGGGATGACGTAGTCGCCGAACGACGTATTGATCGGCCGCCCCTTGATCGACACGTTTTCTTCGAGCAGCGCCATACCGATGCCGCCGACGATCCCGCCGATGATCTGACTGCGCGCGACCTTCTCGTTCAGAATTCGGCCGCCGTCGATCACCGACACGACACGTTCCACGCGAATCGTTCCCAGATCGGGATCGACGCGGACCTCTACGAACTGCGCCCCGAACGAACCGGCATGCGTCATGGCCGCGTTCGACGGCGGCTCGCTGGCGCCTTCTCGCACCAGCTCCTCGAGGCCGTTTCGGTCGAGGATGTCGGTAAAGCTTTCGTACTTCTGCGGCTCTCCCCGGCGCTGTATCCCGCCGTTACGAACCTCCACAGTCTGCATTGAACAGCCGTGGAGCGGCGAACGCTCGTCCTTGCTGGCCAGATCGACCAGCGCCCGGATTACATCGAGACACACCGCATGGACCGCGTTTCCGAGCGCGGCGGTGAGGCCGGAGCCGCCCTGTTGTGGAGCCTTCGGCATGTCGCTGTCGCCGAGGCCCACGTGCACCAGACCAGCGGGGAGTCCGAGCAGGTCGGCCGCGAGCTGGGTGATGACGGTATAGGTGCCGGCACCGATGTCGGTTGCGCCGCTCCGAATGCTCGTCGACCCGTCTTTGCGGACGGATGCCAATGCCGTGCACGGCGCCTGATAGGCGCTCAGCGCGGCACGGGCCATGCCGTATCCGACGAGCAACCGTCTGTCGCGCATCGACCGCGGCGCCGGAGTACGCTGCCATCCAAATCGTTCGGCCCCGACCTGATAGCACTCGAGCAGGGCATTGCTCGACCACGGGTGCCCGCTGTGGGGATGCACCGCCGCATGGTTGCGCCGGCGCAGCTCCAGTGGATCGATGTCGAGCCGGTGGGCGATCTCGTCAATCGCGGACTCCAGCGCGAACGATCCTTCGGCGTGACCGGGCGCGCGCATCCAGCTCGGTAATGAGACATTCATTCGAATCTGCCGGTCCCGCGTCGTTACATGTGCGCAGGCGTACGCTTCCGCCGTTCCCGCGGCCACCGGATTGAAGAAGTCTCCGCTGATGGACAGCGGCGACTTCGCCTCGTGCTCGATCGCGGTCAGTCGTCCGTCCCGCGAGACGCCGACGCGCAGACGCTGAACGCTCATGGGGCGGTGTCCGAGCGACGTGAACATCTGCGCGCGCGAGAGCACCAGCTTCACCGGTCTCTTGGCCAGCCTCGCTCCGAGCGCCGCCAATGTCACATGCGGCCACACGCGCAGGCCGGCGCCGAACGCGCCGCCGACGTACGGTGTGTGTACGTGCACATTGGCGGGGTCGAGCCCGAACGCACCGGCCAACGTCTCCTTGACGCCGTGCGGCCACTGCGTTGTGTCGTGGACGATCAACGTGTCGCCCCGCCATTCGGCGACGATCGCAAACAGCCCGATCGGGTTCTGCGTGTTTCCGGCCGTCGTGTACGTCTCGTCGAGCCGGACGTCGGCTGATCCGAAGGCCATCGCCGCATCGCCACGTACCTGATCCGGGAGCCAGGCATGCGACTCCGGCGCTATCGATGGCTCATCCAGGGAGAGTGTGGGTTCCGCTTCTTCGTACGTGATCGCGATCAACCTTGCGGCCGCTTGCGCCTGTTCCAGCGTCTCGGCAATCACCATCGCGACGTGTTGACCGTAATGCGAGACGTCCGCGCCCTGCAACGGCGGAAGCGGCGACGGGCCAAGGGGCGTCACGGGGCCTGGTGGAAACGCCGGCGTGTTTGCGTGCGTCACGATCGTCACCACGCCCGGAGCGCGTTCCGCCACCTCGGTGGCGATCGCCAGGATTCGACCGCGCACGACCGTGCTCTGCACGAGCACGGCGCACGCCTGATTGGACGCCGCAACGTCAATGGGGTAGGGCGCACTGCCGCTGACCTTCAGTCGTCCGTCGACGCGGGGCATCGGCGCGCCGAGAATCCCTGTCGAGGCTTTCATGCTGGCACCTCCGTGATCGTCGCGAAGGCTCGGACGATCGTGCGCTTCGCCAACTCAATCTTGAACGCGTTGTGGTGCCGCGCCACGGCGCCGGTCAGCGCAAGTTCGGCCGCCTGCCGGAACGACGTCTCGGCCGCGGGCTTCCCCACCATCGATTGTTCCGCCGCCACGCACCGCCACGGCTTGGTCGCCACGCCACCGATCGCCAGGCGGGCCTCGACGATCCGATCGCCGTCGAGCTGTATCGCCACGGCCGCCGAGGTCAAGGCAAACTCGTAGCTCGCACGGTCCCGGACCTTGAGGTAGTGAGAGCGGCGCGCGATTGGCGCCGTCGGAAACACGACGTGCGTGATCAACTCATCGTGCTCCAGGACGGTCTCGCGATGCGGGGTGTCGCCGGGCAGCAGGTGAAACTCGTTGAATGGAATGGTGCGATGCGTTCCATCGGCTCTCACCGTCCGTATCCCGGCATCGAGAAGCGCCGCTGCCACGCACATGTCGGACGGATGCGTCGCGATGCAATGGTCGCTGACGCCGAGCACCGCATGACCGCGATTGAAGCCGTCGAGCGCATCGCAGCCGGATTGCGGTACCCGCCGATTGCACGCGGAGTGGACATCGCGGAAATACGGGCATCGCGTCCGCTGCACGATGTTTCCGGCAACCGTCGCCATGTTGCGAATCTGCGTGGTCGCTCCCGACAGGATCGACTGCGTGAGGACGGGAAGCCGGTCCCGGACCGCCGGGTGCCAGGCCAGTGGGCTGTTGCGAACGTTGGCGCCCACGACGATGGCCTGGTCGGTGACCTCGATCTCCTGCAGGGCAAGCGCATTCACGTCGACCAGTACGTCGGGCGTGAGCACGTCGATCCTCATCAGATCGACAAGTGTCGTCCCTCCCGCGAAGAACATCGCGTTGGCGCGGGTCGCAACGGCCGCCGTGCTTTCGGTGGGCGACGCCGCCCGGTGGTACTCAAAGGCCTTCATCGGCGGTTCTCCTTGGTCAGTACGGAGCACCGCAGCCACGATATTGGGATACGCGCCACATCGGCACAGATTGCCGCTCATGCGCTCCCGAATCTCATCGACGCTGAGCGACTCGGCGCTGACCGGCTCGCTGACGTTGGCGGTGACGTGACTGGGCACGCCGTCGCGAACCTCGTCCACGAGCGCGGTAGCCGACATGATCTGTCCGGGCGTACAGAAGCCGCATTGGAACGCATCGCATTCGAGGAACGCCTCCTGCAGCGGCGTGAGGGCCCCCGGGCTCGTCAGCCCTTCGATGGTGCGGACGTCCTGACCCTCACAGGCGGCCGCGAGCGTCAGGCAGGCCAGGACGCGCTGGCCGTTGATGATGACGGTGCACGCGCCACACGTGCCCTGATCGCAGCCCTTCTTCGTACCGGTCAACTGCAGCTTCTCGCGCAACGCGTCCAACAACGTCGACCGAAGATCGATGTCGAGCGCGCGATCGGCGCCGTTGATGCGGAACACCACCGTTGAGAGACCGGTCACGTCCCGTGTCGTCACCACGGATGTGTCGTTGTTCACCACTGTCCTCGCTTTCGCCGCGGTGCGGCCCCTTTCATCAGTGATTGATCACGCCGGCCACGCGTGCGAACTGCCAACGTGGACCGCCGAATGTGCCGTGTGCCTGGCGGCGCGGCCACGACCGCCTGCCGATTCCTTCGAGAGACCGAGCCGCTGCATCCGGGCGATCAATGTCGTCCGCGGCACGCCCAAACGGGCGGCTGCGCCATTCCATCCGCCAATCACTCCGTTGGTCGCCCGAAGCGTCTCGACGATGTGATCGCGCTCGACTTCAGCGAGGGTGCGCCACGGCGGCGCCCCGCCGCTGCGAGGCTCTTCGCCAGCCGGCGCCAGGGCCAGCGTGCTGCCCGTCGTCGCGACGACCGCACGCTCGATGACGTTCTGCAACTCCCGCACGTTCCCCGGCCACGCCCGGTCTTTCAGTACGTCGAGCGTCTCCTCGGGGATGTGCTGAATCTCCCTGCGATGCCGCTCGGCGAATCGCCGGACGAAGAACGCGGTCAGGTCCGGAATGTCTTCGGTCCGGTGCCGAAGCGGTGGGAGGACGATTGGAAACACGTTCAGGCGGTAGTACAAGTCGGCGCGGAATGCGCGGCGTTGAACCATGTCGCACAGATCGTGGTTCGACGCCGCGATCACGCGGACATCGACGGACGCGGAGCGCCCACCGCTTCCAAGGCGCTCGATCTGCTGTTCCTGAAGCGCGCGCAGCAGCTTCGGCTGCAGTTCAAGCGGAAGGTCGCCGACTTCGTCGAGGAACAGCGTGCCGCGGTCCGCGGCTTGGAACCGGCCGATCGTCTGAGTGGTGGCTCCGGTGAATGCGCCCCGCTCGTAGCCAAAGAGCTCGCTTTCGAGCAGGCCCGCCGGAATCGCCGCGCAGTTGACCGCCACAAATCGCTGGCTCCGCCGCGGACCCGCATCGTGAATCGCGCGTGCGATCAGCTCCTTGCCAGTACCGGTCTCACCAAGCAGCAGCACGGCGCTGTCGACCGGCGCGATCATCGAGATCGCGTCGAGCACTTGTCTGAAGGCCGGGCTGGAACCCACCAACTGAACCGCCATCCTCGACTCCTCCACGTCCAGCGCGGCGTGGCGCTCTGTCGTCACCGCATCACGGTGAGCTCGATCTGATGCAGCAACTCGGCCGCATCGAACGGCTTCACCATGAACGCGACCGCGCCGCCCCGCAGGGCCTGCTCGCGAATATCGTCCTCGTCGTGGGCGGTGATGAAGATCACGGGTGCGGGTGGGCGCTGTTTCCTGATGCGCCGCTGGAGCTCGATCCCGTCGATGCCCGGCAGCCTCACGTCCGCGATGACGCACATCGCTCGCGTCAGAACACCGGAATCCAGGAACTCCTCCGCCGACGCGAACGTTTCAGCCTCGTACCCCGCTGATTCTAGGACGCTCTGAAGCGACTCTCGAACCCGCTGATCGTCGTCGATCGCAGCGACGACGTGTTTCGATGGCGACATCTGGGAGCATCCTTCCCCCACGACACGGCGGGATGATAGCAACCGGGGCGAACAGCCCGCTACTATAGGTTTATTTAGTGGAGGGCTCCGGCGGTGGAATGCCGAGCTTGTCGGCAAGTCGAACGAGTTCGGCGAGCGAGCGTGCACCCATTTTGCGCATGATTTGCCCGCGATGGACGCCAATCGTGATCTCGCTCGTCCCGAGCGCGCTGGCGGTTTGCTTGTTTGCGAAGCCACTCACGACGAACGTGAGCACTTCGCGTTCGCGAGGGGTGAGGCGCTCGTAACGGCGGCGCACCTCGGCCTGCTCGGAGCGCTTCAACCGGTTGGTCCGGTCGATCGCGATCGCGGCGTCGATCGCCGTCAGCAGCTCCTCGTCGTCGAACGGCTTCGACAGGAACTCGACGGCCCCCGCCTTCATCGCTCTCACCGAGGAGGGAATGTCGCCATGTCCGGTGATGAACACGATCGGAGGCGCATCTCTGTCCGCAAGCTCACGCTGCAGCTCGAGGCCGCTGGTGCCCGGCAATTCGAGATCGAGCACCAGGCACGCCGGCGCATCCGGCTTGTCAGCCTCAAGGAACTCTGATGCCGACCCGAACAGGGCAGTATCAAACCCGGCGGACGCCAGAAGGCTCGAAAGGGCCTCGCGCACGCGCGAGTCGTCGTCCACGACGAAGACGATCGGACGCTCCGACGTCATAGCCTGTCATCCGCCGCAAGCGGCACGGTGAACGAGAACGTGGTGCCGTAGGCGGGGTTGCGCACCGCCGACAGCATCCCGTTGTGCGCGGCGGCGATGGAGCGGCAGATCGCCAAGCCCATTCCCATTCCGTTGGCTTTCGTCGTGAAGAAGGGCTCGAACACGGTTTCGGGATTGTCCAGCCCGACGCCGTTGTCTTCCACGTCGATCGCCGCGTGTGCACCAGCGCGCCGGGACCGAATTGAGACCTGCTTCGCGCGATCGGCGACGGACTCGAGCGCGTCAAGCGCGTTGAGCACCAGATTCAGAACGAGCTGCTGGAGCTGCACTCGATCGCCACGGACCGGCGCCAGATCGGATTCCAGGCTGACCGCGAGGGCCACACCCCGCCTGGCGGCGTCAGCCTCGAGCAGCCGGAGTACCTCGCGGATGATGTCGTTGATGTCGAGCGGCACTTCCTCGACGGGCGCACGCTTGAACAGCGACCGGACACGATGCACGACCTCGCCGGCCCCCTTGCCATCGTTCACGATCCGCTGCGCCGCCTCCATAGCCTTGTCGATATTCGGTGGCGCGGCTGAGAGCCATCGCAAGCACGCGTGTCCGTTCGTGACGACCGCTGCCAGTGGCTGATTGACCTCGTGCGCGATGGACGCCGCCAGCTCACCGACTGTTGCAACCTGCGCCGCGCGCGACAGCTTGGTCTGCATGTCGTGCAGGGCCTGGGACGCTCGCTCCAATTCGGTAGTGGCCAGCCAGTGGTCGGTCATATCCATCGAAGCGCCAATGAACTCCACGAGCTCGCCCCCCTCGTTCAGCACCGGGCGGCCGATGGCGTGCTGGTACCCGATGCTGCCGTCGCCCAGGACGACCCGGTAACCAGACCGATAGCCGCACTTCTCTCGGACACATCGTTCGAACGTGCTCCGCACGCGCAGCCGGTCGTCCGCATGAATGCGGCCAAACCAGAACTCAGGGTTGGAGATTTCGTCCCCCGGTTGGACCTTGTAGGCGCGCTGAATCTCAGGCGAGCTCTCGACAACGTCAGTCGCGACATCGAATCGCCAGCCGCCCGTTCGGCTCAACTTCTGAACCTCGAGCAGGAAGGTTTCGCTTCGCCTCAGCGCGTCCTCAGCGGTCTTCCGATCGTGAACGTCGGTGATAAGACAGTACCAGCGCACGAGCTGGTTATTGCTGTCACGCCACGGAAACCCGCGAAGTTGAAACCACCGATACACGCCGTCCGAGCGCCGGAGGCGGTGCTCCCACTCCGGCGCTTCCCCTGCGGTGATTGCACGTTGCCAGGCTGCGATGACCTGAGGAAGATCGTCGGGGTGCACCGAATCGCTCGTGGTCCACTGCTGCAGTTGTTCGCGACTACGCCCGAAGTAATCCAGCACGCCTCGATTGACCAGCTCGATTTCGCCCGAGGTCGCGTTCACAAGGGCAATCAGGCCAGGAATGCTGTCCATGATCGCGCGGAACTGTTGTTCACTTGCGCGCAGCAACTCTTCGGCGCGCTTGCGGTCGTCGATGTCGGTGAGCAGTACGTACCAGCGAAGAATCTGATTGGCTGAATCGCGCAGCGGCAGGCCGCGCGCGTAGAACCAGCGATACACGCCATCGAACCGGCGAAGCCGATGTTCGTATTCGACCATTGTTCCGGTGCTCATCGCCTGCACCCACGCGGCGATCACCCCCGCAAGGTCGTCGGGATGCACGTGGTCGCTCGTGTCGCCGAACTGAAAGTCCTCGAAAGGTCTCCCGAAGTACTCCAGCAGCCCGCGGTTCACCGTTTCTGCCCGTCCCGAGGTGTTCAGGATGGCGACCTGCCCCGGAATGCTGTCGATGATCAACCGCAGCTCTTGCACGCTCTCCCGCAGCGCTTCGTCCGCGCGCTTGCGATCGTCGACGTCGACCTTGATCGCGTTCCAACCAACCACCGTTCCTGACGCATCGTGCAGCGGCGATCCTTCGAACAGGAACCAGCGATACGTCCCGTCGAAACGGCGCAGCCGCATCTCGGTGGTCTGCGACGTCCCCGACGTGAGGATCGACTTCGCGCACACCGTGACGCGGCGTCGATCGACCGGATGAACAGCGTCCATCCAGCCCCAGCCGAGCGCTGCTGCGCCAGCAAGTCCCGTGTAGTCGATGAAACCTTTGTTCACGAAATCGACGCCGCCACCATCGGCGCGCCCCCTGCAGACCAGCGCGGGGAGCGTGTGCACGAGTGCCCGCAGCTCGGTGTCCGACGGGTTGAGTTCTCCTTCCGGCATCAGGTCCGGTGGCTGCATGATCCCTCTCTCAGTACTCACGGAGCCTGTGTGTTCGTGGTGCCGTCTCCTCTGAGGCCCGTGGTCCGTAAAGGATCCTTCAGACCCGTCGGCTGAGACCACTGGTCGACAGCGGCGGTGTCGAGGTCGACGCGAGCCGCGGCGACATAGGCCTCTCATTGTCTGTTTTTTCCGGGAAATCTGCACTTCCACTCGTGGAACCTCGCCTGCACTCATTCTCAAGTCTCGACCCAGCATGCTCGAGGCCTGTAACAACGATGTTTAGCAATGCAGATCGGAAAGGGGACGCGGTGCGCAACGTGGTTCTCGCTCTCGTGGTCGTGATGTTCTTAATCAGCGCCAGGGGCATCCTCCCGGCACAGTCGAATGCGGGCTCGGCGGAATCACGAAACAAGGCGATCGTCGAAGCCAGTTTCAGGGCATGGAGCAGTGGCACGGGCAGCCCCTACGATCTGCTCGCCGACAATGCGACCTGGACGATCGTTGGCCGCTCGGTCGCCGCGAAGACGTATGAAAGCCGGGAGGCGTTCATGCGCGACGTCATCCGCCCCTTCAACGCACGGATGCGTACGCCGCTCACGCCCGTGATTCGGCACATCTACACGGATGGCGACACCGTCATCGTGTTCTTCGACGCAACGGGCACGGCACATGACGGCAAGCCGTACGTCAACACCTACGCGTGGTTCCTGGACATGCGTGACGGAAAGGTGATTGCCGCGTCCGCGTTCTTCGACAGCATCGAGTTCGACGAGCTGTGGGCGCGTGTAACGCCGGTCGCAACAAAGTAGACGCGCGCGTGGCGACTCCGAGACGTCCGCTGGCCCCTGGCAGCCGTCTCGATCTGGCCTCGTGGATTCGACGCCCGACGATAGTGGTCCTGTTGTTCTGCGCTGGAGTGTGTGTGCCAACTCCGGTGCTCGCACAGCCAGCTCAGAGCGCGGGCAGCGATGAGCGCACGCCAGTCGTCTGGACGCTCGCCGGCGTTGACGTCAGCGTGCAGGACCGGTGGCGCAGCGTCATCAGAGTTGGATATCTGGGTGACATCGATAGCCAAATCCTGATCACCGAGACGAGCCTTGCGCTGCAGGAGGCGGCGCAGCTCGTGGTCGGTTACGTCTACGTTGCGCCCACAGGTGCAGACTCGGCCGGAACGTCTCTGTTGAGAGGAGGCGCCACGTGGCTGCCCCTTCGCGGGCGTGTGGCGATCGACAACCGATTTCTGCTCGAGCGGCGTCCGAACCGCCTGGCAGGAGCCACGGTGCGTGGCCGCGACCGGCTGAGGCTGTCCTGGTTGCCACCCGGTCCACTGCGCGTCGGCGTCTATGGATCGGCTGAAGCGATCGCCGTCGTTGGTGATGGTCTCTTCGAGAAGCGATTTCAGGTCGGCGCCGTCAAGACCGTCAGACGTGTCTCCGTTGAAGTGTACTGGGTTCAACGAAGAATCCAGGCGCGCCCGGTGTTCAACGGGCTCGGCCTGACGGCGTTCTACCGAATTGGCGCATGACGCATCAGGTTCACGTGCAGCTCGCCGACGAGAGCCGAGCGGCGGTCAGGATCGCTGGACCGTGCCCAACGTCGTTGCGCGCGCCACAGCCTCCCAGCGCTCCAGCTCGGAGCGCAACACCGCGTGCTTCGTCCGAATCGCCTCGACCGCGTCGGCGCCGAGCGCGAGGCGAAACGGCGTCCGACGCCAGCGTGATGACCCGCGGCGCTCGTTCTGAATCTGTCCGTCGCCGTATCGCTCGTCAGCACGCGGCCCGGCAAAGGTCGGGCGCGAGGCATGGTGTTGTCGGGACTTGGTCGAGAGATTCTGGGTCTCCGAAGCGGCTGCGAGCGAGTCTCACGTAGTCCGCATGAACGCGAGAGATCTGCCAATTACTGTCCCTGAAATTGTCCCTGCGACCTCCAAAATCCGGCCATCCAGAGCCAAGAGGAGCCAAGTCGGTGAATCGAGGAAGTAACTAAATGGCGTGGATTTACGGGGAAAAACGGCGATGGCCGAAAAATGCTGATCGACGTTTAGCAAACCGCTACATCAGGCGGCCTCACGGATGAGCCAGGGTCGAAATCGTCCAGTGCGGCGAGCCAGCCCAATAAATCCAATAAAATCAGCGACTTGCAAGGATGAGTCTTGACCTGTCGGTCTAAGTCATTGACCCGTAATGTGTTGCGGGCGGAGGGGCCGGACTGGACGATGTCCGCAACAGGTTCGATCGATGATGTGTTGACAGCGTGTATACAAGACGCTAAAGTAGGGACATCGACGTCTCGACATGGGCGTCGCATAGGAGCAAACCATGGCAGCCACTGCAACCGCCGCGCGGACACGAACCATCAACATCCGCATCGAGGAAGAGCGACGCACGCTCATCGATCGAGCCGCTGAAGCTGCCGGGAAGGACCGTACTCAGTTCGTTCTGGACGCAGCAACCCGTGAAGCGACAACTGTACTTCTCGACCAGCGGTATTTTCAGCTGGACACGGATGCGTTCGCGAAGTTCAACGCTGCCCTGGATGCGTCTCCCGCCGAGAACCCGCGTCTGCGGGAGCTTCTCTCTAGAAAAGCGCCCTGGGAGCGATGAGTGCGGTAGGAATTAGCGCTCCAGAGCACCTGACAGCCGAGCACGACGTTAGCGCTTTCGACTCCGGTACGCCTGAACTCGACAATTGGCTGAAACGCCGAGCGCTTGCGAATGAGGCGCTGGGCACCTCACGGACCTACGTCGTGACAGAAGGCGGACGTGTGGTCGCCTTCTATGCGCTTGCGAACGGCGCAGTTGCTCACAAGGACGTGTCCGCCAAAACGAGGCGCAACATGCCGGATCCAATTCCGGTGATGGTGCTTGCGCGTTTGGCCGTCGATTCCGCCTACCAGAAACAAGGTCTTGGTTCCGCGCTTCTAAAGGACGCCCTGCTCCGCACCATCGCGGCCGCTCAAATCGCTGGCATTCGCGCGATGCTCCTCCATGCGATGTCAGACGACGCGAAGCGCTTCTATGCACGTGCCGGATTTCACGAGTGTCCGGTCGATCCAATGATGATGATGATCACGCTCGCAGAGGTTGAGAAGAACCTCAGCCCGCCCAGCGCGAGCTGACGATTCTTTAGCAGCTCTCCTTTGGGGGAAACGGAACTTCGCCGTACGTGTTCTTGATCCGTATTTGCCCCACTCCCCGACTCGTTGCGATGCGTCCGCGCGTCGCCGACGCCGAGGCCTACAAGACGGAGCAGGAGGCGTGGCGCACCTGGAACGACATGCATCTCAGTTCCGAGGCGGAGTTCAACCTTCCTCGAACGCCGCCGCAGGCGACCTGACCGTTTAGATCTGGGGTCCACGCCGCGATAAGATCGCACACAGCAGTCCGTGCCAAAGCGCACCAACGATTTCCAGGCGTTGATCGCCCTAGTCGAGCGGCAGCTCGCCGCGTCCGGGGTCCGTGTCGTCGAATCGGAGATGCTCGCCGACCGCCTGACCGGAGAGCTGCGGGAGGTCGATGTCTGCGTTCATGCGACCGTCAGCGGCAAGGACGTGACGCTCGCGCTGGAGTGCCGCGACCACAAGCGCAAGGCGGATCAGATCTGGATCGACACCCTGCGGGGCAAATACGCCAACCTGCCCGTCGACAAGGTGATCGCGGTCGCGCGGGCGGGCTTCGCCAAGACGGCGCGGGCGGCAGCCGAGAAGGCGCGCATCCAGACACTCACACTCGAAGAAGCAACGTCGGCGAACTGGCACCTGATCGCGGAGTTGCCTGACGCGGCCTTGGTCGTTGCGCACTTTCCAGTCGCGGAGAACGTCTCGCTGCATCTGGTTAAGGGCCAGGAGCCCATACCCGACACGATGATGGTCGCCGACGTATCGCTGAGGCTTGGCGATCAAACGCTCCCGCTGGCGGACGTTCTGCATTGGTATTGCACGGCATCGCCTGTGGCGCAGTTTACGTTTGACAACGATGACGTTGAACGGCTGCCCGTCACGATCGCTATGCCCGACGGGTTCGAGCTGGTTCTGCCTTCCGGCGACTCTCGATTTCTGGAGCGAATCGAGCTCGAGATAGCCTTCGACCGCGAGCGCAGCAACACGAAATTCGACCGCAAGATCTACGGCGACGCTGGCCTTTCATTCGCGTCGAAGACCTATACGAGGGGAGAGGAGAAGGCGCATTTCGTTTTCTCCATGCTCCAGCAAGGAGATGAGACCTCCGCTGCCGCCGCGGTGCGGACCTCCGACGGCAGATCGGATTTCGTGCTCAGCCCGAGGGTCAAGTCGCCGACGCCCCCGTCAGGAACGCAGCAGTCAGAGTAGGCAATCTGGCGCGACAGGTTCAGCAGGTCGTCCGCATTCGCTCGAGCCAGCGCCGATTCGGAACATCCCAGTCCCGAAGGAACGCCCCGGCTCGTTCCCGGACACCGTCGCCCCCATGAAAAACATCGTGGCCTCGTCGCACTTTGTCGCGCCGTCCTTTTGGTCACGGGCGATTCGACGCCGCAGCGCAGCCACGTGCTGGATCGCGGTGGCTGGGCGTCGGCGGCCACGACAGCTTGAGCCGGCAAGGTTGCGTAAGCTCTTCGAGACTCATCTCGCGAAACCTTGGCGAACCTGTCGATAACAGGCCATTTACGCTGCTTCTCGGATCAACTAGTTGCGGACATCTCAGCCACATAAGTTCCATAAAATCAGCAACTTACAGGCCGCCACTTCCATGGCATCGTTTAACCCTCTTAGTAGCAGCGGGTTACGAATAACCGGGCCGCACTGGACGATGTCCGCAACTGGCGGAGCGGACCGTTGTGCCGCCCCTCGAATCTCGAATCGCTCCCCCTTGGCCAGCATGACGACACCATGAAACACGATTCCCGGTGTTGTCACTCGCCGCGACGGAACGACGGAGCCGCTGCCGTGTATCTATCGGATTGACATTCAAGACACAGAAACAGCGTAGCGGCAGTGGCCCAGACGACTGCACCGGTCTCGGATAATGAGCGGATGGCCAAACTGACGTTCCCGCCCTTTCCAAAGTCGCTGAAGAACTGGACGCCGAAGGACCGTCAGCTTAACCACTTTGGCATTGATCCGATTCCGTGGACATCTTCCGAGAGGCGGATACGATGTCCAAAATGGGATCAAGCAAACCAGCAAGACGACCGCGACGGCGGTTCACTGAGGAGTTCAAGGCGGGGGCCGTACGTCTGGTCCTCGATGA
>DASQFI010000060.1:0-3097 GCA_035633215.1 Vicinamibacterales bacterium | reverse complement strand
GGTCGAACACGGCGCCGTCATGGGGAAAAGCCAGGTGCGCGTGCAGGAACGGCTCGCCGAGTTGCGCGCGGCCTTGCCGTTCGCGCTTCGCGGCATCGACTCCGACAACGAGTCAATCCCATTCGTAGTTGAAATTCGGTGACGACCCTCTGGTTTACGCCGCCGACTTCTTCATTCCCTCGATCTGTCGCGTGAGCGCTGCACGTAGCAAGGGCAGCGCTCGGAAGTTCTTGATGCGTCGCAGCCGCGGCTCGAGATCGAGCAACGCGGTGGCCAGCCACCGCTGCTTCTGCTCGCTGTTCCGCCAGTGATCGACCTTCGCGATGCGGCTCTCCACACGGGCGTGGATCGACTCCAGCGCATTGGTCGTTTTCAAGCTCGTGCCCAGCTCGCGAAAGACGCCGAGGCGATGAAGGGTGAGCGTCTCCTCCATGCCCTCGTCCAAGCTCGCCACTGCGGAGACATTGAGGAGGACCAGTTCGGCGCGTACCTTCCCCAGCGCGCGCTTGGCGGCCTCGTACGTCGGCTGCTCATACGCCGCCTGTAGCTTCCGGCGCAGTGTCGGCCGGTGACGCTCCGGAAGATAGGCCAGCACGTTCTCGCGCTTGTGCCACTGACAGCGCTGCAGCTGTGCCGCCGACCCGAACACCTCGCGGACCGCCGCGTGCAACCCTTTGGCGCCGTCGGTCACGACGAGGAGGCCGAGGTCCGTGCGCAGCCCGCGGTCCATGAGCTCGCGGAGGAACGCCGCACAGACCTTCCGATTCTCGGTGGCCGTTTGCACGAACCCGAGCAGCACTTTCTCCCCGGTGATCGTGACGCCGACCGCCGCGACCATCTCGTCCTCGGCGAACGTCTTGCCATCGAGGAGCAGGGCGACGACGTCGTAGCGGTCGAGGCGCCGTTCCAGCAGTTCCTGCAGCTTCCGCGCGCTGGCCCGTTTGAAGCGCCGCGACACCGTCGAGGAGCTCAAGCCGAAGGCCTCCGGGACCGCCTCCGCGCAGCGCTCGTATTCTCGGGTGGACAAGCCGCCGAGGACCTTGTGCAGCAGCCCGGCGTCGAGGGTGCGCGGTTCCTGCAACCGCTCATAGGTGGGCAGCGGCACCTCCTGGTTCCGCAGGCGATCGCGCACCCGCGGCACCACCAGCGGAATCTTCTGATCGGCCAAGTAAATCGACCCCCGTTGCGCCGTCCACCGCACGTGGCCCGGCAGCCGGCCCTCCCGCACATACCGCTCGCCGGCGAGCTGCTCCACGTCGGCCTGCAACTCCGCGCGGACCTTCTCGAGCGCGACCGGAATCAGCGCCTGGATCAGCGCGATGCGCGTGTCCAGGTCCGGCGCCGCCGTCGAAGGCACTGGCACCATTCCGATGTGGTTTCCTTTTCCTCGAATCTGTCGTACTTTGCGCGCCATGGGTGGTGACCTCCTGGAATGTGTCGTTCTTGGCCGAACGCTCATTCCTATACGGGGTCGCCACCCGAATTTCAACTGAGACTAGCACTCATTCCCGCGGCTTCACCGTGGCCCTCGTCAACGCACGCCACGTGAAGCACGTCCAGGGGCGCAAAAGCGATGTGTCGGATTGTGAATGGCTCCGTGACTTACACATGCTCGGCCTGCTGCGTGGCAGCTTTCGGCCGGCGGACGGCATCGTGGCCTTGCGCGCCTATCTCCGGCATCGTGCCACCCTCATCGAGAGCACCGGCGCCCTGATTCAGCGGATGCAAAAGGCGTTGGTCCAGATGAACGTGCAGCTCCCGCTCGTCGTGAGCGACATCACCGGCGTCACGGGCCTGCGCATCCTGCGTGACATCGTGGCTGGTCAGCGCGATCCGCACCACCTCGCGCGGCATCGTGACTATCGGTGTCACGCCTCCGAGGCGGAGATCGTCGCCGCGCTCACCGGCAACTACCGACCCGAGCATGTCTTTGTCCTGCAACAGAACCTCGAGTTGTTCGACGCGTACCAACGGCAGCTCGGGGCCTGCGATGTCGCCATCGACACGCATCTGCAGCGCCTCACCGCGCGCGTCGCCGCGCCCGCCACGCCGGTGCCGCCCGCGCGCCGCCGACAGAAGCCACGCGCGAATGAACCGGGCTTTGAGATCCGCACCCCGCTGCACCACCTGACCGGGGTCGATCTCTCGCAACTCGACGGCATCGGCCCGTACAACGCGCTCCGGCTGCTCTCAGAAATCGGCACCGACATGACGCGGTGGGCGACCGACAAACATTTCACTTCGTGGTTGACGCTCGCGCCCCAGAACAAGATCTCAGGCGGCCGACTCCTCAGCAGCCGCACGCAGCCCTCCGCCAATCGGGCCGCCGCTATCCTGCGCCTGGCCGCCATGAATCTCGGGCGGACGCAGACGGCCCTCGGGGCCTTCTATCGCCGCTTGGCCTTCCGCGTCGGCAAAGCGAAAGCGATCACCGCCACGGCGCGCAAGCTCGCCATCCTCGTCTATCGCACCTTGAAAGATGGCCTCGTCTATGCCGACCCCGGCGCCGATGCCTACGACGCGCAGCACCGCACGCACGTCGTGCGCCGACTCCGGCAGCGCGCCGCCAATCTCGGATTTGTGTTGGTCAATTCTTCGACCGGCGAGGTCGTCGAGGGGACAGTTTCTTAGGAGAAACGGCAAAGGCCGCAACGCCGAAAATCAGTCCAGATTCCACGCGCTCCGCGATCGGGAACGACTCGCCCGCCAACGCCAGCGTCTTGGGGTCGAACGGCTGGGCGAGCAGCGTGCCCTGCCGCACGAACAGCAGGTGGCCACTTTGCGAATCGTACACGGCGGCGGTGTCAGCGCCAGCGAGGCGCTCGGATTCCGCGGCATCGAGCGAGCCAACGTACACGCCGGCGACATCGTTCGATGTCGCGTTGGCATAAAACAGGAGATGACGGCCGTCGGGCAAAAACCACGGGGAGACATACGCGGTTTGCCCCTTCGCCAGGCGCATGAATTCCGACGGCTGACCGCCCGCCGACGACACGCGGCTGAGCGTTCTGCCCGGTCCCGTACTGAACACGATCGTGCCATCCGGACTCCAGGTACCGCCACGGTTGCCATCGCCGCCCGTGCTGCATAGCGTTTG
>DASQFI010000059.1:0-303774 GCA_035633215.1 Vicinamibacterales bacterium | reverse complement strand
TCATCGAGGACCAGACGTACGGCCCCCGCCTTGAACTCCTCAGTGAACCGCCGTCGCGGTCGTCTTGCTGGTTTGCTTGATCCCATTTTGGACATCGTATCCGCCTCTCGGAAGATGTCCACGGAATCGGATCAATGCCATTTTGGCCCTTCAGACCTATGAGATAGTCACACCCGACCTCGTCTGGATGGCGCCTCTCGCCGAGCTGATTGTCTTTCTCAGCCTTGCTGTCCCGTTCGCTCTTCTCGCGATGTTCGGTGGCCGCACGTCCGCAGTCGAACGCCTCGCGGTGCTCTTCTTCGTTTCACTGGCGACTTATCTTTCGCTTCTGCGGGTCCCGGAGGTGCATCAGTACGCCTCACTGGTGCTGGCACTGGGAGTCGGCTGGCGTCTCATGCAGGTTTGGAAGAATCATCGCACCATCGTTCGTAAATGGGCAGCCAGAACTGGTGTTGGTTTGTCGATCCTGTTCGCGATTGGGGGACCGATCGAAATCTGGCAGACGCGCGACGCGTGGAGCCAATCGGCGCCGTCGACGCGGCGAACCAGTTCCCCAAACGTGCTGCTGATCATATTGGATACTGTTGGCGCGAATCATGTCTCGCTGTACGGGTACTCACGAGCGACGACGCCGTCGCTCGACCGTCTGGCGCGAGAGTCTGTCGTGTTCGAAAGCGCGTGGGCCCCGTCCTCTTGGACCATGTCGTCGCATGCGAGCGTCTTCACCGGCGTGCCGGCCAGTCAACTGTCGGCACGCTGGTACACGCCGCTCGACCGCACGTGGCCGACACTGGCGGAGCGATTTCAGGCGCTGGGGTACCGAACGGCCGGGTTCACGAGCAACATGGTTTATACAGGCCCGGCGACCGGGCTGAGCCGGGGATTCGACTACTATCGGACGCACCGCCGTTCATTCAAACAACTGCTCTGGCGCGCGTCCCTGCTGCAGACAACGGTGTTTCGAAGACTCTGGTACGGAGTCTCACTGCTTGCCCGGGCGGATGCGCTGCTGCCGCCGGATTTTCGTATTCCTTTCCAGGCATTCCACCAGGCGAAGCCTGCCGATCTGACCAGCCAGGAATTCCTGCACTGGCAAGCGGGTGTCGGCGAGGTGCCGTTCTTCGCGTTCATCAACTTCTTTGACGCGCATGATCCGTATATTTCCCCGGCGCCGTTCAGGCGGCGGTTCAACGGCGGCGAGGCCGTACTCGATCGCTACGATGGTGCCATCGCATTCGTGGACAGTCAGGTCGATTCAATCTTGACCGCGCTTCGGCACCGCGGGGTTCTCGACAACACAATCGTCGTCATCTCCGCGGACCACGGCGAGCTCTTCGGCGAGCACGGGCTCGTCGGCCACGGCAACAGCTTGTATCGCGAAGTGCTGCACGTTCCTTTGCTGATCCGCGCTCCGGCTAAAGCACGTGGTGGCACCTTCATTAAGTCGGTTGTCTCCTTGACCGACCTCGGAGCCACGATCCTCGAACTGGTCGGTGATGCCCATGAGGAGTTCCCCGGGCAGTCCTTGGTCGAGCACTGGCGTGCTGACGGCGACGCTCCACCTCGCATTGCCCTCTCGTGGATTGAGCAGCATGGCGACCTCCCCGACCACACCGCCTTAGGCGAACTCACGTCACTCGTTGACGAGACCTATCACTACATTCGGCGCTCCGATGGGGTCGAGGAGCTGTACGCCTATCCCTCCGATCCGAGCGAATCTCACAATCTGATCTCTCAGGACGGTGCTGGCGATATCGTCCAGCGAATGCGCCACGCAGCTAGGGCTCTTGACGGACGCCAGACTAGTGGCCGATCGCGACGCGCGACCCGGATCGACCCTCTCGGCACTAGTCGGTAACACGGGGCGGATGAGGCGCCCCTGAAGTCGATTCGGTTTCGGCTTTACGAGTCGACAGTACTGGAGCACCGTCGCTGTTCTTACAATTCCGTCATCCTTCTCTTCGGCTGAACTCCCGATCACCCTTCACCGCGAGAAACCAATCGCCAAATCGGGGCGTCCAGTTGGCCGCGTTGTTGCTCGAACGAAGCGTGTGGTTCCCCGCGCCTCGGAACTCTCCGTTCTCGATGTGTCGATCCTGGCGGCCCTCCGCGCGCTCGCGGTCCCTGGCGAACCAGATGTCCTGACCGAAGTCGCCCGCCTGTTTTTTGTCGATGTGCCGATCCAACTTTCCGCCCTTCAGAGAGCTATCGCGGCAGCCGACCTGGAATTGGCTCGACAGGTGGCCCATCAACTGCGAGGCAGTGCGCTCATCGTCGGTGCCGTCAGGATGACGTCCATGTGTCAGGCGATCGAACAGGCCGAGTCGCTGGAGCAGGTGGCTGCGCAGACCCACAGCCTCGATCAGGAGTTCGTCCTGGTCCGCCGAGAGCTGGAGCAGGCGATCCAATGAATGCGGCACGGCGTTTCCGCTGGAGCACGTAGACAGCCATGCGCCGACACTCCATGGTGATCGAGTCGGCGGCGGGCTCTCTTCTGCTCGTCGGTCTCGTAGTCGCCATCGGTGCAGTTGGCCTGACGCAGATGGCACGTCTCAACACCAACGTGCAGGAACTGGTTGACAACCGAAATCGCACAGCGACCATCGCTCGCGAGGCGCTGTCGTACTCGAGCGCGAACAACCGGATCACGATGCAGATTTTTCTTTTGAGCGATCCGGCCAAGATTGCGCCGCTCCTCGAGGAACGGGCGGCCAACTCCGAGCGGATCTCGCAGCGGCTGCAGGTGCTGCGATCCCGAGCAGGGTCCGCGCACGAGCAGGCCCTGCTCGATGAGGTCGAGCGCCACCGGCAGCCCTACGTCGCCAGCTATACGCACGCGCTTCGATTGCTGCTCGCCGAACGCAATGTCGAGCCAGCCCGCCGGGTCATGATCCAGGGCACCCTGCCGTACTTGACGAACTATCACGCCGCGTGGAACCAGTTCGTACAGGCCCAGGAGCAGCTGATGAACGCGGCGGCGCGTGCCAGCACCGACGCCTATGCGGGGGCGCGGCGGACGCTGTTCCTCCTGGTCATGGCGGCCCTGGCTGTCGCGGTACTCGTGGGCGTCGTCGTGATTCGGCGGTTGAGCAGCGCGACTGCCGACCAGCAGCGGGCCGACGAGGCACTGCGTCGGTCCCAGGAGCTCCTGGAAGCGCGCGTGATCCAGCGCACTCGCGAGTTGCAGGGCGCCCTGACAGACCTGGAGCAGGCGAGAGACGCGGCGCTCGACTCCGCCCGCGCGAAGGCGATGTTCCTGGCGAACATGAGCCACGAGATTCGGACGCCGATGAATGGCGTCATCGGCATGGCGGGCCTGCTGCTCGACACGGACCTGTCGGCAGAGCAGCGAGAGTTCGCCCAGGCTATTCAGACGAGTGGTGACGCGCTGTTGACGATCATCAATGACATCCTCGACTTCTCGAAGATCGAAGCGGGGAAGTTGACATTTGAAACGCTCGACTTCGATCTCACCTCGACGATTGAAGGCGGCGTCGACCTTCTGGCTGAGCGGGCCGGCGCAAAGAACCTCGAGTTGGCCGTGCTCATCGAGAGCGCCGTTCCGACCGCGCTACGCGGCGACGCCGGACGCCTGCGGCAGATCGTCGTCAATCTTGTGGGCAACGCGGTGAAATTCACCGAGCGCGGCGAGGTCCTGGTCCGAGTGTGGCTCGAGGAGGAAACCTCCGGCGAAGCGATCGTCCGCGTCGAGGTCCGCGACACCGGCATCGGCGTGCCCGCGCAGGTGCAGGCATGCCTGTTTGATGCCTTTGCTCAGGCCGACGGCTCGACCACCCGCAAATTCGGTGGCACCGGGCTGGGCCTCGCGATCTCGAAGCGGCTCGTCGAGCTGATGGGTGGCGCCATTGGCGTGCGAAGCATCGAAGGGCAGGGGGCGACGTTCTGGTTCACGGCACGCTTCGAGAAGCAGACCGTTCCGACTAAGGCGGCGACAGCCCCCATGGCGGCGCTTGCCGGGCGCCGAGTCCTCGTCGTGGACGACAACCAGACCAACCGGCAGATTCTCCACTATCAACTCGCCGCTTGGGGGATGCATGACGTGAGCGCAAGCAGCGGCGCCGAGGCCCTGACAACGCTGCGTGATGCCGCGGTCCAGGGAGTTCGATTCGATCTGGTCATCCTGGACTACCACATGCCCGAGATGGACGGCCTGATGCTGGCGCGCGCGATCAAGGCTGACGATGCGATTGCCAGCATCCCGCTCATGTTGATGACGTCGCTGGGACAGCACGACGAGGCTGAGCTTCGCGGCGCCGGGCTATCCATGCGGCTGACCAAGCCGGTGAAGCAGGCGCAATTGCGCGAGTCGCTTGCACGCGTGCTCGGAGCCTCGCCCTCGCATGTGGTCGCCGGGCCAAGCGCGGCCACCGCCGCGCCCGCCCCGCATCGTCGTCGCGCGCGGGTACTCGTCGCTGAGGACAACGTCGTCAATCAGAGGGTCGTCATTCTGCAGCTTCGTCGACTCGGATATTCGGCAGAGGCTGTGGGCAATGGCGCGGAAGCCGTCGAGGCGCTCGGACGCATCGCTTACGACATCGTCTTGATGGATTGCCAGATGCCAGAACTTGACGGCTATGAGGCGACTCGACTCATTCGCCGGCGAGAAGCCGGCCGACCGCGACATATCCCGATCATCGCCATGACCGCGCATGCGCTCCAGGGCGACCGGGAAAAATGCCTCCAGGCTGGCATGGACGACTACATCAGCAAGCCAGTGATCGCGTCTGAGCTGGATGCCGTGCTCGCCCGCTGGGATTCGGATCGGACGCCCATTCCCCTGACAGCGGCAAGTCTCCACTCGGAGTGAATCACTCCGCTCGCAAGGCCGCCACAGGATCGATACGCGTCACTCGCCAGGCGGGGTTGTGACGCCGGGGATCTCGCACCAGACCGGAGACCGCAGGTCGCCGCAGAGCGCAAGGAAGTCCCAGCGAAAATCCGGCTCGGTCCAGTCCTTGCCGTATTTCCAAATGATGACGTGGCAGTACACGTTCCCCACGACGGCGAGCAGACAGCTTGTCAAGAACCGGGCGGACTTGCGCGAAGGTCCGGCCTGCCCCGTGCTCGACATGCGGTCGACGTCAAGCTGCCGACGCTCGCTGCTTGGGCGGTGAATGCGCGAAGCTAAGCCCCGATATCAAAGAGCCTCGTCTGAAATGGCCCGGATCACTCATGGCGACACATCCACCGACGTCCTGGAGGGGTATCGCTGCTCGTTCCGGACGGTTCTCCCGGCGCACTACGAGGATTACCTGGGGTATGCGATTTGGTTCCATCGCATCGAGGGGCGCGAGATCTTTCCGCCGCTCCAGTGTCTGTGGCCAGACCATGAGGACCGCCTTCCATGGGAGCCGGAGTGTGATGATGCCATCCGCGCGTTGCAGCCCACGCTGTATGAGCATGCCGTTCCTTAATACCTTCGCGCGAGCGTCTCAGCGGGTTCCAGGCCACCAAGTCATCGACACGTTCGGCGTCGAGTGGGGGCGCAAGGTGGCTCGTCGCGGCGACGCCTGAACGCTACGTCATGCGGGTGCGAGGAAGCCTGCCGCCCGGGCACGCCACGCGGCCAGCGTCGCCCGCGCCTCCCGCCACCGGTGCTGCTCGCTTCGCACGAAGCGCGCGTACGGCGCCAGGCCGTCGTCGAGACGGCGGCTGCCACGCTCGCGCGCCGTCTGAAACTCGGTCTGCAGCGCTCCGGCGAGCCTGACGCGCAGATCGCTGACCTTTTCGCGCAGCTCCACGCGCGCCCGGCGTCGCTTCGCCGGAATAATGAGCAGCCCGACCGCTCCGATGACGCCGGCGGCGAGCATGCCCGTGACGTCCATCGCCGCCGTTGTGGCCGCCACCGTCACCACGGTCCCGAGGCCGAGGGCTCCCGCACCCACCGCGGCCGTCGCGGCGACCGCCGTCCGCGCGCCGTCGGCGATGGCCGCCGACTCGCGGCTGCGATCGTAGGTCTGCACCACGCGCTGGGCCTCGCGCCCGACCGATTCGAGCAGCTTCGCCCGATCGGCGTGAAAGCTGCCGATCTCGGGTGCACCGAGAATGCGGTCGCCGTGCGCGGACTGGCGAACCGAGAGCTTCGCCGAGAGCGCCTGCCACTGCCGGAAGTCCCGATCCACCAGCCAATCGATGATCTCCGAGACGAGCTGGTCGATTCGCGCCGGCGCGTCGCCCACGACGCGCTCTTCGAACTCGCGCTGTATACGCGGCTTGTTCAGCAGGTCGAAGACGCGGCCGACGCGGAGCGTGTCCTCGAAGTAAGCATGGCCGCGCGCTTCCATCTCGAGCAGCACCTTCTCCACGCCGGCCATCCGGAGCTCGAACCCGTGCGCCAGGTCATCACGGTACGCCGAGTGTTGCCGCTCGATGTCGTCGAGCGCCGCCACGTCGTCACCGAGCAGTCGCAGCCGTTCGTCGGCCACCGCTTCATACCGCCGCGCGAGCGTGTCTCCTACGCCGAGGGGGTTGGACAGCTTCAAGTGGAACCGGCTCTTGTCGTCGAGGGTCTCCTGAACGAATCGCTCGAGCGGTTCGAAACCGCTGGCCCGGAGGTCGGCCGTCCCGGTCTGTTTGGCGCGCATCGCCAGGCGCGCGCTCACGGCAAAGACTTCCGGGACCACGTTCAACAGGCGGCTCGCCGATTCACGAACGAAGCCGAGGACTTCGTCGCGCTCCGATGCGCGATCCAGAATGTCGATCTTGTTGACCACGAGCACGATCTTCTTGCCCCAGTCGCGGATGACGTCGAGGAACACGCGCTCGGTCTCGGTGAACGGCCGGTCCGCGGACGTCACGAACAGCACGAGGTCGGCGCGCGGCATGAAGTCGAGGGTCAGTCGCTCGTGCTCTCGGACAATCGCGTTGGTCCCGGGCGTGTCGACGATGTGCAGGTCGCGCAGCAGTTCGACGGGCGCGGTGACGACGCGCAGGCCCGTGGCATCGCGTGAGCTCCCGATCGCCTCGCCGTAACGCACGAGCTGAATCTCCGCCGTGGTCGGCGTGACGCCTTCTTCGAGCACGGCCGCCCCGGTCAGCGCGTTGATGAAAGCGCTCTTGCCTGAGTTGAACTCGCCGACGACGACAATGAGGAACAGATCGTCGAGTTGACGGATGGAACCGGCGAGGGTGGCCGCATCGGCGTCTGTGGCCGGCACGCGCGCCAGCGTCTCCCGCAAGTCACCGAGAAGCGCACGCGCGTCAGCAAGCTCCCGCTCAGCCGCGGCGCCGACAACGCGGGATCGTTCGATCGACACAGCACAGACGATTGTATCTGGCGGCCGCCGCGATGGCGGCCGGTGACCTGGAGTCAACGTCTCGCTCGGCCCGTCCTGGGGCGCGCAGGTCTCTTTCGCCTCCCCTGCGGTGATGTCGCAGCGGGCTGAACGAAGGACTCGTACAGCCCAGCGAACAGCGCGATGCCATGCTGCATCAGCTCGTGATCGTCCTTGTAAGTCGCCTGAAGGCCCTCGATCAGGCTCGCAACCATCGACGCCTCCGAAGGACTGTAGCGGTGGTCCTTCAGATCGACGTCATGAACGACTTGCCCGAGCCGCCGTACGGCGGGCTCACCGATGCCGAAGCGATCACACAATGTCTCAAAGGTGCAGTGATCACCGTGATGCCCAAACTCTGCGCCGTACATGTCGAATGGGATCTGACGTCGAGGCACGTATTCTGCCTCAAGGTCGGCGAAGGCAAACCTGGCAGCAGGATCGATGAAACGCTGAATCAGCCAGGCGCAGGCCAGACGATCGACGCCGGGGCGCGGGCGTGTGACCCAGATCCGCCTCCGGTATATCTGTGGTTTCAACGCAGGCGCGACAGGACTGACAGGCGGCCGTCTCATCGAGGTCGCGGTCACTTTCGCGGCCAGGGCGTCAACGACGGCCGCGGCCGTCGCACGGGCTGGCGAACCGCAGAAATCGATCGACTCGATACGCGCCAGTTCGTCGCGGCAGGCTCTGACCGCCCGCTCCAGCGCCTGCCGTCTTGTGCCAGTCGGCCGTGCCGGCGACGTGCGCAGAAGATCCTGCGCTTTCGCTCGAAGGGCGTTGTAGTCGATCGCGCGCGCGGCACGAAATGCCTGCCGGATATCTTCCGCTTGCTCGGTCGTGAGCGCCTCGGCGAGCAGGATCGACGCATGGCCCTTGGCGGCACGAATCTCCGCACTTAGCCACTCGAAATCCTCTCGAGCCTGCGGGGTATTCGGCAGAACATAGACGGAGTTCTTGAGCACCACGCTGCCGAGCTGCTGCAGGCGCCGCCACAGTTTGATCCGCGCGCTGGACGGGCGCGTCGGCAGCTGCTGAATGAGAAGCAGCCAGCGCCCGTGAGCGCTGGTGGGTCGGTCGCGGTCGGGCGTTCGGGGCAACAGCGCGTCTCCCGTCACAGATCTAACATCAAATCCGAATCCCTGTAACGGGCGTCACTTGACGGGCGCATTGTTGGGTGGTATGTACGTTACCAATGACATGTAACATCTATTACATCACATGGGTCAGCTGCATAGCATTGAACGCCGCGGCGCCGCTCGCCAGCGCCCAAGTCGTCATACCGCAGATTCGTCTCCCGCTCGTGGCCCGCCCTCCGGTCGTCGAGGACTACCTGTCCGGGACACCCCCTCAAGGCGAGTTCAAGGTGGACGGTCTCAAGCAGCGCGACCCCTACGATGGCGAGCCGGTCAGCGAGCGCACGATCGCCTACCTCTCGTACGACGCAGATCACCTGTACGTCGCGTTCGTGTGTCTCGACCAGGATCCGACCAGGATTCGTGCGCGCCTCAGCAAACGCGACGCCATCGCACAAGACGACCAGGTCCTCCTGATGCTCGACACGTTCCACGACCGTCAACGGTCGTACCTGTTTGCCGCGAACCCGCTTGGCATCCAGGCGGATGCCCTCGCGAGCGAAGGTCGTGACGATGACTACAGTTTCGACACAGTGTGGCGCACGAGCGGCCGCCTGGTGTCGGGTGGCTTCGTGGTGCTTCTCGCAATTCCATTCAAGAGTCTCCGAATCTCCACGAGTCCAAGCGGCACGTGGGGCATGGCGCTCTCGCGGATTATTCCGCGAAACAGCGAGCAATCGTTCTGGCCCCACATCACGCGTCGCGTCGAGGGTCTCACCCAACAGTTTGCGACCGTGGCACGCCCGGCCGGCGTGGAAGGCGGTCGGAATATCCAGGTGATCCCGTACGCCGCCGTGTCGAGCGGACGGTATCTGGACCACGCAACCAGCAGGTTCACGTCGCCGATCGATCGGCGCATCGGGCTCGATGCAAAGTTCGTCCTGCGGGACGCGATCGCGGTTGACGTCGCGGTCAACCCGGATTTCAGTCAGGTCGAGTCCGATCAGCCTCAGGTAGCGGTCAATCAGCGATTCGAGCTGTTCTATCCAGAGAAGCGACCGTTCTTTCTCGAGAGCGCGTCGGTATTCAAGTACGTTCGGACCGCGCCAAGCGACCCGACGACCCGCGTGATCCCCGACATGCTCTTCTTCTCACGACGCGTGCAGAATCCCGAATTTGGTGTCCGCGTCACCGGAAAGAGTGGGCCGTGGTCCTTCGGCGGCATTGTCGTCGACGATCGCGGCGTCGGAGCGTCATCGGCCGACGACGCCCGCGCGAGAATTGGCGTGGGGCGGGTGCAACGTGAGTTCTCCCGTCAGTCGACTCTCGGCGTCTTTGTCACGTCGCGCGCGCGGGCCGGCGTCGCAAATCACGTCGGCGCATTGGACGTGCGCTGGAAGTTCTCGCCCAACTGGATCGTGTCCGGCCAGGCCGTCGCCAGCCGATCTGACAGCCCCGATGGGTCGCAACAGGCCCCCGGATCCGCGTACAATGCGTCGCTCTTTTACAGCAGCCGGCGGGCCCTCTACAGCCTGTTCTACAGTGATAGGAGCCCGGCCTTCCGCACGACTCTTGGTTTTGTCCCGCGCATCGACATCCGCCAAGTCGAGCAATACACGGAGTATCGCTGGCGTCCCCGCTCGGGACCGGTCGTGGCGTACGGTCCCAATTCGTACGTTCGTGTGAACTGGAATCACCGAGGTGAGCTGCAGGAGTGGATCGTCCGCTTCCCGTTTGAAGTGCATCTGAAGGGCCGCACGCAGGTATTCGTCCGCCGGGTCGAGAGCTACGAACTCTTTCAGGGCTTGGACCTACGAGCCCACTTTCAGACGATCAACGTCACGACCGAGTGGCTGAAATGGCTGTCCCTTACCGAAGGCTTCGAGTGGGGGCGCACGCCCAACTATTTTCCCGCGCGCGGAATTCAGCCGTACGTCACGGATTCTGTGACCGCATCGCTGGGTCTCACGTTTCGTCCGACACCTCGCCTGCGTTACGAGCTCACGTACCTGCATAGCAGTCTCACGGGAAATCCGTCTGGGTCGTCGCGCAATACCAGAGTCTTTCGCAACGACATCGCGCGCTCGACGCTGAACTACCAGTTCACGCGCGAGCTTTCACTGCGCGCGATCCTTGATTACAACGCCGTGGTTCCGAACCCGTCGCTCGTGCAACTGATTGACGACCGACGCCTTGGCATCGATGCGCTGTTCACGTACCAGCTTGGGCCCAGCACTGCTCTCTATGTGGGGTATACCACCGGTTTTCAAAACGTGGCACTGTCGCCCGAAGCCGGGCCAGTGGCACGCACCTCGACGCCCACGACTCAGGTTGGGCGCCAGCTGTTGGCAAAGATGAGCTACCTGTTTCGTTTGTAACCGTGCGCCACCGCCGCGCTTCGCGCGGCGAACGTCGAACTCAGAACTTCGAACTGAACGCCCGGCGTTCGACCGCTAAATCCGGCGGATTACTCGCGCGTACTGAACCGGCCGAGGTCCGCTGTGGAAACCACGCCCGTGTACATTCCGTTCGTGACCCACACTTCCTGAAGCCCCTGATCCCGGAGTGCGCTGGACAGTTGCACGTCGCTGGTGCTCGGCGCGGGCACTCCGAGCGCCGGCTTGCCATTGAGCGTTCGCACGGTGTGATTGTGCAGCATCACCCAGTGCTGCCACCCAGCGGCAACGTCGACGGCAACCGCACTCAGGCCATAGACAGCCCGCGGAGGAAACGTTTGGTCGCTCGCGCCGAGGTACACCTTGAGCCGTTCGTTGCGCCGCAAAATGTGGGCGATGAATTCCGTCGGGCGGGTCAGATCCGGGTAGCGCGCGTCCTGTCGCGCAAACAAGGCCGCCTCAAGACATCGTATCGGCCGGACCTGCCCGCCCCCTCCGTACATCAACGCGGCATTGAGATCCTCTCGACGCCACATCTCCCGTTCGGCAGCGTTCGGCTGGGGTGGATCTGCCACCGGCCCTATCGTGTCTCCGCCCGCCACGCGGATGGCGGCGCGATAGGCAAGGTATCCAGGCGCGTCTGGCAGCGTCTCGCCGAACCACACCGGGGCTGCCGGCAACTCCCACGCTTCCAGGACCGCGTTGCCATCTCGCCGCAACACCGTCGACTCCGGAAGCTCGCAGCGGACGTCAGCCGCGACCTGGCGACTGGCGGGTGCGGACTCCGTGGCGGCGCACGCCATGACGACCAGTACCAGCAATCCGGTGCGTGCGATTGACACCCTCTGCTGATCACCCGCGCGTTCTCCATGTCCGTCCGAGCCTTTTATTGGCGCGCCGCTCGCTCCAAGAGCCACGACGCCATGACTTCGAACAGGCCTGGAACGAATCGCTGAAGCCTGGCGAACTCATTGGGCGAGGCGCCGCTCATGTCCATGAGGTTATGCCGGCCGTTTGGGAACACACGCACGGTGAAATCCCGGTTGCCACCCTCTGAAAGCGCCGCGCTCATGGCCTTCCCATTCAGCTCGACCCCCTTCGGCGTGTCGAGTTCACCAAAAAGACCAAGCAGCGGCGCGCGCAGTGCACGAAGCGTCGGCGCCGGGTCGTAGAAATAGAACCGTCGAGTGCGACCCCACTCGGGGTTGTCGGCGTTCGGCGGACCGCTCAAGTCGGTCCATGGAAGCCCATACCACGGCGCACGGGGCTGAGTCGCGCGCGTGCGACGAGCGGCGTAATCCTCCCAGCCCGCTCCAACGCGCATGAAGGTGTTCTTCGCGGTCTGGAAGGCGAGGGCGTCGGCGATCTCGGCCTCCGAGAATCCTGCCTTCCGCAGCTCCCACTCGCTGTCCAGCAGTTCTCCTTCCGCCGGTGTGAGCCCCCCTCCGGACAGAGTCATGACGAATGCCGTGTCCTTGAATCGGACCCCGGCGAGTGGCGCGATCCAGGCGCCTTGGCTCAACCCCCAGAACCCGATCCGTGTGCCGTTGATATCCGGTCGTCCCTGCAGGAATTTCGCGGCTGCAACCGCATCGTCGGCCAAATCCTCGAAACCAGCATCGCGCCAGCCTCCAGACGACGCTCCCACGCCCCGCTTGTCGTATGCCAGGACCGCGAAGCCACGCGCCGCCATCAGGTGGCCAAACCCCCAGAACCACTCCCGCAAGGCAGCGCCTCCACCGTGGGTGAAAACCAACGCCGGGTGTGGCCCGCGCGCAGCCGGCAGCACGAGCGTACCGCGAAGGGTCACATCTCCGTTCCGGAAGCTCACCTCTTCCTCGACCGTCGGCACGCGCGTCGCCCGCTCGGGCCTTCCCGCTTGTGAAGTCCTCACGACGCCCGTGACACGATTGCCGCTGGTCTCGAACGAGAGCGTGTATTCCGTTGGGTACGGAACGAGCACCGATGGTCCCGCGATGAAGGTCGCCGGTGCCACGGCAAACACGACGCGCGCAACGCCCGATGAAGCGTCCGTTACGCCGAGTGCCGGAGACATCGGCGCGCGCTCCACCATCAAGATGCGTCCGTCGTCGAACTGATACGCACCTTGGTAGCGCACCAGCGCTGCGGGCTCGACCGTCGCGATCCGAATCAAACGAAAGGCGCCTTTCGTCCTGCCGCCTTGCGCCTCAAAATCACCGGTCATCGTGTCGCGATCAATGATGCCCGACAGCACGACGGAAGCAGGCCCCTCGATTCGGACACGCGGCCCGTCCAGCGTGATGCGGAGCGGCCCGGACAGATCGCGCATTGGCACGCTCCCGATGCCGCTTGGCGGGTCCCCTGCGTCAACGGTGGCGGAATAGAATCCGAATTCGCCGCCGGCCTCGAATCCTCCCACCCATGTGCCTGTGATCGCGCTATTCGTCTGCGCCGAGCCAGCCATCACGCCGCAGGCGAGGATGACAGCTGCACCCATCAGTGACCGTTTCATCATCGTGCGTCCTCGTAGATTTCAGGAGGCCCAAACGACAGCGGCCAGGCCCGCAGCGGCCAACGCGGCGATGGCGAATCCGACGCGCACGATATGAATCGCGTGACGCCGCTCGAACCAGTCTGCGAACGGCCAGAACAGCAACCTCGCCCAGCGGACGAAGCGCGCCGCCAACAGCCCGAGCATGGCCCACCAGAGCCCGGCGACGAGTCCGACGACGATCGGGAGACTTACCCAGAAGGGCTGGGGAAACCAGCGGCGCATGTCCTCGCGCACGGTCGGATCAGCTGCTGTGACGATCAATCCCGGCGGTGCGGCGAACAGGGCCATGAGGAGCGTGACGTACGTCACGACCAGCGGTGGGTACACGAGCCAGCGACGAGCGCCCAGCGTCTCACCCTCTTCCTCGAGCAACGCCAAGGTGGCCCTCGCCATCGGAATGCTTGCCAGCAAGAGGACAACACCGAGACGGCCCGTCAGGAATCCGCCGACGAACAGCGCAAACGTTACGAACGCCAGCCGCCAGTCCTGTGACGCCGATCGAATGCTGACGAGCAGTTTGCGCCAGGGCGGGAGTTCGTCCGTCGGCACCCATTGATGCGGACTACCCAATCGATTCAGCACGTCGCGCAAGCGTGCCTCGGTGACGAGCGCCGGAGAGTCCGCCAGCTCAGCCGCAATGTGGCCACGGATGTCACGCTCGACCTCTTCTGCGTCGACAGACGGATGAGCGCGCAGCGCCGCATTTACCCGACGAAGGTACCGATCCAACTCACGCTGGGCGTCCGACATCAGTGTCAGGGGCGGCGTTGCCATGGTCACCGCGACTCCTTTCTGAGCGTCTCGATCCCGTCCGTGAGCACGTCCCAGTACGCGTTCATTTCAGCCAGCAGCTGTTGCCCGCGCTTCGTCAGTTCGTAGTACTTCCGTGCTGGGCCCTCCGGCGACTCCTCGAGAAAAGTCTTCACCAGGCCGTCGCGTTTGAGCCGGCTCAGAATCGGGTAGACGGTCCCTTCTGCGACCAGGAGCGCATCGACGCCCCGCAACTGTTTCACGATGTCGTAGCCGTAGACTCGCTGCCGGTCGACGACGTTCAGGATGCAGAGCTCGAGAAGCCCCTTGCGTATCTGGGTCGTCCAGTTATCGCTGACGTCCACGACGGGTCACTATGATGTTATGCATAGTAGCTGTCAGTGAGACGTATCAGGTCGTGCGAAAGTTCAGGGGCGATGAAAGTGTGCATCGTCGGGGCGTCCGGGAAGCTCGGGCAATACATGGTCCAGCACGCGCTGGATCGGGGCTATGAGGTGGTCGGCGTGTGCCGGGAGCGCAGCGTAGGAAAACTCGACACGTTCAAAGGGCGCATCACCGTCATTGCCGGACAGACGAACGACCGCGAGGTGATCAAGAGGGCAGTCGCAGGGTGCGACGGAGTGCTCACCGTGCTGATCCCGTGGGGCGTCCATCAGTACTCATCGGGAACGGCCCAGGCGGTACTCGACCACGCGCGCCCCGGAGCGCGCCTCGTGTTCTCGTGCGGGTGGCACATCACGCGCGACGGCCTGGATGCGTACTCGCCCACGTTCAGAGGGCTCGTACAGGTCGTCCGCTGGGTCGGGCGAGTCGCTCGGATGGTGGAACTCGACGACCAGGTGGAAGCGTGCCGGCGGGTGTTTGCCAGTGACACCCGCTGGACGGTCGTGCGGGGGAGCGGCCTCGAAGAGGGTGAGAGCCAGGGCCTGCCGGTCTGGAGCAGGCACGTGGGCGACCCCATCCTCAAGAGCAACATCACCCGCCGCGTGGACTTTGCCCTGTTCATGGTGGCGGCCCTCACGACCGACGAGCTCGTCCACGAAGCGCCGGCGATTGTCGGCTGCAAGACACCCTCGGCGCTCGCGCACGCCACCGGTTCCGACAGATCCTGAGAAGTCGCCCAGGATGGCCGCCGTTGCGCTGGCGATTGGTGGCGGCGGTGCGCTTAGGTCGCTCGAAACGACGGTCCTCCTGACCGTCGACGAAACGATGGATGCCCTGCGCAAGGCCGAGAAAATCCGGTACCGAGCGCCAGGCGCGTAGCGGACGAAATCGCTACTTCCAGCCGCTCGGTTTACGCGTAAAGCGCGAGGGCAACGCCGGCTTGCTCTCCGGTGCGGGCTCCGGCTCACCCGACGCGGCGGCGATCTCTCGTTCCAGGTCTTCATCGTTGGGCAGACCTGCGAGCTGGTCCGCGAACACCAGGGATTGTTGCGACGGGATCTCGAATCTCTTGCCGCAGGTCTTGCATGTCACCTCTTCGTCGAGCCGGAGCAGGTAGTCGCGCAGCTTCGCGAATTTGGCACGGTCGCCCTCGTCCGCCCCGGGCGGTAGCCTGTCCTTCTTTGAGCGCCGTACCCACCGGATGGTGTAGTCGCCGGTCCGTCGACACTTTGGACACTGATACCGGCCCTGCCTGGTTTCCGGCTTGTCCGTGAAAAGGGCGCGTTCGTCGAGAGCCATTCCCTCATGGTAGCAACGAACCGCGACGTCGCTCGTTTCCTGCCAGGCGGCCTGTAGATGATCCTGTCGCTGTGAAATGCCGCTCAGTTCAACGCACATGAGGGACACTCCCAGGGTCGCCCGCTCTTGGACAAGCGTTCGGAGTGGGCCGCCTCCGCCTGGCCGACGGAGCGATGGCTAGGCTTCGGCGAGCCCTCGCGTCGAACCCAGAAGGCGAGGTGCTCTTCCGTGACGTGCCAGCCCGGAGGACCTACAGAGTCACGAACGACGGCAAGGTCGCCGACGACTTCCGTATCGGAGGAGAGGGCCGCGGCATGGCTTTTGGTCCTGATGGGCGGCTGTACGTGGCGGACACGGCAAACGCCAGGATCCTTGCGTACGATGCGGCGCGCCGTTCAACGGTGGTGGCCAGCGGCATTCGCGGTCGGTATCTCAGTGTCACCCCACAGTGGAAGCGTGTACGTCACTGAGCCTGGATTGAGGGACGCCGATCCGAGCCACATCTGGCTGATCACAGCGACAGGACAGAAATCAGTAGTCGATAGCGGCTTGACCGGAGCATCCGGCATCGCGCTGACGCCGGATGGCCTGTGGCTGAGCGTGGCGGAAAGCAAGAGCCACTGGGGATACAGCTACCAGGTGCAGGCCGACGGTACGTTGCGACACAAACAGCGGTTCTACTGGTTTCACGTTCCGGATGCGGCCGACGATAGCGGCGCCGGGTCGATGTGCATGGATCGCGACGGCAGACTCTACGCGGCGACACGAAAGGGCGTGGAGGTGCTGGACCGCAACGGCCGCACCCGAGCCATTCTGCCTGTCCCGGGCGGTCAGGTCACGAACGTGTCCTTCGGAGGCCCCAAATTCGACACTCTTTATGTGACCATCCGAGGCACGGTGTACAAGCGCAAGCTCAAGGTGTTGAGTGCGCCCGCCTGGGCAGCTCCAATCAGACTGCCGCCCTGGAGTGCTGGTTAGCGGTGCCATGATCTACGGCCCGGTCCATCACGCGTGAGCGCGCACCGGCGCGGAGTTGTCAAATCGACATGGCATCTAGGCATAGCGCCATCAGGATGCCGCCAGCGACCGCCAGATTGTGTCTGGTTCCATCCTGCACAAGTCGATCGGTTATCACGTTCGACGCCTGACACAGGAGAACTGGGCTCATTCTGGCGCGTTTCTGCGCTTCACGGCCAGTTTCAACTCGTCCTGGCGGGCCGCTGAGGAGGGCATCTCGTTCGTCCAGATCTCGGGTGTGCTTCAGCGCTGTTTGCGCGGCGGCGTCAGCGCTTCGTGCTCAGATGAGTGGCACCCAAATCACCGTTCGGCATCGTGTCAGTGCCGCCAGGCAAGACGACAACAGAATCGCTGCCGTGAACCAGCACACCAGCGACCGTCGAGGCGGTGAGGTGGAGCCGCTTCGTCGTGGCCGTCACAGACATGGCGCTGGTGTCGAAATAGAGCTGCAGGTCCTCGACGTGATCGCCGTCGAAGTCCTGCCACAGATGGCGGCTCGGTGCGACGCCGGCGAGCCGTACACTGGCAGCGTCGACGCGGTCGTTTGCCGGCATCGCACGCCCGCTAATGCGCGCCACGAGAATGCCGGGGTGATAGAGGATGTTTGGCTCAAACATCGGTCGCAAATCGATGGCAATCGGCAGGTACGGCGTGATGAACCACGCCTTACCCCTGTGAGGTACGCCGTAGCTGGCGTAGCTGGGAGCGGCGAAGGAGATTTCCGGCAGGTCGTCGCCGTCGAGGTCGCCGGCCCAGGTCGGGCTTTCGCCCGCCCCCGGTGCCGCCACAAAGATTGGACGTGGCTGCAGATCGACAATCCGCGCGATCGCTGGCCAGTCCTTGCGACCCATCAGCACGTACACCGTTCCGGAGCCCGGGGCCGTCAGCATCACATCGTCCCTGCCGTCCGCATCGAGATCGGCGGCGGTCATTGCGGCACCAAGATTGGACGCACCCGCATAGCGGATCGCCGAATCATCCGCCGACGCTGACGGAAGACGCGGAGCGTCCGGTGTCGTCGGACGACCGAAGGCTACGACGAGTTCGCTCCACGGTGGCGCCTCGCGCTGTCCGCTGAAACTTCCGAGGAGATCTTGAAAGCCGTCGCCATTGACGTCAGCCAGGAGCGGAGCCGAGATGCCCGCGCCCGGTCGGCGTCCGACGATCAGCAGATCGGCGTCGCTGCCGGCTTCCATCCTGCGAGGCCACTGGTCACGGCCGAAGAAGAGATAGTAGCGCCCCCGGCTCCCGAGCAGGTTCCAGAGCGTATGCTCGCGCGCGAGGATCGCGACATCGGTGCGACCGTCGCCGTTGAAGTCGCCGGCATCACACGCGGAGGTGAGCCCTTCGCCTGTTCGCGAGCCGGCGATGATCACGTCGGCGTCGCGTTCCACGTCAATCTCTCGTGACCACGCGCGCCGGCCGAAGAAGATGAACGCGCCGCCGGCCGACGCGCGACCGGCAGGGCTGTAATCCGCACCGCCCAGCAAGAGATCGCTGATGCCATCGTGATTCAAATCCAGCGTCCGGTGCGGTCCGCACGCTGCCAGCCGAATGTCCTTGGGCAACGAGACGCGAAAGGTTACGTCTGCTGCGTCGGGCAATTGAAGCGCAGCCGGCCATTCCCGGCGGCCACGCAGGAGATAGGTTGGACCGGTACGATGGAACGCGTCGGGCTCGAAAAGCGTGACCGAGACGAGCAGGTCGTTCAATCCGTCACCGTCGTAGTCCGACGCTGCCGCCACGACGTGCGGACCGTTGTCCATCCCGCGGACGATGACGTCGGCCGCCGACGGCAACGAGACATTGAGATCCCGCCGGCCGAAAATCAGATGGATCTCCCGCGCGTGCGGGGCCACGGTGACAAGGTCCCCGGTTCCATCACCGTTCAGATCGGCAATCGGGCCTGACTGGAGAAAGCCCTCCGCAATCGGACCCTCGTAGGAGGCTACGAGACGAGCGGGCGTGCTGTTCGACGTCAGCAGCCGCACGCGGACGAACGTTGCGAGCGCAAGTCCGACCACGACGACAGCAGCAAGGAGCCACGACGCCCTGCGCCTGGCTCGTCGAGGAACGTCGATGGCCGGGTGTTCGGACACCTGTTGCAGCGGCGACCCAGCGGACGCGGGCGCTGGTCCACCTTCGCGAGAGACGGGCGGGTCAGCCTGATCGCCTACCGCAGCTCGGGATCCTCGCTCGCGCCACCAGGCTTCAAGCTCGTTCGGGAACGCATAAACACTGCTCTGGCGGCGATGCGAATGCCGGTGGACGGGGAGCCCTTCCTCTTTTTCCCAGCGCTGGACCGTGCGCACATCGCGATCGAAGAAACGGGCGACGGCCTTCCAAGACGTCAACATCGCGCGGGGAGGGCGCTCGTCAACCAATGAGATTCCCTGGAAAAGGACACCCATTCTATACCGGAGACGACAAACGACGGCACGGGCGACGCCAACCCGTGAATGTCGTCGTTTGCCTGTTGTCGGCGCGGTGCGCGATCGCTGAAATGTCGACGGCCATGGCGCGCGATCGCGACGCACTCCTGTGGCCGCAGCCGAAACCGTTTTTGAAAGCCGATTCGAGGAGAGACTTATGAATGCAGGGTTTCACGCGAGGAGACAACGCCTGATTCGTCCCCTGACCTCACTTGGGGGACTGGCGGGCGCGGTTCTTGTGCTCGTGTTCGCGCCAACGATCCACTCAGACGCTCACAACTGCGCGACCACTCCGTCGGGACTCGTCGGCGGGTGGGACGGAGACAGCGTGTCCGGAACAACGGCCATCGACATTTCGCCATTCGACAACGACGGGATCCTGTCCGGCAGCGTGCAAATCGTGCCCGGGTTAGTCGGCAACGCGTTCAGCTTCAACGGCAGCTTCAACACCCGTGTGTCCGGCGTGTTCGTCGACGGGTTCACCGGCGGTAACGTGCCAATCACGCTCGCCGCATGGTTCAACCAGCCTGCTCCGCCAGTCGGGCATCCGGGCCAGGGGATTCTCGCGGTGGGAAACGCGGGGTTCAAGGCACACTTTTTTCAGCGGCTCTCAACAGGTGTCGGAGCGCTCAACACGACCTACGTTTGTCTGAACGGGGTTGTCGGTCCGAACCGCCTCTGCATCGGCGCCGACGACGGGGCCGACCGGTGGTGGCCTTCGAATGCGGTGATCACCAACAGCGCCTGGCACTTCATCGTCAACACCTACGATCCCGTGACCAACCAAGTCGGGATCCATGTGGACGGCCAACTCGATCACACTGTGACTGTCGCGGGAGGGTTGTCGCTTGGAACGGAGTTCTGGATCGGGGGCGATGCATACAACGACAACTTCTTTGTGGGCCTGATTGATGAGGCGCAAGTCTACAATCGCGTGCTCGGCGCGTCTGAGATCCACGCGATCTTCGACGCGGGCAGTGCTGGCGTGTGCAAGCTCGCGACTGTCTGCCACAAGCCCGGCACTCCTGGGGAAAGGACGATGGTGCTTCCGGCTCACGCCGTTCCGGGACACATGGGTCATGGGGACACCGCCGGCGCGTGCTCCTCATCCCGGCCTCTCAGGTGATGTCCCGAACCAATTACAACTGCGAACCAGCCGTCTGCAGCCGCGGCGAACTTCGAACTCAGAACTTCGAACTTTCGAACTGAAGACCCGGCTACGACGGCTGCGACCGGAGGAGCACGGCCGAGGGCGTTCTTGGAAGGTTCGATTCCTGGTTCCCGCTCTGAAGCGACGTCGCGAAGGCGGGCCGCGCGCGCCACGAGGCCGCGCTGCGCTGCGTCGTTCTGCCCCCATCGGTTGGCTGTAGCAGAAACGAGAATTGTGAGGAACCAGGGAGGAGCTGCGATCCTCGGCCTCCGAAACCAAGGATCCTGGCCCAGCTCTCGCGCACTGATGGACACAGCGAACGCAACTCAAACCCAGCCTGCTCAGCGGCGAGTGCGTCGCATATCAGGAGAACGGGTCGCGAGCGTTTTGACGCTGCGCTAGGATGTTCTCCGACCTTATTGCCCACGTCTCTCCGTCCTGGCCTGGAGGCGGTATGAGCGAACGACTTCGCTTCGGATCGGTTGCAGGAGCAGTGCTCGCCATCGGCTTTCTGGCGTACCTTTCACCTGGCGAAGCGAGAGGTGCTCGACGACAGCAGCCGCCAAGTCGATCTGAGGTCGTGTTCATCGGCGCCAATCACAACCTTTCATTTCTGCATCCAGGCTTCTCACCAGCGCACCTCCGCGCTCTGCTATCGAAGATGGCGCCTGCCGCGCTCTGCCTTGAGGTGCCACCAGACTGGCCGCAGAGTTTGGGAATCCCGAGCTACCCGCAAGAACAGTACGCCGCGATGACCTGGGCCAAACAGGCCGGCGTCCCCATGTATGGCGTTAACTGGACCACACCCAACGTGCAGGCCCTGCCCCCGATTGAGCGGATGACCGAGCTTGAACCAGCCGAGACGGGCGATCGCTTCGAGCGATTCCGATCATCGCATCGCGCGACGATCCTTTGGACGGCCGACCGGGCGTTCGGCGAAGTCGCAGAGGATCTGGAGTCCTTCCAGCGTACGCAGGTCGGGACGCCTATCGATGAATATCCTGATGAGGGGATCGCAGCAGAGCGCGATGACCGAATCGCACAGAACATTCAGGCTGCGGCCTCGAAACATCCCGGTCGGCGCATTGTCGTCGTTTTCGGCGGGGGTCACTATCTGCCGCTGAAGAAGCGGCTCGAGGCGCGGGGCAATATCCGCTTCGTTCCATCGTTGCAGTACTTCCCTCTCGAGTCCGAGCGTATTCAGGCAGAATGGCAGTCCGACGATGCGCTGGTGCTTCTCGGAACCAATCTGGACGACTGGCGCATCATCGCCTCTCCGCAGAGCCGTAATCACCAGCGGACGAAAGAACTTCTCGATCGTCTGACGCGTGAGCGGCCGAACGCCATCGTGACGCGCTACTACAAGGCGCGGTGGCGCATGCTGCTCGGTGACGTCGAAGCCGCACGACCGGAGCTCAAGCGGATTGCCGATGAAGGAACAGCCACCGTCTTGCCATACCTGGCGGACGCACGTTGGAGCTGGCCGCCGCTCCGAGCGTACGAACAACGTGCCCGATTCTACCTGGCGGTATCATATGACCTCGCCGGCGACCGCCAGGAGGCGGTGAGCCATTATCGGACGCTGCTCACGATGCCAGAGGACCAGCTCGTTGTTCCTGCCCTGATCGGCGGTCGCCGCGTAGATCTGCGACCGTACATCGAGAGCCTCCTTCGGACGCCGTTTCGTGGAGGCATCTTTGAGGCATACCGTGCGTTCCTCGCGATGGGTCGATAGGCCGGTCGGACGATCCGCCGCGAAAGGATCGGCGTCCTTGCGGCCTCCCCACCCATGCAGAGCCCAAGAACACAGATTGCAAGGCGGCAGTTCCTCAGCGGTTTGGTGCTGACGGCACCGGTACTTGCGGGAACCGCGACAGTCGACACGCGTGTTTGCCTGGGTAAACGAGTTGCCAGGAGAGTATCCAGCCGGAGTCAAGCAACAAGTCGCGAAGGGTTTACTGATCGGCGTGTGCACTCGCCGGGTTCGGCGCGGTTTGCGGCGACGCGGTGCAGATCAGGCGCGTGGCACTTCCGCGTGGCAGTCCTTGCAACCCGTTGAACGCCAAACGCCGCGTTGCGCGCGGCGAACTTCGAACTCAGAACTTCGAACTTCGAATTCAAATTTCGGACCCACCGCCCGTCAATCAGGCAGCGACCTGAGGGACACGCGCGGGTCGTCCGCTCTTAGACAAGCGCCGGGGGTGGGGGCCCAGGCGAACTAAGAGCAGGTTCGATGCCTTTTCTTGCGCGCCAACCGACTCCGCTCGCGCCTGAGCCCGCGCGTGCTAGGCTGACGCGCTCCCCTCGTTAGCGGAAACCAACCCGGACGCAAAGTGCTCTGCGTGATTCGCAGCGCTCGAGGTAGCGAACAACCTTGGGCGTTTCGAGTGAACAACGCACGCAGAAGAACCACGATGCCTACTCGGCCCGAATGGCCCGAACCGGATCAATGGCCAGCGCGCGCCGCGTGGGCACAATCGCCGCGAGCAACGCAATGGCCGGAACAAGGAGGCCAACCCCGATGAGAGTCACCGGATCGCTCTCGGTCACGCCGAACAGCAAGTCGCGCAACCATCTGGTCAGCGGCATGGCCGCGGCGAGTCCGCACGCGACACCCACTGCAGCGAGCGCGACTCCGCGCCCGATGACGAGACCGATGACATGTCGTCGCGGCGCCCCCAGTGCGACGCGGATCCCGATCTCCGAGGTTCGAGCGGCAACCGCGGATGCGACGACGCCGTAGAGCCCGACCGCGGCGAGCAGGTAGGCCACACCGGCAAACACACCCAGCACGACCGTGATCATCCGGCGTCGCGTCCCTTCGTCCGACGTCATCTGCTCCATCGTCTGCACGCGACGCAACGGAAGCTCTGGGTCCATGGAGGCCACGATGGATCGAAGTTGCGGCAAGATCGTGGTGGGATCGCCGGCTGTGCGCACCGCGACGCTGAGGAACGGCCACGGATCCTGCGCGTGAGGAAGGTAGAACTCTGAGATGGCTGGCGCGTCGAGGCCGAACTGACGCGTGTCGCCGACGATCCCGACAAGCTCCCGCGCGACGCCGCCTGCACGACTGCGGATCACACGCTGTCCAATGGCGTCGCTCGGCAAGTACTGGCGCGCGAACGTCGCGTTCACGACGATCACAGGTTGTGACGTCGCCGAATCGGCGTCCGTGAACTCACGGCCCCGCAGGACGGGAATGCCAAGGGCTCGAAAGAATCCGGGGGACACCGACCGATCCTGTGCGGAATGCTCCCGTTCCGGATCGGACGTCTCGCCCTCAAGCCTGAATCCGTTCGAATGATCGGCACCGCTCAGCGGCAACCGCGACGCCAGCCCGACCCCACGCACGCCGGGAATTCCCGCGGCGCGCTCGCGCACCTCCCGGAAGAATTCAACCACCGTGTCTCGCTGTTTCGCGACAGCCGGCGGCGCACTGAGGTCGAATGTCACGACGTTCGCCACGGGGAATCCCGGATCGACACGGGTCAACTGCTGGAGACTTCGAACGAGGAGCCCCGCGCCCACGAGCAACATCGCGGCCAGGGCCGTTTCGGCCACGATGAGGCTCCCATGCAGCCGGCTGACGGATCGCCCGCGAGTAGAACCCCGGCGCCCTTCGAGCAGCGAGGCCGCAGGCGGGACCGATGAAGCCTGCCACGCAGGAACCAGGCCAAACACCACGCCCGTCGCGAGAGCTATCAGTGCTGCGAACAGGGCCACGGACCAGTTCAGCTCCACGGTCTCGGCACGCGGAAGGACATCAGCGGATAGCCGCCGCACGGTCTGCACGACCGTGGCAGCGACGGCGAGCCCAATCAGGCCGGAGGTGACGAACAACACGAGCGCCTCGCAGAGCATCTGCCGCGCCAGCCTCAACCGGCTTGCCCCAACCGCAAGACAAATCGCCATCTCGTGCCGGCGGGCGGTCGCGCGCGTGAGGAGGAGATTTGCGACGTTGACACACGCAATCAGCAAGACCAGCACCACGGCACCCGAGAGGACGAGCAGAGCGGGACGCACGCCGCCGACGAGGCGCTCCTCCAGCGGAATGAGTCGGACGCCGCGATCCGCATAGTTCTCGGGGTATCGTGTGGCCAGTCGGCGCTCGGCGGCGAGGAGCTCCGTCGTCGCGGACGTCAACGAGACGTCCGGCTTCAGTCGAGCGAGGCCACTCATGTGTCGGGCACCGCGCGCGCCGTACTCCTCGTCGATGGCCAGCGACGCCCACAGTTCAGCGCCTGTCGGGAACGCGAAGCGCGGCGGCATCACGCCGATGACCGTGAAGCTTTGACGGTTCAGACGTAGGGTCTGGCCGATCACGTCCACGTTTCCGCCAAAGCGGCGCTGCCACAATCCGTATCCAAGGACCGCGACGGGCACGCTACCGGGCCGTTCTTCCTCTTCGGTAAAGCCACGCCCCCACAGCGGTGACACGCCAAGGACGCCAAAGAACGACGCGGACGTGACGGCGCCGTCAACTTGTTCGGCACCATCGCCGCCAGCGAGATCAAACGTCGCCGGACCATAGAGCGCCAGGCCCTCGAACAGGTGGACGTCGCCCCGCCAGTCTGCGAGCGTAGGAATGGCGATGCTGCGGAGCTCAGCGCCCTGCGCCGGCGTCGAGACCTCGAACACCCGAACCAGTCGATCGGGATCGGGATAGGGCAAGGGCCGGAGAAGGATCGCGTGCACGATGCTGAAGACACCGGTTGCCGCGCCGATGCCAAGGGCGAGCGAGAAGATCGGCAGGATACTCGAGGCGGGCCGGCGCGTAAGGCTGCGCAGCGCCAATCGAAGATCGGTCAGCATTCCAAGTTAGACGAGCCCCGATCATGGGGCGTTGTCCGTCAACAGATCGTTCTGGTTCCTTGGGCTCCCATCGTCTGCCGATGGGAACGGCTGTGTCAAGTGGGTTCGGATGATCGAGGGCCCTGACGAACCTCGACCTCGGCGAGTAACAGGGGCTGAATTGTGGAGAACCGACTGCTGGCGGCCCGTCGCTTGTTTAAGGCAACGGGTGTGATCTTCTCCACGCGATCAGCATTCGGATATCAGCAATTCATTGTTTACCTGTTCCTATTGCGCTTGTTATCGTCGGTCTCATGCTTGAATTTCTTCGTTCCAGGACCGTCACCACCGGGTTTGTGGGATCCGACCGAAGGACCATTCGCGCCCGCGCTTCCAGAGCCGCCGCCGCGAGCATTCTGGCCCTTACTGCCTTCATTCCCACCGGCATCACGGCCAACCTTGTCGGCCGGGCCGCGTTGATTCTTGCCCTGGACGGTCTTCTGGTGGTCGTTGTCGGTGTCCTGGGGCTCGGCGTGCTTGCCAGTTGAAGCAGTCTTGCGGTCCTCAACCTTCTGACTTCCTTGTTGTGCCGAATCCTTGCCGCGCTGGTTCTGCTTATTGCCCTGTTTTTGCATGTTTTGTCTCCAGGACGAATCGAGAGCAAGGGACGTGCCGGAAAATCAGTAGGAACACTTCAGCTGAATTGTAAACACGCGGCTGCTGGCCATTGTGCAGGTGTTGAGTCGCCCCACGTTTCCGCCAAAGACGAAGGCTATGTTTCAAGCGCCAGCATGCGGCATTCCGCAATCAGGACGTGATGTGTGTGACCTTGGCCAGAAGCTGTTGGAGCTTCTCTGTCGCGACCAAAATGGCAGCGTGGGTCTCAGCATCAAGCTCGTACTTCTCAGGCTGCTTTCCGACCTCTTGGAGCTTGTCGGCCAGAGAATTCAAAGTCTTGGCGGTGTCGTAACCGAGCTTCATGTTGACGCTCCAAAAACAAAACCCATTCCAGGGTTGCTTCAGAACCTGTCGTGGCCGCTCGATCGATACCCAAGCGACCATTGCGCGGACGTCAGGGAAATCGGCGAGTCCGACACGGCCGCCAATGAGACAATCTCGCAGCAGCACGCCAGTCGAAAGGCGACCGTGGCATCGTGACGCGGTATGTGTAGCACGAGCACGCCCTACCACGCGACATTCTGGACCGCATCCTCAACCGAGAGGGCACCCAGGTTTTACTAATCGGCGTGTGACTAGCCGGGTTCGGCATCCTTGGCGGCGACGCGAAGGCCGGGCGCTCACGCATTGTGATGCGGTTCCACCGGCCCGCCGAACGGCGCACGAACGTCTCGCCATCCCAGTCTGTTAGAGTAGCCGCGCATCGACGTCGACGATCAAAGGCGACCGCGACACGATTCGATCCGTGGCTTGGAGTCACGATCATCGCCACATTCTCTCGGCCTCCCATGATCGCTCCGTCCGGATTTGGGAGACCGAGACGGCGCGCTGTATTCAAGTCCTTCAGGGACACGAGGACTGCGTTGTCAACGCCGTTTGGACGCTCGATCGCAGACATGTCCTTTCCTGCGACTCTAGCGGTGGACTTCGATGGTGGGCATGGCACTCTAACCCGGCAACTGCCGTCTCGAAGTGATGGGGAAGAGATCATGGAGGATTTGACAACCCACGCGTCGCACTCGCCCTCGGATCAGAACATCAGAGCGATCGTGCGTCTCGAGGAGGCATCGCTCCGAGCGCGTTCGCGCGCCGATCGCATGGCGCGGACGCTCACGCGGGCGGCAGGAAGTGGCCTGAGCATCCTCCTCCATGCCGTGTCGTTCACGGTCTGGTTCTTGCTGAACGCGACCGGAATATTCGGCACGGCGCCCTTCGATCCCTTTCCGTTCAACTTGTTGACGATGATCGTCTCGATCGAGGTGATTTTCCTCTCCCTCGTCGTCTTGTTGAACCAGAATCGCATGGCAGCGGAAGCGGACAAGCGCGCGCATCTCAACCTTCAAGTCGACTTGCTTGCCGAGCGCGAGATGACGCTGATCCTGCGGATGCTTCGGGAGCTCTCGGACCGGCTGGGTGTCAGCAGTCAGGTGACGCACGAGCTCGAGGGGCTGCTCAAGGACACCGACGTGCGGGAAATCGCCTCGAAGCTGGAGCGAGCCTTACCGAATGAATAGCGCGACGGACCGGGAAGGCACCCATGGGGAATGACACAGTGTTTGAGACTGGAGAAGCGTGTCAGTCCGATCGCAGCGTCGCGATCGGATCGACTCCGGATGCGCGGCGGGCCGGCACGTACGCCGCACCCACGGCCACGAGAACAAGAAGCGCGGCAGCCGCCGCGATCGTGGCAGGATCCGTCGCCGAAATCCCGAAGAGCTGGCTGCTGATGAGCCGGCCGCCGGCGAGCGCGACCGGCACGCCGAGCGCGATGCCGAAGAGAGAAAGCCGGAGCGCTGATCGCAGTTCGGCGCGAAGCACCGTGCCTCGCGCAGCGCCGAGCGCCAGGCGGATGCCGATCTCCTTCGTGCGGCGCGCGACCGTGTACCCCATCAGGCCGTAGAGACCGACCGCCGCAAGCGCCGTCGCGAGGACGCCGAAGAAGCTGGCGAGCTTCGCGAGCAGCGTCTCGCGGACGACGGCGCGCTCGAGCTCGTCCGCCAGCGTGCTCATCGAGATCACGAGCCGCCGGTCGATCAGATCGATCTCGCGTCGGATGGACGACATGAGGGCCTCGGGCGCCGTCCTGGTGCGGATGACGAACACATTGCCGTTGAGCGACGGCATGTAGAGCACGGGTTCAGGCGCCTGGCGCGGGCTCTCGTGAAGCGCGTCTTTCACGACGCCGACAATCTCGTTCTCGTAGTTCACATTCGGCGGATCGCCCCAGCCGAATCGCCTGCCGAGCGGGGACGTCGCGCCGAAATACCGCCGCACGAACTCCTGGTTGACGATGAACCTCACCGGCAGCCGCCGCGGATCGTCGGAGCGGTCACCCGCGGTGAAATCACGGCCCATTAGAATCAGCAGACGCATCGTTTGGAAATAGCCGGGTCCGACGTCGGTCGTGCGCATCTGCCGATCTTCGCCGGGTGCCGGTGTGTGACCCTCGACGGCGATGCAGCAGGTCCTGGACAGTCGACCCCCAAGTCCGGACCGCGTGTTGCTGACAGACTCCACGCCCGGCACCGCCGCGATTCGGTCAAGAATGCTGCGCACCAGGTCCGGAATCGACCGAGGCCTGTAGCCTTCGGTCGCGATCCTCAGTTGCACGACGGCATCCGTGACGAGTCCGAGATCGCGCGAGCGGAGGTTGCCAAGCGTCTGGACGAAAAGCGCCGCGCCGGTGAGCAGCATCAATGACAGCGCGATCTGAGTGACGATCAGGATCCGCGGCAGACGCGCGCGAGTGGAAGCGGACCCGGTGGATTTGAGCGTGGCATTGACATCCACATTCGACCCGGTCAACGCCGGCGCCAGCCCGAAGATCACCACGGCCACGAGTCCGGCGCCGACCGTGAACGCGAGGATTCTGGCGTCAGGGGTGACATCGATCGGGATGGGTAGCTCGTCGCTCGACGCGACCACGAGGAGGACGCGGCTCCCCAGCCAGGCGAGCCCGACGCCGATCGTGGACCCTAGCGCGGTGAGGACGAGGCTCTCGGTGAAGAACTGCCGAATCAGCCGGCCACGCGCCGCGCCCATCGATAACCGAATCGCCACTTCTCTCCGCCGCATCGTCGCGCGCGCGAGCAGGAGGTTCGAGACGTTCGCGCACGCCACCAGGAGTACGACGCCGACGATGCCGGAGAGGATCTGGAGCGGCAGCGAGAACTCCTCACGGAACCGCGGAATGCCGCGGCTGCCGTCGGACATCTGGACCTTGGCCGGGTGCTGGTTTGCCCGGGACAGGTGCTGGCTCTCTGCTTGGAGCCGGGCGAGCAGAACCTCGAGCGCGGCGCGCGCTTCTCGCTCGGACGTATTGTCGCGCAGCCGGCCGAAGACGCGCAGCCAGCCGAGATTGTTCGAGTCGAGGTACGAGGCACCCCGGAAGAACGCCGGTTGCGCGACGAGCGGCGCCCACAGATCCGGCACACGGCCGACGGCCTCACCGAAGAATCCAGGCGGCGCGATACCGGCGACACTCACGTTCTGATCCTGAACCACGAGCGTCTTGCCGACGACCGTTGGATCGCCGGCGAATCGCCGCTGCCAGAAACCGTGGCTCAGCACGACGCTCATTCGCGTGGGCGAGTTGCGATCTTCGTCGGCGGCACCGAACGTCCGGCCAGCGATCGCGCCGACGCCGAGGACGTCGAAATACCGACCCGACACGAGCGAGAGCGTGATCCGTTCTGGCTGGCCGCCCGGCGGCAGGCCGATCATCTCGACGTCGATCGTCCCATCGGCTGAGGCGAACACAGACTCGAAGACGCCGCCGGCGTCGCGGAGGCGCTCAAAAAATGGATACGAGAGATTCTGCAGGCCGCCCCGCGAGTTGACGGCGTCGAGCAGCACGAGCCGCTCAGGCTCGCGGACGGGCAGGGTCTTCACGAGCACGGCGTCGACGAGCGTGAAGATCGCCGTCGTGCCGCCGATGCCGAGCGCCAGCGTCAGGACGGCGACGAGCGTGAAGCCCGGACTGCGCCCGAGCCAGCGGCAGGCATATCGCAGATCGTGCAGCATCGGACGGATGGAGAGTATGGATCAGGAGGCGCGCTATTTCCGTCCGAGCGATTGGTTATCGCTTTGAAATGCGAAGCTCAAAACCTGCTGAATTCTGGCCAGTTGTCTGGGGCGCCAGCCTTCGCCGAACGCTCGCGACGCGAGCGGCTTCGACGGGTCCCATCTCGGTTCCTACCGCTGAGTGTTCACTGGTGCTGCAAACCACCATCGGTGACCTTCCAGGTCCCGCGCCCCATATTCACGCTGACCATATGGCTGATCGACCGGCTCGCTGTCGATGCGGGCACCCGCCGAACGAGCGCGCTGGTAGTGCGCATCGACGTCATCGACGTGGACGACCAGAAAGGTGTACTCGAACTTTCGTTCCTTTGCGATGTCGTCACCGCGCGGAACAGGACAACGCCCCCAACGGTTGTAGTCGGCACCAACCCGCTCGTCTCCAGCACGGAAAACTTGGCCCCTCGCAGGTAAAGCCCTTTCTCGGTCCGCTCGACGGTGCGCCCGGGCTCCTGTGCGACGAGCGTGGCCGCGGGGCTCACGCCAATCACAACCAACGTCGCTGCACTGATGATGACGGAACGCATACCGCCCATGGTTGCCCTCAAGGTACCCTACGCGCCCTTCGTGGCCGACAGAATAATGTACTGAACCGTGCGAGGGCCGGAACGGTAGTTACCGCAGCGGGAGCGCGGGACCGTACGACGCCAGCCGAGCCTTGAGGAAGCCCGCCGCATCGTCCAGGAGGTGCGGATTGTCCAGGTCGATGCCGAGCGCGTGCCTCACAGCCACGGTGGGCGTTGCCCGATAGCCTGAAGAGAGGAGTGTGACGTACCGTGCGCCGAACGACATCGGGTCGCGTTGGTAGCTCTCGAACATTTTCAGGGCCAACAGCCCCGAGTACATGTAATTGAAGAGATACAGCGGATCTTCGTAGAGCAGCCTTGCAGTGATCCAGCGGGCGCGCACCTCGGGGAACGTGGCGCCGGTAATGCTGTAGGCGGTATCGACACGGCCCGTGAGACTGTCGAGATCGTCCGCGCCGATGGTACCTCCGCCTGCATCGACGGCCGTGTAGATCGATTGCTCCAGATCCGCGTCCTGAGCACCGTGAAAAACCTCCATCGCCTTGCTCAGAAACTGCCCGAGATAGTATCGCTTGACGCGCAAATCTGAGGCCTCCTCGTAGAGGGCGTTTGCGACCACTAGTTCGGTGAAGAGGGCGTACGCCTCACTGAGGTACGACGGCCCCTGAGCATAAACAGCGGGCACGCCGTGGAGGTGGACCAGCTGGTTTTCAACCGCGTGGGCCGCTTCATGCGCCAGCCGGGACAGATCGGCGTATGACCCGCCGAAGTGTTCGAGGTAGATGGCACTCGGGATGCCGGGATAACCAGTTGATCCCCCGCCACCGGCCCGATTGGGCCCACCCGTGACATCCACCCGGCCGTTGGCCGGGTCAAGGAGTTCCGCAAGCTCCCGTGCGTACTCCTCACTGCCGATCGACGCAAGCGCCGATCGTATGACCTTGGCCGCCTCGCTCATGGTGAACCGGAGCGGCGTGGCCCCTTCAGCGCGCGGAGGTCTCGGTTCGCGAGCGATCTGGGCGGTGATGCCCTGGAAGTCCTTGTACAGCTGCGCAGCGGGCCGCACGCGATCAAGCAGCAGCCGGACCTGTTCGGCCGAACGATAGGCCCGTTGATAAGCCTCATCAGGAGCGTCGCGGTAGCCGCGAACGCGTGCCAGACTGTTCTTCGCGCGCACCGTCCCCGCCAGCGCCACGGCATACAGATCACGATGCTGCCCGTAACCTGCCCACAGCCGACGAATGCCCTCGGCACGGAGCGCCGTGTCGAGCAGAGCCGCAATCGCACTGCGGTCGCGCAACACGCGCAGCTCACCCGTTGGGGTTTGAATGGTGCCGAAATCAGTTCGGGCAATGAGCCGGTGATAGAGTGCCGCTGGCCAGCTTTCGACGACGGGACCAAGTCGGGAAGCGATCTCTTCCTGCTCCGGCGGAAGGGTGTACTTCCGCATACGTCGCACCGACTCGAGGGCAAAGCGATAGGTTTCGAGCGCGGGTAGCTCCCGCGCCCACGCGGCAAACCTGCCGTCGTCTATTTGCAACAGGCCGCTTCGGATCACGCTGGTCGCCCCGTCGAGCTCCGCCTCGAGGGTGCTGCGAGCCTGGGCGCTCGCTTCGTCGAGCGTGTCGAGCTGGGTGCGCAGGTACAGATAGGTGGTGTGGCGCTTCGATTCGATCCGCACACTATCGGCCAGCCGTAGCGCCCGGAGCAGCGCCGCGGGCGAGCTCGTCAGCCGCTCGCCTTCAGCGCGGAGCGCGGCGACACGGTCACGCAAGTGCGCCCGTCTGGCCAGCTCGGCCTCCGGCGAGGGGAAGTAGTACCGGGCGAGATCGAAGCGATAGAGATCCGAATCAGCCTGTGCGACGGCCGGCTGAAGCGGAGGCTCGAGCTTCGAGGGCGCGGCTTGGAGAGCCAGGAGGAACACTGCCGCGGCAACAATACGGATCATGGCCTTAATGTTGCGGATCGTGCCTCATATGTCCAATATGATTTGATGATACTCTTCAGACGATCCTGATATGCACCCCGCCGTCGATGTGCGGCATCTGCGGTATTTCATCGCGGTCGCCGAAGCACTCAGCTTCACCCGCGCCGCGCGGGCCCTCGGCATGGCGCAGCCGCCACTCAGTCAGCAGATCCGGCGGCTCGAGGAGGTGGTGGGATCGCCCTTGTTTCGACGGGTGCCCCGGGTCGCCCTGACCGAGGCGGGAACGGTGTTTCTTGAAGCCGCGCGCCGCACGATCGCCCAGATCGACCTGGCAGTCGACTCGGCGGGACGCATCGGACGCGGAGTCGCAGGGAAGCTCACGGTCGGATTCGCGTCGTCAGTCGTGTTCACGCCGGTGCTGCAGGCATTCCAGGCCTTCAGTGCGCGCTACCCTGATGTCGAGTTTCAACTCCGGGAAATGCATTCCGGAGCGCAGTTCGAGGCGCTCCGCGCCGGAACGATCGATGTCGGACTCCTGCGCGATTCACCGGGCGACGAGGATCTCGTCAAGGAAGCGATCATCCGTGAGTCGTTCATCGCGGTACTGCCGGCCCGCCACCGCCTTGCGGCGCACTCGAGGGTCGCCCCTCGTCAACTCGCCAAGGAGCCGTTCATCCTCTTTCCTCGCGAGATCGCTCCGACGCTACATGATCAGATCGCAGCCGTCTGCCGGGCGGGGGATTTTGCTCCGCGCGTGAAGCACGAAGCCAGCGAGTGGCACACCGTGACAGGGCTCGTTGGAGCAGGCATGGGCGTTTCGATCGCGCCCGCTGGACTCGAGCGGCTCCGCTGGCGTGGCGTCGTCTACCGGCCTCTTAAGCCGCTGGACATCCAGACTTCGATCGTGATGTGCCACAGGCGCCAGGCACGACGAGGCGTAGTGGAGTCGTTCGTGGGGGTGGTCCGGCAGACGCCGTTGAGCTTCAAGTGATCGTCGGGATTGGAGAGGCCGAGGATCGCTCGACCCGATGCTGGAATGGCCGAGGTCTTCGCAAGGCTATTTCGTGATCCGGGGCACCTGATCGTACGGCGTATAGCCTTCCCACGACCACGGCATGCCCGGGTCGCCGAGCGTCGCTTCGGTGAGGCGTTGGTAGAGGCGCTCGGCGCGCACATCGTTGGACAAAAACAGCACGCACCGGCGACCTCGCTCGATGCAGATCGCTTGATTGCCTGTCGTATCGTTATGGCCGCCCTTGAAAAACGCGCGGCCGAACCGGCCCTCGAACGTGACCACGCCCAGACCGGCCGAGAGCTTGATGGCCTTCATCGCAGGAGACGCCGCCGTCAGGAGCGTCGGAAACTGACTTGGCGTGGAGATCGCCATCTGGGGCTTGACGATCTCCGCACGCGATCTGACCGACAAGCCCTCGCCGCGGGAGAAGCCGGCGAGGAACCGTGCAAAGTCCGCAATGGTCGTGTCCATCGATCCCGCCGCGCGCGGCCTGCTGCGCTGGTCGTGCGCCTGGAAGGCGCCGTCGAGACCATATCCGTCGGCCACGTTTTCGGCGAAATCCGGCCGCCACATCATGCTGGTCCGCGCCATGCCGAAGCGATCGAATACCCGCCGTTGCATCTCCTGGCCCACGTCGAGGCCCAGGCCGGTCTCGAGCACGAACTGCATGAGGATGAAGCCCTCGCCCGAATAGGCGTAGCGGCTCCCGGGATCGAAGTGGAATCGCATCTTCCCGTCCGGCTCGAGGAAGGCAAAGTTAGCCAGGCCGCTGGTGTGGCTCAGCAGGATGCGCGGCGTCAGCTTGCGCCAGCGCTCGTCACCCCTCAGCGCCTCGTAGAACGGGTACTCGGGCAGCGGCTTGGACAAGTACTCCGCGATTGGCCGATCGAGGGTGAGCGTTCCCTCATCCACGAGCTGCATGACCATGTACGCGAAGGCGAACTTGGTGAGCGACGCACCGTACATGATCGTGTCGGTCTGAAGCGGCAGGTCTTTCTCGACATTGCGACGACCCCAGCTCCGCACGAAGACGACGTTGCCGTTGTCAGTCACGGCCATGGCCAGGCCCTGAACCTTGGCCTCGGCCATCATCCGTTTCGCTTCACGGTCGATGCGCTCGACGGGAACCTGTTTGCCGTCGAAGCCGCGGACGGCCGTGTCCGCGCCCGCCTGTCGCATAATCAGCGCCAGGCAAGTCAGCAGGGCTGCCGTGCACGTCGAGCGTGTCATGTCCGCTTCTCCCGCTGGATGAGTCGTCGAGGCTACCATCGATCTTCGACGACAGTTCTTCGAACCCGTTGGATTGAGGCGCCGCCTTTCGTTCAGGTCAACGAAGGCCTGCGATTTGCGATACGCGGAAGCGCCGCGAGCCACAACTTCACCTCACGCCTGGGCTTTGGGTTTCGCTTCTGAGCCTGCCGGGCGCGCGGGTCACTGCCGAGCACGCTCCTGCTTCCTATTGACATTCCAAAGGTCAATCGGGTACTCCTATTCAATGGCCAAAGGAAGCCCGCCCGCCAAGACCGACGTCTTGCAGGGCACGCTCGACTTGATGGTCTTGAGCACGCTTGAAGGCCTGGGCCCGCTGCACGGCTATGGCATCGCGCGACGCATCGAACAGATCAGCGACGCCGCGCTGCGGCTGAACGAAGGGACGGTCTACACGTCCCTGATGCGCCTGCAGCACCGAGGCTGGATTTCCGCCACCTGGGGCACGTCCGAGAACAACCGCAAAGCGCGGTACTACGCCATCACCCCGTCGGGCCGCCGCCAGTTGACTGCCGAGACGAAGAACTGGGAGCGCATCGCCGGCGTGATCGCGCGCCTCCTCCGCACGGTTCAGCAGCCATGAAGACCGTCTCGCGATTGCGCGCGTTCTTCGCGCGGCTGCGTTTCGTGCCGGCTCGGCGCCGTCTCTTGGATGAAATGAGCAACGAGCTGGACTCGCACCTGGAGTTGCTCACCGACCGTTACGTTCGCTCCGGCATGGATCCCGACGATGCGCGCCTCGCCGCCAGACGACAGCTCGGCAATACGACGCGCGTGCGTGAAGACATCTACACAATGAACAGTATTGAGTGGCTCGGTGCCGTGGCCCATGACCTTCGATACGCTTGCCGAGTCCTGGCGAAGAGTCCCGGATTCTCTGGGGCGGCCATTGCGACCTTGGCCTTGGGAATCGGCGCGACGACCGCGATTTTCAGCGTCGTCTACTCCGTGCTGTTCAAACCGCTGCCGTACACCGAGCCCGAGCAGATTTACGCCGCGGAGATTGTCGTTCCGGAGCGCCGCGAGCAATTCCCGAGTCTCCCGGCGTCGGTCCAGGCCTACCTGACGTGGCGCGACGCTCGATCGGACTTCTCCGACATGGCGACGCTGCGACCGTGGGAGTGCAACCTCACCGGCGATGTCGAGCCCGAGCGCGTTGGTGGCGCGCGTGTCTCTGCCAACTTGTTCTCCTTTCTTGGCGTGTCGCTCGCCAGCGGCCGCGGCTTCGCCGCCGACGAGGAGCAGCCCGGCAACGAGCGCGTCGTCGTGATCAGCGACGCGCTTTGGCGGAGACGGTACGGCGCGGATTCCACACTGGTCGGCCGATCGATTTCGATCAATGGAGAGAGTCACCAGGTCATCGGGATCGCTGCACCTTCGGTGCTGGTTCCGACGGGAACCCTTCTCCATCCGCTCGTGCCGTTCGCGTCGCGGGTGGATATCTGGAAGCCCATCGCACCAACGAACCGTGAGCTCAAAAGCGAGAGCTGGGACCACGGTGTGCTGGTTCGGCTAGCCACGGGAGGAAACCTGGAAGCCGGACGACAACAGCTCGAGGGCATCGTCAATGAGATGGTCCGCGTTCAGATGCCGAACCTGAAGACCGCGGTGATCGTCCAGTTGGTGCCGATTCGCGAGATTTACGCGGGCAAGGTCCGGCTCCGTCTATTCATGCTCCTCGGTGCATCAGCGCTTCTGCTGCTGACCGCCTGCGCGAGCCTCGCCAATCTGCTGCTCGCGCGAGTGGCGACGCGGGCCAACGAGTTTGCCACGCGTTTGGCGCTTGGTGCGGGACGCGCCCGGATTGTGAGCCTCATGGTCGCCGAGGCGGCAGTGGTGACGGTCATCGGCGGAACGATTGGAGTGGCGCTTGCCACTTACGGCGCCAGCGGGCTGGCGGCCTATGGCCCGGAGGACGTGCGGCTCCTGGCCACCACACGTCTGAATCTGCCGATGCTCGCCTTCGCGATCGCGGCCAGCTTCGTGACCGCGCTGGCGTGTAGCCTCTATCCCGCCTGGCGAGCATCGCGATACGACATGGCCGCGGCACTCCAGGAAGGGGGACGAACATCTTTTGGAGGCGGTCGCGCCGGTCGGTCCCGACGCGTACTCGTTGGCGTGGAAATCGCGCTCGCGACCGCGCTTCTCGCCTCCGCCGGATTGCTGCTCCACAGCTTCATCAACGTGATGCAGGCCGATCGCGGATACCAGATCGAGGACGTGCTGGTCGCCGACATCTCGCTGTTCGGTGAGCGTTACGCCAAAGCCCCGAGTCGCGTGGAGTTCTATCGCGAACTCGTCTCGAACGTCCGAGCGCTTCCCGGTGTGTTGGCGGCAGGGACGATCAGCGATCTGCCGGCCGTGGCGTCATCGATTGGCGCGAGCCGCACGATTCTCCATCCGACCGACAGGATCTTTCAACAAGTCGTCTTGATGCGCCCGGTGGCGATGATTCGAAGTGTCACGTCCGGCTACTTCGCCGCCAGCGGAACCGCGCTCAAAGCTGGCCGATTCCTCACCGATGACGAGCCGGAGCCAGTGGCGGTGATCAGCGAATCGCTGGCGCGTCGCCTCTGGCCGGAGGAATCGTCCGCGTCAATCGTGGGCCGCCAGTTCCGTCAAAGCAACACGGACAGTCCGCTCGTCACAGTTGCAGGCGTGGTCGCGGACGCTCGGCCAGGCGGCATGGATCGCGAGCCGCTACCGGTCGTCTATCGGCCCTACGATCAATGGACCAGCGGTCCGATGGCACTGGTGGTCAGAACGGCGCACGACTCTGCCGCGCTGGCTCCGGCGGTGCGCTCGACGATTCGCGCGATGGATCCCAATCTGCCTATTCTCGCCATGCGCACCATGCGGGAGATCGTGTCGTCGACGGTGGGCGAGAGGCAGTTTCAGGTGATGTTGACGTCGGTCTTTGCGGTCCTCGCGTTGCTCCTCGGCGCGGTCGGACTCTACGGCGTGGTCAGTTATTCGGTCGCGTGCAGCACGCGAGACATCGGCCTCAGGATGGCACTGGGAGCCCTGCGAGCCGACGTGATCCGCTGGGTGTTCTCGCACGGTATGCGGCCCGTGCTTGTTGGCCTGTTCGCGGGCCTCGTCGGAGCAGTTGCCGTGGCAATAGCGCTGCGGAGCCTGCTCTTCGAGGTCGCGCCAACTGATCCGCTCGCGCTCGGCCTCGTCTCACTCGTGCTGCTGCTCACGTCGGGACTCGCCTGCTATCTGCCTGCCCGCAGAGCCGCCAGGGTGGATCCCGTGGTGGCGCTCAGGTCCTAACCGCCACGCTTCGCGCGGCCTGCTAGACTGGCGGCAGGATGCGAATGCAATTCGCCTACGCAATCGAGATGCTCGCCGCCTGATCAATTCCCGGTAAGGAGACTTCAAATGAACATTGGAAGGCGCGCCGTTCTGGGCAGCCTTGCAAGTCTGGTTCTGTTCGCCGGTGTCATCGGTCCAGCCAGAGCGCAGCAGGGGATCCCGATCAATGATCGGTTTGCCGATGTGAACGGCGTCCGCCTGCACTATCTGGTCGCGGGCAAGGGCGATCCCGTGATCCTTCTCCACGGCTACGCCGAAACCAGCCACATGTGGCGGCCGCTCATCGCACAGCTTGCGACGACGCATACCGTGGTCGCCCCGGACCTGCGGGGGTTTGACCAATCCTCGAAGCCGGATACCGGGTACGACAAGAAGACCATGGCACAGGACGTCCATGCACTTGCTGCGTCCCTGGGATTCACGCGCGCGAAGGTCGTCGGTCACGATATCGGATTGATGGTCGCTTACGCCTACGCTGCGCAATACCCAGCCGAAGTCGATCGCATCGTGCTGATGGATGCCTTCCTTCCCGGCATTGGCGACTGGGAGAAAGTGTGGCTCTTGCGGGACCTGTGGCACTTTCACTTTTACGGCGAGGTGCCGCTCAAACTCGTGGCCGGCCGTGAACGGATCTATTTCGAGCATTTCTGGAACGACTTCGCGGCCGACCCCAAACGGTCGATACCCGAAGCCGACCGCAAGTTCTACGCGGCCGCCTACGCGCGTCCTGGCGGCATGCGCGCGGGCTTCGAGGTGTTCCGTGCGTTTGCCCAGGATGCCAAGGACTTCGCGCAGTTTGCGAAGGTCAAATTGACGATGCCCATGCTGGTGCTGAGTGGAGAAAAGGCAGGAGGGGAGTTCCTGATTCAACAAGGCCGACTCGTCGCCGACAATGTGGAGGGCATGATGGTCAAAGGGTCGGGACACTGGCTGATGGAAGAGGCGCCGGACCAGGTCATCCCGAAGCTAGTTGCCTTTTTGAACCGCTGAGGGAGGAACGATGCCGCTCTATCTATCGAAGTTCAGCTACACGGCGGAGACTTGGGCCAGGCTGATCGGCAACCCAGAGGACCGGCGAAAGGCCGCTCAGTTGTACATCGAGTCGGTCGGTGGGAAACTCCATGGATTCTGGTACGCCTTCGGCACACACGATGGCTACAACGTCTGGGAGGCCCCCGACAACGTATCCATGGCCGCGGTTGCGCTGGCGATTAGTGGCGGCGGTGCGCTTAGCTCGTTCGAAACGACGGTCCTCCTGACCGTCGACGAAACGATGGATGCCCTGCGGAAAGCCGAACAAATCGGGTACCGAGCACCAGGCGCGTAGCGTCTCGCACGCCCGGCCGGCGCGCGAGCGCCGTAAGCGCTTTCATGTGTCTGGAAAGAGCGCCCTGCTTCAGGTAGCCTCTCAGCCATGCGGCGCATGGTTCCTGTGTTTCTGGCCGCGTGCCTCGGATGGATTCCCCAGGTTCAGCGCGACAGCGCTATTCCTTCCGCGCCGGTTGGGACAGCCGCGATCGCCGGGCGCGTGTTGATCGAGGTCAGCGGTTCGCCTCAGCCGGTGCGCCGTGCGCGACTCACACTCGAATCCGATGCGCTGTCGAAGGCGCGGACGACAGACACCGACACCGAGGGCCGCTATCGCTTCGAGAACCTGCCGGCCGGCAGCTACTACGTGCGCGCAGAGAAGGCGGGCTTCGTGCGGCTCGTGCGCGATCCACGCCGAACGTTCGAGCGGCCGGCGCCCGTGGAGACAAAGGCGGCCGAGACTGCGCAGCACGATCTCTGGATGGTGCGCGGCGCCGCGCTCGAAGGCCAAATCCTGCTGGACACCGGTTCGCCGGCAGTCAACGTCATCGTGTCGGCCGTGAGGTTCGCGTATGACGCGAACGGACGCCGGCCGATGCCCGTGCGCCAGACGAGAACGGATGACCGTGGCCGATTTCGCGTACACACGTTGCCGGCGGGCGAGTACTACGTCGACGCCGCACAAGACCCGCTCGATGCCTTGCGACAGGTCTGCCGATCGGAGACTCGACCATGGACGCATTACTCCTGGACGTCCGCTACGCCTTCCGTCAATTGCTCCGTCAGCGCGGCTCGTCGATTGTCGCGGTCGTGACGCTGGCCCTGGGCATTGGCGTGTCGACTGCGATCTTCTCGGTCATCGACGCGACGATGCTGCGGCCGTTGCCGTATCCCGATCCCGAACAGCTGGTCACCGTCAGCCCTGAAGAAACCATGCCCGACGGCCGGGCCTCCAGGCCGTCGCCATCGATGGAGGACATGCGCACCTGGCAGAAAGCCGACGACCTCTTCGTGATGGTCGCGGGAACCGGCAGCGCCTTCCGTGGGCGCATTGTCGAGGGCGCGGAGCCGGAACGGATCGAGGTGTCGCATTTCACCGAAGACTACCTGCCGATGCACGGCGTCACGCCGTTCATCGGGCGTAACTTCTCTCGCGACGACACCGATCCCGGCGCGCCGCTCGTCGCCTTGCTGGGGTACGGCTACTGGAAAAGCCGCTATGCCGGACGCGAAGACGTCGTTGGTCAGACTGTCCGTTTCGACACCGAGGTGGCCACGACCATCGGCGTGCTGCCGTCATGGTTCAACGCCAGCACGCCCGTCGCCACGCCGCTGCGCATTCCACTGGCCAACTATTCACGGCGGGGCACGGGTCGCCTGTCGGTGTACGCCCGCCTGCGTCCCGACGTGACGATAGAGCAGGCACGCGAGCGGCTCTCGGCCCGGATGCAGGTCCGCACGTTGCCGGATGGAAAGCAAACCAGTCAGCCACGCGTCGCGATCCGTTCAAGGCTCGACGCCGCCCTCACGCAGGCCCGCACGACGATCAACGTCCTCTCCGGAGTGGTCGCGCTGATTCTGCTGATGGCGTGCGTCAATGTGGCGGGCCTGCTGCTGGCGCGCGGCGCCGCGCGACAGGCCGAGCTCGCCGTGCGCGCATCCATGGGCGCCGGACGTGGCCGATTGATTCGGCAACTGCTCACTGAGAGCGTGGTCCTTGCGCTCGTTGGCGGTGCGCTCGGCATCCTCCTCGCCTGGATCTCCCTCGATGCCATCGTCGCCAACATCCCGCTGTCGATGCCGTCGAACTCTCCCGTCAGGCTCAATCTGACGGTACTTGGCGCGACGGTTGTGCTCCTCGTGCCGACCGCGCTGCTGTTCGGATTGGCGCCGGCGATTCGGCTGTCGCGTGTGCGGCTGGGGTCCGTGCTGGCGCGGAGCGGCCGCCAACGTGGGTCGGCGCTCTCGCGGCGCGGCGGCCAGTTGCTCATCGCCGCGGAAGTGGCGCTGGCCGTCATCCTGGTGAGCGGCGCGGGGCTGATGATTCGCAGTTTCCTGCGCATCTCGGCCGTGAGTCTCGGTTTCACGCGCAATGGCCTCGTTGTCATGGAAGTATTGCCGCTGGACCGGAATCCCGCGGTGCATCAGGAGTACTACACATCACTGGTGCGGCAGATTCGCACCATCCCGGGGATGAAATCCGCCGGCATCGTGGACCACTTCTCGCTGGGAAGCGGCACGACGTTCACGTCTATCTACGTGGGGTCCAAGGCCGGGGACACGACAGTGTTCGACGTGACGCCCGGCTACTTTGAGACGATTGGCGCCACGCTCAAGGCGGGCCGGTTCCCCACGGACACGGACTATGCCTCGGGCTTCGGCGGCGCGGTGATTAGCGAGCTCGCGGCGCAGAAGCTGTTTGGAGGATTCGCCGTCGGCCGGGAATTCACGCGGGCCGGGTCCGACAAGACGCCGTGGACCGTGCTCGGCGTCATCCAGGACCTTCGCCACGGCGGGCCGCTCTCGACGCGCGAAGAGCCGCAGATCTTCTTCCCGCTGCAGGTCACGGAGGACGACTTGAACACGGCGATGATGGTCGTCATGCGGCCGTCCGGCGCGCCGCGCGGGTTCGCGGACGAGCTCCGCCGTGTCGCACAGGCCGTCGGCCCGCGTGTGCTGGTGGAACGGATCCGGACGGGCGAAGAGTTGTTTGGGGATCGCGTCCTCACGCCGCGCCGCCGCACGGTCCTGCTCGGTCTGCTCGGCGGCCTCGGTCTGACGCTGGCGCTGGTTGGCGTCTTTGGGATGACCGCGTACTCGGTGACGCGTCGCACGGCGGAGATTGGGGTGCGCATGGCCTTCGGCGCGCGCCCCGGTCAGGTGGTGAAGACGATGGTGCGCGACTCAGCGGTGCCGATCGCGATCGGAACGGTGCTCGGCGTCGGCGGCGCCCTCCTGGCCACGGGGCTAATCAAGAGCTTTCTCTTCGCCACCGCGCCGACCGATCCGATGACCCTCACCATCGTCGCGATCACGCTGGCGACGACCGGGTGCCTCGCGGCGCTCGTGCCCGCCATGCGCGCCGCGAAGATCGATCCGGCGTCAAGCCTTCGGGCCGAGTAACAGTGTCGTTGAACAAAACGTGGCTGCCGGACGTCGACTTCTGAACATGAACCAGCTTCCGTTTCCACGAATGCCGCTGATGTTGCTCGGACTGCTGCTGGCGCTGCCCGTTGCGCCTGTTCGCAGCCAGACCCGCCAGAGTGCACCGGACAGCGCGCTGTTTCGAACGGTGGCATCGCTGGACAGCGAGCTCTTCGAGGCATACAACACGTGCAACCTTGAAAAGTTCGCGTCGTTCCTGGCCGAGGACGTCGAGTTCTACCACGACAAGGGCGGCGTGACACGCGGACGGCCGGCGCTCGTCGACAGCGTCAGGAGTAACATCTGTGGCAAAACCCGACGAGATCTGATCCCACGTTCCCTGGAAGTCCATCCCCTCGACGGATACGGGGCGCTCCAGATCGGCGCGCATCGCTTCTGCGACGTGAAGGCGAAGCACTGCGACGACACACCCGGTGGCGTCGGCAAGTTCATCCACCTCTGGCAAAACAGGGACGGCGTCTGGAAGCTCACCCGCGTGATCAGTTACGACCATGCGCCCGTAATAAAATGATGTTCGCCCGTGCAGGAGACGACATGGCCAAGACTTCTTCCAAAGGGTCCTCCCACTCCCCGGTTGAGGGACGCAAGAAACCGGCGAGTGACCGGGCGACCAAGAGCGGCCGCATGAGACTCCCGATCAACCCGAAGCCAGAGGAGCACGAGGGAGGGACAGAGAGTGAGGTCGGAGACCGCACCGGCCCAGGTGCCGGGTACGACGAGGAGCCTCCGCAAGAAAAGGACAAGGGTGGGGTTTCATAAGGATGAGCATGGTCGACGCCCTCACGTTGCTGGAACCGGCCACCCGCCTCGGTTCGTACGGCATCGTCGCTCTTCTTGGCAAACGTGAGATGGGTGAGGTCTATCGCGCGCGGGACGCTTCCTCTAGTTTTCGATCCCGGTTTTCTTTATCAATACGGCAAATCGTGGATCGCGCCGGAGCGTATCGTACGCGGAGGAGTGCAGGGCGGTTCCGAACCATGCCGAGCGCGCCTCATGGGCTCGCTCCAGCCATTCAAAGGCCCGGTCCATATCGCCCAAGCCGGCGTAGACGATCGCCACTTGGTCCGGGGAAACGTACGTCCGATCGGCCTTGGCCAGGAGTTGTTCGAGGATTTTCCGGGCATCGGCAGTGCGTCCCATCCGCGCATACGTCACGGCAAGTCCAGACGAGGGCAGACCGGTGACCTCTTGGTAGCGTTGGTATTCCTTCACCGCCTCGTTCCACATTTTCTTCTCGCGATATGCGACGCCCGCGAACGCGTCGTCGTAGAAGAAATTCGGATCGAGTTCCGCGCTCACCTTGTGCTGCGCAAGGACCTCGTCGTGACGCCGGGCCCTGGAGAGGCACAATTCCCGCGTCCAGGTGGGCATGACCGAGAGGGGGTCCAGGGTCATGGCGCGCGCGGTCAACGCCAGGCCTTCTTCGTACCGTTTCCGGCCGCAGAGACTATACGCATAGAGGTAGTGGGCGTCCACCGAGTCCGGAGTTAACTCGAGTGCCCTGCGAAACTCCGCTTCGGAGCCCTGAGCATCCCATTCGTAAAACCACTTAACCTGGGCCAACATCGTGTGGGCTTCGCTATCCGACGGATCGAGCTCGAGCGCCTTGAGGGCGGCGGTTTTTGCCTTGGGATAGGCTTGACGCGGCGCCTCGTACTGGTCGGCGAGCCACGTCCACGCATACGAAATGCCGGTGTAGGCGGGGACGTAGTCGGGATCCTTGGCGAGCGCTTGGTTGTAATAATCCAGGCTCTTGCGCAAGCCATCTTCGGTTTGCTTCAGCATCAGAAAGCGCCCGCGCAGCTGCAGGTCGTGCGCTTCCGCATTCAGCGGGCGGCGGCCCTGGGTTCCAATCGACGCCTTCTGCCCGAGTGTGAGCCGGAGCGCGGAAACGATGGCCGCGGCGATGTCGTCCTGAACCTGGAAGACGTCCTTGGCATCACGCTCGTAGCGTTCCGACCAGAGCGCAAGTCCGTCCACGACACCTACCAGTTGCGCGGTCACGCGCAACTTGGATCCAGCCCGGCGTACGGTTCCTTCGAGCACCGACGTCACATTCAGCTTTGCCCCCACTTCACGCGCGTCAACGGACTTGCCCTTGAAGGTGAAAGCGGAGCTGCGCGCGGCGACGCGCAAGCCGGGGACCTTCACGAGAGCACTGGCCAATTCGTCGGTCATGCCGTCGGAGAAATACTCGTCGTCGGGGTTGCCGCTCTGGTTGACGAACGGCAACACGGCGACCGCGTGCGCCAGCGACGCTGATCCCGGCGTGGCTGTGGCATCGCCGGTCCACTGTCGCCAGTAGGCGGCGGTCAAGGCGACCAGCGCGACCAATGCGATTCCGCCTCCGATCCACATGAGCTTGGATCTGCGCGGTCCGTGTGACGGCGACTCGGCGGCCACGGTTTCCCCGGGACCCTGAAGCGTTCGCTCCAGTTGGCGGATCACTTCGCCGATATCGCTCGATCGGCGCTCCAGATCGCGCTCTAAACATTGCTTCAAGACTGCGCGCACGCCATGCGGCACGTGGGACGGCAATCCGGCCAGGTTCAGCTCGCGCGTCAGCACGGCGGCAATCACGTCTGAATTGGTCTCTCCGGCGAACAACCTTTGGCCGGTGAACAGCTCGTACAGTACCGCGCCGAACGCCCAGATGTCGGTTCGCTGGTCGGTCGGTTTCCCTCGGGCCTGTTCGGGACTCATGTAGGTGGGCGTGCCGATGATCACGCCTGCTTGCGTCAGAGGCGTGAAGGCAGTTCCCGTTTCGCCGTTGGCGCCGCTGGTGACTCCCGAGTTGGACTTGTTCACCGCCGCCAAGCCGAAGTCCAAGACCTTGATGACACCAACTGGAGTCACGAAGATATTGGCCGGCTTCAAGTCACGATGGACGACCCCTTTTTCGTGGGCGGCTTCCAGGGCGGATGCGATTTGCATCGCGTAGCGAATCGCCGTTTCGGTCGGAAGCGGTCCGCAGATGGGGCCGCCGGGCACCAGCTCCATGACAAGCGCGCGGCCGTCGCTTGACTCTTCGATGCCGTAGATCTGCGCGATGTTGGGATGGTTGAGCGACGCCAGCACTTTGGCTTCACGCTCGAACCGCAGCAGGCGATCCGGATCGCGCGCCAATGCCGTAGGCAACACTTTGATTGCAACATCCCGGTCGAGCCTGGTGTCCCGCGCTCTGTACACCTCGCCCATGCCACCGGCCCCAAGGGAGCCGACGATCTCGCACGCTCCGACGCGGAGTCCCGGTGAAAGAGGCATGAGCCGCGCAAGTGTACTGTGATTGGAATCGCCGCGTCCCTTGGCGCTTGCTCGTTACGGCGAAACGCCTTCGGCGCGAAGGCGGCCGGCGGCAATACAATTGACGCCCGCATGTCGCTGGAACCGGCCACCCGCCTCGGTTCGTACGAAATCGTCGCCCTTCTCGGCAAAGGTGGGATGGGCGAGGTCTATCGCGCGCGGGACGCCAGGCTCCATCGCGACGTCGCGATCAAGATCCTGCCCGCATCAGTCTCCGGGGATCCCGAGCGGCGGGCGCGCTTCGAGCGCGAGGCGCGAGCCGTCGCGGCGCTGTCGCATCCGAACATCCTTGCCGTCCACGAGTTCGGCGCGCACGAGGGCCGGCTGTTCGTCGTCATGGAGCTGCTCGAGGGCCAGACGCTCCGCGATCTTCTGCAATCGGGGCAGATGCCGCTGCGCAAGACAATCGACGTCGCGATTCAGATCGCGCGCGGGCTCGCGGCGGCGCATCAGAAGAACCTGATCCATCGCGATCTCAAGCCGGAGAACATCTTCGTACTCCGCGACGGCCAGGTGAAGATCCTCGACTTCGGCCTGGCTCGATCGCTCACCGCAGCAAGCGACGCAGGCGCCGCTGAGACCATTGCGGAAACGGATCCAGGCACCGTGCTCGGCACCGTGGGCTACATGTCGCCGGAGCAGGTGCGTGGTGAGGCCGCGGACGCGCGCGCCGATCTCTTTGCGCTGGGCGCCGTCCTGTTCGAGATGCTCTCGGGGCGCCGGGCCTTCCAGCGCGAGACCGCGGCCGAGACGATGACCGCGGTCCTGCGCGAGCACCCGCCGGAGCTGGTGGGGTCGCGCGCCGATCTTCCTCCGGCCATCGATCGCATCGTGCAGCACGCGCTCGAGAAAGACCCGCAGGCCCGCTTCCAGACCGCGAGCGACGTCGTCTTCGCGCTGACGTCGTTGTCCGGTTCCGGCGTGGCCTCGTCCGGGGCGGTGCCGACGACGACCGTGCCGGCGGCCGGCGCCGGACGTTCACGGCTGGTTCCGGCACTTCTCGCGGCGCTGGTGCTCGCGGCCATGGCCGGAGCGGCCGGCTGGGCAATCGGCCGCCGGCCCCAGCCGGTGGACGCGCGCTGGGATCACTTCACGCAATTGACCGACGCCGGGGGGCAGGAGCACGCGCCGACGATCTCGCCGGACGGCAGCTCGTTCGCCTACGTGAGCCGTGCCCGCGGCTCGTGGGACGTCTACGTGCAGCGTGTCGGAGGGCGGAACCCTCTCCTTGTTGCGGGTGATCCGGCGCGCCAGGAAGCCTGGCCGAAGTTTTCACCGGACGGCAGACAGATCGCCTTCAGCGAAATGGATGCTGACGGCGGCATCTTCATCACGGGTGCCACGGGGGAATCCGAGCGCCGGCTGACCGTGTTCGGCGGCAATCCGGCCTGGTCGCCCGACGGGAAGCAGATTGCTTTTGCGACCGAGACCGTCGACCTGCCGTACAGCCGCGCGAATATCAGCCAGCTCTGGGTCGTGGATCTGACCGGCGGCGCGCCCCGAAAGATCCACGACGAGGACGCCGTGCAGCCGAAGTGGTCGCCGTCCGGCAAGCGGATCGCGTTCTGGGCGGTGGTAGGCGGCCAGCGCGATCTCGCGACTGTCGCGGCTGACGGCCGCGATCGAGTGGCCGTGACCAAAGATGCGGCACTCGACTGGGGACCCGAGTGGTCGCCGGACGGCCGGTGGCTCTACTTTGCGAGCGATCGCGGCGGGTTCATGGGGCTGTGGCGGATCGCGATGGACGAGGCGACCGGTCGGCCGACGGGGCAGCCGGAGCCGGTGAGCGCGGGCGTCGAAGCCACGATGGATCTGCCGAGCTTCTCGAGCGACGGACGCGTCCTGCTGTTTCGATCGCAACTGGATTCGGTCAACCCCGCCGCGATTCCCTTCGACCCCGCCGCCGAGCGAGCCGGCGTGCCGCGGCTGCTCACGACGCGGACCGGCATCCTGCTGCCGGCGAGTGTCTCGCCGGACGGTGAATGGGTGGCCCTCAGCAACCTTGGCGAGCGGCAGGAGGACCTCTTCGTGATGCGCCGCGACGGAGGCGACCTGCGTCGTCTGACCGACGACGCGGCGCGCGATCGCGGGCCGCGCTGGACGCCGGATGGCACCGCGCTGGTCTTCTATTCGAATCGAAGTGGGTCGTACGCGATCTGGTCGATCCGGCCGGACGGGAGCGGCTTGACGATGCTCGCCGAGAGACGACCGGGACTGCTCTATGGAGCGATGTCGCCGCTGGACGGCCGACTCTCGGCTGCGTCCGACTGGAACACGGAATCCTACTTCGTGACCGCGCCGTTCCCCGCCACCCCCGAGCGGATCCAACCCCTCCCGAACTCGGCGACTGCCACCGGATACCTGAGCCCAACGCTCTGGTCGCCCGATGGCAAGTGGCTGTCCGGCCGTTGGATGGGCGCGTCGGGCGAGCCGGCCGGCGTCGCGGTCTACGACATCGCGGCCGGGCGCGCGCGCAAGGTGACGAGCGATCGCGGGCTCTGGGTGGCGCCGTTTCTTCCTGACAGTCGTCGCCTCCTGTACTTCACTGCCGACAGCGAGCTGGTGGTCGTGGAGATCTCGCAGGGCAGCCGGCGCGTGATTCCCGTCACGCTGCCGCTTCCGGCGGCCCGCGAGGCCGTCGCGATCGCCCCCGACGGCCGGACGATCTATTACGGCGCTCAGCAGATCGAGTCGAACGTGTGGAAGGTCGAGCGCGCCGGAAGCCGCTGACGGTCGGACCTGACGGAGACGACGCTCAGGCACAGAACGTGCTTCACGCCGGCCGCCGATCGACGCGGCCTCGCCTCACGCCTGTCTACTGCTCGTACTTCTCCACGACGGACGCCGGCCGGACCTTCGCCTGATCGGGATCCTGGCCAAACTCGCGAAGCGCACGCCGCTGGCGGAGCAGATCCCAGCACTGGTCCAGCTCGACCGTAAGCTCGGCCACGCGCGCCCGCGCCTGGTCGTTCATTGGCTCACGCGCGTAGAGCGCCTGTTCTTCCTCCACAAGCCGCGTAATCTTTCTGAGAACGGATTCATCGGTCGTCTTGTCGCTCATGATGCTGCCTGTCTCCGCGCCTCAACCTCGTGCGTCGTGGACGCGGACTATCTTCCTACCGCTGAGTCTTTACGGGTGCCGCAAACCACCATCGGTGAGGTTGGCATAAGGCAGCATAACGCGACACTGGCAGGGCGGGCGATAATCCTCGAATGTCTGCCGGTCGAACCCACCGCGCCGGTTCGAGCATCGAGGATTTCTGCCGCGCGTGCAAGATGGATCGCATGCACACGGTGATGGCGACCGACGCCGACGAACAGCCGCTGCGGGTCGTGTGCGGCTACTGTCGGAGCGAGCACAACTATCGCGGCGGGCCGCGCCAAGACCCAGCGGCTCCGGCCTCCAGCATGCAGACGGGCTCGCCTGGCCCGACGCGTCCCGCACCGTCACGCGCGGCCGATGCGCGCGCACCGTTTCCGCTCGTGAGCGATCGCGAGCGCCGAGGCCCGGCCATCGTGCCGCCGGGGAATCCGATGACCGATCTCGAGTCGTTGCTCCGCCGCGTGATCCGCGAGGAGTCCGGACTGACCGCGGCCGTTCCCGCCGAGAAGTGGCGCGGCGGCACGCTGGTTCTTCGGCCGGGCACCCCGGGTCTCCAGGAGAAAAGCTGGCCGATCGAGACCTTCTTCCACAAGGTCGTCATGCTGCGCAATCGCTTGCGTTCGCTCGAACAGCACGTGAACGCCTCGGCCCTCCCCGACGATGTAAAGGTGAAACTGCAGGCGTATGTGAGCGGCTGCTATGGATCCCTCACGAGCTTCAATGTGCTCTTTGCCGATGACGACGACCAGTTCAAAGGCAGCGGCGGCGAATAACCGTCACCGAAATGACGTCGAGTTGCGTCTAATGCTCCCATGGGGACCCTCCTCCAGGACCTTCGATTTGCCCTGCGCAACCTCCGCAAGACGCCGGCGTTTCCGCTGGCCGCCATCGGCACGCTGGCGCTGGGGATAGGCGCGACGACCGCGCTCTTCAGTACGGTCAACGCGGTCCTGCTCCGGCCGCTGCCGTATCCCAACCCACAGGATCTGTACGGGCTGCGGACGGCGCTGACCGACGGGCGCGTGACGACCGGCCTCCTCGCGGGGAGCGAAATCGTCCGGCTGAACGATCCCAATCTCTCGATCTCACGGGCCGTCGGTCTGCAGCAGCAGGACGTCACGCTCCTGCGCGACGACGGCACGCCGCTTCGCACGCGCGTGTACGCGGTCAGCGAGGGGTTTTTCGAACTGTTCGGTCTGCCGATGACGCTTGGCGGTTTCACGCCCGAGCAGTTCGCCGCCAACGGCCCGCCGGTCGTGGTGATTTCTCATCCAATCTGGAGGGACTTCTTCAACGCCGACCCGGCGATCGTCGGTAAGCCGATCCGCTTCGCCGAGTTCAGCACGACGATTGCCGGCGTCGCGCCGCCGGCGTTCGACACGCCGCACGCGGCGGATTTCTGGGTGACCCGGCGGCTCGATCCGCAGGACGTCGGTCACGGGCTCGAAGGCTATATGCGCGTGAAGCCGGGGACGACGATCGAGCGTGTCCGGAGCGAAATGGCCGGTGTCATGGCCGGACTGGCCCGGGATTTCCCGGCCAGCGCCCTGTCGAGGGTGTACGTCGTCAGCCCGCTGGTGGAGTCGATCGTCGGCGATCTCGGCCCGATTCTGATCGTCGTGCTGTCGGCCACCGGGCTCCTGCTGCTGCTCGCCTGCGTCAATGTGACGAATCTTCTTTTCGCGCGAGGGGCGTCGCGGGCCAGAGAGATGGCGGTGCGCGTCGCCCTCGGCGCGGGCCGCGGACGGATCGTCCGCCAACTTCTCACTGAATCAGTCGTGCTGTCGACGGCGGGAGCCCTGCTGGGCCTGCTCGTCGCCTATCTTGGCGTGCGGCTGCTGCTCAGAATTGGCGCGGCGAAGCTGCCGCGTCTCGAGTCCGTGCCGTTCGACGGTTACGTGCTGCTCTTCGCGCTCGCGGCGCTTGTCGTGAGCGGCCTGCTCGTGGGATTCGCGCCCGCACTGCGGCTGGCCCGCACCGATGTCAAGACCCTGATGAACGAGAGCAGCCGGTCCGCTACCGGCGGTCCAGGCACGACGCGCTGGCTCAACGTGATGACCGTGGCCGAGATTGCGCTCGCGATCACGCTCGTCGCCGGCGCCGGCTGGCTCATTCGCGGGTTCGCGAGCCTGCGCGCGATCGACCCCGGCTTCGTCGCCGCCAGGCGGGTGCTGTTCGACGTGTCCATGCAGGGACCGAAGTACCGCGACAACCAGGTGACGATCTCGACCGCGAACGATCTGCTCGTGCGGCTGCGAGCCCTTCCCGGCGTCGCGGCGGCCGGCGGGACGTCCAGTTTTCCATTGCGGGGCAATCTGGAGGCCTCGCTCTTCGTGCAGCTGCGCGCCGAGGCGATGGATCCGAAGAACCCGATGGGGTCACGGCAGCGTGCCGTCACCCCTGGATTCTTCGACGCCATGGGCAGCAGGATCATCGCGGGCCGGGATTTCAACAGCTCGGATCGGCAGGGCGGCGCCGTCGTCGCGATCGTCAACCGCACCTTCGCCCGCCGGCATTTGGCAAACCGCGACCCGATCGGCGTCCAGTTTTCCGCCGGCTATCCGACGGTCGATCCCCGCAACGAAGCCACGATCATCGGCGTCGTCGACGACATTCGCCAAAAAGCCCTCGACACCGCCGCCGAGCCGGCGTTCTACACGGCCCACGCCCAGCTGCCGTTCCGCCGGCTGTCGGTCGTCGTCGCGACGACCGTGACGGATCCGACGACGCTTCAATCGACCATTCGCGAGGAGGTCCGAAAAACCGATCCGCAGATGGCGGTGGAGTTCGAGTTGGTCTCCGACCTTGTCGGCGCCACGCTCCGCAGGCAGGAGCTCGGCATGACGCTCATGCTGATCTTCGGCGTCGTCGCGGTCGCGCTGGCCGCGGTCGGCATCTACGGCGTCATCGCCTACGCCTCGTCGCAGCGCAGCGGCGAAGTCGCGACGCGGCTCGCGCTCGGCGCGACGCCGGCCACCGTGTTCTGGCTGATGCTGAGGCAGGGCCGCACGCTGGCAATCATCGGCACGGCCATCGGCCTGACGGTCGCGTACCTGGCCGGACGCGTCATCTCGAGCCACATCTACCAGGCCCGGGCATCCGACCCGATGATCCTGGGCGGCGCGACGATCATCGTTTTGGGTATTGCGGCCATTGCCACCACGATCCCGGCGTTCCGGGCCTCGCGGCTGGACCCGGCGCGGGTCCTGCGGCCGGAGTAGAGACCGCCGCCTTCGGCGGCGAACTTCGAACTCAGAACGCCTCCGTGAACTATTCGATTCGAACTATAGTCTAATTCGAGTAGTTCTCGCGCTCGGCCCCTCAAACACTCCACGTACCGCGTGCTGGAATTCCGTCCCTCTGGCGGAGAGGCCGCCGGGCAAACCGTCAGGACCGGCCTGACAGACTGCGGCGACGCTGGTCGGGGTGCACCGTTTGCCGAAGTGAGCTTTCCTGCTTTCTTGAGATGGTTCGCGCGCGCCTTCGTGTCCTTCGTGAGCTTCGTGGTTCACGCTCTTGGCACATGCGTGTGGCGAGTCACCGCGCCCGCACGTCGTACACCGTCAGCGAATTCTGATTGCGGATGAACAGTCGTCCGCCGCTCACCACCGGGTGCGACCAGCTCGGCAGTCCCTGATCCGCGATCTGGAATCGCCCGGTTTCGCGGTATCCCTGCGGCGTGATTTCGGCGAGCCCGACGACATTGTCTTCGCTCACCATGTAGAGACGCCCGTCGGCGTACGTCACGGCGCCCTTGCCGACGCTCCGATGCTGCCAGAGCGGCTTGCCGGTCGCGAAATCGATTGCCGAGAGGATGGCGTTGTTGAAGCCGTAGATCGTGCCCTTGATCAGGACGACGCCGCCATGGTGATTCTGCATCGCGCGCGTGAAGTAGGTCTCCTTCGCCGCGAGCTCGCCGTTCTGGGCCCGCAGGGTGACCAGGCCGGCGCCCGTGCCGTACGCGGAGGTGTAGAAGACTTGATTGTCCTGCACGACCGGCGTCGTGATGTTGGCGGTGCCGTTCGCGGCCTGGGTGTAGCGCCACATCACCTTGCCGTCTGACGCGCGCACGCCGACGGCGCCCGACCCCGTGAACGTCGTGTATGCGCGAATGCCCTCGACCTCGACGGTGACGACCGACGCGTAGCCCGCTTCGTCGCTCAGTTCCTTCGCCGTCCAGATCGTTTTTCCCGTCATCTTGTCGAGCGCGACCATGCCCGCCTGCCGGCCGCCTGGTGTCACGACCACGCGATCGCCGTCGACGAGCGGCGACTCGCTGATCAGCCAGCCGATGTTGCCGCCGGAGAAGTCGCGCAGGATGTTCCGATGCCACATCTCGGTGCCGTCCTCGCGCAGGCACCAGAGCTCGCCTGTTTCCGTCAGCACATAAACGCGATCGCCGTCCAGGGTTGGCGTGCTTCGCGGCCCGGATCCGCGGTCGTTGTCACCGCCCGAACCCAGGGTCTTCGACCAGAGGTACTTTCCCGTCGCGCCGTCGAGGCTGTGCACCATCGTCTGGCGCCCGCGCAGGCCCTGCACGAACACGCGCGTGCCTTTGACGGCGACCGTGCCATACCCGGCGCCGAGGCCGGTGGCCGCCCAGACGACGGGCGGGCCCGCGGTTGGCCACTGCTGCAGCAGTCCGGTTTCCCGGGAAATGCCGTTGCGATCCGGACCGCGCCATTGCGGCCAGTCTCCCGTGGCCGGTTGCTGCGCGATCGCGCTTGCCGATAACGCCGCGGCGCAGGCGACGGCGCTCAACCAGTTCTTCATGCCGCCATTGTACGCGGGAGCTCAACCGCCTTCAGGCAGAGCTCTTGACCGCGTCGAGGTTTCACATTTCGCGCACGCCGGTTCTGATAAGGTACTTTCTGCCACTCCCCGGCGACGTCCTCGCGTTTCCGATCGCTGCTCGTTCAGGCAACGGGCGCTGCTCCCCAGAGACGAGAACGCCTGTACTTCTGGAGCAGCACCATGCAACGCCCGACCTTCTTCACCGTTCTGGCCTTCTGCCTCGTACCCGTTTCCGTGCCGGCCGCGGCGGCCGATGTCGTGGCCGACTGGAACGTTGCGGCCCTGAATGCCATTCGTGTCCAGCGGACGTCGCCTCCGGTGGCGGCCCGCGCGCTGGCCATCCTGCACATCTCGATCTTCGACGCGATCAACGGCATCGATCGATCCTACGAACACTACTTCGTCCCGAGCGGCGTTCCAGGCAGCGCTTCGATCGACGCCGCGGCGAGCGCAGCCGCGCATCGCGTGCTGGTGACGCTGTTCCCGGGCCAGTCGACGTCGTTCGATTTGCTGCATGCGTCGATCGTGAACGCCATCGACGACCACCCGCAAAAGAGACGCGGCCTGAGCTGGGGAGCAATGGTCGCGGACCGAATCCTGACCTCACGCAGCCAGGACGGCGCCGCGGCGATCGTGGCGCCACCTTCGACCACGGGGCCCGGAGCCTGGGTGCCGACACCTCCTGGGTTCCAGCCGTATCTGCTGCCGCAGTGGGGCTTTGTGACGCCCTTTGCGTTGGACGCAGGGGATGACTTCAGACCCAGCGGGCCGCCGTCACTCGACAGCTCGACATGGACCGATGACTACAACGAGGTGAAGACGCTTGGTGCGGCGGTCGGCTCGACGCGTACCGCTGAGCAGAGTCTCATCGCCCTCTTCTGGGCCGACGGCGTGGGCACGGAAACACCGCCCGGGCACTGGAACAGCATCGCGCGTGGAGTAAGCGATCTGGCGGAAACACCGCCGATTGAAAAAGCACGTCTGTTCGCGCTCCTGAACGTTGCCCTGGCCGACGCCTCGATTGCCGCGTGGGACGCCAAGTACGCCTTCAACTTCTGGAGGCCGGTGACGGCAATTCGCGCGGGTGACTCGGACGGAAACGACGAGACGACTGCGGACCCGGGTTGGAGCTCGTTCATTGCCACTCCGCCGTTCCCTGACTACGTCTCGGGACACAGCACGTTCAGCGGCGCTGCTGCCACGGTGCTCGCATTGTTCTATGGCACCGACGAGGTCGTCTTCACGGCGACGTCAGACTTCCTGCCGGGTGAGGCCCGTGTGTTCTCGAGACTCTCGGAAGCGGCGGGCGAAGCGGCCATGAGCCGCTTGTACGGCGGGATCCACTACCGGTCGGCCAATGAAGATGGATTGCGATGCGGGGTCTCGATTGGAGCGTGGGCGTTCACGCACGTCATGCGGCCGAAGGGCAATCGATCGCGGTAGCTCGTCTCACGTGCGTTGCCGGCCGTAGCGGTGCGTGCCAGAATGTCCATCAGAACATGGAGTTCACTATTCGCTGGAGTGAAATGAATGGCACAGACGTCCGTACTGCATCGTGAATGGGCCCGACGAGGAGCATTGGCGCGACTGGAAGAGATCGACACCGAGAAGAGCGCGATTTTTGCGAGTTTCCCGGACCTGAGACGCGGGGCCAGGAAGCGTGGGCCAGCGTCAGTGGGTGGGCCAAGAAAGCGGCGGAAAATGTCCGCCGCGGCGCGCCGCCGAATGGCCGCAGGCATGCGCCGGTATTGGGCCAGGCGGAAAGCGGCAGGCAAGTGACAACGGACGACCGGGCCGGCATCCCCGCCGGTCCGGTCGTGCTCGAGATAAAAGAGCCGTATTGATCGATCGGCCTATCGGTCTATCGATTGATTGAAAACCTTCACGGCCGCGTCAAGAGCCATGACGCGACAGAAACGCTCTTCAATCGATCGATAGATCGATCAATCAATCGATCAATGTCCAGTGGCCTATTCCGTCCGCAGCGCGACGAGCTGGTCCAGCCGGGCGGCCCGCAGCGCCGGCAGCAGGCATGCGGCCAGCGAAACGGGCACCATCAGGAGACCGGCGGCGCCGATCATCGCCGGGTGGCTTGACGGCGCGCGACTTTGATGATTCAATCTTCACGTTTTGATTAATCAAAATTTCGGGAAGGCAGGCGGTTTGGCCCCTGTTTTCACGGGCATTTCGGTTGCCCTCCTCTTGACCTGCGTAACCGCCGGCGCGGCGGGGCAGACGCCGCCGTCGCCGCAACCGGCCGCGCCCTCCCCCTCAACCGGCCTCTCCGGCTACATGGACTTCCATTTCAACAAGCCCCAGTTTGCCGACGGCGTGCTCGACTTTCATCGCTTCGTGCTGCTGGTCACGCATCGTTTCAGCGATCGGCTGCGCTTCGTCGGCGAGCTCGAGTTGGAGCACGCATTCGTCGAGGGACTCGAAAAAGCGGGAGAGCTGGAGCTCGAACAGGCCTATCTCGATTTTCTCGTCACGCGCGCGTTCAATATCCGCGCGGGGATGATTCTCGCGCCTGTCGGGATCATCAACGAGCGGCACGAGCCGCCCGTGTTTTACGGCGTTGAGCGGCCGCTCGTCGATACCGTGATCATTCCGACGACCTGGTTCGATGCCGGCGCCGGCGTGCATGGCGAGGTCGGCCGCGGCCTGCGTTATCGGGCCTACCTCATGGCGCCGCTCAACGCGGCCGAGTTCAGCGCCGAGGAAGGGATTCGCGGCGGCCGCCAGAAGGGGAGCGAGGCCAACGCCGGCCGGGTCGCGGTCACCGGCCGGGTCGAATACGTCGGCACCCCAGGGCTCACCGCCGGTCTCAGCTTCTGGTCGGGCCGATCGGGATTCGAGTTCCGGCCGGCCTTCGACGTGCCGGTTCGGCTCATCGAAACCGATATGCGGTACGCGCGCGACCGGCTCGAGCTGCGCGGCCAGTTCGCGCAAGTCACGATCGACAACGCCGATCGGCTGAACGATCTCGGCCTGCTTCGCACCGGTGTCAGCCCGAACGTCGCCCGCGTGCTGCGCGGGTTCTACCTCGAAGGCGGCTACCGCATCCTCACGGGCTCGCGGGTGGGGGAGCTCGGCGTGTTCACGAGATACGAAAACGTGGACACGCAGTTTCGCATGCCCGCCGGGCACGTGCCGCTCAAGAAATTCGATCGCGACGCCTGGGTCATGGGCTTCACGCTCTGGCCTGACCCGGATGTGGCGATCAAGTTCGACTACACGATTCTCCGGAACCGCAGCCCGTTCACGGCTCCGAACGTCCTCAATGCCGGTCTGGGGTGGTGGTTCTGATGCGGAGCTTCCTCATGCGGCCATTCTTTTTGCTGGTCATCGCTGGCTGGGTCGCGGTCGCCCTCGCCTCGCAGCTCTCCGCGACAGCGCCGGGCGGTCAGACATCCGCACGGGTGGTCAACGTCAGCGCCGAGCGATTCAGCTTCACGCCGTCGGAGATCCGCACGAAAGCGGGCGAGCCGATCGAGATCCGCCTGCGGAGCGAGGACACCGATCACGGTTTCCGGATTCTGGACACGGACGTGGACGTCAGGATTCCCAAGCGCGGCAAGGGCACCGTCACGGCGACCTTCCGGCCCGCCCGTGAGGGACGTTACACCTTCGAGTGCTCGCACGTCTGTGGCGCCGGCCACGGATTCATGCGCGGCACGATTGTCGTGACGAAGTAGTCGATCCACCTGGAGTACCTCATGCGCGACCTTCTTGTTCTGAGCGAAGTCGAAGAGCTTGCCCTGAGCGACGTCGAAGGGTCTTCGATGAAGTCGCGGGTGTCCACACGGACAGTTGCGGCGGCTCTCGCCGTCGTCTACGGCATCGCGTTTCTCGACGCGCAGGTGCGAGCGCCGCGGCCCGGCGATCCGCTGGCCGGCATCTCCACGGCCGAGTTCGCCGAGTTCCGTCTCGGGCTCGACGACTTTCTCGAGGTCGAGACCGCCGACGAGGGCCTCGGTCCGGCCTTCAACGGCACGAGCTGCGCCATCTGTCACAGCATCCCCGCGGTCGGCGGCTTCGGGACGATCGCCGAGGTCAGGGCTGTCGGCCGGAACGAGCAGGGCGAGCTGGCGCCGCTCCACGCCTCCGGCGAGACGCTGCATCAGCTCTTTTCGGTGCCGACGCACGGCTGTCAGGTGAGCATTCCGGCCGAGGCGGCGGTGATCGCACGGCGGATCCCGATTCCGCTCTTCGGCGCCGGACTCGTGGAAGCGATTCCCGACGGCATCGTGCTTGCGCGTGAGGATCCGATGGATGACAACGGCGACGGCATCAGCGGCCGCGCCGCCCGGGTGGTCGACGTCGCCACCGGTCAGATTCGCATCGGACGCTTCGGCTGGAAGGCGCAGCACGCGACGCTGCTGGCGTTCAGCGCCGACGCCTACCGCAATGAAATGGGGATCACGAACGATCTCTTTCCCGAGGAACTGGCGTCGGGCGTGCCTGCGGATCGCATGCGCCTCTGCGATCTCATTCCGGATCCGGAAGACGTCCGCGATCCGCGAACGAACCGACGCGGCATCGACAACTTCGAGAGTTTCATGAAGTTTCTCGCGCCGCTCGGCCGCCTCGCGCCCGATACGGCCGCGCGCTCGGGCGAGCAGCTGTTCTCGTCGATCGGCTGCGCCTCCTGCCACGTGCCGGTGCTGAACACGGGACCGCACTCGAACCGTTTGTTCGAGAATCAGGCCGTCGCCTTGTTTTCAGATCTTCTGCTGCACGACATCGGCACCGGCGACGGCATCGCGCAGGGCGCTGCCCTGGCCTCGGAGATGCGCACGCCCGCGCTGTGGGGGCTGCGCGTCCGCCGGCCACTCTTGCACGATGGATCTGCGACGACGATCGAGGAGGCGATCCTGCGCCACGGCGGCGAGGCGACCCGCGCTCGCACGGGATTCACCCAGCTCAGCGATCCTGATAAAGCCGCGATGCTCGCGTTCTTGAAAACGCTTTAGATGGGCACAAGGCCTTTCTCAGCCGTCGGATGCCGGTGCCGGCGAGGCGGACCGAAAGCGCCCGTCCGGCGTGAGTCGCGTGCGGTCCGGTCCGCTGTGTTGATAGCTCTGGGAGTCGACGGTGTCGATGCGCACTCGATAGGCGATCGGCAGGTGGTCGAGAATGCTCGTGAGCGCCTGCAGAATCGCCGGGGCGATGATGTTCTCATCCTCAGCCGTCAGGGTTGAGGTCAGCGTGATGTCCACGGTCTTGCATTCGTAGCAAGCGTCGTTCCCACTCGATGCCGGATTTTGCGCCGCTTTCAGGCTCGCCGAACCGCGGCAGTCCTCGATCGCGCCGACATTGTTCTACAACCGGCGGGTTCGGGAATCGGCCCTCACACGTAGCGACTATCGGAGACATACAGCGCACTAACATGCCCCCACGATCGAGGGCGTCGCTGCCGGCATGCGAGTAGGCGCAGGCCGACAGGTCGGTGCATACTGAGTTTTTGCGGCGGTTTTTCCGCCGCTTCCGGGAAAGGACACAGCATGAAGGGGGTTCGCGTTCTGGTCGGCACGCGGAAGGGCGCATTCGCGCTGACATCAGACGGCAAACGGAAGGACTGGGACGTCAGCGGCCCACACTTCGCCGGCTGGGAGATCTATCACTTGAAGGCATCGCCGGTGGATCCGAATCGGCTGTACGCGTCGCAGTCGAGCGGATGGTTCGGCCAGGTGATTCAGCGCTCGAATGACGGCGGCAAGACGTGGGAGGCCGCGGGGAACCGCTTCGTCTACGAAGGAGAGCCTGGCACGCATCAGTGGTACGACGGCACGCCGCATCCGTGGGAATTCAAGCGGGTCTGGCATCTCGAGCCCGGTCTGACCAATCCCGACATCGTCTATGCCGGTGTCGAGGACGCCGCGCTGTTCCGGAGCGACGACGCCGGCGCGACGTGGCAGGAACTGCCGGCGTTGCGCGGCCACGAGTCCGGCTCGCGGTGGCAGCCCGGCGCGGGCGGCCTGTGTCTGCATACGATCGTGCTCGATCCGCGCGATCCGGCGCGGATCTTCATCGCGATTTCCGCCGCGGGCGCGTTCCGCACCGATGATGCCGGCAAGACCTGGCGGCCGATCAACCGCGGCCTGCGATCCGAAGGAATTCCGAATCCGACAGCCGAGGTCGGCCACTGCGTCCACCGGATTGCGATGCACCCGTCGCGTCCGAACGTGCTGTTCATGCAGAAGCACTGGGACGTCATGCGGAGCGACGATGCGGGCGACTCGTGGCAGGAAGTGAGCGGAAGCCTGCCGAGCGACTTTGGATTCGCGATCGACGTACACGCGCACGAGCCCGAGACGATCTACGTCGTGCCGATCAAGAGCGACTCGGAGCACTTTCCGCCCGACGGCAAGCTGCGCGTGTTCCGCAGCCGCACCGGCGGCACTGAAAACGACTGGGAGGCGCTCACGAACGGGCTGCCGCTGCGCGACTGCTACGTCAACGTCCTGCGCGACGCGATGGCCGTGGACCGGCTCGACCCCTGCGGTGTGTACTTCGGAACGACGGGCGGGCAGGTGTACGGTTCGGCCGACGGCGGCGATCACTGGGCGCCGATCGTGCGAGATCTCCCGCCGGTGCTGTCGGTCGAGGTGCAGTCCCTGTCATGACGATTCGCGTCATCCTCCCGGCGCATCTGCGGACGCTGGCTGATGTCGGCGGCGAGCTGACCGTGAACGTCGATGGCCCGGTCACGCAGCGATCGGTGCTCGATGCCCTCGAAGGCCACTACCCCGTGTTGCGCGGAATGGTCCGCGACCACGTCACGTTCGCGCGCCGGCCGCTCGTGCGATTTTTCGCGTGCGAAGAGGACGTGTCGCACGATTCGCCCGATGCGCTTCTGCCGGACGCCGTGGCGAAGGGGAGCGAGCCGTTCTTGATCGTCGGGGCGATGGCGGGGGGGTAGAAGGGCCCCACGCCTCAAGCCACGCCCAGCTCCGTCTGAATCTCCGCCAGATCCGCATCGGTGAGCGACGGCGTGAAGTACTTCACGCGTCGCATGATGTCGGTGGTTTCCAGGTACGGCTGCGCGCACCCGACGTGAATGAATCCTGATGCGACGAAGCGGCCGTCTTCGTAGTAGACGAGCGTAATCCGCCAGGCGCCTTTCGCGATCGTCGTCTGACACGATCGGCACACAGCGCGTCCGGTGGACGAGCGTTCCGCGGTGTTTACGCGGGCCAGCCGGCGGTGCGTGATCCCGGCCGTCGCTTCGCGCTCGAGCGTCTCTCGATCCTCGATTTCGGCGCTCGCCGGGACGGTCTCGAGGAACGGCGCGGGACGCTTGAACGCCGCGCACGCGAGATGAAACCAGTGCGTCATCTCGCCGCCATCCTCCGCATACGGATTGGGCAGGCGCTCGCCGAACCGAAGCAGCCCTGCGGCGATCCGCGTGTCACATCCCCGGCATTTCGCCCGGCCCGTTGCGGCTTTCTCGATGATGTGAGGCATGGTCTCCCGACAATTCTGTCACGCGGCGGCCGCAATTAAGCCCTCGGCGGCTGGTCCCGGTCCAAGGTAGTGGAGCGCCTGCAAGACGGAGGCAGACATGACTTGGGGATCCACGGCCGCGGGCATGCTGGCGATTTCGCTTCTGACGCCAGTCACCGCGCGCGCCTTCACGCCGCAGGGACCGGTTCGGGATCGACTCGAGGACCGTCGGGATCGGATGGAGGATCGCCGTGACCGCCGCGAAGACGTGCGCGATCGGCGTGAGGACCGTCGCGATCTTCGCGAGGATCGCCGCGATCGTCTACACGACGGCGGGCTGCGCGATCGATTCGAGGACCGCCGCGATCGCCGCGAAGACCTCCGCGATCGCCGTGAGGATCGACGGGACAGGCGCGAAGACCTGCGCGATCGCGGCGAAGATCGGCGGGATCGCCGGCGGTAAAACTATGGGGGTTCCGGGGTGCGGGATTCCGAGGTTCCGGAGTTCCGGAGTTCGTCAAGGGCCGACCAGGTTCCGAAGTTCCGAGGTTCCAGGGTTCCGAAGTTCGCTTTGCAACCCCGGAACCCGGGCACTTCGGAACCGCCCATTCTTTTCAGATCTTGAATTTCCGAAGAAACTGACCGTTGTTCTCCCAGCGCGTCTTCTTGCTGCGCAGATCCTCGTCCGTGGGTTGCACCTCGCCGCGAATGTCGGTGGCCCGGGAGACGATCGTGTGTTCGCCGGACGGCGCGCCCGGCTGCGCGCCTGACCACTCGTATGTGAAGAGCTGCCAGGAATAGCGCGTGTTCCGTTTGTCGAGCACGGCCGGCTTCCAGGGGCCGCCGTTGACGCTGACCTCCACGACCTTGAGCGGCGTGCCGTCGGTGAGCGCGAAGCCGGTGGCCTTCAGCGAGGCGCCGGTGCGCGTGACACGGCCAATCGCGGACTTGAGGCGCGTCCGGCCGACGGACGTTTCATTCCACACGGTGGCGGCCCCGACCGACTGTCCGCGCAGCGTCACGTAGTCGCGCGCCATGAACCGGCCCATGAAACGGCTGTCCTGCACGTGGATGTGATTGAGCCACTTCACGTTCGCGACGCCGTACCAGCCCGGCACGACGAGGCGGACCGGCGCGCCGTGCGAGTGCGGCATGGGCTGGCCGTTCATCGTGTCCGACAGCATCACCTCCGGCCGCATCGCGTCGTCCAGGGACAACGAGCGGCCGAAGTGCTGCTCGACTTTTTCCGCCGGTCCGCCGTGCGTGATCTCTTCCGTGCCGGTGTCGGCGCCGAAGAACACGACCTCGCGGGCGGACGCGCGGATGCCCGCCTCTTTCAGCAGACGCGCGACGCTGGTGCCGGCCCAGCGCGCGTTGCCGAGGAGCGGATTGCCGCGCCCGTTGTTGTTGCCGGAGCACTCGAACCCGACGACCTCTTCGATGCGCGGCCGCGTTTTCACCGCGGCGAGCGTGAGCTCCATCGGCCGGTCGACCAGGCCAGTGATGCGGAGCTTGTAGGCCGCCGGATCGATCGCCGGCGGCACGGGGTAGTGCTGCACGGCAAAGAAGAGGCTGTTGTCCGTGAAGTATTGCGTCAGGCTCGGCGGGACGCGCGCATTGGCGGCCGGCGCCGGGAGATCCGTGAACGGGATGACTTCCTCGCCCTGAGCGAGCGCGGGCCAGCCCGTGCCCAGGACCACGCCTGCGGCCAGCAGATCGTGCAGTACTTCGCGACGGCTGAGGGTGCCAGACATGGCGCCTCCCGATTCAAACGATCCGATTCTTCGTGGGTGGGAGCCGGACGGGGCCACTATAACTCAGCCGGCGGTATCCGGACCTTGCCAACCGGCCGAGTCGCCGTTGCGAGACGTCACGCGCTGACCCACAGCGGGGATCGACAGGACGCCGGTCCGCACGACCGTCGATTTTCTTGTGGTAAAAATAACTTTGTAATGTAAAGTAGTGCGCCATGACGAGCGATCTCCGCTACGCCGTCCGCGTCCTGACCCGCACGCCCTCGCTCACCTGGCCGGCCGTGGGCTCGCTCGCGCTCGCCATTGCCGTCAACACGACGATGTTCGGCGTCGTGAACGCGGTGTTGCTGAGGCCGCTCGGCGGGCCAGGTGACGGGGAGCTCGTGCGCATCGGCCGGTCTCAGCGCGGCGATCAGTCGTTCCGTTCGGCCAACTTCGATGAGTATCAATACCTGCGCGACCGCGCCTCGTCGTTTGCTGGCGTAGCGGGACATCAGATTCGATCGGTCGTCTTTGGCGGGTCCGAAGGTCCGCAGCCCGTCTCGGCCGAGTTCGTCACCGGCGGCTACTTCTCCGTTCTCGGCGTGGCGCCGCGCATCGGACGCAATTTCGGGCCGGCCGAGGATCGACCTGGCGTCGACGCGCCGGTGGCGATCATCAGCGATCGCTTCTGGCGCCGCCGCTTCGGCGCCGACCCGGCCGTCGTCGGCCGGAGCCTGACCATCAACCATCACGACTTCGCAATCGTCGGGATCGCTCCGGGCGGGTTCGTCGGGACCTTCCCGGGTGTCGACACGGATATCTGGCTGCCCGCGGTGATGGCGGGCACTGGCGAAGCGCCAGGCGCGCGTGGCGACGCCACCTCGATCATGCTGGTCGGCCGATTGAAGCCCGGTGTCACCCAGCAGACCGCCTCTGCCGAGCTTGGCGTGCTGGTGCGCCGCATGCTCGACGAGAATCCAGCCCGCGAGCCCGATCGCGGATTCGTGATCGGAAGCGCGAGAGGGGCGCATCCGCTTCTGGCCCGCTTTGCCGCCGCGTTCCTCCTGTTGCTCACGGCCGTCGTCAGCGTGGTCCTGCTGCTTGCCTGCGCCAACGTCGCGAGCCTGCTGCTCGCGCGCGCCAGCGCGCGCCGGAGCGAACTGGCGACGAGACTCGCGCTCGGAGCCGGCCGGCGGCGAATCGTCGTTCAGTTGCTCATCGAGAGCGGCCTTCTGGCGATCGCGGGGGCAGCCGCGGGGCTGGGTCTTTCGGCGGCCGCCCTGGGTCTCCTGAACGGCTTTTCACCCACCGCCGGTCCCACCGGCGGACCGATCTTCCTGAACCTTCAGATCGATGGCCGGGTGCTGCTCTTCACGGCGCTCATGTGCGCCGCCGCGACGCTTGGATTCGGCCTCGCGCCCGCGCTGCAGGCATCACGCGTCGATCTCGTGTCTCTCATGAGGGATGCGCGAGGAACCTTCGGTCGACGATCGAGGCTGCGCGGCGGACTCCTGGTGGTCCAGGTGGCGCTGTCGTGTCTGCTGCTCATCGCGGCTGCGCTCCTGTTTCGAAGCTTGCGGAACGTCAGCCGCGTCGACGTCGGTTTCGATCCGGACCAGGTCGTCATCGCGACGTTCGATCTGCAGCCACTCGGCTACGACCGCACTCGGACCGAGACGTTCTTTGAGGACGTTCTACAACGCGCGCGGCATTTTCCTGGCGTGGAGAGCGCCGCGCTCGCGGACTTCGTGCCGATGGGCTCGCGTGGATCGAGCGTGGCGGTCACGATCCGCGGTTTCGACCAGCGTGGGGGACCGGCGCGTCTGCAACTGCCGTACAACCGGATCTCGGACGACTACTTTTCCACGCTCAGGCGGACACTGATCACCGGACGCGACTTCGCGCTGCGCGACACGGCGAGTGCGCCGCCGGTCGCGATTGTCAACGAGACGATGTCGCGCCGATACTGGCCAGCCGACGGCGCGTTGGGAAAACACGTGAAGCTCGACGGCGAACCGGAAGCACGCGAGATCGTCGGCGTGGTCACGGACGCGATGTACGCGTCCTTCGCGGGCCAGATTGAGCCGTTCGTTTATCTGCCCGCGCGGCAGCGTTTCGGTTCGCAGCTCACGATTCATGTTCGGACCGCCGCGGCGCCGTCAATGGTTCTCGCGGACATCCGGCGGATGGTGCGGGAGATCGACGGCACCGCCGCTCCCTTGACCGCGGAGGCGCTGCGCGAGGCGATGGGCTTCACCCTCATTCCCGCGCGGATCGCCCAGGGCGTCTTCGGCGTGACCGGCGTCATCGGGCTGCTGCTCGCGGCAGGCGGACTGTATGGGCTGGTCTGCTACACGCTGACGCGCCGGCTGAAGGAGATTGGCATCCGGGTCGCGCTCGGCGCCAGCCGCCGCAACATCTTCCGCGTCGTCGTCGGCGGCGCGATCCGGCTCACGTTGATTGGCGTGGTGCTGGGCGTGGGACTTGCCGCGGCTGGGACCCGGTTCATCGCGTCGTTCCTCTACGGCCTGAGCCCGCTCGATCCAGTCACGTTTGGTGGCATCGCGCTGCTGCTCATCGTCGTGACACTCTTTGCTGGATACGCGGGAGCGAGACGAGGTCTCCGTCTCGATCCGGTCGTCGCATTGAGACATGAATAAGCAAAGGCGCAAAGCCTCAAAAGGCGCAAAGGCGAAACAGCGCGATTACCGAGAGCCAGGGCTTCCAGCAACTGGGGCGAGCGCTCTCAGGACATTACTGACGAACGCGCTCTGATCCCACACCCCGCCGTACCTCGTTTTTCCAAGCCGGACGATCACCACCTGGCGTGATGGGATGATCGTCACGAATTGACCTTCGTGCCCGGCGGCGTGAAACGCATCGTTCGGAAGAGGGGCGTGCGACGCTCCGTATTCCTCCGGAATCTGAAGCCAGAAATGCGCGCCGTAGGCGCCGGTTGGGTGTGCGGGCGCAGGAGTGCGCGAGTAGGTGACCCATCCCTCCGGAAGAATGCGGCTCCCGTTCCAGACGCCGTCCTGAAGGTAGAGCTGACCCAACCGCGCCCAGTCGCCCGCGGTCGCGTACATGAATGACGACGCGGCGAAGGTGCCGGTGGCATCGGTTTCGAGGACCGCGCTGGACATGCCGATCGGATCGAAGAGCGCCGCGCGCGGGAACGTCCGGTACTCGACGTCGCCGAGCACGCTGCGAATGACGCCCGAGAGGATCAGGCTGGTGCCGCTCGAGTACTGCCAGCGCGTGCCGGGCGCCGCCTCGAGCGGTTTGTCGGCGGCAAAGGCGGCCATGTCGGGGATGCGAAAGAGCGCGGTGAGGATGTCCGTGACCGGTTTGGTCATTTCCTCGTCGAATCGGAGTCCGCTGCTCATCCGCAAGAGGTGATCGAGCGTGATGCGATTTCGAGGATCGTCTGGTGCGCTCCACAACGGGACGCGCACCGGAGCGTCAAGGGCAAGCCGGCCGTGGCCAACCAGAATGCCCGCCAGCGCGTTCACCACGCTCTTGGCCATCGACCAGCCCAGCATCGGCGTGGCTGCCGTGAAGCCGGTCGCATAACGCTCCGCCACGATCTGACCGTTGGACATCAGCACGATGGCGCGCGTCTGGCGAGGGCGCGTGCGATCGGTCTCCGAGAAGGCGTCGTCCAGCACGGCCGTGAGCCGTGTCTTCATTTCGGTGCCCTGAGACGAGGCGAGATCGGTTGCGGACGGTGCCGGCTCGTTTCGCGGTTGATCGGCGGCCGCCGGCGGCGGCTGTCGATCGAATGCGAGGAGACACCCGCCGCTGTCGCGGAAGCGCGCTTCACGCGTCATGATGCCGAGCGGCGCGCGAACCGTGGCCGTCCGCGTCCTGTGGTCGATCGAGGCCGAGATGAACCGAAGGGCCGTCAGATCCTGGGATTCGAGCTCCGCGACGACGTCTGCGGGTGCGCGCCCCGCGACGAAGACCTCGGAGCACAGCATCTTCGCCTTATACCCCGTGGCAATCTCCAACATCGGCCGACCGAATCCCACCGCGATAGCGATCACCAGCGTGAGGGTCAGGAGGGCGCCGCCGACTCCGATCTTCCAGCGTCGGGTCATGAGCACAGGGAATGGATCAAATGCTGCTCCCCAGCATGCGCAGCGGCGCCCTTCGCCGGAGGACTACGCCGGGCGGCACTGATGAGCGTATAGTTTCCCGAACGTTCCGGGGATTTCAGGAGCAGCATGAGTCGGCCATTCTGGCCGCACAGCAGGCGACGCCGCCGCCAACGACCCACCAAGGCCAGGGCCATTACGACAAGATTTTTCTATGAACTTTCTCAATGACCTGAATGGGAATCTTGAATATGTCCTGTACGACAGCACGGCTGTCGTGCCGCCCGAGACCGTCTTCGGAGGTCTCGGTTTGGCGGGCGCGTAATGAGTGCAATCGCGCCAGCGGTTGATCTCAACCGCGCACTGGCATAGATTCACCCACTGCCCGCGTCGTTTCTGGCCCGTGTTGGAGGATGTATGACGAAGCGCCTGTCTGTCGTTGTTGCCGCGGTGATTGCCAGTGTGGCGCCTGTTCTGCGGGCGCAGATCACTGCCGGAACCGGCGTGGCCGGGATGAACGTGGACAAAGTCGTCGAGCTCGAGCTCCTGACGCAGACCGAGCTCGCCGACAAGATCAAGAACGGCTGGACCTCGGTCTTCCTGCCCACTGGCGGCACGGAGATCCGGGGACCCCACGCGACGATCGGCGTGCATAACGTGCTCGCCACGAAACGGGCCGTGGAAGCGGCGCGGCGGCTCGGCAAGACGATTGTGGCGCCGACTATTCCGTTCGCGGTCGCGGCGACCGGCGGATACAACGCCAACTCCTGGAAAGCGTTTGCCGAAGCGGACGGCCCGACTGCGCCGAATCCAGGCGCGATTCAAGTCGATGCCGTCACCTTCAAAGGCATCATCCAGGGCGGCGTCGAGAGCCTGATGTACATCGGTTTCAAAGACATTTTTCTGATGGGCGATCACGGCGGCGGACAGAACGAGATGCGCCAGGTCTCCGAAGAGATGTCCGCGAAGTTCGCGACCAAGGGCATCCGCGTGCACTACGTTGGTGACTTCTACCAGAAGACGCACGACGACATCGACATGTACATGTGGGAGCACAAGCTGCCGATCGCGGGCCACGGGGGCATGATGGAAACTGCCGAGATGATGTACTGGGAAACGAAGCCGTACGAGTACATCCGGCCAACGTACAAGACGGTGCCGTTCGACGGTACGCGTTTCGAGGGCGAATCGCTCGAGGCTGATCTCAAAGCCTGGAAAGACCGCAAAGACGCCGCGGCGGCTAGGGCGGCGAGCGTCGCGGCCGGTGGCGGTGCCGCGGCCGGTGGCGGTGCGGCGGCTGCAGGCGCGGGCGGCGGCGGGGGGCGCGGCGGCGGCCGCGCTGGTGGCGGCGGTGGCGCAGCGAACGCCACCCCGCGCGTGAACAACGGGCTCAGCGGCAATCCGCACTTTGCAACCAAGGAAATCGGCAAGGACCTCGCCGAGATCGGCATCAACAACACGGTCAATCAGGTGAAGCGGCTGCTCGCCGGCGGCAAATAGCCGACGAGTAACGCCGGCCCACACCTTCGCCGTGGCGCAACGGCGTCAGCATCGAGCCGAAGGAAAAGACGATCGAGATGGGCAAGAAGATCGTCGAGTTCCGGGCGGACGTGGCGGTGGAAGCGATCAAGAAAGTCGTCAAGTAACCTGAAGGCGGTGAAGGGCAAAGGGCAGAGGGCAAAGGGCAAAGGAGAGGGCAAAGGCAATAGATCGAAGGAACTGTTGTCCCCCGGTCCCCCCAACCTTTCCCCTTTTTCCTCTCCTTTGCCCTCTGCCCTTTGCCCTCTGCCCTTACTTCGGGTCGCGTTTGACGTCCTTGTCCAGAAACGCGACCCCGTCCGTCATCCACTTCGGCGCCGGCTCACCCTTGAGGTGGTGATTGAAGAACTGGAAGAACCTGATCGTCAGGTCCTTCCGGTTCGCGATGCCGCGCAGACCGTGCCCCTCGCCCGGGTACGCAAGCATGATCGCGTTCTTGCCGTTGTACCGCAGCGCGTTGTAGAAGTTCATCCCTTCGCTGAACGCGACCGTCGGATCGGCCGTGCCGTGCATGATGAGGAACGGCGCGGTGACTTCCTTTGCGTGCGAGAGCGCCGACTCGAAGCGGTAGAGCTCCGGGTTGTCCCACGGCGAGATCCCCCAGCGTCCCTGGCCGTAGAGGTAGTAGTCGTTGCCATTGGCGCCGCTGCCGCCGGTGACCTGGTACGACCAGCCCCAGCTCTGGCTGAAGTCCGAGAAAAGGTCGGTCACGCCGGCGCCCATGCCGACCGCGGCAAACAACTTCGAGCGGGTGCCGATGAACGCCGCCCCCTCGCCTCCGTAGCTGTGCCCGTTGATCCCGATCCGTTTCGGATCGACGTAGCCGAGTTCGATCACGCGCTTCACGGCGGCTTCGACGCACTCGAGCATGTCGCTGTGGGACGACCCGGTCCGGAAGTGGATGTCCGGCATCATCGTGATGTAGCCCTCGCTCACGGCCTGAACCGGAGACGAGCCCATGCCGGACAGGAACGTCGGCGCCGAGTACCGATGCATGTTCTGCGAGTTGTCTTCGTAGAACGTGACGATCATTGGCCGCTTCTCGCCGGGCTTGTAGTCGTCGGGCAGCGCCAGGATGCCCTGCAGCCGGAGCCCGTCCTTGTTCTTGAAGTCGAAGAGCACGCGCTTGCCCCACTGGTACTCGGCATGCTGCGGGTTGGCGTCGGTGATCTTCTTGAAGTCCTTGAACCCGGGCCCCGAGACCCGCAGGTCGGGGAAGTCGACGAACGTCTGCCGCGTGAACAGGAACTTGTCCGCCTTGGCTGCCCGGGTCGGCGCGCTGAACGACGCGTCCTCCCAGACCAGCTCTTTCATCTGCCCGGCGGACAGCTCGTAGAACCCGGCCTTCTTGGTGTACTCGCCGTACGCCGAAAGCGTGATCGGTTTGGCCAGATCGATCGTCTGTCGTCCGGGGCCGCCGCCGCGCCCGCCGCCGCCACCGGGCGCGCCGGGTGCTCCGGGAGCGCCGGGCGCATCGGGCGGCTGGGTGCGCACGTACCGGAACCGGATCTCACCCTTGGCGCCAAGACCGTTCGTCAGGTTGCGCGCCGCCGACCCGTCGAGCGGCAGCGCCCACAAGTCGTAGCGATGCTGAACGATGACCGTTTTGCCGTCGCTCGTATACCCGGCGACGCCATATGACGGCTTCGGTCCGGGATGATCGAACTCCATGTCCACGAAGCTCACGAGCGCCGGGCCGCCGAGTGTCGTGCTCGTCGCGGCGTCGAGGTCGTACGCCTGGAATTTCCTGTCCTTCCAATACAGGTAGTACTTGCCGTTTGGCGAGATCCCGAACACATGGCTGCCGATGAGCTGGGTGCGGAACATCAGCGTCCGCTCGCCAGTCGACGTGTTGACGCGGTAGATGTCTGCCGCGGGCCGCTTGTAGTCGGAGATATAGCCGCGCGTGTCGCGGCCGACCGCCCAGCCGCCGTCGGGCGCGACGTCGACATCTTTGAGCGTTTCATCCGAGAGCTTGACGAACTTCAGGGCCGCGACGTCGTACGCCTGTCGGAACGTGAAGTTGCGGTCGGCGGCCGCGCGCACCATTTGCACGGACTGGATGCGCTCGTCGCGCGTGTTCCACACGTCCACGTCGGCCGTCTCGTCGGTATTGCGTCGCGCGTTCGTGGGCGGCGCGGCGACCTGCGCCTTGATGCCGAAAAAGACCCGCTTGTTGTCGTCGCTCCAGGCGAGCGTCGCGCGATCGCTCACGACCCAGCCCTTCGGAAAGCCCGGTGCCTTGGCCGGATCGAGCACGACCGAGACCGGATCGCCCGTCTCGTCGAACACGGCCTGCACGGTGGGGTAGACGAGCAGCACGTTGTCGCGCTCGCGCATCTTGTCCACGTCCACGCCTTTGAGGACCGCCAGCGCCGTGCCTTCGTCGTTCCACGTCAGCCGGTTGTATTGCTTGGCGTCATTGTCGAGCGCGTGCGTGCGCCCGTTCTTGAGATCGACCGCGAAGAGGCCGTTGCTGTCGCGCACGGGCGCGTCCACCGTGTACGCAAGCAGCGTGCCCGCCTTGTTGAACGCGATGTCGCCGACGCTGCCGAGCAGCTGGTCGCGTCCGGTCGCCAGATTGCGCAGCGTCACGTCCACGCCGCGCGGTCCCGCTGGCGTGTCGGCATTTGCGCCGGCGCCGGCCCCGGCGCCACCACCGCCGCCGCCTCCGCCACCCTCCTCGGCATTCGCGCCGCGGCCGCCCGCCTGGCCTGTCGTGGGCGGACGCCGACGGAGAAACAGATGCGTCGAGTTGGCTGAGAACGTGAACGACTGGATGTCCTGCCACGAATGGACCGTGCCGGTCGCGAGCTCGCGCAGCTCGACCCGCCGCGGTGGGGTCGGCGGCGTGGTGCCGCGTCCCGCCTGCGCGCCTGTCCCGCCAGGTTGAGTGTCTCCGCCTTGTCCGCCGGGCGGCGCCGCGCCTGGCGCCGGCGCTGGCGGCGCGCCGCCGCTTGTGGGAGCGTCTCCGCCTGGTGTCGCGCCACCCGTTCCACCGCCGCCCCGGCCGCCTCGTCCGCCGCGGCCAGAGCCGGGATCGATCTGATACGCGATCCAGCGTGAGTCGGCGGAGAACACGCCGCCGGTCCCATTCGCGACCGACACGTCGGCGCCCGTGTCGAGATTCTGGATGTGCAGCACCGGCTTCGTGTCCGTCGTGGGGGTGTTCGTGAGCTGCAGCACATAAGCGACCCATTTACCGTCGCCGGAAATCTCCGATCCGTTGATGCTGCGCCACTTCGTGTAGTCGTCGATCGTCAGGACTCTCCTGGAAGGCGCCTGAGCGGAGAGTGCGTATGCGGCACTAAAGACGACAGCAAGTGCGAGGGTGAGGGTGGCAAGCGACGCTCGAGCCGTTCTCACGTTGCTCTGGCGGGCTACCTGCTGGATTTCAGCCGAGTGTCCCGTGATCGGTGTCGGGTTTGCGCTAGGAGGACGTGAGAACGGCTCTCGCCCGCGGGATCTCATGACGACGTGGGTCACGGTCGCTCTCCTTGTTAAAGAAGCGTGTTGATATTAGAGGGGGAGCGGCGACTTTTCCAATGCCCCGTATGTCCGTGCTTCCCAGAACCCTTGGGCCTTGGGCCTGGGGGCCCTGGGCCTGCTGTTTGTGGCGTGCGGCGTCCGGGTTGGGGTCAGCGGTACCGGTGGGCGCCAGGAATCTGTGAAAAACTAGAGCCGTTCTCACTCCCCTGGAGTCATCTGTTTGCCCCGGAATTGGGCGGGGTTTCCTTTACGAGGAAGTGAGAACGGCTCTAGCCTATTGCGCTCGTCGATATGCTTCGCGCCGATCCCAAGTCCGTCCATGAGAGGTTCACAACCGCCCTTGACGCCCTGATCGTCCGGGTCAAGGAAGACCGATCGGTGCTGGCCGCGATTCTCGGCGGCAGCCTGTCGCACGACACCGTGTGGGCGAAGTCCGACATCGATCTGGTGCTCGTGACGGTCGACGACAAGCTGATTCAATCAGGCGACGCCGGACTGGCCCTGCACGCCGACGGGGTGAACATCCACGCGATGCTGATGGCCCGTGCGGCACTTCGGAAGGCGATCGAGGGCTCGGTGCGCAACTCGTTCATGCACTCGTTTCTCGCCAAGGGCCGTCTGCTGTACACGCACGACCCGTCGATTGCCGATCTCTTCGCGACGCTTGCCGGGATTGGGGATCGCGACACGCAAGTGCAGCTGCTGCGGGCCGGAACGAACGCGCTTCCGCCGGTGTACAAGGCCCACAAGTGGCTCGTGACCCGAGGCGACCTCGACTACACGGCGCTCTGGATCCTGTATTCGGCGACGTCACTGGCCCGGATCGAAGTGGTGAGCCGGCGCCTGCTGGCCGACCGCGAAGTGCTCCCGCAGGCGGTGCTGCTCAATCCGGAGTTCTTCAGAGTCGTCTACACCGATCTGCTCAACACGAAGAAGACCCGCAAGAACGTCCAGGCCGCGCTGGATGCGATCGACGAGTACTTGCGCGAGCGGACGCCGAGCCTGTTCGGACTCGTCCTCGACTACCTGCGCGAGGTCGGCGAAGCGCGGTCGGCCACCGAGCTCGAAACGCACTTCGAGCGCAACTTCGACGTCAGCGGGGTGACGACCGCCTGCGAGTACCTGGCCGATCAGGGACTGATCGGTCAGGCGTCGACGCCGGTGCGGCTGACGCGGCGCAGCAACATCGAGGTGCAGGAGCTGGCGTTCTTCCACACCGGCGCGAGGCGACGGTCATGACGCGGCGCTCGGCCACCGCCGTCGTGAATCGCCGGCCGAAATCCTCCCCGGCCTCGAAACCCGCCGTCGCTCTTCGAGCTTCGGCGGGCAAGCCGGCCGCGCGGACGACCATTGCCGTCCAGGGCGCGCGGGTGCACAACCTGAAGAACATCTCGGTCGAAATCCCGCGCGACCGCCTCATCGTCGTCACGGGTCTCTCGGGCTCCGGCAAATCGAGCCTCGCCTTCGACACGATCTACGCGGAAGGGCAGCGGCGGTACATGGAGTCCCTGTCGAGTTATGCGAAGCGCTTCGTCGCGCAGGTCGCCAAGCCCGACGTGGACTTCGTGTTCGGTCTCTCGCCCGTGATCTCGATCGAGCAGAAGACGCTCATGAGCAACCCGCGCTCGACGGTCGGGACCATGACCGACATCGCGAGCTATCTGAACCTGCTCTTCGCGACGATGGCGCAGGCGCACTGTCCGCGCACGGGCGAGCCGACGCCGAGCCGCTCGTCGAGCCAGATTCTGGACGCGATTCTCTCGCTGCCCGAGGGCGCCGAGGTCGAGCTCCGCGCGCCGGTCTTCAAGGTCTACGGCGAGGAGCTCGATTTTGTCTTCACCGAGATCCGGAAGAAGGGCTGCCGCCGGCTGATCGTCGACGGCAACTCCGTGGACATCTCCGACAAGGTGGAGATCGACGACTCGAACGTCGAGCACATGGACGCCGTCGTCGATCGGCTCATCGTCAGCCGGAAGCACGAAAAGGCGATCAAGGCTGGTATCGCGAGCACGCTGCTGGTGGGCGACGGCCTTCTGCAGGTGCACGTCGTCAAGGGCGCGAGCAAAGCGGAGACGCCGCGGTTCTATGACGGTCTCTGCAGCCCCACGCATCATCTCGTCTATGGCGACATCGGACCGGCGTATTTCGTGTTCAACCTTCCTGAAAGCGCGTGCCGGACCTGCGGCGGGCTCGGCGTCGACAAGCTCACGCATCCGGAGCTGCTGATCCCGGACCCGCGCCGGAGCATCGTCGGCGGCTGCTTCGTCAAGGAGGCGTTCAGGTACAACCCGGACACCTGGGACGGCCGGATGATGTACAGCCTCTCGAAGGCGCTCAAGTTCTCGATCGACACGCCCTGGCAGGAGCTCTCCGCGGGCGCGCGCAACGCGATTCTCTACGGGATCGATCAGCAAAAAATCGTGATGGTCGTCCCATCGGACGCCAAGGCCAAGCGCGACGAGCCGGAGGGGCACGAAGTCGGCTTTCACGGCATTGCCCGCCGGATCGAGCGCTGGTACCGGCGCTACCGGCAGCGTGGAGAGTCGAGCTCGCGGATGGAAGAGTGGCTCGACAAGGTGATGGTCGAGCACACGTGTCCGGACTGTCAGGGCGCGCGGCTCCGGGCCACGCGGCTGCTCTTCAAGGTCGCCGGCCGAACCATTCATGAGCTCGGGCAGCTGCATTTCGACGAGCTGCACACGTTTCTCGGCACCGTCAAGCCATCCGGGCGAGGCGCCGACGCGGGCCGGCAGGTCTTGAAGGAGATTCGCGGCCGCCTCGAGCTGCTGCTGGGCATCGGTCTCGACTACCTGAGTCTCAACCGGCGCTCCGGCACGTTGTCAGGAGGCGAGTCGCAGCGGATTCGGCTCTCGACGCAGATCGGGTCGGGATTGATGGGGATGCTCTACGTGCTCGACGAGCCGAGCATCGGTCTGCACCCGAAAGACAATGTGAAGATGATCGCGACGCTGGAGAGCCTGCGCGACATCGGCAACACCGTCATCGTCGTCGAGCACGACGAAGAGACGATTCGCGCCGCCGACCACGTCGTCGAGATGGGGCCGGGACCGGGTGTCCATGGCGGCACCGTCGTCGTGCAGGGGACGATCGACGATCTGCTGCGGTGCAAGGCGTCTCCGACCGGGCAGTTCCTGTCGGGCGCGCGCGCGATCGCGACGCCGAAGAAACGGCGTCCAGGGAATGGACACGCCATCCTGGTGCGCGGCGCCCGCGAGAACAACCTCAAGTCGATTGACGTCACGTTCCCGCTCGGCAAGCTGATCGCGATCACCGGCGCCTCGGGGTCCGGGAAGAGCACGCTCGTCAACGAGATTCTCTACAAGGTGCTCTGGAAGCGACTCATCGACACGCGCACACTGCCGGGCGACCACGACGGGGTGGACGGCACCGAACACGTGCGCCGGGTCGTGAGCATTAACCAGCAGCCGATCGGACGGAACAGCCGATCGAATCCGGCCACCTACATCGGGTTCTACGACACGATCCGCGATCTCTTCACGAAGGCACCGCTGTCGGTCGATCGCGACTACAAGCCGGGGCGCTTCAGCTTCAACGTCAAAGGCGGCCGCTGCGAGGAGTGCCAGGGCGAAGGCACGATCCGCACGCAGCTCTACTTCATGCCGGACGTCGAGGTTACGTGCGGCGCCTGCAAGGGCGCGCGGTTCAACGCCGAGACACTCGAAGTCACGCTGCGCGGGAAAACGATCGACGACGTGCTGAACATGTCCGTCGAGGAGGGCGTGACGTTCTTCGCCGCCGAGCCGGTGGTGCGCAAGAAAGTGCAGGTGCTCGACGACCTCGGACTCGGCTACCTGACGCTGGGGCAGTCGGCGACGACGCTCTCAGGAGGCGAGGCGCAGCGGATCAAGATTGCGGCCGAGCTGAGCACCCTGCAGCGCTCGAGGCACACGGTCTACATCCTCGACGAGCCGACCACCGGTCTGCACCTCGCGGACATCGAACGGCTGCTCGTGTCCCTGAACCGGCTCGTGGACGCCGGTCACACCGTGCTGCTGATCGAGCATCACCTCGACGTCATCAAGACGGCCGATCACGTGATCGATCTCGGGCCGGAAGGTGGTCACGCCGGCGGGGAAGTCGTCGCCATCGGCACGCCCGAGCAGGTCGCGGCCAGCAAGAAGTCACATACGGGCCGGTTCCTGCGTGCGCACGGGATGTAGGCCGGCCGGTTTCTTACACGCTCGTGGGTCGCTTGTCGGCTGTCGCTGGGCGCCGGCGACTTGCCCTTGGCTGTCGTGTCGTCGGTGACGGCCTCCGGGACGTGACGCTCGAACCCGCTGCCTGCGTTCGCTCGGATTGCGAACTCGCGCTCGCCGCGCCGCTCCGCACACGGCGGAGCTCGGCGCGGGCAATCTTCGCTCCCTGCGGCGCGGGTTCGTGCCTGACGCCCATCGCGTCAGTCCAAGTCGGCCGTCCACCGACGACACAACAGCCAAGGGCAACGGGCGCGGGCTCATTGCCTCGCGAGACAGTTGAGAACGCACGATTCTTGACCCCTTCCAGTCGCGACCGCTGAGATACTGAGACGGTGCGAACCCCGCCAGTTCTTCGCACGCTGCTTCGTCAGCCGTGGTCGACGGCGGCCATCGTCCTGACACTCGCTCTTGGCATCGCGGCGACGACGACCGTCTACGCCGTGTTCAATCACCTCGTGTTCCGGCCGACGCCGGGCGTGCGGGCACCGGCGGAGTTGGTGTCGGTTGCCTTCCAGCCTGAAGGCGCCGCCAGGACGTGGGGATCGGGTCCCACGGAATCGCTGGCGCTCTTCAGGTCGACGGACACCGGGCTGCAATCAATCGGATTGTGGAGCGGCGATGGTCCGGCTCCGGTCGTCGTGCGATCCCGGCGCGGAGCCACGCTTGTTCAGGGTCGAGTTCGTGGCGCCGGAGTACCTCGAGACGCTCGGCGTGCGCGCGCGCGTTGGCCGCCTGTTCACGTCGGAGGAAACACGTGAGGCTGGCCACGGCGTCGCGCTGATCAGCGAAGTGCTCTGGCACCGCGAATTTGGCGCCAGGACGGACGTCCTTGGCCGGGCCGTCATGGGGGTGAACGGCACGCCGTTCACGATCGTCGGCGTCGTCGACGACTACCGTGGCTGGGGCGTGACCGCCGCGAACTCCGTGGATGTCTGGTTGCCTCAGCCCTCGCCCGCCGAACCAGTCAGTCTCATGGTTGGCCGTGTCAGGCCTGGCGTGTCTCGCGATGCCGTCGAATCGCGGTTGCGCGACGTGTACGCGCCGCTGCGCGCGACACTCGACCCGAAACGCTCCGATACGGTGCCGTGGGTCTATACAGGTCTTCGGCGGGGACCAATCGCGCCGAGAAGACTCGACGTCTCTTTTGTGCACGTCCTCGGCATCGCCAGCCTGCTGACCTTGCTCGCCTGTGCGAACGCAGCCAATCTCCTCCTGGTGCGTACGGCGCGGCGGCGGCAGGACCTCGCGTTGCGGGCCGCGATCGGTGCGTCGCGCGGGCGGCTCATGCGATCGCTCGTGGTCGAAGCCATCATGCTTGCTTCAATTGCGGTCGGCAGCGGGCTGGTCATGACCGCAGTGATGGCTCGGCTGCTCGAGGGTGTGCAGCTGTTCGCGTCGGTAGGTGCCTTGACCGAGATCAGCGTCGACTGGCGGGTTGTGCTGTTTGCCGCGGCGACGGGCGCAATCACCGTGTTGATTTTCGCGCTCGCGCCCATCGTCTCAGCCACGCGCGTCGATTTGCGAACGGTGCTGCAGCAGGCGTCAGGATCCACGCGCCGGTCGCAGCGGTATCGCCGCGCATTGGTCGCCGTGCAGATTGCGCTGTCCCTTGGACTGATGGCCGGCGCCGGCGTGGTGGTGCAGTCGCTGTGGAATCTCCGAACGATCGACCTGGGCATGACACCCGAGCGCGTGTTCAGCTTCACCTTTCACCCCCATCTCATCGACGTGCGCGGAGCCGAGGCCACGGCCCTGCTGACCCGGGCGGTCGAGCGGCTTCGGAACAGTGCCGGGATCGAGGCCGTCGGGACGGCGAATCCGTCCGCGTTTCTTCCAAGTCGCAATGAAGGGAAACTCAGCCTCGGGCAAGGGCTCCCGCAGGTCCCCGTGCGCGTCGAGAAAACGACGGTCTCGTCAGACTATTTCAAGGCGCTCGGCATTCCGCTGATCGCAGGTCGGACGTTCGACGAATCCGAAACGCATGCGCCGGCCGACGCGTCTGTCCCCGCCCGCATCATCAACATCTCACTGGCTCGAGTGCTCTTCGGTGACCAGTCGGCTGTCGGCCGTCACATCGCGGTCGGCGGTCGTGACGTGATCATTGTCGGGGTTGTCGGCGACACCAAAACGACGTTCACACTGCGCGAGCCTCGCCCGGCGATGGTGTTCTACGAGCCGACTGACGGGCCATTCGTGTTTTCCAGGGTTTATGTTCGCGCCACTGGGCCTCTGGCTGTAGCGCAGGCACGCGTCTACCAAGTCATGCATGAGGTCGAGCCGCGCTTGCCGCTCGTTGACGCCGGCACGCTGACGGATGAGGTCGAGCGTCTGATTCCCGAGGACCGGGCGCTGGCTCAGCTGCTCGGGGCAATCGCGATTGTCGCGACCCTGCTGGGCTTCGGGGGCGTCTATGCCGTGACGGCCTATAGCGTGAGCGAGCGCACGCGGGAGTTCGGTGTCCGGATTGCCCTTGGTGCGTCACGCGCGGCCCTGATTCGCAGCGCCGGTCAGGGCGTCGCTGGTGCTGCAGTGGCGGGCAGCGTGGTGGGCCTTGTTGGTTATTCGATAGCGGCTCAGCTCGTCGCGTTCCGTCTGTACAATGTCGCGTCGGTCGATCCGGTTGCGATCGGTGGGGCCGTCTTCCTGCTCGGGGTCGTCCTCCTCGTCGGTGCCTTGCTGCCGGCTCGGCGCGTGACACAGATCGACCCGGTCATCGCGCTCCGAGCTGACTAGACACGCGAGCCGCACCACCCAGTCTGCAAAGTAGGCTTCCACATATCGCCCCTGCTCGTTGTGAATGCTGGAAAGACAGCGACAACAAGCCGGCGTGAGCTGCCCGTGGCTGTCGTGTCGTTGTCGCTGCGACCGACCTGGAGCGCCGCGATGAGCGTCAGGCACGAAACCGCGCCGAAGGAGCGCGGCCTGCGAGGGCCGCCTCCGTTAGGCCGACGAGCCTAGTTCAGGTGCTTTCTTATTCGGCGAAGGCGTTCGGCCGAATAGGAGGCGGCCCGACGGGCGATAGGCCGCAGGACGCGCGACGGAGGCAGCGGTTTCGAGCGGCGCTCCCGGAGGTCGCAGCGGCAACGACACGACAGCCACGGGCAGGCCCGCCGGCGCCCAGCGACGCGTGACTGAGCCTTGGTCGATGTCGCGGGCCGATCGACTTGACCCTACTCGGCTCGGAGCGCGACGATCGGATCGACCCGAGTCGCCCGCCGCGCCGGCACGAGCGTCGCGACGAGTGAGACGACGGCGATCAGGCCGAACACGGTCGCGTAGATCGTCTTGTCGCGCGGATTGACGCCGAAGAGCACGCTCTGAATGCCGGCCCCGCCGATCATCGCGATACCCATCGCCAGCGTCAGACCGAAGATGAGCCCAAGCGCGATTTGGATCGCGCTCTGACGCATCACCATGGTCAGGATGCGGCCGCGGCCGGCGCCGAGCGCCATCCGGACGCCGAACTCCTGCGTACGCTGATTGACCGCGAACGACATCACGCCGTAGATACCGACGGCCGCGAGCAGCACCGCCACCGCGCCGAACACCGTGAACATTGTCGCGATGATGCGGTTCTGCGCGACGAAGCCGAGAATCTGGCTCTGCGGCGTGCCGACGAAATAGAGCGGCAGGTTCGGATCGAGTTTCGCGACGTCGCGGCGCAGCGAATTGGCGAGCGGCTCGACGGGCCCGCCGCGCGGCCGCACGACGACGGTCGCGAACTGGCTCGCCAGCGGCGTCGGCGGCGTCGGGCCGCCGGGCGACGCGTAGAACGGCATGTAGTAGCCCGAGTCGTCCACGCCGGGAATGTTGAACGGCGCCGACATCCGGACGGTCGAGACGACGCCGACGATGGTCCGCCACGGCGACGTCTGGTTGGGGTTGCCCGCGGCGCGGAACCGGCGGCCGAGCGCGTTCGCGGTGCCGAGATGCTTCTTCGCGAACGCCGCGTTGACGATCGCGACGGGCTGGCGTGTGTCGAGATCCTGATCGGTGAAGGTCCGGCCGTCGAGCAGCTTCTGGCGCGTGACGTCGAAGAACGTGCCCGTGACCAGCTCGAAGTTCGTTCTCGGCTTTTCCGCCTCCGTCGCGTATTTTGCGCCCTCGATCTCGATCGGGTTGTCGCCCGAGAACACCATCCGGAAGCGATTGGTGAGCGCGACCGCTTCGTATTCCGGATTGGCGCGCATCTGTTCGAGGAGCCGATCGTAGAACTGCCGCCGGGCTTCGGGCGACGGGTAGTCGCCGTCCATGAGCCCCATGCGGGCCGACATGACGCCGGTCGTGTCGTAGCCGTAGTCGATGTTCTGCTGCCTGACGATCGACTGCAGCTGCAGCATCGCGCCGATGAGCAGCACGCACGTGACGACAATCTGGAAAACGACGAGTCCGCGCGAGAGCAGGCTCACGCGATAGCTGGTGTTGCCGCGTCCGCTGTCGCGAAGCACGTCGATGGTCCTGTTGCGCGACGATCCGAGCGCAGGGAGCAGTCCCGACACCACGGCCGAGGCGATGGTCGCGAAGACCGTGACCGCGAGTACGACGGGCGCCAAATCGAACGTAATCCACGACGGCGGCGGGTTGTCGAGGTTGCGGACGGTCGCCGACAGCCAGTCCGTGGCGGCGTAGGCGAGCACGATGCCGAGCACGGCGCCGATGCTCGAGAGCAGCAGGCTTTCGGTCAGCATCTGTCGGACCAGCCGGATCCGGCTCGCGCCAAGCGAGGACCGAATCGCCAGCTCGCGCGCGCGGAGCGTCGCGCGCGCAAACTGCATGTTCATCACGTTGGCGCACGCGATGAGCAGCACGCCCACGCAGAAGCCGAGCATCGTGAGGAGCGTGCCGCGCAGCGGCCGCGGCGTAAAGTTCTCGATCAGCGTCTGGACCTGCCCGACGTTGAACTGTTTGTTGGTCTCCGGATAGGCCTCGGCGAACCGGCGCGCGAGACTCGTGAATTCGAGCGTCGCCTGATCGACCGTCACGCCCGGCTTCAACAGGCCGAGGACGGCCGGGCTGATCGCGGCCGGATCGTTCCGCGGCCGCGGCGGGAACTCGCTGAAGAGCGGAATCCAGAGTTCCTCGTTCACAGGAAAGGCGAATCCGCGCGGCATGACGCCGATGATCGTCGCCGGCTTGCCGTTGATCCGCACGACCTTGCCGACGACGTCCTCGGCGCCGGCGAAGTCGCGCTGCCAGATGCCATAGCCGATGAGCGCGACTTTTTCGGCGCCAGGCTGGTTGTCGGCGGCCTCGAAGTCGCGGCCCTTGATCGGCGCGACACCGAGGATCCTGAGAAAGTGTTCCGTCGTGTAGGCGCCGGTGTAGCGCTGCGGCTTGCCGTTCACGGTGACGTTCACCGTCGACCCGTTCAGATACGCCGACATCAGCTCGAACGACTGCTGCATCGGCAGCAGCTCGTTGTAGTCCATCGCCGAGACTTGCCCGTTCACGCCGAAGAACGTCGCGCTCGTCGGATCGACGAAGTTGGCGCTCGCCAGCCGATCGGCATTCGGGAAGGAGAAGCCGCGCAGCATCACGCCGTTGACGACGCTGAACATGGTGGTGACGCCGCAGATGCCGAGCGCCAGGACGATCGTGGCCAGCGTGCAAAAGCCCTTTTCTTTCACGAGCACGCGGAGGCCGATACGGAGATCGCGAAGAAATGTGTCACTCATCACAGCTTTGGTCCCAGTCAGCTGTAGGCCGGCCTTCAGGGGCCGGCGCGTCGTCGGGGCTGCCCGCCTGCGCTCTTCGAGCTTCGGCGAGGTCTCGCCGGAGCGCTTCGCGCGAAGGCGGAAAGCCCCGACCCACAGGCGGTTAGACGCGCGGACGACGGACGAAGTTCGAGGAGCCGGGGCGCGAGTATCATGGCAACTCATTCCTGTCATGAGAGTTGGCCGCCTCCTGCTCTGCGCCATCTGCGCACTCGCCGCGATGGGAACGCTGCTCGCACAGGCACCCGCAGACAGCTTCGTCCTCATCGTCTCGCTGATCGAGCGGCCCATCGGCAAAGAGACGTTCGAGCTGCGCGCGGACGGACAGGGATGGGTGTTGACGGGCGATCTCAATCTGCTCGAACGGGGCGGCGCGCTCCGGTTCAGCGGATCGCTCACGCTCGCGGCCGACCTGTCGCCGACGCGCTTCACGGCCAAGGGCCGGACGTATCGCTTCGTCAACAGCGACGCCGTGGTGACCGTCGCCGGCGGGGTGGCGCAGGTCGAGCATCTCGGCCAATCCACGCGCGTGCCGCTGCCAGGTCCCTACTTCACGGCGCTGAGCTACGCGCCGCTCTCGGCACGCGCCCTCCTGATCCGGTATTGGGAACGTCACGGCCGGCCCGCGAGTCTGACCGTCGTGCCCGGCACGCCGACGCGCACGGTGCGGGTGCGCGCTCGCGGGACGGACACCGTCCGCGTGGCTGGACGCGACGTCGCGCTGCGGCGCTACACCGTCGACGGCGTCGTCTGGGGCCGGGAGACGGTCTGGATCGATGAGCGCGATCGATTTGCTGCGATCGTCTCTCGCGTCCACATCCTGCCGCTCGAGGGCATCCGGGAAGACTTGAAGGAGGCGCAGCCCGCGCTCCAGCACATCGCCAGTCAGGATGCGATGCAGGACCTCGCGGGCATGTCGGCACAGGCGCCAACGGTCGCGAGCGGAGCATTCGCGCTCACCGGCGCGACGGTCATCGACGGCACGGGCAGTCCGGCGATCGAGGACGCGACGATTCTCGTGCGCGACGGACGGATCGCGGCGGTCGGTCCGTCCGCCCGTGTCGAGGTCCCGTCAGGCGTCCGCAGAATCGACGCGCGCGGCAAGACGATCGCGCCCGGGTTCTGGGACATGCACGCACATGCGGCCCAGATCGAGTGGGCGCCGGCCTACCTCGGCGCAGGCGTGACGACCATTCGCGACATGGGCGGTGAACGCGGGTTTCTCGTCGCCCTTCGCGACGCGCTGGCGGCGGGTCGCGGGCCCGGCCCGCGCATGTTGTTGGCCGGCCTGGTGGACGGAGAGGCCGCCGATGCCTTCGGCGCCGAGACCGCCGGCACGCCGGAGGCCGGGCGCGCGATCGTCGATCGCTATCACGCCGATCGGTTCGACCAGATGAAGCTCTACTCGCTGCTCCAGCCCGACGTCGTCGCGGCGATTGTCGCGCGCGCGCACGAGCAGGGCATGACCGTGACCGGCCACGTGCCGTCGGCGCTCGGGATTCGTCGCGCGGTCGACGCCGGCATGGATCACGTCGCGCACATGCCGGTCGGCGGCGATCTGGAGTCGCCCGCCACGCGCGAGGTCATCGCGCTCCTCGCCAGGCGGCAGGTCGTCGTGGATCCGACGATGCCCTGGGGCGAATTGCTGGGCCGCGCGCCGGAGACGCCGGTCGAACAGATTGAGCCGGGGCTCGCGAATGGGCCACCGGCGCTGGTCATGAACTACCGCAGCGTCACGAACAACGTCGACGAGGCCGGCGCGCGATCGCGCGTCGAACGCCAGCTCGCCACGCTGAAAGCCGTGCACGCCGCCGGCGTGCCGATTGTGGCGGGCACGGACGGCGCGGTGCCGGGACACAGCGTTCTGCGCGCGCTGGAGCTCTCCGTTCGGGCCGGTCTCACGCCGATGGAGGCGATTCGCACGGCCACCGCCATTCCCGCCAAAGCGATGAAGCTCGAGAAAGAGGTCGGGACGATCGAGGCGGGCAAGCGCGCGGATCTCGTCGTCTTCGATGCGAATCCGTTGGCCGACATCGCAAACGTCAGAAAGATACGGTGGGTCGTCTCCGGCGGCCGCGTCTACGAGCCGGCGGGGCTCTGGGCGGCGGCGGGATGGGGGAAATGAAACTTAGAACTTAGAACTTCGAACTTCGAACTGGAAACCCGGGCTCATGAACTCCGATCTCCCACGTCCCGGGTTTGCACTTCGAAGTTCGCAGTTCGAAGTTAACCCGTGCCTTCCAGGGTTTTCGCCAGAGCGGCGAATGCCGGCGTGGGTCCGTTCCACCTCAATTGATCCACGTCGTCGAACAGCACCATGTCGGTGCGGAGCGTCGCGAGCGTGCGGAAGAGCATCGCTAGATGACGGTCCGTGGCGAGCGTGCGCGCGAGGGCAGTCGGGTTGGTGACATTGGCGTGCCACTGGTGCCAGTCGTCGGGAATGGCTTCGAGATGACCGAAACGGCCAAGGATGGCGGACGCCGATTTGGGTCCCCACCCGCGTAACCCCGGATAGCCGTCGGACGCATCGCCCACCAGCGCCAGATAGTCGGGGATCGACGCGGGCGGGACGCCGAAGCGAGCGATCACGCCTGCCTCGTCCCGCAGTTCGCGTGTCCGGCGGTTCAGCTGCACGACGCGGCTCCCAAGGACGCACTGCGAGAGGTCCTTGTCTGGCGTGCAGATGACGATGCGGTTCACGCGGGTGTCGTCGGCCAGGGCGGCCGCGGCCGCCGCCAGCGCGTCGTCGGCCTCGAACTCGACCATGGGCCAGACGACCACGCCCATGACGCTGAGCGACTCCTCGAGGATCGGAAACTGCGACAGCAGGTTGCGTGGCACGCCGGCCGAGGTCTTGTAGCCCCGCCAGAGGCCGTTACGGAACGACTCGATGACGTGATCGGTCGCCACGGCGATGTGCGTGACGCCGTCGTTGATCATCCCCAGCACCGATCTCAGGACGCCTCGGACGGCCGCGACCTCGCGTCCCTCCGCGTCGCGCGCGGGAGGAAGCGCGTAATAGTGTCGGAATAGTTCGTACGTGCCGTCGATGAGATAGACGTCCAGAGTTGGCTCCGCCGGGCCCGAACGATCGATAGGATAGTGTCATTCATGAACGGCGTCTCGATGCAGAAACCGGCGGTCAACAACAAGGGCCGCGCCCAGCGCGTGCGGAAAAATCTGAGGCAAGGTCTGGCGCTGGCCTGGGCAGCGTCGCCGGACTCGTTGCTCCGCTACTCGCTCCTCGGCATGGTCAATTCCGCCATGCCCCCGATCTCCGTGTATCTGGGCTCGGTCCTGGTCAATCGGATCGCCGAGGCGCGCGTGCAGTCGCTCCGCTTTCGCGACATGTTGTGGATCATCGTCGGCCTCTGGCTGGTGACCGGGATTCAGCGGGCGATCGGCGCCTACATGGGCTACGGCCGGAACCTGTTCGTGCGCCGGGTGCAACTCGAGGCCGAGCGGAGGCTCCTGGCGCAGGCGTCGAAGGTGGATCTCGGCCACTTCGACCACTCCGACTGGCACGATCGGCTCGCGCGCGCCAAACGGGACGTCTCCTGGCGGCCGGGCGACCTCACCTGGTCGGTCCTGGGGCTCTCGGGCAACATCGCGACCATCGTCTTGATGGCGTCGCTGCTGGCGAGCCTGCACTACGTGCTGGTCCTCCTCGCGGCCGCGGCGGCGTTGCTCTCGCTCCTCCTCGAGCGGCGCGTGACGTCGCGGCTGTACGAGTTTTTCTACAAGGAAACCCCGGAAGAACGCGAGCGCGAGTATCTTGGCGACCTGCTCGTCCAGCCTCGAACCACGAAGGAGATTCGCGCGTACGTGCTGTCCGACTACCTGCTCGGCCGGCATCAAAAGCTGTCGGAGGACCTCTTCAGGCAGCGGGCGCAGATGTATCTGTCCGGGACGCGCATCTCGGTGCTGACGGGCCTCGTGACCGGCACGGCGCTGGCGCTGGCGTACGTCTTCGTGGCGTACCAGGGGGCGGCGGGCGAAATCGGCCCCGGCGGCGTCGTGCTCGTCATCGGCGCCTTCACGTCGGTCTCGGCGACGCTGGCCAATATCTCGAGCACGTTCGTGGCCGTCGACCAGCACACGACATTTCTCGACGACTACTTTTCGTTCCTGTCCATCGAGCCTTTGATTCCAGTACCGAAGGTTCCGCAGGTGCTGCCGCCCGGCCCGATCGAGCGGATCGACTTCGACAACGTCACGTTCGCGTATCCGGGCGGCACCGAGCCGGCAGTCGCGAACCTCAATCTGAACATCCGCGGCGGCGAACTGATCGCGCTCGTCGGCGAGAACGGCGCGGGCAAGAGCACGCTCGTCAAGCTGCTGCTGCGGTTCTACGATGCGGATCGGGGATCGATCAGCATCGGCGGACTGGACGTGAGGGAACTGGATCCCGTGCAGCTGCGCAGCCGGATCGGGGTCCTGTTCCAGGACTACGCGACTTACGAGCTTTCGGTGAAAGAAAACGTCGTCATGGGCCGCCCGGATGGCGCTGTCTCGGAGGAGCGCGTGATCGAGGCGCTCCGGGATTCACGAAGCGAGTGGCTCGTCAAGAAGATGCCGAACGGCCTTGATTCGAAGGTGGGCCGGCTCTTCGAGGGCGGGCACGATCTGTCGGGCGGAGAATGGCAGCGGCTCGCGCTTGCACGGATCATGTATCGCGACGCCGACATCTGGATTCTCGACGAGCCGACGTCCTCACTCGACCCTGAGGCGGAAGCCGGCATCTTCGCGGAGCTGAAGGACAACCTGCGCGGCCGCATCGGGATCGTGATCTCGCACCGGTTCTCGACGGTGCGCATCGCGGACCGCATCGCCGTCATCGTGGACGGACGCGTGTCGGAGCTCGGCACGCATGACGAACTGCTGAGGCTCGGAGGCCGCTATGCGCAGCTGTTCGAGCTGCAAGCGGCGGGGTATCGGTAGTACGTAGGGCGGATTGATCTCCAAATCCGCCCGAACGTCGGCGGATTTGGAGTTCAATCCGCCCTACGCTCAGATCGCCGTCCTCGCGGCCGCCTTGCCCTTCGCCTCGTCGACGAAGGACAGCAGGATCATTCCGACGATGAAAAACGCGGCGATCGCGAAAATCGCGGGGCGCTGGCTGCCGGTGGCCTGGGTGATGACACCGAACACGAGCGGCCCGAGAAAGGCGAGCGCTTTGCCGGCCACGCCGAGGAAGCCGAAGAACTCCGCGGCGTTCTGCTGCGGCGTGAAGAGCGCCAGCAGGCTGCGGGTGACGGACTGCGTGGATCCCATGCCGATGCCGACGAGCGCCGCGCCGATCCAGAACGTCGTGCGGCTGTGCGCGAGATAAGCCAGCGTGACCGCGACGATCCAGATGGCCAGCGAGATGAGGATCGTGCGTTTCTGACCGATCCGGTCCGCCAGCCGGCCGAACGCGATGGCACCCGCCGCGGCGACGACATTCAGCGTGACGAACATGATCAGGATGTCGCCGCTCGTGAAGCCAATCGTGTCCACCGCATAGATCGCCGCGAAGCCGATCACCGTGACGACGCCGTCGTTGTAGACGAGGAAGGCGACGAGGAGCTTGACCAGCTCGCGGTAGCGCCGGATCTGCGTGAACGTGCGGCGGAGCTGTCTGAATCCCACGGAAAGATAGTTCTCGCCGGGCGGCAACGCCTGCGGAACGCTCCGGTCGCGGAGGAAGAAGAAGGTCGGAATCACCATGACCGCGTAGTAGGACGCGACCACGACGGGAATCAGCCGCGCCCGGTCGACGAGCTCGGGTGTCGGCGTATCGATGCCGGAGGCGAACTGGCCCGCGAGAATCACCGCCACGAGCCCGCTCATGTAGCCGATGCCGTACTTGAGGCCCGAGAGCCGCCCCGCATTGGACTCGTTCGAGAGGCCAGGCAGGAAGCTGTCGATGAACACGTTCCCGCCCGCAAATCCGACGTTGGCGATGATGAACAGGGCAATCGCCAGCCCGACCATGCCAGGCCTGACGAACCACAGTGCCGCCGTGAAGATGATGATGACCGCCGCGCACGCGCCCAGGAACTTCTTGCGGCTGCCGGAAAAGTCCGCGATCGCGCCCAGAATCGGCGCGAGAAGCGCCACGACGATCTCGGACCCGGACAGCGCCCATCCCCATAAATACGCGCCGCGGATCGAGTCGCCGACGATGACCTTGCTGAAGAAGGGCGCGTAGAAGGCCGTGATGATGACCGTCGTGAACGCGGAATCGGCCGCGTCGTACATGCACCAGCCGGCGATCTCTTTCTTCGTGACGGAAGGCGGGGGTGGAGCAGGCGGAAGCGCTGGAGTGCCCATCGAGGGCGTAAGCCTAGCAGAAGGCTCAGAGGCTTTAAGCCTCCGGGCCTTCGGGCCGCCACGTCTTCGCGCTCTATCGCGGCGGCGAAGCAGGCATCTTGTCCGTGATCGCTTGCAGTTTCCCCGCGTTCGCCTTGTTGAACGAGTCGACCTCCTGCAGCAGCTTCTTGAAGTCGGCGTTGCCGACTTCGAGGTCCTTGAGCCGTTCCTGGAAGATGCGCTGCGCGGCGGCGGTGGGCCGATAGCCGACGCCGCCGGCGACGTCGCCGCCGCTGCCGCCGATCTCGGCCAGGAGCCAGACGAGGTTCTGGTACAGCTTGTATTTCTCGACGTACCACTTGTCGTCGCTGTGCATGTCGGTGCGCGACAGGAAGTTCAGCTCGGTCTCGTACATGCGCTTGTAGATCGCGGAGAGCGCGGTCTCCAGTTCCTTGTTCGTCGCGACCTTGGGGCGCTGGTCCTCGACCTGCATGCGCATGATCTCGATGCGGTTGATCTTGTCCACGACATCGTTCAACGCGCCGACGATGTTGCGCTGGAGGTCGGTGCCGGCGATGAGATCGGCGTCGTTCGAGGGCAATGTGACGTCGCGCCAGACCTCGAACGGCTGCGAGTATTGCTGCCCGTTGAGCGTCATGCGCACGGTGTACTTGCCCGGTGCGGCGCGCGGCTGCCAGCCGGCCGCGCCCAGGCCCCAGTGCGTGACCGGCCGCTCGCGGGTCTGCCAGCGGCCCTGATCCCAGATGTGCGGGTTGTCAGGTGGAAGCGAACGCAGAACCGGGCGCGCCGGCGCGGCCAGCAGCAGATCCCATGACGTCTGGTTCATCCCGGCGCGTGCCGTCACCTGATTCGTGTCGATCACTCGACCGTCGGCGCCGAGGATCTCGACCGTGATCGGGGAGGTGGGCGCCGAGCGGAGCGAGAACACGAAGGTCGCGTTGCCGCCGCTCGCGGTGCGGATGCCGGGCCGCGGCTTGAGCAATTCCATCTCCGGCGGCGCGGGTGCGGCCGCCTGGCCGCCCTGCTCGAGCTGGTAGACATCGCGCAGAATCCAGAGCCCGCGTCCGTACGTCGCGACCGCGACCTCAGGAGCGTTCTTCGGCACCTCAATCCAGGTCACGGGCGCGGCTGGCAGCTTGTCCTTGAACCGCGTCCACGTCTTGCCGTCGTCGCGCGAATAAAAAAACGCGTGGCCCGTTCCGGCGAAGAGCATCCCGCGCTGTTGCGGACTCTCGGCGATCGAGAGCGTGTAGTCGAGCGGATGTCCCTTCGGCAGGCTTCCGTCGAGCCGGGTCCACGTCTTGCCGTAGTCGGCGGTCTTGAAGAGGTAGGGATCGCGCTGATCGACCAGGTGATAGTCCACCGCCATGTAGGCCGTGGCCGGATCGTGATGCGACGAGTCGATGCGGCGGACGACGCCCCACGGCGGCATGTTCACGTTTTTGGTCAAGTCGGTCCAGTTCTTCCCGGCGTCGCGCGAAATCCAGACTTTGCCGTCGTTCGTGCCGGCCCAGACGACGCCAGCGGTCGTTCGCGACGGCGCAATGGCCGAGACGACCGCCCCGTAAAACTGTCCGAGGTTGTCGCCAACGACGCCGCCCGAGAAGACGATGCGGCTGGGATCGCGCGTGGACAGATCGGGGCTGAGCTCTTCCCAGGTCTGGCCGCGATCGCGGGTCCGGAAGACCACGTTGCAGCCGAAGTAGACGGAGTTGTCGAACCAGTCGATCGCGAGTGGGGGAGACCAGTGACATCGGTACTTGAGTCCGACCGGATCGTGATCGAGCGTGTGCATCCAGGGGCTGACCGAGCGACGCAGTCCCGTCAACTCGTCGTACGTCGCGACATGGCCGGCGTAGCAGGTGCCCCACACGAACCGATGGTTGTTCGGCTCCGGGTACGTGAATCCAGACTCGCAGGACGGCATGCCTTCCTGCGCCGGCGCGGCCGCACCACCGCCGCGTCCTCCGCCCCGGCCACCACCGCCACCGCCGCCGCCCTCGACTTCGACGGCTTCGCCCCCACCGCCGCGTCCGGCCGCGCCGCCCGCGGCACCGCCCCCACGGCCGCCACCGCCGCGTCCGCCGCCTGCGGGTGCGGGCGCCGCCGTGCCAGGCGCCGACGCGTACGACGGCACGTTGCCGGCAACGATCGGACGGTTGGTCGCGATCCGCATGCTGCCGTCATCCTGGCGGCTGCCATAGATCCAGTACGGGCTGCGCTGATCGACCGTCACGCGGTACATCTGTCCGATCGGCAGCGAGACGCTCGTGTTGCCCGCCGGGTTGTTCGGGGATCCGAAGATGCCCATCCCGCCGTCGCCGGTCACGATGTAGTGGCCGGGCAAGCTCGCGGTCGTGTCCCACCAGATGTCATGACAGTCGCCGCAGCCGCCGCCGCCGCTGACCCAGATCTTTCCGCCGTCTTTCGAGCGCCAGAGCGAGCTGTTCGCGATGAGCAGGTGATTCGGGTCGTCGGGCGAGACGCGAATGCGAATGTAGTACCCGGCGCGGCCAATCAGCCGCCGATCCCAGCTCACGTTGTTCCAGGTCTTGCCGGCGTCATCCGATCGCCAGACCGATCCCTGCGCTTGCGACGGCAGGCCCTTGACGCCGTCGGCGCCCGTCTGAATCAACGCGTACATCCGGTTGCCATCGGACGGCGCGATCGCGACGTCCGTTTTTCCGTACGGCGATTTCGGCAGGCCCGGCGCCGTGATCTTCGTGAACGTCTTCCCGCCGTCGCGCGAGATGTGAATTCCGCTGCCCATGCCGCCGCTGTACAGGTAGTGCGTCTTCAATTCGATTTCCCAGGTGCTCGCGAGCACGACGTTCGGATCCTTCTGGGACATCTGCAGGCCCGAGCAGCCGGTGTTCTCGTCGACGAAGAGCGCATGCTGCCAGGTCTTGCCGCCGTCTTCGCTGCGAAAGACGCCGCGCTCGCGCTGCGGGCCGGTCGCGCGTCCGAGCGCGCACACCAGCACGATGTTCTCGTTCGTTGGATGCACGACGATCGTGCCGATGCGTCCCGTGTCGGCGAGGCCCATCTTCGTCCACGTCTCGCCCGAGTCGGTGGACTTGTAGATGCCGTCGCCCATCATGTCCATGTCACGGATGGCCCACGCTTCACCGGTGCCGGCCCAGACGACGTTCGGGTTGCTCGGCGCAACGGCGAGCGCGCCGATCGCCTGCGAGGTCTCGTTGTCGAACGTCGGCTTCCAGGTCAGCCCGCCGTCGCTGCTTTTCCACACGCCGCCGGACGCGGCGCCCGCGTAGTACACGCCTGGCTTACCGGCGACCGCGGCGGCCGCCGAAATGCGGCCGGCGCTGGTCGGTCCCGCATACTCGAAACGCGGCGCCGCGACTGGCTGCGCCGGTTGCGGACCGGTGTTGCCGCCACCGCCGCCGCCGCGTTGTGCCGACACCGTGATGGAGAAGAGACCGAACGTGGTGAACAGCATGGTGCTCGCGCACACGCGAGCCCGCCGCCAGAATCTTGTGGACATGGGTTTCCCTCAGCAACTCGAGAGTAGGCGGCACTTGTACCACGCCGCCGGAGGAGCCGCAACTATCGGCGGCGCGTGGAGACGGATTGATACTGGGGGAGGGGGTTAGCGGCTGCTGACGCAGCCGAACTTAGAACTTCGAACTTAGAACTTCGAACTCAGAACTTCGGACTCAGAACTTCGGACTCAGAACTTCGGACTTCGACCTTCCGCGGAGATCACTCTCCGTGTCTGAAGTTCTAAGTTCTGAGTTCTAAGTTCTAAGTTATCTGAAAATCCCGCCGTCCTGCGCGTGTAGCCGCAGCACGCTCTTCTTCGCGCTGGCGAGATCGGTGAGCGAGTACTTCCAGAGTCCGAGCAGCGTTGGCGTGGCGACGAAGTTCGCGCCCAGTCCCTGAATGATGCGAAGCGCATCCGGCGCGACGGGATCCTGGCGCGACGATGCCGGCGTCTCGCAGAACGCGTTGGCCGCGAGCACGACGCGATCGTGCGGGCCGGCGTCTTCCTGCAGCGTCCGGACGATCTGTCCGATCTGCGGTGACTTGCGCGGGATGCCTTCCCTGCTCGCGACAACGACGACGAGCAGCCGGCGGCCGCTCTCGACCTGGACAGAGACGTCGTAACTCGCGCCCTCTTTCACTTCCGCTTCGAACTGCATCGCGGCAAACAAATTCCGTACGGCGACGATGAGCGGCTTGTCGCTCTGCCAGACCACGCCCGCGATGTCCTCGTACTTCCGCGCCTCGGCCTGGATCGCGGCAATCTTGTTCGCGAGCTCGCCGTACTGCGGCGGCAGCTCGGCCGTGACCCACGGCGGCTGTCCCTGATACGAGATGGCCGCGGCTGGCGGCTGCGCCGCGGGTGGTGCCGGCGCGGGCGGCGTCGGCGGGGTTTCCGAGACTTTCACACCTGGCAGCGGTTGGCGCGCAAAGAGAGTAGTGGGATCCACGTCGCCTCTATCGGCCCAGCGCGAGGCCGTCATTAGCGTTGTGCGGCGAGGATCCTGATTTCAGTTTTGTGACTGGGCGCGTGCAGTGTTCGGAGAATATTCCACGCAACGCCGTCCGGGATTTCCTCACTTGAGTGAGCCATCGTGCGCTGTGTGAAAAGAAGTTTGGGATCTCAGCTCATTCACTTCTCAGGATCGTCACCGGATCCGCCTTTCCCGCACGTCGCGCCGGCGCCCAGCATGCGACGATGGCGACGACGAGAAACCCGATTACGGTCGAGACAAGTGACGCTGGATCGTGCGGCGTGACGCCAAACAGCCGTGACTCGAGCAGCGCCGAGAGCCACCAGACGGCGGCCAGGCCGATCACCAGCCCGGCGACGACCGGCCGCAGTCCCTGACGAGTGACGAGCGCTTTCACGTGGGCAGGGTTCGCACCGAGCGCCAGCCGAATCCCCATCTCGCGACGGCGAAGTCCGGCGACAGAGCTCATGACGCCGTAGATGCCGATCGCGGCGAGCACGCCTCCCAGCGTGCCGAAGAGCGAGAACAGCCACATCTCGAAACGGCGTCGCGCGACCGTGCGGTCGATGGCCGTCTGCATGCTGCGAACCTGCTCGACCGCAAGGTTCGGATCGATCTCGTGCACCTGCTGGCGCAGCCGTGCGCCGAGCGGTTCGGGATCCCCGGTCGTGCGGATGGCCAAGACCATCATCGGCGTCGCCCACTGCGCCAGCGGCCGGTAGATCTCCGGCTGCGGAGCGGCGTCGAGTGTCGTGTGGCGCGTGTCGGCGACGACGCCGACGACCGTCATCCAGCGCGCGGAAGGCGCAAGCTCGCTTCGCACGCCGGTCAATTGTGTCGTGCGGGCACCGCCGCCCGGCCGCTCCGTACGAATCTGCTGGCTCACCGGATTGAGCCCCCCGAGATGCTCTCGCGCGAACGCGTCGTTGACGATCACGACCGGCTCGGCGCCCGGCACGTCTGTGTCGGAGAACACCCGCCCGCTGAGCAGAGGAAGTCCGAGCGTGCCGAAGTAGCCGGGCGTGACGGTGCGAATGCTGGTGCCGTCGTTCTTGACCTGTTCACGGCCGCGTACCTCGAACCACGTCTGCCATTCCCAATTCGAAAAGGGCAGTGCCGTGGACGCACCGGCGTCTGTCGCGCCTGGCAGGGCGTGCAACCGATCGAAGAGCGCGCTCCAGAATTGCTGCTGGGCCGCCGGCGAGCCGTACGATCGTTCTGGAAGCGAAATGGTGGCGGTGAGCAGCCGCTCGGGAGAGAAGCCCGGCGGTTGACTGGTCAGGTGCGCGAAACTGCGAATGAGGAGCGCCGATCCGGCGACGAGCAGGATCGCGAGCGCGACCTCGACCGCGACCAGACCAAATCGAAGCCAGCGCTGACCGCCCGTGCCCGGTCCGGCCACGCTCGTTGACGTCCCTCTGAGCATGTCGGCGGTGCCCGGGCGCGAAAAGAGCAGCGCGGGACCGATGCCGGCGACGATACCGGTGAGCACGGACACGCCGATGGTGAGGCCGAGCACGATCGGATCGACGCCGATCGCGACGTTCGCGGGCAACGTGTACTCGGGCGCGTTGGCGACCAGCACGGACACGCCCCAGGCCGCCAGCACCGCACCGGCCAGCCCACCGATCACCGCGACCAGCACGCTTTCGGTGACCATCTGCCGGACGAGCCGGCCTCGGCCCGCGCCGAGAGAGGCTCGGATGCTCAACTCCCGGCGGCGTCCGCTCGCCGAGGCGATCAGGAGATTCGCGACGTTCGCGCACGCGACGAGCAGGACGACGCCCACGACGCCCTGAAGGAGCCAGAGCGCCTCCTCGACGCGGAAGCCCAGGTCTTCCTGGAGACCGAGGACCCACGCGCCGCGTCCCTTGCCTCGCGCGGGAAACTGCGCGGTGAGCTGCGCAGAGATCGCGTCCATCTCCGCCTGGGCCTGCGCGATCGTGACGTCCGGCTTCAGGCGCGCAATCACGCCGAGAAACCACGAGCCCATCTCCGCCCGCAGCTTGGGTGTCAGCACGTACGGCTGCCAAACGTCGCAGTTCTCCGGAATCGCGAATGACGGACCGAGCACGCCGACCACCGCGACGGAATCGCCATCGAGCGCGACGGTGCGGCCAATGACACCGGGGTCCGCGCCGAAACGCCGATGCCACAGCGCATGAGAGATGACGATTACCGGACGCGTGGCGCCGGCGTCGGCCGCCGTGAGCACGCGTCCAAGCGTCGCGTCCCGGCCCATGATGTCGAAGAACGACGCGGTGACGCCGTGCACGCGCACGCGCTCCGGATCGCCCGCGCCGGTGAGCGTCGCCGACCCCGCCCGCATCGCGGCCAGACCGGCAAATGACCGGGTCTGTTTCTCCCAGACGTCGTAGTTGAACGGGTTGGCGACGCCACGGACGTGACGGCGGCCGCCGAAGGTCTCGTAGAGACGAACGAGGCGGGCGGGATCCGGGTAAGGCAGATCGCGAATGAGCACGCTGTGCACGACGCTGAAAATGGCCGTGTTCGCCCCGATCCCCAACGCCAGCGTCGCGATCATGACGACGGTGAACCCGGGACGCGCGCGCAATGTGCGCAGCCCGAACTCCAGATCCTGCGCGACCGACCGGACCATCGTCGATCCGTGAATCGCACGCCGGCGTGTCGACAGCGCCACCCGCCGTGCGCGCAATCGCAATCTCAGCATCGGCCCGGCTCCCTTCACCGCCTGTTGGGCGTTCCACCACCGCTGGAACCACCAGCCGCGATGCGCCGCCTCTTCGGCAAATGCGACGTCCAGCTCCCTCGCGAAGTCCGATCGAAGATGCGCCGGCGCGAGCCCGACGAGCAGCGTCCGCCCGATCGATCGCCTCGGTCGGGGAGTCATCGATCAGCCGTGGGGATGCCACGCCACAGCGCGGCGGTCCGAGCGCGCTCGCGCTCCAGCCACGCGTGACCAGTGGCCGTGAGCCGGTAATGCCGCCTGGCGCGGCCACCCGGTTCAGGCCGGGGATCGGACAGCCACCCGCGCGCCAGACGGAGGTGCACCAGCCGATCGAGCGCGGCGTACACCCCGGCGACCGATGCCCGCCGGCCGCCGGTCGATGCGATGTCGGCGCGCACGCTGGCGGCATTGGCATCGTCGCCGAGCCTCGCGAGCGCGAGCAGGGTCAGGAACTCGAGATGGTTGAGGCGGAAGGGCATATAACTTCCAGTATGCTGGAAGAAATTAGACGCTCGCGGGCCGGTCTCGGTTGGCGGGTCGGGTTGAGGCCGGTTACGCGGTCGGGCGATGGCGTTCGAGCGCGTCCCGATCCCAGCCGCCGAGCGTCGCGGCCTGGTGGTAGGTGCTGGCGACGAATTGATGGATCATGCGATCCGGATCGGCGGCCGTCCGGACGGCGTCGTACGGAAGGATGAACTCGCCGAGCTCACGATGGTAGTACGTCGCCGCGGGCTCGACGGACGCCTCCTTCAGTCCCGCAGGCTCGGGAACGGCGTACGCGTAGAAGACCGGCTCGGGCATGGGCGCGCCGCCTGGCCAGAAGCCGTGGCTGATGACCTCGTGTGAGTAGGCCTCGCGCATGAAGGCCGGACCCTCGCGCGGTGGGGCGCGCCGCCCCGAGAAACGCGTCACGGCGAGGTCGAAGCCGCCCCAGAAAAAATGGACGGGGCTGATCTTGCCGTAGTACTCGCAGCGCGCGGCCGTCAACACGCGCTCGATCTGCACGAGGATGCGCCAGCATCGCCGCGCGTATTCGGCATCGTAGTGGCGATGGACGGTGTCCTCGTCGAGCCGGATGGGCGACGGCAGCTCGACGGCCACCGGCCAGATTTTCACAGGAAGCCCCATCGCCTCGAGCGTGCGCAGGACCTCCCGGTAGAAGTCGGCCACCGGGCGCGGCTCGAGCGCGATTGTCCGTACGGCGCCGTCGGAGGCGCGAATGGCGAGGTGATGGTCGATGAAATCGAACTCCATCATGAACGCGCGCCGGCCGTGGGGCAGCATCCGCGTCGCGAATCCGCGCGGCGTGATCTGCAGCGCGATCGCCCATGAATGGTTCATCGGCGGCGACTGCGCGAGTGCGATCTTGCCGACGACCTGCGTCCACAGATGCAGTGTCGTGTAGGTGTCTTTCCACGCCTCGTAGGGCAGCGCCGGCCAGAGATCGTCCATCGGGGTCATGATACGCTGCCGGGAATGCCGGATTCCTGCGCGCACCTCGAGGCGGTGACTGAGGTCAAGCACGCGACGCGCCGCCAGTGCGCCGAGTGCGTGAAGATCGGCGCGCGATGGGTCCACCTGCGCACGTGCCAGGACTGCGGCGTGACACTCTGCTGTGATTCGTCGCCCAACCGGCACGCGAGCACGCATGCCCGCGCCGAGGGACACGCCGTCATCGCCTCCGCCGAGCCCGGCGAACGGTGGCTCTACTGTTTTGTGGACGACGCGTTCGTCGAATACTGATAGCTCTTCTGAATACTCATCAGGTTGCGCAGCTCGCGCCGCAGGAGCTGCCGTCGCCACCACGCAAACCCACCGAGTGCCGCGGTGACGGCCCAGACCACGAGGCTGTGCGTCCGGGTCACGAAGGCCCACGGACCGGCGCCCGTCTGGGCAGCAAACTCCCGATACTGCAGCCACATGATGAACGTCAGGAACACGGCGTAGAGCATCGCCGCGGCGCCGACTTCGGTCAGGTGACGCCGGCAGCTGAGGATGGAGAAATCGAGAAACGCCGTGGTCGTAGCGGCCGCCGGCTTCGAGTCGCCGCGCATGATTCGCCAGGACACGACCCAGGCCAGCACGATGAACACCCAGACACCGATCGCCAGCACGACGTCGTCTGGCCGGCCGGTCAGAGAGGCTCGGACGGGCACGGCGACGCCGAAGCCGATGGTCACGCCGATCGCCAGGAGCTGAGCGCGCCGCGCGTGACGAAGCTCGCGTTCGACGCGTCGAGTCAGATCGGGCGGGACGGTTTCGCGCGCCTGCCACTGCCGACGCCACGTTTCGAGCTCAAGGTCGGGCTGCATGAGGTCCTCTATACAAGTCGTCGAAGGATCTGCCTGGCGCGGGTGAGCCGCGCGCCGACGTTGCTCTCGCTGATGCCGAGCACCTCGGCAATCTCGCCATAGCTCATGCCCTCGAGCGCGAGCGTCACGACCTGCCGATACCCGAGCGGCAGCTGCTGCACCGCATCGAACAGACGCTGAGCCTGCTGTTCCGTCGAGAACGCCTGCTCCGGATTGGGCATCGCGTCGGGCGGATCCATGGCCATTTCGTGGTCGGCGATCTGGAGCCGCCGGCGCGAGATGTGTGAGAGTCCACGGTTGTGCGCCACCCGGAACACAAACGTGCGCTCAGAGCACTCTCCCCGGAACGCCGGCAGCGCGCGCCAGATCGCCAGCGCAATCTCCTGAAAAAGATCGTCGCGCTCGCCGTGGTCACGCGTGTAGCTGGCGGCCAGCCGTGAGAGCGACGGTCCGTGCGTGGCGAGCAGGGCCGTGAAGCGGCGGTCGAGGTCCGCGGCCGTCAGACCGTCTCCGGACGCGAGAAGTGATGTTCAGCCCGTGACGACATCGTCTCGTTCGAGCGCTCGCCGCGTGGCCAGCAGCGCCGGGATGGCGACCGCCAGCGTGACGACCGCCAGCACGGCGGCTTGGACGACCGTCGCCGGCTGTCCCGCGAGGCCGCGAATTACGAGCGATTGTTGCCCGATGATGGGCACGAGGAACCACCAGGTCCCGACCCAGGACGGGAAGAACACGAGAAACATTCCCGCGAGCATCGGGAGGAACACGGCGATCGACAGCCAGCCGTTCGCTTCCTGGGTCGTGCGGCTGTTGGCGGAGAGCAGGAGATGCGCGGCCGAGCCCGCGAGCGCCAGCGGGATGAGACCGAGCAACACCCACACTCCCAATTGCACGAGGACGATCCAGCCGACCGGCGCCCGCCACAGCACGACTGGCAGGAATCCGCAGATCGTGACGGTCAACGCCCCCAGGGCGAACGCGCAGGTTGCGAGCCACTTGCCCAGGACGAGATCGAAGCGCGACGCCGGGGTGAGCAACAGCGGCACGAGCGATCGGCGCTCTCGTTCGCCGGCCATCGCGTCCATGGCGACACTCATGCCGCCCGCCACGGCGGACACGAGCGCGAAGACCGACGCCATGCTCACCAGAAGCGTGGCGCGACGCGCGGTATCGCCCGAGTTGGAGAGCGAGACCAGTAGCACGACCGCGGGTCCCATCGACGCATACAAGAAGCTCGACGCGAGCGATCGCGTATCGCGAAGGTGATCCTGGATTTCCTTGCGGGCGACGATCAGTACGTCCTTCATACGATCACCTCCGTTCGGCCAGTTAGCGCCAGGAACGCTTCCTCCAGCGAGGCCGCGCCCGCTTGCTGGCAAATCGACCTGATGCTGCCCTGGCTGACGACACGCCCGCACGAGAGGATGACGATGTGGTCGCAGAGCACGCTCACTTCCGCGAGCACGTGGCTCGAGAACACGACACAGCAGCCAGCGTCGCGCATTTTGCCGAGCCTGCCGCGGAGCGCTCGCACCGTCGGCACGTCGAGGCCGTTCGTGGGTTCGTCGAGGACCACGTTTCGCGGCGCGTGCACGAGCGCCCGCGCAATCGCGACCCTGACGCCTTCGCCCTGGGAGAATGTTCCAGCGGGCCGATCGGCGATCCGGCCGAGGTCCCAGGCTGCGAGCAACTCGTCCGCGCGGCGTGCGACGTCGTGCCTCGGCAGGCCCTGCAGCTCGCCGAAGTACGTGATGTTTTCGCGCGCGGTCAGCCGGGAATACAGCCCGCCCTGCGTCAGCAGGGCGCCGATGCGCCGCCGGACGGCGTCGCGTTCGTTTTCGGCGCCATCGATCTGGATCGACCCGGAGTCCGGGGTCAGCAATCCGCAGATGGTCCGGAGGGTGGTGGTCTTTCCCGCCCCGTTCTCGCCCAGAAGTCCCGTGATGGCGCCGTCGGCCGCGACGAACGACGCGTCGTCGACGGCCGTGACCACGCCATACCGTTTGTGCAGGTGCCGGATTTCGATCACGCGTGCCTCCAGACCAGTTAGTCTGGCGGCGGCCGTGTTTCTTACAATTACGTGTAGGGCGGGGCTTCAGCCCCGCCTGCGCCGGCCCTGACCACCTCCGCCAAGGCTACAGTGGTCCGCCGTAGCTTCAGCGAAGGCGGAAGGGCCGGCCTACACTTCGCAACCTGCTCCAGAAACGAAACCCGAGGTCTTAGGTGGCCTTCTCGATCAGGTCGAACACGCGCCGTTGGGCCTGTTCGTCTTGAGGGCTCGTAAACATAAACCCGGTGAGAAACGCCGTGGTGCCATCCGGCAGGTACTCGGACTGGCAGTACACGATCTGCGCGGTCAGCACCGGCACGTCGGAATCGTCCTCATTCATCGCGATCCGAAGTTGATGCGTCGCCCCGACGGGGAACGGCTCGGAGCTGGCGATGAGCATCCCCCCGAGACTGATGTTGCGAATGAGGATCGGCATCGAGACGGTCGTGAAGGACGCGGGCAACCGGCCGCGCACGCGCACGCGCGGCCCGCGCCGCCGTTCAGTGCCGGTCGGTGTGCCGTGGGGAGGCGTGCGGACGGATTCGACGCCGGAGTGGGGGTACTGCCGCCAATCGGATGCCATCTGCGCACCGCATCCTATCTCAGTGCGCGTCGCCACGAAAGCGCCGCTTACGCGCGCGCCAGGTAGCGATCCTTCAATTGCCTGCGATGGTGAAGCTCGTGGCCCGCGATGATCCACGGAAACGCGCGCACGGTGAACCGATAGCCGCTCGCAATTCCCGTGCTCCCCGACGCCGCCTCGTCAATCGTCTCGAACAGCGACAGGTTTGACGCGCGGACCGTGCGCCATTCGTCGAACAGACTGTCGAGCGATCGCGCCGACGTGCGCGCCTCGGCGACGAACGGCTCCTGGTCGAACGACGGCAGCTCGCCCGCGCCCTTGCGGGCGAACCAGAACGCCCGAAACCCGAATGTGCGCTCGCTGTCGACGAGATGGTTGATGATTTCGCGGACGGTCCACTTGCCCGGCGCGTAGCGGTGGTCGCCAATTGACGCCGGCTGGTTCTTCAACAGGCCCGCGGTCTCGTCGATGCTCGTCCGCAGAATCGCCAGGATGTCGCCGTCAGGGACTTGATCGATGTAAGTCGAGTAGTACTGATGATGCTCGGTCTTGTCGGGACGCTTCACGTCGGACTCCTTTGATCTTCGAGTGTAGCTTGAGAGCGGTAGTGCCTCCAGCCTCTCCCGTGTCCACCCCTGTCACGCCCGTGCGGTACTCTTGTTCGAGTCATGCAATTCAAAGGCGGACGCCTGTCGTTCGCGCCCACGGATCTCGCGAACTTTCTCGCGTGCCGGCACAAGACCGCGCTCGATATCCGGGTGGTCATGGACGGGCTCGCCGAACCGCACTGGACCGATCCGATCGCCGACCTTCTGCGCGAGCGCGGCGAGGAGCACGAACGCCAGTACGTGCAGTGGCTCCGCAATAGCGGATGGCACGTCGTCGATCTGAGCGACCTTCCGGATCGCATCGCGAAGACCGTTGAAGCGATGCGCGCGGGCGTCGACGTCATCGTCCAGCCGGCGCTGGCCCTCGACGAGTGGTTCGGATTTGCGGACGTGCTCCGCCGCGTCGAGGGGCCGAGCCGGCTCGGGTCGTGGTCGTACGAAGCGCACGACACCAAGCTCGCCCGCGAAACGCGCGCGAGCACGGTCCTTCAGTTGTGCGTCTACAGCGAGCTCATTGAAGGCGTCCAGGGCGTGGCGCCGGAACGCTTTTGCGTCGTCATGCCCGCGTCCGGATCGGGCGCGACGCCGTTTGCCGTCGAGACGCACCGCGTATCGGACTACTCGGCTTACTACCGATTCATCAAGGCGCGCCTGCGCTCGTTCACCGGCGCGGTTCCCGACACCTATCCTGAACCGGTCGAGCACTGCCAGGTGTGCCGGTGGTGGCAGGAATGCGACCGCCAGCGCCGGAACGACGATCACCTGTCGTTCGTCTCTGGCATCTCACGGCTCCAGCGCGACGAGCTCGGCGCCCAGGGCGTCACGACGCTGGCGCAGCTGGCTGGGATGCCGCTGCCGTTCGTGCCCTCGCGCGGCCACTCGGCGACCTACCAGCGGGTGCGCGAGCAGGCGCGTCTTCAACTCCAGCAGCGCACGGAGAACCGGCCCGTCTACGAGTTGCTCGAGGTCAAGGAGAAGGAAGGGCTCAGTCTGTTGCCCGAGCCCTCGCCGGGCGATCTGTTCCTCGATCTGGAGGGCGATCCGTTCGCGCGTCCCTCATCTGGCGCCGACGAGCCGGGCGGCCGGGAGTACCTCTTCGGCCTCGGCCGCGTTGAGTTTGAGGCGGACGGTCGATTCGAGTACGACCGCTGGTGGGCGCACACCGACGACGAAGAGCGCGAGGCGTTCGAAGCGGTCATCTCGGCAATCCAGAGCGCCATGACGGCTCACCCTGGCGCACATGTGTATCACTTCGGCGCGTACGAGCCCGCCGCGCTGAAGCGGCTCATGGGCCGGTACGCCGTGCGGGGTCCGGATCTCGATCGACTGCTACGCGAGGAACGGTTCGTCGACCTGCTCGCCGTCATCCGGCGCGCGCTGCGCGCCGGGGTCGAAAGCTATTCGATCAAACGGCTGGAAGACTTCTACGAGTTTGAGCGCCAGATCGCGCTCGAAAAGGCGGACGCCAGCCGCCGCGGCATCGAGCGCGCGCTCGAGGTCAACGCGCCAGGCGTGATTACTCCAGTCATGCGCCAGGCCGTCGAAGAGTACAACCGCGACGATTGCCGCTCCACCCATGAGTTGCGCGAGTGGCTGGAGAGCCTTCGAACCGGGCTGGAGCGGAGGGGAACGCTCGTGCCGCGCCCACAGATGGCGGCGAGCGAGGTGCCCGAGACTGTTACCGAGCTCGAACAGCGGGCGGAAGAGCTTCGCCAGCGTCTCGTCATCGATCTCCCCGCGGCCAATCGCTCACCAGACGAACAGGAACGATGGGTGCTTGCGTATCTCGTGGATTTTCATCGGCGCGAGAACAAAGCGTCGTGGTGGGAGTACTACCGGCTTCGCGATCTGGCCGAGGAGGAGTTGCGCGACGAGCCGAAAGCCGTCGCCGGGATGGTCTTCGATCGACGCGTCGGCGACGTGTTGAACAAGAAGACGAGGCAACCCACCGGTTCCGTGATTGATCGTTACACGTATCCGGAGCAGGAACTGGATCTCGACGACGACGACGGCCTGACGCTGAAAGACGAGCGCGACTTCGGCACGATCGTCGCCCTCGACCGCATCGCGCGGACGATGGACGTCAAGAAGGGCAGAGAAATGGTGTCGGTACACCCGACGTCCGTGTTCTCGTTCACGCATTTCAACACCGACGTCCTGCAGCGTTCGCTCTTCGCGCTTGCCGAGGAGGTCATGGTCAACGGCGGCGGTGAGGGCGCGCGCTCGTGTGGGCGCGAGTTGCTGTTCCGGCGTCCGCCTCGCTTGACCGACGCTCCGTTCGAGCAGGCGGCGGGCGAGTCTGCGGTGGACTTCGCCGTTCGGGCGGCCCGAGTCCTCGATCGTTCGGTGCTGGCGGTGCAAGGCCCGCCGGGATCCGGCAAGACGTACACCGGCGCACGGATGATCTGTGACCTCGTTCAACGCGATCGACTTCGCGTCGGCGTGACGGCGAACAGTCACAAGGTCATCCGCAACCTGCTCGAAGCGGTTCGGCGGGCGGCCACGGACGAGGGCATTGACATCCGGCTGTTTCAGAAATGGGGCGAGGCCAAGGACGAGGATCCATCGATCGAGGCGTTCGCCGACAACAAGAAAGCGCTCGAGGCGCTCGCGTCGGGTCCGGCCGTGCTGGGTGGGACCGCGTGGCTGTGGGCCAGCCCGGCGGCCGTTGGCGCGGTCGACGTTCTGATCGTCGACGAGGCCGGGCAGATGTCGCTCGCCAACGTCCTTGCCGCCTCGCGCGCGGCGAAGAGCCTCGTCCTGCTGGGCGATCCGCAGCAGCTCGATCAGCCGAGGAAGGGCAGTCATCCCGACGGCGTGGACGTCTCGGCGCTCGAGCACGTCCTCGGCGGCGCGCGCGTCATGCCGCCGGAACAGGGCATCTTTCTCCCGGAGACATGGCGGCTGGCCCCCGCGATTTGCCGGTTCACGTCGGAAGCGTTCTACGAGGGCAAACTGAATCCGCGGCTGGATCTCCAGCATCAGGTGCTGGGTTGCGAGCCGGACTTCTGCGGCGCCGGGCTCTGGGTGGTCGAGGTGACGCACGAAGGCAACCAGACCCATTCCGTGCAGGAGATTGAGCGAATCAAGGATCTCGTCACCGCCCTTCTCGATCAGGCGTCACGCTGGACCGATAGACACCGTCAGGTGCGCCATCTCACGCGTGCGGACGTGCTCATCGTCGCGCCGTACAACGCCCAGGTGACCAGGCTGGGTGAGGCGCTCGAGACCCACGGCGTGGCGGTCGGGACCGTCGACAAATTTCAGGGGCAGGAGGCGCCTGTCGTCGTCTACTCGATGGCGACGTCGCGTCCGGAAGATGCGCCGCGAGGGCTGGCGTTCCTCTACAGTTTGAATCGGCTGAACGTCGCGACGTCTCGTGCGAGGTGCGCCTGCATTCTGGTCGCCAGCCCGCGGCTGTTCGAACCAGAATGCAGGACGCCTGCGCACATGCGACTCGCGAGCGCTCTGTGCCGCTACCGCGAGCTGGCTACTTCACGGCAGCCGTGACGCGGACGTTCGAGGCGTGCTTCGCGGCGCCCACCTCGTGATAGTTCACCGTGACGGCATCGCCAACCTTCACGAAGTCGGTCAGCTTCGTGCCCTTGCCTTCGGCCTTGAGCTCCAGCGTTTTCGTCGTCGCGCCTTTCGCCGTCACGGACGACTCCTTGTCGATCGTGAACGTCCATTCTTCGGTCTTGCCCTTGACGGTCAGCGAGGCCGGGGCAACCTTGGTGACGTTTCCGGCGACGGTGAGGGTTTTCGCTGCCGGCTTCTGAGCCTGTTCGGCCAAGGCGAACGCAGGCAATGCGAGGATTGCGAGGCTAACAACGAACACGGCAAACACGCGCTTCATAACAACCTCCAATCGGTTGACCCTATTGTGTTCCGGGCCGGACAAGCCAGCATGTATTCTTTTGAGAGAGTGGGGCACCGCATCGCCGTCGTGATCGTGACGGCCGTCTTCGGCGTGTCGTGCGCGTCCCGGTCCGCCGCGCCTGGGCCGCGTGTCGTGCAGCCGGGGGCGCCAGGCGAGCCGAGCCGGGTCGGAGGCGCCGACCGGCCAGCGACCATCAAATACACGACAGCCGACGTAAAGTTCATGCAGGGCATGATCGGCCATCATGCCCAGGCGCTCGAAATGACGGCGCTCCTGCCGTCGCGGACGGCCCAGGAGCCCATGAAGCTCCTCGCCAGGCGGATCGACGTGTCGCAGACCGACGAAATCCGGATGATGCAGCGGTGGCTCGAGGCCCGGGGCCTCGAGGCCCCGGGCGTTCACGCGCATCATGCGGCGGGCGCGACGCTGATGCCGGGGATGCTGACCCCCGAGGAGATGACCCGCCTGGCGGAGGCGAAGGGCGCGGCGTTCGACCGGCTGTTCCTCGAGCTGATGATCAAGCACCACGAGGGCGCGCTCGTCATGGTCAGGACGCTGCTTTCCGAGTCCGGCGCCGCGCAGGACTCGGACATCTTCGCGTTTGTCTCGGACGTCGAGGCGGACCAGAGCATGGAAATCGAACGCATGCGCGCCATGCTCGCGGCGTGGCGCTAGACCGGACACGAATTGTACGCATTCATCGAGGTCCCATTCATGGCATCGACTCAGGTCAGGAACCGTCGCAAGGTGATTGGGCTCTGCGCGAGCGTGCTGATCGCCACGCTGTGCGCGGGCATCGGCGCGCAGCAACCCCCGTCGCAGCAGCCGCCGGCGACGCCCGCCGCGCCTCCGGATCCGCGCGTCGATCTCAAGCCCGGCATCGACGACGCGGGCGTCGCGGCGCGCAACATGGAGCTGGTCGGACATCTCGGGAAACCGGAAGGGTTCAACGATCCGACGGGGCAGTTCAGCTTGAACTTCGCGAATTCCGATCTGGCGTTCAAGGGCCCGCACATGTTTCTCGGCAACTTCCACGGATTCAACTTCTACAACATCGAGGATCCGCGGAAGCCGCAGCTGCGCCTGTCCGTCCCGTGTCCAGGCGGGCAGGGCGATCTGTCGGTCTACCGCAACCTGCTGTTCATGTCGGTCGAGCAGCCGCGCGGGCGCGTGGACTGTGGCACGCAGGGCGTCGAGCCCGCGGTGAGCGCGGAGCGGTTCCGTGGCGTCCGGATCTTCGACATCAGCAATCTCGAGAAGCCGCGACAGATCGCCGCGGTGCAGACCTGCCGCGGCTCGCACACGCACACGCTCGTCGTCGATCCGAAGGATCGATCCAACATCTACATCTACGGATCGGGCACGAGCCCCGCGCGCTCCGCGGCGGAGCTGGCCGGCTGTTCCGGACTGGGGCCGGAAGAGGATCCGAACACGGCGCTCTTCAGCATCGACGTGATCCAGGTGCCGCTGAACGCGCCGGAGAAGGCGCGCATCGTGAACCGGCCGCGCATTTTCGCCGATCCGAAGACCGGTGCGATCGCGGGGCTCTGGCCCGGCGGCGATCACGGGCGCGGCACGCAGCGCTCGTCGACCACCAACCAGTGCCACGACGTCACCGTGTTTCCGGAGCTGGGCCTCGCGGCCGGCGCGTGCTCCGGCAATGGCATCCTGCTCGACATTTCCGATCCGGTGAATCCGGTCCGGCTCGACTACGTGTCCGATCCGAATTTCGCGTACTGGCACTCGGCGACGTTCAACAACGACGGCACGAAGGTCATCTTCACGGACGAGTGGGGCGGCGGCACGCTGCCGCGATGCCGGACGACCGATCATCCGACCTGGGGCGCCAACGCGATCTTCGACATCGACAACAAGAGGATGCGGTTCGGCGGGTACTACAAACTGCCGGCGCCGCAGACCGAGCAGGAGAACTGCGTCGCGCACAACGGATCGATCATTCCCGTCCCGGGGCGCGACATCATGGTGCAGGGGTGGTACCAGGGCGGCGTCACCGTGTTCGATTTCACCGATTCCTCCAAGCCGGTCGAAATCGCCTACTTCGATCGCGGCCCGATCGACGGGAGCAAGCTCCTGGTCGCGGGCTTCTGGTCCACGTACTGGTTCAACGGATTCATCTACGGTTCGGAGATCGGCCGCGGCCTCGACATCTTCAGGCTGACGCCGGGCGAGTTGCTCTCCCAGAACGAAATCGACGCGGCGGCGCTCGTGCGCCTCGACGAATTCAACGCCCAGCACCAGTCACGGCTCACCTGGCCGGTGAGCTTCGTGGTGGCGCGCGCGTACATCGATCAACTCGCGCGCAGCAAAGCGCTGACGCCGGAGCGGGCGTCGGCCCTCTCCGGAGCGATCGATCGGGCCGACAAGGCGCAGGGCGCCGAGCGGCGTGCGGCCCTGGATCAACTCGATCAACTGACGTCGCAAGTCGAAGCCGACGCGGCCAAAGCGGTCTGGCGCGACCAACAGCGTATGAAGGCGCTATGGGCGACGATCAGGGCGAGAGTCAAAGCCCTGCGATAACGTCGTTTACGTCTTCTGGAGCTCGGCGCCCGACGACTGGCTCAGGAACTCGCGGACCTCGGGTTCCCGCGGGAAACCGGCCTGGGCGCCGAACTTCTTCGTGGCCAGCGCCGCGGCGGCCTGCGCGAACGTCGCCGCCTCGACGAGCGACCGATCCCGCGCGAGCGACGCCGCCAGCGCGCCGGCGAACGCATCGCCGGCACCGGTCACATCGACGCTCTCGACGGCGATTCTCGGCAGGAAGTGCTCGCCGTCCTTCCAGATCACCAGGTGGCCTTCGGCGCCGGCCTGAATGGCGACCGCGCCGACGCCTCGCTCGAGCAACACCTGCGCCGCGCGCCGCGCCGAACCACGATCTCTCACGGTCAGCCCGGTCAGCGCTTTCGCATCTTCCGAATTGGGCGTGACGACGTCAACGAGTGACAGCAGGCTGTTCTGCAGTGAGACGGCTGGCGCCGGATCGAGAACGGTCTTCGCGCCGTGCGCGCGCGCCCACGTGAACGCCACCGCGACGGCCGACGCCGGCACTTCGAGCTGCGCGAGGACGACGCGCGCGCGCTCGATGCGCCCGCACGCCCGTTCGACATCCATGTCCGTCAGCAGTCGGTTCGCGCCGAGGACGGTCAGAAGCTGGTGGTCGCCCGACTTGTCCACGTGGATGACGGCGGCGCCGGTCTCGGCGCGCGCCTTTTCAATCACGTATGTCGTGCGGACACTTTCGCGATCGAGCTGGCCCACCAGCGTGCGGCCGCGGCGGTCGTTGCCGACGGCCGAGACGAGCACGGACCGGCAGCCCAGGCGCGCCACGGCGACGGCTTGATTCGCCCCTTTGCCGCCGGGAACTTCCAGAAACGCTTCACCTGAAAACGTTTCTCCTGGCCGGGGCAGCCGGCTCGCTTTCGCGACGAAATCGGTATTGGTGCCGCCGACGACCACGACGTCGACGATGGGGGTGCGGAGGCGTACTTCGTTGCTCATTTCTGCGCGCGACTGGATGCACGATGCATACCGGAAAAAGCCTAAGGCTTTACGGCTTGCTTCCCGTCAACATGTCATTTGACAACATGTCAATTGGCGACATATCTTCCGGCCGATGTCCGCTGACGCGCGCCACGCGGTCGCCGATCTCACGCCGATCGCCTTCGAGGTCCTGCTGTCGCTGGCGGAGGGACCGCAGCACGGCTATGGCATCAAGCTCGACATCGAAGCGCGGACGGCAGGGGAGCTGTCGCTCGGATCCGGGACGCTGTACCAGGCGATCCAGCGGCTGGAGCGCGCCGGACTGATTGCCGGCGCGCGGTCAACGGAGCGCCACGACGCGCGGCGCGGCCGATCGTACCGCCTGCTGCCGGCCGGCCGGGCCGCGCTTCAGGATCATCTTCGCCGGCTTTCGCGCGTGATCGACTACGCGCGATCCCGCAAGCTCCTGCCGGTCCGGTCATGAGCCGCCTCCACTTCTGCCTTTTGCCTGCTGCCTTTCGTCTACCCGATGGCGGGTGTCGCGACCATGGAAGAACACCTGGCGAACGCGTACGGCGATCTCCGCTTTCTGTCCACGTTGACCTTCGCGTTCGGCGGGCTGGCGTTGCTGCTCGCGGCGATGGGTGTGTACGGGGTGGTCGGCACCGTGACGGCGCAGCGGATACGGGAGTTTGGCGTCAGGACCGCGCTCGGCGCCACTCCGCGCGGTCTGGCGCGGCTCGTATTTGCTGGTGGCATGCGCACGGTCGCCATCGGTCTCGTCGTCGGCGTCGTGCTGGCCCTCGCCCTCGGCCGCGCGATCGGCAGTCTCCTCTTCGAGACCGCGCCAGCCGATCCGATCGTCTACTTCACGGGTGCCTTGGTCCTGCTGGTGGCGGCCGCGCTCGCCTTGTGGGCGCCCGCACGCCGGGCCGCCCGCGCCGACCCGCTCGTCGTCCTGCGATCCGAGTGACGCGCGTTACGCCGGCGTCTGTTTGATCACGTGGCGGATCGCCTCCACGACCAGCGCCGCATCGTCGAGGTGCACCCAGTGCCCGGTGCCGCGGGCGACGACATGCTGTCCGCGCGAGGACAACGAGGCGATATGCGCGTGCTCGGCTTTGCAGGCGACCGGCTGCGATTCCGCCGAGATCACGAGCATCGGGAGATCGCCGAGCGGACCGAGCCTGGCCGACAGCTCCGCCGCGCTTTTCGTGAGCGACCCGAGGTGACCGGCCATCGAGACGAAGCACTTGGGCTGCGACCAGTGCGCGCGCACCGCCGGCCAGACCTCTGGCGGCAGCTTCTGGACCTCGCCGACCATTCGGCTGAGGAACGCCGCGGCCTCGGATCCGAACAGCTTCGCGACCCTTTGCGGCACGCCTGTCGAACCCCGGGCGAGTAGATTGAGGCACGCCCGGATGGCCCCGGTGCGCGCGAGGACCCCTCCGACGCGCGAGAGGAACACGCCGCCGCGAAGGCGGAAGCGCTGCTGAGACGTCATCGCCAGCCACTCGGACGGATAGATCGGATCGACCAGCACGAGGCCGGCGACCTCCTGCCGAAACAGGCTGGCGTACGCGAGCACGACGAAGCCGCCAAACGAGTGGCCGACCAGGACGTACTTCGGCGGGAGTGAGGCGGCACCGAGCAGCGCGTGCAGTTGATGCGCCATGCGCGTCGCCGTGAACGGCGGGTCCGACGGGTCGCTCCACGCGAGTCCGGCGCGGTCGTAGCTGCAGACGCGCGCGAATTCGGCCACGCGCGGCTGCACGCGCGACCAGCTGAGCGACGAGGCCGCAATGCCGGCTTCGAGGATCACGGTCGGCGTCCCCGCGCCGCGGCAGTCGAGATGCAGGCGCCGGCCGGGCGCGATCTGGACGAGCTTGCCCGGAGGCGGAAATCGCTGTGCGTCGGCCATCGTCTGGGTCAGCTGGTAGCTCGTGCCCACCGCCACCAGCAGGACGACGATTGCGACAAACGCCCAGAACATGATCGGCCGCGTCAGGTCGTGACGGGCAAGGAGGCTGGCAGCACGAGGATCAGGCGGCCAGCCTCGCCGCGGGCCACTCGCGAAAGATCGCGGGCAGGAGCCGGCGGGTCCGGCGGATGAACGCGACCGCCCGCCGGAACGAACGCTCGCGCTGCGCGTTCCAGGTGAACCCATATGCCTCGCGCACGTGCGCGGGCAGGAGGCCGATCGTGATGAGCCGAGTCACGCGAAACAGCGGCGCGGCCGCCGGTCCGAGCGGCGGCGAGAGCAGCGCCCCGGCGAGGACGCGCGCGTTGTCTCCGACTGCGATCTCACCGCTGTCGTAGCGCGACCGCAGGTGTGTTTCTATCCCGCGATAGTCTCGCGGCAGCAGGTCGGCCTCGACGCCCAGTTCCCGAGCCAGCCACGTCGCATCGACCGCGTAGCGATCCTTCTCCTCCGGGGACAGGGGATCGACGAAGAGCTCGTACGACACGACCATCGACTCGATCAGCGTCGCGTGTACCCAGCAGAGCAGTCGAGGATCGCGCGCGGAATAGGGGGTTCCTGCCGGAAAGATCCCGACGGCGCGATCGAGCTGCCCGTGCACCTGATCGTGAATGCCGTTGATCCGGCGTACGATGCGCTGGGCCTCGTCCGGCGTGCCGAACGTCAGCTCGATCATCGCGCCGACGGTGCTCCTCACTCGCCGGAGATAGCCGCGTGTACCGCGCCGGAACCTGCTGTAGTCGCTCACGCCGGCGGCGACGAGGGGGTGCGCGAGCTGCAGCAGGACCGCGCGCCCCCACCCAAGCAGCACGACGGCTTCGCGGTTGATCTTCCGGGCGACCGGGCTGGCGGGAACCGGCTCCATCCTTTGAATTGTAAAGTAAGTGGCCCGGTTTCACCGTTTACGGCGCCACGGCATCGCCGAGGCGCTTCAGGATGACGGCCGCGCCGATGACGCTCGCGGCGGCGACGGCGGTCGTCGCCCACGAGCGGGCCGAAAGCCGCACGTCCAGCGCGCGGCTGCGCTCCGCCGCCTCGTCGTCGAACCGGCCGTGTGCGCCCACGTTCCAGTCGACGGGTCGATAGAGGTTGTCGGCGCGCGGCCGATCGGCACCGGCGCGCTCCTGCTGACGGGTGTAGGCCGCGCGCGCCAGGTGGCGATCGCTCGCGCCCGGCAGGAGCGTGTTCAGCCAGATCAACGACACTGGCATGCCTACCTTCAGCCCGCGGGGCGCGTAGTGGGCCGCGTAGAGAATCGCCCGCGCGGCGATCTCCGGTTGAAATATCGGCGGGAGCGGCCGCGGCCGGCCGGCGAGCTTGCTTCGAGTCCAGTCGAACTGCGGCGTATTCACGGCCGGCAGGTGCACCTGCGTAATCCGGACCCGCGAGCGCGCGTGCCGAAGCTCGATGCGCAGCGACTCGCTGAACGCTTTGATGGCGTGCTTCGCCGCGCAGTAGGGCGCCTGAAGCGGGATGGCGCGAAACGCCAGGGTCGATCCGATCTGGACGATGGTCCCTCGATTGCGCGCGACCATACGCCGGAGCGCCGCCTGCGTGCCGTGCACCGCGCCGAGGTATGTGACCTCGGTGACGCGCCGGATTTCGCCGGCGCTGAGCTCGGTGACCGGCGCGAAGACCGACGCCATCGCGTTGTTGACCCAGATGTCGATCGGACCGAGCTCGGTCTCAATGCGCGCCGCCGCGGATTCAACGGCGCCCGAGTCGGCGACGTCCACCTCGAGGGCGAGCGCCCGTCCGCCGAGCTCGCGCACCTCCCGCGCCGTGGCGTCGAGCCGGCCGGGATCGCGCGCCAGAATCGCGACCGACGCGCCCGCACGAGCGAATGCTTGCACCGTCGCCCGCCCAATGCCGGCGGTCCCGCCCGTCACGACGACGACCCGTTTGCGAAAACTCATCGGTGGCCTCCCTCAGCTCTGGCCATACCACCCCCTGCGGATCGTTGCAAAGGACGTTCCACGACCGGTGCGTCGCGGCTTGACCGGGTGGGACCGCGCCCGCAAGATGGTCGGCATGAATTTGCTCGATCTCGTGCGCGGCTGCACCTTCGACGACTTCCTGCTCACGCCGCAGCGAGGCGTGCTGGCGAAGCGCGATCCGGCCGCGATCGATCTGACGTCGCGCGTGTCGGAGCGCATCACGCTTCGGCGGCCGCTGGTCTCCGCGAACATGGACACGGTGACGCGCGCCGCCATGGCCACGGTGCTGGCCGAAGAAGGTGGGATCGGCTTCATCGATCGCGGGTTCCGCTCGGGCGACATCGAGCCGCAAGTGACGGAGGTGTCGGCCGTCAAGCGGACGCAGCACGGCGTCATCGCCGACCCGCACACGATCGGCCCCGATCGCACGATTGCCGAGGCGCTGCGCGTCATGGACCACACGGGCGTCGGCACGCTGGCCGTCGTGGAGGCCGCGCAGCGGCTCGTGGGTCTGCTCACGCGCCGCGATGTGCGATTCATCGATGGCGGCGTCACCGTGGCCGAGCGCATGACGCCCTTCGATCGACTCGTCGCGTATACTGGCACCATCTCGCTCGAAGCCGCCGAGCGCGTGATGGCGGAGAAAAAAATCAAGAAGCTGCCGCTCGTCACACCGAATCGCACCCTTCTCGGGCTGATCACCTCTCGAGATCTGGTCACGCATCGACAGCAGCCGTTCGCGACGCGGGACGACCACGGGCGGCTTCGCGTCGGGGCGGCGATCGGCGCGACGGGCGACTATCTCGAGCGCGCGGTCGAGCTCACGCGCGCAGGCGCGGATCTCATCGTCATCGACATCGCTCACGGGCATTCGGTCGTCATGGAGCGCGCCATCGAGCAGGTGCGAAAGACGTGCGGCACGGTCGAGCTCATCGCGGGCAACGTCGGCACGGCGGAGGGCGCCCGGTTCCTGGTCGACCGGGGCGTCAACGGCATCAAGGTCGGCATTGGCCCCGGCGGCGGCTGCACCACGCGGATGACCACGAACTTCGGGGTGCCGCAGCTCTCCGCGCTCGTCGAATGCCGCCTAGCGGCCGGCGACCGGGTGCCGCTCATTGCCGACGGCGGCGTCCGTCGCGACGGGAGCATCGTCCTCGCCCTCCTCTGCGGCGGCGCGACGGTCATGCTTGGCAGCGCGCTTGCGGGCACCCAGGAGACGCCGGGCGACGTGGTGCTCAAACCCGTGCTGATGCCGGAGTCTCAGAAGATCGTGCAGGTGCCGTTCAAAGTCTTTCGCGGGATGGCGTCGATCGGGGCGGTTCGCGACCGGCTCGACCTCGAAGACGCCGATCCGCGCGAGCTCGAGGCGATCGGCGCGGAGGGCCTCGAAGTGAGCGTGCCCGCGCGCGGGTCGGCGCGTTCGGTCATTCAGAACATGATCAAACACGTCTGCTCGGCGGTGAGCTACGGCGGCGCGCTCACGCTCGAAGAGCTGCGGACAGCTTTCTGGGCCGATCCCGGCCGCTTCTTGATCAAGCTGTCGGCGTCGTCGCGTGCGGAGTCGTTCAATCGATAAGGAAGGGCAAAGGGCAGAGGGCAAAGGAGAGGGGAAAGGGAAAAGCTGAAAGGTTGATCGGACCGGGGCAACAGTGCCTTCGACCTATTGCCTGTCTCCTCTCCTTTGCCCTTTGCCCTCTGCCCTTTGCCCTTATTTCTGCCTGGGTTCCTTGAGGTCCCGGTCCGGTGCTTTGTACTCGCCTGTGCGAATCATCCGGATCATCTCCGTCAGACTGCGCGCGGCGTTGCGGACCTCCTCGAACACATCGGGATCGGCGTCGAGATCGGCGTGGCTCGTCGCATACGGCTCGTAGTAGCCGATGAAGGTGTCGTGCACGCCGGTGGGACCCGCCTGGATGAGCCCGATGTCGGAGAGCCAGTCGGCCAGCATGCGCCGCAAGTTCTCGGGACCGGCGGCGTCGGCGTGCGCGACGACCGCGAACGCGCGGCCGGCGAGGTGTTTGGGGTAGTCCCAGCCCGCCAGCTCGACCGCTTTGGCCATGGCCGGGTCCTTGATGTGAGTCGTGGTCGGATCGGGATTGCCGCCGTCAGCGCAGACGAGACGATCGATCATCAGCTTCAGGCTGGCCGGCGCCTGATACCAGTGCACCGGGCAGAGAATCATCACGCCATGCGCCGCGATCCAGCGCGGGTAGAGCTCGGCCATCCAGTCGTTGGTCTGGCCGAGTGCATGGTTGGGATAGCAGGAGCACGGCCAGTGACAGAGCGGCATGGCGGTGGAGACACACGCTTTGCAGGGATGAATGACCTTGTGCGGCTCGTCGGCGAGCGTGCTGATGTCGAGGAAATCGACTTCGAAGCCGGCGGTCGCGGTGATGACCTCCCGCGCCGCGTAGACGAGCCGCCTCGTCTTCGAAATCTCGCCCGGGCAGGTGTGCTCGCTTCGAGTGGATCCGTTGATCAGCAGCACGCGCGACGCCGACTGCGGGTCGCGATAGCGCGCTTCGGCTTCGCGAATGCGGTCCCGCGTCGCCAGCCACTCGAGCGGCAGCGGATACGCGGGATCGGCAAAGCCTTCGCCGGCGGGACGCGTCCGCGGAGACTTGCGGTACTGCTCGTAGCCGTCCCACGCTTTCTCGAGGACGCGCTCGAGCTCGTCGCGGACGCCATCGAACGCCGGATCGTAGAAGCGCTGCATGAAGCGCTGCCGAAACTCGTCCTTCGTGAGCGGCACGTACTTTTCGAGCTTGCGAACCGCTGGAGTGGCCATCCGCGAATCGTGCCACAAGTGTTAACGTGCGCCCAGGGATCATGACTGCGGTGCCGCACGCCATCGTCCGGTTCGATCGCGTCAGTTTCGCCTACCCTGGCCGGCCGCCCGTCCTTCAGGACGTCACGTTCGAGGTCCCGCCCGGCGAAGTTCTCGCACTCGTCGGACGAAGCGGGGCAGGGAAGAGCACGATCCTCAAGCTCGTCAACCGGCTGCTGCTGCCGCAGTCCGGCCGCGTGGAAGTGGAAGGCCGCGACACGCACGACTGGCCGGGCATTCCGCTTCGGCGCCGAATCGGCTACGTGCTTCAGGACGTCGGCCTGTTCCCGCACATGACCGTCGGGGAAAATGTCGGTCTCGTTCCGAGACTCGAGCGCTGGGAGGCCCACCGCACGCGTGAGCGCGTCCGGACGCTCCTCGATCTCGTCGGTCTGCCCGCCGACAGCTACGCGTCGCGGCGGCCGCACGAGCTGTCCGGCGGTCAGCGCCAGCGCGTGGGTGTCGCGCGCGCGCTCGCGGTCGATCCGCCGATCCTGCTGATGGACGAGCCGTTCGGCGCGCTCGATCCGGTCACGCGCGTCGAGATTCGGCGGGAGTTCACGCGCATCCGCCGGGAGCTCGGCACGACCGTCGTGCTCGTGACGCACGATCTTGCCGAGGCGTTCGCGCTGGCCACGCGCATTGGCGTGCTCGAGGCCGGCGAGCTCGCGATCTGTGACACTCCGGCCGCGGTGGCCTCGTCGCAGGATCCGCGCGTGCGCAGATTCCTGGAAACCGTATGGGCCTTGCCGAATGGACGCGCGGCTGCACCGTCAGGCGCGGCGGAGGAGTCGCGCCGGCCGTGACGGCACTGCTCCAGTTCTGGCACAGCCATGCCGGCGAGCTGATGCAGCTCGTCCGGCAACATCTTGTACTCGTCGTGTTCTCGACGAGCGTGGCCACGGCGCTCGGCCTGCCCGCGGGCATTCTGGCGGCGCGGCGCCCGGCGATCGGGCGCCCGCTGCTTGCGCTCGCCAACGTCGCCCAGACGATTCCCAGTCTCGCGCTGTTCGGCTTCCTGCTGCCGCTCCCGTTCATCGGAGGTGTCGGGCCCCGGACCGCGCTCGTCACGCTCACGCTCTACGCGCTCTTGCCGGTGGTCCGGACGACCGTCGCCGGCCTCCGGAGTCTCGATCGTGCCGTCCTCGAAGCGGGCGTGGCGATGGGCATGACGCCGCGACAACTCCTGCTCATGGTCGAGCTGCCGCTTGCGTTGCCGTCGATTGTTGCCGGCGTACGTGTCGCGGCCGTCGTCGGCGTCGGGACCGCGACGATCGCCGCGGCGATCGGCGCCGGCGGCCTTGGCGAGTACATCTTCCGCGGTTTGTCGATGGTCGATACGACGATGATTCTGGCGGGGGCGGTGCCGGCGGCCGTGCTCGCGCTGATCGTCGATGGCGGGCTCGCGGGCCTCGAACGACTGCTTCGTTCCGGCCGGCCTCGAGCCGGCGTGATGGCCGGGCTCGGCGCGACCGCGCTCGTCCTGGCCGTCGCGCTCATCTGGCCCGCAGTCGCGCAGGGCCGCCGGACGGTCGTGACTGTCGGCTCGAAAAACTTCACCGAACAGATCATCCTCGGCGAGGTCCTCGCCCAGGCGCTCGAGCGCGAAGGCGTGGCGGTGAACCGGAAACTCAACCTCGGCGGCACGTTTATTTGCGACCGCGCGGTCCGATCCGGAGACATCGACCTGTACGTCGAGTACACGGGTACTGCCGTCACCGCGGTCTTCCACGAGACGGTGCCGCACGATCCGGTCGAGGCGCTCCATCTGGCCCGGCAGCGCTACGCGGCCGCGGGCCTCACGGCCGGCGAGCGTCTGGGCTTCGACAACACGTTCGCCATCCTGGTTCGCGGCGCCGACGCGCGGGCACACAACCTGCACTCAATTGAGGATCTGCGCCGCGTCGCGGCCGGCTGGACGCCAGGATTCGGGTACGAATTCCTGCAGCGCGCCGACGGCTATCCGGGGTTGGTGAAGACGTACGGACTGACGTTCGCGTCTCCGCCGCGCGCGATGGACTTGTCGCTGATCTACAAGGCGCTCGCGTCGCAGCAAGTCGACGTGATCGCGGGCGATGCGACGAGCGCGCTCATCGACGCGCTCGATCTGGCCAGACTCGACGACACACTCCGCTACTTTCCGCCGTACGACGCCGTGCCCGTCGTCCGGACCGCCGCCCTTCTGCAACACGACGAAATCGGCCGCGCGCTCAAACGGCTGGCCGGCCGGATCTCGGAACGCGACATGCGCGCGATGAACCGCGCCGTCGACGTCGATCGCAAGGATCCGAAAGTGGTGGCGAGCGAATTCCTGAAAACCCGCTAAAAGAATCGATCGATTGAGGGATCGATCTCAGTTCTAAGTTTCTTCAAGCCCTGTCCACCAGCGTGACCGCGAACCTCGCGTCGTCGTCCACCCACTGCACGCGGCGACGGAACCCGCAGCGTTCGAGCGTGCGGAGGACTTCGGGCGCGCGGTACTTGTACGAGCTTTCCGTCCAGATGGTCTCGCCCGCGCGGAGCGTGAGATCGACGCCGGCGGCCGGGACGCGAACGCGCTGCGGCCGCAGGCTCACAAGGTGCATTTCGACGCGCGATCGTGCCGCGTTCCACACCGCCCGATGCCGGAAGCTGCCGATGTCGAAATCCGCGCCGAGCTCGCGATTGATGCGAACGAGCAGGTTCATGTTGAAGGCGGCGGTCACCCCGAGCGGATCGTCATAGGCCAGCAGCAGATCGCGCTCCGGCTTGACCAGGTCCGCGCCGAGGAGAAACGCATCGGCAGGCGCGAGCGAGGCCGCGACTTGCCGCAGCAGGGCCTCCGCCGCGGGCGGATCGAAGTTGCCGATGTTCGATCCGAGGAACAGCGCCAGGGTCCGCCTTCGCGCGACGCGCTTCGGTGAGCCTGCGCCCTGACTGCCCGTCTGCGCGGAGCGCACGGCGGCGTCGAGTCCGTCCTCGTACGTCGCGTGGTGCGCGACGACCGTCACGCCGGGGAAGGCGCCCACTGCATGTGCCGCGGTCTCGAGCGCCGCACGCGAGAGATCGACGAGATGCACCTGGAGCGGCGTTCGGGTTCGCCGCCGCGTTTCGAGCAGGACCGCCAGCTTCTCTCCGTTACCCGAGCCCAGCTCGACGATGCGCGCCAGCGGGTGGACGGCGGCGAGGATGTCGCTCCCATGGCGCGCGAGCATGCCGGTCTCCGCGCGGGTGATCCGGTACCAGGGCAGGTGGCAGATGGCGTCGAAGAGCGACGAGCCGAGCGCGTCGTAGAGATAGCGCGACGGAAGCTGGCGGGGCGTCTGGTTCAGGTAGAACGCCACATCCGCCGCGAATCGACTCGCGGATCGCTCCGGATCGGACGCGCGGAGAGACACGGCGGCGCTGGCGGCCCGCACCACGCTAGCGCTCGCGATCTTTCACGCCACGAAAGGTCGCGTAGACGTATGGGTAGCGCGCGCGAAACCAGTTACGGAACGTCGGCCGCAGCAGCTCGCGCGCCGTCGCCGGCGACGCGCCCTTCATGACGAAGTGCTCGCCGTCGAAGAAATCCGCCGAGTACTCGGGATACGACGGAATCGGGACGAATCCCGGGAACGGCTCGAAGACGCTGCCGGTCCACTCCCAGCCATTGCCGACGAGATCGTCGACGCCCCACGCGCTGCGTCCGGCGGGATGCGATCCGGCCGGATGCGGATCCCACGCGGAAAAGTCGAAGATGCCGTGCTCGGCGGTGGGCGGGGCGTCTCCCCACGGGTGGGGTCGCGCCGATGCCGTCGACGTGCCGTACGCGGCGCGCTGGAATTCGGATTCGGATGGCAGTCGCATGCCGCGCCAGCGGCAGAACGCCGCGGCCTCCGCCCAACTGACGTAGACCGGCCAGGAGGCCGGCAGCGGAATCAGATCGAACATGCCGCGCCAGAACCACTGCCCGTCGTGCCGTTCCCAGAACAGGGGATGGCGAACGTTGTCGGTGGCGAGCCACGCCCAATCCTCGGGCCGCCACCAGGCGGGCTCCGCGTACCCGCCAGCGTCGACGAACTCGAGGAAGTCCGCGTTCGTGACGTTGTGTCGCTCGATCGCGAACGCCGGCACGGTGACCGTGCGCGCCGGCCGTTCGTTGTCCCACGCAAACGCCGCGGCGCCAGGATCGACGCCCAACGTCGCACGGCCGGCCGGAAGGTCGATCCACTCGCGCGCGGGCGGCGCGCCCTGGATGCGCGGCGAGTAGCCCTGCGGTGTGCGCTTCTGATCGAGCGGGAGACGATGCCACATGTAGAGCAGCGTTTCCTGATGCATCGCCTCGTGCTCGAGGATGGCGAACGCCGCTTCGGCGCGATCGAGAAGGGGATGACCTGGACGTTCGAGATCCTCGTGCGCAAGCGCCGCGAGCACGCGGCGGTCAGCCTCGTTCGCGAAATCCTGAACCGCCGCGCGCGTCGGCCACAGACCGCGATCGTCACGGCTCCCGGCCGCATCCGATTCGTGAGGATCGATTCCGCGGGAGAAGAGGGTCTCGAGACGCGGGTCGATACTCGGCTGGCCCAGTCCGCGCTTGACGAGCGTGTTGAAGCTGAATCCGGGGAGGTGGCCTTCGTAGAAGACGAGCGGATGCCGCAGGGCGATCGGCCGGGTGTAGTACGCCGTGTCAGCGACCAGATCGAACAGCGCCTTCGACCGCACCCGATTCCGCGTGTACCAGTCGATTAGGTGCTGCCGATCGAGTGCCGTGGAGGGGACGGGAGTCAACTGTGGAAAACTCCAGGGACATGGTCCTTAGTTGCATGCATGGCGAAGTCCCTGGAGTTTTCCACAGTTGACTCCCGTCCCCTTACCCCTCGATCAACTGCGTCAGCGCGGGCACGAGCCCGAGCAGTCGCGCGCACATCGCCAGTTGGCCGCGATGGTATTCCTCGTGAGCGACGCCATGGCTCATCCATGACAGCCGCGTGGCCGGTACCCCATTGAACTGGATAATGGTCTGCAGCATCAAGAGCTCACCCGCATTCTTCAGCCTGGCCTCTCCGTCCTCGTGGGACTGGCGTAGCAGCGCGATCAGCTCGTCTTTAGTCGTCGGCCGGCCGAAATCGCGGGAATACTCGCGCAGAAACTCAGGATAGGGCTGGCGCCGGAAATTGCCGTCCGGCCGGCTGAGCTCGCCGGCCATCATCGCGCCCGACTCGACGATGTGCCAGGCGAGCTCGGAGAGCGATCGCATCTGCGGCGCCGGCCGGAAGTCGAGTGAGTCCGCAGGAAAATTCTCGAATTCCGCGATCACGCCTTCGCGCGTGTACCGCCATCCTTCGAGCGCCTCGTCGAGAAGGGTGGATGCCATGGCCAATCAGCAGGAAGCTCCAGAGCGCGGCAGTATACGCCACGGCCCCCAGCCGACGACGTCCTGGCGCCGTGAGAACTGCATGAGCGGCTGGCCGATCGGTCCCGGCAGATCCAAACTGGCCGGAATCGAGTTGGTCGTCACTGTCGCATCCGCTGGCTGGAGCGGCCACGGCGCGTGATGAATCTCCATGCGCGCGAGCCGGCCCGCCATCACCGTATACAGGCAGTACCGCTCGGTGAGAAACGCTTCGAGTGATTCGCGCGCCGGCTCGACAGGTGCACCCGTCGGGCCATAGCGCGCCTCGAACACCGCGTGACCTCGCTCGGATCGATAGCGCACGCGCTCGCCGTCCGGCACCACCCGCATCGAGCTCCAGACGTACGGAAGCCCCAGCCCGAGCCGTGCGGTCCACACGGCAAGCGCGCGCGCCGCGTCCATCCGCAGGAACCAGACGCCCGGCTTGTTCTCGAGCGTGACGTACGTGCGCAGGTTCATCTCGGCGAACTTCGACAGCCACGGCAGCGCCGGCAGACCGCGCAGCGTCACGTCACTCATGTGAAAAGGGACGAGGCTCAGCCACGCCGATCCGCCGCGCTCGTCGATCGACAACGATTCAGGGACGAGCGGTCTCACCACCGCCGCCGGGACCGGCCAGTGAATAAACAGGAGGTCGTGCCACACCTGACGCCAGCGCCAGGGCGCCGCCGGCAGCGGCCAGGGACGGTGGTCGAGGCGCGTCAGAGCGGGATGCATGGGGAAACAGGCTCAAAGACGCTGAGCCTCATTTCCCCGTCATCTTCCAGAAGGCAATTCCACTTGCCTGCTGTCCGACGTCAACCGTGCCGGCCCGTGCGAGCGCGCGAAGATCGAAGACGTCTACCTTGCCGGGCGCCGAGCCGACGCCTTCGCTGCTCACGAACGCGTAGCGCGAGTCGGAGCTCACGGCGACGCCGTGCGCGAGGGTCGTCGACGTCTTGATTTGGACCAGGCTCCTGCCCGACGCGAGGTCGAAGACTTCGAACATCCCGCCCTGTTTCAGGGTCGCCAGCAACAGCTTGCCGTCGGGCGTGACCGCGAGGTTGTACACACCGCGGCCCGTCTTGAGACGGCGACCGAGCGCCCACGTGTCGCGATCGATTTCGAGAATCTCGTCCGCCTTGTTGCAGGCGACGAAGATCCTGCGGCCGTCGGCCGACGGCTGCGCCCAGGTGGGCGAGCAGGTCGCCGGCGTCATTTCGTGCCGCACGCCGCCGCGATACCCAACCTCCGCCGGATCGACGACCGGCGTCGTCGGGGTCGGTGCAGGCTCGGCGTGCGCGGCGTGAGGATCGGCCGTGCCCGCGATCGCCCCTTCCTTGCCCTTCGCGACGGAGAACCGCCGCGACACCGCGAACGTCCGCGTGTCGATCTCGACGAGCTGATCGTCCATCATGCAGGTCGAATATTGGCGCCGGCCGGTCGGATCGACGCGGCTGCCGTGCGGCATCGTGCAGGTGACGATCCTCGCGACCTCCGTGCCGTCTGGTGTGTAAACGACCGAGACGGTGGACGGGACCATGTCGCCATGCAGGTTGAAGTTGACGGACAGGGAATAGAGCCCGTCGGGCGTCACGTCGACCGAGGCCGGGAAGAACCCGAGTGAGATGCCCTGACCAACGAGCGTGTCGGCATCGGCGCCAAGCGCGTACTTCCACAACTTTCCGTCCGGCCGGCCGTGGCCCGTGGTCATGTACAGGTATTTGCCGTCGGGTGAAATCACGAGCCCGTGCGGACCTTCCATTTCATTGGGCAGCTCGCCGATGAGCGTGGTGCGTTCGACGACGGTTCCCTGCGGTCCGAACCGGATTCGGTGGATGAAGTCCGCCGACTCGGCGCCGACATACGCCCAGTAGGTCCTGGCCGGCTTGGGCGCCGGCTTCGGCTGCGCCTGGTCGGCGCGCACGGGCGCGACCAGGGTGAGCGTCGCCGCGAGGAGAGCCGCGCCCGCGGCGCGACAAACGATCCAGTTGCCGGGCAGGGAAGCGTCTGGCATCATGTCCGCACTCTCACAATTATCTGGAGCGAATTCCCATGAAGGTAGCACGTACCGTGTGTCGCGTCATGTTGGGCGTCGGGCTGATGGCGTGCCTGGGGATGGCCCTGGCGGCGCAAGGCGGAGGCGGTCAGGCGGCGCAGGCGCCGACGACCCCGGTCGCCAAGCTCGTCGCGCAGCCGGCCAGTGTCAGTCTCCGGACCGGAGAGTCCGTGGATCTCAAGGTCACGGCGTACGATGCGGCCGGCAAGCCCATTCCCGACGCGTTCGTGCGCGTCAATCTTCCGCGCGGCGCCGGCGCGTACGCCGATGGCAAGGTGACGGGCTTCCGCGCGGGGACCTTCACGGCCACCGCGGTCGCCGCTGGTGCCGCCGGCGCGCCGCCCGTGACGATCGAGATTCCCGTGACCATCGCCTGGCCGCCGCTCGCCAAGCTCGAGGTCGTGACCGATTCGGGTCGGCTCTACGCGGGCGTGACGCTGGCGCATCGGGCCACCGGCTCGCACGCCGACGGCAGCGAGCGCTCGCCGCTTGTGGCCGAGTGGCGCAGCTCCGATCCGTCCGTGGCGACCGTCGATCGATTCGGCTACGTCACGGGCGTGAAGCCGGGTTCGGTGACGATCACCGCCACGTCCGACGGCATGAGCGCGACGAAAGCCCACACGGTCGTCGCCAACCCGGTCGCCTCGATCGAGTTGGGCATCTCGGAGACGTCGATCCGCACGGGTGACGTGATCCGTCTCGTCGGCACCGCCAAGCGCGCGGACGGCGCCGCGGTCGCCGACGTTCCGGTGACGTGGAGCTTCGTGTACACCGCGCCCGAGGGCAACACGAACAAGGCGCCCGGCGGCCCTGGCATCATCGACAACGGCCTGTTCGTCGCCAACTATCCGGGCATCTTCACCATTCTGGCGTCCACCGGTGCGGCCAATGTGCGCACGTCGATCGAAGTCACGCAGCGCGACGTCCGCCGGCGGATTATCGTCACGGGCCGCGGGATCATCCGCGACACACACACGTCGGATCTGTGGCCGTATACGGGCAAGGACGGGCGCGACTACTGCATCGTCGGCACCTGGGGTGGCGACGGGTACGCGCACATCTTCGACATCACGGATCTGACGAACATCGTCCGCACGCATTCGGTCAAGGTGGATGCCAGGACGATCAATGACGTCACGGTCTCGCCCGACGCGCGCTACGCCGTGCTGTCGCGCGAGGGCGCGTCGAACCGCGTGAACGGCGTCGTAATTCTCGACCTGGCCAATCCGGCCAAGCCGACGATTGCGTCCACCTTCGACGTCGAGCTCACGGGCGGCGTGCACAACATGTTCGCCACGAACGATCACCTGTTCGCCGTCTCCGGCGGCTCCAAGTACGTGATCATCAACACGGAGGACATCACCAAGCCGGCGTACGTCAGCGAGTATCGCCATCCGAACGCGCGCCTGCACGATCTCTGGGTGCGCGACGGCATCGCGTACTCCGCTCAGGGCGGGGTCGGCACTGTCGTCGTCGATGTCGGCAACGGCAAGTACGGCGGCACGATCAAGGCTCCGAAGCTCATCGCCGCGTTTCCGATCAACAGCGGTCACGAGGTCTATCCCTACGTGCAGAAGACGACGGGGAAGGTTTATGTCTTCGCCGGCGACGAGGAAATGAACCGGCGCGGGCGCGCGTGGGAGGGCACCAACTACAGTCTCTCCTCGCCGGGCGGCGGCCCGCCGAAGGGCGGCATCGCGCAAACGTCAGGCGGATACACCCACATCATCGACTTCACCGACCCGTTGAACCCGCGCAAGGTCGGCCGCTATCACCTCGAGGACTACGGCTCGCACGACATCATCGTCGAGGACGACATCCTCTATCAGGCGTACTACGACGGCGGGGTCCGGATCGTCGATGTGTCCGGGATGCTGCTTGGAAATCTCTACGACCAGGGACGGGAGATCGCGGTCTTCAAGCCGTACGATCCGGAGGGCTATACGGCCAACGCGCCGTTCGTGATGAACGCGATGCCATGGAAGGGGCATGTGCTCTTCACGTGCTTCAACAGCGGTCTCTGGGCCGCCAAGCTCGAGCCGGCGGTCCCGCGAGGGAGATAGACGTAGCGCGGATTGATCCCCAAATCCGCGATGTAGCGCCCTACCGCTGATCCCACAGGTCTTCGAAGGCGAGGGCGGTCGGGAGATCGTAGATCATCCGAAACGCGGCCGACCTGCCGTCCTCGGCCAGCGCATCGACGAATTCAACATTCGTCGAATAGCGGAGCACGCCGTGCGGTCCGGAGGACCGCCGGCTGCTGAGGATCCGCACACGTACGCGCACGATGGGTCCGTCGGGCAGGTGCGTGCGAGTCAGTCGCAGTTCATGGATCGCTCCCACCGAGAACGGGAACGACGTCTCGATCGTGAACGTGGCTGGTCCGACGTCCACCATCGTCGCCGGCACGCCGAGCGCGATCAGCTCGCCGTGCATCTGCGCGAGCACCTCAACCCGTGGAAATGTGATGGTCGATTCGAGCATCAGCATCAGAATCCTGGTTTCCCGCTCTTACAAAAGAGTCCGGTATGACACGAGCGACAGCCCTCGACAGTGAGGATTGAGCAAGCGGCATGCCACGGTTGGGAGGCACTACTCCGGCCGATTTTCGGGTCGGAGAATCCGTGAGCGAGGCGAATCTGTCACCGATCCGCAGCGACGGTTAGCCGCGGCGACGCGGTCAGGTCTTCAGCCGGCTTTAGACAAACGGCGGGAGCGCCCCAGCCGCCGGCGCGACCAGTGCTGCGCGATCGCGTTGGTCCAGATGGTGTATTCCCTGTCGGTCATCGATCCGAACGGCGGGCGCCGCGCGTCCGAGAATCCCCACCTCTCGACATCGATCAGGTATTGCGCGCGCGAGAGGAGCGTGCCGCGGCACAACCGTCCCGTTCGCGGCCGGGGAGGGTCGGACGCCTCGAACAGTCGTGGAATCATCCAGAAGGGAACTCGCGCCGCCTCACCCGGATAGACGTACCCGAACAAGATCAAGTAGGCGAGCAGGACACCCTCGTGGCCGCGAAACCGGTCGCAGAGGTGTTCCCAGTCGAGCGTCTCGGCGCGCGCCAGGATCAGGTGCAGCACATCGGCGCCGTCGAAGCGTTCTCGTTCCATGACGAACGCCTTGGACCAGAGCAATTCCTCCGGCGCGCTCAGCAGCACGTTGAAGCCGAGCACGCGCGCCGGCACCCCGCGCTCGAACCACACGTCGTCCACGCGCGTGAGACCGTTGCCGCCGCTGAAGATGATGTCGACCTGCGATCGGCCGCTGAGCACTTTGGCCAGCCAGTGCGGAAAGGACAGTCGCGTGTAAATCCCTCTCGTGCGGAGCGCCCGCGCCGCCGCCGACCAGTCGCGGCGACGGATCATCAGGTCGAGGTCTTTCGTGCGGCGGTCGATGCCGGTGTGGCGCGCCAGCGCGTAGGTGCCGCCAATCAGGAACTCGACGCCGGCCAGCTTCAGCGCGCGAAGCACCGCCCGGTAGAAATCGGTGTGACTCACAGTCCCCACGGTGGCAAGTCGCATACCACCACCAGGGACGCCGGATGGGGATGACGCGGCACCCAAGGAGGCATCGGCTTGCTCGAAAGGGCATGCCTCTTGCTGATCATGACCAGGTGCCCAACCCGGACCCGACGATCTCAGGCGTTCGAGTGGCCGCGGTCGCCGACCTGCATTTTGGCCGGCAGGGACCCGAGCGGTTGCGCCCGCTGTTCGACGACATCTCGGCGAGCGCGGACCTGCTGCTCCTGTGCGGCGACCTCACCGACCACGGTCAGCCCGACGAAGCGCGCGCCCTCGCGCGCGAGATCGGTCAGCACCTGAGGATGCCGATCGTGGCCGTCCTTGGCAATCACGATCACGAGTCACAGCAGACGCCGGAACTGATGACGATTCTTCGCGACACCGGCGTGACTGTCCTCGACGGCGATGCGACCGAAGTGCTCGGGATCGGCGTGGCGGGCGTGACCGGCTTCTGCGGCGGGTTCGGCCCGCGCGCGCTGGGCGCGTGGGGCGAGCCGATGATCAAGGCGTTCGTGCAGGAAGCGATCGGCGAGGCATTGAAACTCGAGACGGCGCTCGCGCGGTTGACCTCGTCGACCCGCATCGCCATGCTGCACTACGCGCCGGTGGCGTCAACGGTGGAAGGCGAGCCGCTCGAGATCTATCCGTTCCTCGGATCCAGCCGGCTCGAGGAGCCGCTCAATCGGTATCCGGTGACCGCGGTGTTTCACGGCCACGCGCACCATGGCCAGCCCGAGGGCCGCACGACTCGCGGCGTCCCGGTCTACAACGTCTCGCTGCCTCTCTTGCGACGCCTGACGCCCGACAAGGCGTTCAAGGTCCTCACGATCAAGGCCTGACACGTCCTCACGGAGGACGGACCTGATCAGTTCTCAGGGAGGACCGACGGTGCTCGGGTTCTTGTTACGAAGCTGTGCGACGCCGTTCTTCCGTGCGTGCCCGGCTTCGATCGTCCATCACGAGGACGTCGGCCGCATGCCGCCTGACGGTCGCAGGCTTGATCGCACCTTCTTCAACGACGTGGCGATGCTCTTCGGCTGTGCGGTTCACCGCAGGCACGGCGTACCCGCAATCTTCACAGACCAGGTGCATGACTTCCGTCCCGTGAAGCGATCGACGCTCGCGGTACGTATGCCGGTGCCGGCACCCGCCAAGACACGCGTTGATGACTCGAAGGAAGACGTTCATGACATTCCCGTTTCTGCCACCCGCTCACAGTCGTGCAATCTGCCAGACTGTCCCCGGCGAGCGAACGGCCAGGATCGTCGCAACACTCTTGCCGTTCGCTTGCAGCATTCTAGACTGGGCGGAACGCTTTCGTGTGAGAAAGTCTTCCGATCCGATCCCAGAAGTCTTCTCGTTTTGTCCTCTTTGTTGACCAATTACAGATTAGGTCTGCCCGCCGCCAGCAAATGCGTAATCGGGCACCAGACGTATTCCACGCGGGGCCTCACCTTGGTGCGCGCACGCGCATCTCACATCAGCGTCGTTTTTTGTGACCTATTGCTTCTTGAGCACCACCGACTGCGGGCGCTGTCCGCCCTCGCCCGCGATCGTCGTCTCGAGCGAGCCGTCCGGGCGCCGGGTGTACCTGATCATCCTGGGGTAGTCGTGCGACGGGTTCTCGAACGTCGCGCTGTCCGGCGTCAGTTGCGTGAGCGTGAAATCGGTTGGTGGTGTGCGCGCGTTGGGCATCGCCGTGTAGACGAGGCCGCCGTTGCGCTCGACGATGCAGAGGAACTCGAACGCGGACATGGCGTTGTTTCGCATTGTCCGCGAGATGGCGAGCATCGAGCCGCCCGACGGCGGCGTCCAGCGCTCCTCGACGGTTGAGTTCGTCCCGCCGACCCAGACGCCGCCAATCCACGCGACGTCTGCGATCGTGGCCGCCGCCTTCGCCGCACTTGACGCGACAGGCGCGGCGATCACTTCGGCGGAACGCTTGTAGATGGTCGCCACGGCGTGACTCTGTCCCGCCTGCACCATCGTGCCTTCGACCATGAGCGTGTCGGGCGCGTCGAGCCGGAACAGGCGCTTCACGCTGAGCTTCGTCGCGTTCCCACCCGGCGCGATCATGCCGACGGTCGTGAACGCAATCGCCTCGCCTTCACGGGTGGCGGCCTCGAGCGTGTAGGAGTCGCCCTGGCACGTCCCCCCAGGCAGTCTCGTCCGCACTTCTCGACCGTCCAGCGGGAACGCCGCTTCGATCGACACCTCGCGAGTCACCCGGGTCAGGGTCAGCGTTTCACCGGCGTGGCGAAGCGCGAATCGGGCGCCGAACACCGGGCTCGGCGCCGCCGCAACACCCGACGGCGCGTCCTTCACCGCCGTCCAGGTGCCCGAGAAGTCGCGCGGTTGATGCGCGGCGCTGGCGGCGCCCAACGCCGCCACGATACCCATGACTACGAGACCTACCGCATGGCGCACGTCACCCTCCTGCGCTAGCAGGTTGCTGAAAGAGCGCATCGCGGCAATCTACCGTTCCACGTATGGAGTGGCTAGGACAAATGCGACATCCGGTGCGGAGCCTCAAAGGACGCGTTCGAATCGAACGCGTCTCGGAGGCCCCGTCCGGGCGAGCGGCTCGAGCTTCGGCGGGCGCCGGCCGTGCCGTTGCGAACTGACCTCGAGCACGCGGTAGTCGAGCTCGGTTGAGGCGCGCGCGCTGCGGAGCAGCAGGCCGCCGCGGCTCATGTCGCCGCGCCCGACGAACGACGGCGGATAGTGCAGGCGAGCACCCAGGGCGCGAATCAGCAGGGTCACGTACTTGTCCGACGCGATACTGCCGAGCAGGACGACCCGCGCGTCCTTCGGCAATCGCTCGGACAGTGTCTGAAGATCGCGCTCGAGTGGCACGCGGTACCGGTCGTCGTCGGCGGCGACATCGACCGCCGCGAACTCGCGGAGCAGATCGGCGGTGACGAGCGTTTCAGGGAGTAGCAGGCCGCGGGTCGGCGTGATCACGAGCGTCGCCGGCGTTTCGGCGGCCGGCACCCGTCCGAACGCCTGGGCGTAGGTCATCTTGCCGCGGAAGTACAGCCCGCTCAGAAATGTGAACGCCTCGCCGAGCGTGAGCGTGCCCGATCGCAATCTCACCGCGAGCTCGATCCCCGCGCCGGGCCGCAGCAGCATCGTTGCGCGCCGGCCTCCGCAATACGCGGGGGAGAGCAGGAAGACCTGCGGGTGATCGCTCACTTTCTTGATTGTAGACGACGCCCAGTCCAGGATCGACCTCATGATCGTCCGTCCATCCGGATCGTCGCTTCTTCTGATCACGCAACCCGACCACGCGGCGCTCGCCGGACGCATCATGGACCGCTGGCTCACGAGAGGTTTCCCGGCCGAGCCGCGCCGGGCGTCGGTCATGCGGGCGATTGCCGAGCACGACCACGGCTGGCGCGACGTGGATGCCGCGCCGCTCGTCGACTCCTCGACCGGCCGCGTACTTGATTTCATCTCGGCCCCGGCGGCCGTCCGTCAGGGCGTCTGGCCTCGCGGTGTGGCTCAGCTGGCTGACGATCCAGCAACGGCCGCGCTCGTCGCCGAGCACGCCTATCAGGTCTATGGCCGATACCATGCGGATTCGGCCTGGAGCGCGTTTTTTGCCGAGATGTCCGCGCTGCGGGATCATCATGCCCAATGCGCCGGCCTGCGGATCGCCGATCTCCGGCGCCTGTATTTCTTCGTCCGCGCGGGCGATCTGATTTCGCTGACGTTCTGCAACGAGTGGTCGGAGAGTCAGCACATCGACGGCCACGAGATCGGACTCGGCCAGCACGCCCGGGTCACCATCCACCCCGATCCGTTCGGCGGCCAGGTGGTGCCTTTCGAAATTTCCGCCCGTGAGATTCCGGACCGCGCGTACGCCAGTGCCTCGGAGGCCGCCGCCCTGTTCCTCCGCGCGCCCGTCGTGACGCTGACGGGCAGCGCCGCCGGCGCGTAAGGCGCGTTCCCGGACAGTTCAAAACCGCAGTGCGATTTGTTATGATTCCCACTACCAGGTAAGGGGAGAGAAGCGCGTCGACCGATGGACACCGATCGTCTGAACCTTTTGCAGGGCACCCTCGACGTGCTGATTCTGCAGGCGCTCCACGGCGGCCCGCTCCACGGCTACGCCGTGTCGCGGTGGGTGCGCGAGCGGACGCGGGGCACGCTGCAGATCGAAGACGCGCCACTGTACAAGGCGTTGCACCGCCTCGAACACGCCAGGTGTATCGCGGCCGAGTGGGGGCTGTCGGAGAACAACCGCCGTGCCCGGTACTACCGGCTGACCGGCACCGGCCGCCGCCGGCTGCGCCGCGACGCGGTCGCCTGGCGCCGGTACGCGACGGCCGTCGCGCATGTGCTCGGCCCGAAGTAAATGCGACGCATCTTCCAGTTCCGGTGGCGATCGCCGACGCACATCCGCGAGGACGTGGACGCCGAAGTGCGGTTCCACCTCGACGCGCGGGTCGAGGAACTGATCGCCGGGGGCCTCCCGCGCGCCGCCGCCCTCGCCGAGGCGCGCCGCGAGTTCGGCGACCTCGAAGACGCCCGCCAGTACATGCACCGGATCGATCGCCGGACCGAATGGCAGAGACGCCGGAGGAACTACATGTGGGACTTTCAGCGTGACGTCCAGTACGCGATCCGGCGGCTGCGATCGTCGCCCGGGTTCACCGCGGCGGCGATTCTCACGCTCGCGCTCGGGATCGGCGCGAACACCGCCATCTTCTCAATCGTGAACAGCGTGCTGTTCCGGCCGCTGCCGTTTCCGGAGCCCGAGCGGCTGTACGCCGTCTACTCCGCGAATCGCACCGCGGACCTGCTCCAGGCGCCGGTCTCGGCGGTGGATCTCGACGACTGGCGTGCCCAGCGTCAGCAAATCGAGGACATCGGCGGCTACTTCTACGCCGAAGGATCGACGGGCATCGACCTGACCGGCCGAGGCGATCCGCGCCGTCTGTCCGTCGTCTTTTTCACACCCGGGTTTTTCAGCTCCCTTCGCGTGACGCCATCGCAGGGGCGTCTGCCGCACGAGAACGAGATGGTCCGCGGCGGCCGCGATCGCGTCGTGCTGTTGTCGCATCGCTTCTGGACCAACGAGTTCGGCGCATCAGCCGGCGTCGCCGGGACGACGGTCATGCTCGGCGGCTCGCCGCACGACGTGCTGGGCGTCCTGCCAGCCGAGATGCGGTTCCCGACCGACCTGGCCGACGTGTTCGTGCCGTACTCGACGATTCCAGACTCGGGCATTCCGCGCATTCGCCCGGTGCGCACGCTCTCGGTCGTGGCGCGAGCGAAGCCGGGCATCTCGCGGGAAGCGGTCCAGGCCGAGATGAACACGATCGCCAGCCGCCTCGCGGGGCAATATCCGGAAGATCGCGCGTGGGATGCGGCGACGGTCCTGCCTCTTCATGAAGTCGTGACCTCTGCCGTGCGCCGGCCGCTGCTGGTGCTTCTCGGCGCCGTCGGATTCGTCGTGCTCTTGGCCTGCGTGAACCTCGCGGGTCTCCAACTGGCGCGCGCGGTCGGCCGCGGACGGGAAATTGGCGTGCGCATCGCGCTCGGCGCGCGTCGTGGCCGTCTCGTCCGCCAGCTGCTGACCGAAAGCCTGGTCCTCTCGGTGTGCGGCGGGGTCGTGGGAGTGTTCCTCGCGATCCTGCTGACGCCGGCGCTCCTCGCGCTGGCCGCGGGTGAGTTGCCGCGCGCTTCGGAAGTGCGTCTCGATGCGTTCGTGCTCACGTTCTCGCTGCTGCTGTCGGTCCTGACCGGGCTGCTCTTCGGCCTCGTGCCCGCCTGGCGCACGGCGTCCTGGAATGTTCATCAGATGCTGCGGGAAGGCGGTCGAGGCAACGTGGCGGCCGAAAGCGGCCGGCTCCGGACCGGGCTCATCGTCGCGGAGGTCGCGCTGGCGGTCATTCTCGTTGCCGGAGCGGCGCTGATGGGTCGCAGCTTTGTCGCGCTGCTGGACGTCGATCCCGGGTTCCGGGCGACCGGACTCATCGCCGTGCAGTTCACGATCAACACGTCGAAATATCCGCCGCCGCCGGCGCCGCCCGCGGGCAGCCCGGCGTCGGCTCGCGTTCCCGCGCCGTATACCCGCTTCTATACGCAAGTGATCGAACAGGTCCGCACGCTTCCTGGAGTCGTGTCGGCCGCGGCCGTGAAGGACCCGCCGTTTCGGGGGAACGGCGAGCGCAACGGGTTCGGCATTCCTGGACGTCCCGTGCCGGCGGGGCAGGACGCGCCGAGCGCCGCGACGATTCACGTGAGCGACGGGTACTTCAGGACGATTGGCGCGCGGATCGTGGACGGCCGGGAGTTCACGCCGCAGGACCGCTTCGACGCCCCGTTCGTCGTCGTCGTGAACGAAGCGTTCGCGCGGCAGTTCTTTCCCGGAGAGCGCGCGGTCGGCCACCGGATCCTCCGCGGCGCACCGGTCGAGATCGTCGGCGTCGTGAACGACATTCGACAGGTCGCCCTGGCCGAGCCCGCGCGGCCGACCATGTACGTGCACAACCTGCAGAACTCGCGCGTGAAGACGACAATCGTCGCGCGCGCGCAGGGCGATCCGCTGGCGCTCGCGGGCGCGATCCGCGAGGCCATCTGGTCGATCGATCCGCAGCAGTCGATCACCGGTATCTTCACGTTCGACGAATCGGTCAGCCGGGCGCTCGCGCGGCCGAGGCTCGTCACGGTGCTGTTGCTCTCGTTCGGCGGAGTCGGCCTCCTGCTGGGCGCTGTCGGCATCTACGGCATCCTCGCGTTTCTCGTGCAGCAGCGCCGGAGTGAAATCGGCGTCCGGCTGGCGCTTGGGGCGCGCCCGGTCGACGTGGCTGCCTCGTTCGTGCGGCGCGGGCTCGTGCTCACGGTCGCTGGCGTCGCGATCGGACTCGCCGGCGCTCTGCTGCTCAGCCGATATCTCGAGGCCGTGCTCTACGGCGTCCGTCCGACCGATCCGGCGACGTTCGCCGGCGTGGCGGTGATGCTCCTCGTCGCCGCCGCGCTGGCCAGCTGGCTGCCCGCGCGACGCGCCGCGCGCGTGGATCCCGCCGCGACCCTGCGTTGACCTCGGGTTTCGTGTCTTCTCAACGCGCGCGCGTCTACTGGAGGTTGAAGACCGCCGACGACCGGATCTCTTCGATCAGGCGGAGCACGTCTGGCCGGGCCACATTTGCCGGCCCGTTCACGAATTCCAGTCCGGCCGAGTAGCGCAGCACGCCGCGAGGCGACGTGTGCATGCCGCAGTGCAGCACCCGCGCGCGCACTTCAATCTCGGTGCCGTCGCCGAGCGTGAACCGGAACTCGTGGACCGCGCCGAGCGGGAACACCACGGACGTCTCGATCCGAAATCCGCCCAGGCTGATGTCCAGAAGCGTGACGGGCACGCCCAGGGTCACGCTGTGGCCGTGGAAGTGGCTCAGGACTTCAATTCGCGGGGCGCGCCGCCGATCCCGCCCCTTCCCGCGTGTCGAGTCGTCGCTGTCCATCGTCGTGCGCCCTGCGTTTCGATATGACAGGAGCGACACGTTTTGCCCCCGTCTCGGACGTCACGGGAGCAAGCGCTGTACCAACGTTCAGGTTGCTGGCTCTTTCAGCAACCTGCTTAGTCCATCCCGCGCCGGTTGTCGCAGTTGTCGATGAACGCGGTTTTGGCCGCGCCGGGCCGGTCGATCGTCCGGTAGAACTCCTCGAGATAGCGCTGGGCATCCTTGCGGTAGGACGCCGCCATATCGGGCAGCGCGCCGAAGAGCGCCATGATGTCGGGCTTGGCCGCGCGCAGCTTCACGAAGAACGGCTCGAGCTCCACAGCGGTCCTGCACGGACCCCGGTAGAGGCGATCTCTCACCGACTGGATGCCGAACGCCTTCGTATCGGCCACGGCATATGCAGCGTCGACGAGGCCCGAGTAGTCGAAATCGTACGGGACTGGGTAGAACACGTTTGCCGGCGTCTGGATGATCCGCACATTGTGCTGCTTGATCATCGACATGTCGGTGTTGCCGATCATGTATTCGAACAGCGACATGAGCATCATCGTCTCGGGGTGGGCGTTGTGGAAGAGCAAGCCCTGGCGCTCGCTGATTCGGCCCAGCATCCGCTTCGCCACGTCGTCGTCGTCCTCGAGGAAGACGCCGTAGCGGTTGGCAACGGTTTTTTTCTGCGCCGTATCGATATAGGTGACTTTGGCGAGGCGCGCCCGGAACGAGTACGGCGTGAGGAGGTTGTACATGCGATAGACGGTGTACTCGCGCAGCACGTACTGCTCGAACACCTCGACGGATCGGCAGTGCGTCCCCAGTTTCAGGGGCCCGTGGCCGTCGAACACCGTTTTGCGCACTTGCTCTTTGGGGAATTCGAGGCGCAGCGGCGCGAAATCGCACGTCTGGCGCAGCCGCCTTGAGTGGCCTCGCGTCCGGATCTGAATCGGGATCGTTGTGGTCGCGCCGGCGTTGTTCGGGATCGTGATCGTTGCGGGGAACGTCTTGAGGCTCTTCGGATCGCGGTCGCGCTGAACGGCTCTGAAGTCGGCCTCGATGGTGATCGGCAGCGGCTCGGTCCCGCCGAACAAGGGCCGGTTTTCGGCGGACTTGCGCCGCTCTTGGAGGGTCTTGGCGTCGGGCCACGGATCAGCGGCGGCCTGGACCTGAGGTGTCGTGCCGACCGAGTGCGCGGTGTGACCCGCAAGCAGCGAGCTTGCAAAGCCGCACGCGACGAGGAGTCCGGCGACCGGGGGAGCGGGGGACAGCCTCATGCGACGTCCTTTGAGTGCGCTTCAGCGTGTGCCGAGCTTCTGACTTCCGCCAACGACCTCTCGGCGGTCCTGATAAATCGCGGTGAACACCTGCTTTTGAATCTCGAGCGCCGACGCGCGGCCGTTCGGCACGTACTCGGGCTGCATGCCGGTGTCTATCATAAAGATCTTCCCGCCAAACCGCGCCGTGATGCGGCCTGAGGACGGGACCGTGTGCGCGATGACAATGGCTCGCGCTTTCTGGGCCGTCAGAATCTCGGCCACTTGCGGCTCGAACGTCTCCGGCTCCAGGGCGAGGCCGCGATACCAGAGCGGTCCATCCTCGCGGGCGGCCAGGCTCTCGGCGGGCGTCTCGCGCGTTTTCGGCAAGTCGACTGACAGCTCGCGGCGGATCGTCTGGTTGATCACGGCGCACGGCATCGGCGCCACGGCCGGGCTGATCCCGCCGTGCAGGAACACGACGCCGTTGATGCGTACCACGGCGTTCGACTCGCGCAGGCGGGCGCCGTATTCGCCCTTCGGGCCGAACGCGCGGATCATCTCGATCATCCCCGGGACGAGTTCTTTTTCGAGGGCCTCGCGCTGCTCCTTGGGCGACTGGTCGATGAATGCACGCTTCACGTCGGCGGAATTCCCGTCCACGAAACCGGCGTATTCGCCGGGGACGACGTAGCGCATGTCACCCATCAGGCGCATGGCCTCATGGTTGCCGATGAGCGCATGTACGCGTCCGCCCGCGTTCGAGGCTTCACGTTCGAGCTTCTTGAGCAGATCGAGGGCCTTGCGCGAGTCCGGACCACGATCGAGCACGTCGCCGAGCTGGACGAAGTGGGTCTTGCCTCCGGCCCAGCGGCCGCGGCGATCGACGATGCCGGCGATCTGCAGAATCTCGAGAAAGCGATCGTACGCCCCGTGTACGTCGCCCACGGCGACGATGCGGTCGACGTTGTCGAACTCGCACGGGAGGTCTTGCGCGTCAAGACGGCCAGTCGGCGCGAGCGCGGCGACCAACGCGAGAGCTGTCAGCAGGATCCGCCGCATAGGCCAGAAATATACTATCCTCCCCGCAAAGTTACATCCGCGTTACACGCGCGGGAGGCACCCATGCGCATCGCTCAGGCCGTTTTGTCGATTCTCTTGGTCGGTCTTTTCTCCTCCACGGTAGCCGCGCAGACGGTCACCGGCACGGTCCAGGGCACGGTCAGCGATCCGACCGGCGCGGTGTTGCCGGGGGCATCGGTCGTGCTGCGAAATCTCGACACCGGCGCGGTCCGCGAGCTCACCACCAACGAGGTCGGCTTCTATACCGCGCCGTTTCTCGCGGTCGGGCGCTATTCGGTCACGGCCCGCCTGAATGGATTCGGCACCGTGGTTCGCGACGAGGTGGAGGTCGGCCTCAACCAGACCCGGGTGGCCGATTTTCAGCTGAAGCCCTCGACGGTCGTCGAAGCCGTCACCGTCGTCGGCGCCGCGCCGCCGATCAACACGACGAACGCCGAAGTGAAGGGCACGCTGTCGGCCCAGCAGATCATGGACAAGCCGACGCTCAGCCCCGGGAGTTTCCTGTCACTGGCCGAGATCTTCGCCGGCTTTCAGGAGAACCCGACGTCCGGGCAGAACAACCCCACGGCGTCATCGGGGTCGTCCGTCAATTTCAACGGCACGGGCACGCGGGGCGCGACGTTTCAGATCAACGGCGTCAACAATGACGACTCGTCGGAGAACCAGAACCGCCAGGGGGCGGCGCTCTCGACGATCAAGGAATTTCAGGTCATCACGAACACGTACAGTGCCGAGTTCGGCCGCGGATATGGCGCCGTCGTGCTCGTGCAGACGAAGTCGGGCACGAACCAGTGGCGCGGCGACGTCTACGAGTTCCTCCAGGACAGCAACGACCTGACAGAGCTGCGGCACTTCGCGGCGGTGAAGCCAGACAATCAGCGGCACCAGTTCGGCGGCACGGCAGGATTCCCGATCAAACCGAATCGCCTGTTCGGGTTCGTGAGCTTCGACCGGACGAAACTCGGCGGCACCCAGAACTACGCGCGCGATTTCCTGCTCGCCAACGAGCGCGTGCCGCGGTTGACGCGTGGGAACGACACGCCGGAGAATCGCGCCTGGATCGAATCGATCATCGCGCGCTACCCGAATGAGGAGCCGAACGATGCGCGCAGCAACCGCGCCCACGCCACCGTGATTGGCTTCCACTGGCCCGCGGAAGACTACTCAGGGCGCGTCGATTGGCAACGCGGGCAGGACAGCGTGACCGCGCGCTATCAGTACACGCACCAGCTCTTCGAGACCGATGACGTCATCATCGGCGAGCAGGCGCGGCAGGACAACCGACAACAGAACCTCGGTATGACCTGGACGAAGATCTTTCGAAACAGCCTCATCGCGGAGTTCCGATACGGGCTGGGCATTCGCGATACCAACGTGAACATTGCGGCCGGCAACGACACGCCGATCGTCCGCTTCGCTAATTCGCCATTCTCTAGCACCATCATCGGCAACGCGGGCATGTTTCCGATCCTTCGCGACCAGCTGGACAACCAATTCGTCTACAACCTCTCCTGGCTCTTCGCCCAGAATCACATGCTCAAGACCGGCACAGATATCCGGCGGCAGCATCTCGACGACCACGCCGACAACAACTCGCGCGGGTTTTGGAACTTCAACCGGGTGTGCGCCGGCGTGACATACTCCACGGCCTACGACGCGTTCCTCGACGGGTGCATCGCGTCCTTCACGAAGGCCTGGGGGCCGTTCTTCCTCGAGAACCGCATCAACGAATCGAACTTCTACGTCGAGGACAACTGGCGGGTTCGCCCGAACCTCACGCTCAACCTCGGATTCCGGTACGAGTACGTCTCGGCGCCGAAGGAGAAGGAAAGCCGCATCGACTACGGCTTCGGCGCTGACACCGACAACTACGAGCCGCGGCTCGGTGCGGCGTGGACCCTGCCGCCGAGCGACAGCTGGCTCAGGTGGATGACGGGCGGCGCGACGGGAGACGCGTCGTTGCGCGGCGGGTACGGGCTATATCACGGAAGAATCTTTCAATCCGTGTTCTCGCAATCGGGCGCGACCTTGCGCTTCAACCCGCCCAACGCGCTCTCGCGCGAGTTTACGCAGGTGCTCAACGTCTCGGATCCGACGCTCGGGTTCGTGTTCGTCCCCGGTCCACAAACGGTCCGGCACAACATCACCCTCACTGACGCGAACCTCGAGATGCCGTACACACATCAGTGGAGTCTGAGTCTCGAGCGGAGGCTTCCATTCGATTCGAGCCTGCGCGTCACCTACAACGGCAACCACGTCATCGGCACGCTCAAATACGCGCTGAACAACCTTCCGCAGTCGCCGCTCGTCGGCCCGGTGCTGGTGGTCGATCATCCCAACAATGCGCCGGCATCGGGGTTTCCCGACCTGCGCGGGAAGACCATCGACAGGATCGCCGCCGATGTGCAGTGCGCGGGGACTGGGTTCCTACCCAACATCACCGTCAATGCGACCTGTCCCGTGCCGGTGCCGATCGCCGACAACGAGATCAGCCTGCGCGTGCCGCGCACGAACGAGCGCCGACCCGATCCCCGCTACACGACGAACCTGAAAGTGAGCAACGAGGCCGAGTCCTGGTACGACGGCGTCCAGTTCGAATGGGTGAAGCGGTTCAGCAAGGGTCTGCAGTTCATCGCGAGCTACACGCGCAGCAAGTCCGAGGACACGACGTCCGAGGCGACGTTCGTCGGCGCCGGCGACTCGAATCAGCAGGGACCGAACAAGCAATACGCCAAAGGCTACTCTCGCTTCCACACGCCGCACCGCTTCAGCTTCAACGGCAGCTATCTCCTGCCGTTCTGGCGTGATCGACGCGACCTCCTCGGGACCTTGGCCGGCGGGTGGCAGGTCTCAGCGGTGGTTAAACTCGCGTCTGGAACGCCGTTCACGGTGACGCAGCCGACCATCGATCTCGATTTCGACGGATTTTCAGAGGGCCGCCCGGTGATTGTCGATCGGTCCGTGCTCGGCAGATCGGTTGACGATCCGGCGACCTCCACCACCGTTCTGCCCGCGACGGCATTCCGACGCTACGTCGCCGGGGACACGATCGATCAGGTCGTGCCGCGCAACGCGTTCTTCGGCGACGGGTTCGACAACGTCGACTTCGGCCTCTACAAGAACTTCCGGTTGCCCAGTGGCCAGACGTTCAGTCTGCGCATCGAAGCCTACAACCTCTTCAACACCGATCAGTTCGCGTTTCCGGCGACGGACGTGACCGGCACGGCCTTCGGTCAGATCACGACGATGCACAGCGTGTACATCCCGCGGACCATCCAGATCGCGTTCAGGTTGCGGTATTGAGAGGGACGGGGGTTTTTTCCACAGCTTTCCACAGGTAGGTGCCGGAGGTCGCATTGGACCTCCGGCACCTTGTAGTCTGTTTCTGTGGAAAAAACTCCCGTCCCCCTTCTCGATCTCGCCGCGCGATACGGCAAGGAATATCTCGAGCTGGTCGCGAAGCGTCCCGTCCGCGCCGAACTCTCGGCGGACGAGCTGCGATCGCGCCTGGCGGTCCCGCTGACTCAGCCGGGCGAGCCCCCTGAGACGGTTCTCGAGCGGCTTGCCGGCGCCGGGCGTCGCGGCACGATCGCGTCGCAGGGCCCGCGCTACTTCGGCTTCGTCGTCGGCGGCAGCCTCCCGGTTGCGACCGCGGCGGACTGGCTCGCGTCGGCCTGGGACCAGAACTGCGGAATCTTCGCCCTCTCGCCGGTGGTGTCGGTCGTCGAGGACGTGGCCGCGTCATGGCTGCGCGATCTCGCTGGCCTGCCAGGGTCGTGGAGCGTCGGGTTCGTGACCGGCTGCCAGATGGCCAACTTCACGGCCCTCGCGGCTGCCCGCCAGCATCTGCTCGCGAAGGCCGGCTGGGACGTCAACGCGCACGGGCTGTTCGGCGCACCGACGATCCAGGTGTTCGTGAGCGACGAGTCGCACTACACGATCTTTGCGGCGCTGCGGATGCTCGGCATGGGCGCGGAGCGATTGCAGCGCATCCCGACCGACGACCAGGGTCGGATGCGCGCGCAACCGCTCATCGCCGCGCTGAGGTCGGCCAACGGCCCCTGCCTGGTCTGCGCGCAGGCCGGCAACGTCAACACAGGCGCGTTCGATCCGATCACGGACATCGTCGAGGCGACGCGCGAGCGGGACGCGTGGCTGCACGTGGATGGCGCGTTCGGACTGTGGGCGGCCGCCAGCCCGCAGCGGCGCTCGCTGGTGGCGGGCGTCGATCGCGCCGACTCCGTCGCCACCGACGCGCACAAGTGGCTGAACGTGCCGTATGACTGCGGCGTGATGTTCTGCGCTCACCCGGACGCGCACCGGCGAGCCATGTCGATGTCGGCGGCCTACATCCTCGAGAGCGCCGCCGAGCGCGATCCGCGCGACTTCGTGCCGGAAGAATCGCGGCGCGCGCGCGCGGTGCCGGTCTACGCCGCGCTCGCGACGCTCGGTCGCGATGGGCTGGCCGATCTCGTCGAACGAACGTGCCGGCTCGCCGCGCGGATGGCGTCGCGGTTGTCGACCCATCAGTCCCTTCGCATCCTCAACGACGTCGTTCTCAATCAAGTGCTGGTGCGCATCGAGGGAGCCGACCCCGATGCGCTCACGCGCGACATGATCGTTCGTCTCCAGCAGGACGGCACCTGCTGGGCCGGCGGCACGACCTGGCACGGCATGGCGGCGCTGCGCATTTCCATCAGCAACTGGTCCACGACCGAGGTGGACATCGATCGATCAGCCGACGCGATCGTTGCCGCTACGGACGCGGCGATCGGACAGTTGCAGACGTGAGGGCCGCTCGCCGGCCTCCCGGGCGGCTCGTTGAGATCGGGGGGTTCCGTCTGCACGTGAATACGGTGGGGGAGGGCGGACCGGTCGTCGTGTTCGACGCGGCGCTGGCCGGCTCGTCCATCAGCTGGACGTTCGTCCAACCCGCGGTCTCGCGATTCGCGCGGGCGCTCACGTACGACCGCGCGGGGTTCGGATGGAGCGATGCCGGCCCGATGCCCCGGACCGCCGGCCGGATCGCCGACGAGCTTCACCGGTTGCTCGAGCGGACCGGCGAGCCGCCGCCGTACCTTCTCGTCGGACACTCGTTCGGCGGTCTCGTGATGCAGATCTTCGCGGCGCGGTTCGCGGCCGAGACCGCGGCGCTGGTTCTCGTCGATCCGGCGCACCCGCAGGACTGGGTACGGCCGGCGCCGAAAGAGCAGGTGCGGATCGATCGCGGCGCGCGTCTGTGCCGCCAGGGGGGAACCGCGGCGTCGTGGGGAATCGCGCATCTGGTATCGGCGCTCGTGGGCGCCGGCGCGCTCGGATCCGCACGCGCACTTGTCAAACTCGCGTCTCGCGGCGATCTGAACGCCGACGCCGACCAGGAGTGGCTGCTCGCGCCGATGTTCAAGCTGCCGCCTGACGCGCAACGAACGCTGCGCTGGTTCTGGACGCAGCGGCGGTTCTACGACGCGCTCGGCAGCCAAATCGAGTGGATGCCGGTCAGCGCCGCGGAAACCCTCGCCGCGCGCGCCGGCGGCTACGGAGATCTCCCGCTCGTGACGATCTCCTCGACGAATCCCAGCGACCACCGGCTGCGCCAGCAGGAGGCGCTGGCGGCGATGTCGACGCGCGGGCGCCACCTCATGGCCACGCATAGCGGGCACTGGATTCCGCTCGACCAGCCCGAGCTGGTCGTCGCCGTGATCCAGGAGCTGCACGCCGCGGTGCGCGGGAGGAAGGTAGACTCGACCCGCCAGGCCGCATGCGCCGCCTCTTCCTCGTCCTCTACGGCCTTTCCGGCGCCGCGGGACTGATTTACGAAGTCCTGTGGACTCGTCAGCTCACGCTGCTGATGGGGCACACGACGGCCGCGACGAGCGCGGTGCTCGCCGCGTTCATGGGCGGGCTCGCGCTCGGCGCCGCGCTCGCCGGCCGGCTGGCGAAACGGGTGTCCGAGCCACGCGCGCTCCAGATCTACAGCCTGTTGGAACTGGCGATCGCCGCAAGCGCGCTTCTCGTACCGGTCGCGCTCGCCCTCGCTCGTCCGCTGCTGGCCGCCACGTACGACGACGGCGGGGGCGAATGGTTCGGCGTGACGCGGCTCGCGGTGAGCCTCATCGTGCTCACCGTGCCGACTGCCGCGATGGGCGCGACGCTGCCGTTTGCCGCCCGATGGTATCTGCGCAGCGTCGAACAGGCCGGCACGGAGGCGGGCGATCTCTACGCCGGCAACACGATTGGCGCGGCCATCGGCACGGCGCTGGCGGCGTTCGTCCTCGTTCCGACGTTCGGCCTGCGCTCGTCGCTCTGGATGGCGGCGGGCCTGAACGTCGTCGCCGCTATCGGCGCGTGGACGATCGCGCGGCGGCCACTGACAGATGTCGGCCGGCCCGCGAAAAGCGCCGCCGGCCGGTCCGCGAAAGCCGGCAGCAAGAGCGCTCGTGCTGGTGCCAGCCGGAAACCGCGCGCTTCCGGGACGTCGATCGTCGGAACGCGAACTCTGGCCGCCGCGACTCTCGCGCTGACGGGATTCGCCGCGCTCGTGAGCGAGGTTGTCTGGACGCGCGTGCTGGCGCTCGTGATCGGGCCGACGACGTACGCGTTCGGGTTGATGCTGACGTCGTTCATCACGGGACTCGGGTGCGGGTCGGTGCTGGGCGCGCGGCTGACGAAACGCATCCGGGAACCACAACTCTGGTTGGCGCTTCTGGTAGCCGCGTTTGCGCTCGCGTCGGCTGTCGCGCTCTGGCGCATCGCCGGCTTGCCAGTCGCCGTGGCCGAGTCGATCGCCACCTCTTCCGGCATGCCGTTCCGATCCGTCCTCTGGCGGCAGGGACTCATTGCCGCGTCCATTCTCCTCCCCGTGGCAATCGTGCTCGGCGCGCTGTTCCCGGTCGCCGTTCGCGTGGCCGCGCGGGCGCGTGACGACCTCGCCCAGGATCTGGCGGTCTTGTACACCTCGAACACGATCGGTGCGATCTGCGGATCGCTCCTCGCCGGATTCGCGTTGATCCCGTGGCTTGGGCTGCGCGCCACGATTGTCGCGATCGTCGCGGTGACTGCCGCGGGCGCGATCGTCGTGGCCGCAACCGGCCGCGTCGTCCGCTCCCGCATGCTGGGGTTTGTCGCGGCCGGGATCGGCGGCGTCGCGCTCGCATGGAGCGCGCCGGGATGGGATCAGGCACTCCTCTCGAGCGGCGCGTACAAGTACGCGTCCTACCTGCGTGTCCCAGACGTCGCGTCCGTCCTTGGCGCCGGCACGCTCGAGTACTACAAAGAAGGGGCCACGGCCACGGTCACGGTGCGTCGCGCAGCCGGCGCCCGGATGCTCGCGATCGACGGCAAGATCGACGCGTCGAACGCCAGCGACATGCTCACGCAGCGGCTGCTCGCGCATTTGCCGCTCCTGCTGCACGGAAAGGCCAAGCGAGTCGCGATTGTGGGGCTCGGGAGCGGCGTGACTCTGGGCGCCGCGTTGCAGCATCCAGTGGAGCGTGCCGACGTCCTCGAGATCTCTCCTGAGGTCATCGAGGCGTCCGCTCGTTTCGCCGAGGACCACCACCGCGCGCTCGACGACCCGCGCGCGCGCGTGATTGCCGGTGACGGCCGCACGCATCTCTTGCTCGGCCGCAGCCAGTACGACGTGATCATTTCGGAACCGTCGAACCCCTGGGTCGCCGGTGTCGCGTCGCTCTTCACGCGTGAGTTCTTCGAGGCGGCGCGGCGGCGGCTGGCCGCGGGCGGCGTCCTGTGCCAGTGGGCGCACACCTACGACATCAGCCCCGGGGATCTCCGGTCGATCGTCGCGACGTTCGCCGCGGTATTTCCGCACGGCACGCTCTGGCTCGTCGGCGCGGGCGACTTGCTGCTCATCGGATCCGATCGCCCGCTCGAGGGCGAGCTCGATGGGCTGGCGGCGCGCATGCGTCTGCCGAAGATCGCGGCCGACCTGGCCGGTGTGTCGGTGCTCGATGCCGCGGGCCTGCTCTCCATGTACGTCGGTGGTGCGGCTGAGCTGAAGAAGTTCGCGGCCGGAGCGGTCGTGCAATCGGACAATCGGATGGCGCTCGAGTTTTCCGCGCCCGTCAGCCTGTATGAGTCGGAGGGACTCGACAACGCGGGCGCCTTGCGGGCGCTCGCAGCCGAGTCCGACCTGCCGCGCGTGGTCCGCGACGCCGTCGGCGGCGCCCAGGCAACAGCCGCGTCGTTGCGCGCCCGCGGGCGCATGCACCTCCAGGCCGAAGCGTACGGCGCGGCATACGACGCGTTTGCCAGGGCGCTGTCGCTCGCGCCCGATGACCCGGATGCCGCCGCGGGCCTCACCCGAGCTGCCGCCGGCGCCAGCCGGACCACGGTGGATGCCGCGTTGGCGCTGCTTCGGGACCTGGCCACCCGTGACGCGGATGGCGGAAATGTGCCGGTGCGCGTCGCGCTCTCACAACTGCTTGCCGGGCAGGGCTCGGCGACCGATGCCGTTGACGTCATCACGCCGGCGATCGCCTCGCGGCCCACCGATGCCCGGCCAGTCGAACAGCTCGCGGCGCTCTATGCCGATCTCGGCGACGCGGACCGGTTGCGGCCAATCGCCGAGCAGCTCCAGCGCACGTGGCCCGATCGTCCCGCGACGCCGTACTTCGGCGCGACGATGCGATTGCTGACGGGACGCGCGTCCGAGGCGGTCGCGCTCGCCGAGCCGGCGGTCCGGCGGCATCCATCGGACGCCCGGCTTCGAAACGTGCTTGGCGTCGCCTATGCGAGCACCGGCCGGCGGGACGAGGCGCGCAAAGCGTTCGAAGCTGCGCTCGATCTCGACGCGCGCGATGCGGCCACCTACACGAACCTCGCGCTGCTCGATCTCGAAACCGGGCAGCCGGCGCGCGCGGTCGCCCGACTCGGCGAAGCGCTGCTGCTCGATCCGGATTCACCCCGCGCGCTGGGCGCGCTGGCCGAAGCGCTCGAACGGCTCGGCTATGCCGACCGCGCCGCCAGGGTGAGGGGGAGATGACGGAAACTTCGAACTTTGAACTTCGAACTTCGAACTGAAAACCCGACAGTACAAGCATGATCCCGATTTGCCGGGTCTTCAGTTCTCAGTTCTAAGTTATTTGATCGCGGCGAGCAACTTGGCCGCGGGATCCGAGTACGGCGTGCCCTTGGGAATGGCCAAAAGCAGATCGCGCGCGTCAGTGACGCGTCCCTGCGCGAGCCGCCCGATGGCAAGGAAGTAGCGTGACGCGTGCAGGCCGGCGTCGAGGCGCAGACTGGCTTCGAGCGCGGTGGCCGCGGCGTTCGCATCCTGGTTCATCAGGTGGAACTTGCCGACGTCGAGCAGCACGCCGGGATCGTCGGCGAGCAGCGACGCGCGCGTGAGATAGTCGCGCTTGGCCGACTCGAACAGCGGGACCGCATCGGCCGGCACCGACGTCAATCGCAAGTTCATCAACGACAACGCCGCGCCCACACGAACCACACGCCGGGGGTCGCCGAGCGCTTTCACGAGCACGGGCCCGAGCGCCTCCGCGGCAAACCCTGGTTCGCCAAGCCCCAGGACCGCCGTCGCGCGAATCGCCGCGTGCTCGCTTCCGGCCGCGGTGACGAGCGCCGCACGCGAGCGCGGCGTCGGAAAGAACCGCAGGTATCCGACCGCATTCGCCCGCACGATCGGCGGCTGGCGCTGGTCGTTGGCCACCGCAATCAGCGGCTCGACGGCCGTGATGTCACGCCGTCGCGCGGCGCTGAACGCATCGGCACGCGCGATCAGCTGAGTCCGCCGGCCGTTCGGGACCCACTTCTGGAGCGTCTTCACCGCCCAGTCGGCGTCCTTGTCCTGGTGGCACTCGGAGCAGGCATTCGGGATGCCATATCGAACCGTGTTCTCAGGCGCCGGCACGCTGATCGTGTGATCGGGCATTCGCGTGCGCAGGCTGATCACTGTCGGCGGCATGTGGCAGGCGATGCACGAACTGCCCGTGCTGGTGGCCGCGTGACGCGTGTGCCGCGGCACATCCCGGCCGACGGGCGCATGACACCGCGTGCAGAGATCGTTGTTCGTGCGGGCGAGCTGTGCGTTGCGATCGATGTCCGGTTCGTGAGGATCGCTGTGGCACGTCGTGCAGCTCGCGTTGCCGCGCACGAAGCACGCGCTCTGCCAGAAGCCGATCGCATCGTTCGAGAAGCGCCGGGGCCGCCCGTCGGCCCAGTACGCCGGATCCTTGTCGCTCTTCTGGCCGTACTCGAGGACTGGCGCGAAATGATCGAAGTAGTCGCTGCCCGCCGTGAAGCCGGGGATCGTGACGTCGCGCAGCGAATGACACTGCGCGCACACCATGGTCGATCGCTCCGCGGTGAGTCGGGTGGGGACGACGATCGCCGATGGTCCCGGGGCTTTGGCGGCCGCCGCGGTATAGCGCGCGGTGTGCGCGGCGCCCGGACCGTGACATCGCTCGCAGTTCGTGCCGAAGTCCGTCCAGGTCGTCGCGTATCGCGCGAGCGCCGGGTCGTACCCTTTCACTTCCGCCGAGACGTGACAGCCGAAACAGTTGCTGTTCCACACCTGCACTGGGTTGTGCGTCGCTTCGTCGGGGTTGACGATGTCGAGGTTGTGGAACCACTCGCGCCGCACGACATCCCAGGTCGGCGGAAGCACGACGATGCGACCGTCTGGAAGCGTCGTCAGGTAGTGCTGCACGCGCCGGCTGCCAAGCGTGTAGTCGATGCGATGCACTTCCTCACGCGCGGATGGGAAGGCGCCCCGGATCGCATACCCGTCGCCGGCGCGCTCCAACGCGAACCGGGCGTTCCGAAGCGTGACGGACCCCTTGTCGAAGTCGCCGAGGACGGTGGCTGGCGTCGCCGGCTGGAGCATCTTCGAGTGCCGCGCGCCCGCCCACTTGCGGTGCATGCTTTCGTGGCATTCCGCGCATTTTGCCGATCCGACCAGGTTCTGATCCTGATCGGGTGGTAGGGGCGCGGGTGACTGAACGGTTATTGGAGCGTCAGCTTGAGTGCGTTCTGACGCACCGACCCCTACGATCGTGGCCCAGAAGGCCACTGCCCAGAGGGCACATGGCAGCGTGTAGCAAGCGGTCCGCAGCACGGCACGGCTGGGCATGCGGGTACTCGAATGGGATGAAAGGGGAGTCTAGCACGCAGCGTGACCGCGGCCGCCGCGGGGCGTCCGATCGCGGCCAGGCGCTGCCGAATCTCGTTGCAACTCGCCCGGATTCGGACTAGCGTTATCGTACTCATACCCAGTTTGGAAGCTCTTTTAACAGCTCTGTTTATCGAGATTTCAGCGCGCGCCCCTGGTGCCCCTGCGGCGCCAGTGGTCTTTTGGTAGCTAGTGGTCTTTTGGTAGGAGGAGGAAACATGAGGAGGTACGGGTTTGCCTGCGTCCTGATGTTACTGATGGCTGTGCCGGCCTGGGCACAGACCACAGGAAGCATCAGCGGCACGGTCACCGACAACACCGCGGCGTTGCTGCCCGGTGTCACGGTCACGGCCACGAGTCCTGCGCTCATTGTGAGCCAGACTGCGGTTACGAACGAGCAGGGGGTCTACCGCTTTCCATCCCTGCCTCCCGGCACATACGCCTTGAAGTACCAGCTCGCGGGGTTCGGCACGGTCAACCGCGAGGGCATCATCGTGACCATCAACTTCGCGGCGACGGTCCCGGTCCAGCTGGCGGTCGCGTCACTCACCGAGACGGTCACCGTCACCGGCGCGTCCCCCGTGGTTGACGTGAAGAACACCAACGTCCAGACGAACATCACGCAGGAGATGCTCAAGGACATTCCGAACTCGAGGGACATCTGGACGGTCATCGGCCAGTCGCCCGGGTTCATGGTCACCACCTTCGACGTGGGCGGCTCGCGCGCGGGCACCCAGACCGGCTATTCCGCGTTCGGGTACTCGGGACAGGTTCGCGTCCAGGTTGACGGCGTGAACACAACCGAGGGCACGGGCGGAGCCGGGTTTTACTACGACTACGGATCGTTCCAGGAACTGCAGCTCGGCGCCGACGGCAATGACGCGTCGGCCGCGGTCCCGGGCGTTCAGCTGAACGCCGTGATCAAGTCGGGCGGGAACAAGTTCAAGGGCGACATGTACTACGACTACGAGAACAAGAAATTCCAGGGCCAAAACATCACCGACGCCCTTCGGCGAGTGGGAGTTACCGAGGGCACCCGTATCCTCCTCTATCGCGACCCGAACTTCAGCATGGGCGGGCCGATCAAGCGCGACAAGTTCTGGTTCTTCGGGTCCTTCCGCGATCAGCGCACGGGCGTCACTGTGGACGGGTTCCCGGTCGAGAACCCGGGCGGGTTCTTCTTCGAGACGCGGCTGACGAACGTGACGTACAAGCTCAACTATCAGCTGTCGCAGAACAACCGGCTGGGCCACTACATCCAGTGGGGCCGGAAGTTCCAGCCGCACCGCGGCGCCGGCAGCACGGCCTATCTCGACGCGCCGTTCAGGCAGGACAGCTGGTCGTGGGCGGCCAACCTCGACTGGAACAGCGTTGCTGGCAGCAAGTTCTTCCACAACGCCCGGTACTCAAACTTTGGGTACGACTGGCCGAACTATGCCTATGGCATCAACGGAGAAGTCGGAACGGGACAGGGGGGAACGAACCTGCGGCGCCGGATGACCGAAAACAGCACGGGGAACGTTGCCGGTGGGGATGCACAGGATCAGAACAACCGGCTCCGTCACCAGTTCGACTGGACGGCCACCTATTTCAAAGACAATTTCCTGCGCGGCGACCACGCGTTCAAATTCGGCATGGTCAGCGAGTGGGAAACGCAGGACTTCACCGACTACGGCGTCCTGGACGACTTGAGCCTGGCGTTCAACAGCCCGGCGGGCGCGCCTGATTTCACCACGCCGTTCCGCGTGACCCTGCGCAACACCGATCGCAACGCGATCAATTCGTCCTGGCACCACGGCGTGTTCATCACGGATCAGTGGGAGCTGACGAACCGGATCACGGCCAACGTCGGCGTGCGTTGGGATTATTACTCGTCGTATTTCCCCGACGAGGAGATCCTGCCGGGGCCGTTCCGCGACTACTTCTATGCGGGCGCCCCGCTGCCGAACGGCCACACGAGACCGAGAACACCCTTTGCCGACACGTTCATTATTCCTGGCGTGGGCGACATCCGGACCCATTCGTCAGTCGCGCCGCGCATCGGCGTGGCCTGGGATCTGTTCGGGACCGGCAAGACGGTGGCGAAGTTCAACTGGGGACGGTTCTACCAGAACACCGGCACGGCGTCGTCTGGTATCAACCCGGCCCAGAGCCTGACGGCGACGTTTGGCTGGAACGACAACGGCGACCGGCAGTTCACCATGAACGAGCTGGGCAACTTCGTCAGCAGCGCGGGCGGCACCGCCTCCCGCGTCGATCCGAACATCAAGCACACCTACACCGACAGCACGAGCGTGTGGCTCGAGCACGAGCTGTTCAGGGACGTCGGGATGCGCGTGGGCTACACCTACAAGTCGGACGGCAACAACTCGGCGGGGGTGCAGCTGGCGCGTCTGTACTCGCTCTACACGAACCAAATCCTGGTAGCCGATCCGGGTGTCGATGGCATTAGGGGTAACCAGGATGACGGCGAGTCGTTCATCGTCTACGACATCCCGAGCCCGGTGCCGGCGAGCGAAACCGAAACACGCACCGTCGATGGGATCATCGTCGTCGATCGCGCGTTCGACATCACGCTGACGCGGCGTATGCGGAACAACTGGTCGGTCATGACGAACTTCCTGTACAACTGGGATCGTGACCTCGGGTTCGTCCAGAATCCGAACCAGGAGCGGTTCAACGACAACACGGTGGAGGTGTGGGCGTTCAAGGTCGTCGGGACCTACCGCGCACCGTGGGGCGTGGTCGTGTCGCCGTCGCTCCGTCACCAGGGCGGCGATCCGCAGGCGCGTCAGATCGCGTTGGCGAGCGGCACCAACCTGGCAACCGGCGCCGCCCAGAACATCAACCTGACGTTCAATTACGATGCCGACCGCACCGGAGATTGGCGCGAGGACAACATCACCATCTTCGACGCCCGCGTGGAGAAGCGGTTCCGGCTAAAGAACCGGCTCGCGAGCCACGAGCTGTCGCTGTTCTTCGACGCGTTCAACATCGCCAACACCAACGCGTCCCAGAGCATGGACCAGATCGTCGGACGTCGGACCACGGTGATCTACCGCAACACGCCGCAGCAGGAGACCGTCGAGTATCAGCGGTTCGCGCGCCCGACCGGCGTGCTGTCGCCGCGAATCTACAGATTGGGCTTCAAGTACTCCTTCTAGCCCGATTACTACACGGGAGGCAGGGGCCAACGGCCCCTGCCTTCGCACGTTCGTCCGGCACCTTCCCTCCGCATGGTCCCCACGAAATTCCCGCTCCGGCGTTCCGGCCTTCTGCAATACTTTGGCGATGACCAGTTCCGTGGACGTCACCGTCGAGATCGAGATTGGCGCCGCTCCGGCCGACGTCGCCGCCGTGATGTTCGATCCCCAGCGCGAGCCGCAGTGGATGCAGGCGGTCACGAACGTCGAGTTGATCGACGCCGCGCTCGCGCCCGGCGCCCGCGTCCGCCGGCGCGCCAGCGTCATGGGCCATGACGTCGATTGGACCACGGAGGTCGAGCGCGTGATGTTCCCGCACTTACTCGTGCTGCGCGTGACCGAGGGGCCGTTCACCGGCACGATCAAGTACGAGATCCAGCGCGCTGGCGGCGGATCGCACGTCACGATTCACAACGTCGGGCAGCCGACCGCGCTCTCGTTCATTCCGGCAGCGATGATCGCGGCGCCGATGAAGACCGCCCTCACGGCGGATCTCGGCCGTCTGAAGTCGCTCGTCGAAACGGGGAAATGATCTCAGGAGGCACCCATGTGGACCCGGCGATCTTTCCTGCGCACGACCTCGGTGCTCGGCACCGCGGCGCTGACGGTTCGAACGAACGGCCTCGCCGAGATTCTTGCGGCGGCGAAATCAGTCCAGGGCCAATCGCCGGACCAGGTCGCGCGTGACGAGGGCTACTGGCGCGAGATCCAGCAGGCGTTCGCGCTCGACCGCACCCTGATCAACTTGAACACGGGCAATCACTGCTCGCAGCCGACCGTGGTCCTGGATGCCGTCAAACGCTACCTCGACATGCAGAACCTGGCGCCCGTCTATTACGCGGGCCTGATCAACCGGAACGTCGAGTCGGTCCGGCGCGGCCTCGCCGGCGAGTTCGGCTGCGACCCGGAGGAGCTGGCGATTACGCGCAACGCGAGCGAGTCGCTCCAGATTCTGCAGAACGGCATCGATCTCGCCGCCGGCGACGAGGTGATCACGACCGAGCAGGACTACCCGCGTATGCTGACGACGTGGGATCAGCGCGTGCGGCGCGACAAGATCACCGTCACGCGGATTCAGTTCCCGGTGCCGACGACCCAGCAGGATCTGTTCGAGCGTGTCGAAAAGGCGATCACGCCGCGCACCAAGGTGCTGCACTTCTGCCACATCACGAATCTCACCGGGCAGCTCTTCCCGGTCCAGCAGATCTCGCGCATGGCCCGGGCGCGCGGCATCCGGACCATCGTCGACGGCGCGCATGCGGGCGCGCAATTCCCATTCAAGCTGCGCGAGCTCGAGTGCGATTCGTACGGCGTGAGCCTCCATAAGTGGCTGCTGGCCCCGTTCGGGACCGGCATCCTCTTCGTCAAGCGCGACCAGATCGCGAATGTCTGGCCGCTCCAGGCCGCCCCCGCGCGCAGCGCGAACGACATCCGCAAGTTCGAGGAGATCGGCACGGCGCCGGCCGGGACGCGGGCCGCCATCGCCGATGCCCTGGCGTTCCACCAGGCGATTGGCGCCGAACGTAAAGCCGCGCGCCTCTACTACCTGACCATGCGCTGGGCGACCCCGCTCGGACAGCTGCCACGCGTGCAGATGCACTCGAGTCTCAAACCGGGCCAGACGTGGGGTCTCGCGACCGTCGGGATCCAGGGCCTGGAACCCGGCAAGATCTCGACGTTCCTCTGGGACCGGTACCGCATCATCGTCGCCGGCATTTCCGGATCGCAGCCGCCCGGGCCGAAGTTCGACTACCAGGGCATTCGGGTCACGCCGAACATCTACACGACCATCCAGGAAATCGACACGTTCGTCGGCGCCATGAAAGAGCTCCTGAGCACGCCGACGTCGGCGCTCGATTCCATGGATTCGACCAGGAACAACGCGAGCGCGTTCGACGCGTAGTCCTCGTTCCCCGTCAGGAGCCGAGGTCCCCACTGTCCGATCGGGGTTGGTGTCGCAGGACCCTCAAAGCGCTTGTGGCGCCGTCCGCGGACCTCCGGGACGTGACGCTCGAACCCGCTGCCTCCGTTCGCTCGGATTGCGTACTGCCGCTGAACGCGCCGCTCCGCACACGGCGGAGCTCGGCGCGTGCAATCCTCGCTTCCTACGGCGCGTGTTCAGACTGACGCTCATCGCGTCAGTCCAAGTCGGCCGCGGCCGGCGCCACAAGCGCCTCGAGGGTCGGTGTCAGGCGCGCCACGCCCACACGTGATGTCTTGTGAACTGACGCCTGCCCGAGAGACGCGCGGTTCGGCGTTTGAGGTGGGCGATCGCGGCCGACGTGGGAGTGCCGCGATGAGCGAGAGTACGAAATCGCCGCGACAGGAGCGCCAGCGTGCGAGCGCCACTCGCCGCCGTGTGCGGCGTGGCGCGATGGGCGTCAGGATGCACGCGGCGCGAATGGAGCGAGCGATTTCTCGCGGCAGCTCCCCCGGAGGCCGCGAGCGTCCCACCTCAAAGAGCCGAACCGGACCTCGGCGTTTCGAGGCGAGGCACCACAAGCGCCTCGAGGGTCCTGCGATACACCATGCCCGATCGGACAGTGGGGATTCGGCGCCCAGCTATTGACTTCATCATGAATATATGCATGATGATGTCATGCCGTACCGACCGGCCGACGAGAGCCTTCCGCTCACTCCGCTGTCGTTCGAGATCCTGCTGGCGCTGCTCGATGGCGACCGACATGGGTACGCCATCCTGCAGGTCCTCGAGAGCCGTCTCTCGGCGACGATTCCGATGCGTACGGGGACGCTCTACCGCGCGCTGAGCCGCCTGCTCGACGAAGGCCTCATCGAGAAAGCCGGCCACGCCGAGGGCGACGACGAGCGGCGCGTGAACTACCGCATCACGTCGCGCGGCCGGAAGATCGCGCGAGCCGAGGCCGAGCGGCTCGCCGATCAGGTCGCGGCCGCCCGGGCGCACCGCCTGCTTCCCCAGGATCGCCGGTGAGATCCGGTCACGTTCGCCCCCGGACGTCGTGCATGCGTGCGTGCACGACCGCACTCCATCGCCTGGCCATTCATGCTTACCCGGCGCCGTTTCGCCGCGACTTCGGTCCCGAACTCAATGCCATCTTCGACCAGCGGCAGGCGGCCGCGACATCCGGGCTGCACGCGGCTGGTCTCGGGATGTTCCAGGTCGCCGATGCCGTGGTGACGGGTCTGTCGGAGCGCGCGCGTGTGGCCGTGATCCAATGGGCCTGGCCGGGTCGCGTCGCGCCGTCCGCTTGCTTCAGGAGTCTTGCCATGAGCTTCGAATGGTTGGGGGCCGACGTGCGGCTCGCGCTGCGGCAGTTTCGCCGGACGCCGCTGTTCGCGCTGGTGACGGCGGCGACCCTCGCGCTCGGCATCGGCGCGAACAGCGCGATCTTCGGTGTCGTGTATTCGGTGCTGTGGCGGCCGCTGCCATACGCCGATCCCAACTCCCTCGTGATGATCTGGAGCGACAACACGCGCCAGAGCGAGCCGCACAATCCCGTCTCGCCCGCGAACGTCGACGCGTTTCGCGCCGCGCCGTCGCTCGGCGCGACCGAGGCGATGTACTCGTTTCTGATTCCCGTGCAGATCCGGCTCGGCAGCGAGCCGGAGGTCATTCAGGGGTCGGCCGTGACCCCGGGGATGCTCGATTTGCTGGGCCGCGTGCCGATGCTCGGCCGCATGTTCCAGACTGGAGACACGTCGCCCGGGATCGTGCTCAGCCACGACTTCTGGCAGCGGCGCTTCAACCGCGATCCGAACGTCGTCGGCCAGACGATCGAGATCGTCGGCGCGCCGCAGCGCGCGACGATTCTCGGCGTCATGCCGGAGGACTTCGTGTTTCCGTATCGGTCGATGCTCGGACCGACAGGATTTACCCGCGTGCAGCACGCAGATATCTGGCTGCCGCTGACACGCGCGTTCGACGCGCGCCTCGTGGACCCGAGCGGGCAGCCGAACCGCAACCTGCACTATCTGAGCGTCGTCGCGCGTCTGAAGAGCGGCATGTCCATCGAGCGCGCGACGGCCGATCTGTCGGCGATTGCTTCCGATCGCGCGGCCAGGTTTCCCGACACGAACAACTGTTGGGAGGTCACCGTCCGTCCGCTGCACGAGCAGACCGTCGGGCAGCTGCGGCCCGCGCTCCTGACCCTGCTCGGTGGCGTGGCCGTCGTGCTGATGATCACATGCCTCAACGTCGCCAACGTGATGCTCGCGCGCGCGACTGGGCGACGGCGCGATTTGGCCGTTCGTTCGGCGCTCGGCGCATCACGCGGCCGTCTGATTCAGCAAACCCTCGTCGAGAGCCTGCTCCTCTCCCTGGCCGGCGGCGTGCTTGGGCTCGGATTAATGGCGGCCGGCACGCAGGCCATCCTCGCGATGGCGCCCGCGCATCTCCCGAGACTCGCCGAAGTTAGCGCGAGCGTTCCGGTCGTCGTCTTCGCGCTGCTTCTCGCGCTGGCGACGGGCATCATCGTCGGCCTTCTCCCCGCGCTCTCGGCCGCGCGCTCGCAGGCGCAGGAATCGCTGCGCGAGACGCAACGGTCCACAGCGTCGCCGGCCCGGCAACGTGTGCGATCGACGTTCGTCATCGCCGAAGTCGCGCTGGCGATGACGCTCACGATTGGCGCCGGGCTCCTGCTTCGCAGCTTCGTGTCGGTGCTCGGCGTCCATGCCGGCTTCGAGGCCGATCGACTCCTGACGCTCCAGATGGCCGTCCCCTCGCGATTGACCGATCCGGCCTCGCGTCTCGGCTTCTACGACACCCTCGAAGCGCGTTTGCGTGCGGTGCCTGGCGTGACGCGCGTGGGCGGGACGACCCGGCTGCCGCTCGGGAGTACAAGCGTCACGACCTACATCGAAGTCGAAGGGCGGAACACGCCGGCCGCCGAGCGGCCCGAAGTGGAATTCCGCCGGGCCGTGTTCGACTACTTCGGGACGATGGGGATTCCACTGCTTCGCGGCCGGCTGTTCGGTCCGGAAGACGTCGTAGGCGGGCCATCCGTGGCGGTCGCCAACACGGTCTTTGCCTCGCGCGTCTTCCCCGGCGAAGACGCGGTCGGGAAGCGCATCCGGCTCGGCGGATCCACCGGGCCCTGGACGGAGATCGTGGGCGTCGTCGGCAGCATCAAGCATCGGAACCTGGAAGAGACCCCGAGGCCAGAGTTGTACGTCTCGTACCGCCAGAACCCGCCGGTGTCGCCGTTCATCGCGATCAAGACCGCTGGCGATCCGGCCACGCTCGCGCCCGGCGTCCGACAGGCGATCCGCGAGGCGGGCGCCGACCCGCCAACGGATGTCCGGACGATGGAGCAGATTCGCAGCAGTTCGGTGGGGGAGCGGCGGTTCGTGCTCCTGCTCGTCGGACTTTTCGGCGGCGTCACGCTCGTGCTCGCGGGGCTTGGCGTGTACGGAGTCATCACGCTCATCGCCGCCGAACGGACGACGGAAGTCGGCATTCGACTCGCGCTCGGCGCGTCGCCGATGCAGGTACTCTCGCTCGTGATTGGCCAGGCCGTCCGGCTCGCGATGATTGGCATCACGCTCGGCGCGATTGCCGCCCTGGCGCTGGCGCCGCTCTTCGCGTGGCAGCTGTTCGGCATCGGCGCGACCGATCCGCTGACGTACATCACGGTCGCCCTCGCGCTCGCCCTGACCGCGGCCTGCGCCGCCCTCGTACCGGCGCGACGGGCGATGCGGATCGATCCGGCGACGACGCTGAGAGCGTAGGCCCTCTAAAATCCGTTCATGACCCTCGAGGCCGAATTCGGGCAGATCGACATCTATCTCTTTGATCAGATCCTGCGGGGTCGCATCATACCGCGCGATCGCATTCTCGATGCCGGGTGCGGTTCGGGCAGGAACCTTGTCTATTTGGTGAGGCAGGGGGCCGTCGTCTACGGTGTGGACGGCGATCCGGAGGCGATCCGCGAAGTGCGATCGCTTGCGGCGAAGTTGGCCCCGTCGTTGCCCGCGGAGAACTTTCGCGTCGAGGCGATCCAGCGCACAAGTTTTCCCGATGGGTTTGCCACCGTCGTGGTCAGCAGCGCGGTGCTGCACTTCGCGCGTGATGACGCGGAGTTCGAGGCGATGCTCGAGGGCACGTGGCGCGTCCTGGCGTCAGGCGGACTCTTTTTCTGCCGGCTGGCGTCCACGATCGGGTTCGAGACACGCGTTCGACGAGTCGACGGCGCTGGCGGCGGAGCGGGGTGGAGCGGGCGCGGCCGGTATCAGCTCCCCGACGGCACCACTCGATATCTGATCGACGAGAACTACCTCGTGGACCGCACGCGCACGCTCGGCGGCAAGCTGATGGATCCGATCAAGACCACAGTTGTCCAGGATCAGAGATCGATGACGACCTGGGTGGTCCGCAAGGACTGACGACGCTCGCCCGATGCGCGGCCTTCTTCTTGAGCCGTTCTCACTTCCTCGTAGAAAAAACCGGCAAGTTTCGCCGGACATTCGGCCGCAATTCCAGCGGCCAGTTTGCCACAGGAAAGTGAGAACGGCTCTTGCATGAGCAGGAAGCGAGGCCGGAATGCGAAAAGCGATCGGATTGCTCGCACTGGCGAGTCTCACGAGTGCGTGCGCGACGCTGGGTGCGCTGGGTGCGCTGGGTGCGATCGTGCAGCCGCCGCGATTCGAGGAGGCGCTCGACCGCCCGGCGGAGATTCGAATTCTGCCAGCCACCGGCGGACGCGGGGTTGGCGGCATTGCTGTGCGCCTCTGGACCAGGGTCACGAACCCGAATCCGTTTGGCTTCACCCTCTCCACGCTCGCTGGAACGCTGTTCCTCGAAGATGCCCGCGCGGCGACCGCGGAGTTTCCGCTGGGCTTGCCGCTCGCCGCGGGCCGGAGCGAGATCGTCCCGATCGATATTTCGATCGGGTTTTCAGAGCTGCCGCGGCTGGGCGGCGTACTGGAGCGCGCGATCAACCGGCGTCCAATTCGCTACCGGCTCGACGGCACCATCGCGGTGGAAGCGGGCCGATTCGGCACGCCGGTCTTCGGGCCGATGACCCTGCTGCGTGGGACGGCAAGAGGGAATTGAAGGAACTATCGCGGGAATTTAGGGCACTATCGCTTCCATCGATCTATCGATCTATCGATCTAATGGAAGACGTATCGATGGTGTCACGCAAGCTCTTCAATAGATCGATAGATCGATCGCAGCGACAGTGCCATAAATGGCAGCGATAGTGCCCTACATTCCCGCGACTGTGCCCTTCTCGACCATCACATAATCCAGCCACTCGTCGGACCGTGGATGGCGCCCGTGCACGGCATCCGCGTACGCCTGCTGCAGGCGCGTCGTGATCGGGCCCGGGCGGCCGGTGCCGACGCGGCGGCCGTCGATCTCGACCACGCCGAGCACCTCCGCGGCCGTGCCGCAGACAAAAACCTCGTCGGCGCCATAGAGATGATCGCGGCTGATGCGCGCCTCGCGCGCGTCGAGACCGAGGTCGCCCGCGATGGTGATCAGCGTGGCTCGCGTGACCCCTTCGAGAATGGATTCGGTGGTCGGCGTCACGATCGTCTCGCCGCGCACCAGGAAGAGGTTCGCGCCCGTACATTCCGCGACATACCCCTCTGGATCGAGCAGGATGGCTTCGTGGAACCCCTGGCGATGCGAATCGGTCTTGGCGAGCACCGAGTTCACATAGTTCCCGCAGATCTTGGCCTTGGTCATGACCGCGGCCGGATGGTGCCGGGTGAAGCTCGACACGTTGGCGCGCAGACCATCTCCGCGGGCATCGTGACCGAGGTAGACGCTCTCGCGCCAAACGGCGATACCGACGTGGGCAGAGCCGGTGTCGAGCGTCAGATTCCAGCCGCCGTCGGCCAGCCACACGAGCGGGCGGATGTAACACTCGTCGAACCCGTTCGCGCGAATCGTCTGCCGCGTCGCCTCCGCGAGCTCGTCAATTGAGTACGGCAGGTCGCGAAAGCCCAGAATCTTGCACGACACTTCCATTCGCTTCAGGTGGTCCCGCAGGCGAAACACCGCGGGGCCGCGCGAGGTCGCATACGCGCGAATGCCCTCGAAGACGCCGATGCCGTAATGAAAACCGGACGTGAGAAACGGCACGGTGGCCTGCCGGGCGTCCACGAGCGTGCCGTTCATCCAGATGAATTTGCAGTCCATGGCGGAGATGATACCGAATCGGCGCGACGGACGTCGGATTTCAATTTTCGGGATAAGACAGCAAGCGGCGACGTCGAGAGAATCAGCGACGTCACCGGCGTCGGTACGACGGGTACGACAGGTCCCTGGAACCTGATTCTTGTCATTATCCTGGGATCGGCTGCCGTTTTTAAACAGAGGAAGCTGGGCTGTGGGTCAGCATGTGCGCCGATAAGGTCGTGCCGTGGGTGGCGCTGGGTTCGCGTAACGCGTCTGATGCCTACGGTTTCATCTCTGATCTCGCGTCGCGCCTACGTCATCGCGTGCAACTGACGAGCGACGGACACCGCCCGTATCTGGAAGCGGTCGAAGCCGCCTTTGGTGCGGACATCGACTACGCAATGTTGGTTAAACTCTACGGGAACACTGACGACCCCACATCACCAGAACGCCGGTACTCTCCTGCGAAGTGCATCGGCACGATTCGGACCGTCATCAGCGGCCGTCCCGATCCGGAACACATCAGCACGAGTTTCGTGGAACGCCTGAACTGGACGACGCGCACGAGTATGCGCCGTTACACGCGGTTGTCGAATGGCTTCAGCCGCAAGGTGGAGAACCACATGGCCGCCGTGGCGCTGAATTACTTCGCGTACAACTTGATCAAGATCCATTCGACGTTGCGCATGACTCCGGCGATGGTAGTGGGCTAACGCCGTGTTGCTGCCGGTAAGTTGATCAAGTTTCAGGGCTTGCCGGCACCGGGCGAGGAGATCGTCCCCTCGAAGGAACCGGTGGTCAAGCGGGTGACCTGGTTGAACAAGCGCTCGACGGTGAAGCTCCCAGTGGCGCCGGCGAACCGACCTGTACCCCCCGTGATGGTCGCGGTTTCTACAATGGAGAGAACGCCGGGGGTGGCCGTTAGGCTGGCCTGTCCGGTAAAGCCAGCGGTGAGCGTGTCGCCATTGGCCGCAGTGAACTCGTAGGTCCCGGTCGAGGTCCTGTTCGTGGGGTTCACGACGTGCGGGATTTCTACGGTGAAGCGACCCAGGTGCGTAGCGTTGCCCGTGCCTTCGATTGAGACAGACAAAAACGGGGGCGTAAGCGGTGTAATGGTCGCGGCTCCTTCCAACCTCCCCTTGAACGGCACTTCCTGGTCCTTGGAGAGAAGACCCGCGCCGGTTGCGTCCGCGTCCGACGACGCGATGGATGGACTGGCGGACGAGAGAGACGTCGGACTGGTTGGCGAGATGGGTTGACCACAGCCGACGATCAGCGCGACGAAGACGACGGCAACAGCGCTGAGCGAGGCACGCATTGGTGGCTCCTTTTCGGTAGACGTGAACGCAGCGCCGAGCGCGTCAAACACTCGGCAGAGCGACACTTATACCAGAGACAGACTCAGCCGCAACACTGAAGACAGGGTCACCGGCAGGGAAGACGAAAGGCAACCGCAGGGCGGATATCGCGTAGTAGACCAGGTTCATGCAGCCAGCAGCTCACGAATCGTCCGGACGTGATCGGTGAGCTTGGCTTCCATTGCCGGCGTGACGCGCAAGGTCTGATGCACTCGGCAGAAGTTGTAGAACGCCATGAAGATGGCGACAGCCGCCTGCAAGTTGACGAGCTTTTTCGAGAACGCATGCTGGCAACACGCCATTAGCCCACTACCCCGGCGATGGCTGCTGGCGTCACTGCGCGGCTGTGGGACGTGGCTGATCTCGTGGATCTCCTGATCGAATCGGAGTCCAAAAAAGCTGCATAGCCAGAAGCGTTAGACTCTCCAAGCAGTGTTGGTCACGATGAACCTTTGGTGGGTGGCAGCAGCAGCGGTTCTGCCGCTGCTCGTGGCGTTGCTCGTTGCCTGGCCGTTCTGGCGCAAACACGTAGGCGATGAGATGGGCACCGTCGTGGGCGCGTTCGTCGTGTTTACGTGCGTCATCTTGTTCGTTGGGCGTGAGTACGTTGAGATCAAAAAGATAGAGACAGCATGCATCGAGAGAGAGATCGGGTTGCCGATTCTATCCCAAGCTCTTTACCCGGTACATGATCTACGGCGGCCTTGCGATGACTCACGTCATGGTGCTTTTCGTGGTCGGGCTGTCAGTAGAAGAGAGGCTTCGGCAACGCGAACGTGAACGCTTGCAGAAAGCCAACTCCAATCGTTTGGAGAGGGTCTGAGTCAAAGTAGCCCACCACCGGAAGCTGACAAGCGTCAGGTTCCAGGGACCTGTCGTACCCGTCGTACCGACCGGTGCGCCATCGTCTTTTCAGTTGGCGCAGGGTCGGTGTTTTTTACTGCTGGCGCAGCACGATCATCGGATTGACGCCGAGCGCGCGGCGGACCGGCGCCACGGCCGCGATCGCCGCGACGAGCGCGAGCGCCGCGGGCGCGGCGACCAGCGAGAGGATGTCAGCAACGCCGACGTCGAACAGGAACACGGACAACACGCTCGGCAGCGCGGCGCCGATGGTGAGCCCGATCGCGACGCCGGTCGCCGTCAGCCGGAGACCCTCGGAAAAGACCAGCCTGATGATCTGCCGCGGCCGCGCGCCGAGCGCCAGCCGCACGCCGATCTCGCGCGACCGCCGCACGACGGCATACGCCATGACGCCGTAGACGCCAACCAGCGCGAGCACGAGCGCCATCGCGCTGCACGTGCTCACGAGCGCCGTTGCCAGCCGTTCCGCCGCCAGCGCCTCGCCCATGTAGGCATCGAGCGTCATCGCCCGGTCAATGGGCACGTTCGTCCGCACGCCGCGCATCGTCTTCGCGATCGTCTCGACATGGCCCCCGGGATCGTCGGCTGTCCGGGCGACGAGCACCATTCGGGAGCGATAGAACTGTGAGAGCGGGTAATACACGATTGGCAGCGGATCATCCTGGAGACTGCGGTAGCGTCCCGTGCGGACCACGCCGACGATCTCGAGATCATCGCCGTTCGAGCTGCGGGCCTGCCGTCCCACGGCGGAACTTCCGAAGTACCGGGCAGCCAGAACGTCATTCACGACGATGACGCGCTTGCTGGTGACGGTGTCGCGCGCATCGAACGGCCGTCCCGCCAGCAGCGGCACGCGCATCGCCCCGAAATATGTCTCGCCCACGACGTTGATGTTGATCTCCATGCCCTCCGTGGGCTGGGGCTGATAGCCGTCGAACTGGAACCCGCGCCGGCCGCCGGGTGCAAGCGGCAGCGCGCTGACCAGTCCGGCCGCTTCGACACCGGGCAGCCGTCGCACCTCGGTGACGAGCTGCTGGAAATACTGCTGACCACCAGCCTCGTCGAGATCGCCCGGCGGAATATCGATGTAGGCGATGGCGACGTTTCGCGCGGAGTACCCGAGGTCCGCGCGCAAGGCGTTTGCCAGACTGCGGACGAGGAGGGTGGACGAAACGACCAGGACACACGACAACGCCACCTGCGCGACGACCATGGAGTTTCGGAGGCGCGCGCCGGCGCGTGATCCCTGACCACCGCCGGAATCGCCGCGTAATCCGGCGATCACATTTGGCCGCTTGGTCTGGAGCGCCGGTACGAGACCGAACACCAGGCCGCTCCCAAAGGCCATCGCGAAGGTGAAGAGGAAGACCCGCGCATCGACCCGCGCGTCAAGCATGCGGGCGATCTCCGGAGGGAAAAACGACGGGAGCGCGCCGACAGTCCACAACGAAAACAGCACCCCCAGCGCCCCGCCGCCTGCCGCGAGGATCAGGCTCTCGGTGAGCAGCTGCCGGACCAGGTGGCCGCGATTGGCGCCAAGCGCCAGCCGCACCGCCATCTCACCGCTTCGGGTCGTCGCGCGCGAGAGCAGCAGACTGGCCACGTTCGCGCAGGCGATGACCAGGACGAGCGCCGTCGCGGCCAGCATGATCCCGCTCACGAGGCCAATCTCCCGCCGCGTCATCGGATCGAGCCGCGCGTGTCGAACCGCGGTCATCGGCCGCGGTGCATTCGGCTTCTGCTGGGTGCCCAGGTTCGAGTCGGGGTACATCTCGGCGAGTTTCGCGGCAAGCACCGTAAGCTCGGCCTGCGCGCCGTCGAGGGTGGCGCCGTTCTTCAGCCGGCCGATGACCTTGAAGCCCCGCTTGTCGCGTTCCTCGGGAGTATCCGGCGGCGGATCGAGCGGGATCCAGACATCCAGCGGGCGTCCGAGATCGAGGCCCGTGAATCGCGGTGCCGCCACGCCCACGACCCCGTATTGCTCGCCGTTGACCGTGACCTGCGTGCCGAGAATCCGCTCATCGGATCCAAAGCCGCGTTGCCACAGCTCGTGGCCGATGACGGCGGAGCGCGGCGCGCCGGCCACCAGATCGTTCGGGCCGAGGAGCCGGCCGATGGTGGACTGGACGCCAACCGCAGCGAAAAAATCACCCGAGACCCGACTCACCCGCGCGCGTTCAGCCTCATCGCCGATTTTGATCGCGATGATGTCGTCGTTCTGCACGGCGGCCAGCCACTCGAACGACGTCAGGACCGACCGCATCGAGAGGTAATCCGGATAAGACGACTCGCCGTACGGCGTGCTGCTGTAATCGCTCGTGAAAACCTCGACCAGCCGGGACGGATTGGCGACTCCGTCCGCCGGACGGAAGAGCAGGGCGTCAACGAAACTGAACACGGTCGCGTTGGCGCCGGTCCCGACGGCGAGCGTAATCAGCAGAACAGCGGTCAACCCCGGCGATCGGGCGAATGAGCGGACTCCGTACCGGAAGTCGCGGATCAGGCGGTCCACGCTGGCGTCGCGGTGCTAGAAACGTGCCACCCCGTCGAGAGGGACGAGCGAACCAGGGATGATGGCATCGGTCCCACCTCAACGCCGGGTCGCGATTCCGCGACATGTCCCTTTCGAAGCTGCGACACCCGGCCACGGGTAAACTCGAGCTTCCAGGTCCCCGTCTAAGAGGGAGTTACGAGATGTGGGCCGGCGGAAGCCCGCCCGACACCTGCAGCGAGCACAGAGGTATCGACATGCTGTTCGACGGACTGCTGCGTGACCTGAAGATCGGCGTTCGTGGTCTGATTCGGCGACCGGGATTCGCCATGGCCGCGATTCTCACCCTGGCGCTTGGCATCGGCGCCAACACGGCCGTGTTCAGCGTGATCCAGCACGTCCTGCTGGCGCCCCTTCCGTATCGCGAGCCGGACCGCGCCGTCGTCATCTGGAGCAAGTGGCGCGGCTTCGACAAGACGTGGGTCTCCGACGCCGAGACGATCGACTACAAGACGCGCGTGCGTGCGTTTTCGGACGCCGGCGCCTGGAGCGTGACGCAGGTCAACCTGACCGGCGACGGCGATCCGATCCGCATCGGCGCCGCGTTCGTGACGCCCAATCTCTTTACTGTGCTCGACACGACGCCGCTGGCGGGCCGACACTTCTCGGATGCGGAGGCGACCGCCACGCCGACGGTCGCGATCTTGAGCTACGGTCTCTGGCAGCGGCGGTTCGGGGGCGAATCCGTCGTCGGACGGTCCATTCAGGTCAACGGCGTCGCTCGGGAGGTCATCGGCGTGATGCCGAGGGACTTTCAGCTGCCGACCGACTACGTCGTGGATGCCGAGGAGCCAACGCAGATCTGGCTGCCGTATCTCCTGACTCCGGACAATCGGGGGAGCCACGGGCTGCACGCCGCCGCGCGTCTGCGCGATGGCGTGAGCGTCGAGCAGGCCAATGCCGAGCTGAAGTCATTGACCGAGACGCTGACGAACGAGGGGCAGTATCCGGTCGCGATGCAGTTCTCCGCATTTGCCGTGAGCACGACCGACGAAGCGTTCGCCGCGGTTCGACCGGCGCTGGGGCTCGTGTCCGGCGCCGTCGGGTTCCTGCTGCTCATCGCGTGCGCCAACGTCGCGAACCTGCTCCTCGTGCGCGCCGACGGGCGGGTCCGCGAGATGGCCCTCCGGTGCGCGCTTGGTGCCGAGCGCTGGCGGCTCGTGAGGCAACTCCTGACGGAAGGCGCGGTGCTGGCGGGCGCGGCAGGGCTGGTCGGCGTGGGCTTCGCGTGGGCGGCGCTGCGCGCGCTGGTCGCCACGGAGGCCACGGCCCTTCCGCGGGTCTCTTCCGTGACGCTTGACCTGCGCGTCATCGGTTTCGCGACGCTGCTCGCCGTCGCGACGCTCGTGATCTTCGCGCTTGTTCCCGCGCTGCGCGCCGCAAGGGTGAGTCTCGTGGACGCCTTCAAGGACGGGTCGCCGCAGACGTCGGCGGGGCAGCAGCGGCAGCGGCTCCGCGGCGCGCTGGTCGTCGCCGAACTCGCGCTTGCGGTGATGCTGCTCGCCGGCGCGGGTCTGATGATTCGCAGCCTCTGGAATCTGACGCACATCGACCTCGGCTTCAATCCGGATCGCGTGCTGACGATGAGACTCGCGTTACCGGCGGCGCAATACGACACGCCGGAAAAAGTCGTCGGCTTCTATCAGCAATTGCTTGCGCGCGTGCGCGGCCTGCCCGGCGTCGAGCGCGCCGGCCTGCTGCGGCTGCTTCCGCTCGCCGCGCCGATTGGTGATTGGGGTCTCGCGATCGAAGGCTACATGCCGCCGCCGGGCGTCGGCTCGCCGGGGGACTGGCAGGTCGCCACGGCCGGCGGTCCCGAGGCCCTGGGCGAGCGTCTCGTGACGGGCCGCTGGCTGACCGACCAGGACACGGACGGCGCGCAGGACGTGGCGCTCATCAACGAAGCGATGGCGCAGAAGTACTGGTCCGGCCAGGATCCGATCGGGCGGCGCTTCCGCATGGGCAATGACACGCGTCCGTGGATCACGGTCGTCGGTATCGTCGGCAACGTGCGGCACAACGGCGTCACGTCAGAGATCAAGGCGAAGTTCTATCGCGCGCACGGTCAGTTCCACCGGTCGTCGGGCAACCCGGCGCGCAACATGACGCTCGTCGTCAAGACCGCGGGCGATCCCCTGGCACTCGTCGGGACGGTCCGGCGTGAAGTACGCGAGCTCGACGGCACGTTGCCGATCGCCGCGATCCGGCCCATGCAGGAAGTCGTGGACACGTCGATCGCGACGCCGCGCCTCACCGGATGGCTGCTGGGCGTCTTCGCGTCGCTGGCGCTCGCGCTGGCCGCCGTGGGCGTCTACGGCGTGCTGTCATACGTGGTCAGCCATCGCCGGCAGGAAATCGGCGTGCGCATCGCGATGGGCGCGGGACCCAGTCGCGTGCTGGGTCTCGTTCTCCGAGGTGGGCTCGCGCTCGCTGTCGGCGGCGTCGCGCTCGGCCTGGCGCTGGCGGCCGCCGGCACGCGGCTCGTGGGCGCGCTGCTCCACGGCGTCGAGCCGCTCGACCCCCTCACGTTCGTCGTCGCGCCCGCGATCCTGCTGGTAGTCGCGATCGGGGCGAGTCTGATTCCGGCGTGGCGCGCGACGAGAGTGGATCCGGCTCAGGTGATGAAGTGACCTCGAGGTTCGAGGTCGAAGTGCAGGTCACGGCGCAGGTCACGACCCCAGGTACCGCTTCGCCTGGTCGGTACGATGGGTACGGCGGGTCCCTGGAACCTGATTCTTGTCCTTTTTTTGGTTAACGCAGGCTTGCCTCCGAGAACCAAAAGAAAAGAAAGACAAGCGTCAGAACCTTCCAGGGACCCGCCGTACCCAACGTACCGACACGCGACTGGACGGGCCGGGCCGCAGGCCGGCCTCGTCCAGTCGGACACTAGCTGACTCCTACTTCAGTGCCTCAACAGGGTCGATCCTCGCCGCCCGGCGGGCCGGGAAGTAGCACGCCACGAGCGCGGTGACCCCGAGCACCAGCGACGTGACCGCGAACGTGATCGGATCGGCTGGCTGAATCCCGAACAGCAGTCCTTGCATGAGCCGCGTCAGAACGACGGCAACCGAGATGCCGACGGCGATGCCCACGACCGCGATGATCAGTCCCTGACGGAGAACAAGCTTCAGAATCGCGGCCGGCGTTGCGCCGAGAGCGATTCGGATCCCCATCTCCCTCGCGCCCTGGCTGACGAGGTACGCCATGACGCCGTAGATGCCGATGGCGGCCAGCACGAACGCCAGACCCGCGAACAGGCCGAGCAGAATCATCGAGAACCGCCGGCGAACCAGCGACTCCTCGATCCGGCTCGACATGGTCCGCACGTTCGACACCGGGAGGTCCGGATCCAGCGCGCGGATCTCTTTGGTCACGAGGTTGGCGAGTGTGACCGGGTCGCCGTCGCTCCGGACGACAATGTAGAGCGTGCGCGCGACCGATTGAGTGTGCGGTCGATAGAACGCGATGCGCGCGTCGGCGTCGAGGCCGTACTGCTTCACGCGCCCGACCACGCCGACGATGGTCTCCCAGGGCGATTCGGACTTCAGATCGCCGTATCGAATCCGCTTGCCGACCGGATCCTCGTTCGGCCAGAGCTGCTGCGCCATGTGATCGTCGATGATCACCGCGCGCATTCCCTGGCCGGTGTCGTGCTCGTCGAAGAACCGTCCGCGCACGAGGGGAATGCCCATCGCCTCAAAATACCTGCTCGTGGCGACGCGCTGGTCCGCGTTGATGAAGCTCTCGCCGGGCGGCGGCGTCCGGCCCTCCAGCGTGATCGGTCCCCAGGCGAAGTACTGGCTCATGGGGAGCGTGCTCACCCCACCTGACCCGGTGACGCCGGGCAGGCGATCGAGCCTGGCCCACAAGTCCCGGTACAGCTGCGCGGCGGCCTGCGCGTTGGCGTACTTCGGGCCGGTCACGGCGAGCTCAGCCGTGAGCACGCGTTCGGCCTTGAAGCCCGGCGCGACGTCCTGCACGCGGGCGAAACTGCGAATGAGGAGGCCCGCGCCAATCAGCAGCACGACGGACAGCGCGAGCTCGGAGGCGACCAGCAGGCGCCGCAGATTGTGCCCGCGACTCCAGACGGCCCCGGCCGCTGCTGATCCGCGGCTCGCGTCCTGAATCTGTCGCTGCAGGTCCAGTCGAAACACGCCGGCGAGCGGCGCCAGTCCGAACAGCACGCCGGACACGACGCACAAGGCGAACGTGAACCCGAGGACCTCGGTGTTGATGGCGATCGTCTGGAGCCGAGGCACGTTGCGCGGCTGCAGGAGCTGGATCCATTCCACACCCGCGGCCGCCAGCGCGACGCCGAGCACGCCGCCGCAGAAGGCGAGCACCAGACTCTCGGTGAGGAGCTGTCGTGCGATGCGGCCGCGGCTCGCCCCGAGCGCGGTGCGCACCGCCATTTCACGCTGGCGCGCGAGCGCGCGCGAGAGCAGCAGGTTCGCGACATTGGCGCACGCGATGAGCAGCACGAAGCCGACCGCCCCCGAGAGCAGGACGAGCGTCCGGCGGACGTCGCCGACGACCTGGTCGAGCAGCGGCACGACACTGAACGTCAATCCGCCGTTGGGCGGATAGACGTCGGGGAAGTCGCGGCGGAGGCGCGCGGTGATCGCGTCCATCTCGCCCTGCGCCGACGCCGGCGAGACGCCGCGCTTGAGCTTGCCAATCAGGTTGTAGTCCTCGCGTGTCCGGACCTGCGCCGCGTTGGGCGCGAGCGGAAGCGGCAGAAAGACGTTCCCATCCGGCGCGACGCCGAGGGTCGGCATCACCTCGCGCGGCAGACCGAAGCCCTCCGGAAGCACGCCGACCACTTCGTACGCCTGTCCGTTGAGCGTGATCGACCGGCCCACGACGCTCGCGTCACCGCCGTATCGGCTCGCCCAGAGTCCGTGGCTCAGGACGACGCTGCCGGGCCGCCCTTGAGCGTCCTCCTCGGCCTGGAACAGCCGCCCGGCCGCGGGACGCGCGCCGAGCATGGGCAGCAGGTTCGACGACACGCGGATGGCGCCAATGCGCGCCGGCTCGCCGTCGCCGGTCAGGTTGACGTTGCTGCCGAGCGCAATCGCGAGCTCCTCGAATCCACGGTGGCCGGTCTTGATGTCGAAGTACTGTGCCGTCGAAAACCAGTCCTCGGCTATGTTCAAGCCGGGCGATCGATTCCAAAGCAGCACGAGGCGATCGGCATCCGCGTACGGCAGTTGATGCAGGAGCAGCGCGCTCGTGACGCTGAAGATGGCCGTGTTGGCCCCGATGCCGAGACCGAGCGACAGAATCGCCGCCGCGGCCAGGCCCGGATTCCTGACGAGTCCTCGAAGCGCGTACAAGATCATTGGTAATTGGTAATGGGTAATTGAGTAATGGGCAAGATCAATTGCCAATTGCCGTGGGCAAGATCACTTACCAATTGCCGATTGCCAGATTATCAATGCTCTCGCTGGGCCTGACGGACGTCCGGTGCGGCAGGTGGGCGCGGCATGTCTTGCGGTGCGACCTCGTGCAGCGTCTTCAGCAGGGTGGTCTGGTCCACGGGCTTGACGAGATGCGCGTCGAAGCCCGCTTCGACGGTGCGCTTCCGATCCCTGGGCTGTCCCCACCCGGTCAGCGCAACGAGCGCGATGTCCCGGCCCCACGCCTGGCCGCGGATGCGATTGGCCGTCTCGTACCCATTCAGATTCGGCATGCCGAGATCGAGCAGGATGACGTGCGGGGCGAATCCGGGCGCCAGCCGCAACGCCTCGAGTCCGTCGTGCGCGATCTCCACCTGGTGACCTTGCAGCTTGAGCATGACGGCCAGCGTCTCGGCGGCGTCGAGGTTGTCGTCGACCACCAGAATCCGCCTCGGTGTCAGCTCCGGCGCCGCGCGATCGGGGCGCGGCGCGGGCGCGACTGCCGCGGGGCTCGTTTCGTAGAGAGGCAGGTACACCACCAGCTCGGCGCCGGCGCCGGAACCGGCGCTGTGGGCGCTGACGCGGCCGCCGTGCATCTCGACGAGCCGGTGTACCAGCGCCAATCCAATGCCCAGGCCGGTTGACGCGCGATCGAGCGGCCGATCAATCTGCGTGAACAGGTCGAAGACATTCGGCAGCATCTCCGGCGAGATGCCGATGCCCGTGTCGGTCACGCGAATCACGACCTCGGGACCGTGGCGGGTGACGCTCAGGTCGACCCGCCCACCGGGATCCGTGAACTTCGCCGCGTTGTTCAGGATGTTCGCCAGGATCTGCGCCAGCCGGGCCGCGTCGCCATTCACCTTCAACGTGTCGTCCGGCACCGTCACGGTGAGCGCGTGGTGTTTGGTGTCGATCAGCGGACGGCTCGACTCGATCGCCTGCGCGACGACCGCCGAGATCTCCGTGGGCTCGCGGCGCAGACTGATGAGTCCGCGCGTGATACGCGAGACGTCGACCAGGTCGTCGATGAGGCGGACGAGGTGCTCGACCTGCCGGTGAATGACGGCCGCCGATTTCGCCAGTTGCGGCGGCGGCAAGTCGGGAAACACGACGAGCTGCGCCGCGAGCCGGATGGCGGCGAGGGGATTCCGAAGCTCGTGCGCGAGCATCGCGAGGAACTCGTCCTTGCGCCGGGCGGCGTCCACCAGCTCGGCCGTCCGCTCCGCCACCCGCAACTCCAGGTCCCGGTTGAGCCGTTCGAGCTGCCGCGTCTTCCGGTAGAGGTCCAGGAAGATGTTGACCTTCGCGCGCAGGATTTCCGGCACCACCGGCACCGGCACGTAATCCACGGCGCCGTATTCGTAGCCTTTCAAGCGATCGAGGTCGGTCAGATGCACGCCCGAGACGAAAATGATCGCCGTCCGGCGGAATCGGGGATGCTCGCGGATCATCGCCGCCAGCTCGAAACCGTCCAGCTCCGGCATGCACACGTCGACGAGCACCACCGCGAATTCCGACTTGAGGAGCTGTTCGAGCGCCTCGCGCGCCGACCCGGCCATCACCAGGTTCGCGTCCAGGCCATTCAGGATGGCCGAGTAGCTGAGCAGCTTCGCCGGCTGATCGTCGACAACGAGGATGTTGGCGTCTTCGGTCATCTCTTAATGCTCGCGGGGCCCGACCCCCGCTCGCTCGCGCTCCGGCGCTCGCAGACTCGCTGCGGCCACCCCAACGCGGCTGCCGCGTTGGGGGCCCCGGCACCTCGCGCGGGCCGCGGGCGCTTCACCGGTGTAGCCACATCCGCAGCGCCGTGAGCAGCTGCTCGGTGTTCACCGGCTTCGCCAGGTAGTCGGACGCGCCCGCCTCGAGGCACTTTTCCCGGTCGCCCTTCATGGCTTTCGCTGTCAGCGCAATGATCGGAAGGCGTCTGAACGACGGGTTCTCACGAATCGCGCGGATCGTCTCGTAGCCGTCCATCTCCGGCATCATGACGTCCATCAACGCGATGGCCAGTTCGGGCGTGGACTCGAGCGTCGTGATCGCCTCGCGTCCCGTCGCGGCCGTCAGGACCTGCATTCCGCGACGCTCCAGCACGCTCGAGAGCGCGAAGATGTTGCGCACGTCATCGTCGACGACGAGCACGGTCTTGCCGATGAGCGCTTCATCGGAGCGGTGCAGGCGATCGAGCATCTGCTGCTTGGCCGACGGCAGATCCGCGACGACGCGGTGCAGGAACAGCGACGTCTCGTCCAGCAGCCGCTCCGGCGATTCGACCCCTTTGACGACGACGCTCCGGGCGATTGAATGCAGCTGCAGCTCCTCTTCCGACGAGAGCTCGCGCCCGGTGAACACGACGACCGGAAGATCGCGCCAGGCCTCATTCTTGGCGATGCGATCGAGCACCTCGAAGCCCGACATGTCCGGCAGCCGCAAATCGAGCACGACGCAGTCGCACGACTCCTGCGCGAGCGCGACGAGCGCCGTCTCGCCGGAATCGGCGGTGACGATGTCGATGTCGTCGTGCGCGAGCAGTTCCTGGATGCCCATCCGCTCGGCCGCGTTGTCCTCGACGACGAGCAGCCGCTTGCGGCGCGGCAGCGCGAAGGTCTTGATGCGATCGAGTGCCGCCTTCAAACCCTCGCTCGATGTCGGCTTCGACACGAACGAGAACGCGCCGCGCGCCAGACCATGCTGCCGATCCTCGTCGAGCGTGACGATCTGCACGGGGATGTGACGCGTGTGCGGGTCCTGCTTGAGCTGGCTCAGGACCGTCCATCCCAGCATGTCGGGCAGGAACACATCGAGCGAGATCGCCGTCGGCAGGTATTGCCGGGCGAGCGCAAGCGCGTCCTCTCCACGCATCGCGAGGAGGACTTTGAACCCTTCGGTGCGCGCGAGATCGATCAGGATTCGCGCGTAGTTGGGGTCGTCCTCGACGACGAGCAGCGTCGTATCGTCTGGTGAAAGATCGTGGCGGTCGTCGGCGATGACCTCAATCGTGCGATCGCTCACGTTCACGACCGGGAACGAGGGCGCGGAGATCGGGCTGCCGGGGACGTGGATCGCCTTGGTCGCAATGGACGGCCCCGCGTACCGCAACGGCAAGTACAAGGTGAACGTGCTGCCCAGCATTGGTGTGGATCGCAGCTGTATTTCGCCGCCGAGGAGGCTCGCCAGCTCGCGGCTGATGGCCAGTCCCAGTCCCGTGCCGCCGTACTTGCGGCTCGTGCTCGCGTCCGCCTGCTGAAACGCCTCGAAGATGATGCGCTGCTTCTCGAGCGGAATGCCGATGCCCGAGTCCGACACTTCGAAGGCGGCAACGACAGCCGCCTGGCTCAGCACCGGGTGATCTGGTGCCCAGCCGCCGGCGACCTCGGACACGCCGAGGCGCACGCCGCCGTGCGCCGTGAATTTGAACGCGTTCGACAGCAGGTTCTTGAGGACCTGCTGGAGCCGTTTGGCGTCGGTGAGGATGCTCCGGCCGAGTCGCGGATCGACCTGGATCTCGAACGTCAGCCCGCGGCTCTCGGCCTCGTGTCGGAACGTGCGCCCCACCATGTCGAGCAGGTTCGCGAAAAACACTTCCTCGGCTTCGACCGTGACCGTCCCGGATTCGATCTTCGACAAGTCCAGGATGTCGCTGATCAAGTTCAGCAGGTCGGTGCCGGCGCCGTGAATCGTGCGCGCGAACTCGACCTGACGGCCGCTGAGGTTGCCTTCGGGATTTTCGGCGAGCTGCTGCCCCAGGATCAGGATGCTGTTGAGCGGCGTTCGCAGCTCGTGCGACATGTTGGCCAGGAACTCGGACTTGTACTTCGACGTGAGCGCGAGCTCCGCCGCCTTCTCCTCGACGGCCCGGCGGGCCTGATCGATTTCCTGGTTCTTCCGCTCGACCTCGACGTTCTGCTCGGCCAACTGCTGCGCTTTCTGCGCGAGCTGTTCGTTCGTCTGCTGCAGCTCCTTCTGCTGCGTCTGGAGCTCGGTCGCCAGCTGCTGCGACTGCGTCAGCAGGCCTTCGGTCTGCATCGTCGCCTCGATGCTGCTCGCCATGAAGTTGACGTTGTCGGTGAGGTCCTTCCAGGTGCCGGCGACGCCGGGCACCTGCGCCTGGCCGCCGAGCTTGCCGTCCGTGCCGACCTCGCGCGCAACGCGCGTGACTTCGCTCGCAAAGGCGTTCAGCTGATCGACCATCGTGTTGATGGTGTCTTTGAGCTCCAGGATCTCGCCTCGGACGTCGACCGTGATCTTGCGCGAGAGATCCCCGCGCGCGACGGCCGTCGTCACCTGGGCGATGTTCCGGACCTGACCGGTGAGGTTGCCGCACATCGCGTTGACCGAGTCCGTGAGGTCTTTCCAGGTGCCGGCGACGCCCGGCACGATGGCCTGCCCGCCGAGCTTGCCGTCGGTGCCGACCTCGCGCGCGACGCGCGTGACTTCGGACGCGAATGACCGCAGCTGGTCGACCATCGTGTTGATCGCTTCTTTGAGCTGCAGGATCTCGCCGCGGACGTCGACGGTGATCTTCTTGGACAGGTCGCCGTCGGCCACGGCGATGGTGACCTCGGCGAGGTTGCGGACCTGCGCCGTCAGGTTGTTCGCCATCGAGTTGACGCTGTCCGTCAGGTCCTTCCAGACGCCGCTCACGTCCTGGACCTGGGCCTGCCCGCCGAGCTTGCCGTCGGTGCCAACCTCGCGGGCGACGCGCGTCACCTCCGAGGTGAACACCCCCAGCTGCTGGATCATCGTGTTGACGATCGTCGCCAGGCGCAGGAATTCGCCCTCGAGCGGCCGGCCGTCGACGTCGAGCCGGACGGTCTGGAGCAGGTCGCCCTGGGCGACCGCTGACAGCGCACGGGTCATCTCCGTCGTCGGCCACAGCAGGTCATCAATCAGCGTGTTGACCGACGACTCCATCTGCCCCCACGCGCCACGATGCTGGTCGAACTTGACGCGATGGCGCGTCCGACCCTGTTTGCCGACGACGTGCCCAGCCCGGTCGAGCTCGCCGGCGATGCGGGCGTTCGCCACGGCGATCTCGTTGAACGTGTCGGCGATCTTGCCGTCGATCCCGGTCCAGTCGCCGGGGAGGCGCACCGAGAAGTCGCCGTCGCGCATGGCCTGGAGGGCCCGTAGCAGCTCGCTCGGCTGGTCCGGCGGGGTCTTGCCGAGGGAACGGCCCTCGATCTCGGCAACGCCGCGGTTGCGCGCCGTGTCCATAAAGAACACTCCAGTTCCGTGTGGCAGGTGGTCCAAAAACGATTAGCAGATTCGATGCCGGGCGAAAGTGCGGAAAAAGCGGTGGGCCGGTTCTTCAGGTTGCCACTAATGGGTAGTGGAGGTGTCAGGGCTATTGAGTTATTGGGTTAACGGGCTATTGAGTTATTGGGAACCCAATAACTCAATAACTCAATAACCCAATAACTCAATAACCCGGCCTTCTCCCGTAAAATATCGCCGGATCTCCCAACCCAGAAAGGGACGTCATGAGGCGAGCGGCTTCGCTGCTGACCGTCGCACTTCTCGCGCACACCTCCACGGACGCGCAACCGGCACGTTTTTCCGCCGAAGACATGCTCAAGGTCGTGACCGCATCCGTGCAGGACTTGTCGGAAGACGGGCGGCTGGTCGCGTTCACGGAGCGCCGGACGCACGACAACGCGGAAACGGACCACTATCGCTACGGCGATCCGACGTATCTCGGCCCGTCCGCGGTCCGGCTCGTCGTCGTCGACACCCAGACGGGCGAAAGGAAGTTGCCGCTGGGCGAGTCGCTCGCCCACGTCCGTCAGGCCGCGTTCTCCCGTGATGGCAAGCGGCTCGCGATTCTGATCGCGGCGGCGGCGCCGGCTTCGGGCGCGACGCCGGCGATTTCTCTGCTCGTTTGGCCGACGGGCGGAGGTCCGGCCGCGCCGGTGACCGTGAAGAGTGCCGACACGATCGTGCCGACGTCGACGCTCGACTGGACGCCCGACGGCACGCGCGTGGTCGTCTCGATGCGTACGGCCGCGCGCGAACGAGCGGCCGCTGAGCGGTTCACCGCACTTACGCGCGGCCCGATCATCGTGCACTCGTCGAAAGATTCGTTTCTCGAGTGGGACGACATGAACCGGTTGAACCGCTGGCGCAACGTCGTCGACGTGGACGTCGCAACCGGTGTCGTCACGACGCGCGTGCCGGAGCGGAAGGTCACCAACTACCGGATGGGGCGCGACGGAACGGCGCTGGTCCTGCAGGAAGACACGACGGAGAAGACCGACTACGACACGATCGGCGGCACCGACAACCGGCTGCTGCTCTGGGCGCGCGGCGAGTCCGAGCCACGGACGCTTCTCGCCGCGAAAGACTTCAAAGGTCTGACGCCGCGCTGGTCTGACGACCTCAAATGGATGGCGTACGCGAAGCAGGGCGAGGTGTTCGTCCGCGAGATTCCCGGGGGCGAGCCGCGCAGCCTCACCCCGAAACCCAAGCCGAAGCCCGACGAGAAACCGGGCACGCCGCCCGTGTTGACGCCGGAAGAGAAGAAGGAGGCCGAAGCCGCGGAGTCCTTTTCGGTCGAGTCGTTCAGCCGGGATGCGACGAAGGTGCTCGTCACGAGCCGCAAGGGGTGGTACGTGGTGACGCTGGCCGACGGCGCCCGGCGGCAGATCTTCACGCTCGACGTCGACGAAGAAAAGAATCCGCGCATCGCCGCGCTCGACTGGGCGCCGGACGGGTCGGCGATCTACGCGACGATGGGCGCGCGTGACAGGTGGGATCGCGGCGTCGTGCGCATCGACACGACCACCGGTCGTATCACGACGCTCGTCAAGGACGCGCGGCTCTACGGGAATCTGAGACTCTCGCGCGACGGCGGCACGTTCGTGTTCTCCGGATCCGACGGCGACCGGCCCGCCGAGCTGCAGGTCGCCGACAGCGCCTGGCGGCAGGTCCGGACGCTCACAAAGCTCAACACCTGGCTCGACGGACGGCCGCTGGCGAAGTCCGAGCTCGTGAAGTATCGGGACGTGGACGGCAAGCCGCTCTACGGCGTTCTCCGGTATCCGGTGAACTACGTGCCGGGCCAGAAGTACCCGACGGTGTTCGAGATCTACGAGACGTTCTTCGAGAACGGTTTCAATGCGCGCGCGGCGTTTCTCGCGAGCCACGGCTACGCAGTCTTCCATCCGTCGGTGAACCTCGTGGTCGGCCGGCCGGGCGAGGCCTGGGTGAAGGGCGTGACGACGGCGGCGAACCGGCTGATCGAGATGGGCGTCGCCGATCCGGATCGCCTCGGCGTGCACGGCACGAGCTACGGCGGCTACGCGACCGTGCTGCTCCTCACGCAGACCGATCGATTCAAAGCGGCCATCAACATCTCGGGCAAAGTCGACATGGTCAGCTTCTATACCGACAGCCCGCGGCTCGGCGTCCGCAACACCCACGCGCCCGAGAAGAGCCAGGATCGGATCGGCGGGACGCTGTGGGAATTCCCGGAGCGGTACCTCGAGCACTCGGCCGTGCTCCGGGCCGATCGCATCAAGACGCCCTTGCTCAACATCACCGGCGACCAGGATCCGAACGTGCCCGCCAGCCAGTCGCGCGAGATCTACTACGCGCTCCGGCGGCTCGGACGGGACGTCGAGTGGGTCCGGTACGTCAATGGCGCCCACAGGCCGCCGAATAGCGTCTCGGAGGCGATCGATTTCGAGAACCGGATCCTCGCGTGGTACGACAAGTACCTGAAGAGCGACGAGAAAAAGGCGATGGCGGGGCGGAGCGGCTCGTAGGCGATTATGTTCGCTTGTGGTTTCAGGGTGCCGGTGCGGGGTTCCGAGGTTCCGACGTTCCGAAGTTCGACGGGATTCCGGAGTTCCGCGGTTCCAGGGTTCCGGAGTTCAAGGCTCCGATACCAAGAACCCCGGAACCCCGCACCCCGGAACCTGCAGTCCGAACTGCCCACTCAGCAGGAGGCTCTCATGTCCGTCAGTCGTCGTCAGTTCACGCACTTCCTGGCCCTTGCTGGTTCGGCCGCGGTGGCCCCTCTCCGTCTGGACTGGCTCCAGTCGCCGCTTCAAGGCGATGGCGAGCCCTTCTGGGCACGCGTGCGCGACGAGTTCGTGATGCCACCCGACCTCGCGATGTTCAACGCCGCGAACCTCTGCCCCTCGTCGCGGCGCGTCATCGACACGCTGACACGTCATACGCGTGAGGTCGATCTGGATCCGTCGCCGGCCAACCGCGCCAAGCTCGGCCCGGCGCGCGAGGCGAGCCGCGCGTTGATCGCCGCCCACCTTCGCGTCACGCCAGAGGAGATCGTCATCACGCGAAACACGAGCGAGGCCAACAACCTGGTCTCGAGCGGGTTGAGCCTGAAAGCCGGCGACGAGGTCCTGATTTTCGCGGACAACCATCCGAGCAACCATGCCGCGTGGCGCGACAAGGCCACGCGCGCGGGATTCACGGTCAGGATTCTCGAGCAGCCGAGTCCGCATCCCGGTCCTGACTACTATGTCGAGGCCGTGACGAAAGCCATCACGCCGCAGACCCGGCTCCTCTCCATGACGCATGTCACGAGCACGGTCGGCGACGTGCTTCCCGTCGCGGAAATGTGCCGCGTCTCGCGCGAGAGGAACGTGCTGACGCTCGTGGACGGCGCGCAGTCGTTCGGCGTGCTCGACGTCGACCTCAGCCGGATTCAGCCGGATTTTTACAGCGGCAGCGCGCACAAATGGCCGTGCGGTCCGCGCGAAAACGGCGTGCTGTACGTTCGACAGGCCGTGCAGGAGCGTCTCTCGCCGACCGTGATCAGCTTGTACGGCGGCGCGGTGGGCGTCTCACGCCGGCTCGAGGCCAACGGCCAGCGCGACGAGGCCGCGATGATCGCGTTCGGCGAGGCGATCGCGCTGCAGAAGGAGGTCGGTCCCGCGCGCATCGAAGCGCGCGTCCGCGCCCTGTCGCGCGCGCTCGCCGATGGCCTCCGAAAGATCGACGGGGTCAAGGTCTGGACGAGCCCGGAGTCCGAACGCTCCGCCAATATCGTCAGCTTCCAGCCCGCGGCGCTCGACATCCGCCGGCTGAACACCGCGCTCTACGAGAAAGATCGGATCGTCTGCGCGACCCGCGGCGACACGAATCGCGGCGGCCTCCGCTTCTCACCGCACTTCTACAACTCGATGAAGGAGATCGACCGGACGATCGAGGCGATCGGACGGTACGTAAAGACGGGGGTGTAGGCCAGCCCTTCAGGGGCGGCAATGGGAAAACCATCGGCGTGTGCCGGGGCTGAAGCCCCGGCCTACTGCACTTTCCTCAAAGTCCTGATCACCCGTCCTTCCGGCTGTCCCTCGAGGCTGACGAACGCGCGGACGACGTAGTCGCCCGGCTTCAGGTCGGCGATTGGAATCTCGCCGATCAGCAGGAACTTGTCGGCCTCGGACGTGGTCTGACCGCCGGGCTGAATCGTCTTGATGGCCGGGCCGTCGACGGTGGCAGCTAGTTCCATGCGGGCGGAGACCTTGCCGGCGAGCTGCCCGTAAATCTCCACGTACCCGACGGCGCTCGCCTCGTCCTTGAACTGCATAGTCGGCGCCATGGCCTTTTCGCGCAACGCGGCGACCACGAGCCCGCTCATCTTGAGCGGCCCCGCACCAGTGAGTTCCGCGTTGACCGTGTAATCGACGGCGCCGCTCCGTCCGCTCGAATCCGTGGCGGCGAATCGAACGCGATACGGTCCCGGCGGTCCGCCGAGCTGCGTGATGATCGGCCGCGCGGTCAGGCCCTTTTCGTCGATCGAGACCGTGGTCGCCTTGTTCGCCCGGTCCGCGATGGCTGCCGACGCCGCCGTGAGCGTCGTCGCCGGATCGACCGGCTCGGCCATGATGAAAATGTTGACGCTGTCGCCGCTGCCGCGCGATGGATACGCGACGACGCGCAGCGGCAGGTCGCGGAATGCCGTCGTCTGCTTGACCATGTCGCGCGGGTTCATGGCGCCCGGCTTGCCCGAGCGGCCGTCGCCCTTCGGAATCGTCAGGACCGTGCGCGACCGCAGCTGCGCGTCCTGGCGAGCGAGCCGCAGCTCCACCCGATGGTCCTGGCCGTCGCGCTCTTTCGGATCCGGGTCGAACGAGGCGATGTAGTACGCCGACGTCTCGCGCGCCGCGCGAGCGATGGCGCTCTCACCTGAAACGGCGAGGCGGAGCACCTGCCCGCCCGTCACCCCGGCGAGCGATTCGAGGCCTTCGCTCTGGCCCGTGACGCTCTCGTCCGCCTGAATCACGTAGACCTGCGCGCGCGCGAGACTGCTCGCCCGGCCGATGCTGGCAAAATGCTCCGTCGTCAGGTCGCAGGCCCCGGATCCCGTTTGGGACCCTGAACGGGCTGATCCGATCAGGCCGCCTGAAAACACGAACACGGTCGTCGGCGTTTCCGACCCGGCGAGTCCGCCGAGGAGATTGCGAAGCGCTTCCAGCGTGTCGCGCGTCCGGCACGTGTCTTCCGCCGTTGTCGACGACCCGGGCGCGCGGCCGTTGAGTTGTTGTACGGCTTCGCGCACCTTGGCGGCCCCGGTCGAGAGGTCGACGCGAATCGTCGACTGGGGCAGCGTGACGAGGCCGACACGATCGCTGCTCGAGACGCCGCTCAAGAACTTGAGAATCTCGTCCCGGACGACGCGGCCGCTGTTTGTCCTGATCGACAGATCCTCGACGGCGAACAACAGCGCGCGGCTCGCGTCCGCTCCCGTGTTGAGGCCGAACGGCATGGGCGGCGGATCGCCTGCCGCGCCGGCGGCCGCGGCCGGCGCGCCACCGTGCTGAATGAGCTGGAGCGATCGAAGCGTGCGCTGGCGGCCGTCCACGCGCAGCGTGACGTCCTCGGCCTTGAGGTCCGTGATGGGCTTGCCGTCGTTCGCGATGGCGATGAAATCGATGACGATGGCGTCGGCCGGCGGCGCCTGCCGCCCGGCGAGCGCCACACCGGCGGCCGCGAGAAACGAGAGCAGGACCGCGGACGTCCACAACGAATCGCGATGGGCTGGCTTCATTTGGCAGAGCATAACGCAAGCGTTGGCCGAGTCTAAAGACTCGGCCGCCGGTCCTGGCGCGTCGCGGGCCCCGAGCCTCCCAAGAGATAGGCGGGCCCAGAAAAACGCGTCACCGTCGGTACGACGGGTACGGCGGGTCCAATGAACCTTCTATCGCTCGTCATCTTCCTTAGAGCCTGTAACAAAACCCCCCGGCGGAGGCCCTGGACCGGGTAAACACTTCGGGACATATTGGGACCTTAGTCCGCGCGGAACTACTTCCTCCCCTCGGGCTTCCAGTTCATCAGCAGCGTGATCGGCGCGGCGGCGCTGTCAAGTTCGATGTTGATCAGGAACCGTCCGTCGGGGGCGATGTCGTACTGCCGTCCCTGTTGTCTGTCCACGCCACCGCCGGAGACGCGCGTGGGAAAGAGCACCACCGGCGCGCCCGGTGCGAGCGTGGTCCCGGTGACGGTGATCGACGCCGCCATCATCACGCCAGCGGGGTTGAGGTAGTACAGCTCCTTGCCGTCGGGCCGCCAGGCGGGAAAGACGCCGCCGGCCGTCGAGACCTGCCACTGCCCTCCGGCCGCGGCGGCCGTGCCCACGGCGCCGGGCGGGACAACGGGCCGCACGTAGACTTCTGGCCGCCCCGTTTCGTTCGATTGGTAGGCCACCCAGCGGCCGTCCGGCGAGAACACACCATAGCTCTCACGGAAGGGAGTCTTCGCGAACGCCCACGGTGTGCGTTCCCCCACCATCGGTACGATCCAGAGATCAACGTTCCCTTGCGATGCGACGCTGCTGTACAACAGGCGGCGGCCGTCCACGGACCAACTGTAGGGGACTCTGGCCTGGTCGGAGGCCGCGATGAGGCGCTCCTCCACTCCGCCGAGCGTGAGCATCTGGTAGAGGTCGAGTTGACCCGTCCGGTTCGAACTGAACGCGATCCGGGAGCCGTCGGGCGACCAGACGGGATACGAATCGACAGCCGCATTAAACGTGAGTCGGCTCGCGCGAACGCCGTCGAGCAGCCAGACGTCGGTATTGCCCTGCACCGTGCGGGCCACCGCGACGCGACGGCCGTCGCGGGACACGCGCGGTCTGGCGAGTGTGGCATCGGGGTCGCCGACCGTGCCGCGCGCCCGTCCCGAGCGGTCGAACCACGTCAGTTGCCGCTGGCTGCTCGCGCCCGTCCGATATGCCACCAGCCCCGCGGTCGCCGCCGAGACGGCGCTCCGAGACGCACCATCGGTGGCCACCCCGTCCGCCAGGGTCAAGGGCTCTCCTATAAGCGCGGCCTTCTCCACATCGAGCTGCTGGGCCACGAGCATCCCTGTCCGCACCCACAACAGCCACCCGCCTCCGCGCAACGATCCCCCAGGCCCGTGGCCGTCGGGCAGATACACACCGCTGCCGTCTCCGGGTGTCAATCGTGTCGGGGCGCGCCCGTCCAGCGCGCCGAGGTAGATCCCGGCGGCGTCCGGCGCGCCCATCGCGAAGAACAGGAACCTGCCCCCGTCGGGCAGAAAGTACGGCGCGCGATGGGCCAACTGCTGCGGGCCGAGCGTCGTCGCCGCCATCGCCGCGCCCCCGGTGGCCGGCACGCGCATCAGGGGGCTTATCGTGGTCGGAGCAAACAGAATCACGCCGTCCGCGTTCCACGTCGCACCTTGACCAGAAGTGACCGGCGCGACGATCTGCGGCGCGCCGCCCCCGAGATCGAGTCGCTTCAGTGCGCTTCCCGCGAAGAAGGCGATCGAGCGGCTGTCGGGCGACCAGAAGGGATGGGTCGCACCCTCCGTGCCTGCCAACGACTGCGCGGTCGTCTTCGCCAGCCACCGTAGCCACAAGCGCGGCGGCCCGTCGCCCGCCGCGACGAACACAATCTGCCGGCCGTCGGGCGACAGGGCAAAGTCCAAGGGTTGGTTCGTGGCGTGCGTGACGATGTCGAGGCGCGTCTCACCAAGTGCAGGTGCCGGCATCTCGCGTAGATACCGCAGCGCAGGCACCGCCATCGCGATGCTCACGAGGGCGGCAACCGCGAAGGCGGCCATCCATGGCCGCCTTCGGTCCGCCGCCGATGATGTGGTCGTCGTCTGCGGAACGACCGTCTCGAACGCACCCTCCAGCGCCAGGCGCACGTCCCGAATGTCGGCGACGCGCTGCTTCGGGTCCTTCCGCAGGCACACGCGAAGCACCTGGCTGACGCGGGCCGGGATGGTGGACGAAAGCGCGTCGAAGTCCGGCTCTCGCTGCAGGATCTTCGAGAGCGTCATCGACACGTCTTCGTCGCCGAACGCACGCGTTCCCGTCAACATCTCGTAGAGCACGGCACCGAACGCCCAGATATCCGCGCGCTTGTCGACGGTCTTCCCGCGCGCCTGCTCGGGGCTCATGTAGGCGGCTGTACCGAGAATCATCCCCGCCTGCGTCCTCGCCGGCGATCTCATCGTCAACGCGTCGCCCGACGCCTCGGTGCTCGGACCCACGGCCTTGGCCAATCCGAAGTCGAGCACCTTCACGGTGCCATCCGGCCGGACTTTGATGTTCGCGGGTTTCAGATCGCGGTGAATGATCCCCTGCTCATGCGCGGCTTCGAGCGCGTCCGCGATCTGTTTCGCAACGGGCAGCGCCTCATCAAGCGGAATCGAGCCGCGCGCGATGCGCTGCGAGAGATCGTCGCCCTCAACGAGTTCCATGACGAGCGCGGTGACGCCCGCACTTTCTTCAAGCCCGTAGATGGCGGCGATGTGCGGATGGTTGAGCGAGGCGAGCATTTCCGCTTCGCGCTGAAAGCGCGCGAGCCGATCGGCATCAGCCGCGAGCGAGGGTGGCAGGATCTTAATCGCGACCTGACGTTTCAGCTTGGTGTCCGTCGCCCGATACACCTGACCCATCCCGCCTTCGCCGATCTGCGCGGTGATGTCGTAAACGCCGAGGCGTGTGCCGGGTGTAAGGGACAATGTCTGCGCGATTATACGGGCGCAATGGCGCGGACGAGATTACTCCTCGTACACGCCGCAGTGTTTTCCAATCCTGAGTGGGGCGCTCCAGGGGTCTTCAGCCCGTCCTCCGCGTCAACGTCTTGCGCAGCGACTGCCAGCAGATCATCGCGCACCCGAGCGAGAGGAACGCCTCGTGGATGTCGGCGCGCCTGTCATACCGCACCCGAAGGCGGCGAAACTGACTGAGCCATGCAAACGTCCGCTCTACGACCCACCGCCACCGGCCCAGGCCGCTCCCGTGCCGGGTACGACGCATGGCGAGCCACGGCACGATATGCCGCGCCCGCAGCCCACGCCGAATCGCCGCCGCATCGTAGCCGCGATCCCCAAGTACGCAGTCCGGTCGGTGCCGCGGTCGCCCGCGTTCGCCGTGCAGCGGGGGAATCGCATCCACCAACGCCAGGGCTTCTTGTGAGTCATTCCGGTTCGCGGCCGTCAAGCGAACCGCGAGCGGCACACCTCGCCTGTCGCAGATCACATGACGCTTGCTCCCGCGCTTGGCCCGATCGGTGGGATTCGGACCGGTCTGGTCACCCCCGTACACAGCGCGGATGGAACAACTGTCCACGACTGCCTTGGACCAGTCAATGCAGCCGTATCGCGCGAGCCAATCGAGTGCCGCGAAGTGGATGAGATCCCACACACCCGCCAACTGCCAGTCGCGCAGGCGACGCCAGCACGTCATCCCCGACCCACACCCGAGTTCTTGCGGGATCATCTGCCAGGGAATGCCGCTGCGGAGGACGAAGAGAATGCCGGTGAGGCACGCGCGATCGGGGACCCGCGGCCGTCCGCCTTGTGACCGACGGGATGGAGTTGGCAAGAACGGTTCGACAAGATCCCATAACGGATCTGGAAGCAGCGCGGCGGCCATACTTCTTCACGCTACCGCCACGAGGAGGATCAGGTTTCGGAGGTTTTGTTACACGCTCTTAGATAGAAATGGGCTGATCTCGTCTTGGGCCAAGCGATCGAAGTCAAAACTAATGAAGATGACGAGCATCAGGTTCCGCGGACCGCACGTACCCGTCGTACCGACTCGTTACTTGACTTTTCTTAATGTCCGCGTCACTTGTCCCGCCGCCTGACCTTCGATGCCGACGATGGCCCGGACGACGAAGTCGCCGGGCGGCAGGGCGCCGATGGCGACGGCGCCGGTCGCGAGATACCGGCCGTCTTCGCTCGTGGCTTCGATGGCGAGCGGCGTCGTCAGGAGGGCGGGGCCGTCGGCGTTTTGCGCAATCTCGACGACAGCGGAGATCCTGACACCGGGCGTCCCGCCATACATCTCCAGGTAGGCGATGGCGACCGGCTCGGTGCTGAACAGCAGTCGCGGCACGAACGCGCCCTCGCGCGACAAGCCGAGGACGACCGAGCTGAGCTTCAACGGACCGGCAGTGCCCAGCTCTGCCGTGACTTCGTAGTCAGCCGTGCCGTTCCGGCCCGAGGCGTCGCGGGCCGCCACGCGCAGTCGATACGTGCCGGGGTCGACCGCCAGCGCGGCCACAAGTGTGTTCTTGCCCAGGTCGACGTCCGTCGCGTTCCAGATCGCGACCAGTCGATCGCGCGAATCGAAGAGACCGGCCGCCGCGCCCGTGACCTTGACTGACGGGTCGATCGTCTCGGCGACGAAGACGATCTTCAGCTTGCCGTCTGCGCTGTGGCGCGAGGGAAACCCGGCGGCCCGCAGCGGCAGATCGCGCAGGACCCGGCCGCTTCGCAGCATTTCGTAGGGAGTCATCGACGCGGCCGGCGTCGGCACCGCCCGGGGCCGCAGCGTCGTGAACTCGGGCCGCGAGCGAACGACGACGCCAGGACGGGACACGCGCACGTCGAGGCCATGGCTGCCGGGATCCTTTTCGGCGCCTTCGGGCTCCACCGACGCGAGGTAGAAGCCGGATGTCTCGCGTGCGACGCGAATCAGCGTCGCGTCGCCGCTGGCCGGAATCGACAGGCGATGGCCGCCCGTCACGCCGGCGAGATTCTCGAGGCCCTCGAGCGGATTGTCGGAACCCGTGAATCCCGCGCCGGCGATCGTTTCCGTCAGAGGCACGCCCGGTTTGATCGCGCTTTCGTCGGGCCGCACGATGTAGAAATGCGCCCGTGCCGCAGCGGCGGCCGTCCCGACCTTGACGAAGTGCTGCGGGGTGAGCTCGCACATCCCGGGCGCGCGCGTGACGGGGCTGTCGCGTCGCGGACCGAGCATGCCCGTCGAGAAGAACAGCACGATCGTCGGTCCTTCGCCGCCGGCCAGGCTGTAGAGCAGTCCTTCGAGAGATTCGAGGTTGTTGCGGGTGCGGCACGCGCCGTCCTGACCGCTCTCATCCTGCGGCGACTGTCCGGACACCGACGCGACCGCCTGCGACACCTTGTCGTGGTCGGTCGTGAGATCGGATTTCATTCCGCCGTGCGGCACGGTCACGACCGACACGCGATCGCGCGCGGGGAGGTTGGCCAGCAACTGGCCGATCGCCGACCGCATCGGCCGTTCCTTGCCGGGCCGGAGCGACTCGTCGTCGATCACGATGATGAATGCGCGGCCATGTCCGGAGGTCGAGTTGCTGCCGAAGGGCGGCGGCAGCGGACGCGACGTCTCGCCCGCGGCCGGCCCGGACGCGAGGCTCGCGACTTCGACGAACTGCAGCGAGCGAATGGTCTTGGTGCGGCCGTTCAGCCGGATCGTAACTTCGTCGGGGCGGAGGTCCGCGATCGGCCTGCCCTCGGCCGTGAGCGCGTAGAAATCAACGGCGACCAGCTCCGGTGCCGCCTGCGCGTCGGGCCGTGTGGACGTGGAGGCGCGTCCGGCGGCCGAGAGCGCCGCGACCGCCAACAACCCGCAGGCGAAGCGAAGGCGGATGCCGCCCATCATGCGACAGAGGATAGCACCACGCTGGAGTCATCCGGGCTTGCTACCATCGGGCATCGGCCATGAGTGCCATTACCGCCGGATCGGTGCACGCGTTCTATCTGTTCGATGTCGCACAGGCGATCGATCTCGCGGTGCTTCGGGCCCAGTTCGGCGATCGCGCCGGGGTGGCGCAGCTGCTCGACAAGACGCCCGGGCCGCCGCGCGTGCGCTATTTCCAGCCGCCGGTCATCGTCGACGGCGCCGTGGTCGGCGTCCCCACGCTGGGCGGGTTTCGCGTCCGGGTGAAGTTCTACGACTACGGCGTCATTTCCCTGATGCTCTCGCAGCCGTTCGCCGGGTCGTGGAGCGATCTGGTCCGGCTCGGCCAGGATCTGATCGAGAGCGAGCCGCTCGAGGCGGAGGCCGCCACCGCGTGCGTCCGCGTGGTCGAGTCCACGCGGACGGCGCTCACGGAGGTGCGCGCCACGTTCCTGAGCGAGGACTACCTGGCGTTCATCGTGAGTGCCCTCGGCCCGCCCGAGACCGCCGAGGAAGTCGGCGATCGTCACGGCGCCGACATCGCGCAGCTCCTGCGCGGCGAACGCCTGCCGCTCAGCGCGCAGGAGCGCGAAGAGGTGCTGCGACATCGGTTGTCGTATCTCACCGACGACCTTGTCGTGCCGGCGTACAACGCCGCGTTCGTGCTCGACAGCGATCCGGCCGCGCTCGCGACGCTCGAGATCCTCGAGTTCGTGAACTCGCAGCTCCTCGAATTCCGGTACCACGACGAGTTGCTCGAGACCGAGCTCACGTCGATCTACACGGCGCTTCAGCAGCCGAGGTGGGTGGATCGCTGGTTCGGCCGCCGGCACACGCAGTCGGCGCGCCGCGTGCACGCGCTGTTCATCGACGTGAACGAGCTCACCGATCGCATGGAGAACGCCGTCAAGCTCGTCGGCGACATCTACTCGGCGCGGCTGTTCAACCTCACGGCCGCGCGGGTGGGGCTCGACGCCTGGAAGCGCAACGTCGAGGACAAGCTCGAGACGCTTGACGACATCTATCGCTTCGCGGTCGAGCAGACCGGCATGTCGCAGGGCAATCTTCTCGAGCTCGTCATCGTGTTCATCCTGATCATCGAGCTCGGGCTCTTCTTCGCGGGGATCATGAAGTAACCTCGACAAGGGCAAAGGGCCCTCTGCCCTTTGCCCTTCAACAGTCCAGACACCGTACCTCCTCGAAGATCTCCGTGTGGCGATCCGGGTGCTCGCGGGCGTAGTTGATCAGGCATCGGATCGCCTTGCCGGGATCCGGCAAGCCGTACTGTTGCGCCATCTTCTGCAGGAACTCGACCTTCTCGGTCTCCAGCTCGACTGAAAACGGGGTGCCGTCTTTGGGCATGGGATCTGCTCGCTATCGCAGCGTGAAGCTGACTGTGACCGTCATGATGACAGGCACGGCGACGCCGTTCAATTGCGTCGGCAGGTAGCGCCAGCGGCTGACGGCGTCGATCGCGGCGCGATCGAGCAGCGGGATCGATCGGAGCACGCGCACGTCGCGTACCGCGCCGGTCTCGTCGATGATCGCTTCGAGGATGACGATGCCTTCGACCCGCGCCGTTTGCGCGACCACGGGGTACGTCGGAGGCACGTACGCGATTCGCCGCGGCTCTCGAATCTGCCCCCCCACGGGCACGGGCTGAACGCGCGCCGGCGGCGCGACCAGCGTGGTCACCGAACGGGCGCCGATGCCGTCTGGTGCGCGGCCGACCGTGACTGGCAGACCGGGAACCGGCACGCCGTCGGGATTTCCAGCGGGCGGAACAGCCTTTTCTGTCGCGATCGTCGTCCCTGGCTCGGGAGGGGCAGCATCGGGGTTGACGGGCGGAGGAAGTTCCTGCGGGCGGACCGGCCGGACGGGCGGTGGCGTTGGCGGAAGCGTCGGATGGATAAACTCGGCAAATCGTGGGGCGATGGCGGGATTGTCAAGGGCCGCGGTCAGCGGCATCACCACAATCGCGATCAGCACGAGCAGGTGCGCGACGAGCGAACCGATCAGCGTCCAGCGCGATCGCGGACGGGCAGATCGCGACGTCAACGAGTCGACGAACAACTCCCGAGGCATGGCAGAGCCCTGTCTGCCAGCCTGTGACCTCATTCGACACCGAGTAGAAGCCGGAAGTTCTCAAAGACATTGATCGATCTATCCGATCGATTGAAGGGCACTGCCCGGCTGACGCCCCGGGCTACCCGGCTCGGTTGCACTCAAGACTCGCGCGCGCGAACGCTCGTCAATCGATCGATAGATCGATCGCGCAATCAATCAATTCCCTACCTCTTCCGCCCGAGGTCCTCGTAATCCGGCATGTACGTCTTGAGTCCACCCGCGGGAGTGTTCTTCGAGTAGCCGGCCACGAGCTGCCGTGAATAGCGCGCGGGGAAGAAGTCGAACGCGTCCTTCGGATCGCTGTCGATGAGTTGCAGATCCGCGCCGCTCATCGTCAGCTTGCCGAAGCGGATGTCCGAGCCCGAAAAGTAGACGTAGTTGCGGCTCGCGGGGTCGGGCGGAGTCAGCTTGGCGGAGGAGGCTCCCGGCGACGAAGCAAAGGTCTGTTGCAGCCGCCCGTTCACGATGGCGACACGCGACAGGCGTCCCTGAATCTCCGGCGGCGGCAGCACCTGGCCCGGCGCGATGATGATGTCGTTGTCCTGAACCTCGATCCCGCGCCGCTTCAGGCTCACGACGTCGTCGAGCTCGAGACCGAAGAGACTCATCAGCTTCTTGGCCGGGACGCTGATCGCACTGACCTTGTCCGTCTTGAGCCGCATCCGGCCGTCCGGCGTCGCCACGACGTCCGCCTTCATGGAGATCGGCACGAGGATGCCCTTGTGGAGCTTCGCCTTGAGCTTGAGTTGGCCTTCGTCGATCTCGACGGTGACGTCACTCAACGGTGCATGGTCGTAGGCAAAGATGTGCCGGTTCATCAGGTTCGTCAGGCTCGGCATGTCCATCGCGATGTCGGCGGCATGGACGCGCAGGAGATACGACCGCTGATCGTCGAAGACGGGCGGCTGGCCGGCCACCCTGCTGACCATCTCGCCGCGGAGATGACGCACGTCCAGCACGATGCCGTCGTCGACGTGCAGACGGACGTTCTTCATCTCGATTTGAACCGGTGGTTTGGACGGGGGTGTCGACGGCGCCGTCTGATTTAGCGGAGCCGGAGGAACATTCGTTGCCGCCGACGCCGCCGGCGCCTGATTCTTCGAGCATGCGCCAACGAAGACGGCCAGCGCGCAGCCGACCGTTGTCATGAACCGCGACATGGTCCTATCCGCGGTGTTGCAATATCGGTGCCTCTACATTGAGACGTGAGTGTGAGACGAATTGGCCGGGTAGAGCCTCTTGGCCTTTGAGCCTCTGAGCCTTCCGCCTCAAATCTCTCCCTTCGCTGCCGCCGCCTCCAATTCCGCGTCGCTCGCTTCCTTGAACTCTCCCTCCCACTTCGCGATGACCACCGTGGCCAGGCAATTACCGATGACATTGGTCATCGTCCGTGCCATGTCCATCAGCTCGTCGACGCCGAGAATCAGCGTAATGCCGACCAGCGGAAGGTTGTAGCTCGCGAGGGTGCCCGCCAGGATGACGAGCGACGCGCGCGGAACGCCGGCGACGCCCTTGCTCGTCAGCATCAGCGTCAGGAGCATCGTGATCTGCTGACCGATGGTGAGATCGATGTTGGCCGCCTGGGCGACGAAGACGGCCGCGAGCGAGAGGTAGAGCGTCGTGCCGTCGAGATTGAACGAGTAGCCGAGCGGCAGGATAAACGACACGATGCGACGCGGAACGCCGAGCCGCTCGAGCACTTCCATCGCCCGGGGAAGCGCAGCCTCGCTCGACGTGGTGGAGAACGCGATGATGGCGGGCTCGCGCACCGCGCGAACGAACTTGCGGATCGGCACTTTGAACATCAGCGCGATTGGGAGAAACACGAACAGGATCAACACGATCAGCGCGGCGTACAGCGTGAGCACCAGCAGGCCGAGGTTGATCAGCACGCTCAGGCTGCCATGGCCCACCGTGTACGCCATCGCGGCGCCGACACCGATCGGCGCGTAGTGCATGATGATGTTCGTGAACTTGAACATCGTCTCGGCGAGCAGTTCGCACCAGTGCACCATCGGCTTGCCGCGCTCGCCGAGCAGCCCGAGCGCGATGCCGAAGATGATGCTGAAGACGACGATTTGCAGGACGTCGTTGGTGGCCATCGCCTGGAGGACCGATTCGGGCACCAGGTGGAGCAGGATGTCGCGCCAGCCTTGAGCGGCCGCCGAGATGCCGCTTTCTTCCGTCGGCAGGGCCAACCCGTCGCCCGGCCGGGTGAGATTCACCGCGACGAGACCGATCACGAGCGCGATGGTCGTGACGATTTCGAAGTAGATCAGGGCCTTCAGCCCCATCCGGCCGACCTGCTTGAAGTGGCCGGCGCCGGCAATGCCCGCCACGAGCGTCGCGAAGATCAGCGGCGCGATGATCATCTTGATCATGCGCAGGAAAATCTGACTGAACGGCCGGATGTTCGCGATCCAGTCCGGGTGGTAGTTGTTCACGAACCAGCCGAGGACGACCCCGAGCGCGAGTCCGATGAAAATCTGATGAGTGAGCGTGATCCGCCGGCGCCGAGGGGGCTGTGGCATGCTGCAGTCCTTGCAACTTAGAACTTAGAACTCAGAACTCAGAACTCAGAACTCAGAACTCAGACCTCGGAACTGAAGCACTTGACACTCGAAACTAATAGATCCAGCTCTAAGTTCTCAGTTGCGCGTGCTTTTCAATGCACCCCTTCGCCGCTCAGCTGCTTCACGATGTCGCCGATGACGGCTTTCGCGTCCCCGAAGAGCATCAGCGTGTTGTTCGCGTGGTAGAGATCGTTGTCGATGCCTGCAAAACCGGGGTTCATGCTCCGCTTGATGGCGAGGACCGTGTGCGCCTTGTCGGCGTCGATGATCGGCATGCCGTAGATCGGACTCGTCGAATCCGTCCGCGCCGACGGGTTCACGACGTCGTTGGCGCCGATGACGAGCGCGACGTCCACCTGCGGCATCTCGGGATTGACGTCCTCCATCTCCACGAGCCGGTCATACGGAATGTCCGCTTCGGCGAGCAGCACGTTCATGTGTCCGGGCATCCGGCCGGCGACGGGATGCACGGCGAACTTCACGTCCACGCCCCGCTTGGACAGCTGGTCGAAGAGATCGCGCACGCGGTGCTGCGCCTGCGCCACTGCCATGCCGTAGCCCGGGATGATGACGACGCTGTCGGCGTTGCTCAGCAGTTCGGCCGCGTCGACCGCCGTGGCGCTCTTGACCGTCCGCTGCTCGCCCGCCTGGACGGTCGCCTGGACGGCGCCAAACGCGCCGAACAGGACATTCGTCACCGAACGGTTCATGGCTTTGCACATGATCAGGGACAGCACGAACCCGGACGCGCCGTCGAGCGCGCCCGCGGTGATGAGCAGGTAGTTCTCCAGCACGAATCCCATCGCGACCGCCGCAAGGCCCGCGTAGGAATTGAGGAACGAGATGACCGTCGGCATGTCCGCGCCGCCGATCGGCAGGATCAGGAGCACGCCGAAGATGAGCGCCAGGGCGATGATGATCGGAAACGCCCAGGACTGCGTCGGATCCCAGACGAGCCAGGCGCCCAGGACCGCAGCCGCGCCGAGCAGCGTGAAGCTGACGATGTTCTGGCCCTTGTAGGTGACCGGGCGGGTCGTGATGACCTCCGCGAGCTTGCCGGCCGCCATCAGGCCGCCCGTCGCCGTGAGACACCCAAGAATGACCTCGCCGGCCACGACTGCCATCCGGAACGACGTGAGCGCGCCTTCGTCGAGCCAGAGATAGTACTTCGCGGTGCCGACCAGTCCCGCCGCCAGACCGCCGAACGCCTGGGACAACCCGGTCCGTTCAGGAACCGCCGTCAGCGGCACGCGCGAGAGCGGAAACCCGACGATGAAGCCAAGCGCTGCCGCGAGGCCGATCCACTTATAGGTGACGATCTCCGGATGGAGCAGGGTGCCGCCCACGGCGAGCGCCATCCCGCCCACGGCGGCCATGACGGCGCGCTTGGCCGTCTCGGGCTGGCTCATCCATCGGAGCGCGAGAATGAACAGGGCGGCCGAAACGAGGTACAGCAGGCCCGTCGCCTGGGTCACGACTTCTTGATCTCCCGGCGCTTGAACATCCGCAGCATGCGGTCGGTGATGAGGTAGCCGCTGACCAGGTTGGTGGTCGAAGCGAACACGGCGGCGGCGCCGAGCCACGTACTCAACGTGTCGTGCGCCTCACCGGCGATGATGATGGCCCCGACGACGGCGATCGACGAGATCGCGTTCGTCAGCGCCATCAACGGCGTGTGCAGCAGCCTCGAGACCCGGCGGATGATGTCGAGGCCGAGGAACGCCGCGAGCATGAACACGAATAGCGCGGTAATCAGGAAATCCACGGCCGGCAGACTGTATCAGGTTGCTGAAAAACCCAGCAACCTCAGGCAAAGGCCCGTAGTGTAGAGTGATAGCCACATCCAGGGAGGGCAGCATGCCCAGAGTCTTGCGCGCGATCGCCCAGGTTTGCGTGGGAGTCTCGGCCGCCCTGTGTACGGTGTACGCCGTCGGCCAGGCGACGCAAACGATCCCGCCGCCGACGACGTCGAGCTCGACGGCCAGTCAGGAAACCGCGACACCGCCGTCTCGGCCCGCGCCCGTCGCGCTCACCGCGGAGCAGCGCGCGCTGCAGGACGCGAACCGGATTCAGGATCCGGTCCAGAAACTCGACGCGCTCCGGAAGCTGCAATCGGAGCTGAAGTCGTCGGTCGCCGTCTTCGTCGTCCGTCAGGTGGACGAGGCGGTGCTGTGGCACCTCGTCGCGACGTTGCGCGATCGACAGGACGAGATCAGCGCCGCATTCGAGCGTGTCGTCGCTGGCCTTGCGGCGAATGCTCCCGAGTCGCGGCTTACGGTTCTGCCGGGCATCGTCGGCCGGCTGCTGGACGCCAAGGTCGTGCTGCCGGAAGCGGAGAAGGCGCTGACGGATGTGCTGGCGGCTGCCGAGCGTGGACCGGCGGACTCGGCGGCGCCACCGACCACCGGCGCCACGACTCCGGCGAGGACGCCGACCACACCCGAGATCGCGGCGCGCCTGGCGGCTGCGACGACCGCGGCACGCGGCCGGACGCTCGAGATCCTCGGTCGACTTCATATCGAACAGGGCCATGAAGAGAAGGCCGCCCGCGAGTTGAAAGACGCGCTCGAGCTCAACTCGTCGCTCCAGCGCGCGCCGATCATGCTGGCCGAGCTGGAAGTCAAGCACGGCAACAACGCCGTCGCGCTCGACTACTACCTGCTTGCGGCCGTGAGCGGCCGGATGAAATCGGCCGAGGACGTCGCCATGCGTGCGCTGTACCGGCAGCATCGCGGCAGCGACGCGGGCCTCGACGCCGAGCTCGACCGCGTCTACGACAAGCACTTTCCGAGCCCGGTGACGCCAGAGCCGTACACACCCACGGGCGGCGTGACGAACCGTGTGGTGCTGCTCGAACTGTTCACCGGCTCGGCATGCGGCCCCTGCATCTCGGCGGATCTCTCGTGGGACGCCGTGCTCGCGCGATATCCGGAAGCGCTGATTGCGCCGCTCGCCTATCACGCGCACATTCCTGGCCCGGATCCGATGGTGGTGCCCGGCGGCGACGCGCGCCGCCTGTACTATCAGGTCAGAGGCGTGCCGACGCTGCACGTCAACGGCGCGCTCGGGAAGCTCGGCGGCGGCCCGCGCGAAAACACGCAGCGGAACTACGCCGACTACACCGGCACGATCGACAAGGCGCTCCAAAAGGCGCCGACGGCGGTCGTTCAGGTGCACGCCAGCCGATCGGGTTCAAAGATCAATGTCACGGCCAGGGCCAGCAGCCTTCCCGGCGACGACAATCTACGATTGCATATCGTTCTCGCCGAGCGGCATCTGACGTTCACGGGCGAGAACGGCATCCGCCATCACGCGATGGTGGTGCGCGGCGTCGCGGGTGAAAAAGGATCCGGCATCGCGATTCGCGGCGCGGAGACGACCGTGGACTTCATGTTCGATCTCGCGGACATGAAGGCCGACGTCGTGACCACGCTGGCCGACGAAATCGCGCGCCGCCACAAGACGACGTCGAGCGCCGCTACTCCTCCCGACTATCGCGCGGAAGGGCGGCCGATGGGGGAGATCAATCCCGAGACGCTGGTCGTCGTCGCGTTCGTGCAGGACGGCTCGAAGAACGTGCTCCAGGCCGCACGCGCGAACGTGAAGTAGCGTTGACATAGAATCTCCGGATGCACGCGGCGTATATCGTTCTCCCGGCTCTAGCCGCCCTCCTCCTCGCCTATCGTTTTTACAGTGCGTTCCTGGCAACGCGCGTGTTGATGCTCGACGACCGGCGTGTCACGCCGGCGCACACGCTCCGCGACGGGCATAACTACCATCCGACGCCTCGGTGGGTCCTCTTCGGCCACCACTTTGCCGCGATTGCCGGCCCGGGCCCGCTGCTCGGTCCGGTGCTGGCGGCGCAGTTCGGCTTTGCGCCGGGCCTGTTGTGGCTGGTGGCGGGCGTCTGTCTGGCGGGCGCGGTGCACGACATGATCGCGCTCTGGGCATCCGTGCGCCGGAAGGGCGCGTCGCTGGCCGAGATCGCCCGAATCGAGATCGGACCAGTGGCCGGCTTCACGGCCGCCGTCGCGATCCTCTTCATCGTCATCATCGCTCTGGCTGGCGTTGGCCTCGCGTTCGTCAACGCGCTCAGCGAGAGTCCCTGGGGCGTCTTCACGATCGCGATGACGATTCCGATGGCGTTGTTCATGGGTCTCTACATGAACAAGATCCGGCCCGGGCGGATCACCGAGGCGACGGTCATCGGCGTCATCGGGCTGCTCCTTGCGGTGGTCTTCGGCCGGACGGTCGCGACGTCGTCGTACGCCGAGTGGTTCACGCTCTCCCGGAACGAGGTCATCGTCACGCTCGCCATTTACGGCTTTGCGGCGTCGGTGCTGCCCGTCTGGCTGCTGCTGGCCCCGCGCGACTACCTGAGCGCCTTCATGAAGATCGGCACGGTCGCGCTGCTCGTCGTGGGTGTGACGATTGCGAACCCCGTGCTGCACATGCCCGCACTGTCCGAGTACGTCGGGGGTGGCGGGCCGATCGTCCCGGGCCCGCTGTACCCGTTTGCGTTCATCACGATCGCGTGCGGAGCGATTTCAGGGTTTCATTCGCTCGTCGGTACGGGCACGACGCCGAAGATGATCGACAAGGAATCCGATATCCGGCCGATCGGGTACGGCGCCATGCTGATGGAAGGGCTGGTGGGCGTGATGGCGCTCATTGCCGCCGCCTCGATGCATCCCGGCGACTATTTCGCCATCAACACGTCACCGGCGGTGTACGCGACGCTCGGTCAACAGGTGGTCAACCTGCCAGACCTCGAGGCGCAGGTGGGGGAGAACGTCACCGGCCGGACGGGTGGCGCGGTGTCGCTCGCCATCGGCATGGCCCAAATCCTGGGCGGTCTGCCAGGCATGCGCGGCTTCATCGATTACTGGTATCACTTCGCGATCATGTTCGAGGCGCTCTTCATCCTGACGGTCATCGACGCCGGGACACGTGTGGGGAGGTTCCTGGTCGGGGAGTTCCTCGGGCGGGCCTATAAGCCCTTCGCCCGGCAGCACTGGGTTCCGGGCTCGATCATCACGACGCTGCTCGTCGTCGTCGCGTGGGCGTACTTCATTTCAACCGGGAACATCAGCACGATCTGGCCGATGTTCGGCATCGCCAATCAGCTGCTTGCGGCGGTCGCGCTCGCGGTCGGCACCACCATCCTCATCAACCTCGGCCGCGCGCGGTATGCCTGGGTCACGCTGACGCCCATGACGTTCCTTGCCGTCACGACGCTCACGGCGGGATTCATGAGCGTGAGGGACAACTTCTGGCCGATGGCCACCGGGCCCAACCCGGCCGTGCACTTCCAGGGCATGGTCAACACGACGCTGACGGTGACCATGATGGTGCTCGTGATCATCATTCTGGGCGCGGCCGTGCGCAAGTGGCTCGCGGTCGGCCGGACCGGCACCGATCCCGATCTCGCGGCAGAGACGGTTCGGACGTAGGTGTAGCAGGGGTCAGGTCTTGGATTGTCAGATTCTTGCGGGTGCGCCGTTTTTGTATTACGAAAACGTGTTGCGCGTGAAAACCTGACAATCCAAGACCTGACCCCATGACCCGCCTTCGATTCGCTGAGTTCGAAGCCGACCTCCGCGCTGGAGAGCTGTGGCGCAACGGCGAACGCATCCGCGTTCAGGATCTGCCGTTCAGGCTCCTGGCGGCGCTGCTCGAGCGGCCGGGCGAGCTCGTCACGCGCGCGGAGCTGGTTCAGCGCCTGTGGGGCGGCGAGACGTTCGTCGACTTCGATGCCGGGCTCAATACCGCTGTCGCCAAGCTGAGAGAGGCGCTCGGAGATTCAGCTGAGTCGCCACGCGTGATCGAAACCGTTCCGAAGCGGGGCTACCGGCTCCTCGTCCCGGTGACACCGGTCGCCGACACCACTCCGCTTGCGCAGACGGCAGCGGTCACACAACCCCGACCACGGACTTCTCTGACCAGGCGCGTCGCCATCGCCGCCGGTCTCGTCGTGGTTGCCGCCGCGCTTGGGGCGTACTGGCGGACGAGTGCCGGCCCGACAACGCGCGTGGCCGTCGTGCTGTTCGACAACGAAACCGGGCGCCAGGAGTTCGACCGGCTCGCCCAGACGCTGACCGATTCAGTGGTCCTGAGGCTTGGTGGGGAACGGAGGCTGGCGGTAATCGGCAATGCCGCAATCCTGCGAACCGATCGGCCGTTCCGCGATCTGAAGGCAATTCGAGAGTCGGTGGGCGCCGATCTGATCGTGATCGGCCAGGTCCAGCAGAAGGCGGAAGGCTACCGGGTGATGACCCACCTCATCCGCGCGTCGGACGAAGCGCACGTCTGGGTGAAGGAAACGCTGTTTGCGACCGGGGGCGAGCCGACGCTCGAACGCGACGTCGTCGATGCACTGGCGCAGGCGGTCATTTCATCCCCGTCAGCACCAAATCAGGATCGTGAATCGTCAGCGTCAGCCGTCCGGACGTCTCCGCGAACCGGATGCGCGTGGCAAATGACCCGGTCGGGTAAAACTCATGCGACCCGACGTGCATGAGCATGCGCTGGGTCTTGCCGGTTCGAGTGAAGGAGAGGTTGCCGCGGACGATGGCGATCTCGATCTGTTCGTCCGCGCCAGGTCCGAAGACGTACGTCCCCGAGAGCCGCTTCATGTCGTCGTCGGTGACCGGCTTCAGGGCGGGCCGCTCGTTGGCGTCCCCCAGCGCGGTGAGATAATCGAGCACGGGCTTGGCGCGTTCGCCGCCGGCCTGAGCATGCGACAGCAGCGTGATGCCGTGCGGGCCCCACGTCTTCTGCACGCCCGGCTGCGCGGTGATGAAGGCCTTCACGACGTCCAGATGGCCGAGCATCGTGGCCGAGAAGATCGTCGGCCGGGCGCCTTTCGAGAGCAGGTACTCGGCAATGTTGCGGTTCCCGACGTGCGAGGCCGCGCCCAGCGCGCTCTCCCAGTCGCCGAATCCCCAATCCCACGACGCCCGCGCGAGCGATGGCTGACGGTCGACGAGTTGCTTCAGCCGGGCGATGTTGCCGTGGGACACTCCGACGACTTCCCGGACGACGTCAGGTTCGTGGGTGGGGAAGTGTGCGCTGGGCGCGCCTGCCGCGGGCGGTGCGACGGGCGCCTGGTCGGACGCCGGGCCCCCCACCATCACGGGAGCCAACAGCGCCGGAGAGGCTTGCAGGAATGATCGACGAGTGAGCGTGGGCATGATGCGAGGATGGGCTCGCTGGTCGACGCGCGCAATCGATTTCGCATCAACTCGGGCTGAACTCTCGATAAGTCCAAAAGTCACAAGGCAAAGGCAGAAGAGTTCATTATTTGCCTTTTGCCTTCTGACTTTGCACCCCCGCGGCCTGCTACTCGTCTAAGAACCCATGCTCCTCAAGGACGCCCGGTACGCCCTCCGCAGCCTGTGGCACAGCAAGGGATTTGCGACCGTTGCGATCCTCTGCCTGGGCTTCGGCATCGGCTTGAACACCACGATCTTCAGCATCGTCGATGGGGTTCTGCTGAAGCCGTATCCCTACGAGGATCCCGACCGGATCGTCGTCTTGAGCTCGGCCAATCAGCAGGCGGGTGTGGACGAGAGCGGGATGTCGTTTCCCGACCTGACGGACCTCCGCGCGGCCTCGAAGACGATGACGCGAATCGCGTCCACGCAGGGGCGCAGCCTCACGATCTCCGATGGCGGCGAGCCTGAGCGGTACGTCGGCGCCGCGATCTCCTGGGATTTGTTTCCCCTGCTCGGCGTCGCGCCGATTCTGGGTCAGGGTTTCGCGGCTGAGCACGATCGGCCGGGCGGCGGCGGCGTGGTGCTGATCAGCCACGCCGTTTGGACGGTTCGGTACCACCAGGATCCGGCGGTGCTGGGCCGCCGGGTGCTGGTCAACGGCACGCCGGCCGTGATTCTCGGCGTGATGCCCGAGCGGTTCGAGTTTCCGGAAGTCCAGAAGCTGTGGATTCCGCTCGGTCCTCTCGTGTCCAGGGAGCCGCGGAACAATCGGAGCCTCTTCACGTTCGCGCGCCTCGCACCGGGCGTCACGATCGGCCAGGTCCAGGCCGAGCTGAAGACGGTGACGGGGACGCTCGCGGCGCAGTATCCGGACACCAACGCCAACTGGAGCGCGTATCCGCAGACGCTCCGCCAGGTGTTCATTCCGCCAGACGTGTCCCTGGTTATCTGGATGATGATGGCCGGCGTCACGCTGGTTCTCTTCATCGCGTGCTCGAACGTCGCCAACTTGCTCCTCGCGCGGGCGGCCGCACGGCGGCGTGAATTGTCGGTGAGGACCGCGCTCGGCGCGAGCCGGGGCCAGGTCGTGCGGCAGCTGCTCACCGAGAGCGTGGTGCTCGCGCTGCTGAGCATTCCGCTCGGCATCCTGCTGGCCGAGGTCGGCACCCGTCTGATCGAATCCGGCATGCCGCGTGAGCAGGTGCCGTACTACATTCAGTGGCAGGTCGATTGGCGAGCGTTCGCCTATACGCTGATCGTGACCGTGGTCACGGCGATTGCCTTCGGCTTGTTTCCGGCGCTGCAGGCCTCCCGCGGCAACCTCCACGAGAGCCTGAAGGAAGGCACGCGCGGCAACAGCGCGCGGCGATCGCTGCTGCGCAGCTCCCTCGTCGTCGTGCAGGTCTCGCTCGCGCTCGTCGCGCTCATCAGCGCGCTGCTGTTCGTCCGGACGTTCGCGAACCTCGATTCCTACAACGTCGGCTTCGACGTCAGGCCCGTCATGACGATGCGCTTCTATATGCCCGGCGATCCGTACGTACCGGCCGACGCGAAGCTCCGGCGCGTGCAGGACATCGTCGAGCGCGTGGAGCGGCTGCCGGGCGTCGCGGCGGCGTTTGCGTCGAACATGGTGCCCGTGAGTGGTGGAGGCGGTGGCGGTCAGGTGGTCGTCGACGGCCGGCCGGTCGAGAAGGGGCAGGAGCCGTTCATCGATTTCGTCGGCGTGACGCCGCATTTCTACCGGACGCTCGATGTGGCGCTCGTTCGCGGCCGCGACTTCACCGAGGCCGAAGCCTGGGCGCACACGCCCTACGCGATCGTCAACGAGACGATGGCGCGCCGGTTCTGGCCCGATCGCGACGCGGTCGGCGGCCGGTTCCGGATGCTCGACAACAACGAGGCAAAGGACTGGTTCACGGTGATCGGCGTCGCGCCCGACATCAAGCATGACGAGATCGATCCCGAAGGCGAGCCCTCGGCCGCGGTCTACGTGCCGTACGCGTATCAGCAGACGCTCAACACGGGGCTCACCATCCGCGTGGCGGGAGGTCCGGCCGCGATTACGTCGGCGGTCCGCGAGCAAATCCGCGGCGCGGATCCGAACCTGCCGGTGTTTCAGGTCCGGACGATGGACGAGGTGCGCCGTCTCGGGTTCTGGCAATACGGGCTGTTCGGCTGGATCTTCGGTACGATCGGGGTCGTCGGGCTGCTGCTCGCCTCGGTCGGGGTGTACGGCGTGCTGTCCTATGCGGTCTCGCAGCGCACGCAGGAAATCGGCGTCCGCGTCGCCCTCGGCGCCGCGCGCCGCGACGTGCTCAGGTTGATCGTCGGACACGGCGTGTTGCTCGCGGCGATCGGTGTCGGGATCGGCCTCGTGCTCGCGCCCGTTGCCACCTGGTTCGGACGGACGCTCTTTTACAACGTCAGCCCGTTCGATCCCGCCACGTTCGCGTTCGTCTCGGTCTTTCTTCTGTTCGTCGCGTTCCTTGCGAGCTACCTGCCCGCACGGCGGGCGACGAGGGTCGATCCGGTCATCGCGCTGAGGGGTGAGTAATCGATGTAGGCCGGCCCGTCAGGGCCGGCGGCGGGGCTGACCAGCCTCCGCCAAGGCTTCGGCGGTCCGCCGTAGCTTCAGCGAAGGCGGAAGCCCCGCTCTACACAGACGGTGTTTCACTCCGCTCTCAAGACAACGAGTGGATCGACCCTCGTCGCTCGCCAGGCCGGAATCACGCATGCCGCCGCGGCGACAAATGCGATCACGCCTGCGACGATCGCAAGCGTGAGCGGATCGGTCGGCGTGACGTTGAAGAGCAGCGTCGCAATCACGCGCGTCAGCGCGATGGACGCCGCGAGGCCGAGTACCAGGCCGATTCCCGAGAGTAGCAACCCGCGGCCGAGCACGAGGCTCAGGACCTTCGCGCGATCGGCGCCGAGGGCCATGCGGATGCCGATCTCCTGTCGTCGTTCCGCGACGAGATACGCCAGGATGCCGTAGGTGCCGACGGCCGCAAGCATGAGCGCGAGGCCCGCGAAGATCCCGAGGAGCACGGTCAGGAACCGCGGCCGGGCGATGGCGTCGCCGATGACGGTGTCCATCGAGCGCATGCGGATGAGCGGCAGCGTCGTGTCCAGCTCCTGGACGGCGCGGCGGTACTCGTTGGCGAGCGACGACAGCGGCACGGCCGCGCGGACGACGAAGTTCATGTTGCCAGGCGCGAACCCTCCGGCCTTCGGCATCTGCTCAGCCAACATGTACAGCTCGGTGCCCGCGGCCTCTGCGACCCCGCCCTGCTTGACGTCCTTCAGCACGCCGACCACCGTGAACCACGGCAGGTTCGGGCCGCCGGGCCTGAGATGGCCGCCGAGGGGGTCGCGGTCCGCGAAGAACTTCTTCGCCAGCGCCTCGTTGATCATCACGACAGGCGCACCGGCCGCGTCGGCCAGTTCGAAGCCGCGCCCCTTGACCACGGGAATACCCATCGTCTCCGCGTAGCCGACCGTGACGTACTGATAGAAATCGACGTTCTCGATCGGTCCTTGGCCGGGAGGCCGGTTGTTCGGGATGTGCTCGAAGTCCGTGTCGTTGGCGTTCACGTTTCGCAGCGGCGGCAGGCCCGACATCGCCGAGACGTTCCGGACGCCCGGCAGCCCGCGCAATCGGGTGGTGAGGCGCGTGTAGAAATCGACTCGTTGCTGCGCGTTGTATTTCGGCGCGGGCAGCACGACCCCGAACGTCGAGAGCTGCGACTGATTGAAGCCCATGTCGACGCGCGTCAGGTTGAAAAAGCTGCGGATCAGCAGCCCGGCGCCGACGACGAGCGTGACGGCCAGCGCTACCTCACCGACGACGAGCGCCGATCGGAACCAGAGCCGCGCGCGGTTCGCGGTGGTCCGCATGCTCGACTCCCGGAACGCCTGCGCCGCCCGGACGCTGCCCAGGTGAAGGAGCGGCACGAGCGCGAACACGAGTCCCGTCAGGACTGCCACGCCCAGCGTGAAGCCCAGGACGCTCCAATCGAGACCGATTTCGGCCGTTCGCGGAATCGCGTCTGGATTGACCGCCAGGAGCGCGCTCAGCCCGCCATAGGCCAGCGCGACTCCCGCGCCTGCCGCGATGAACGTCAGGACGAGTCCCTCGGTCAGGAGTTGACGGAAGATGCGCAGTCTCGTGGCGCCCAGCGCGGCGCGCACCGCGTATTCCCGCGTCCGGCTGTCGGCACGCGCGACGAGCAGGTTGGCCAGATTGGCGCACGCGATCAGCAACACGAACGCCACCGCCGCTTGAAGCACGACGAGCGCCTGACGCACGCCGCCGACGATGTCGTCGCGCAGGGGATCCATTCGCAGGCGATGTCCCAGTGGATTCGGCGCGTGGGTGTTGGGCGCGATCGTCTTCCCCCAGTCGGCGAGCAGCCGCTCGATGTCAGCCAGCGCCTGCGCGCGCGACGCGCCGTCTTTGCGCCGGCCGACCAGGTACAGGAAATGGCTGCCCCGCGAGTTGGCGAACGTGGCCGGATCGATCGTGAGCGGCTGCCACAGCTCGACCTTCTGGTCGTGCACGTCGTAGCCCCGCGGCATGATGCCGACGATCTCGTTCGATTGACTGTTGATTTGCACCGTCTGGCCGACGATGTCCTCGCGGCCGGCATACGAGCGCTGCCAGAGCTCCCACGACAGGATCGCGACGGGCGGCGCGTTCGGGACACAGTCGGTCGCGGTGAACCAGCGCCCGCGCAGCGGCGGGACCGCGAGCGTCGGCATCAGCTCGGACGTCACCACCGCGCGCACCGGCCGGCTGGGCTGTGCCGTCCCGAGGTTGGCCGCGCCTACGTTGTACGCGCCGACCGACGAGAACGTCCGGTTGTGCTCGCGGAACTCGACGAATTCCGGCATCGACACCCAGAACTGATTGAACCCGATGTTCGGGAACTGGCTCGTGATGTACTCGAGCTGATCCGCGTGCGGGTAGCCCAGCGGCCGCAGCAGCACGCCGTTCACCACGCTGAACACCGCGGTGTTGGCGCCGATGCCGAGGGCCAGCGTGAGCACCGTGACGAGCGTGAAACCGGGTTGCCGGATGAGCGACCGGATGGCGTACAGGATGTCTTTGCGCAGGATGTCCATGGGGTGACCAGTTAGACGATTACTCGCCGCGACGGGTTGAGGCGGCCGACTCGTCGTATCATCCGCCCTGCGAGGGATCCTTGAGAGCCTACTTTGACGCATTTCGACCCGCGTCGATTGCGGTGCTTGCCCTGGGTTTGGCCGCTTTCGGACATCTGGCCGGGCAGACGCCGCAAACGACCTTCGACATCCTTATTACCAACGCGCGCGTCATGGACGGATCCGGCAATCCCTGGCTTCGCGCCGACGTCGGTATTCGCGGCGAGCGCATTGCGGCCGTCGGCCGACTCGCCGGCGCAACGGCGCCGGTCGTCATCGACGCGAAGGACCGGCTCGTCGCGCCCGGCTTCATCGACGTGCACTCGCACGCGTCTGGCGGCCTGACGAACCCGTCCTTGAGAGATGCGCGCGCGCTTCTGGCGCAGGGCGTGACGCTTGCGGTGCTGAATCCCGACGGCGGCGGGCCGACCGATCTCAAACAGCAGGGGCTGGCCCTGGAGAAGGACGGCATCGGGATCAACGCCGCGCTGGTCATTGGGCACGCCAGCGTGCGGAACGCGGCGATGCGGCGGCCGGGAGGCGCGGCCGATCCGGACGCAGGCGCCGACCGTGCGGCGCGGCGCGATCCCACGCCCGACGAAATCACTGCGATGCGCGCCCTCGTCAAGCAAGCGGTCGCCGATGGGGCCTACGGATTGTCGAGCGGGCTCTTCTACACGCCTGGCCGCTTTTCGAAGACCGAAGAAGTCATCGTGCTCGCGCGAGAAGCCGGCGGCGTCTACACGAGTCACATCCGCGACGAAGGCACCTACGACGTCGGCGTCGTCGCCTCAGTCGACGAGGTGATCCGGATCGCGGAGGAAGCCAAGGTCCGCGGCGTCGTCTCGCACATGAAGTGTCTCGGTCCGGACAGCTGGGGTCTCAGCAAGACACTCATCGAGCACATCGAGGCGGCGCGGGCGCGCGGGCTCGAGATCTTCGCGGATCAGTATCCGTACGAAGCGTCGTCCACCGGGCTTTCAGCGGCCGTGATGCCGGGTGAAGGCGGCGAGAGCGCGAAGGAAGCGATGAGCGGCACCGAGTCGCGGAAACAGTTCCTGGCGCTCGTCAGAGAGAACATCCGCCGGCGCGGCGGGCCGCGTTCAATCGTCATCGCGTCGGGCCGCGGCGCGCCGCAGATGGCCGGAAAGAACCTCGAGGAGATCGCCAAGGCGCGCGGCGTCGAGCCCGAACAGGCAGCGACGGACATCGTGCTCGCCGGCGGCGCGTCGATCGTCTCGTTCAACATGAACGAGGACGACATCGAGCGCATCATGCGCCAGCCCTGGACGATGGGGTCGAGCGACGGCGGTCTGGTCTCACCGGGCGCGAGCCAGCCGCATCCGCGGAACAACGGCGCCTTTGCCCGGCGCATCGCGCGCTACGTGCGCGAGCGCCAGACGGTCACGCTCGAGCACGCGATTCGCACGATGACGAGTCTGCCCGCCCAGGTCTTCGGCTTCACGGGACGGGGCGAGATCCGCGAAGGCGCGTTCGCCGACATCGTCATCTTCGATCCGGCGAGGGTCGTCGACAAGGCGACGTATCAGAGCCCGCATCAAATGTCGGAGGGGATTGACTGGGTGCTCGTGAACGGAAAAATCGCGCGGCGCGATGGGGAGTTCACCGGCGCGCTCGCGGGGAAGGTCTTGCGTAAAGGCATGTAGGCCGGGGCTTCAGCCCCGGCGACAGACGTAGATCGGGGCTTCAGCCCCGACGACGACGGCCCGAATGTTGCTCGTCAAGCTGACGCATGTCCCGGCCCCCGAGGCTCGGAAGCGCCGACTATCTCGGCCAGCAGTCGTTTTTCCTCACGATTTGTTGCTACCGGAGGCGCGTGATCTTTGTCCGGCCGGACATCGTCGAGATCGTCCTGCAACAGTTTGTGCTTGCTGCCAATGCACGAGACGTTGCACTTACTGCGTACTGCTTCATGCCGGACCACGTTCATGCCCTGGTTGCCGCGTTGGCAGAGCACTCCGACTTCACCAAGTTCGTCTCACTTTCCAAGCAACGGTCCGGCTACCACTTCAAACGAGTCCAACACACCTGCCTTTGGCAAGAGGGCCCCTTCGACCGGGTCCTGCGGAGCGACGAGCCTGAGATGACCGTGATTCGATACATCGTCTCGAATCCCATCCGCGCGAGGATCGTCCAAACCCCGCAGGAGTACCTGTTCTGGGGCTCGCAGGTTGACACGCGAGACGAGATTCTCGAAGCAATCAGCCGATCGTGAGCTGCCGGCCTACATTAGAATCTGCCAATCGGAGGCCTCATGAATCGCCGAGTTCTTGCGCTCGCCGCCGTCGCCGTTGCCGTCATCGTTGTCGTTCCCGCGCTCGGATCCGTGGACGCTCAGGATCGCCTGAGGGCGATGCCGGGCTTCGACCAGCACAACAAGATGAGTCAGCAGGTTCAGGGCGGCGTGATCGTGTCGGGCGCCGTGACACCGACCTGGGCCGCCGACGGCGGCAGCTTCACCTACACGGCCGCGGGAAAGGCGTACCAATTCGATGTGGCGACGATGAAGGCCGTCGAGAGTGGCGAGGCGCCGGCCGCGGCCGGAGGCGGCGGCCGCGGGGGACGGGGCGGAGGCACGCCACCCCCGGCGGGGGGACGCGGACGCGGTGGACTCGAGCAGGCTCAGACGGAAATGCCGGTCGCGGCGACGGCGGGATGCCCGAACACGACCGCGGCGCGAGGCCGTCAGATCGACTGCTCGGCGTCGCCCGACGGCAAGCTGAAGGCCTTCTATCGCAATCGCAATCTGTGGATCGCCGCGTTCGACGGTTCCGGCGAAAAGCAACTCACGACCGACGGCAGCGTGGAGAAGCGCATCAAGAACGGCAGCGGCAGCTGGGTGTATGGCGAGGAGCTCAACCAGACGACCGCGATCTGGTGGTCGCCGGACAGCCGCAAGGTCGGCTTCTATCGATTTGACGAAAGTCCAGTCAAGGACTTCTACCTCGAGATGACCCAGGCTTCGATTCAGAGCTCGATGGACGTCGAGGCGTATCCGAAAGCCGGCGCGCCGAACCCGATCGCCGAGGTGTTCGTGTACGACGTGGCGAGCGGGTCGAAGACGAAGATCGACGTGCGCGACGGCAAGCCGTTCACCGATATTCCCGCCGATGGCTCGCGCTTCACCAATGACAACGTCGGTCACTACGTCTACAACATCCGTTGGTCGCCCGATGGGAGCGAACTGCTGATCAATCGGACGAACCGGCGCCAGAACATCATGGAGCTGGCCGGCTGCGATCCCAGCTCCGGGAAATGCCGCGTCGTCATTCGTGAGGAGTGGCTCACCGGCTGGGTCGACAACTCGCCGCAGATGCGGTATCTCGCCGATCGCAAGCGATTCATCTGGGAGTCGGAGCGCAACGGGTTCACGAACTATTACCTCTTCGACCTCAGCGGCAAGCTCATCAATCCGATCACCAGACACGACAAGTTCGAAGCCGGGCCGATCGTCAAGCTCGACGAAGCGGCGGGCGTCCTGTTCTACATGGCGCGCGACGGCGAGAACTTCATGAAGATGCAGCTCCACCGGGTCGGCCTCGACGGCCGGAACGACGTGCGCCTGACCGATCCGGCGTTCAACCACACGGTGGCCGCCTGCGGCGGGGTCGGCGGGGGTGGGCGCGGCGGCGGAGGCGGCGCCGGCGGTGGCGCCCAGGCATCGGCGACGTGCGGCATCTCCCCTGACAACAAGTACTTCGTCGATGTCTATCAGACGCACGACCAGGCGCCGGCAACGCAAGTCGTCGACGCGGCGACCGGCAAAGTGATCGCGCAGGTCGCCAAGAGCGATCTCACGAAATTCAATCAGCTCGGACTGAAGAAGGTCGAGTTCTTCACCTACAAGGCGACCGACGGGCAGACCGACCTCTGGGGCTCGATCAGCTTCCCGTCTAATTTCGACCCGGCGAAGAAGTATCCGCTGCTGGCATCCGTCTACGGTGGACCGGGAAGCACGGTCCTGAACGAGACGTTTCCAGCCACCTACAACCTGACCCCTGAGTATGGGTTTCTCGCCGTGCAGGTCAGCTCGCGCTCTGCGCCCGGCCGAGGGAAACGGATGCTCGATCAGGTCTACCAGAAGCTCGGCATCGTCGAGATGGACGACATGGCCGCCGGCATCCGTGCGCTCTGGACGCGGCCGTACGTCGACAAGGCGCGCGTCGGCATCTACGGCTCGTCGTACGGCGGATACAGCGCGGCGCTGTCGATCTTGAGGCACCCCGATGTCTGGACGGCCGCGTCGGCCTCATCCGCGGTCACGTCGTGGCACCACTACGACTCGATTTACACCGAGCGCTACATGTGGATCCCGCAGGAGAACGAGGCTTACGAGGGCGGCAACGCGATGAACTACGCGAAGAACCTCAAGGGCCGCCTGTTGATCTACTACGGGACTGCCGACAACAACGTGCATCCCAACAACGCGATGCAGCTCATCCGGGCGCTGCAGCAGGCGGGAAAGAGCTTCGAGGTGCAGGTCGGGCCTGATACGGGCCACAGCGGCGTGAACAACCACCGCATGATGGAGTTCTTCATCGAGAATCTGATCATGCGGCCCGAACGGCTCATGGCGCCGGGGGGTTTCTAAGGGCAAAGGGCAAAGGGCAGAGGGCAAAGGAGAGGGCAAAGGTTCCATTCAGGGCACAGGTAGTTTTTCCCTTTTCCCTACCTTTGCCCTTTTTGCCTTTGACCTTCCCTTTGCCCTATGCCCTTTGCCCTTCTCTCTTGTCGTGCTCATCTCTTGTCCACCACGACAACACCCTCTTTCATCACCCAGCGAACGTTGGTGAAGAGGACGTCGATCTTCTGAAGCGGATTGCCGTCGACCGCGACGATGTCGGCCAGATAGCCCGGTGCGATCCGGCCGAGGCGATCCTTCATGCCGAGCAGGTCGGCGCCCACCGTCGTCGCTGACGCGAGCGCCTGGGCCGGCGTCATGCCGGCCTTGACGAACCAGCCGAGCTCGCGGGTGTTCTGTCCGAACATCGAATAGACCGCGTCCGACCCCATGCCGACACGCACGCCGGCCTTGACCGCCCGTCGCGTCGACTCGAGGTTCTTGTCGATGTACGCCAGGAGCGGCGGAATCGCGTCGGCAGCAAAGCCATATTCATCCTTCGCGTCGACGTAGTAGCGATTGTGATCGATCGTCGGCACCCAGACCGTGCCGCGCTTCGCCATTTCCGCCAGCGTCTGGTCGTCGAGGTCGATGCCATGTTCGACCGAGTCGGCCCCGGCGAGCACCGCGTCTTTGGCGCCGGACGGACCGTACGAGTGGATCGCGACCTTGCGGCCGCGCGCGTGGGCGGTATCGACAATCACCTTCAGCGCATCGAAGCCGATCGTCTGCGTGGTATCGACGCTTTGAAAGCTGCCGCGCGAGGCGTACACCTTCACCCAGTCGGCGGGCGTCCCGAGCCGCGACTCGGTCGTCTGCGTCATTCCCGCCGGATCGGGCGCCGCGCCGCGACCGGCCGAGATGCCCTGGCCGGCGACGAACATGCGCGGGCCCACCATGCGGCCCGAGTTGATCTGATCGCGCATCGCGATGTCGGTGCCGCCGGAGGCGCCGAGGTCACGCACGGTTGTGACGCCCGTCTCGAGCGTGCGCCGGCCGTTCGCCTCGGAGAGCCGCACGGTTTCCTCCGGCGTGCGGCCCGCCTGACCGCGCGGTCTGGTCCCGGGCGTGCCGTCCCAGTAGTACGTGATGTGGGTGTGAAGATCGATCAGACCGGGAATCGCGGTGAATCGAGTGAGGTCGATGGTCTCGGCGCCCGGCGGGACCGCGCGGGCGTCCGTGCCCACGCTGACGATCCGATCGCCGCTGACCACGACGATCGCCCGGGCGACGAGGCGAGATCCGTCCCACAGTTGACCGAAGCGGAAGGCCTTGACAGATTGAGACTGGGACGCCGTCATCGCGACAGCGCCCGCGAAGATCGCGGCTGCCGTTCGGCTCAGCATGGGTGACGTGGTTATACCAGAAGGCGACTTGACATCCGGACAGCTCGGTAATATCTTAATATCCGGATTTACGGATAGATGCCGGACGCCCCTTCGCTCCTCGACTCGTTTTCGGTCCTGGCCGACCCGACCCGCTGCCGGATGCTCTGGCTGCTGGACGAGCAGGAACTGACCGTGTCGGAGCTGTGCGCCGTGCTGCAGCTGCCGCAATCGACGGGCAGCCGCCACTTGAAGACACTGTCTGACGCCGACTGGGTCTCGTCCCGGCGGGACGGCACGAGCAAGTACTACGCGTTGGCCGTGAACGGCCATGCGACGGGGAGCAACGGCGCGGGACCGCGGGTCGCGACGCCGGCGACCGCGCGCGGGCAGATTTGGGCGTTGACGCGCGCCCAGCTCGCCGATCGTCCCGGCGTCGATCAGGATCGGCGCCGGCTGGCGCGCGTGCTGGCCCGCCGGAGCGAGACGTCACAGCAGTTCTTCGCCACGTCGGCGGGGCAGTGGGATCGATTGCGCGCCGAGCTGTTCGGCGAGCACTTCGCCATGAACGCGCTGCTCGGACTGATGCCCGCAAGCTGGACCGTCGCGGATCTCGGCTGTGGCACGGGCGCGATGCTCGCGGTGCTGGCGCCGCACGTCGGCCGCGTCATCGGCGTCGATGCCTCCGAGGAAATGCTCGGGGCCGCCCGCCGCCGGCTCGACGGACTGACGAACGTCGATCTGCGGCACGGATCGCTCGAATCGCTGCCGATCGAGCCGGCCTCCGTCGATGCGGCGACGATGATGCTCGTGCTGCACCACATGGCGTCGCCTGGCGCGGCGATCGCGGAAGCCGCGCGTATCCTGCGGCCCGGCGGCACGCTGCTGATCGTCGACATGACGCCGCACGATCACGAGGACTATCGCCAGCAGATGGGCCACGTGTGGCTCGGGTTTTCGGACGAGCAAGTGAAGCGATTGCTGACGCAATCGGGATTTGCCGCGCCGCGCCTCCGCGCGCTGCCGGCCGATGAGAACGCGAAGGGGCCGGGACTGTTCGCGGCCACCGCGCGCAAGACTGACTGAACAAGGGGAGCCACCATGCCGACCGTGACCGCCGCAACCGAACATGCTTTCGATCAGGCCCGCAAAGCCGGGCGCCAGCCGTACAAAGTCGCCGACCTCGGCCTGGCCGAGTGGGGACGCAAAGAGATTCGACTCGCCGAGCAGGAGATGCCCGGCCTCATGGCGCTGCGCGAGCGCTACGGGAAGGCCAAGCCGCTGCGCGGCGCCCGCGTCATGGGCTCGCTGCACATGACCATTCAGACTGCCGTCCTGATCGAGACGCTGGCCGAGATCGGCGCCGACGTGCGCTGGGTCTCGTGCAACATCTTCTCGACGCAGGATCACGCCGCCGCGGCGGTGGTCGTCGGCCGGCCGGAGACGAATGGCACGGCGGATACGCCGCGCGGGATTCCGGTCTTCGCGTGGAAAGGCGAGTCGCTCGAGGACTACTGGTGGTGCACGAAGGAAGCGCTCGTGTGGCCCGATGCCGCCGGCCCCACGCTCATCGTCGACGACGGCGGCGACGCGACGCTGTTCGTCCATCGCGCCTACGAGTTCGAGAAGGCCGGACAGGTTCCCGCGTTCGACGAGGCCAACGATCCGGAAGAGTGGGGCGTCATTCTCGACACGATTCGTGAAGAGCTGAAAACGCGGCCGGGGCTCTGGACGAAAGTCGCCCTCGGCATTCGCGGCGTGTCGGAAGAGACGACGACAGGCGTGCACCGGCTCTACGAGATGATGAAGAACGGGACGCTGCTGTTCCCGGCGATCAACGTCAACGACTCGGTCACGAAGAGCAAGTTCGACAACATCTACGGCTGCCGGCACTCGCTGCCCGACGGCCTGGCGCGTGCGACCGACGTCATGCTCGGCGGCAAGCTCGCGGTCGTCTTCGGCTACGGCGAGGTGGGCAAGGGCTGCGCGCAGGCGCTGCGCGGTCAGGGCTGCCGGGTCGTCATCGCCGAGATCGATCCGATCTGCGCGCTGCAGGCGGCGATGGAAGGCTTCGAAGTCGCGACGATCGACGACGTGATCGAGCGGGCCGACCTCTTCATCACCGCGACCGGCAACTTCAACATCATCACCGTCGAGCACATGGCGCGGATGAAGGACAAGGCGATCGTCGGCAACATCGGCCACTTCGACAACGAGATCGACATGGCCGGCCTCAAGAAGGTCCCGGGGATCACGCGCGTGAACATCAAGCCGCAGTACGACGAGTGGCGGTTCCCGGACGGCCACAGCGTGCTCGTCCTGGCCGAGGGCCGGCTCCTGAATCTCGGCTGCGCGACCGGCCATCCGAGCTTCGTCATGTCGGCGTCGTTCACGAACCAGGTGCTCGCGCAGATCGAGCTGCACAAGACCGCCGAGATCATCGGCAAGCAGGTCCTGATGCTGCCGAAGAAGCTCGACGAGGAAGTCGCGCGGCTGCACCTCGACAAGCTCGGTGTGAAGCTCACGAAGCTGACGGCTGAGCAGGCAAAATACATCGGCGTCAACCCGGACGGGCCGTACAAGCCGGAGCACTATCGGTACTGACGCCGCTCTTTCGGGACGACGAAGCTCACGACGCGTGGGCTTCGTCGTCGAAGTTCGCCTGCCGCGATTCGTGTCCTTCGTGAGCTTCGTGGTTCACGCTTTTGGCAAGTCGAATTCGTCATGTCTTCAGCCTGCGTATCGGCCACGATCTACAATCCCGGCATGACAGCGTCCGCTCATCGTTTCGTTCAGGCGTCCGGCCTGCCCGCGCCCGTGGGACCGTACTCGCCGGGCATCGCGCTCGACCGTCTCGTCTTCGTCTCCGGTCAGGGCGCGACGGACCCGGCCACCGGCAAGCTGGCCGGTACGGACATCGACATCCAAACCGAGCAATGCCTCAGGAATGTCGAGACGATTCTCAAAGCAGCGGGGACCGACCTCCAGCACGTGCTGCGCTGCGGCGTCTTTCTCCTCGACATGCGGGAGTTCTCGAGAATGAACGCGGTCTACCAGCGCATCTTCGGCGCGCACCGGCCGGCGCGGACGACCATTCAGGCCGCGGCGCTGCCCGGCGAGGGGCTGCGGGTCGAGATCGACTGCGTTGCGTACATACCTTGAAGCAACTTTGAACTCTGAACGTTCTAAGAGCGTGTAACAAAACCTCCGAAACTTGATCCTCGTGGGCGAGGTAGCGTGAAGGCATGGCCGCCGCGCTGCTTCCAGCTCCGTTGTGGCCTGAGCGGATTTCGACTTTTGCGGCGCCTATCACCAATTCTCCGTCTTCCTTAGTAATCGCCCTTAGTAATCGCCCCGACGCCGCTGCTCTGGGGGCTTCCGGGGGCCAGACCCTGGGCATCGGTCTACACTGCGGCGTTGCTCGTTACCAACAAAAGGGCCAATTGGCCCAGTTCACCGCGTTAGAATCCGAACCGTTGTCGCGCGCGGCGAACCGTGCAATGAGCAGCACCGCCATGACTCGAATTGCTCGCCTGCCTGCCCTCATCGTTGCGATTGGCTTTCTGTGTGGCTGCGAACGAATCGCGTTGGGACAGGCCCGGCCCCCCAACATTGTGCTGCTTGTGGCCGACGACATGGGTTATGCCGATATCGGCGTGCACGGCAGCAAGGACATTCCAACGCCGAACATCGATGGGTTGGCGGGAGATGGAGTCCGGTTCACCGATGCGTATGTCACCGGTCCGTATTGCAGTCCGACGCGCGCCGGGTTATTGACCGGGCGCTACCCACAGCGGTTCGGACATGAATTCAACCTCGGCGCCTTGAGCCAGTTCGGGCTGCCGCTGAGTGAAACGACTCTTGCGGATCGATTGAGGGCGGCTGGCTACCGGACTGCTGTCTTCGGCAAATGGCATCTCGGCGGAGGTGAGAAGTTTCATCCGATGTCACGCGGCTTCGACCAGTTCTTTGGGTTCCTCGGCGGCGAGCATTCGTATCTGGACACCGCTGCGGAGAGCGCCAATCCGATTCTCGACGGGAGAAAACCGGCAACCGCCATGGCGTATCTCACCGACGCGCTGGCCGCTCGCGCCGTGGACTTCATCAGGCGCGAGAAGGCGCGTCCTTTCCTGCTCTATCTGGCGTTCAATGCCGTGCACACGCCGATGCACGCAACGGACAAATACCTCGCGCGATTCAAGGACATCACGGATCCCCAGCGCCGCACGTATGCCGCCATGTTGTCGGCAATGGACGATGCGATCGGCCGCACGATCGCGACGATCCGCGACGAGGGGCTCGAGGAGAACACGCTCGTCATCTTCTTCAGCGACAACGGCGGACCGACGATGCTCGGTACCACGATCAACGGATCCAGCAATGGACCGCTCAGAGGATCGAAGCGCCAGACGTGGGAAGGCGGCATCCGCGTGCCCTTCATCATTCGCTGGAAAGGACACGTTCCGGCAGGACACACCGATGCGCGACCGATCATCCAGCTCGACGCACTGCCGACGGTGCTCGCCGCCGCGGGTATTCCACTGGGAAACCAATCGAACGTTGACGGCGTCAACCTGCTGCCGTTTATCACTGGCAAGAATCAAGGACCGGCGCACGAGGCGCTTTACTGGCGGCTCGGTGGGATGATGGCGATTCGCAAAGGCGACTGGAAGCTCGTGAAGACACAAGAGGGGCCTATTCCTCCCGACCCATCGGTCCTGAGCGATCTCTCGGCCGCGGAGCTGTACAACCTCGCTGCCGATATCGGCGAGACGAAGAATCTCGCGCCCACCAACCCGGCGAAGGCAAAGGAGCTGGCAGACCAGTGGCAGCGATGGAATCGTGAATTAGCGAAGCCGCTGTGGCCCGCCGGCCGCGGCTCCGGACAGTGAAAGGCTCGCGCAGCACGAGCAGATCCATTTCGACGTGGCCGAAGTCTATGCGCGCAGGGTTCGGAAGCTGTTTCGCGAATTGCGCGACCCGTGTCCACGGTCGGACGACGAGCTGAACGGGATGGCGGAGCGAGTGCTCAAGGAACATTGGACCGCGCAGCGCCGGTACGACTTCGAGACGGAGAACGGCCAGCTCGTGTCAAGGCAGATGGAGTGGGACCGAAGAATAACGGCAGAGCTGATGGAGTTGCGAGAGTACGGAGGAGTGTAGTTGGGAAGCACGGCGCGGTTTCGGGGGGAGTCCGGACCGTGCCGTCGCCGAAGTACGGTGCTGACGCTCAAGTACGGAGCTATCGCAGAAGTAATGGCGCTGTCGCTGAAGTACGGCAGCTGTCGATCGAGTACAAAAACCATCCACTGAGGTACGATCGAGGCATGGCAGCGCAGGTTTCGTTCGACGTCACCTCGAACGTCGATCTTCAGGAAGTCGACAACGCGGTCAATCAGGCGCGGAAAGAGATTGGCCAGCGGTATGACTTCAAGGGTTCCAAGTCGTCGATCGATTTCAACCGCGGCGAGAGCAAGATCGATCTGACCGCGGACGACAACTTCAAGATGGAAGCGGTCTGGGAGATCCTGCAGACGCGGATGGTCCGCCGGGGCGTGCCGGTGAAAAACCTGAAGGCGTCCGAGGTCGAGCCGATCGCGGGTGGGCTCGTCAAACGGACGGTCACGCTACAGCAGGGGATTCCGATCGACGCCTCCCGGGAAATCGTGAAGTTTCTGAAGGACCAGAAACTCAAGAAAGTACAGGCCGCGATTCAGGGCGATCAGCTGCGCGTGTCGTCCCAATCGAAAGATGAGCTGCAAAACGCCATGCGCCTCCTGAAGGCGCAAGACTTCGGCGTGGAACTTCAATTCGGCAACTATCGCGAGTAGCCGCTGAGCGTGACAGCGCGCGCAGCGCGGTACTCTCTCGCCAGCTGCCGTACTTTAACGCCAGCGCCATTCCTTCAGCGATAGCTCCGTACCTCATCGTCAGTGCCGTACTTCTCCGCGCCCGCCGATCCGGTAGATGTGTCGATCCGATCGTATGAAGATCGATCCGGACGCGACAGCCATGGAGGCGAGCGTTGTGCCATCGAGCTTGTTGACCGCGATCCGTCGGAATTCTTTCCCAGGCGCGATCACGGTGGTAGTCCCTTGCTCGGCGAGAAAGTAAATCCGGCCGTCGGCCGCGATGGGCGAGGCGGAATAGTCGCCGCCGAGGCGCTGCTGCCAGTGGATGGCGCCGGTGCGCGCGTCGAGGCAGGTGGCGATGCCGATGTCGCTCACGAGATACAGCTCGTCGCCGACGAGGAGGGGCGAGGGTGTGAGGGGAGCGGATCGCGTGAGGGTCCACGCGACGTGGGTCTTCGTGACGTCGCCCGTGCCGTCTGCCCGCACGGCCAGGAGCGACGGCTGCTGGAATCCGGTCGCGATGTACACGAGCCCGTGGCCGAAGACCGGACGCGGGACGTTCGAGAAGCCGTCGGCGTAGCTGACCCGCCAGATCTCCCTGCCTGAGGCCGGATCGTAGGCGGCCGTGCGATATGCGCCGACACTCACGAGCTGGTCCCGATCGCCGATGCGGATGACGAGCGGCGTCGTGTACGCCTGGTCCCAGGGCTGGCGGCGCCAGGTCTTCCACCGCGTCTTGCCCGTGTGCTTGTCGAGCGCGATCACGAACGCGGCATCGCCGCCGTCGCAGCTGAAAATCAGCAGGTCGCCGTTGACGATCGGCGAGCCTCCGCTCCCATGCTGCGATTCGTAGGCGAAGCGCGCTTTCCAGACCGGCTCTCCGCTTTCGGTGAGCGCGGCCGTGCCGTGGGCACCGAAGTGCACGTACACGCGTCGGCCGTCGACGATCGGCGTCGGCGACGCATGGCTGTTTTTGGGATTGATCTGGCCGGCGCGGCCGACGCGAAAGACCTCGACGTCCAATGACTGAAGTCCAGTCGCCGCGTCGAAGGCCAGGAGCCGCAGCGACACGGCGCCGCGAGTGCCGACCGCCGTCGTGACCCAGACGCGTCCGTTGGCGACCACCGGCGACGACCACGCGAGACCTGGGACCGGCACCTTCCAGGCGATGTTCTGTGACTCGCTCCACTCGACCGGCACGTTCTGCTCGGAGGAGTGGCCTTGCCCGGTCGGCCCCCGGAACTCCGCCCACTGGGCATACATGAAGGAAGTGAAGGGGGTGAAGAACATGAAGGTGAAGATCATGAAGACGGTGAAGGTCACTTCCTTCATGAAGTCCTTCCTTCCCGCAAATAGATGACCTCTGTAGCCCACTCCTTCGCGAACGCCTCGTCGTGCGTGGAGACGAGGATCGTCCGGTTCTCGCCGCTGAGCCGCTGGAGCAGCGCGCCGAGTCCGTCGCGCCGCGCGGCATCGAGCGACGCCGTCGGCTCGTCCATCATCAGCACCGGCGGATCGACCGCCAGCGCGCGCGCGATCGCGACGCGTTGCGCCTCGCCGCCCGAGAGCTCGCGCGGCAGCGCCTGGGCGCGGTGGTCGACTTCGAGCGCAGTCAGGAGCGCACGTGCCCGCTGGCGCGCGGTCTCGAGAGACACGCGGTGCACGTGCACGGGCGCCAGGCACACGTTGTCGAGCACCGTCAGGTGATCGAAGAGATGATGGAATTGGAACACCAATCCCACTTTACGCCGGAGCTGGCGAAGCCGCTCGCCGGAGACTTTCGGGCCGCCCTCGATCGTGAGGTCCTCGATCGCGATGCGGCCGGCGTGGAACGCCTCGAGTCCGGCCACGGCGCGAAGCACCGTCGTTTTGCCCGATCCGGACGCCCCCATGATCGCGATGACCGACGCGCGCGGCACGTCGAAGCTCACGCCGCGCAGAATCTGACGTGTGCCGCGAAGCAGCTGAACATCGCTCAGGCGCAACACGTGGTCGGTCACGCGGTCGCCGCCTTCCATCGCGTCTCGAGCTTGCGCGCCAGCGCCGCGAGCGGGAGCGACATCGCGAGGTAGAGTGCGGCACACAGAAGTCCGGGTACGACCCAGCTGCCGAGGTTCGTCGCAAACACCTGCGTCTGCTTCGTGAGCTCCATCACGGTCAGCACCGAGACGAGTGACGAGTCCTTGAGCATCGCCACGAAGTCGTTGGTCATCGGGGCCAGCGCGAGCCGGAACGCCTGCGGTCCGCGGATCAGGCGCAGCACCTGCCGCTCGCTGAAGCCGAGCGTGCGCGCTGCCTCGAGCTGTCCGACCGGAATCGCTTCGAGCGCGCCGCGATAGATCTCGCTCTCGTACGCGGCGTAGTTGAGCGCAAGGCCAATGAGCGCGGCCAGGAACGCGGGCAGCCGCACCGCGGCCGCCAGCCCGTAGTAGATGACAAACAGCTGCAACAGAATCGGCGTGCCGCGCATCAGCTCGACGTAGCCGGTGAGGAGCGCGCGGGTGACGCGGCCGCCGTACACGCGGCCGCTCGCGATCGCGATCCCGAGCGCGACGGCCACGACCATCGAGGCGCAGGACAGAACCAGCGTGGCCAACGCCGCCCGGAGAAGCAGCGGGAGGTACCGGACTGTGGTGTCCCACGTCCCCAGCCGCTCGATGTCGGTCGCGCCCTGCAGCACGGTGACCGGGGGGATCGGTGTGCCGGCCAGGACGTCCTCGAACAAGGGGGCCTGGTCCGCGTTCCAGACCCCCCATTTCCTGAAGATTTTCTCGAGACTTCCATCGCGCATGGCCCCTTTGAGGACCTCGTTCACGCGGTCCCGTAGTCCAGCCTGGCCGGCCGCCATGACGCCCACGTAGTGCCCGATCGCGACCGCATCGGGCTGAATCGTGAAGCCGGCGACCGAGCGTTTGCTCCGTTCCGCAAGCACGTGATCGAGCAGCACCGCGTCGACGCGTCCCAGCACCAGGTCCGTGTACGGATGCACGTCGTCGTCGTACGACACCGCGGTGAGGCCGATGTCGCGCTCGGCCCGCAGCAGGATTTCCCACGCGATCGTGCCGCCGAGCGTGGCCACTCGCCGGCCGGCGAGATCGGAGAGCGAGCGCAGCGCGGGCGCGTCGGCATCGCGGACGCTGAGGACCTCGCGAAACCGGTAGTAGGGAAGCGTCGGCGCCATCACGGCGCGACGCGTCGCGGTGTCTTCGATGCCGCTGAGTCCGATCTCAGCGTCGCCGCGATCGACGGACTGATCGATCGACGTGAACATCACGAACACGAACGCGGGCGTGCGGCCGAGACCGCGTGCGATGAGATCGGCAATCTCGACGTCGAACCCCACGAGCGTCGACGGATCGCGCGGGTCGGCCTCGACAAACGGCGCGCCGCCTTCCGGATCACCGGCCCATCTGAATGGCGGCTGGGCGCCAGCGGGACTCTGGCTGAGCAGGAGCAGGACGGCGAGAGAACATTGGTAATTGGTAATGGGTAATTTGTAATGGGCCACAATTGCCAATGCAAATCAGCCATTGCCAATGATTCCGTCGGGTCCCATTGCCAGTTTGCAAATTAGCGATTACCAATGCTCCGATTCTCTGGTACGATCGTCGTCTCTCTTCTCGCTGGTATTCGTCGTTCGGAGGCAAGCGCGTGTCTGAAATCGATCCTGCCGATGTCGCGGCAGGTGGGAATGCAGAAATCCCTGAAGAATTTGCGGAAGACCTGGAAACCGGCGCCGGAAGCTCGCGCCTGAAGACACCGGTTCGCGAAGGACTGCCGCCGAACTACAAGATGCGCGCCGACGCGCATTACGTCGATCAATTGTCGACGCGCCGCGCCGAGCGCCAGGCGGCTGCGCGGACGGCTGACGTCGCCGCGAGCGAGCCCCCGGTCGATCTTCGTGAACGACGCGACGCGCGCGAGCGTCGCGCCGACAAGGCGTTCGCGCAGCTGGCGGAAGACGTCGTGTCCATAGAGTCAGCTGCCGCGGTCCTTGCCAGCGACGTCTCGCCGATGACCCGCCGCGCGAACGTGGACGTGATCGTCGCGCAAGCGTGGCGCGCGTCGTGGCTCCTGCGCGCGATGGCGATTCTCGACAGCAGCCACCGCGGCTATCACCGCCCGCGCCAGCTTGGCTTCATCCTGACCGAAGTCTGCGAGCGTCTGTCGGCCGAATCCCGGCTGTCAGGGTTCGCACTCACCGTCCATGCGTCCGACTGGAACGCGTCGGTGTCGGTGGACGAGGGCGCGCTCGTGACCGGGCTCACGGGTGCCGTGTTTGGGACACTGGGCGTGGTCGGGCGGTCCGAAGGCGTGACCGTCCGGCTGAGTGCCTCGGCGTCCGCCGGCGAGCTGCGCACCGTCGAAGTGTCGCAGGACGACGTGATGGTGGGACCCAGTATCGCGAGCCGCTTTTTCGATCCCCTCTGGACCGACCGGCCCGGCGGGTGGGTCGCCGGTCTGGGCGCGTCGGCCGCCCGTGCGGTGGCCCAACAGCAGGGCGGATCGGCGGTTTTTCTCGCCGGAGAACGGCGCGGCACCACCATCCGGCTCAACTTCGTCCCGACCGTCTGAGTCCGATCTCCTTTGCTACAATCCTGCCGGTGTCTCGGCTGACAACGACAGGTGCTTGCTGCGCCGTCTGGCTGACGGTGGTTCTGGTCCGCGTCGGGGCGGGTTCTGCTCCGTCCGACCGACAGGATCCCGCGCCGGCTGCCGCGAAATCGACGATGACCGGCGTGTACACCGCGGAGCAGGCGACGGCCGGCGAGAATACATTCGGTAACGTCTGCACCGGCTGCCATAATCTCGGCTCGCATTCAGGCCAGGCGTTTTCATTGAAATGGAAGGGCCGGCTGGTCTTCGACCTGTACGAAGTGATCAGCGAGAAGATGCCGGAAGACGATCCAGGCAGCCTGTCGCCCAAGGAAAGCGCGGAGGTCGTCGCCTACTTGCTCAAGGTGAACGGAAGTCCCGCCGGTAAGCAGGCGCTTCCAACGGATGCGAACGAGCTCAAGAAGATTCTCATCGAAACGAAATAGGCGACGGGGCGCCAGTCGGGAGCCGGCAGCAGACGAAGACGCGCGCGAGCGGCGTGGGGCGGTGGGGCCCCCACAAGCGAGCGTGCTAGTCGGGGTGCAGGGGTCCCCGACGATAAAAGAGGAGACAGAACGATGACGCGACGTGTGAATCGCCGGGGAACGCTGGTCCTGACGCTGGCTTTGGGCACGGTCTTCTCGGCTGTCTTGTTCGTCGGTGCCCAGCAGCCTCCCGCACCCACGACGGTCCGTGGCAACGTGCCCGGCGAATGGCGCTACTGGGGCGGCGACGCGTGGAGCACGCGTTACTCGTCGCTCGATCAGATCAACGCGTCGAACTTCAGTTCGCTGAAGGTCGCCTGGCAGTGGGACGCCAAGTCGGCCGGGGCCGGTGAGGATGAGTACTACCGGACGACGCCGCTTTACGCCAACGGCCGGATTTTCACGGTCGCGAGCTCGCGGCGCGCCGCGTTCGCGATCGATCCGGCCAACGGCCAGACGCTCTGGAAGTACGAGCTCGACGAAGGCATCCGCTGGCAGAAAGCGCCTCGCCGGTTTGCAGGACGCGGACTTGCGTACTGGAGCCAAGGCAACGAAGAACGCGTCATCCTGGTCACGCCGGGGTACCACATGGTGCTGCTCGACGCCAAGACCGGCAAGCCCGATCCGAAGTTCGGGAAGAACGGCGTCGTCGATTTGATGGACGGACTCGGACTCCCGCTCGTGCCGCTGGCGGTGGATGAAGCTGGGCCCCTCGTCTACAGCGATGTGTTCCCCTACCGGCAGGCGAAGCCCGGTGAGACGTGGGATCCAGTCAAGAAGATTGGCGCGGACGGCACGATCGGCATCGATCCGAAGCTCGGTCAGATCGCCGCGAGCTCGCCAGCCATCGTCGTCAACAACGTCGTCGTCGTCGGCAACTCGTCGATTCACGGTTACTACCCGGTACGCGTGCGCAACATTCCCGGTTACATTCGCGGATTCGACATCCGCACCGGCAAGCAACTCTGGAAGTTCAACCTGGTGCCGCAGCCCGGGGAGTTCGGCGCCGACACCTGGAAGAACGGCTCGAAGGTCGGCGACGAGGGCGTCGGCAAGAACGACGCGTGGGCGCCGTATTCCGCCGATCCGGACCTCGGCCTCGTCTACATTCCGGTCGGCATGCCGCTGATGGACGAGTACGGCGGGCACCGGCCCGGCGACAATCTCTATGGCAACAGCCTCGTCGCCCTGGATGTGAAAACGGGTCAGCGCAAGTGGCACTTCCAGATGGTCCATCACGACATCTGGGACTACGACACACCGATGGCGCCGAACCTGCTCGACGTGACGATCAACGGGCAGCGGCGCCGCATCATCGCGCAGACGACGAAGCAGGGGTTCATGTACGTGTTCGATCGAACAAATGGTCAGCCGATCTGGCCGATCGTCGAACGCGAAGTGCCGCAGAGCGACGTGCCCGGCGAAGTGACATCGAAGACCCAGCCGATTCCAACCAAGCCGGTGCCATATTCGCAGCAGGGGCTCAGCGAGTCGGAACTCATCGACTACTCGCCGGCGATCAAAGAGGCGGCGCTGACGCTGGCGAAGAAGTGCCGGATGGGGCCCCACTACATCCCGGCGTCGCGGGCGGACGATCCGAATCCGCAGCCGGGTCACTACCACTGTTCCTGGTATGCGCCCGGAGCGAGCGGCGGTGTCAACATCGACGGAGGAGCCGCCGCCGATCCCGAGACCGGGCTGATCTACGTCGGGGGACAGTCCGGGCTTGGCACGATCGAAGTGCAGAAGGATCCGTGCTCGGAGTTCCGCTTCAGCACGCCGCGTGACAACTGTGGCAACCTTGGCGCGCCCGATCCGCCTCCTGGTTATGTGCCGCGGGGTGGCGGTGCCGGCCGCGGTGCTGGTGGTGGTGGCGGCGGAGGTGGCGGGGGTGCGGCCGCCGGCGGCGGTGGTGGCGGCGCGGCAGCTGGAGCGGCTGGAGCAGGCGCGGCCGGTGCCGGCGCGGCCGGGGGGCAGCGCGCTGGTGGCGGCGCTGGCGGCGGACGGGGTGGCGGCCCGGGAGTCGCATGCGCGGATGTCGCGGGCGCGCGTGCTGGCACGTCATCGTGCGGCGGCGTTTCGATTCTCAAGCCGAGGGAAGTTGGCGGCATCACCGCCTACGACATGAAGAGCGGTGACAAGGCCTGGTGGATCCCGAACGGTTACGTGTGGACGACGCCGACCACAACCGACCCGATCTTCGCGGGCGTGACGCTGCCGCCTCAGGGATCGGGACGCGGGCAGCCGCAGGTCATCACGACGAAGTCGCTCGTCATCTTCGGTACCGGCCGGGGCGGCGGCGTGGCGACCGAACCCAAGCTCTTCGCGACCGACAAGGCGACGGGTAAGCAGGTCGGCGCGGTTACGATCCCGCTGCGCACAAGCGCGGTGCCGATGACTTTCCTGCACCAGAACAAGCAGTACATCGTGTTCGCGGTGGGTTCCGGCGCGAACACGGCGCTCGTCGCATTGACGTTGCCGTCGGCGACGGAGAGCGAGAAGAAGTAAGGCCCCCGCCTTTGCTCTGTCGAGCTTCGGCGGGCAAGCAAGGCTCAAGGCCAGGTAGACACTCGAGGCAGAAGGCCTGCGACGGCCTTCTGCCTTTTTTGTTTTGCGCCGGAGATGACGATTCTTGCGCTGGAGATGACGATTCTTGCGCGAGACAGGAACTGAATTGACTTCACTTATCGTCCGCGCAAGTCCGGGCCGCGATCGTCGAGCGGATCATTCCGATCGGCGTAAACGCGCTAAGTCTCGTTGTCTGCTTCCCGCACGACTGATTTCCTCCCGTGGTCCGACTATGGAGGCGGTGCCGTTCAGTGGCCGCTCCAAAACGCCCACTAGTCCAGCGGGTTACGGACAACCACCCGTCCCAACCCGCAGGCGCGACTCTTGCGCCCCGTAAAGCCCGAGCGGCGGGTTTCAAAACGGGAAGGCAGGTTCGGGATGAAACGGCGTCTTGTCAGCTTCACTCTTGCTCTGACAGCGCTCAGCGCGCGTCCCGTCCTGGCCAGCCCGCTCGACATCACCAACATCATCGGACAGTGGCAGAACGCCGTCGGCGGGCCATTGACACTCAGCAACAACCAGACTGGCCAGCTGACGGATCGGATTCGCTGGGGTGAAGACCTTTCCGGTCAGCCGTTCGGCAGCGGCTACGACTTCACGCCGGGCGCAAATATTCTTGGGGTCGCGGTCGGAACGCCGTTCGTGCTGGGAACGTTCACGCACCACAATCAGCCGATCACGCTCGGCACCGAAATCACCGCCGTTCAGTACGCCTTTCAGTTTTCGACCAATGGCGCGCCGGGCGTGCTCGGTACCGTTCTGAGTTTCAGTCACAACGAGACGCCCAACACGCCGCCGCCGACGTGTCCCGTCGGCACGATCGGTCCGTACTGCGCAGATGTCGTGACCATTGGCGCGGCGTTCCTCGGCGGGCCGATCATCGTCGGCTCCGAGGTTTACACCTTCACCCTACTCGGATTCTCACCTGACGGCGTGACGTTCAACTCCTCCTACTTGTCGCAGGAGAACGGGACCAATACGACCCAGCTCTTCGCGGTGGTTCGTTCGGCGCCCGCGGCGACGCCCGAGCCCGCCGGTCTGCTCTTGCTCGGTTCCGGTCTTGCGGCGGCGGCGGCGGCCGCGCGCAGGATGCGGAAGAAGCGCCAGGAGCGCGCCGCTACTCCGCTCGCAGCGCAGCCACAGGATTGAGACGCGCTGCCCGCCGGGCGGGCAGGTAGCTGGCCGCCAGCGCGACGGCGGCAAGCGCCGCGATCGTGCCGGCGAAGGCCAGTGGATCGCTCGGCGAAATCCCAAGCAACAAGTCCGACTCGACGTAGATCCGCTCGGCGCCGGTCTCGGCGCCGAGGCTCATCGGCAGCGGTTCGACCCTCCGGGCGTAGACATTTTCGAAAGCGGTACCCGTTTTCGTAAATCGGCATAGAGTTCGTAGGACACTGTGTCGAATCCCGAGTCATTTACGGTGCGCCCAAGGTTAACCAGTTGGTCCATTTCCCGCACTCCAGCGGTGGGCGCGAGCAGCAGCGCGTTGGCGGCGTTGAAGATTGCCGTGTTCGCGCCGATACCGATAGAAAGGGAGAGGATTGCGGTCGCCGTGAACAGCGGCGAACGCGCCAACAGCCGGCTTCCGTAGCGGACGGATCGCACGAAGCCCTCGAACATAGTTGTCTCCTACGAATATGTTCGTATAAGACGCGGGTGGCGGTTGGCTGGTTCCACGAGGTCCTGAGAGAGGCGGCTGAGTGTTCGTATGAAAGGGTTTTTCTTGCTGGTGGCCTTCTTTCTGGGCTGCGTCCTCATCGTGGTGCTGTTCTCGTTCGGCGCCGGCATCTCCGCGCGCCGCGAAGCCGGCCAGTTCGAACGGCAGGCGGCCCGCGCGACGTGGCGCTTCCTCGTGCCCGGCCCGGTGAAGATCAAGGAGAATCCGGTCCCGGATTCGGCCGACGCCATTCGCGACGGTACGCAGATGTGGATCGAGCGGTGCGTCGTGTGTCACGCCAATGACGGCGGCGGCACGAGCATGGGCCGCAGCCTCCATCCGCCGACACCCGACCTGAGAAAAGTCCTGACGCAGTCGCTGACCGACGGCGAGCTCTTCTACGCGATCGAACAAGGCATTCCCTTCACGGGCATGCCCGCGTGGGGCGACGGCTCACCGGCGAGCGAGCGCGAGTCCTGGGCGCTCGTGCGGTTCATCCGGAACATTCCCAAACTCACGCCCGCAGACCTGCGCGCCATCGAGAAGTACGTCCCGCGGACGTCGCAGCGCACCGATCGCGACCGTCGTGCGCCGGCTCTGCCCGGCGGCAAAAGCGACACGCCGCGCGAAGTCCTCGTGTCCCGGTGATGTGACGGTCCGCCTGCGCGCGGAGCGCTTCGGCGGGACCGTGATCCTCGTCGTTCCGCCCGCCCGGAATCCGTTCCCGCGACACGCTCGCGCACGCTGATCCATCACAATAGGCGGCATGATCGATCCCGTCTGCGGGATGACCGTCGATCGGGCGACCGCGCGCGGCGGTTCGCACGAATACAAGGGCACGACGTACTACTTCTGCGCGCCCGGCTGCCGGCAGAAATTCGCCGCCAACCCCGAGCCGTATCTAACCAAGCCCGGGCAGCAGGTTGTGCAGGTACTTCGCCCTTCTGCCGGCCATCGGCACGGCCCTCCCCCTCGACCACAACGACCTGCCGAGGCATCGACCGGAGCTGGGCAGTGGACCTGTCCGATGCATCCGGAGGTCGTGCGCGACGGGCCCGGCGACTGCCCAATCTGCGGCATGGCGCTCGAACCCAGGACGATCTCGGCCGTGCCGGAGACGAACCCCGAGTTGACCGACATGAGCCGCCGATTCTGGGCCGCGCTCGCACTCACGATTCCAGTCGTGCTGCTCGCGACCGGAGGGATGGCGGCCGAAGCCTGGCTCCATCGCCTGATGTCTCCGCGCAGCTCGCGCTGGACCGAGCTGTTGCTCGCGACGCCGGTCTGCCTCTGGGCGGCGTGGCCGTTCCACGTGCGTGCCGTTCGATCCGTCACGAGCGGCAATCTGAACATGTTCACGCTGATTTCACTTGGCGTCGTCGTGGCGTACGCCGCAAGTGTCGTGGCCGTCATTGCGCCTGGCGTGTTTCCGGCGGCGTTTCGTGATCACGCCGGTGAGGTCGGCGTCTATTTCGAAGCGGCCGTGGTGATCGTCACGCTGGTCCTGCTCGGGCAGGTGCTGGAGCTTCGGGCGCGCGGACGCACTGGCGCCGCGATTCGAACGCTGCTGAGCCTCGCGCCGACGTCCGCTCGACGGTTGAGGGATGACGACGCCGAAGAAGACGTGCCCGTGTCGGAGATCATGTCCGGCGATCGGCTCCGCGTCCGGCCGGGTGAGCGAGTGCCGGTCGATGGCATCGTCCTGGACGGCGCGAGCTCGGTCGACGAGTCGATGGTGTCTGGCGAGCCGATTCCCGTCCACAAGCAACCGGGGGATACGGTGGTCGGCGCCACGGTCAATGGCACCGGGACGTTCGTCATGCGCGCCGAGCGTGTCGGATCGGACACGCTTCTGGCCCGCATCGTCGCGTTGGTGGCCGACGCGCAGCGAAGCCGCGCACCCATTCAACGGCTGGCCGATCGCGTGTCTGGATACTTCGTGCCCGCGGTCATGCTCATCGCCGTCGCGACCTTCTTCGTCTGGAGCCGCATCGGTCCCGAGCCGCGCATGGCCTACGGCATCGTCAACGCGATCGCGGTCCTGATCATCGCCTGTCCGTGCGCGCTCGGACTCGCGACGCCGATGTCGATCATGGTCGCGAGCGGAAAGGGCGCGACGATGGGCGTGCTCTTCAAGAATGCCGAGGCGATCGAGACGCTCGAACGCGTGGACACGATGATCGTGGACAAGACCGGCACGCTCACACAGGGCAAGCCGGCGCTCGAGACGGTCAGCTGGCTCGCGGGATTCGAGGAAGCCGACGTGCTGGCGGCGGCCGCGAGTCTCGAGCGCGCCAGCGAGCACCCGCTGGCCTCGGCGATCGTCAAGGCGGCGGAGGCGCGCGGGCTGGGACTCGCGCCGGTCATCGATTTCGAATCACGCACGGGCAAGGGCGTGATCGGACGGGTGCGAGATCGATCGGTCGCCGTGGGAAACCTCGCGCTGATGCGTGAGCTCGGCGTCGACGACTCGGAGCTGGCTCGGCGCGCCGAGGCGCAGCGCGTCGAAGGCCATACCGTCGTCCTCGTGGCCATTGACGGACGCCCGGCGGGGCTGCTGGGGATCGCCGATCCGATCAGAGTGAGCGCCGTGGACGCGATCCGCGCGCTCCGCGCCGACTCGGTTCGCATTGTGATGGTGACCGGCGACAACAAGACGACCGCGAAAGCCGTCGCCAGGCGCCTGGCGATCGAGGAGGTGCGCGCGGAAGTGCTGCCCGCCGACAAGCTGGCAGTCGTCAGGCAGCTGCAGGCCGAAGGCCGGATGGTCGCGATGGCGGGCGACGGGATCAACGACGCGCCCGCGCTGGCCGCGGCCAACGTGGGAATTGCGATGGGGACAGGCACCGATGTCGCGATGGAGAGCGCGAGCGTGACGTTGGTGAAGGGCGACCTGAAGGGCATCGTGCGCGCGCGCCGGCTCTCGAAGCAGACGATGAGCAACATCCGCCAGAACCTGTTCTTTGCGTTTGTCTACAATGCGCTCGGCGTTCCGATCGCCGCCGGCGTGCTGTATCCGTGGTTTGGCCTCCTTCTGAGCCCCATGATCGCGGCCGCGGCGATGAGTGTCAGCTCGGTCTCCGTCATTGCCAATGCGCTGAGATTGCAGCGATCAGGACCTCGGGTGTCGTTTTGAACGCGAAGAGACCCGCAAAACGACACCCGAGGTCTTTTCTTCTAGCCCGCCGCATCGAGCGAGCGCTCGCGCCACATGCCGACGTCGAGCGCCGCGCGGTGCTCACTGGCGGGTACGCGCCGACCGGGCTGCGCCGCTTGGCGTTCCCGTGCCGAAAATGCGTCCGGTCGTCCGGCAGTTCGCGGCGGATCTTCGTACGGCACCGCCGCGCGCGATTCTCGACGTCGCGCTCGCGCTCGTCCGCAGCGGAACCGTCGAGGGCCGGCAGGTCGGCTACGAGCTGGTCTCGCGCCGGAAGGAGGCGCGAGCCTTGCTGACCGCGCGGATCGTCGAGCGCCTCGGCCGCGACAACGACAACTGGGGGTCGGTAGACGGGTTTGCCGTCTTCGTCAGCGGTCCGGCGTGGCGCGAGGGCCGCGTCAGCGACCGCGATGTGGTGCGATGGGCGCGGTCGCCCGATCGCTGGTGGCGCCGGACCGCCCTGGCGTCCACCGTCGCCCTGAACGTCGCGGCCCGCGGTGGACAGGGCGACACACGGCGGACATTGCTGATTTGCTCGGAGTTCGCCGGCGAGCGCGACGCCATGCTGGCAAAAGCCCTGTCGTGGTCGCTGCGGTCTCTGGTCAAGCTCGATCCCGGCGCGGTCAGGGCGTTCCTCCGCGACCATGGGGCCGATCTGCCAGCGGTCGTGCGCCGGGAAGTGGACACCAAGTTGCGAACCGGGCGCAAACACGTCCGGTGACCGCAACAGCAGGGCAGTATCTGTCGTAAATTCGGGCGGAGAGATGGCGCAAAAGGAAAGTGCCGGTCTGCTGCTGTATCGGCGGCGCAATGGACAGGTCGAAGTGCTGCTGGCGCATCCCGGCGGACCGTACTGGGCGACCCGCCACGAGGGCGCGTGGACGATTCCAAAGGGCGGCATCCATCCCGGGGAAGATCCGCTCGAGACCGCCATTCGCGAGTTCAGGGAAGAGACCGGATTCGATCCGTGCGGTCCCTATCTGGCGCTCGGCCAGATCACGCAGCGGAGCGGCAAGATCGTGCACGCCTGGGCGTTTGAAGGCGACTGCGATCCCTCGGGCATCAGCAGCGCGACGACGACGACCGAATGGCCGCCCCGCTCCGGCCGCCGCATCGAGATTCCCGAAGTCGATCGCGTCGAGTTCTTCTCGGCCGACGATGGCAAGCGCGTCATCAACGTCGCGCAGGCCGAATTGCTCGATCGATTGCTGACGACCATCGAATAACCAAAGATGTCCTCGTCGGGCCTATCCGACGTGGATCCGGGGCCGACGTTCGGGTGCCGCTTCGGCTTTTCTGAGGACTTCCCGCGCGACGGGCGCCGTGTCGCCTTCGCCGAAGGCCAGGAACTTGAGCAGGTAGGCAAGCGGATTGCCCTCGGTCCAGCCGAAATACGCGTGCGGGATGACCCCGGTGCGCTCGCGGAGATCGATGAGCAATCCGGCGATCGCGTTCGGGATGGCCGGACTCGTGGATCGCAGGACGCGAAATCCGCCGACCTCCACGCCGCGCACGTCGAGCACGTCCGAGAAATCTGACGCGTCGCCGGGACGCACTTCGAGGAAGAGCACCAGGTCGTCGGGCGGCAGATGATGCGAGCGCCGGGCTTCTTCCAGCTTGCGCGCGTATTCGGCCGGCTGGCCGGTGTTCGGCCGGCTCGCGATGATCCTGAGCGACTGGTGGTCCGCCGCGTCCTTGATGAACCGTTCCGCCGCAGTGTCGTAGGCGACGCCCTCGATGCGGATCTCCGTGGAGCGCAGGACGCGCGAGATGAGCGACGAGGCGACGATCGCGACGATGAACCAGCCGGCAATCTTGATGCCCTCGGGCCGCTCGACGATGTTGACCACGGTCGCGTAGATGAAGATGCACGAGACCGGCACGAAGTACCGGCGGCGCTCGGGGTGCGCGATCGCGACCGCGACCGCCGCCGACGTCATCAGCATCAACACGCCCGTCGCATAGGCGCCGCCCTGCTCGTTGACGTTCGCGTCGAACATGATCGTGACGACGACGCCGATGATGGTGATGATGAGCACCAGGGGACGAGTCGCGCGCGCCCAGTCCGGCGCCATGCCGTAGCGCGGCAGATACAGCGGCACGAGGTTCAGGAGTCCGGCCAGGGCCGACGCGCCGGCGAACCAGAGCGTGCCGATCGTCGCCAGGTCGTACAAGGTGCCGAACGTGTCGCCGAAATCGCGGTGCGCGAGGTACGCCAGCGCGCGGCCGTCGGCCGGTCCGCCCACTTGCAGCGCGCTCGCCGGAATCATGGTGGTCGTGACAATCGCGCTGCCGACCAGCAACACCGTCATGATGAGCGCCGCCACGGTCAGGAGCTTCTTGGTATTCGCGATACGCGACTGCAGCACGGCCGCCTCGTCAGTCCCGTCGCCTTTCACCAGCGGCATCACCGCGACGCCCGTCTCGAAGCCCGAGAGTCCAAGCGCGAGCTTGGGGAAGAGCGCGATGGTGAGCAGGATCATCATCCAGGGGCTGTGTTGGGTGGCGACCAGGTTGTTGCGCCAATCCGCAATCGCGCTCGGATGCTGAACGAGCAGGACGAGCTCCCAGCCAATCACGACGAGATTGACCGCGAGATAGAGCACGACGAGCAGCACCGCGACCCAGATCGCGTCGCGGAATCCGCGCATGAAGATGCCGCCCAGAAAGCCGAGCAGCAGGCAGGTCACCAGGATCGGATGGTTGGCCCATTTCGGGACGAACGGGTTTTCGATGATGTGCGCGGTCGCGTCGGCGGCCGAGAGCGTCATCGTGATCACGAAGCTCGTGGCGGCGAATCCGAGCAGGCAGAGCACGAGGGCCTTGCCGCGCCACCTCGGGAGCAGCTCCTCGAGCACCGACAGGCTGCCCTGACCGTGCGGGCTCAGGGCCGCGATGCGGTAGTAGACGGGCAGCGCACCGAAGAGCGTGAGGAGGACGAGGAGCAGCGTCGCGAACGGTGAGAGATATCCAGCGGCGAGAAACGCGATGCTGGGCTGATAGCCGAGCGTCGAGAAGTAGTCGACGCCCGTCAGGCACATCACCTGCCACCAGGGCGCGGTGTGCTTGGGCCGTTCCGGCTGCGCGGTGTCGCCGAGCTCGACCAGAAACCACGCACTGAGACCCGACCGGGTGTGGGCGCGTTGACGCGGCACGTGCGGAATCGAAGCGATACCTGAGCTTACCTGTGCGGGATGGTCCAGAAATAGACCGTGAAGTTGCCGAACTGCTCGGTTCTGGCCGGCGTCCAGTCGCCCATATCGAAGCTGTTGGAGACCACCCGGGTGCCCGGCCGCAGCTCTTTCCAGAGCCGTGGGCGCAGCAGCAGATTCAGCCTGGGCAGCAGAAACAGCGTCACGACGGTCGCCTCGGCGATCTTGATGTTCGGGTCGAAGATGTCGCCAAGGATGAACGTCACCTTGTCGGTGACGCCGGCGGCCTTGGCGTTCTCGTTGGCTTCTCTAATGCGCTCGGGATCGATATCGACGCCCACGCCGCGGGCGCCGTACTGCCTGGCGGCCGCGATGACGATCTTTCCATCGCCGCAGCCGAGATCGTAGACCACGTCGGCGCTCGTGACCCCGGCGAGCTTGAGCATGCCGTCCACGACGGCGTCCTGCGTGGGCACCCATCGTACGTCTGGCGGACGGACCGGCGTCTGCTGCGCAGCATCGAACGGAGCTGCCGCGAGCCCGGCGGCAAACGTGACGAACAGCCAAACGAAGATCTTCATCCCTGAAACGAACGAGCGGGCGCCCCGGCCGTGTGTGCCGGGCGCCCGCCCTTGGGAAAACGTCAATCTACCGCTTCGGGATCGTCCAGAGATAGATGTTCGCGCCGTCCACTTCCTGCGTCTTCTCGGCCGGCCACGGCGGCTCGGCCTGCATCATGTCGAACGCGTGCGACACGATGCGCGTGCCCGGCTTGAGCTCTTTCTTCAGGCGCGGCGCGAGCTTCGCGTTGAGCGAGGGCAGCAGGTACAGCGTCACGACCGTCGCATCGTCGATCTTGAGGTTCGGATCGAAGATATCGCCCAGCATGATCTTGACCCTGTCCTGGACGCCGTTCTTCGTCACGTTTTCATTGGCTTCCTTGACCCGCTGGGGATCGATATCGACGCCGAGGGCGCGCGCGCCGAACTCCTTCGCGGCAGTGACCACGATGTCGCCGGCCCCACAGCCGAGATCGATCACGTAGTCATCCTTGGTGACGTTGGCCATCTTGAGCATCGCCCGCCGGACGGCTTCGCGCGTCGGCACGAAGATGACGTCCGGCGTCCGGGCCGGCGGCGGCTGGGCCTGCGCCTGAAGCGCCAATTCGCTGCTGACGGGCTGGTGACGGGCTGTAACCGGCTGGGTCGACGAGACCACGAACGCGGCAATGAGTGTAAAGACCAAAACGAGAACGCGCATGGGAACTCCTCTGAAACAATGTGGGGAACCCCGACATCATATAGCAACAGATCTGTCGGTACGGACGCACGGGTAAGGCGAAAAGCGCCCGCGGCCGCGCGAGCGGGGGTGGGGCCCCGCGAGCATTCACAGAAGAGGACAGACCGGCTGCATGGAGCCGGAGGCTGAGGGTCATCATGCCATCGCCGCGACAATCAGGGTGGCGTCGTCTTGCGGCGCCCCGCCGGTCCAGGCGGTCACGGCGTCCGAGACCGCTCGCGCGAGGCGGTCGGGCGGCTCGGTCCGCAGGGCGCGGATGGTCTCCACCAGCCGGTCCTCTCCGAATTCTCCGTTGTCGGGCGTCAGCGCCTCCGTGATGCCGTCGGTGTAGCAGACGAGCCGGTCGCCGCGGCCGACCTCGATGAGGCGACTCGTGTAGGCCCAGTCGGCGGTCACGCCGAGGACGAGGCCGGTCGGGGCCAGTTGCTCGGCGCGGCCATCGGCGCGCATCAGGACCGGCGGAAAATGTCCGGCGTTGGCGTACGCGATCGTCATCGCGCTGGTGTCGATGACGGCGTAGCAGAACGTCACGAACTTGCCCGAAGCGATGTTCCGGCAGAGCAGGCGGTTCACGCTTGCGCACACGTCGTGCGGCTCGGCCGCCGCGGTGGAAAACGCCCGGACGGCGGCCTGAAGATTCGACATGAGGAGCGCCGCCGGCAGGCCCTTGCCGACGACGTCGGCGATCGACACCGCGACGCGTGTGTCGCTGAAGCGCAGGACGTCGTAGCAGTCGCCGCCGATCCCTGACGCGGGCGTCCACAGCGCGGCCAGGGTGCAGCCCGTGATCTCTGGCATGCTCGACGGCAGCAGCGCGCGCTGGATGAGCCGCGCCTCGTCGTGCTCGCGCGCGAGCTTCGCGTCGCGCCGCCGTAAGGCCATGCCATCCTCGACCTCGCGACGCACGACATCGACGAGCGTCAGATCGTCCCACGGCTTTTGCACGAAGCTGCGCGCGCCGCGCCGCATCGCCTCGACGGCCGTGTCGATGCTGCCCCAGCCGGTCATCACCACGACCGGCAGCGTGCCGTCGTGGGACCGCACGCGATCGAGCAGCTCCAGACCCTCGCGTCCGGACGTCGTGTCGCGTGTGTAGTTCAGATCCATCAGCAGCAGGTCGTACGGGCGCTCGATGACGCGATCGAGCACGCCCCCGACCGAGTTCACGAGCTCGGTCTCGAACCCGGCGTCGTTCAGCAGCAGACGAAGCGCCTGCAGGATGTCGGCCTGATCGTCGGCGACGAGAATGCGAGGGGCGGGCGTCACGGTGAAGTGGGAAAGACCTCGGGTTTCTTTTTGCAAAAATCCGCAGGCAAAAAAGACCCGAAGTCGTGGTACATCAAGCGCCGTGCCAGCCCCAGCCGCGGGTGCCCGGCGGCCGCGCATCCGGCCGTTTGATGCGATCTGGCACGCGTTTTCCTTCTATCCTGCCGGTACGTGCATCACCCGCCCGGAACCGGCCATAATTCCCGTTTCTGGGACTCGCGTGTCGCGCGAGCGATAGCAGCCGGCGTCGATTGTCTGGTTGCGGTTCCGATCGCAGATTCCAGTGTCTGGTTGGCGGTTCCGATCGCAGATTCCAGATTGGAGACTACAGATTCTTCCATGTCTGTGCCCCTGGGCCGCGTCCTCATCGCCGACGATCAAGTCAACATCCTCGATGCCTTAAAGCTCCTCCTGGGCGGTGAGGGCTACGAAGTGGCGACCGCGGCCTCGCCGGCCGAGCTCGTGGGCGAGCTTGAACGCTCGGATTTCGACGTCGCGCTGATCGATCTGAATTACACCCGCGACACGACCTCGGGGCAGGAAGGCTTCGAGCTGCTCGATCGGGTGAAGGCGATCGATCCGACCCTGCCGGTGCTGGTGATGACCGGCTGGAGCAGCGTCTCGGGCGCGGTCGAGGCGATGCGGCGCGGCGCGCGCGACTACATCGAGAAGCCGTGGGACGACGACAAGCTCGTGGCCGCGGTCCAGACGCAGCTCGAGCTGCGACGCGCGCTGCGGCGGAGCCGCCGCCTCCAGGAAGAGAATACGCGCCTGCAGCGGCGCGACCTGCCGACGTTCATTGCCGAAGCGCCGGCGATGAAGGCCGTCCGGGACACGATCGAGCGGGTGGCGGCGTCGGACGCCTCCGTGCTGATTACGGGGGAGCACGGCACGGGGAAGGAAGTCGTCGCCAGCCTGCTGCATCGACTGTCGGCGCGCGCGAGCAAACCGCTCGTCACCATGAACGCGGGCGGACTGTCGGAGGGCGTCGCCGAGTCGGAGCTCTTCGGGCACGTGAAGGGCGCGTTCACGGACGCCAGGACGGATCGCATCGGGTGCTTCGAGCTCGCCGACGAAGGCACGCTCTTTCTCGACGAGATCGCGAACATGCCGATCCGGCTGCAGCCGAAACTGCTGCGCGTGCTGCAGACCGGCGAAGTGCAGAAGGTCGGGTCGTCGCGCGTCATCTACGTCAACGTTCGCGTCATCTCGGCGACGAACGCGGATCTCTCGGCGGAGATCGCGGCTGGACGGTTCCGCGAGGATCTGCTGTACCGGCTGAACACCGTCGTCATTCACCTGCCGGCGCTGCGGGAGCGGCGCGAAGACATCTTCCCGCTCGCCGGGCATTACCTCACGCGGTTTTCGGATCGGTACCGCCGGCCGCTCGAAGGCTTTGATCGGTCGGCGCGGCAGGCGCTCGAGTCGCACCTCTGGCCAGGCAACGTCCGGGAGCTTGGGCACGCCATCGAGCGGGCGGTCCTCATGGCCAAGGGCCGGGACATCACGGCCGTCGATCTTGGGTTGCAGGCGCCGGTCGGCACGCCGCCGGCGTCTGAAGAGATGTCACTCGACCAGGCGGAGAAGCTCTTCATCCAGAAGGTACTGGCGCGCCACGGGGGCGACGTGCGGAAAGCCGCCGATCAGCTCGGCATGAGTCGAAGCGCCTTATATCGGCGTTTACAGCACTTCGGACTCTGACCCGCTGAAAAGGGCAAAGGGCAGAGGGCAAAGGGCAAAGGGAAGGGGTGAGGGACGAAGGCCAAAGGGAAGGGATGAGGGGCAAGGGCCAAGGGCTGGAATTTGAAACGGGATGCAATCGCTGGAACCTGAAACGGGATCCAATCGTTGAAGTGATCGACGCCGGCCGAAAACAGATCGCGCTCGTCAACTAACCTGTACCCAAGCGCCGTCGTTTATTGAGGATCAGATGACTCGCGTCAGTTCGTTCCGCCCCTTCACCCTTTACCCTTCGTCCCTCCCCTTTGCCCTTTGCCCTTTGCCCTTTGCTCTTCGTGTCGCCCGTGGCTGACCGACTGTCCTCCCGTCGCGGCGCGCCGCGCGCCCGAAATCTGGAGCTCTTCCTCACGTGGCTCGTGCTTGTCGGCGGGCTGCCGGCCGTCGCGATCGCGATCTACTCTCTCTTCACGCAGCCGCGAGCGCCGGAGGTCCAGTGGACCCTCCTGGTTGTCGTGCTGCTCGTCTGGCTGGGCGCCGCGTCGGCGGCGCGGCAGCTCGCGGTGCGGTCGCTCAATCTCGTCGCGAATCTCCTTGGCGCGCTGCGAGAGGGCGACTATTCGATCCGCGGCCTCAGCGCCAGGAGCGGCAGCTCCATGGCGATGGTCATGCGCGAGGTCAACGACCTCGGGTCCACGCTGCAGCGCCAGCGGACCGAAGCCGTCGAATCGGCCGCGCTCCTCACCCACGTCATGGAGGAGATCGGCGTCGCCGTCTTCGCGTTCGACCCGACCAACCAGCTGCTCGTCGTGAACCGGGCGGGCGAGGGGCTGATGGGAAAGTCGAGCGAGGAGTTGATCGGGTCTCCGGCCTCATCGCTGGGATTCGACGAGTACCTGACCGGCGAGCCGCGCCGGTTAATCGACCGGCCATTCGGCGGACGCCGCGGACGCTACGAGGTGCGGCGCACGGTGTTCTATCGCGATGGGCGCCCGCACCACCTGGTCGTGCTCGCCGATCTCAGCCAGGCGCTGCGCGAGCAGGAGCAGGCGGCGTGGCAACGCATCGTCCGCGTCCTGTCCCACGAGATCAACAACTCGCTGACGCCCATCAAATCGATCGCCCATTCCCTTCAGCGCATCGTGGATCGAGCGGCCGGATTTCAGCGGAGCGACGAGGTCCAGCAGGGCCTGTCGCTGATCGAAGAACGATCCGGCGCGCTGGGCCGTTTCCTGCGGTCATACGCCCAGCTGGCCCGTCTGCCCAAACCCAATCCCAGGAACGTGAAGGTGCCCGAACTCATCGCGCGCATCGCCGATCTCGAAAAGCGGCTGCCGGTCGCGGTGCACCCGTCGCCGGATGTACGTCTCATCGCCGATTCCGATCAGCTGGAGCAGTTGCTCATCAACGTCGTGCGGAACGCCGTGGATGCGTCGCTCGAAACCGGCGGCAAGGTCTCGATTGGCTGGAAGCGGCTGGGCGACTGGTTCGAGCTGAACGTCGAGGACGAAGGGAAGGGCCTGCCCGACACGTCGAACCTGTTCGTGCCGTTCTTCACGACCAAGCCGAGCGGGTCGGGGATCGGCCTCGCCCTGAGCCGGCAGATCGCCGAGGCGCACGGCGGCACGATCGCCCTGGAGAATCGCTCGCCCGCGCCGGGGTGCCGTGCCACGCTTCGCTTGCCGATCGGGGCTCAGACTGAACTTAGAACTTAGAACTTAATCCTAGAACTGAAAACGGCGGCGACGAGCGCGACGACGGAAGTCACCGACGCACCGACAAACGCGTACCACGTCCACGCCACGGCGCCAGTCCACCAGAGCACGCCGAGCACGACGATGCCGGCCGACATGCCGGTCAGCATCGCCCGCGCGTCCACGCGAGTGCTGAGCACGCCCACCAGGAACGCGCCAAGCACCGGACCGGTCGCGAGCGACAGCACCAGGAGGCCGGCGTCGAGCACCGAGCGGTCCATGCCCTGCGCCGCCAGCGCCACGGCGATTTGCAGCACGCCCCAGCCGATCGTCGAGATCCGCGAGATGCGCATCAGCGTCGGCTCGTCGGCATCGGGTCGAAAGTACTGTCGGTAGAAGTCGTTCACGGTGGTGGCCGCCATCGCGTTGAGCGAGGGAGAGAGCGCGGCGGCGACGATGGCCGCGACGATGAAGCCCGCCACGCCGCCCGAGAGCGACGTCACGACGAAGCGCGGCAGGATCTCGTCGGCCCGGCCCAGCGCGGGCAGCGGCGCGTGCTGGTAGTAGGCGAACAGCATCACGCCGATGACGAGAAACAGCGCGAACTGCGCGAGGACGATGACGCCGCTCAGCACCAGGCCGAGCGCGGCATCCCGCGACGAGCGGGCCGAGAGCAGGCGCTGCACGAGATACTGGTCCGTGCCGTGCGTCGCCAGCGTGAGCGTCGCGCCGCCGAGCAGTCCGGCCCAAATCGTGTAGACGGCCTTCGGATCGGTGGACCAGTTGAAGACGACGAACTTGCCGGCCGCGTGACCGGCCTGCACCACTTCGTTCCACCCGCCCGGGATGCGTCCGAGCAGCGCGCCGAACACCGCGACCGCCCCGGCGAGATAGATGAACATCTGCACGACGTCCGTCCAGATCACGGCCGACACCCCGCCTCGCGCGGTGTACACGATCATCGCCGTGCCCAGAATCAGCACGGTCCAGCTCACGGGCACGCCCGTCACGACGGCGATCACCAGCGCGGTCGCAAACAGACGCACGCCATCGGCGAGCGTGCGGGTCACGAGAAAAATGCCGGCGGCCAGCGTCTTCACCGACGATCCGAAACGGCGCTGCAGGAGTTCGTAGGACGTGAAGAGGTCGCCGCGGAAGTACGCCGGTACCAGGACCACGCTGATGATTACCCGCCCGATCACGTAGCCCAGGGCCAGCTGCAGGAACGTCATGTTGCCCGCGAACGCCGACGCCGGGACGCCGATGAACGAGAGCGTGCTCGTCTCCGTGGCGACGATCGTGAAACACACCGCCCACCACGGGATCGATCGATCCGTGAGGAAGTAGTCGCGCGTCGTCTTCTGAAACCGCGCGAACCACGATCCGAACGCCGTGATCGCCGCAAGATACCCGGCGATGACGGCGTAGTCGAGGAAGGTCATGCGGTGGCCAGGCAGTTCGATCCGTGCAGCCAGCAGGTGGCCCCGGATTCGTGCGGATCGCGCCGCAGGCGCGCGACCGAGGCCCACTTGCCGCCCATGAGCGCCTGGCCGAGCCGCGCGTTCATGGCCTCGTCTCGCGCGCCAACGAGCGCGTAGATCATGACCATCGAGCCGACGCGGGCCATCCACTCGGTGTCTTGACGCGTCGCCGTGAGGATCATGCCCTTGCTGAGCGAGGCGGGCATGCCAGGGATCGTGCACGTGAGCGGCACCAGCAGGCGGCCGCCGTCGCGGACCACGTCGAGCCACTCGTCGAGCACGTGGGTCGCGCCCGCGTGGACGAGGAGCACGTCGATGCCGAGCGGCAGGTGTGTCCGTCCGTCACCCTGACGCGCGGTCACCCACGGCCACGGCGTCAACGCATCCCTCGCGCGCGCCGCTAGGTCGGCATCGACCTCGATCGCCGTCACCTGGCCGCCTGGCCCGGTGAGCTCGGCCATCAGCGCGCTGTAGTACCCGGTGGCACAGCCGATGTGCAGCACGCGATCGTTCGGACGAATCGCAAGGCTGTCGAGCCAGCCGGCGACGAGCCCCGGTTGCCCGTTGTAGAGATCTCTCGTCGCGTCGACGGCGATGGAGACGTTCTGGTACACGTGCCGGGGATCGGCGTTCTCGGTCGCGCGCGGTTCGCGGTCCCGCTCTCCGCGCACCATCCACGGTCCAGGAGCGAGAAAGCGTTCACGCGGTACCCGCGCGAGCGCCTCGACGAGCGCGTCGGACCCGAGCCGGTGCGCCGCACGCAGCTCGTCCGCGAATCGGCGCCGAGCGCCTTCCACGCTGTCAGTCACAGGCCACTAGCCTCCGGGGCTACTTGTTGATGGAAATCGCGGCGCCGTCCGAGACTGCGTCGAGGCCGCCGACGATCACCTGGTCGCCCGGGTTCACGCCGGACAGGACCTGCGTCTGTCCGCGCGCCTGCAATCCAACCTGCACGTCTTTGCGGTGCGCGCGGTTGTCTGGACCGGCGACCATCACGTACACCGCCTGGTCGGTTCGTAGCAGGGCCGCCGTGGGGACGACGAGCACCTGCGGGCGCTCGTCGAGGACGATCTCGACCTGGACAGGGCTGTCGAGCGGCAAGGCGATCGGTGTCAGCGGCGCGAGCCGAATCTCGACTTTCGGAGGACCGCCCTCGACGGGCGTCGGCCGCACGGCGATCGTCGCCGGCACGTCAGGTCCCGTACCGGTTCGAACGACGCCTGCCTGTCCGGGCACTACGCGGCCCAGCTGCGCGAGCGTGACTTCGACGGCGACGTGCGTTCGCGTGGGATCCACGGCCCGCAGGACCGGATCCTGGCTGCCGCCAGCCACGACCTCGCCTTCATTGTGCCATCGCTTCGCGACGATGCCCGCAAAGCGTGCGCGCACGATGGTGCGCTCCTGGAGCAGCTTGGCGCTCTCCATCTGCGTCTTCGCCTGATTCAGCGCCGATTCGGCCGCGAAGAGCGCGTTCTTGCTGGCCTCATAGGTGTTTCTCGGGATGACCCCGCGGCTGTTCATCGCGGCCATGCGCGTTTCTTCGGCTTTCGCCGCGGCGGCCCGCGCGGTCGCGTCGTTCAACTCGCGCTCCCGCGCCTCGATTTCGGCGGTAATTGACGGAATCTCGAAGCGGACGAGGAGATCGCCGGACGCGAACTTCTCGCCCTCGGCTTTGGGGAGCTCGACGATGCGGGCGGCCTCGGGCGCGTACGCCACGAGTTCCGCCGCGGCCGACGGAACGATCGTGCCGGGCAGCGCCAGCACGTCCCGAAGCGTCTGCACCGTGACCGGCTGCACCGTGACAAGAGTCGGCTGGTCCGCCGCATTGGTCGATGCATCGCGGCGGCCGCACGCCGATACCGCGAGCAGCAGGCAGAGCGCACGGAGCGCACTACGGCCAATCATGGGTCGATTGTAAAGGCCCAGGGCGCGATCCCATCGTCCAAACGGCCGTCCGGAGGCCGGACATGGCAGGGGTGCGGACGTACGCCGGTCTGGGGCTCGTCGGGGTCGGGCTTCTCGTCACAGCCGACTGGCCGAGCGGTCAGCAGGCGCAGTTTCGGGCGACGACGGATTTTGTGTTTCGTGACGTCCGCGCGTTCGACGCACGCGGCTGCCGGCGGCCAGGGCACCCGACGACATGAACGGCCGGATTGTGATCATCTTCATCGATGATCTGCACCTGCAGGCGCGCGACTCGCCCCGCATTCAGAAGGTCCTCCGAGTGCTTCGCGACGAAGTCGTGAAACCGAATGACCGGATCGCGATCGTCTCGTCCGGGTACTCGTCGATCGCGCAGAACCTGACGTTCGATCCGGATCACTCACGCCTCGACGCGGCAATCAGGAAGGTGATGGGCACCGCGCCGACGCCCGCCGACGTTATCGCGGCGGCATCGACGGCCGAGGGGCCCGCCGGACTCCGCTACAACGCGCACGTCGCGTTTGGCACCGCGTCCAGCCTCCTCGAACAGCTCGAGAAAATCCCTGGCCGGCGGAAGGCGTTTTTCTACGTGAGCAATGGGTACGATTTCAATCCGTTCGAAAGCTCGAGGTTGAAGGCGGAAATGGACCGGTGGTCCGTTCCCGGCCAGCCGGATGCGTCGCCGCAGGTCAATCCCTTCGAGACGCGCGGCCAGCAGTTCGCCGAGTCCGATCTCGTGCGCGAGCTCGCCGAACTCGTCAACGCGGCCAACCGCGCCAGCACGTCGTCTACCCGATCGATCCGCGTGGCCTCATCGGGGGAGCGGACATCGACATCGATCTGAGTCCCACGGAATGGTGGAAGTTCGTCAGTTCGGGCATCAGCTCACTGCAGGTGCTGGCGAGCGAGACGATGGGCCGTGCCGTCGTGAACACCAACGGCTTCGCCCAGACGTTTCGTCGCATCGATGCCGAGCTCAGCGACTACTACGTGATCGGCTATCAGAGCACGAACCGCGATCCTCTCAAGCGGACAAGACAGGTGGAGATCACCGTCGCGCGGCCCGGCCTTCGGCTGGAGTATCAGACGAGATACTCGCTGCGTCCAAAGTAGGGCGGATTGAACTCCAAATCCGCCTGCATGTCCGCCCAACGATCGGCGGATTTGGAGATCAATCCGCCCTACGACCTCGCCCCCGGTCGGCACAGTTCGTGCTCTCTCAAGTGTTGGAGGCCACGCAGTGGTGCGATCCGCACTCAGAAGTCTGTCGTCGCTTGCCATTTGTGTGGCGTGCGTCGGCGTGTGGAACGCCGGGGTGGTGGCCCAGCGCGGCGCCACGCCGGCTGCCGCCAGCGATGCCACATTGGAAATCCAGATTCTGCTCGACCGTGCCGGCTTCTCGCCCGGCGAGATCGACGGCCTGCGCGGCGCGAACACGGCCAAAGCTCTCGCGGCGTTCGAATCGTCGCGCCGCATTGCTCCTGGCGACCAGGCGGCGCTGCTTCAGGCTCTCGGCCGAGGCGCCGCAGACGTCCTGGCGCCCTACACAATCACGGCCGAAGACGTCGCCGGCCCGTTCTCGCCGTCCATTCCGAAAGACCTGATGGAGCAGGCGGAGCTGCCCGCGCTGCACTACACGTCGGTGCTCGAGGCGCTCGCCGAGACGTTTCACGCCTCGCCGAATCTGCTCCGACGGCTGAACCCGACGGCGCGGTTCGTGGAAGGAGAGACGATTCGGGCGCCGAACGTGTCGGGCGGAACGCCCGGGGCCGCGCCGGCCAATGCGAGAGTCGTCGTCTCGAAAGACGCGTCGGTCGCGACCGTCTATGGCGGCGACGGAAAGATCGTCTTTCACGCGCCTGTCACGAGCGGCAGCGAGCACGACCCATTGCCGCTCGGCGCCTGGACCGTCACGGCGATCATCAAGAACCCCACGTTCAACTACAACCCGGATCTGTTCTGGGACGCCGATCCCTCGCACGCAAAAGCAAAGATTCCGGCCGGGCCCAACGGCCCCGTTGGCATCGTCTGGATCGACATCTCGAAAGAGCACTACGGCTTGCACGGCACGCCGGAGCCCGGACAAATCGGCCACTCGTCCTCTCATGGGTGCGTCCGGCTGACCAATTGGGATGCGGCGCGGCTGGCCGCGTTCGTCAAGAAAGGGACGCCGGTCGTCTTCGAGCAATGAGCCGGCGTGCCAACCGCGCCTTCGGTCCGATCCTGGCCGTCTCGATCGGCTTTCTCGCTGGTGCGCTGTTCACCGGGATCTTGATGACGACCGGGCCAATGGGATCGGCCGCGTCAGGCAGGCGGCTCGGCGACGACTGCGGTGCAGCCGCGCTGACAAGCAACCCCGATCCCCCTGATCGGCCCGTCGCCGCCGTTCACGTGCCTCGGCCCGCGGCCGAATCGGCACTGCCGCGAATCGGCACCGATCCGATCGCCGACCTGCGCAACCGACAGCTGACGATTCCTGTGCGGGGCGTCGAGCGCGACGATTTGAGGAGCTCGTTCTCGGAGAAACGGGGATCGAATCGGATTCACGAGGCCATGGACATCCTGGCGCCGCGACACACGCCGGTCATCGCCGTCGAGGATGGCATGGTCGCGCGGCTGTTCGCCAGTGAGGCCGGCGGCACGACCATCTACCAGTACGACCCGTCTTCGACGTACGTCTACTACTACGCGCATCTGGAGCGGTACGTGCCTGGTCTCGAGGAAGGCGCGCGCCTCAAGCGCGGGGACGTGATCGGCTACGTCGGCACCACCGGCAACGCGCCGAAGGACACCCCGCACTTGCACTTTGCCATCTTCAAGATGACGGACAAGAAACAGTGGTGGCAGGGGATTGCGATCGATCCGTATGAGATTCTGGGCGGAGAGGGGAAATGACGATGCGACTGCGAGGACGACGAGCCATCGGCGTGCTGGTGATGATCGCGCTCCTGACGCCGGCCTGTGCGACCTCGATCAACAAGGTCCTGGCCGATCCGTCGCGCTATCGGAATCGCGACGTGACGGTCAATGGTTCGGTAACTGACAGCTTCTCGGTCGCGGACCGCGGTGCGTATCGAATCGACGATCGGACGGGGACGTTGTGGGTGGTGTCCACCCAGGGAGTGCCGAGGAAGGGCGCCCGGGTCAGCGTCAAGGGCACGATCCGCGACGTGTTCGATCTCGGGAACCTAGGCGGCCGCCTCAACTTACCGCCGGGGCTCACGTCGGGTCTCGTGATGCTGGAATCGTCGCACCGGGCGCGTTAGCGCCGCCTCGCCAGCGCCGCCCATTCCAACAGCCGGTCCGCGGACCAGCAGTTGATGATCTTCGAGGCGGGAATGCCCGCCAGCCGCGCGTGCGCGACGGCGGTTTCGGCATACACGAGCTCACGCGGCGAGTGCGCGTCGCTGTCGAGAGCGATCAGGCAGCCGGCGCGTACCGCCTCCTGAGCCAGCACGAAATTCACGTCCTGCCGCCACGGGTCTCCGTCAATCTCGATCGCGACGCCGAGGGCGGCGGCCGCTTTGAACACCTCATCCCACCGCGCGACGATTCCCGCGCGCTCGCCGAACTTCCGTCCGGTGGGGTGTGCGAGGACGTGGACGCCCGGCGTCGCGACCACCGCCAGGAGACGGGACGTCTGGTCTTCGGTGGTACGCAGGTTCGAGTGAGGCGCCGCCACGACGAGATCGAGCAGCTCGAGATCCGACCGCGCCATGTCGAGGGTGCCATCAGGTTGAATGTTCACTTCGATCGACCGAAACACGCGGAATCGCTCACCCAGGTGCTTGTTGAGCGCCGCGATTTCCTGGTGCTGGATGCGCATCGCGTCGGCGGACATGCCGCGAGCGATGCGCAGGCCGTAGGAGTGATCCGTGACGCCGCAGTACCGATAGCCGCGCGCCTCACACGCCTTGGCCAGCTCGGCGATGGAGGCGCCGCCGTCGCTCCAGGTGGAGTGCATCTGCAAATCGCCCAGGAGGTCGGTGGCCCGGACGGCACCTGGCCGCTCGTCACGCAGGATCTCCAGCACACGTGCCCGGCTGAAGAAGAGCGTACGCAGCGTGCGTTTGCGGCGAATCTCTTCGGCGCGTCCGCTCTCGGCAACCGCCTGCTCGACGGTCGCCGATTCTCCCGTGCGGATGACTTCGAACGCGATGCGGGTGGACGACGGCCCGACGCCGGGAACGCGCTCGAGCGTGCCGTCACCCTGAACCAACGCATCGAGCGGTCGATCGAGCGCGAGGACGGCGTCGGCCGCCCCGTTGTATCCCCACTGGCGCTGTCGCGAGGCTCGGATCGCGGCCATGTCTCGCAGCAGCGCCGCGACGATCATGTTCGTGTCGGGGCGCCCCGAGTCGCCCGCCCCGACCGGCCGGCCGCTATCGGCTGCGGCTGGACCGGCTGCGTCCGTTGCGGCGGCCAGCGCCTGCGCCGCGCCCGCCGTTGCCGCGCTTCGTCGCTTGACCGGACTTCGCGCCGGACGCGGCGCCGACCATTTCGCGATCGTCGCTTTCTTCGGTGGCTTCGTCTTTTTCTCCGCTCGCCGCATCCGGGTTCACCACCTGTTCGGCGATCTCGGTGAGCTTCTCATCGGCAGATATTTCCTCCTCGAGGGTCTCTTCGAGGAGCGACACGACCTCATCCTGCCCCAGGAGCCGGGCGTGCGCGATCGCCGTCCCGTAGGCCGCGATCTCGTAGTGCTCGACGCGCTGGGCGCTACCGATAATCGTCGCATCTCTCAGGCCATCGTCGCCGAAGTCTTCGCCGACGTGCTCGTCGCCCTCTTCGATGATGCCCTTGATGCCGGCGCATTCCTTGCCTTTCGCCGGCTCGCCCAGGGCCTCGAACGCCCGTTCGAGGCGCGTCACCTGCTCTTCCGTCTGGGTGAGATGCTCTTCCAGGGCGCCCGAGAGATCTTCGGACGTCGCGGCCTTGGCGAGTTTGGGGATCGCCTTGGTCAACCGCTTTTCGGCGTCGTAGATGTCTCGAAGTTCCTGGACCAGCAGCGTGCGCAGTGAATCGATTCGTGCCATGTGAAAAACCTCCGTTCAAGAATCTCGCGACAGAACGGGTAGCAAGGATGGTTCCAGTGGAATACCGACGAGATGATGTTGCCGAGATGAATCGACGCAGTCTCAATGCGGTCGGGTGCCGAACTGTGGCACGCGCCGTGCCACAGTAGGCGCGGCGGGCGCACGTCAGTCGAGGGTCATCAGACCGTCGAACTGGAGGCGGACGCGCACGCGCGTCTCCGACGTCCGGCGATCAACGACGGCGAGACGCAAACGCGGCCTCCAACGCGGTCACCGCCGCGCGTGTGTGGTCGGCCACTCCTGCGGTGATCCGGATGCAGCCGTCGCACCCGGGCTGGTTGGATCGATCACGGAGCAGGATGCCGTTCGCGGCGACCTCCTGCACGATGGCCGCTGCCTCCGGACCGACGCGAACCAGGACGAAGTTCGCTTCGCTCGGCCAGTACTGGAGCGAAAGGCGCCGGCAGAAGTCGTAGATCAACTCTCGCGACTCGACCGACTGTGCGACGAACCACTCGAGATACGGCCGATCCCTGAGCGCGGCTTCGAGCGCGATCGCCGCGCAGACGTTGATGCTGAACGGCGGCAGAATGCGGCGAATGGCCGCAAGCGCGTCCGGATGCGCAATCAGCGCGCCGATGCGCAGTCCCGCCAGACCGTGCGCTTTCGCGAACGTCCGTCCGACGATGAGGTTGCGACGGCGGTCGAGCGGCGCGCCGATGAGCGTGCGGCCACTGAAGTCCGAGTACGCCTCGTCGAGCAGCAGGACCGCGTCGGGGGCGGCCTCGGCGATCTGCTCGACCGCGCCCGGCGGAATCGGCAGTCCGGTGGGGTTGTTGGGATCGGTCAGGTAGATGAGCCGGGTCGCCGGCGTCATGGCCGCCAGAAGCGGTGCGATCGGAAACGTGAAGTCACGCTGCGGCGGCACGCGCACGACCCGAAGGCCGGCCGCTTCCGCGCACGGCACGTACATCTCGAAGGCCGGCTCGACGATCACGGCTTCCGGATCCGCGACGAGCGGGGACCGCGCCCGGGCCGCCTGGGCGACGATGTGGAGCCCCTCGTCGAGTCCGTTGATGAGTTGCACCCAGCCGGCCGCCACGCCGAACCAGCGCTCGCACTCCTCCGTGATCGGGGCGTAGTCGGGATAGAGCGCGATGACGTCGCGATCGATCGTCCGTAGCGCGGCAATCACGGCCGGCGAGCACCCGGCTGTGTTCTCGTTGAGGTGCAGCCTCAAGGCATCGTTCGCTGAATTCGGGCGCTGATAGGTCACAGGTCACGCATCCTGACGCGAATCGGCCGTTGAAGACCGTGCCCGCGCAGCGGCGCGCAGCGACGATCCGGTCATGCCGTGCGGTGGCCGGCAAGCGCGTCAATCATCGCCGGCGACACCTCGTCCAGATTCGTGACGATTCGATCGGCCGCAGCCAGGGCCGTGGCGGTGGTCGTATTCGTGATGCCGGTCGTCATAGCCGAGGTATCGATCCGCATAGGCGCCGGCATCGAGAGTCCACCCGCGCGTCGCGAACGTTTCCTGGAAGGCACGCAGGTGCAACCCTTCGGTATCCGCGAGCACGCCATCGAAGTCGAAGACGACCGCCGCCATCGGCACACACGTTACGAGTAAACTTCGCCTGTGACAACGGGGCAGTCGCGTGCGGATGGCGTGGCCTGGGCCGCCGGTGTGTGCGCGGGGCTCGCGGCGGCCGGCGTGACGCACGTCGTCTACGTGCCGGACAATCCGCTGTCGCACGTCCTCAGCGAGCTCGAGAAATACCCGCGGATTCGCACGACGTTGGCGACGCGTGAGGAAGAAGCCTTTGGCATCGCGGCGGGTCTGTACCTCGGCGGCGTGCAGCCGGCGGTCATGCTCCAGTCGAGCGGCCTCGGCAATTCCCTGAATGCGCTCACGTCCCTCGTGCTGCCATATCAGGTTCCGATGTTGATCCTCATCAGCATGCGCGGAGACGCGGGCGAATGGAATTCCGCGCAGGTGCCGATGGGAAAGGCGGTGGCGCCGATTCTGGACGCGATGGGCATTCCCCACACGACGGTCTCGTCGGCCGAAGCGACCGCGGCAACGGTCGAGCTCATGGCCCGCACCGCGTTCGAAACGCGGTTGAGCGGCGCCTGTCTGCTTCCGCGGCGGTTGACGGCGCCGAGCGTCCAGGCGCAGGCCCACGCATGACACGACTCGACGCCACACGGCTGCTGGTCCGCTCGCTTGGCGAGGATGCGAAAACACCCGTCATCGCGAGCCTGGGCCACCCAGCCTACGACCTCTTCGCGGCCGGCGACCGGCCCGCCAATTTCTACACGTGGGGCAGCATGGGCCTGGCATCGTCGATGGGTCTTGGACTCGCGATGGCACGGCCCGATCTCCGGGTCGTGATTCTCGACGGCGACGGCTCGCTGCTGATGAACCTGGGCTCGCTGGCGACGATCGGCTGGACGCGTCCGAAGAACCTGGTGCTCATTGTCTGGGACAACCAGTCGTACGCGACGACGGGCGGGCAGGACACGGCCACGGCGCACGGCGCCGACCTCGCCGCGGCCGCGGCCGCCATGGGTATCCAACAGAGCGTCACGGTGCGGACCCCCGCGGACTTCGAGGCGGCCGTTGCGCGGACCACGGCCATGGCGGGTCCGTGGGTGATTGTCGCGAAGGTGGAGGAGTCGCCGCCGGCGAGCAAGCCGCCGCTCGACTGTGTCCTCATCAAGCACCGATTCATGGCGGCGATCATGTAGGCCGGGGCTTTAGCCCCGGCATGCCATCGTTCGTGCCGCCAACCCGTTTCAGACGCATGTCCGCGATTGCCACGCTCGCCAAGTTCATCGTCACCGCGAAACCGCCGGCACCGGCCCGTCATCGCGCGGCAACGGCCTTTCTCGACACGGTCGGCGTGACGCTCGCCGGCGCTGGGGAGCCGGCCGCCAAAGCCGTTCAAGACGCTGTCGCGGCGCCCGGCACGGGCCAGTCGATCGTGTTCGGCACGCCTATTCGTACGAGTCCGGGCGCGGCGGCGCTGGCCAACGGCACCGCTGCGCATGCCCTCGACTACGATGACATGTGTTTCGTCTCGCTCGCGCATCCGTCGGCGCCGCTCGTGCCCGCGGCGCTCGCCGTGGCCGAGCTCAGGGCCGCGTCGGGACAGGCTGCGCTCGAGGCGTACGTACTGGGATTCGAAATCGAAGCGCGTCTCGGAATCCGAATGCAGCCTCGGCACTACCAGCGCGGCTGGCATCCGACATCCACGCTGGGGACGCTGGGCGCGGCCGCGGCTGCCAGCCGGTTGCTCGGTCTCGATCTCGACGCGACCAGTCACGCGCTCGCGATCGCCGCGTCGCAGGCGTCCGGGTTGAAGGAGAACTTCGGCACGATGATCAAGCCGCTGCACGCCGGGCTCGCGGCGCACAACGGCATCATGGCGGCACTGCTCGCCGAACGCGGACTCACGGGCAGCGCGCTCGCGCTCGATGGGCCGCAGGGGTTCCTGACGGCGATGGACGGGCAGCACCCCGATCTCGGCGACACGGCCGCGGACCTCGGCACGCGCTGGGAGATTCTCGACACGGGCATCACCGTCAAGCTCTACCCGTCGTGCGCCGGCACACATCCAGCGCTCGACGCGTTGCTGCTCTTGCGGCGTCGTGAACGGTTCACGGCCGCTGACGTCGAGGCTATCGAGATCGACGTGGACAGCATTGCGCCGACGATCCTGATTCACGATCGGCCCTCGTCGGGTCTCGAGGGCAAGTTCAGCATGCCGTTCTGCGCGGCCGCCGCGGTTGTCCACGGCCGGGTCGGCCTCGACACGTTCGAACCGGATGTTCTAGGCGATTCGGACGTGCGGGCGCTCATGTCGCGTATCACGATGCACGCCGACGCGGGCTTCGACGGGGCCGCGCCGCCCCTCACGCAGTCCAGGGTCACGGTACGGCTTCGCGACGGGCGAACTCTGGTGCAGTCGGCCCACGGTGCGCGCGGCTATCCCGATCAGCCGGCGAGTGACGATGAACTTGCGGCGAAATTCAAGGCCTGCGCCAGTCGAACGCTTTCCGGCGCCGGCGTCGAGCGCGCGCTCGCGATGCTGCGCGCGATTGACACGGCCGTCGACGTCCGGGAGGTGACGAAGAGCCTGGCCGGAGACGCGGCGACCGGCTGACGCCTGCACTTCTGTCGGTACGACGGGTACGACGGGTACGACCGGTACGTCGGGTCCCAGGAACGCACTGACGCGCGTCAGCTTCTTCTTACTTATTGCAGAAGCTGACAAGAATCAGGTTCGTTGGACCCGACGTACCCGTCGTACCCGACGTACCGACAAGAGCTTTTCCTATTGGGCTCTTTTCGGTACATGCCCGCGCTTCCACACCATGAACGTCCGCCCGAACTCGATGACGGCCTGACCAGCCTGATTCACCCCGGTTGTCCTGACCCGCACAATCCCCACCTTGGGCCTCGACTTCGATTCGCGCGTCTCGAGCACTTCACTCTTCGCGTAGACCGTATCGCCCTCGAAGAGCGGATTCGGCAGACGGACTTCGTCCCAGCCGAGATTGGCCACGCCGTTCATCGTGAGGTCGGTCACCGAAAGCCCGGTCACGAGCGCCAGCGTGAAGCAGGAATTGACGAGCGGCTTCTTGAACTCCGTGTGCTTCGCGTATTCGGCGTCGAAGTGGATCGGGTTCGTGTTCATCGTCACGCACGTGAACCAGATGTTGTCGGCCGCCGTGATCGTGCGGCCGAGCTGGTGCTCGTAGACGTCGCCGACTTCGAAGTCCTCGAACACGCGGCCGGTCCACCCTGGTTTGATGACCATCTCAGATCGTCCTCTCCTCGCGCCACCGGGCGATGGTCGCGGCCTCGAACCCGAGCTCGTGAAGAAGGCTTTCGCTGTGCTGCCCGAGCGCCGGCACCGGGCCCATGACCGGCTGGACGTCGTCCAGGACGACCGGCGGCAGCAGCGCGCGAAGCGAACCCGCTGGTGACCCGATCTCACGCCATCGATCTCGCGCCTCGAGTTGCGGATGCGCGACGAACTCCTCGACCGAGTTCATCCGCGCGTACGCGATTTGCGCGGTCTCGAGGCGGGCACGAATCTCGTCAGCCGTCAACGTCTTGAATACGGCAGTGATCGCCGATGAGAGCTCTTTCCGGTTCCTGACCCGGACCGAGTTCGTTCGAAATCTTTCGTCCTCGGCGAGACCTGGCTGCTGCAGGACGTCCGAGCAAAAGCGCGTCCACTCCCGCGCGTTCTGGATGCCGAGGTAGAGTTCCCGGCCGTCGCGATCCGCAAATGGCCCGTATGGCGCGATCGACGCGTGGTCGGCCCCGCTGCGGGGGGGCGGCGTGCCGCCATAGGCCGTGTAGTACGCGGCCGCCGCCATCCACTCGGCGAGCGCGTCGAAGAGCGAGACCTCGACGAGCGTACCGCGCCCGCTGGCCGTCCGCGCGAGGAGCGCCGTCAGGATGCCCGAGTAGGCGTACATGCCCGCCGCAATGTCGGCAACCGAGATCCCGACGCGGCTGGGTGCATCGGCCGGTCCGGTGATTGAAATGAGACCGACCTCGCTCTGCACGAGCAGGTCGTAGGCCTTCTTGTTCGCGTACGGTCCGGACGAGCCGTAGCCGGACACATTACAGACGATCAGGCGCGGGTGGCGGGCCCGCAGCTTGCCGGACGCCGTCCCGAGCCGCTCAGCTGCGCCCGGCGCGAGATTCTGGACAAAGACATCCGCTCGCGCCAACAGCCGCGCCAGGATCTCTTCGGCGCCGGGCCGCTTGAGATCGAGCGTGAGCGATTCCTTCGATCGATTGAGCCAGACGAAGTAGCTCGACAGGCCTTTGACGGTCGAGTCGTAGCTGCGCGCGAAGTCTCCGCCATCGGGACGCTCGATCTTGATGACGCGGGCGCCAAGATCGGCGAGTTGCCGGGTCGCAAAGGGTGCCGCGACAGCCTGCTCGATCGAGACGACGGTCACGCCTGACAGGGGAAGCGACACGTCAGTACGATCGGGGCAAGCCGAGTACGTGTTCCGCCACGTACGTCAGGATCAAGTTCGTGGAAATTGGCGCGACCTGATAGAGCCGCGTCTCCCGGAACTTGCGCTCGATGTCGTAGTCCTCGGCGAAGCCAAAGCCGCCGTGCGTCTGGACGGCGACGTTGGCGGCTTCCCAGGACGCGTCCGCGGCCAGCAGCTTCGCCATGTTGGCTTCCGCGCCGCACGGCTCGCCCTTGTCGAACAGCTCGGCGGCGCGGATCCGCATGAGGTCGGCGGCCTCGACGTTCACGTGCGCGCGCGCGATCGGAAACTGCACGCCCTGGTTCTGTCCGATCGGACGCCCGAAGACCACGCGATCCTTCGCGTACCTGGTCGCGCGGTCGATGAACCAGCGCCCGTCGCCCACGCACTCGGCGGCGATGAGGATGCGCTCGGCATTCAGGCCGTCGATCAAATAACGGAATCCCTTGCCCTCTTCACCAACGAGCGCGTCGACCGGCACCTCGAGGTCGTCGAAGAACAGCTCCGTCGTCGCGTGATTCATCATCGTCCGAATAGGTCGAATCGTCAGGCCATGACCCAGAGCCTGCCGCAGATCGACGAGCAGGATCGACAGCCCGTCCGTACGTTTCTTGATCTCCGCGAGCGGCGTCGTCCGGACGACGAGCAGGAGCAGGTCCGAGTGTTCCGCGCGGGAGATCCAGATTTTCTGGCCGCGGATGATGTACGTGTCGCCCTTCCTCACCGCCATCGTTTTCAGCTGGGTGGTGTCGGACCCGGTTGTCGGCTCGCTCACGCCAAAGGCCTGCAGGCGCAGCTCGCCGCTCGCGATCCGGGGAAGATACTTTCGCTTCTGATCGTCCGAGCCGTGCCGGAGCAGCGTGCCCATCGTGTACATCTGGGCATGACACGCGCCTGAGTTCCCGCCGCCACGGTTGATCTCTTCGAGGATGACCGACGCTTCCGCGACGCCAAGGCCCGAGCCGCCGAATTCCTCTGGAATCAGCGCTGCGAGGTAGCCCGCCTGCGTCAGCGCTTTGACGAACGCTTCGGGGTACTCACGACGGGCGTCGAGGTCGCGCCAATACGTGTCGGGGAAAGTCTTGCAGAGGTCGCGGACGCCCGCGCGCAGGTCCTGATGTGGATCAATCGCCATGAGTCAGGGCGAGATCATAGCCCGGCGTTCGAGGCGAGCTAAAGCCCGGCGTCCATGTACTATTGCGCCTCCATGGTGGCCGTCGCCGATCTCGTCGTGCGCCGACTCGCGGATGCCGGCGTGCGTACCCTGTTTGGGGTGCCTGGCGGCGGCAGCAATCTCGATCTGATCGAGGCGGCCGGCCGCGCCGGGCTGCCCTTCGTGCTGACGTGCGGCGAGACCGCCGGCGCCATTGCGGCGATCGCGCAGGCGGAGGTCACGGGCAAGCCGGGGGCGTGCCTGACAGCGCTCGGTCCCGGGGCGGCGTCGGTCGTGAATGGTGCCGCCTGCGCCTGGCTCGACCGCGCGCCTCTCTTCATCTTCACGGACAGCCATCCCACCGCGTCCGAAGGCGTCGTCGAGCACCAGTCGTTGGCGCAAAGCGCGCTCTTCGAGCGAATCACGAAGTGGACCGGCACGCTGACCGCCAGGGACGCCGCCGCCGTCCTCGAGCGGGCAGTGAGTGAGCTGTGCACGCCGCCGCCCGGACCGGTGCATCTCAACTGGCCGAGCGACTTGCGGTCGGCTGATGAAGGCACGGCGAAGGTGACCACGGGAGACGAGAAGCCGCGGGTTCGTGATGAGGATGGCCACCTGTTCAAGGAGTTACTGGACCAGTCGCGGAGGCCTCTCGTGATCGCGGGGCTGGGCGCGCGACGTCCAGCCGACGCGGCGGCGATTCGGTCGTTCTGTGAACGCCGTCGGGTGCCGGCGATGGTCACCTACAAGGCCAAAGGCGTCGTGCCGGACGTGCATCCGCTCTTCGCGGGCGTCTTCACGAATGCGGCCATCGAGCAGCCGCTGCTGGTCGAGAGTGATCTGCTGATTGGTCTCGGGCTCGATCCAGTGGAATTGATCCCGAAGCCCTGGGCCGTCAAGACACCCATCGTCTACTGCGGACCGTGGCGCGTCTCCACTGCGCATGTCCCGTTCGCGACGCAATGTGTTGCCGGGGTCAGCGAGGGCCTGGCGCAACTTGAACCAAGGGCAGCTCCGTCGGACTGGGACCTCGATCGCGCACGCGAGGACGTCGAGCGGCAGCGGCGGAGCCTCCGCATTGCCGGGACCGGGTTGACCGCACAGCGCGTCGTGGAAATCGCGGCCGCGCGTCTTGCGGCGGCGTGGCGCGTGACTGTCGATGCCGGGGCGCACATGTTTCCAGCGACGATGCTCTGGCCTGTCAGCGAGCCCGGTGGCATGCTGATCTCGAATGGACTCTCGACGATGGGCTTCGCGCTGCCGGCCGCGATTGGCGCGGCGCTGGCCGATCGCGATCGGCCGGTCGTCGCGCTGACCGGCGATGGCGGGCTTCTGATGTGTGTCGGCGAGTTGATGACCGCCGCCCGCGAGGGGCTGCGAATCATCGTGATCGTCTTCGACGACGCCGCTTTGAGTCTCATCGAGATCAAGCAGCAGGCGCGCCGGCTCCAGGCGGCCGGTGTGTCGCTCGCGCCCATCGACTGGCCGGCGCTGGCGGGCAGCTTCGGCGTGACCGCATTCGTAGCGCGAGACGAGCCGGAGCTCGAGCGCGCCATCGAGCGGGCGGTGACGTGCCCCGGGCCGAGTCTCATCGACGCGCGGATTGACCGGTCCACCTACGCAGACACCGCGCGCGCGATTCGGGGAGTGATATGACAGCAATGCATGAGCAGCTCATCCTCAATGGCGAGCGCGCCCAGGCCTCCGACGGTCTGACCTTCGACGTCTACGACCCGTCGTCGGGCGACGTGCTCGCGACCGTCGCCAAGGCGACGAAGGCCGACGTCGATCGCGCGGTCGCCTCGGCGCACGCCGCGCTCGAGTCCAGGGCCTGGGGCGGCTTGGTGCCCGCCGAGCGCGGACGCATCATGCTGCGCATCGCTCAGGCGCTTCGCGATCGCGCCGAGGAGCTCGCGACCCTGGAAAGCCGCGACAACGGCAAACCGCTGCGCCAGGCGCGCACGGACGTGCTGGTGGCCGCGCGCTACTTCGAGTTCTTCGCCGGCATCGCCGACAAGATCATGGGCGACACGATCCCGCTCGGCCCGGGCTTCCTGGACTACACGATTCGCGAGCCCATTGGCGTCTCGGCGCAGATCGTGCCGTGGAACTATCCGATCCAGATCGGCGCGCGCGGCGTCGCGCCGGCGCTCGCCGCCGGATGCGCGGTCGTCCTGAAACCCTCGAGCGAAGCGCCGATGACGGCGCTGCGGCTCGGCGAAATCGCGCTCTCGTGCGGGTTGCCGCCGGGCGTACTGAACGTCGTGCCGGGCACGGGCGCCGAGGCGGGCACCGCGCTCGCCAGCCATCCCGACATCAATCAGCTCACATTTACCGGATCGGTGGACGTGGGGATCGCGGTCGCGCGGATGGCGGCGCAGAACGTCGTGCCGGTCGTCATGGAGCTTGGCGGGAAGTCGCCCAACATCGTCTTCGCCGACGCCGATCTCGATCTGGCCGCGCAGGGCGTCGCCAACGCCATTTTTCAGAATGCCGGACAGACGTGTTCCGCGGGGTCGCGCCTCCTTGTCGAGCGCGGCGCCCACGACCAGTTCGTCGAGCGGCTCGCGCAGCGCGCCAGCACGATGCGCCTCGGTCCCGGCGTGAGCGATCCGGACATGGGGCCGATCATCTCCAAGCGCCAGCTTGAGACGATCGAGCGATACGTCACCCTCGGCACGAGCGAAGGCGCTGGAATCGCGGCGGGCGGCCAGCGTCCGGCCGATCCGGCGCTCGGACGCGGCTTCTACTTCCAGCCGACCCTCCTCGATCGCGTCTCGCCGGACATGCGCGTCGCCCAGGAAGAGATCTTCGGACCGGTCCTTGCGATCATGACATTCGACGATGTGGAGGAGGCGGCGCGGATCGCGAACCACACGCAATACGGCCTCGTCGCCGGCATCTGGACGCGCGACATCAACAAGGCAATGGCGCTCGCCTCGAGCGTGAAATCCGGCCAGGTCTTCATCAACACGTACGGCGCCGGCGGCGGCGTCGAACTGCCATTCGGCGGCTACAAGAAAAGCGGGTACGGCCGCGAGAAGGGGCTCGAGTCGCTCGCGAGCTACACGCAAGTGAAAAACGTCTGTATCAAGTGGCCCACGGAGGCTTAGAGGCGCAAAGGCGCAAAGGCGTGGAAGCTGAGATGTTGACCGAGGCAAGAGCCGGCACCAGTGCCGCGAGGGCGAGATAACGAAGACGAGCGAGCGAAGCGAGGAGGACTAGTGAGCGTCGTGGGTTTCGTGGGACTGGGCAACATGGGCCGGCCGATGGCCTCGAATCTCTGCCGCAAGGGGTTCCCGCTCGTCGTGTACGACGTGAACGCCGGGCCGATGCGGGCGCTCGAATCGCTCGGCGCGCGGACGAGCGCCAACGTCGCCGGGGTGGCTGCCGCCAGCGATGTCGTGTTCACGATGCTGCCCGATTCGCCCACCGTCGAGGCCGTGATCGCCGGACCGGAAGGGATTCTCGCCAACGGCCGGCGCGGACGGACGATCGTCGACATGAGCACGATCGATCCGCTGGTCACGGATCGGCTCGCGGCGGCGGCGACGGCGGCAGGTTGTGAGTTCGCGGACGCACCGGTCGGCCGGCTCGCGAGTCACGCCGAGCGCGGTGAATCGCTCTTCATGGTCGGCGCGACCGACGAGACGTTCGCCCGCATCAAACCGATGCTAGACGCGATGGGCACGACGGTCCACCACTGCGGCAGCGTCGGCACCGGCATGCGCACCAAACTCGTGAACAACTATCTCGCGATCATTTCCTGCCAGCTCAACGCCGAGGCGATCGCCCTGTCGCAGCGGTTCGGCCTGTCGCTGCCGAAGACGCTCGACGTGATTCACGGCACCACGGCGACCAACGGTCAGCTCAAGATCGCCTGGCCGGCCAAGGTCCTCAAGGGTGACACCGAACCGGGCTTCACGATCGATCTCGCGCACAAGGACCTGACGCTCATCGTCCAGGCCGGCAATGCCGCCAGGGTCCCCATGCCGATCGCGGCCGCCGCGCGCGAGGCGTTCAACGCCGCCCGCGCGCAAGGCCATGGCGCCAGGGATTTTTCCGCGATGGTGGACGTGCTGTGCGAGCTGGCCGGTATCGAGAAGCCGCGGCTGACTACCACGGAAACCCGCTTGACTTGACGTGGTAACCGAGCGCGTTTCACGAGAGTCGCCGCAGGCGACCACGTCAAGTCAAGCGGGTTCCGGGATTAGGATCAGAAGATGGCCACTGCGTTTGCGAACCTCATTGACGGACGGCTGGTCGATTCGACCGACCGCTCCACGGACATCAACCCGTCGAATCTTGGCGACATCGTCGGCGAGTTCGCGCGGGCGACCGCGGGCGACGTCGATACGGCGATTGCCGCCGCCCGGACCGCGTTCACGAAATGGTCCCGGACGTCGCCGCAGGAGCGATTCGACATCCTCGATCGCGCGGGCACCGAAATGCTCGCGCGCAAGGACGAACTGGGCCGGCTGCTGTCGCGCGAGCAGGGCAAGCCGCTGGCCGACGGGATCGGCGAGGCCGCGCGGGCGGGCGCGATTTTCAAATTCTTCGCCGGCGAAGCGGTGCGCCTCGGCGGGGAAAAAGTGGACTCGGTGCGCCCTGGCATCGAAGTCGAAGTCACCCGCGAACCCCTTGGCGTCGTCGCCGCCATCACGCCCTGGAATTTTCCGTTGGCCATTCCGGCGTGGAAGATCGCACCCGCGCTGGCATTCGGCAACTGCGTCGTGTTCAAGCCCGCAGAGCTCGTGCCCGCCTCGCCGTGGACGCTCGTGGAAATCGTCCAGCGCGCCGGTCTGCCGGCGGGTGTCCTGAATCTCGTCATGGGGCCGGGCGCGAAGCTCGGCGCGGCGCTTGCGGCATCGCCGGACGTCGATGCGGTCAGCTTCACGGGCTCGCAGGACGTCGGGCCGTCGGTGGCCGCCGCCGCGGTCAAGAGCGGCGCGCGCGTGCAGCTCGAGATGGGCGGCAAGAACCCGCTCATCGTGCTGGACGACGCCGACCTGCCGACGGCGGTATCCGTGGCCGTGAACGGCGCCTTCTTTCAGGCGGGGCAGCGGTGCACGGCGTCCAGCCGCTTGATCGTGACCCAGGGCATTCACGACCGGTTCATCGAGGCTGTCATCGAGCGCATGAAGAAGCTCGTGGTCGACGATGCGCTGAAGCCCGGAACCGAGATTGGCCCGGTCGTCGACGATCGCCAGCTCTCGAAGAATCTCGAGTACATCGAGGTCGGGCGGCGCGAGGGCGCGCGGCTGGCGCACGGCGGCGATCGACTCAGGCGCGACACCGACGGCTACTACATGGCGCCGGCCATCTTCACCGAGAGCCGGCCGGACATGCGCATCAATCGCGAGGAGATCTTCGGGCCGGTCGCGGCCGTCATCAAGGTGCGCGACTACGACGAAGCGCTCGCCGTGGCCAATGACACGCCGTTCGGCCTGTCGGCGGGTATCGTCACCACCTCGCTGAAACACGCGAGCCACTTCAAGCGCAACTCCGCCAGCGGTCTGGTGATGGTCAATCTGCCGACGGCGGGGCTCGACTACCACGTGCCGTTCGGGGGCCGCAAGAAGTCGAGCTACGGACCGCGCGAGCAGGGCGCGTACGCGAAAGAGTTCTACACCATCGTCAAGACCGCCTACATCTCGAGCTAACGCTTGCCGAGCTTCTTGGCCAGATCGAGGACCCGCTGGGCGCGGGCGACGACGGGCGCGTCCACCATTTCATTGCCGAGCCTCAACACCCCGCTTCCGGCGGCCTGAGCCGCCGTATACGCCGACAGGATCTTGTCGGCGTGGGCGATGTCCGCGGCTGACGGGCTGAAGATCTCGTTGACGATCGCGATCTGGCTCGGGTGAATCGTCATCTTTCCGCGAAAGCCCAGCGCGCGGGCGCGCGTGGCGTCGCGGCGCAGCCCGTCGCCGTCGGCGACGTCGGTGAACACGGCGTCGATCGCCTCGGCGCCCGCGGCCGCCGCGGCCAGCACGATCTGGCTGCGCGCAAACAGCAGTTCCTCGCCGTCGGTCGTCCGGCGCACGCCGATTTCGGCCGTTAAATCCTCGGCGCCAAACAAGAGCGCCGGGACCGATGGAATCGCGTCCGCCAGGCTCGCCGAGTTCAGCACTCCGCGGGCGGTCTCGAGCAGCGGGAACAGGCGCTCGCCCCCGACCACTTCGGCGACGACTCGCAGCGCTTCAACCGTCTCGGCCTTTGGCAGCACGACGCCCCCCAGGCGCGCCAGCCGGCTGACAAACTGCAGATCGTCCTGAAACCACCGGCTGCCGAACGCGTTGACCCTGACGAGCGTCAGCGGCCCGGGGTCGCCCGACGAGGCCTGGAATCGGCCAATCGCCTGACGCGCCTCGGCCTTGCGGGTCTCCTCGACGCTGTCTTCCAGATCGAACACCACCGCATCGGCGCCCGACGTGATCGCCGACGAAAAGCGATCCTCGCGCGTGCCCGGCACGAAGAGAATCGATCGCAGCGGTGTCGTCATGGGCAAAGTCTACCAAGAGCGTTCGCGTCGCCTTGCGGCGACAGAGTGCGTGCGTGAGAGGACAGCCCGAAACGGGATCTCTCGAAAACGTTCGAGAACGACGCCCGAAAAGCTGGCACGCAAGTTGGAGAGTGATCTCGCATCCGTATTTGTGGAGATTTATGGAGGTCTGGTTATGACACCTGTGATTCTCGGGCGGTCGCACGTCGCTGGTGCCGCCGCGCTGCTCGGGCTCGGCGCGATCCTGTTGTTCTGGGCGCCGTGGTCGGCGCGCGCCGACAGCAAACTGCAGACATCGAACGTGGCGGTGAACTGCGAGCCGCATCAACAGGCGGTCGTCCGCCAGACCATCGCGAACGGCGAGCTGCAGGTCAACATTCAATGCGCCAACTCGGCCCTGCAGCCGATCGGCTACACGGATGAGTTCGGCCGTCCCATCGCGGCGCCGAATGCGGTCGGCGTCGTGCCGGCGGTCTATGCGCCTCAGCCGCGGCTGGTGCAGACGAACTACGCGCCTCGACCGGTGGTGCGCCAGGCGCCCGGGCCCCGGACGATCTCAGCCCGGTCCACGAAACGCTCATGGCAGAAAACCGCACTCATCATCGGTGGCACCGCGGGCGCTGGCGCCGGCGTCGGAGCGCTCATCGGCGGGAAGAAGGGCGCGCTCATTGGTGCGGCACTCGGCGGCGGGGGAGCGAGCATCTTTGAAGCGGTGAAGCGGAATCGCTGAGGGAACCGGGAAGCTGGGAAGCGGATCTGGGAAGCGCAAAAGCCCTTCTTCCCAACTTCCTGCCTCCCGGCTTCCGTACTTGTCACTGTCCACGCCATTCCCGCATTCGCTGCCGTATCTGCCATTCGGCAAACATCTTGCACATCAGACTCCAGGGCATCGTCCGCCGGTCGCGCCAAGCGCCATCCGAATCCCAATCTCGCCGGCCCGTTGCGCAACCACCTGCGCGAGCAACCCGTAGATCCCGACCGCCGCCAGGACCAGCGCCATCACCGCGAAACTCGACAGCAGCGCGAGATCGAACCGCCGGTCCGAGACGGACGCGCCGACGATGTCCTCGAGCGTGCGCAGCCGAGCGACGGGCTGGGCCGGATCGACGCGCCGGACCGCGGCCCGGACGGGCATCGCGACCGACTCGGGCGGGACCGCCGTGCGCACGAGCACCCGCGACGGCCAGAACGCCGGACGCCCAGGTGGACCCGCTTGCCGACTGGATTCTGATCGGGCCAGGCGGTGCGCGCGTCTTTGAGCATGCGTATTTCTTCTTGAATCAAGAAGATTAGACGAGCGTCGCGCCCGGACAGTTGGCGCCTTCGTCTCAGGCCTCGTGGACGATCGTTCCCCCGGCCACCGTTGCCATCACGCGCGCGTCCCGCACCTCGGCCGGCGGCATGGCGAACAGGTCGCGATCCAGGACCACGACGTCCGCGACCAGGCCCGGCGAGAGCTGGCCCTTGATGGACTCCTCGAACGAGGCGTAGGCCGCGCTCACCGTGTACGCCCGCAGCGCCTCCTCGAGTGAGATGCGCTGGGAGGGCACCCACCCGTCGGCATGGCGGTCATCGAGCGTGCGACGAGTGATGGCCGCATAGAGTCCCTCGAGCGGGGCAGGCGGCGCGACGAACCAGTCGCTGCCGAACACGATCGTCGCGCCCGCGTCGAGGAGCGAGCGGCACGCGTAGGTTGTCTCCGCGCGGGCCGAGCCAATCGCGCGCTCGGCCCATCGGCCGTCGTCAATCGCGTGGTAGGGCTGCATGCTCGCAATGACGCCGAGACGCGCGAACCGCGGGATGTCGGTGCGCCTCAGGTGCTGCGCGTGCTCGATTCGGAACCGGCGATCGCGAGGGCCATTCCTTGCGACGGCCGCTTCGAACAGATCCAGGAGCAGGGTATTGGCCCGATCGCCAATCGCGTGCACCACCGGATGCAGTCCGTGACGGTCGGCGTCCGTGATCCATTGCCCGAGCTCCTCGGGCGCGTGCACGAGCAGACCGATGTTGTCGGACGCGTCGGCGTACGGCTCGTGAAACGCCGCCGTGCGCGATCCCAGCGATCCGTCGACGAAGCCCTTGAGCGCGCCGATGCGCAGCCACTCGTCACCCTGGCCATCGTGTCCACCGAAGTCGCGCGACGAGACGACCTCGTGGAGTTCACGCCACGCCGGCAGGGGGACCGTGGCGTAGATCCTGGTGCGAAGCCTGCCGGCATCAAGCGCGCGGCGAAAGACCTCGACGTCCGCCCACGTGGAGGACGGAGGCACCGAGCCCATATGATGGACGGACGTCACGCCGCGCGCGGCGACGTAGCGCATCCCGGCGTCGAGCGCGCGATCCTCGAGGTCTTGTGGCGGCCGCGGCACCACCCGACCGACGAGCTTCATCGCGTTGTCCTTCAAGAGCCCGGTCGGATCTCCGTCGGGCCCGCGGACGATCGTGCCGCCGTCGACGTCGGCGGTCTGGCGAGAGAGGCCGGCTTCGCGAAGCGCCAGGGAGTTGGCGAGCGCCATATGTCCGTCAAACCGGCTGACCCAGACGGGATGACGGGGCGTCGCCTGGTCGATCCAGGTTCGCGACGGCAGCTCGCCGCCCCACTGCTCATGGTCCCAATCGCCGCCGGTGATCCAGGCGCCGTCGGGGATCTGTTCCGCGAATGACCGGAGCGTGCGCGCGAGCGCCTCGCGGCTCGACGCACGCCGCAACTGCACTTCCGTCAATCGGAAGCCGCCGGCGAGCAGATGAATGTGCGAATCGATGAAGCCGGGCGTCACGAGCCCGCCGCGCGCGTCGATCTCGCGCCCGGCGCCGGCCCGCGCGCGAATCTCTTTCGTCGAGCCCACGGCCGCGATCCGATCGCCTTGAAGCGCGACCGCTTCGGCCCACGGCCGCGCGGCGTCTCCGGTCCAGACCCGGCCGTTGACGATCGTCGTCATGGCGTCAGTCTCCTCGGCTGAACTACGATACCTGCCATCGATGGCACGTCGCGACGCGGCCATTCGCGCCGAACCGCCTACCCCAAACATCACGGAAGCGCCATTCTGGCTGCTGCCCACGCTCGCGGTTCTGCTGCTCTTCTCCGGCGTCTGCGCGCTCGTTTACCAGGTGCTCTGGCTGCGGCTTCTGTCGCTCACGTTCGGCGTTACGACACACGCGGCGAGCACCGTCCTCGCGAGCTTCATGGGCGGATTGGCGCTCGGGAGCTTCGTCGCCGGCCGGCTGGCGGATCGCGTGCGCCAGCCGCTGTTCCTGTTCGGCGCCGTCGAGCTCCTGATTGGCCTCTGCGCGCTGGCGACGCCGGCGGCGCTCAGCGGCGTCCATCACCTGTTCGTGGGCGTTGCCTCTCGCTTGCCCGACTCGGTCGCCCTCGGCACCGTGGTGCGTCTGATCATGTCGTTCGCGGTGCTTCTCGTGCCGACCGCGCTCATGGGCGCGACCCTTCCGATCGTCGTCAAGTCGTCGCTCACGCGGCTCGATCGCATCGGCGGACGAGTCGGGCTGCTGTACGCGAGCAACACGACCGGCGCAATCCTGGGCGCCATGCTCGCGGGGTTCTATCTCATTCCGCAGAGTGGCCTCAGAAGGTCGTTTCTGCTCGCGGCGGCGATCAATGGCGCGGTGGGCCTGATCGCGATGACGACGGGCTGGATCCGGTCGCGATCGATCGACCCGACACCCGGTTCGGCCGCGCCGCCGACGCCGGTCCAGCCGTCAGGGGCGGGACGGGTCTCGAACGAAGCGCTCGTGCTCGTCGTGTTCGGCGTGTCGGGCTTCGCCTCGCTCGCGCTCGAAGTGATCTGGTTTCGCGTCCTCGGCATCATGCTCGGGCCGACCAGTTACGTGTTCACGCTCATGCTCGCGTTCGTGCTGGCTGGCATCGCTTTCGGCAGCGCGATTGTCACGCCGCTGATGCGGTTGCCCGTGAACTGGCTCCAGGTGCTGGCCGTCCTCCAACTTGCGGCCGGAATCGTCGCCGTCCGGTCGTTTGCCCCGCTCCGCCGCACGCCGCAGCCGCCTGACTGGCTCCAGCCGCTGCTCGCGTGGATCGGTATCGATTTCCTGGCGACGGCCGCGACCGTCAGCATCGCGGCCATTCTCCCCACCGCGCTCTTTTTCGGGTTGGCATTTCCGGTGGGCCTTCGCCTCTGGGCCGGCGCAGAAGGCACGGAGCGACACACGGCCGAACGCGTCGGCGTGTTCTACTCCGTCAACGTCGGCGCCGCGATCCTCGGGTCGATTGCCGCCGGGTTCGTGCTGCTGCCGCGCCTGGGCAGCCAGGTCAGCCTCATCGCGGTCGCCGCGCTCTTCCTCGCGTCCGGTCTGGCCCTGCAGGTGGCGATCGGCCGACGGCAACCGATCGTGGCGTTCGTCGTGTCGGCGTCCGCCGTGATCGTGTTCTCGTGCAGGCGCAGTCCGTCCCCGATCCGAAGGAAATGGCGCGCCGCTGGGTGAGGATCAGCGGACCGATTCTCTGGCAGGAAGAGGGCATGCAAACGACGGTTGCCGTGTCGGGCGGCCAGGCGGTCGGGAGCCGCGTGCTGTATCTGGATGGGCGGCACCAGGCGAACGACACGGATTCGATGGTCTTCATCCACCGCCGGATCGGTCTGCTGCCGGCCCTCCTCCACGAGCGTCCTCGCCGCGCGCTCGTCGTCGGGCTTGGCGGCGGCGTCACCCCCGGCGGCCTCAGCCAGTATCCGGGGCTCGACGTCGACGTCGTCGAGCTCTCGGACAGCGTGATTCGCGGGGCGGCGTTTTTCAGTCACGTGAGCTTCGATGTCCTGCACCGCCCGAACGTCCGGGTGAGACTCGACGATGGCCGGAACTACCTGCTGAGGGCCACGACGCTGTACGACGTGATCACGGCCGACGCGATCCTGCCGCACCATGCGGGCGCGAACAACCTCAATTCCGTCGAGTATTTCCGGCTCGTCCGCGATCGACTCGCGCCGGACGGCGTGGCGCTGCACTGGAACGGCGGCGTCACCGACGCCGAGTACAAGATGATCCTGCGGGCGTTCGTGGAGGCATTTCCCGAGGCCACGCTCTGGGGCGACGGGTCGTTGATGGTCGGATCGAAACGGCCGTTGACGCTCTCGCGGGCGCGAATTGACGCGCTCCTCGCCGACGCGGCGAGCCGACAGACGCTCGCGCTGATGCACGTCGAGACGTTCGATCATCTGGTGCGAATGTTCCGTGCGAGCCCCGCCGACATCAAGGCGTATGTCGGGACGGGACCGATCCTGAGCGATGACAAGCCGGCGCTCGAGTACTTCGCGTCGCTGCCGCAGACCGAACGGGATTTTGGTCAGATCGGCCGCGACGTCAGCCGCCTGATTCGGCCCTAGAGCCGTTCTCGCTTTCCTGTCGCGGCCCTAGCTATCGTTTGAGGAGCTGCTGCACCGAGCGCGACAGCTGGATCTCCAGGGGTTTCGGCGGACCGGGCGAGTGGTACTTCAACCGGTAGAGCGCCAGCGGGCGAGTCGGTCCGTTCCGCGTGTCGACGGTGTTGTAGTACTCCATCTGGAGGCGATCCTCGTGCGATTCCACGAGTTCCTTGATGAGCCCCCAGTAGGGCAGGCGCAATGCCTCGGGTGAGGAGTCGAGAAGCAGGTAATCGACGTGCAGGTCTTCGAGTTCCTGGATGATCGACTGCGCGGTGCCGAACCGCAGGTTGAAGTTGTAGCCGTTCCAGTTGTCCGTCGCGAGCAGCTTCGATCCGCGCACGATGGTCGGCCGTGGACGCAGCCGACGAATGGCGACATCGGTCACGAGCGCGCCTTCGCCGGCCTCGTTACTCACGATCAGCATTCGTTTGCCGGCGACACTGTCACGACTGTTGAGATGGTTGACGACGTCGTGATACCCGAACGGCTTACGCACGGCGAGCGCTGGCCGCGCAAAGAACGTCGTCACCACGAGGAGCCCGAGCAGCGCGGCGTGCACGGCGTGCCGTCGCGCCGGTCCGGCGACGAACCGGCTCGCGACCTGGACGCCCACCGCGATCAGCACGAACAGCGGCGCGATGGCGAGCGTCATATATCGCCCCGACGCCAGTTGGTGCGGGTTGAACAGGTGGAACACGAACGCCCCGGCAACGAGCGCCGTCATCGCCTGGGCCAGCGGCAGCGGCGCGTCTTCCTGCCACCGCCGCCCGCGAGCGATCGCGTAGAGCACGCCGATGACCGCAAACGTCGTCGCGGCAGGACCGAGCTGCCTCCAGAGGTACCCGCAGTAGTACGCGAGTCGCGAGAGCACGGTCCCCGCCGTGACCGGACCGAAATCGCCGATCGCCGCATCCAGCCGATAGGTCACGACGAGTGCCGGCACGGCGAGCGCGACGACGATCGCCGCCGACAGATACAGGCCGGGCCGACGCAGCATTTTGTACCGGCCGGTCAGGAGAATCATCGCGGCCGGCGCGAACACGACCGAGATGCCGTTTCCCTTGGTCAGGCAGGCCATGGCCGTGAAAAGGCCGAACAGCGCCGCGTGACGCCACTGATCCGTCCGCGTGTACACGGCGAGCCAATAGGCCGCTTCGATCGCGAATGTCGCCAGGACGGCATCCAGCATGATGCTGGTGGTCAGCGAGACGACGACCGGTGTGCTGAGAAAGAGCAGACCGGCGGCGACGCCCATCACCCGCGTCGAGAACAGGCTGACGATGCGGTAGAGCCGCCAGGCGGCCCACGCCGAGAGCAGGGCCAGCAGGAACAGCGCGGCGGCATGTGGCGGCCAGTGCGGCAGCAGGAACACCCCGAGCATGATGTGGAACAACGGCGGCCACATCCCGGGCGCGATCTTCGGATACGAGTGGTAATACTCCTCCGCGAACGAGACGGGATTTCGGCCGAGCGCTTCGGTGAGGTAGTCACGGACGAGCAGGCCGTTCATGAAGTGGGCGGCGTCGTCGGAATAGATGCCCTGCTCGCCGCGCTGGGCCCCAACCGACCATTGCAACGCCAGCATGGCGACGAGGAACACGAGTCCGACCAACAGGCTCCGGCGGACAGACTCGTGATTGATCGGTCCAACGCTCATATGGCGGCCGGGGTACTTCTAGTCATAGTTCCTCAAAAACCAGACTTTTTGCCTGCCGAGCCCGGACTTTTCGGGTGAGGCACACAGGCCTAAGGCCTGAGTTGGCGTAACTTAGGTGCAATCGCCGGGCAGACGGCGAGGGGGTGCAGGACTCGTGCCCACTGACGGATTGGCAGGGACCAGCGCCCCGGCTCGCCACGGCAGGAAAGTCTACCTGCCCCGCACGAGAGAGGAGGCTCTTCGTTTCCTTTGCCAAGCGCGCAAAAAAGAAATCCGAGGCCATCTCAGTGTGTCAGTCCGTAGATCAGGTAGTTGATGCAGAACTTGTAGGCTTCGTTCGTCGGATCCACCGCGTAAAGACCGGTCGCCGACCACTCCATGTAGTCGCCGATGTCCATGTTGTAGTTGATGACGACCATCAGGCGACGCGACGGGTGCGTCTCCTCGTGGATGCCGTAGAACTCGCCCTTCAGGCCCATCTCGCCCAGGCGGCCCGGATACGGCACGTCCAGCGTCTTGATTTGAAAGAACGAGTTGAAGATGGGATGCGTCACGTCCAGGCGCTCGATCCTCGCTGACGGCAGCACGCGCCGCATCGCGCGCTCGAACACCGCCCACTCGTTCGGGTAGTGAAAGTCGTCGACGATGAGGAAGCCGCCTTTTTCGAGGTAGCGCCGAAGTCCGAGGACTTCTTCGTCGCTCGGAAACCAGAACCCAGGCTCGGACAAGTACGCGATCGGGTACTTCAGGAGCTCCGGATCGTCCATCCGGAAGATGTTGCCGCTGCCGGGATGCGTCGGGATGGCCGTGATCTGTGGAAGCAGGCGGCCGAGGTTCTCTTCCGTCTCGGGCCAGTCGTAGGACCAGCCCGGGTAGTCGGCGTACCAGAGGCGCACGAACACGAACCGTCCATCGTACGGGAGTGTGCGCGGAAGGCGCTGCCCGTACCACCGCTGCGCCATAACAGGCGCGCCGATAACGACGATGAGCGCCAGAAGCGCCCAAAGGCGACGCATACGGCAGATTGTATGGCGAGGACCCCGCGATCCCGATCTACTTGCGCAAGGGAAGAGTCAGAAAGGTACTGAATCTCGAAGGGACCGAACCGGGTCTCGGCCAGCAAAGTCACGGGAACGGGGGATTATAGCCGTCAGACCACTCTGATTTACCCTTTAGGCACGATGAACCCAGCCGTCAGCTTCGTCATCCCGCTCTTCCAGAGCGCCGACACGATTGCCGATCTGGTCCACGACATCGAAGGGGCCCAGGTCGAGGGCGGGCACGAAATCGTGCTCGTCAACGACGGCAGCAGCGACAAGACGAGCGAGGTGTGCCGCGAACTGGTGCGGCGGGCCCGCATTCCGATCACCGTGGTCGAGCACGCGCGCAACTTCGGCGAACACAATGCCGTGCTGACCGGCTGGCGGCACGCGCGTGGCGCCTACCTGGTCAATCTGGACGACGACGGGCAGAATCCTCCGGGCGAGGCGATTCGCCTGTGGCGCTACGCCAAAGAGCATGGCCTCGACGTCGTCTTCGGCCACTACAAGCAGAAGCAGCACGCGGCGTGGCGCAACCTGGGCAGCTGGTTCACCAACAAGATGACGGACTGGGCGGTCGACAAGCCGACCGGGTTCTATCTGTCGAGCTTCCGGTGCGTGAGCGCGTTCGTCGCAAAGGAAGTCGTCTCGTACGCCGGGCCCTATCCCTACATCGATGGGCTGCTGCTGCAGGTCACGCAGCGGATCGGATCGATCGAAGTGCAGCACCTGCCGCGGCAAGCCGGGCACAGCACGTACACGCTGCGGCGCTTGATTCGCTTGTGGCTGAGCGCGTGGGTGAACTTCTCGGTGCTGCCGCTTCGCGTCGCGACGCTGCTCGGCCTGGCGCTGGCGGTTGCCGGGCTGGTCGGGTTCGGAACCGTCGTCTACTGGTGGTTCACCAATCAGGGCCCACCGTTAGGCTGGGGCTCGATTATGGCGGCGTTACTGGTGTTTTCCGGCACGCAGCTCGTGCTGCTCGGCATCATCGGCGAATACCTCGGCCGGATGTTTTTGACCGTCAATCAGCGGCCTCAGGCGGTCATCCGGTCGGTCTTGAGGGCACACGACGTTCCTGAAGGCGCCGAAGAACGTGAAGGCCTCAGCGTCAGGTGAGGATTTCCCTGCACGTTCGCAAACACTCCGAGCACACGTGACCGGGCGCGGCTGACACCAGCGAGCGGCCATGGCTGGCGCGTTTTCCGCAGAACGCGCAGCGGGCGCCCAGATTTTTCTTTTCAGAGTGGGCGAACGGTCCGGGTGCGGACGCGTCACCCGCCGCGGTGGCTTCCGCCGCGTGGACGCAGACGTCGCAGATGTAGACGTGCGGACCGGCGATGAGCTTCTCGACCTCGGCCGGCGGCCGGCCGCACCAGGTGCACGCGGCATCCGGCTGGATGTTCCGCGAGCGCCAGACGCGACGCCACCAGCTCCCTCCGGCCGCATCGACGATTTGCTGGACCCGCTGATGGCTCAGCGAGAGCGCCTGGGCAATTTCGCGGAGCGATCCGCCCGCCAGGTGGAGCCGCCTGACGGCCGTGTGGTAGTCGGCGCGGGAAAGGAGCGAGGCGCGTTCAGCCTCGGCAAGTTGCGCGGCCGCCGCGCGCGCCTGTTCAACGAGGTGTGGATCGAGGGGCACCTGACCTCCTGTCTATCTCGACTAGACATATTTGTCTATCGTAGATAGACAGTCAAGACCCTGCGAGGAGCGGGCCGCACCCGGCGGCAAACCTTTCCAACGTCGGCACCACGTCCGGTGGGCTGCCGCCGGAAGCAAGCATGATTGGCTTCGGCAAGCACGAGCGTGACGATCGGGCCGGCGAACTCTCGGCGGACCTGATCGTGCCCATCTATCAGGTCTGGCCGAACTACTTCGAGACCATTCGTCTCCCGATTCGCGCCGGGCGGCCGTTTCGCAACGACGAGTCGCGCGACTCGGTCATCGTGAGCGAGAGTTTTGCCGATCACTTCTGGCCTGGCGGCGGCGCAGTCGGCCGCCACGTCCGATGGGAGGGCGAGAACTGGCTGACGATTGTCGGGGTCGCCGGAGAAGTGCGTCAGCTGTCGCTCGACGACTCGACGGGCAGCTTCGAGTTCTACATGCCGCTGCGCCGTCCTCCTGGGCTGCCTGCTCAGGCAGGAATGAGCGTCAGGACGCCCGCCGGGTCCTTCCGCACACGAACCGTCTGAACTCTCCGGGTGTCATGCCGAAGAGCCGGCGGAACCCGCGATCGAATTGCGCGGTGCTGGTGAATCCACTCTCGTGCGCGACGCATTTGACCGACACGTCGCTCTTCGCGAGTGCGCGCACCGCCAGCCGCATCCGGATCCCGAGACTCCACTCGCGAAATCCAAGCCCGGTCGCGCGGCGCACCAGACGGCCCAGGTGCGCCGGGTCGATCCCGAATTCCCGCGCGAGAGTCGCTTCCCTGATCCGTCCACTGTCCTTGCCGGCGGCCTGCAGTCGGGCGATGACCTGCGCCGTCCTTGGCTCCGTCGCTTGTGCCGCATCGGGCACGACACCGGCCTGCCGCGGCATGACAATCCTGTCGTGTGGAACGGCATTGGCGCTCTGCGGACCACCGCGCTTCAGCGCGATGGCGCTTGCAATGAAATCGGGCACGCTGCGATCGGTGTCGAGCAGCGCGGGCAGCAATTCATTTGCGATCGCGTCGCTGTTGATGGCTGGGTGGGTTGTTACGGAATTGTCAGCGTCGACGAATGCCTGAGGCACTGCGATCCTCCGTCATGCAAACCACAGACACAACGTCCTGGGGATCGAACGTCGAACCTGCGCAGGGGACTGAGGAGGAGCGGGGACAGTATAGCAGGCTGCTGAACTCCGCAGCCTGAACTTCGAACTCAGGACTTCGAGCTTCAAACTTCGTTGTTCTTTTGCTGCTGTTGGTACCGCGCGACCCGAAACGCGGTGTCGAGGTGCTGGGGTTCGGCGCGTCCGTTGAAGTGCGCGCCTTCATTCAGGATGAAGCGCTTCGAGACGACGCGTCCGGTGACCGTGGCTTCTGCCCGCACGTCCACGACATCTGTCGCGAGCAACTGCCCCGCGATCCGTCCGAACACCGTAATGTCGCGCGCCATGATGTCGCCGACCACGTGCGCCGACGGCGCCACCGTCACGGCGCGGTCTTCACACCACACAGGTCCCTCGATGCGGCCTTCAACGGTGAGATCTTCACGAACGCGGAGCTCGCCCTTGACGACAAACGCCTTTCCAAAAACCATGCACGATGATTGTCGCACGTCGCGGAGGACAAAGTTCATTGACGCGGCGAATTTTTTTCCCCGCGGCCGACAGGCGTGCCCCTGGTACGATCACTGTGATCGCCCAGCGACAGTTTTGGATCGCGAAGCGCGTCTGCCGACGATGACGGCGAAGCTGTCCCGCCGCCACGGAACGTTCGTCTCGAACCCCGCGCCGTGTAGAAGTTCGATTTCTCTGTCGAGCTCGAAGTAGGTGTCCTCCTTCGCCCAGGCCCGAAGGAACCCCGACGCCTCTCTCCGCGAGTAGGATCGCATCAGGTGCCGGCGCCAGGCCTCCCGGTGACGAACCCGGTCGGGCGCATTCGACGCGAGATAGCAATCCGCGCTGACGATGACCCCGCCCGGGCGCAGGGCGTCGGCGCATCGACGGTAGAGACCCGCCTTGAGCGCGGGCGTCGCAACGTGATGGAGCGCGAGCGAGGCGACGATCGCATCGCAGTGGGGCAGGTCGGTCGTGAGGAAGCTGCCCGTCATCGTCGTCAAGCCTGGCGGAAGCCGTTGCCGCGCCATGGCGAGCATCCCGGCGTCCTCGTCGATGCCAATGACCCGGGCGGATGGCCTGCGGGACAGGCACCGCGCGGCAAGTGCGCCCGATCCAATGCCGAGGTCGACGACGATCGGCGCCCGACGGCTGACGGTCGCTACCGCGTCAGCCGCGACGTCGAGCATGGTCACGTATCGCGGGATGAAGGTGCGTATGCGCGCGTCGTAGTCGTCCAACCGGATGCCGAGGTGGGCGGCGACACCCATGTCTGGCGTCCCTTGTACCAAAACCGGCGGCGATGGAGTAGCCTCAACCTCCGACACGTCACGGGGGCTGGTCAGAGTCCGCGCGGCTTCTGGAGGGTCTATGCGTCTCTCGCCGTTGGTCCTCGTCCTGCTCGCGATCGGCCTTGCCGTGCCCCTTGCGCAGTCGCAACAGCCGCCGCCGACACCCGCGGCGCCGCAGCCACAAACCGGGGGCCGGGCCGGGCAGCCCGCGCAGCAGCAGCGCACGGAGGAGGAAGCGCGTCAGGCGGCGGCCCGCAACCGCGCCGCGCGCGAGCAGCAGCGCCAGCAGACTGGCGCGCCGGTGGAGCTGATTCCCAGCTACGTGAAGGCGATTGTCGGTCCGGTGCCGGAATCGCTCGGTGTCAGTGCGTTCTACAAGAAATACGTCGATGCCCGGGGCATCCCGGTGATCTCGTCGGAGAAGGTCCCGGACGACGCGCTTCTCGTCGCGCGCGACATCGTCAACTCCATGCTCTCGGCCCGGCCCGATCTGCGCAAGGCGCTGATTGAGCGGAAATGGCGGACGGGCGTGATTGCCGAGGTCGAGATGACCGCCGACATTCCGGAGTACGCGAACCGGAAGCGGCCGGATGCGCCGGCCGGCGAGCCCGTGAACCAGTTGGATCGCGACTACCACGCGTGGCGATCCCGCGGCCTTGGCGGGAATCCGACCACGGGCGCGGAAGAGAACCTGCTCGGCTACCCGGGCACGCGCTACTTCGGCGAGCACATCTTCGTGCACGAGTTCTCGCACGCCGTCATGGGCGGCGCGATCCGAACGGTCGATCCGGCGATGTACGCGGAGATTCAAGCCGCGTACGACGCCGCGATGGCGGCCGGCAAATACATCGGCCCGAACGGCCGCAAGCACTACGCCACGACGAACGCGAGCGAGTACTGGGCCGAGGGCGCGCAGTGGTGGTTCTTCTCGAACTTCGGTGAGTGCTTTACCGGCAACGTCAGAGTCGAGACGCCGGACGAGTTCAAGGCCTACGATCTCAAACTCTACGAGCTGCTCAGCCGCGTGTTCGACACGCATCACATCCCGATGGACATTTTTCACGGGCGGCAGGTGAGAAAGGTGACCTGCGCTACCGTCGAATATTGAACCCCGTCATGATGCTGATGCGGACGCCTGACTTCGACGAGGCGACCGCGAAATTCAGCGGAATGTTGAGCGCGCCGGACCGGACGGTCATGCCGGCGGCGACGACGAGGCCGGTGCCGACAGGCGTGACGTTCGGGCCGATTCCGAACTCCGCGCCGGAGGCGGTCCGCACCCCGACGAGCCAGTTGAGTGAGGGCAGCGCGACGCCTTGTTCCAATCCCGAAATCAGCGGCACCCACTCCATGAGCGCCGTCACGCCATCGCTGTTCGTGTAGAGCCGCCGCTCGAACTGCCAGCCGAACTGCGAGACGACCTGACCCACAGTGATCTCGCGATCGGCAAGGGCCTCGACGGTGCCTGGACTGAGCAGCGTCATGCCGAAGCGCGGTCCCGAGAGATTGATCTCACGCGTGACGCGCGGCGGCACCTGCGTCTGACTCCAGGCGGGCGTCGGAGCGGCAAGTGACAGAAGCAGAATGCCGGCGCCGGTGGTCGCGGCGACTGCCAGGGTGATCCGGGTGCGAGTGAACGTCTCCATGTCTCACCTCCTCGAGGTGTCTGGCCGCGATCACGTCGGGCCGCTGACCTCACCGGCAGCGTACGGGCGCGGCTGGCGCGAAGTCCTGTCGCGGCGCTGACGAAAGCCTGAAAAAAGCCTGAGAATCGGGCCGTTTGTCATTACAATGGCCGCACACCGAGGCAGCCATCATGTCGAAGCTGGACGAAACCCGTCGTCGTTTCATGGTGCATTTCGCGAGCGTGGGGCTGGGATCGACACTCGCGCCGGGCATCATCTGGGCGCGAATGCAGGACGCGCAGACGCCGCGCGTCACGGTCGCGATGGTGACCGAAGCGCTGAAGCTGTCGGGCATCGACGCGAGCGAAGCCGATCGCCAGGCGCTCGTGCAGAGCGCGAATCAGAATCTCACACGCTTCGAGGAGGTGCGAAAGATCCACATCCCGAACGACGTGTCGCCGCCGTTCCACTTCAGCGCGCTCGCGCCGGGCATCGAGGTCAACAAGACGAGGCTGCCGTTTCGGCTGAGCGCGGCGCCGGCCGTGAAGCGTCCGGCTCATCTCGAGGACGTGGCGTTCTGGCCCGTGCGGCACCTGGCGGAGCTCATCCGCACGAAACAGGTCACGTCGGTCGAGCTGACCGAGATGTATCTCACGCGCCTGCATCGCTACAACGCGAAGTTGAACAACGTCGTGACGTTCCTCGATGACCTCGGCCGCGCGCAGGCGAAACAGGCCGACGCCGAGATCGCCGCCGGCAAGTACAAGGGACCGCTGCACGGCATTCCGTGGGGCGCCAAGGACATCATCTCGGTCAAGGGCTACAAGACCACATGGGGCTCCCCGGCGTTCAAGGAACAAGTCTTCGACTACGACGCCAGCGTCGTCGAGATGCTGCGCGACGCGGGCGCGGTGCTGATCGCCAAGCTGAGCACCGGAGAACTGGCGGCTGGCGATCAGTGGTTCGGTGGCCGGACCAATAGTCCGTGGGATCCCGCGCAGGGCTCCAGTGGATCATCGGCCGGGCCGTCGTCGGCGACGGCGGCCGGGTGCGTCGGCTTCGGCATCGGTAGCGAGACCAGCGGATCGATTCTCAGTCCGTCCGCTCGTTGCGGGCTTGCGGGGCTGCGTCCGACGTTCGGCCGCATCAGCCGCTACGGCGTGATGGCGCTGTCGTGGACGCAGGACCGGCTCGGGCCGATCTGCAGGTATGCCGAAGACTGCGCGATCGTCATGCAGGCCGTTGCCAAACCCGATGGGCGCGACATGAGCGTCTCGGACATCCCGTTCAACTGGAACGCGCAGCTGGACGTCCGCAAGCTGCGCGTCGGCTACATCAAGGAGTCATTCGACGACCTCACCGAAGGTGTCGTGAAAGACAACGCGCAAAAGCTGCTCGACACGCTGCGAACCCTCGGCGTGACGAAGTTCATCCCGATGACGATTCCCGTGTCGCAGACGAACGTGAGCGGCCTGGGCGTCGAGTCGGCGGTATTTTTCGACGAGATGACGCGGAACGGCAAGATGGTTGGCTCGCGTCGCGGCACGCGTCCCACCGCGCGGCTCGTACCGGCGGTCGAATACCTGCAGTCGCAGCGCTTGCGGATGATGATGATGACGGAGCTGGCGGCCGCGACGGCCGGAGTCGACGTGTACATCGTCGCGTCGAACCCTGGCGTCGGAGGCGGGGGTCGCGGGCGCGGCGGCGATCCGGCCGATCCGGCGGATCCGACGACAGCGGCCGCAGCGGCTGCTGCCGCTGGAGCCGCGGGCGTGGCTGGGGCGGGCGCAGCGGCCGGACGCGGCGAGCGCGGCGCCGGCGGAGCTGGAGGCGGGCGCGGGCGCGGCACGGGCGAGCCGGCGCGACCGCCGGGGCCCGCACAGCGGCATTCGACGATGGCCAACCTCGCGTGCTATCCCGCGATCAACGTGCCGAACGGTTTCAGCGCGGCAGGTACGCCGACGAACGTGACGTTCTTCGCGCGTCCGTTCGCCGAGATGGAGCTGCTCGCGCTCGCGAAGGCGTATCAGGACGCCGCCGGGCATCATCTGAAGAAGCCGACGAAGCTCGACGAGTAGAGCAAGCCTCAAAGGCGAAAAGGCGAAAAGGCGAAAAGCAAGAAACCGCGACGGGTGGAAGTCCCCGTCGGCAGCGCTCAATCTCTCTTTTGAGCTACTGTGGGGACGGGGGTATTGCTGTGGAAAACTCCCGGGACACCCAAGTCACAAGACCATTTGCATGGTGGAGTCCCGGGAGTTTTCCACAGCAAACCCCCGTCGCCGTGAAGTGGTTGAATGCGTTGGGCGCCGCGACGGCCGCGGTGATTCTCTGTTTGTCGGTTCCGCTCCTCGCCGCGATCCAGCTCGTCCCGGTCGTGTCGTCGGGTCTCGTGGAGCCGCTGTTCCTCACGCACGCCGGTGACGGATCGAATCGGCTGTTCATCGTCGAACAGCGCGGCGTCATCCGGGTCCTGCAGCCCGGCGGCTCCTCGGCGGCCACGTTTCTCGATATTCGCTCCCGGATTCTGGCGGGCGGCGAGCGTGGCCTGCTCGGTCTGGCGTTTCACCCGCTGCACGAAAGCAACGGGCGGTTCTTCGTGTACTACACGCGCACCGGCGACGGCGCGCTCGTCATCGCCGAATACAACCTGACCGGGGACCGGAACGTCGCGAATCCGTCCGAGAGGATTCTCTTGACGATTCCGCATCCGAATTTTGGCAACCACAACGGCGGCATGCTGGCTTTTGGGCCCGACAATTTTCTGTACATTGGTGTCGGCGACGGTGGGAGCGGCAACGACCCGCCCAACAACGCCCAGAGGCTGGACGAGCTCCTCGGCAAGGTGCTGCGCATCGACGTGAATGCGGACGGAGGCCTGCCGTACGTGTCTCCGCCAGGCAATCCCTTCGTCAACATGGCCAACGCGCGCGGCGAGATCTTCGCCTACGGGCTGCGGAATCCGTGGCGGTTCAGCTTCGACCGGTTTACCGGCCAGCTCTGGCTCGCTGACGTCGGTCAGGGGGCGCGGGAAGAAGTGAACATGCCGATTGTGAGCGGCGGCAACTACGGCTGGCGCGTCTACGAAGGCTCCGCCTGCACGGGCATCGACGCGGTTCTCTGCAACCCGGCCAACTTCAAGCCCCCGATCTTCGATTACACGCACGCCAACGGCCGCTGTTCCATCACCGGCGGGTACGTGTATCGCGGGACCCAGAGCACGCTGCCGGATGGCGCGTACTTCTATGGAGACTTCTGCACGGGTGAAATCTTCTCCTGGAACGGCGCGTCGCAGACGCTGGAGCTCGACACCACGATGAGCATTTCGTCGTTCGGGGAGGACGAAGCCGGCGAGATTTACGTCGTGAACCTGAATGGTTCGGTGAGCCGGCTGATGTCGACGTCGCCGCCCTGTTCGATTTCGATTTCTCCCACGACCCGGAACGTCGTGGCGGCCGGGGGAACCGGCAGCGTGGCGGTCACCGTCGGCGCCGGCTGCGGGTGGACCGCGACGTCGAACGCGGCCTGGCTCCGAGTGACGTCGGGAACGTCCGGGACCGGCAACGGCTCTGTCGCGTATTCGATCGACGCGAACACATCCGCGACGTCGCGGTCGGGGACTGTGACGATTGGCGGCCGCACGTTCACCGTTGCGCAGAACGGCAACGTCGCCTGCGCGTTCGCCATTTCACCGAGTCAAGCGAGCTATCCACGCGAGGGCGGCACAGCTACCGTCGCGGTCACCGCGGATTTCGGATGCGACTGGCAGGCGACGAGCCACGCCTCATGGATCACGATCTCCGGCGAACCGGCGGGCAGCGGCAACGGCACCGTGACCTACGTCGTCGCGCCGCGCGCGGGCCGGCTCGGCACCCGCGGCGGCCGACTCACGATTGCCGGGCAGCGGTTCACGATCAGGCAGAGTCGCTGATTGAGGCGGCATGCAAAGACACCTGGACGAAAGACTCGCAGGCGCTCGACCGGGTTCGGACTCGAGGTAACGTCGCGGCCGACGTTGGAGTGCCGCGATGAGCGATAGTTCGAAATCGCCGCGACAGGAGCGCCAGCGTGCGAGCGCCAAGCTCCGCCGTGTGCGGAGTGGCGCGATGGGCGTCAGTACGCACGCGGCGCGGATAAAGCGAGCGATTTCGAGCGGCAGCTCCCCGGAGGCCGCGAGCGTTACCTCGAGTCCGAACCTGCAGGCGAGCGCCTGAAGCTTCAGCGACTCTGCAGCAGATGACACCGAGCCGCTACCTCTCCGTCGCCCGCCTCCGCTCATCGAGCCACACCGTCATTTGCCGCTCCGGCGCAATGTGCGACGGGGCGCCGCCGTAGGTCGCGTACGCCGGCAGGAATCGCCGGATGTAGTCTGCGATCGCCGCGCGGTCGAGACCGGGCCGGCCGCTGGCTCGCATCGCTTCCTCGGCCTCGACGCGCCAACGCAGGACGAAATTCGGGTCCGTGGCGCGCAGGACGACGAAGCAGTCGAGGAGGCGGTGCCAGCGGTCGTACGCCGCGAGGGCGCGATTTGGCGCGACGAGATCGGAATCGTCCAAGGGGGATTCGGCCACGGGCGAGAAGCCAAGCATCCAGCCTTCGACGAACACCAGGTCGACTGGTCCAGTGACCTCGCGCCATTTGGACTCAGGCGCTCGGTCGCCGCGCCCGCCGTGCGCCGATTTGTCGTACACCGGCACGCGCACGCCACACGCGTCAGCGGCAGCCTCCCCAAGCATGCGGAGCGAGGCGAGCGTCGCCTCGCCGAGCTCGACGTCGTGCGTACCTGGATAGCCGCGGTGCTCGAGGTACGGATTGCCGGGATGCTCGGCCGCCACGCGCAATTGCTCCTCGCGCGTGAGATAGAAGTCGTCAATCGACACGCCGGTCGCGCGAACTCCGAGCGCCGGCAGTTGCGCGAGCAGGTGCGAGACCAGTGTCGTCTTGCCGGCGCCCTGGGGCGCCTGGATGCCGACGAGACACGGCCGTCCGGCGACGTGGCGCGCCTGGGCCGCGCAAAAGAAGAGCACTGGCAGATAGAGATGATGGATGCGCCGATCGAGATCGGCCGCGCCGGCGAGATCGCGCGCGAGCCTCTCAGCGGCCGCGGTCCAGGCGTCCCAGTCGATGGGACCGAGCCGGTCCAGTTGTGCGAACGCGGGGCCGGCGGCCGCGAATCCGCGATCGTCGTTCGAGATCCGGTTCATATCGACGTCCTGGCGAGGAGCGTATCGAGCCACTGGCCTGCCGCCGCGGCGAACGCCGGCGTCCATTCGTGCGCGCCGTCGTAGCGGACAACCTGATGGCTGATTCCGCGAGACATGAGGAACGTGAGCTCGCCATCCAGCCGCGGGTTGAACCAGGTGTCACGCTCGCCCGCACCGATGAGCACCTCCGGCCAGCTTCGGCCGTCCGCGACGGTTGCCGCGCGCACTTCCGGCGGAATGTCTCCGCCGAGCGCGATGACACCCGACACGGGGTGCCGTCCCAGTACGGCCGCTCGATAGGCCATCGAAGCGCCCTGCGAGAACCCGAGACAGACCAGCGGCGACGCGCCGCCTCCGATGCGATCGATCACGCGGGCGACGTATTCGAGATTGTCCTGAATGCCAAGATCGCGATCTTCTCGAGTCATCCAGCTGGCAACGATTCTCTGTTGATCGCGCGTGTAGAACCGATGGAGCGCCTGCGGCACGACGAGGCGCCAACGCTCGATGGCCGGCACCCGCTGAACGTCGGCCAGCATGTCATCGGCGGATTGTCCGTAGCCGTGAAACGCCATGACCACGCCCGAGGTGGGACCGGCGCGATCGTCGTACAGCACCCGGCCGTGGATGGATGTCTCGATTTGCAGAAGTTGCGGGCTGGGGACGGCCATGTCGGACGTGGCGGTGCATGATATCGCCGCATCGAGCCGCGACGTGACGAAAGTCGTCGCATCCGATGTTCTTCTGCGCTACTGTGGGAAGGGCTCCCTCGTCCGGAAGGAGTCCCCTTCGTGAAATCCCTGAATGCACTGGCCGCCGCGATCGCGACGGCTGTTCTCTGTTGTTCCGTCTCCCTTCGCCGCGATTCAACTCACGCCGGTCGTGTCGAGTGGCCTGTCGAGCCCACTCTTCGTCGGGCATGCCGGCGACGGCACGAATCGTCTGTTCATCGTCGAACGCGGAGGGGTCATCAAGGTCCTTCAGCCCGGCGCCTCGACGCCAACGGTGTTTCTCGACATTCAGACTCGCGTCGTGGCGGGCGGGGAGCGGGGCCTGCTCGGGCTCGCGTTTCATCCGCTGTACGAAAGCAACGGCCGGTTCTTCGTCTTCTACACGCGGGCAGGAGACGGCACGCTGGTCATTGCCGAATACCACGTCACGGCCGACCCGAACGTCGCCAGCACCATGGAAACCGTTCTCCTGACGATTCCGCACCCGACCAACACGAACCACAACGGCGGGATGCTCGCGTTTGGGCCGGACAACTATCTGTACATCGGCGTTGGCGACGGCGGCTCCGGGAACGATCCGCCGAACAATGCGCAAAACATCACCGTGCTTCTCGGCAAGGTACTCCGCATCGACGTCGATCCGACGGAGCCAGGCGTGCCGTATGTCTCGCCGCCCACGAATCCGTTCTTCGGCCCGGGAGGCGGAGAGGACGAGATTTTCGCGTTCGGACTTCGCAACCCCTGGCGGTTCAGCTTTGACCCCGACACCGGTCTGATGTGGCTGGCCGACGTCGGTCAGGGATCCCGCGAAGAGGTGAATACGCCGATCCAGAACGGCGGCAACTACGGCTGGCGCGTCTACGAGGGCTCCGCCTGCACGAACAACGATCCCGGACTGTGCAATCCGTTGAACTACATCTCCCCCGTGTTCGACTACATCCACTCCGGCGGACGGTGCTCCATCACAGGCGGCTACGTCTATCGCGGATCGCAAGGCGCGCTGCCGGACGGCATCTATGTGTACGGCGATTACTGCTCCGGAGAAATCCTTTCCTGGAATGGCATGTCCCAGGTCGTGGAGCTCGACACGACGATGAACATTTCGTCGTTTGGCGAGGACGAGGCGGGCGAGATCTACGTCGTGAATCTTGGCGGCTCGGTCAGCCGGATTGTGTCCACGACGCCGCCATGCACGTACGGCATTTCGCCGGGCAGCCAGACCTTCGGCGCCGGCGGCGGAACCGGCACCGTCGACGTCACCACCGCGGCCGGGTGCCCGTGGAGCGCCACGTCGAACGCTTCTTGGATTCACGTGATGTCGGGATCGTCGGGAACTGGGAACGGCAACGTCGGCTATTCCATCGACGCCAACGGGTCCGCGTCGCCGAGGACGGGCACGATGACGATCGCCGGCCGAACGTTCACCGTCAATCAGAGCGGCGCCGCGGCGTGCACGTTCTCGATCTCGCCCACGAGCGCCAACTACACGCGCACCGGAGGGAATGGGAGCGTGACGGTCACCGCGCCCGCCGGCTGCGGCTGGACGGCCGTGAGCAACGTCCCCTGGATGACGATCAACACCGGCGCCAGCGGCAGCGGCAACGGGGCCGTGACCTATTCCGTCGCGACGTACGGCGGACCTCCGAAGAAGCGTAACGGCACCCTGACCATCGCGGGACAGACGTTCAGCGTGCAGCAGACGAAATGATCGGCATGACCTCCGAGGTCATTTCGGGAGACTCAGCGAAATGACCTCGGAGGTCTTAGAATGGCGGCGGAGAGCCGACATGACTCGACGTTTGCCCGTCGTCGCCCTGTTCGCCGTCGTTGCCGCCTTGTCCCCGGCCCCGGCCGCCGCGCAGCAGCGCGCGCCCGACGGTGTCCCGGTGAACGACGAGGGACATCCGCAGTACTCGACGTTCTCGCTCTGCGCGATTGATCCGGCGACCGGGCAGTCCGGCGCCGCGGTGACGACGCGCGTGCCGTTCGTGGGACGCGCGGTGCCCCACGTGCGGGCCAAGATTGGCGCCGTCTGCACGCAGGCGTCCACCATGGTCGAGTACGGCCCGCGCGGGCTCGATCTGCTCGCCAAGGGCGTGGCGCCGCAGGACGTGCTCAACCAGCTGCTCGAGAACGACGCGCAGCGCGAGTCGCGACAGGTCGGCATGATCGACATGCAGGGCCGCTCGGCGGCTCATACGGGCAAATCGAACGGCAACTGGGCCGGCAGCAAGCAGGGCCTCAACTACACCGTGCAGGCCAACATCATGGTTGGCCCCGAGGTTATCGAAGCAGTGGCCGCAAGTTTCGAGTCGACCGAGGGCTCGGGATGGCCGCTCGCCGAGCGCATGATCCTGGCGCTCGAAGCCGGTCAAGCCAAGGGCGGCGACCGCCGCTGGGGCAGTCTCCAGTCGGCCGCGATCAAGATCGCCGATCCCAACAACCCCGGGCGTGGAGGCGACTACATCGCGCTCGCCATCGAGGTCGGCGAGCATCCCGAGCCGGTCGGCGAGATGAAACGGATTTACTACACGACGGCGCGCCGGCTGGGCTATCGGAATTTCTCGCGCATCGACGGACCGGATGTCATCGAGCTCAAGCGGATGCTGCACGCGCTCGCCTACTGGCGCCCGACGCTCACGGTCTTTCCCGAGCCCGCGTCGATGAACACCGACAAGATGCGCGAGTTGCAAAAGACGGACCGCGCGCAGTACGACAAGCTTGCCGCCGAAGCGCAGCAGGCCTCGCGCGACCTCGGACGTTACGACGAGGAAACGATCGCGGCGGTGGACAAGTTCCGTGCCGATCGCACGTTGAACTATCAGGGAAGTCCCGCCGGTCTCGTGGACGCGCGGTTGGTTGACGCACTGCGCGCCGCCTATGTCCAGAAGAAAAAGGGAGGATAGCGGCGACGCCTGACGTATGATCGTGTTCTTCGGCGTCGCAGTTCGCTCCCCCCGCGTCGCCAGCTATCGGAAAGGACCATCTCATGGCAACCCTCGAACAACTCAAGACGAAGTATGCGCCAGCTCTGAAGACGATCGAAGAGCAGGGCGTCAAGCTGCAGAACCTCCATGTCCAGGACAACAAGCTGTTCATCAAGGGCGCGGCGCCAACCGAAACGGCGAAGGGCGAGGTCTGGACGGCGATCAAGGGCGTTGACAAGACCTACGGCGACTTGATGGCCGACATCACGATCGACCCGAGCCTTAAGCCGAAAGAACAGGCGTACACCGTGCAGTCGGGCGACACGCTCTCGAAGATCAGCAAGCAGTTCTACGGCAACGCCAACAGCTACATGAAGATCTTCGATGCGAACAAGGACCAGCTGAAGGATCCGGACGTCATCAAGCCGGGACAGGTGTTGAGAATTCCGGCGGCGTGAGCGTTCTCTGAACGCTTGCGATCTGCAATCTGCAAGCTGGAATCTGTAATCTTGATCGGGGAATCTGGAATCGAGACATCTGACATCTATTGGGAATCTGAAATCTATCCGGAATCGGGGAATCGGAGGATCGAGCGAGTCGGGAATCGCGAGATTGCAGATCCCCGATTGCAGATTACTCGAACCAAGTTAGATTCGAGATTGCCGGACAGATTGCCGATTTCCAGATTCCCCGATTCCCGATCAGATTGCAGATTTCAGATTTCAGATTCCCAGATTCCAGATTGTTCTTACCGAATCCTCCCGTACTGCTGCAGCAGCCCCGGCTGTGCGACTAGTTTCTCCACGCCGTCGATACTCCGCGGCACGAACTCGGAGAGAATCGTCGCGCCTGATTCGGTGATGACGATCATGTCCTCGAGCCGGATGAAGATCTGCTCGTCCGGGATGCGGAACTCAGGCTCGATCGTGAAGACGAGGCCGGGCCGCATCAGGCCCGAACCGCCGCCGAAGTCGTGCGTCGCCATGCCAACGGCGTGTCCGAGGTTGCCGCCGCGGGCCGCCGACGTGCGGTACCGCTCGACGAACTGCTTCGCGGCGGCCTCGTAGAGCGGCTTCGAGAACTTCGTGCCGGCGAGGATCGCTTCCATCTTCGGCAGCGCCGCCTGCAGGATCTGCTGCGCGGTGATGTTCGGCTTGATCGCGTAAAGCACCGCTTCGTAGACGCCGAGGTAGAAGCCGTACAGCTCCCGCTGTACTGGACTGAACTTGCCGTTCACCGGCCACTGACGCGTGACGTCGCAGCGGTAGTACCCGAGGTCGGGGCAGTAGTCCATCAGGACCAGCTCGCCGTCGGTCATGACCTTGGGGCCGGCGCGATGGTGCGCGTTCATGGCCGCCGGTCCGCTCGCGACGATCGCCCGATACGCCTCACCCTGCGTGCCGTGGCGCACGAAGATGAACTGGGCGAGCGCGTCGAGCTCGTATTCGGCCAGGCCGGGCTCCGTACTGCGCATCGCCTCGAGAATGGCCTCGCCGCCGATCTTCGTCGCGCCAGTGATGATCGCGATCTCGGCCGGGCTCTTGAGGGCGCGCATGCCGTTGATAATCGGCGACAGGTCTTGCTGTTCGAGCGCCGGCGCGTGCGTCTTGAGCAGATCGCGCAGGTGGTTCTCGCGGCTGATCCGGCCGTCCCACGGATCGGCGGCCGCGTCGGCCGTCCGTCGCCGGGCGCCGTCCGGGCTCTCGCTCGCGCCTTCGGTTGGCGCGAACGGCACGTAGATGGACTTTGCCGTCATTCGAGCCTTCAAGTCGGCCGCCAGTTGATCGGGCGACTTCACTTCGTCCACGCCCGTGATCGACGCCGTCTTCGCCGGATCGTCCGACGAGAGCAGCTCGCCCTCGGTCGCGGCGCGGCTGGTGTTCTGCTTCGGCAGATAGAGGATGCTCCGCTTCGTGCTGCCGTCCATCAACAGCAGCGCCTGGGGGACCACTACGCCGGACAGATAGAAGAACTCGTTCGACTGGCGGAAGATCGCCGATGAATGGACGCTCGGCAGGCCCTGAATCAGTGCGACGGCCTCCGGACCGATCGCCTCGTACACCTTGGCGCGCCGCGCCGCGAACTCCTGGATCGTGAAGTTGGTCGTGAACGCGCGCCCCGCCTGGGCGGAGCCGCGCGCATCGGCGGCGATCAGCCCAATCGCGACCAGAACGACAGCACAAAGGCGTCGAGTCATGGCCGGCCGCCTTTGAAGACCTTCGGCGCTTCCGGGATGGCCGCGCCATCGTGGCGTGGCTCGGAGCCGGCATAGTGGACGCCGGTGCCGTCGCTCATGACCGCCTGCCCGTAGCCGAAGGTGCCGGACCGCGGTGCGACGCTCCGCACCTGATGACCGAGCGCCGCCAGTTCCTTCCGCGTGGCTTCGGAGATCAGCGACTCGACGTCGACGTCGCACCCGCTGAACGAGCCCTTGGTGAAGCGGCCCACTTCGAGCGCCTGCTGCACGTCGAGCCCGAAGTCCACGACGTCCGAGACAAATTGCGCGTGCGCCTGCGCCTGGTTGAACCCGCCCATGATGCCGAAGCCGATCTTCACGTCGCCTTTCGACATGAACGCGGGAATGATCGTGTGGAGCGGTCGCTTGCGCGGCGCGATCTGATTCGGATGACCGTCCTCGAGCGTGAACAGCGCGCCGCGGTTGTGCAGCATCACGCCGGTGCCCGGCGCGACGATGCCGCTGCCGAACGACGAATAGAGGCTTTGAATCAGCGAGACGATGTTGCCGTCTTTGTCTACTACGGACAGGTAGATCGTGTCGCCGCCTTCGCCGTCGGTCAGCCCGCTGAAGACGGACGGCTCCACCGAGCACGCGGCCCTGGCCGGATCGATCAGCTTCGCCCGGGTCTGCGCGTGGGTCTTGTTCAGCATCGGCTCGACCGGGACCTTCGCGACCTTCGGATCGGCGACGTAGCGAATCATGTCGGCGTAGGCCAGCTTCTTCGCCTCGATCATCACGTGCAGCGCCTTGGTGTTCGTGAGGCCGTACTCGCCGAGCGGGAATTGCTCCATCAGGTTGAGCATCATCAGCGCGGCGATGCCCTGCGTGTTCGGCGGCAGCTCGGACACCGTCCAGCCGCGATACGTCGTCGAGATGGGATCCACCCATTCGGGCTGGTATTCCTTGAGGTCCTCGGCGGTCATCGTGCCGCCAAGCTCCTTCGACACGGCCAGGATCGCCGCGGCGGTCGGGCCCTCATAGAACCCCGCCACACCTCGTTCCGCAATCAGCCGCATCGTCTTGCCCAGATGCGGATTCCTGAACACCTCGCCGGATCGCGGCGCGCGTCCGTTGACGAGAAACGCTTCGGCGGCATGCGGACCGGCTTCGAGCTTGCGCTGCGAGCCGTTCCACGCGTTGGCGATGACGTCGCTCACCGGGAATCCGTCTTCGGCGTAGAAGATCGCCGGCGCGAGCAGATCCGCCATCGACAAGGTGCCGAACCGCGCGCGCATCATCTCCCAGCCCTTCACGGCGCCGGGCACCGTCACGCTGTAGATGCCGCTGCCGGGCATCCGCGTGTTGCCCTTCGATCGCAGCAGCTGCGGCGTGAGACCGGTGGGCGCCCAGCCGCCGCCGTTCAGGCCGTACAGCTTGCCGGTCTTCGCCTCGTAGTAGATCGCGAAGACGTCGCCGCCGATCCCGTTGTAGTGGGGTTCGACGAGTCCCATGACCGCGTTCGTCGCGATGGCCGCGTCGATGGCGTTGCCGCCGCGCTCGAGGATCTGCACGCCAGCGCGGGCGGCGAGCGGCTGGCTGGCGGCGACGATCCCGAACTTCGTGGCGATCTTCGAGCGGCCGACGATCACGCGGGGACGCTGGGCTGGGGGCGACTGGCTCTCCTGTTCCAGCGGCCGGGTCTCGACGCCCGACACCATGACGGCCATCAGGGCAACGGCGATCACGCGGATTCTCATGTCAGCTCCTCGAAGGGGTCAGGTCTTGAATTGCCACATTATGCGGTCGCAGCCGCGCCAAAACGATCAATCTTGTATCGCGGAGATTACGAACCTGGCACTGACAGCCGCTCCGGCTCTCATAATGTGGCAATTCAAGACCTGACCCCTTGGAGGGCACTATGCGACGCGTCCTGATCTCGTTGTTCGTCGGCCTGCCGCTGGTGGCCGCGCTTCACGCCCAGACGCCGGCCCAGGCGCCGCCGCAGCCGCCACCGCAGGTCACCGCCATTCGGGCGGGCCGGCTGCTCGATCCGGACGCCGGCACGGTGCGCACGAACCAGATCATCCTCGTCGACGGCACGCGCATCCGGGAGGTCGGCGCCAATGTCGCGATTCCCCCAGGCGCGCAGGTGATCGACCTCTCGAAGCTGACGGTGATGCCGGGGTTGGTGGATGCGCACAACCACCTCGCCCTGACGTACAAGCCGGAGCCCGAGAGCAACATCTACTACTACACGTACGTCCAGGAATCGACGGCGCTGCGCGCCATCCAGGCCGCATCGAACGGGATTCAGATGCTCGCGTCGGGATTCACCATCGTCCGCGACATGGGCAACAACGGCAATTACGCCGACACCGCGCTGCGGCAGGCGATCGAGCAGGGCTGGATCCCGGGACCCACGATCATCAACTCCGGCATCATCATCGGCGGCATGGGCGGGCAGTTCTATCCGACGCCCGAAATGGCGAAGGACCACAACATCGTCTATCCCGAGTACCTCGACGCCGACACGCACGACGAGATCATCAAGGCCATCCGCCAGAACATCCTGTTCGGCGCGCGAGTCATCAAGATCTGCGTTGACTGCAAGCCGTACGCGTACACCGCGGACGAGATTCGCCTCATCATCGGCGAGGCCGCGAAAGCGGGCTTGAAGGTCGAGGGGCACGTCCAGACCGTGAACGGCGCGCGGAACGCCATCGAAGCCGGCATCTGGTCGATCGCGCATTCGACCGGACTCAACGACGAGATGCACAAGCTGATGGCGCAGAAGGGCGTCTGGCGCGCCGGGACGGAGACGCCGATGGGTCTGGCGGGCCATCCCGTGTCGCCGCAGGCGTATCAGCGCACGGTGGCGAGCCTGAAAAATGCGTACGACAACAAGGTGCCTCTCACGTTTTCGACAGACGCCGATTACTGGGTGACCGGGAAGACTCGTGGCGAAGTGTGCCTCGAGTTCATCAAGGTCTGGCAGGACGCCGGCATCCCGAACGCCGACACGCTCCGCGCGATGACGATCAATGGGTACAAGGTCAGCGGCACCGAAAAAACGCGCGGCCCGATCGCGGCCGGCTTCTTCGCCGACATGATCGCGGTGCCTGGCAACCCGCTCGAGAATCTCGACGCCCTGAAGGACGTGCAGTTCGTCATGAAAAACGGTCTGGTGTTCAAGCAGGACGGAGTCATGACACCAGCCGCGTTTTTCAATGGAGGGCCGGTCAATGGATGGCGGATTAGATGAAGAAACGCGCGTTTCAGCGACAGGATCCCTTCAGGCCCTCAGGCTGCTCACTGGCTCTATCTTCGTCGCTCTCCTCGCCGGCACATAGCTCGCGGCGACCGACGCCAGCACCGTCACGACCGCCACGACGGCCAGCACCTGCGGATCGGTCGGACTGATCGCGAACAGCAGCCCCTGCACAACGCTCGACAGGAAGAACGCGGCGACCAGGCCCGCGATCGTCCCGTAGAGCGCCAGCCGGGCGCCCTTGCCCACGATCAGCTTCAGCAGGTCGCCGGATTTCGCGCCGAGCGCCATGCGAATTCCGATCTCCCGCGTCCGCTGCGCCACGAGGTACGAAATGAGGCCATAGAGGCCGAACGTCGCGAGCAGGAGCGCGGCGCCGCCAAAAACCGTAATGAGCACCAGACTGAAGCGCCGGCCGGTAAGCGCGGTGGAGAACGCGCCCTGCATGGTTCGGAGCTGCACTGGGATCTCCGGAGCGACTTCGCGAAGGGCGCGCTGGACCGACGGTCCGATCGCGTCCGGGTCGGGCCCGCGCAACACCACGCTGAGGCGCCAGATGGAGTTCGGGCGCTGCCGGTACGAACCGTAAAACAACGGACTCGGCGGTGTCTCCGGCGTCAGTTCGCGCACATCGCCGACGATCCCGACCACCTGGAATCCCTTGACGTCGCCGTCCATGTTGCCGAACTGCACGAAGCGTCCGATCGGATCCTGTCCGGGCCACTTCGAACGGGCCAACGATTCGCTGATGACGGCGACGTGCGGCGATTCCGGTCCGTCGCTCTGCTCGATCGCCCGCCCGCGAATCACTGGAATGCGCAGCGCCTGGAAGTAGTCGGCGCTGACGAGCCGATAGCCGGCAAAGCCCGCCCGCTGCTTGATCGCGGCCGGGCCGAGTTTGGTGAACGCCTCGATGCTCGTGATCTCGTCGGGCGACGTCATTTCGATGAACTGTCCGTTGGCGTAATTCCCGCCGCCCAGCGGGAATCCGGTGACCAGGCCGGCCTGCGACACACCCGGCAGCTGCCGGAGGCGCTCCAGGATCGAGTCGAGCAGCATGACCCGCCGTGTGCGGAAGTCGGTCCCGCCATTCGTGACGGCGAGGTCCACGACCAGGGCCTCGTCGAGCGTGAAGCCGGGGTTTACTTCGAGGAGCTTGACGAAGCTCCGGGCGAGCAGACCCGCGCCCGCCAGCAGGACCAGCGTGAGCGCGACCTGTGCGACCACGAGCGCCTGGCGGACGAACAAGCTGCGCCGTCCACCCGTGCCCGCGCGCGGACCCTCGGCGAGCGTCGACGACAGCGGCACGCCGCGCGTCCCGAGCGTGGTCATCACCCCCAGAGCGACGGCCGCCGCCATTGAGACGCCAAGCGCGAAGAGCAGCGCGATCCAATCCACGTTCGCCTGATCGAGCCGCGGTGCGACGCCGGGCCCGAGGGAGACGAGCGCGCGCACCGCCCAAATCGACGTGACCGCGCCAACGGCGCCGCCGGCCAGGCAGAGGACCGTGGTTTCGGCGAGCAGTTGGCGCGCGATGCGGAATCGTCCGGCGCCGATGGCGAGCTGAACCGCGAATTGATGCTGCCTGGCGGCCGCGCGGGCGAGCAGCAGGCTCGAGACATTCGTCGTCGCCACCACGAGCAGCAGGATCGCGGCGCCGAAGAGCATCTGCAGCGCCGGTTTCGACGTCGCCGTCATCTGCTCGAGGAGCGGCACCGCCGTCGCGTCGAACATCCAGGTGTCGTTGCCGTACTGCTGTTTCAGCTGGCGCGAAAGCGTGCTGATGTCGGCGCGCGCCGTCTCGAGACTGACGCCATCGCGCAGGCGCGCGACCGCCTGGAAGTTGTGTGCGGTCCGTGACGTGTCGGGAGGATTGAGCTCGCGCGCCAGCCACACGGCCGTGCCGTTCGGATAGTCGAATCCCGCGGGCATCACGCCGATCACGGGGTACAGGCGGTCGCCGATGCGGAGCGCCTTGCCGTCGAGCTCGGCGCCGCTCAGCCAGCGTCGCCAGAAGCCGTACCCGACGATCGCCGCTGGCGCGCCGCCGACGCGCTGCTCGGCGGGCGCGAACGTGCGGCCTTTCCATGGGCGGACCTGCATGACGTCGAAGAACTCGCGCGAGACGACCGCCGTCGTGGCCATCGTCGGCTCGCTCCCGCCGATCGCGGGGGTCAGGCCCCAGAAGTTGTAGCGCGCCATTCCGGCGAAACTGTGCGTCCGCGCCTGCCAGTCGTCGAAGTTCATGCCGGACACGTTCATCCGCGCGCCCTTGTCGCTCAATTGGAAGAGCCGCACGAGACGATGTGAATCCGGATAGGGCAGCGGGCGCAGCAACACGCCGTTCACGACGCTGAAGACCGCTGTCGCCGCGCCAGTGCCGAGGCCGATCGTGAGAATCGTGGCGGCCGCGAAGCCCGGCGATCGGCGAAGCATCCGTGCGCCGATCCGCATGTCGCGCCAGAAGTCCTGGACGAATGCGGCGCGGAACTCATCACGCGTCCGTTCCTTCAGGGGCTCGACGCCGCCGAAGCGCAGCAGGGCCGCGCGGCGCGCCTCGTCCGGCGGCATGCCCGCGCGGCGGTTCTTGGCCGTCTGTTGCTCGAGGTGAAACGCGATTTCGTCGTCCAGGCCACGATTGATTTCGTTCTCGCGCCACAGGCCCGTCAGCCGCCGCCACGCTCCGCGTAGGGCGGATTGAATGCCAAATCCGCCAGATCGATAGACCATGGTTCCTCCTCAGGCGATCGAGGCCCTGAGCACGAGGTTGATGGCGCGCGACAGGCGCTGCCACGATTCCATTTCGCGAGCGAGCTGCCGCCGGCCCGCGGCGGTGAGCGAGTAGTAACGCGCGCGCCGGTTGTTCTCGGTGACGCGCCATTTCGAGTCGATCAGACCCTGGCGCTCGAGGCGATACAGGGCGGGGTAGAGGGTGCCCTGGCCGAGCTGCAGGATCTGCTCGGACCATTGCTCCAGCCGCTCCGCGATGCCCCAGCCGTGCATCGGCTCGAGCTGGACAGCGCGGAGGACGAGCATGTCCAGGGTTCCCTGCAGGACACTTTCTCGATCGTTCTCAGGCGAGCGTTCGGAATCGCGCATGGGTAACTCCTTCCGACTGTCGGAAGGAGCATACGAGCGCTTCTTTCGAGCGTCAAGGGAAACAGAGAGCTGACGCAGAAGTACGGGGGCTGACCTGGAAGTCTAGAGACTTGGGTACGTCATCCATGCGCCATCACCGGACCCAGGAGTACGCGGACCGACCAGACGGTTTGTTCATGATCGCCGGCGTCGGGCTGGCGCGACTGCCGGGCTCGGCGCGTACACGGTTAACACAACGCGGGCATTGACGCCCGCAGCCGCGTGGAGCGTCTGCGGCTCGACCGGCAGTTCGTAGCTGAACGGCTTGACGCCTGCCTGAACGCCGACATTGAAGTCGCGCGCCTGCGCCCGATTCCATAGCGCGCGGCTCCTGGGCGGCAGCTTCCGGACCAGCGAGACGAAATCTCGGATCAGCCCGTCCGCGCCGCGAGAATGGCCGCTCCGGGCGAGCTCCAGGTGCGCGCCGTACCGCCGACCCTCCTTCCCGACGTGCAGCGCGTAGACACGCTTGCCCAACGCGGCGACGAGCGGCTCGAGCGGAGTTCGCGACCAGATGTCGAGGTCGACATTCAGCAGCGTCGTTTCGTCCTCCTGGGGCAACCGCGCGGCCGGCCGCGCGCGCCGTGACCTGGGCCCCTCGAACTTCCGCTTCAGGCGAACGTAATACCGTTTTTCCTGGCGCTCGTTCCTGGCCGGGTCGGGCCGTTCTACACGACCCGGCGGATCGAAGGCCTCCGCGCGCAGGACTTGAATGGTGACGCGATCGCCGATCTTCAACTCGGGGACGGGCCATTTCCGGTGCGACCCGTCGCGGAGCCCGCCCACGTGAAGCCGCGTTTCCTCCAGCGGGCTCTTCAGGCGACGCGCCTGCCGCGCCGCGGGGCCGATCAGCTTCACCCAACTGACGATGGCATCGAGCACGCCGTCCCGGCCCACGCCGGCACGGCAGATCTTGCGGTCGTTGACGTAGACATCGAAGACGGTCATGACGCGTCAAAGCTTGCCCGCGCTCGCCACGCGATGTCTAGCGCCGATCAAGGGCTGTGGCGCCCACCGCCGGGAGGCGCCTCCCGGCGGTGGCGAGGATCGTCAGGTCATTTCTTCTCGACGATCTGAGCCTTCATCGGGCCCAGGACGCCGAGGAGCTGATCCTGCTCCGCCTTGGCGACCTTGAACTTGGTGAGCGACTTGACGAGATCCTCGACGAGGGCGTCGAAATCAGCCGTGCTGATGCCCATGCCCGCGTGCGCGGTCTTCATGTCCTTACCGGTGTACTTGCACGGCCCACCTGCGGCCTCGCAGATTTGATCGACGAGGTTGTTCTTGAACCTCGCGAGCCGTGCGGGGTCTTTCGCCGTCGCCGCAAAGAACGCGTTGATGCGTTTGTCGGCCGCGCAGTTGGCCACGAAATCGTCCACCACCGCCACGATGGCCGACTTGCCACCGAGACGATCGTAGAGCGATTTCTGGGTCGTGCCTCCCTGCGCGAGAAGCGTCGTCGCCGTCGCCAGTGCCAGTACCATCGCCAAAATGCTCGAGAAGCGTTTCATAGGCAGCCCCCTCCACAAGCGAGCCGAATACTAGCCCACCTACGGATGGCATCCCAAATTGGTTTTCTCTGAGCCGGCGGAGGGCCGCCTCGAGCCGTTACAGAATCCAGCCCCGCCTCGGGCCTGACGCCGCCTGAATCGGTGAACGTCACCTGCGGACGACGAACGGCGGTAGAATCGCGGCCTCGGGAAAAATAAGGGAGGCAACGATGAGACGCGCGATCCTCAGCATTGGCGTCCTTGGATGGCTTGTGGCGCCCACCGCGGCGGTCGAGCAGACGCCCGCCTTCGCCCAGGCTCCGGCGGGGCAAGCTGCGATGAAGAAGCTGCAGCTCGAGCAGTTCTTCGACTTCGAGACCGTCTCGAACCCGCGCATCTCACCTGACGGGACGCAGATCGTCTACACGCGCGGCTGGGTCGACAAGGTCAACGACCGCCGGAGCTCGGCGCTCTGGATCATGAACGCGGACGGCTCGAAGAACCGATTCCTGACGACCGGCTCGAACGCGATCTGGTCGCCGGACGGCACGCGGATCGCGTTCACGCGTGACGGCGAGCCCAGCGGATCGCAAATCTGGGTGCGGTGGATGGACGCGGAGGGCGCGACGACGCAGATCACGCACCTCGACCAGAGTCCCTCGAACCTCGTCTGGACACCGGACGGCAAGTCCGTTGCGTTTTCGATGCTCGTGCCGAAGCGCGACACCTGGCCGATCCGCATGCCCGCGCGGCCCGAGGGCGCGCGCTGGATCGAGCCGCCGCGCATCGTCGAGAGTCTGACGTACCGCGCGGACCGGCAGGGCTTCATCGAGCAGGGGCTGAATCAGATCTTCATCGTGCCCGCCGAAGGCGGCACCGAGCGGCGAGTGACGGACGGGCAGTACAACTACGCGGGCGAGTTCAGCTTTACCAAAGACGGCACCGAGATCCTTCTCTCAGCGGGGCGCGGTCCGAACTGGGAACGTGAGTATCGGCAGTCCGACGTCTATGCGTTGAACGTGGCGACCGGCAACTTCCGTCCCATCACGAGCCGCAGCGGGCCGGATACGTCTCCGACGCTTTCACCGGATGGCCGATGGATCGCCTATCTCGGCTACGACTACACCACCGACACCTACATCGACAACGAGCTGTACGTCGCGAGTCTGTCCGGCACGGGCACGCGGCAGATGACGGCAAAGTTCGACCGCTCGCCCGCCGACCTCACGTGGGCGCCTGATTCGAACGGGATCTACTTCACCGCCGACGACAGCGGCTCGCGGAACCTTCACTACGCGCCGCTCGACGGGCCTGTCACGACCGTGACGAAGGGTGTACACCTGATTACGCTGAGCGACGTGAATCGCACCGGGCAGGCCGTCGGCACGCTGACGAGCTTTCACAAGCCGGGCGACATCATTTCGTTTTCGCTCTCCAATCCGGGGATCATCAAGCAGCTCACGAACGTGAACGAGGACGTGCTGAGTCAGGTCAAGCTCGGCGAGGTCGAGGAGATCCGGTACACGTCGCTCGACGACTACAAGATCCAGGGCTGGGTCATCAAACCGCCGGATTTCGATCCGAAGAAGAAGTACCCGCTGATGCTGTCCATCCACGGCGGACCACACTCGATGTACGGAGTGGGGTTCAACTTCGCGTGGCAGGAACACGCGGCCAACGGCTACGTCGTCCTGTACACGAACCCGCGCGGATCGACCGGCTACGGCAGCTCGTTTGGCAACGCCATCAAGTACAACTACCCGTCGAAGGATTTCGACGACCTCATGAAGGGCGTCGACACGGTCCTCGCGAAAGGCTACGTCGACGAGCGCAACTTGTTCGTCTACGGCTGCTCGGGCGGCGGCGTGCTCACGGCCTGGACGGTGGGGCACACCGATCGATTCGCGGCCGCGGCGTCGCAGTGCCCGGTGATCAACTGGCTCTCGTTCGTCGGCAACGTGGACGGCAACCCGCTCCGCTGGTACGACGACTTCGAGAAGTTCCCATGGGAGGATCCGAGCGAGCATCTGCGCCGCTCGCCGCTCATGTACGTCGGCAAGGTCAAGACGCCAACGATGCTGATGACCGGCGTGCTCGACATGCGCACGCCGATCAGCCAGACGGAGGAGTTCTATCAGGCGCTCAAGGCGGTCGGCGTGCCGACCGCGATGCTGCGCTTCAACGGCGAGTACCACGGCACGACGTCACGGCCGTCGAACTTCCTCCGGACGCAGCTCTACCTCCGGTACTGGTTCGAGAAGTACTCGAGAAAGGACGAGCCAGCTGCGCGGAGGTAGACAGATGTAGGGCGGGGCTTCAGCCCCGCCAGATGCGCCGGCCCTTAAGGGCCGGCCTACATCTGGCAACCCATTCTTGGAGGATTTCTTGTGTCGAAATTCGTCGTCGTGGGACTGGTGTTCGTTGCGGGTGTGGCCGTAGGAGCGCGCGCCGGGCAGGCGCCTCGATTGTTTGCCGTCGAGTTGACCCTGGGGCCAGCCTGGGACACGGCGAAGCCCGCGAACGAGCAACCCGGCTTCGCCGAGCACAGCGCGAACATCCGTCGCCTGACCGAGTCCCAGGCGCTCGTTATCGGCGCGCGCTATGGTGAGAAAGGACTGTTGGTCGTATCGGCCGCGGACGAAGCGGCGGCACGCGCGCACTTCGCGCCCGATCCGATGGTCGAGAAGAAAGTGTTTCGCGCGGATGTGGCGCCGTTCGCCGCGTTCAAGCACGGGTGCACGGACGCGAAGCGCTGACGGGTCGATTTTGCCCTTTCACCTTTCCCCTCTCCTTTGCCCATTGCCCTTTGCCCTTTGAAGATCTGACCGCCGCGCATGACGAGCACGACGCGCTTGAGCACGGAGAGGTCTTCGAGCGGATTGCCGTCCACCGCGATGAGGTCCGCGAGTTTGCCGGCGCTGAGCGACCCGATTCGGTCATCCCAGCCGATCGCCTGAGCGGCGTCCAGCGTCGCTGAACGGATCGCCGCCGCGGGCGTCAGGCCGATCCGCGTCAGCAGGGCAAATTCCTCGGCGTTTCGCCCGTGCGGGATGACGCCGGCATCGGTGCCGAACGCCACGGGCAGGCCGAGGCCAACCGACGTCTTCATGTGCGCGAGGAGCGCCTCGGCGGCTGGCGTTGCTGCCGGCGTCAGCGAGAACAAGGTCGGGAGCTGGCGAACCCCACGCTTCTGCATCTCGCGAATGGTGGTTGGATCGGCGAAGCCGCCATGCACCACGAGGTCGGCGCCATGCGCGACGGCGGCCCGGATGCCGGCCCGGCTCAACGCATGCACGGCGACTCGACGCCTGGCTTTGTGCGCTTCGTCGATGGCGGCCGCCAGGTCCGCCTCGCCAATCTCGAACGCCTCCGGCCGATTGACGGCGTCCTGAAGCCAGCCCGACACGCACACTTTAATGAGATCGGCGCCGCGCGCGACGTCCTCCCGGACGCGGCGTCGAAACTCGTCGACGCCCCGCACACCGATGCCGCTGAAGTCGCAGATGCCGCCGGAGAGACCAATCCAGGGGCCGGACGCCACGACGCGCGGGCCGATCGACGTGCCTGCGGCAATCGCATCGCGCAACTCCAGATTACGGTAGTTGAGTGCTCCCAGGTCCTGCACGGTGGTGAATCCCGCGAGCAGCGTCGCCTTCGCGTTGGCTTCCGGATTGCCCGCAAGCGTGAGATGCACGTGGAGATCGATCAGGCCGGGCAGCAGCGTCGCGTTGCCCAGCTCGATTCGCTGGGCGCCCGGCGGCACGGCAACCGTCCGGGCCGGACCCACCGCCGTAATCCGATCGCCCGTGACGACGACAAGCACGTCCTCGATGCGGACGCCGCGCTGGACGTCGATCATCCCGGCGGCGCGCAGCACGACCGCCGGCGCTTGCGGAGTTTCGTGAGAGACGGACCTCGCGTCCGCCAGGGACGCGGACGCGGTGACGAGCGCGGCGATGACGGAGGGCCTGATGTTCACGCGCAGAGTCTAGAGCCGTTCTCACTTTCCTGTAGCGAGCCAATTGGCAAATTCGGCCGAGAGTCTCGCGATTCATGTCGGTCTTGCTAGAGGAAAGGTGAGTGACGCATGAATCTGCGCGAGGCCTTGCTGCAGGAATTCGATCTCGAACTGCCGTTTACACGCCGATCGCTCGAGCGCGTGCCGATCGAGAAGTTCGACTGGAAACCCCACGACAAGTCGATGACGCTCGGGTGGCTGGCGACCTTTATTGCGATTTCCCCCACGTGGGGGGTCTTCACGCTCGAGCAGGACGTGTTCGACGTCAAGGCCGGCAGTAGCGGCCAACGGCCGTCGCTTCCCAAGACGCAGGCGGAGCTCTTGCAGCTCTTCGATCAGAACTACGGCAAGTTGCGCACCGTGCTCGCCGCCGCGTCGGATGCCAGCCTCGAGCAGCCGTGGTCGCTGAAATCAGGCGACGAGGTCTGGTTTACCCAGCCCCGCTGGCTCGCGCTGCGCGAATTCATCCTCAATCACATCATCCATCACCGCGCGCAGCTGGGCGTGTACTTGAGACTGCTCGACATCAGCGTGCCCGCGATCTACAACGATTCGGCCGATGAGAAGGGCGGCGTGTTCATGGACGGAGGAACCAGACCACGACCCTCGTCGTAATAGAAAGCAGCCCAGGAGGGGTCATGACACGTCTTGCCACGCTTGTCGTTCTGATCGTCTCGCTTGTGTCCGTCTCGGCCGCCCAGGACTTCACGGGCAAGTGGTCCGGAAGCTTCGTCGTCACACGTCCGGACGGCACGCTCGACACTGACGGGATCTACCTGGACTTGAAACAAACCAAGACCGAGCTCACCGGCACGGCGGGCCCGAGCGCCGAGAAGCAGTGGCCGCTCAAGGGCAAAATCGAAGGCGGCAAACTGCTCTTCGAGGTCCAGAGCGACGGCCCGTTGATCAAGTTCACCCTGACCCTGATCGACGGTCACCTGAAAGGCGATGCCGCCGCCGAGCAAGAGGGAAAGAAACTCTCCGCGAAGGTCGACGCCGAGCGCGTGAAAGCCGGCGTCTGAGGTTCGCTGCGGCCTACGGCGTGGTCAGAAATCGCAGTATCTCGCGCATCAATCGATCGGCCTGGGGCGTTTCGAACAGAAACTGCGCGTGCGCCGAGCCATCCAGCACGACCAGTTCCTTGGGGCCGGGTGATCGTTCGTACTGCGTCCGAATTCGTGGAAGCCTCGGACCCGCCGCGTTGGCGTCGTCTCGGGCCACGATGAAGAGCTTGCGTCCCTTCAGCTTCTCGCCCGGCTCATCGGCCGACCCCGCGAGCAGGACGAGGCGATCGATCTCTCCCTGCGCCGAATCGATCGACGCACCCGCCGCCGCGTCGGCGCCCATGCTCGCGCCGACGATCGACACGGTCTTCGCGCCCGCTTTTCGCAGATAGCGCACGGCGGCGAGCGCGTCGAGCGGCGAGCCGAAGCCGGGATTGAGCGCCGCCGGGCCCTCCTTTGAGAGGCCGAACCCTCGCAGATCGATGGCCAGGACCCGGAAACCGGCCTTCACCAGCTGGTCGGCTTGCGTGCGCCAGCTTTCCTTCGTGAACCGCCCGCCGTGAATGAGGACGACGCCGCGATCGGCGGTGCCATACAAATCCGCGCGGATGGTCCAACCATCCTGGGTTGGAAAGGACACCGGGCTCTGCGCCAGGACAGGCGCCGTCGCGACACTGAACAGCACCGCGACGATCAGCGGAGCCCGACCGTTCGCCGTCACGTAAGCACTCCGCCTTCGCTCGTCGAGCTTCGGCGCGGCAAGCAATCCTATTTCACCGGCGTCGCGAGCGGCTTGCCGACCTCGAGCACGTACGTGGACAGCACGCGCAGCGTCCCGGTGCCGACGTTCTTGGCCGCGTGCACCGCGCCGGCGGGCATGAAGATGACGTCGCCGGCCTTCAGGCGCTGCGGCGCCTTGCCGTCAATCGTCAGCTCGAGCGTGCCCTCGAGGATGTAGCCGATTTCCTCGCCGGGGTGCGTGTGTCTTCCGGACTCGGCGCCCGGCTGGAAGTCGGAGCGCGACATCACGGCATGGCGGTCCTTGATCGTGAGCGGATGGTCCTGCAGGACGGTGCGTGTGAACGTGGGTTGCGCGGCCTGCCACGCGCGCGCGGCCACAGTCAGCGCCGACACGGCAAGCACGGTCGCGAGCAGCAGCGTCACTTTCTTCGCGGTCTTCATCGTCTCTCACGCTCCCTTCATGTTCTTCAGATCAGGTCCGTCAACTTCATGTCCTTCACTATCTTCATTTCCTTCATGTGATCGGAAAGTATTCCCCGGGATCGACGACGGCGTCGATGACCGCGGGCCGATCGACGCTCAGCGCTTCGCGCACGGCCGTGTCGAGCTGGTCCATCGTCTCCACTCGTCGCGCCCAGGCGCCGAGACCGGCCGAGGCCGCGGCGAAATCCACCGGTCCGTAGCGGACGCCGAGCGTCGGATATCCGCGCCGCTGCTGCGAGGCGTCGATGAGGCTCAGGCTGCTGTCGTTGTAGATGACCGTGACGAAGTGCAGTCGCTCGCGAATGCACGTCTCGATTTCGCCGAGCGTCATGCTGAAGCCGCCGTCGCCAATCGTGCAGAGAATCGGGCGATCCGGAAACTGCAGCCGCGCCGCCATCGCGCCCGGGAAGCTGTAGCTCATGGCCGAGAGACCGTTCGACTCGAAGAACGTCAGCGGCTCGTACGCGCTCCACGCCTGTGACGTGATCATCTTCACGGAGCCGACGTCGGTGGCGAGGACCGTGTCGCGCGGAAACAGCTCGCGCAGCCGACGCGTCAGCTCGTAGCCGGAGAGGCCCCGAGGGGGCGCCTTCGGTCGCAGCGCCGCGTCGAGATCGGCTCGAAAGCGGGCGCGGTCGTCTGGCGTCCACTCGAACGGACCGAGTCCGGCCGCGCCGAGCTCGGACAGCAGCGCAGGGACGTCTCCAACGACCTCGGCGGCCGGCCGGAAGTCGCGATGCGCGATCGACACAGGGCCAACCGAGACCAGGCGGCTCGTGTGGTGCCACACCTTGTCCGACTCGACCGGCTCGAAGCCGACGCCGACAAGCAGGTCCGCGCGCTTGAAGCACTCGAGTACGGTCGAATCAGCCGATACGCCGCCGCACACCCCGTAGAACAAGGGATGGTCTTCGGGCAGCATGCCCTTGGCTTTTGGCGTGACGAAAACAGGCAGGCGCAGCCGCTCCACGAATGCGCGAACCGCCGGCGCATCGACCTTCGGATTCAGGTCCAGGCCGAGCAGGATGATGGGACGACGAGCGCGCGCCAACTCGGCGGCGACACGTGTGAGCGCGTCCGGTTCCAGCAAGTACTCCCTCCCAAAGCCGCTGGAGAACCGGCCGGCCACGCGATCTTCAGCTCGCGCGACGTCACTAGGCAACGCCAGGTGGACCGGCCCCATGCGCGGCGCCAGCGCCGCCGCAAGCGCATGCTGCACCTTGGCCTCGGTGTCTTCGCCGTCCAGCGTCAGGGCGACCTTCGTGAAGGGCCGATAGATCGCATTCAGATCGAGATCCTGATGCGTGGCAACCGGTGCCGCGGATCGCGCAAGCGTCGCGGTAATCGCAACGAGGGGAGATCGATCGAGATACGCGTTGGCAACGCCGAGCGTCATGTTGACGGCTCCGGGACCCAGGGTGGCCACGCAGACGCCGGGCCGGCGCTGGATCTGTCCGGTGACGTCGGCCATGAACGACGCGGTGGCTTCGTGGCGCGTCAGGAGGTAGTCGATGCCGACTTTCCGGGCGGCTTCCATGAAGTCCAGAATCTCGCCGCCTGGCAGGCCGAACATGCGCCGGATCCCTGCCTCGTGAAGCGTTCGCGCGAGGACCTCGGCCGTCGTCGGCATGGCTGCGTCACTGTACGCGCGCCCCGACGAGGGCACAAGCTCATCCGTCGGACCATGTCATCCGTCGGACCAGCCTTCAGGCTCGGCGGCCATCACACCGTGCCCCGACTCTTCCACATCCTCGAATCGAAGCTGAACGGCTGCGCTGGCTGTACGGCAAGCCTCCGAAACTCCGCGTGCGCGGGATTGAGGACGAAATTGCGCTCGTGCGGAATGACGACGGAGGGCACGGACCACACGGCGGTTCGGGAGTCCCGCAGCCAACGGTCGCCGAGCGCGGCGATCGCCGGCGGGGCGGGGTACGTGCGCCAGCCGGCTGGGAGATCGGCTGGGGAAACGGACTCGATGCCGACGCCGGGATCGATGTCGACGGCGATCGCGACGAGATCAGGAGCATCGAGATCCGGATCTGTATGGACGAATCGTTCCAGCGCGGCAAGCGACAACGTCGCAGATGTGAAGATGGCCGCCCGTCCCCTCGACGTCCAGCGGCTTCCGTAGCGTCGCCCGCCCTCGCCGTCGAATGAGGCGTGCGCCTTGCGGGCGATGCGCCAGACGCGCACAGACGCTAACTCACCACTCCGTGCTCGATCCGTCCAAGAAGGTCCTCGACCTGGCGTGAACCGACGTCGGTGTCGAGGACCTGAATCGGAAGCTCGCCATTGAGCGCGCGATTGGGCCGGCGCAGCCAGGTCGCGGCTTTCTCCTCCGTCCCGAACGCCGCGAAGGCCTGCGCCGCGACACGCGCGAGTCGATACAGTCGATCCGACTCGTCGGCGTCGAGCTTGCGAGTGTGCCGCCGCCGGGCAAGGGTCCGGGGCGGCATGTGGAGCACGCTCGCGGCTTCCGGCACGGATAGCCCGAGCCGCGCCCGAACGGATTCGAGCGAGCGGTACGGAAGTCCGCGCCGGATCCGCGCCCGCAACTCCGTCGCGGTGGGTGCGGTCTCGCGGGCAAACACGCTCGCGCCTCCAAGCACGTCGACGAGGTATTCGGTGGAGGTCATGTCAGCCTGCCAAATGGCATTATACGACAATGCCAAATGGCAGACCCGGCGTGAGGCCGTGGATTCGGGCCCGCCGCGTGGAAGAGGACGGACGCGGACCGGCTATCGCCGCTTGACCGCAATGCCCTGCACTTCGAAGCGTGCGCCGAACAGCAGCTTGCCCGATCCGAGGAACGCGCGCGCCGGGAACTCCTGCTTGAAGAACCCGCGGTAGATCTTGTTGAACGTGTCGTAGTTCGCGACGTCGGCGCAGAACACCTGCACGAACACGAGGTCGTCCATCGTCATGCCAGCCTCGCCCAGCGTTTTCTGGATATTGCCCAGCACGTTCGTGGCCTCGGCTTCGACGGTGGCCGGCACTTGCTGATTGGCTTCGAGGCCGAGTGCGCCCGAGAGGTACAGCGTGTCGCCGACGAGCACGGCCCCGCTGAAGGGCGCCGCGGTGGACGTGGCCGTGCGCGGCTGGACGTACCGCCGGCCGGACTGCGCGGACGCCCCGGCAAAGGCCCCAACGGCCAGGACCGTCACAAAGACGGCGATCAGTTTCGATGTCTGCATGGTTCCTCCGCGGGCATTGTATGAGGGGAATTCTGAGTTCGAAGTTCAGGCCGCGTTTTTCAGCGGCCTGCTAAGGCTGCACCACCGTGTAATACAGGAAATCTTTGGCTTTCGTCTTGACGAGGTCCTTCCTCATGTCCAGGTGATTCGTGGGCTTGCCGTCCAGGAGCTCGCCCATGTGCACGAAAAACCCGACGATGTCCTGGAGCGGGTTCCCCAGATCCAGATCGAATTCCGCGTAGGTGTGGGGCAGATCCGCGGGAGGCACGACGACCACGGCCTGCAGTGACGGTTTCCCCTCCGCCCGAAAGCTCTTGAGACCTCCGAAACGCGCACGGGTGTCCGGAGATTCCGGCAGGGCCGTCAAGAGCCTTCCGTGAACTTCCGAGTGCGGCGTGCCTTCAGCGTAAAAGGGCCGAGTCGGGTCGTCGGCCAGCCCTTGCAGCGTGTCAAGGAAACCGCGATCGACCTTGGCGTAGACCCGATCGTTGCTCACGAAGAACACTTCATGCACCTGCGACACCAGCGGCGACGTCAGCGTCGGCCGAGTGCGCAAGAAAGCCAGGAGATTCAGCAGGCAGGCCTGCCGCGTGGCGCGAAACGACGTGTCAGCCAGCCAGTCGCCCGCCGCCAGGCCGTCGACGCTCGAACTATCGAGGACCACGCCGATCTGATCATCGATCTCGTCCAGGTCCACCTCGACGGCCCGCTCGTCCATCTCCACGTCGATCGCCACGACGGCGTGGTCATCGTGATCGACCGCGGCTGTCACAGCCCTCTTCGTTTTCGCTTCCTCGATTTGCACGCCGATTCGATATCGTCCCTCGGGCAGCGAATGCTCGTTCACCCCGCGAAGCACGATTGAGCCGTCCTCCACCGACATCAGCAACTTGAACTGACCAGGTTCCCACCCGTGAATCCGGCGGATGCTGTCCATCCGTATCCGGGTGATCTCGTTGTCGTGGTTGAACTCGATGCCGAGTGTTCGTTCCAGGGGATCGCTTTCGTCGAACTCAATGCCGCCTTGAAGCTGGCGCTTCACGCGGAGCGGTTTGTTCTTTTTCTTGAACTGGATTTCGATGTATTCGTGCATGATGCTCCCTTTCGCAAGCGACACCAAGACTAGTTGGAAGGCAGCGTCAGCCTTGCCCGCAGTCCCCCCAGCGGCGAGTCCTCCAACCTGATTGATCCCCGATAGATCTCCGCAAGGTCGCGCACGATCGCCAGGCCAAATCCCGTGCCTGCCGACCGTTCGTCCGCTCGCACGCCCCGTTGGATCACCGCCTCTCGAAGGTCTCCGGCCAGCCCCGGCCCATTGTCGTCGATCGTGATCGCCACCTCGCCGTCGGTCTCGGCCGAATCGACGAGGACCCGTGTGCGCGTCCACTTGCAGGCATTGTCGAGAAGATTGCCGAGCAGCTCGTCGAGATCCTCCCGCTGCACGCGCGCGACGTGCGATGGCGAGGCGCGCACGTCGATCAAGAGCTGCCGGTCCGCGTGCAGACGAAGCAGCGTCCGTGCGAGAGCGTCGGCTGATTCCTTGATCGAGCACCGCGCGCCGGAGGTCGCCCCCGACGCCGCCGCCCGCGCGTGCGCCAGGTGGTAGTCGATCTGCCGGCGCATCCGCTCGACCTGCTGGGTCATCGCCTCTGCCAGATCGGTGTGACCGGCGCCGCTGGCACGCTCCGCCTCCCGCGCCAGCACGGCAAGCGGGGTCTTGAGTCCATGCGCGAGATCTCCCGCCTTGGCGATCGCGCGCTTGACGGCTTGCTCGCGGTGGTCGAGCAGAGCATTCAAGTCGTCGACCAGCGGCTGGACTTCGCGGACGTAGCGTCCCTCGACGCGGTCTTCACGCCCTTCGTGCACCGCGCCGAGACGCGCGCGCAGCCGCGTGATCCCCGACAGTCCGTGGCGCACCTGGAAGATGCCGGCGATCATGAACAGCAGCGCGAGCGTGATGGCGGTGCCCGTGTGAAACACCCAGACATGGATGGCGCCCGCCCGGCCGAGGAAAGGCATGTGGGGAAAATACTGAAAGACCAGCGCCAGTCCGGCCCAGGAGACGACCACGAGACCGATGGTCCAGAGGATGGCACCGAGCAGAACGTGCGCGCGGAGCGACAGCATCAGGCGCCGAGCCGGTATCCCAGGCCGCGTACGGTCTCGATGACCGACGCGCCAAGCTTCCGCCGCAATCGCGCGACGAACACCTCCACGGTGTTCGAATCGCGATCGAAATCCTGCGCATAGATGTGTTCGGTCAGCTCGCCCTGCGGCACGACGCGGTCGCGATGGTGCATCAGATAGGCGAGCACGCGGAATTCGTGGCTCGTGAGCTTGACTGCCATGCCGTCGCGGGTCACGCGCGCCAGTCGCGCATCGAGCGTGACGCCGCCGCAGCGCAACACCTGATAGGGCTGCCCGCTCGCGCGACGGATCAGACCGCGGAGACGGGCGAGCACTTCCTCGAGGCGGAACGGTTTCGCGACGTAGTCGTCGGCGCCCGAGTCGATCCCGTCGACGGTCTCGTGCCAGCTGCCGCGCGCGGTCAGCACCAGGACGGGCACGCCCAGCCCGGACTCCCTCCAGCCGCGCAACAGCGTCAACCCATCGAGGCGGGGAAGGCCCAGATCGAGCAACACCGCGTCATAGCTCTCGGTACGCACGAGGAAGTCGGCACGCTCGCCATCGGCGGCCGCATCGACGGCGTATCCCGCGTCGCGGACGGCCGCCACGAGCTGCTGCGACAATGCCGGCTCGTCTTCGACGATGAGCACTCGCACGTGCGTTGAATCGTTTATAGCCCAAACAAAGCTGAACGGCGGCTGAACGGTCTCTTCACGATCCATTCAGGGACCGTGAAGTACCCTCACGCCATGTTCTCACCGTACGACTTCGGCTACAGCTGGCTGATCACCAGCGGTCATCTGATTCCACTCGGTCTCTCCGGCGCGTTCATCGCCCTCGCGCTCTGGCGTGGGTGGCCGCGCTGGCTCACCGCGCTGGCGGCTCTCGTCGCGGTCTGGTCCGTCGCCGGCTTTCTCAGCTCCCAGCTGGTGTTCCGGCTCAACTTGCCGGTCGAGCCGCCCACACCGCGCTTCCTCGCGTCAGGCGCCGGGCACGTGCTGGATGCGGGAGCCGGTTCCGGCCGGGCGGCTGTTGGCGTGTTGCTCACACGCCCGAAGGCCACGGTGGTCGGACTCGACATCTACTCCGGGTACTGGGGCATCGATGGCAACACGCCCGAGCGCTTCATGAACAACGCGCGCATCGCCGGCGCCGCCGACCGCGCCGACGCGCGCACCGGTGACCTCCGCGACCTGCCATTCAAGGATGGCGAGTTCGACGCGGTCGTGAGCGTCGCGGCCATCGATCACCTCAACCGCGAAGGCATCGTCAAAGCCCTGGCGGAGGTCGCGCGGGTGCTCAAGCCGCGCGGCGAGTTCCTGCTGACGATCGTCAACGTCGACTGGGTGGTGAAGCTCACGTCGCCCCACGCGTTGGCGCACCATCCGCCGCAGGATCCGGCAAAGTGGCGCGCGCTGCTGGAGCAGAGCGGTATGACGCTCGAGGAGGATGGGGCGCAGCCGGGCGGGCTGTATTTTTTTGCCAGGAAACGTCAATAGGGAACCGCAAGGAACCGCGTGACGCTGCGGCGTTTTTGGAATCGTGAGACCGCTGCTTTTTTTTCGCGCGGCCACCAATTTGATATCCCGGTGTCGTCTGATGC